>JBCDIU010000019.1:0-114410 GCA_038748615.1 Planctomycetota bacterium | reverse complement strand
TCGGCGATGTCGATCGAGACGATCTCGAATGCCGTCTGAGAGTCGAGTTTCTTCGCGAGAACGGCTTTGCTGATCACGTCGGGATTTTCAAGAACGGCTTTGTGGTCGGCGGCGCTACCGATGGCGCTAACGATGCCTTCGCCAACGCGGGCAATGATGGTTTCTTCGGTGGCACCGCCGATCAATTGCTGGAGATTGGCCCTCACGGTCACACGAGCCTTGACCTTCAGCTGAATGCCGTCTTTGGCAACCGCGTCCAGGGACGGTTTGGCGGCGCCACGCGGTGGACAATCGATGACCTTGGGGTAAACACTCGTTTGGACCGATTCAAGCACATCACGCCCGGCCAAGTCGATCGCTGTTGCCTCGCGAAAGGTAAGCGAAATCGTCTTCGCCTTCTTCGCCGCGATGAGCGCCCGAATGACTTGCTGAACGTTGCCCCCTGCCAAGTAGTGGGCCTCCAACGTGTTGCCGGTCAAATCTGGATCCGCTAGGCCGGCTTGGGTCGCCATGATCTTGCTGCGAACGATCGTACGAGCATTCACCTTCCGGAAAGTCATACCAATCAAGTTAAGGAACCCAATGTTGGATTCGGTGAGCACGGACTGGATCCAGAGTCCGAAATAGTTAGCGAAGACAAACATGACGACCAAGATCATCACGAAAATGAAGAGGGCCGCAATCAACATCGCCATGCTCACCCCGCTCAATTGGGCGAGCACCACGGAATCCCCCACGACGCCGTCGGCGAGGTCAGCGAAGACGTGGTGACCGAGGACCGCGGCAGCAGGTGGTGCGAACTCCAGCTGAGACATGAGCGATGGATTATGTTGAGGGGGAGATAAGAACTGCCCACATCGTCGCGCCGCGTCGGGCCAGTGTCAAGCAAGCGAGGAATCCTGCCGGGAGAGCCCGACAGGTCGTGATCGACGCGCTCGGGACGATCTACCTTCATTCAACCGCAGGGACCACACCCAAAATGGCTTCCGTTCACCGCACACTGTTGATTGCCGTTGGTTTGTTGGTCTTGCCATCGACCGTTCAGGCTCGGCACCGAGTCCTGTTGCAGGGAAACGGACGTTTGGCCGTCATCGAACCCGATGGGGCCATTGGTTGGTCAATGAAGTGGGGTTCGATTCACGATTTGCACCTGCTACCCAACGGCCGAATCCTGACGCGGCAAGGCAGAGCATCCGTCGTTGAGATCGATATGGAAACTCAGGAAATCGTTTGGCGATATGACAGTGCCGCATCCCACGAACAATCCGGCAAAAAAGTGGAGGTGCACGCATTTGAGCGACTCAGCGATGGGGCGACCATGATCGCCGAGTCCGGAATTGGACGACTCATTGAAGTGACCGCGAGCGGCTCCGTTCGGAACCAGATCCCACTAACCCTTCATCATCCAAGCGTCCACAGCGACACTCGCTTGGTGCGTTCCACCCCATCGGGAACCTACCTGGTGGCCCATGAAGCCGACGGATGTGTTCGGGAGTACGACCGCTCCGGCACCGTCCTCTGGGAATTTGAAGTACCACTATTTGGTCGGCCGCCGGCGAAAGGGCATGGTCCAGAAGCCTTTGGTAATCGACTGTTCTGCGCGATCGAATTGGAGAATGGAAATCGGCTGATCGCCACCGGGAATGGGCACAGCATCTTGGAGGTCACGCCCAACAAGGAGATCGTTTGGCAAGTCCACCAAAATGAGTTACCGAACATTCGATTTGCATGGGTCACGACGCTCCAGATCTTGGACAATGGTCATCTGGTTATCGGCAATTGTCATGCCGGACCTGGTCAACCCATCTTGGTGGAGTTAGATCGCGCGACAAAAGAAGTCGTTTGGACGCTGGACCGATACGAAGACTTTGGCAACAACGTTTCCAATGCGATCGTCATTGATGACTACCAACGAACGATGGCCGTCCCCCAAGCTAACCCAGCGCCGAAACCACAAAGCAATAGCAAGTCACCGCGTTGAAGGGCGCCCGCCCGCGCCGCTTCGTCGAGTGCCAGCGGAATGCTGGCTCCAGAGGTGTTGCCGTAGCGATCCAAATTCACGAACACGCGTTCCGCATCCACATTCAGGTCAGAGACCGCTGAGTCGATGATCCTCTGATTCGCTTGATGCAGGATGACGAGCTTGAGATCCGATGCCTGCTTCTCGGCATGTGCCAAAACGTCCTTGGCACTTTCGTCAAAGATTCGTACCGCCCATTTGAACACACCACGACCGTCCATTTTAAGATACTGCTGGCCGTCGGCATGCGTTTCCGGTGAATGGGCCAAACGTGTGCCACCGGCGGGAATGCAAAGCATCTCACCGCCGCAACCTTCGCTTCCCAACTGGTAGGACAGCAATCCGATGTGTTCCATGGACGGATCGCGACGTGAACCGTCTGTACCGGATCTGTCCGGCGACTCTGGATCGCAGGTAATGCTCTCGCGGCTCACGATGGCCGCACCAGCGGCGTCGCCGAACAGTGGATACGTCTTCTTATCGTCGGGGTCGACGGTGCGACTCATGAGATCAGCGCCGACGACCAAAACGTGACGGGCGTTTCCGGCCGCGATGAAATTTGCTGCCGTTACTAGGGCGTACATGAATCCGGCACAAGCGGCACCAACGTCCATCGCTGGTGCGGTGGCCCCCAATCGTCGTTGAACGTGGCATGCCGTTGACGGAGTCGGGTGATCGGGGGTGATCGTCGCGATGAGAATCAAATCGAGGTCATCTGCCGTCAGGCCTGCGTCCTCCATGGCACGTTTCGACGCCTCCACGCATAGATCACTGGTCGCCTGACCTGGTAGGGCGTGTCGACGCTGTCGAATCCCGGTACGACGCACGATCCACTCGCTGTCGCAACCGAGCGCCGCCAAGTCTTCGTTGGTGACGACATTGTCCGGCACATACGAACCGGTTCCGCTAATGCGGACTCCCAGTGCCGAGCCCATCTTGCCGCGCTGCTTCTCTTGGCCGCGGGGGCGAGCTTCCCCGACGTCTGACTCCGAGGTCTTCGCAGCCGGCGAAGCTTGTCCAGAGGATGCGGTTGAGTCCGTATGAGCTGTGGTCAGTGACATGAAAGAGCGACCCATGGAGCCGAACAAGCGGGTTCAAAACGGGGGGCGGAGTCGATCACCACCATGGTTCGTTCAGCTAGTAACCACGTCGCTGGCGTCGCCCGATGTCCTCTTTCTCGGGTGTAGTGCTATTGAACCCTCGCTCAATTTAGCAAATCGGACGCTGGATTCCCATATCTGACCAGCCGCCGACCGCTCCGGGACATGGTCGCCTCGAACGTCAATTGCCCTCCTCCGATGGGTCCGGACGAGGGCAATCAGCAATTTAACAACGATCGGGAGTGCTGACGGAGAATGACCGGCTCAGATCATTTCCTTCAGGCCCTTCAAAGGGCGAATCGTGAGCTTCTTGCTGGCGGGCTTGGGATTCAGCCAAATTTCCTCCCCATTGGCGGGGTTTCTGCCCTTTCGTTTCGGCTTGGCGGGCACGTCCTTGAGCACGATCTTGCACAAGCCTGGGATCGCGAATTGCCCTGGTCCACCCTTCTTCAACGACTTCTCGATTTCGCCCGCCAAAGCATCGAAGACGGCGGCAACATCTTTCTTGCTCAGTTCGGTCTCCTCGGCGATGTTTGCCAGGATCTGAGTCTTGGTCGGAGCTTTGGGAGGAGAGACTACCATGTGCGGCACCTGTAAATGGGATTGATTGAACGGGAATGCTAGGAAGGCAACCGCCGATCGATTCCCTCCAACGCGGCACAAGTGTTATGTCCCTCCCACAGAACCCGCAACCCGTCAAATACCCTCAAAACCCTTGATTTTCCGGCTTTTTTCCCGAAATCGGGTTTCTGCTAGGTTCAGTCGGCTAGTTCGCCGTCTGTCAAGACCTCGTCCACGGCTTGCGTGAACAGATCGATGCCCTCATCGGCTCCACGCGCGACCGACTCCTCGGTGTCCGAAATCCTGATGATTTCGTCGGTCACATCCGGCATGGCTGCATCCGTGCTGGATACATCGTCGCTAACGGCTGCCGATGGCGGCTCTGAAGACACGGTTGGCACGAACGCATCGGCAACGGTGACACTTTCAACGGCGGGGTCCGTCGGCTCCGCAGCGACGGCTGGCGGAGCAACGAAGATGGGTTCGCCGGCAGCCGCAATCGGCTCACCAGATGCAATCGGCTCACCAGATGCTGCTGACGCGGCCAGTGCCACTCCGTCGTTATCCAAATTGATGACCAACAGGCGGGTTTCATTGACGCTACCACGAGTCTCCACGGCGCGTGTGTTTGACAAAGTCGAACTACCCGAAACCGTTTCGGTGGTGCTGTCGTCGGCAAGTCGCGTGGCACGAACCGTCACCTCCGACGCATCGGCACTCAATTCGAACTCCAAGTCATTCAGTTCGGACTCAGCGGCGTTGCTAGGCTGCGCCACCAGTGCTGATTCACCTGGATCGACCATGACCAGCGCCGTGGATCGAGGTGCATCGAAGTACCAGTCCCGCACCGAGATGAACTCGGCCTTCAGCCGTCCAATCTCGATGCTCAACTGCTCGTCACCTTCGGCCAGTTCGCTTTCGAATGGAATCTGACGCGCTTCTTCGCCGCCAGTAAAGAATGGCATCGCAGGAATGTTCAGGACGTACTCGCCGGGAAGGAAATCATCGAACACCAGACCATTGTCGGTTTGCGTGATCCGACTGTCCGACAACGGGATGTCGACGGTTTCATCGAGCGCGTTGACACCCGTGATTCGCAGTGCCGAGTAGTCGGCAAAGAAACCCATCGACGCGCCAAGTTCGACCGTCAAACTGCGCGGCAAGAATTCCTGGACGGTGATCGTCACGGTTCCACTGGCGCTCTCCGCACCGGCGCTGTCACGGACCACAAAGGTGAGTGTTTCTTCGCCGCTGAAGTCGGTTGCCGGCGTGTAAAGGATCTGTTGTCCGTCGCTGCTGACGACAGCGCTGCCTCCAGCCGAAGGTGTTGACAAATTCACAAACGTCAGCGTCTCGCCCGAGTCTGGGTTGACGCCCATCTCTCCAATCGTTGCCACCACCTCGTTGGTCGTGTTCTGCAGAATGCTTCGGGTCACGCTGGCCACCGGTGGCAAGTCATTGACACTGGTTACCGTGAAGGTCGCCGTCGCCGTCGACAATCCGCCACCAGTGTCTCGAATGGTGTACGTGACTGTCTCAATGCCGTTGAAATCGGCGGCCGGCTGATATAGCAGCTGCGTTCCATCACTCGATGCGCTGGCCGTCCCTCCGCTAGAAGGCGTTCCCACGGCGGAAATCGTAAACGCTTGGTTATCGACGTCTCGAGTATCGTTGGCCAACACATCATAGGATGCTTGGGCTGCATCCTCGTTGATGGCCGGGTCGCCGCTGGCAGGAAACGCATCATTCACCGCCGTGGGCGGAGCATCGGGACTGGTCACCGTGATCGTCACCGTCACCGTATCGGTCGACGTTCCGTCGGAGAGTGTGTACGTGAATGTCTCGGTTCCGACAAATGTTGCCGGTGGCGTGTAGTTCACCGAGCGTCCGTCGGTGGCAATCGTTGCCGTTCCACCATTGGTTGGGGTCGTGACGTTGGTGATGGACAAGGACTCGCCAGGCTCGGCCGTACCGGCTTCGTTCGCAAGCACGTCTAATGATTGAACTGGCGATCCGGCTTGGAACTCGAATGTGTCATCGACACCGACCGGCGGATCGTTGACGGCGGTCACGTTGACGGTGACAGGAACGTCTTCTTGAGCACCGGTGCCGTCGGCGACACGATAAGTGAACTGAACCGTGCCCGAAAAGTCACTCGCTGGAGTGAACTGCACGACACCGTTGTTCAGCACGACGGTCCCACCGGAAACCGGTTGGGACACATCCAATACGCTCAACGTGCCGGCGCCCGAGACGATCGTATCGTTGGCCAAAACATCCAGCACCGTCGCGGCAGAATCTTCGGATACCGTAAACGTGTCGGCAACTGCGGTGAAGTTTTGGCCGATGGCCAAGGGAGTGCTGCCGTAGCTAACGGCCGAGGCGGGGACCTGGTTATTGTTGAAGAACAACAGCACATCGCTGGCGCTTTGGTCGGCAGGCTCGCTAACGAAGTTGACCGAGCCGGACGACAGTGCTTCGAATCGGATTGTGGCAATTTCGGATTCACGGTCTTGGCTGGGCGTGGTTTGATTCGAGGCGGCGCCCAATTCGTCAATCAGGTTCGTTTGAAGCGTGCCGCGCTGAGTGACACCAAAGCCGATTCCATATTCAATCGTGCCGGGAATCGCTCGCACCAGCGTTCCGTCAAAGAGCACATCGGCGTAGGCTGCAAAGATCCCTCCCAGCTCACTGTTGGGACGCTCATCGACCCCGTACATCGTCAGCAGGAACTCTTCGCCCACGTTCACGCGATCGACTGGATTCCCGTTCAGATCGGTCACTTCCAGGCGAACGCCCGCGAGGGGATCACCCGCGACAGCGACGGTGAACGATTCGGAGCGAACATTGCCGGCGACGTCCGTCAGCTCAATCGTCAGCACATTATCGCCCAGTTGAGCGGTAGTCGGTGTCCAACTGATGACGCCGGTGCTCGGGTTGATGGTTGCACCGGCGGGGGCAGTGCTGAAGGCGAACGCAACGCCACTGCCCTCCTCGGCGCTGACGACGTCGGTTGAGTACAGCGTGTCGACATTCGCCGTCAAGGACACCGAATTGCGATCCAGTGACGGCAAGCCGCGATCGAGCGTCACAGAAATTGTCGGCGATAGCGTGCTGGTCACTCCGTCGACACGCTGCCGTGCCGCCAAGGTGTAAGTGTTGTCGCCGAGGGCCGCCAAGTTGCTGGTCGTGATGGCCGTCGTGGTCGTGGCGGCGATGGCAGTACCCACGACGGTCCCGTTGCTCGTATCGACGATCTCCACCGTGGCGCCAACGGTCACACCGGCGATCTCAAACGTCATCGAGGTCGCATTGGTCACATTGTCGGTTGACGAACTACCGGTATCGCTCGCCGCGGCAAGGTCAATCGACGTTGGTGCCGTGGCGGTCGTGGACTGGGTAAACGTGAATGGAACGCTTTGGGTGTCGACTGCCGAACCGACATTGTTGGCCACTTCCACGCCGACGATCACATTGGTCGTGCCGACGAATCCGTTGTTGGGCGTCACCGTCACGGCACCCGTCGTCGGATTGACCGATGCGGTGACGTTGGGGTCGCTGGAATTGACGAAATACTGGACCGGGTCGCCTTCCAAATCGACCGACTGCAATTGCAAGTTCGCTGACGTGTTGTTGGCAACTGGTGTGGGATCGGTGATGGGCGTCAAGTACGGCTGAGCGTTGACCGTGTCGCCCGCCAGATTCACGGTGAACACCTGATCGTAGGAATTGTTGTCACTGTCGGTGATCGTCACCGTGACTTCGGTGGAGCCCGATGACGCAAGCGCCCTGAGCATCAAGACCGAGTTCTCGTTGTCATTGAAGATCGTGGCCTCTTCGATGACCACGTCCGTCGTCGGTCTGTCGTTGGAAGGATTGACCTCCTGTCGGCTGATGGCTTCGCGTGAGTCCTCGCCTTCGACCAAGACACCAAACACGCTGTGCTGGTAATCGAGGAACTGCGTTGCCGTCTCAGTGATAAAGAACTGCGAGTTGTTGGTATCGTCGGTCGGTGTCTTCGCAAACGACAGGATGCCCCGACTGGTGTGTTGTAGGTCGGGGTGGAAGTCGTCATCGAACGTCCCCAACGATGAACCGGTCTGTCCGGTGCCATTTGGATCGCCGGCTTGCAGAACGAATCCGTCGACAACTCGGTGGAAGATGATGCCGTCGTAAAAGTCGTCTTCCGCCAACTCGATCACTCGTCCGGTCGCATTAGGGGCACGCTGTTCAAAGAGTTCGAACACCATGTCGCCAAAGCCGACCATGTCCAGTCGTAGACTGCGATTGCCGGTCAGCACCGTCGCCTCCAACAAGCTCGGATCCGCGACCGAAACGGTGACGGTTAGATCGCCGCCCTCCGGGTCATAACCATCCACTGGCACGTGCACGGGCGACCCAAGTGCGACGGTTTGATTTGGAATCTCGTCAAAGAACGGCGTCTGATCCGCATTGGTCGGAATCGCCACTCCTGACTGGATGCTGATATCCTCCAACGACTGCACCCCGACGGCAAAGGATCCATCTGGAAACACCCACGTCGGAAACTGAGGGTTCGCCGAGACCTGCGACGGATCATTGGGATCTGGAAAGATCGAGGGCGTCAAGAACTGGGGGTCAACGGTTCGGTCAGGACGCGTCACATCGGTGAATGGCAGGTCATCGCCACCGTCCTCAAAGAGTTCCTTTTGAGCTGTGCAGGCGGGGCACCAATCGGCGCCATAGATCTCGACACCGGCGGCATCGAGATCCCTGGCAAATTGAACCAAGTCCTGGCCAGGTTCGCCCTGGGGCGTTCGGTCGCTGATGGAATCGCTCGACTGGACCGTGATATCGGTGTCGTCCGACGATGACGTTCCATCGGTGGCAAATAGATCGACATCGCCGGCCATCAATTGACGGTTCTCCAGCGCTTCCAGCAGCAAGGCTCCCCGACGCGCCTTCACGGCGGATTCGTCGGCCTTGGCGGATCCGTTGACCAACTGGGCGAGTCGGCGGCGGAGCGTTCGAGCTGATTTCATCAGGCTTGGTACTTTCGAAAAGACTTGAGCTGCATGCGTTTCATGTGTCGGGTTCAGGCAGCAACGGTTATTCGGGAAAATCGGATCATCCGACCGGCGGCGACAAGCTTTTCCCTACAGGTGCGATAGCCGGCGCAATCGTCACGATTTCGCAAGACGGCCCTAGAGCCGATGCACCGTGGGATTCCAGAATCGTTGACTTCACCTCGGACTCCAGCGATTTGTCAAAACCATTGCAATAAATGGTTCGATTCAGTACGAACGATCGTCGCATCCGTGCAGGCTGACACGTTGCATCCAAGCTGCGGTGCGTCCCCCCCGAGGCGTCTCGGCTTCGCAACAGCGCCTCCGGTTCTTTACGCGGATTTAGGTAGGACGTTTTGCATGTGTTTTTGGTTCCCAACCCCTAAAACCCGAACATTTTTCGTGGTTTGAAGCGTCCAATGAGGGTTTCCATGCGCCTACGACATACATTTGGATCGATTTCGTCAGATGTTCACCCACAGGAGCGTCCGCATGTCTGCCCAAGTTGACCAGTACAGCGCCTATCTCGAGCGGGGTAGCGTGAAGTATGACCAGGATGACGAAAGAGGCCTCTTTCGACTGGTATTCGAGGGGAAACATGGCGATATTCGCGTGCTGATCGCTGTGGAGGATGCTCTCATCCAGGTCTTCACTCATCCGGCCAATAAGATTCCAGAAGGACACCGACAGCAAATCGCGGAAGCCATTACGAGGGCGAACTACGGGCTCAAAATGGGCAAATTTGAGATGGACATGGAAGACGGTGAGGTCAGGTACCACACCGCGATTCCCATTGGCCAGGAGCTCCCCGACGATGCGATCCTGGACCACGTTCTGTATGTTGGCGGAGCGATGGTTGATCGCTACTTACCCGCATTCCTGTCGATCATTTACGGCAACGAAGACGTCAAGCTCGCTATCGATGCCGCCGAGCTCTAGGCATACAGAATTTCCGCATGATCGGCGACATTGTGGGGTAGACTGGCACGGGGAGTCCGCGATTGGCGATCGTGTGCGGGCGATCCCGGCAGCGTACGAGATGACTCTGTCAGCCAGCGGCTCCGTCACGGACGCTTCTAGCTTGTTGCTAATTAGGTCGTCTCCGCTGGATTGGCTTCCTTGAACGCAATGAATCGACACCCTGTCACGTTGGCGGTCAGCACCTTCATGGTCGCTGTGATGGCGGTGATGCCAACCGCACGTTGCCCTGGCCAAGGTTTGGGATTAAACGACGTCGGCGGCCAGTATCCCTCCCCCGCTTACTATGCGGCGCTTCGGCTTTACCGAGATGGGGACTTGGAATCCGCATTGGACGCCATTGACGCCGCTCAGCGTTCAACGCGAACGGACATCAATGGAAAGTGGCTCGACTCGATTCCAGTCCTTGCACTGTTGGCGGAGTGTCAGTGGCACGCCGGTGATCTTCTCGCCTGCCAAGCCACCACCGACGCCGCCATCCGGATCGCGGTTCGTTATCGTGGTTGGCTTGGTGCCGTTCGCTGGGAAGCTTTGAATCGACCTGATGCGATTGCGGCGACGCAGCGCCGTTTTTGGCCGGAAGCGAATCAGGTCCGGCAATTTCCGGTTCCCAGCAGCCTTCAAATCGCTGGCGGCCAGATCTTGACGGAGCAACGGCTCCAGCAGGGTGGCGTCATTGAAACGGCCAACTTGAAATCGATTGACGCCGTCGAGGTGATGCGAGGCCTGGCGGTTATCGCCCATCGTCGCCGTGTGGTCCTTGGGCCGCTGGCCGACCATGAACCGATGGGTTCGGAATTATTGGAGGCAACAAAGTATCCTGCCCAGCTGACCGTGCCCGCGGCTCGGGTCCTGATCGGCGCGATGCGTGGTGTTGGCTACCTGGGGATCTTGGAAGACCCAACCGTCATTGATCGCATGAAGCGTTACAGCACGGTCAGCGGGGCCGCCCACCCGATCACACCGTGGCTCTCTCTGGCAGCCCTGCACGTCGCTTGCCAGGGCGACGACCGAGGCAAGATTGCGCTGCCGGCCAGTTCGGAAATTTTGGCTCTGGCGCAATCAATTGCAAATGCTTCGGCAGTACTGGGCGAGTTTGAATGCATCGGGGAGGCGTTTCAGTTGGCCGTTGGTTCCGCCGTCGTTAGCCAGCTTCCCGCGGTCGAGCAATCGGCGGTCATCGCCGCTCGGACCCTCGTTCGAGAGTCACGATTGGCATCGCTTCATTGTTATTTGGTAGCTGCCGATGCGGCATGCCGGGCAGGGCGGTACGAGTCGAGCGAAGAACACTTGACCGCGGCCACCGTGATTGCGTCGCGCCGCGACGTCTTGTGGCCGCGTTTGGAAGCCTACGGCGCTTACGTGCGTGCGTGTCTGGAGACCGCCAAAGGCGGCCAAATCAGCTCGTCGACAGGTGGCCCCGCAGCCGATGCCATGGGAGCGTTGGCCCTATTCACATCCGGGAAAGCACTGAGTCAACGTAGCTCGAGTTCGCGTCGAGCTAGTCGCGAAGATCGGATTTCCATGCCATGGAATTTTCAACTCAGCCTCGTCAATGCCATGATCGGGCGCAGTCTTGGCAACCAATCTGGCAAACGGATGATTGCCAGCTTTGCTGAGGGTGCTGATCTGAATCGCTGGCGACGCGATCCGGTCGATGCGGTCGCATCGCATCTCAATGACACGACGGCGATGTATCTAGCTCTGCTCCGATTGTCGGCCATGCAAAATCAGGGGGACGAGACGCTGATTGCCACCGACCGTTTGTTGGCCGCCCGTTTCTTACATCAACTGCCCCTGCGAGGACGACTCTTGCAGTGGCGCAGCTTGGTTTCGGAGCCGCAGGCATCGTTGTCAGACTTGCAACGTCAAACGCTCCAAATGGCACCTCCCGGGGTGGTCGAGTTTCGTGACCGCGTCCAGCAAGCTCTGCTGAATCCACCGGCGATGGTCCAGACGGAAGAAGCCGGTGTCGGGATCGCTACCGCGATTCGCGCCGGTGTGTCGGTTCGTTCGCCCGTCGTCGCCGACGAGATGGAAGCTCGACTTTCTCACTTGGCCCTCCAGCGGGCCGTCATTCCAACGATGAATCCGCCGGAGGTCTCGGAATCGGATCTGCAAACGTTGCCCGAGGATGTGGGTCTACTGACGTTCATCTTTGACGGTTCGAAACTGATCGCAACTTCCACACGGAATGGTCGCACTCGTACTTGGACGGTCCTGGCGGCGCAGCGGATTCCTGCCCTCGTTCAAAAGCTGCTCCAGGAGATCGGTGCCAATCGAAGTCGCGGAGCTCGTCTTTCACCTGATCCACAGTCATGGCGATTGGCGATGCGCAAACTACGGGACGTGCTGTTGCCTCCCGGGGCGAGTTGGTCCGCCGAGGGACTCAGTGAAGTCGTGATTGTGCCTGATGGTCCGCTTTGGTACGTGCCGTTTGAACTCTTCGAAAAATTTGATGCAGTTGATGAGGCGCCCGAGGATGGCATAGGACCGTCGATGTGGGTGGATGATATGAAGGTGGCCTACGCACCGACGCCGGGCTTGGCGTTGCGTCATGTGGGAGCCGCCACGGACGCCGATCGCGTCGCCCTGGTGACGGGACGTTTCTTTGACCCGCGTGTCGCTGAAGAAAACAGCGCCATGGTCGAACAAATCCTATTGCCGTTGGTCGAACCCCTCGTCGCCACGCCGGCCAATTGCCCTCCGACACAGCGACTGGGAATGGAGATCGGACACTTGATCATTGCGGCGCCGGTGACGCCCGTCGTTGGCGATCTATTGGCCACGCCAATTGTTCCCGTCGATACTTCGCTGGGACGTACTAGCGGTGTCGCGGATTGGGACCACTTGCGCGGATGGCTTCGCATGCCCGCGAGTGGACCGCAAACAGTGATGCTGCCCGGTTTTCGTACCGCCGCGAGTTCTCGGCTAGGTGACGGAAACGAAGTGTTCATGACGTTGACAACGCTACGTGCCGCCGGCGTGCGCCATCTCTTGGTTAGCCGATGGGCAACCGGTGGGAACTCCGCGGCGATGCTGGTCGGTGAACTCGCCAATGAGACGCCGTTCACGGGACTCGCTGAGGCCAAGCGGCGCGGCATCGAGATCCTGCGTGGGTCGCCGCTCAGCGCCGCCTCGGAACCGCTGCTAGGGAAAGCCGACGAAGACGTGACAGACTTAACGGGTGACCGTCCTTTGTTCTGGAGTTCCTACCTCAGCACCAGCTGCCTGGATCTTCCGCCAGCCGGACAGGGCCCAGCTGAATAGGCCCAGCTGAGATAGGGCGGCCAACGATCCACCGGGTTCCGATCCAATCGAACGCGAGTTTCACCATTTATCACCCGTTTCACCTTAATCTGGGTTGATTCTTGCTCGGCGCGATTAATTTGGAGGATGACCAGCAGAATCCCGCTGAAACATCCCGCGACAACCCCAATTAACCCCATGAACATTCTCGCGAAGACGCGTTCGTTCTTATCCGCCACCCGACCCGCTGCTTGGATCCTCGGCGCGTCCATCGCGAGTCACTCGTTGCTCGGCTCCGCTCAAGACGCCCCACCCAAAGCGTTGCCCACGAAGCCGGAGCCCATGAAGGCGTTTCCGACCAAAGCGAAGCCCATCCGCGATGCCAAGCCATCACCAACGCCTCGCCCGCTATCGGTGACGGTCGCCTTGACCATCAACGCGGTCATTGAAGGCACGCTCACCGATACGACGCAGTTGCAGATGCAGACATCCTTTGGAACCGCCAGCATTCCGCTTTCTGAAGTCGCCGGGATCCGTTTTGCGTCCGCCGACGATGCGACGACGACGGTCGTCATGCTCAATGGCGACTCGATTACCGGGGCCATTGATTTGAAGTTGATCACGGTGGAGACCGAGTGGGGAACGGCGTCGGTCAATGGGACAAGCATCGCCTCACTGATGTTTGTGCCCGGTCTGAAATGGAGTGCGCGAGACGGGCTCAATGGAAAGCGTTGGAGCCTGGCGGATCAAACTGGTTCCACGGCGTCCGCCTCCACGCCACCGTCGACGGCACCACTTCCGTCGCCATCGACGACGATTCGTCGAAGTTCCGCAACCTCTCCAATTCAGTCGGGCCGGTTCTCCAACGGCCAGTTCTTCCCCGGCCGCTAACCGAATCGACGCTCGTGACGTCCGTCGGGAGCGAGTGTAGGTTGTTGGGGTCAGCTTGGTCTCTCTATCGAGGAGAATCGTCACGATGCCACTGTTTGATTTTCACTGCAGCGACTGCAATGATACGAATGAGATTCTGTTGAGGTCGCCTTCCGATGCGGCCGCGTGCCCCACGTGTGGTAGCCGTTCGGTCGTTCGGCAAATCGCTGTGCCCGCCACTCCCAACACCAGCGGCACCTCGAGCCTGCCCGTATCGACGGGAGAGCCTTGCGAGATGCCGCGTTGCTGTGGCGGTGGATGCCAGTTGGAATGACGGTCGCCAACGACGATCTCAATACCAACGACCTTCCTGGCATCGGCACTTGGATTCACGGGCGAGTCGTGCTGGGCTTATGGCCCATCGCGGGTGTCACGACGATCGGAGTGACGCGGAAAGACGTCGACTCGACGATGGACGCCGCACTGGACTGTGGGATTCGTAGCTTCGACACCGCGTACAGCTATGGTCTGATTGGTGAGTCGGACGACGCACTGAGGCGAGCGATGAGACGGAATGCTGGGCGAATCGATCGAAATTCGTTTTGCGTGATCAGCAAGGTCGCGCAGCGGTATGACGCATCCGGTAGGCGATATGTTGACGCGAGGCCGTCCACGTTGGTCGCCGATGCGGAGGAGAGTTTATCTCGATTGGGAATCGATCGCTTCGATTGTCTGATGCTGCATAGCATCGACGAAGACGTACCGATCGAAGCGAGCGCCGATGCACTTCATTCACTCCGAAGACGCGGGTTGGCGGACCGCATTGGAATTTGCAATGCGACCACGCAACAACGACAACAATTTGCGTCTGTGGGGCCCTGCGAGGCCATGCAGTGTCCGCTGAATCTTTTGCAACAGGACACTTTGGCAGAGTTGATCTCGCCCGCCGCGAGCGACGGTGTCGCGGTACTCACGTATTGGGCATTGATGAAAGGTTTGCTGGCCGGACGCATCGGTCGCGACCATCAGTTTGCCCATGGTGACAGCCGCCCCGGTTACGCCATTTTCCAGGGACGGGCTCGAGAGCGCGCTCACCGATTGGTGGACGGCCTAACCGACATTGCCGGCCAGGTTGGTTGCAGCGTCGCCGAGCTATCGATCTCGTGGGTGCTCAATCAACCGGGTGTTAGCGCAGTCTTGGCCGGGGCTCGAAGACCTTCTCAGGTACAAGAGTTTGCCGCCGCCCAACCGCTGTCGGTGCAGCTGAGTGAACAGATTCAGAACGTAATGAATCATCTTCCTCTGCCAACCGACGAAGGCGACGGTGCGAGACGAGGCTAACTCCACCTCAACCACATCCACGTTGCCCTTTGGCTTCGGCATGCAGCGTCGGGTGGTCTCCGGCACTTAAGATCGAACGCGAATTCGACTTGTTCTGCGTCGGCTGGAAGCGAAAACGAGTCCGATCATTCCAAACAGAACGCAACTCCCTGGTTCGGGAATCGCGGTGGCCGAAATGGTCAAACTACCATTGTCGAACTGACTGACGGCCAGCCCCGCAAAGTCAGTGGGTCCGTTGAGCGTATTGTCCAGATTCAATGTGAAGCTGCCTTCGGATCGCCCTGTGGTGTCGAGCGTCACGAGGGCGAGTATCCCATCCGCGATCACGGTGCCAGCGGCTGCGGTGGTTGTCCGGAGCCCGAACTGCGATCCGGCGACAAGCTCACCGGTGCCCTGGTCCACTTGTCCCGTATTGTTGCTGCCGAAGATGGTTTGCGGACCGGTGATATCGACGGCGGAGATGCTCGGTGCTTTGTTGACTCCATCATCATCAATCTGGAGATTGAAGTTGAGGCCTTGCACGGAGTCTCCACCGGAAACCGTCACCGTGATGGTCTGATTTGGTGTGTCTGGTAGCAGCACGTGGTCGCCAATGTCGACCAACAACGCCGCGTTGGTTGCCTGGGTCATGGCAACCCAAAACACTGTGAGCGTGAGGGAGGAAAAAATGGATTGGATCATGGCAATTGAAACTCCAGGTTTGCCAGCGCCATGCGAACCGCTTGCGCCGACGTGAGGGACGGTGGAACGATTACGAAGGTGCTGAAATCAGGTTCAAGTCGGAAAGGAAATTGGTGCTGTTGTTGCGGGCGATGATCTCGTCGGTCGCATTGACGAAACGGTCCTTGTTGATGTCAAAGACATCATCAACAGCGGCGGGACTTAAGAAGTTGCGAGGATGGCTACGGATTCGGATTTGGTCGGTCGCATTGACTTGCGTATTGACTGATGACTCATAGGTGTCACCGATCGCGTTGCCCCAATAGTGGATTTCGGGAGCAGCCAAACCCGTGTTTGCATTGGCTAGAAGCGTGACCTGTAACCACTGTTTCTCGATCACGTTGTCGCCCCACGTGACACGAATGCGGTCGGAGCCATCGATACCAGCGCCGGGAATCCGTTCGATCACGGCCTCCTCAGCGAGCAGGGGCCAGGCAGACGGCGAGTTGTTGTTACCAACGCGAAATTCAAAGTCATCCGCAGACGGCTCGCCACGCAGGTTGGCGACATCGATGAAGATCCCGTTGATGCCTTTGGCAAAGTTGGTGTAGTTGGCGGATGTCGCGACGCCACCGGGCAAAAGCGGCGATTTTGTGGGGTCGATGGCCGCGACATCATTGAGGCCGTTAGGGACACTCGGTGAGCTGCCGTCAAAGAACGACCGGTTATAGAACACATGGCGTCCGACGACCGACGTCGGTTCGGATATTTCGACTCTGTAGTCTTCGACTTCGCCATTGTCCGCTGCACCCGTCGTTCCAAGTCCTCCCTCTTCACTGACGCGAACGCGTGCGAGGGTTTCTCCGGCAATGGCGCCCGATCCAACGGCGTAATTGATGGTTTGCAACCCAGGTAAGACGAGTGCCGCATCAAGGATTTGCTCACCAGGATCATCCCAGTCGCCGTCCTGATTGAAATCAATCCAAGCGTCGACTCGGGCCTCTTCCGCATCTTGAAGATCGATATTCAACGCGGCCATGGTGTGATCCACGGCAACATGACCAAACATGACGCCGTCTTCGTCAACGCCATCTCCGTCGCTAAGCGTGCTTGGAGCACCGTCAACTTCGATATCGCGCAGCTCACCAAGTCGAGGACCAAAGGCCATGTGCCGCGCTCCATCCTGGTCCATCGTGGTTGGATAGGGATCAGGCGCGTCGCCAAAGTCCATCGTGATGTTCTCATACCAGGCGATCTTGTTATCGCCTGATGAGGCACTGAGGATGTCGAGATCGCCATCGCTGTCCAGATCCGCCAGATGCACCCGGCGTGCGACGTCCGCTTCGGAGCTGATGATGCTCAATGACTCAAACGTGCCGTCACCTAGGTTTTCCAGCCAAGCTACACGATCGTTGCTCACCGATACGGCTGCGATATCTAAATCACCGTCACCATCGAGGTCACCCACCTCGACGCTCGACGGATTGAAGCCACCGCTGACGAGGGTTTGCGGAGCGAAGTTCTGGCTGCCGTCATTCATGTACCAAGCAATTGTGTGATCAAAGCTTGATGCCGTGATCACATCCATGAACCCATCCGCATCCAGGTCGGCCGCAACGACATCGCGAGCCCCATCGACGGAGTTTGAGATGACACGCTTGGTGAAGCCTCGCGTTCCGTCGTTCTCGTACCAAGCGATCGTGTCGTCGCTGACGGATGCCCCAAGGACATCCAAATCCCCATCGCCGTCGATGTCTACGGCGCGGACGTTGTAGGCTTCGTCGGCACTCGCATCGATGACATGATCAACGACGTCATCAGTGTCTTTACGGTATTCATGCCACATGAATGTGTCGGCGTTGATGGACGCACTCAAAACATCCAAGTCACCATCACCGTCGAGGTCCGCAAGTTCAACGCCGCGGAATCCGTCCACGCCGGAAGCAAACACTCGCTGTGTAAAGACTTCGTTTCCGTCGTTTTGGTACCAATGGATCGTGTCGTTGCCGACATTCGCTCCCACCACGTCGAGGTGACCATCCCCATCGATGTCCCCAACGCGGATGCTGCGTACGGAGAACGCGGTGGTGGAAATCTCATGAACGGTGAAGTTTTCGTTTCCATCGTTCTCATGCCAGCCAACGCGACTGTTGGATGCCGACGCGGTCACGAGATCCAGGTCGCCATCGCCATCGATGTCGGCCGTTTGTACATCCCAGGCACCATTGGTGGCGGTGTGCGTGATGTCGAGGATCTCCTGTGGCGCGAACACGCCAAGGGCCTGGTTGGGACTGATGATCGTGACGGCATAGTCTTCGACTTCACCGTCATCGGCGGGGCCGCCGTGCCCCAGTCCACCCTCCGTGCTGAGCCGGAACCGGGCATAGGTTTCCCCCGCGATCGTGCTGGGGGGAACATCGAACGTTAGCACGTTGTCGCCAACGACAAGATCGCGTGAAGCGAAGATTTGCTCACTGCGTCCGCCCCAATTCCCGTCGCCGTCGAAGTCGATCCAAGCATCCAACTTCGCGTTGCCACCCTGCACGTTGACCGTCACTGTCGCGTCGAGCGCACCGACCTGGATTGTGCCAAAGGTAACGCCATCCTCATCGTCCCCATCACTATCCGCTAGCACTGATGGCGTGCCATCGGTCTCTTCATCGCGAAGCGACCCGAGCGTCGGTCCGATCGGCGCATGACTAGCGCCGCCATCGGCCACTGTCGTCGGATAGGGTGCCGGTGCATCACCGAAGTCAGGACTTTGGTTCTCATACCACGAAAACTCCGACGACAGACCAACAATATCGAGATCACCATCTCCGTCGACATCTGCCCCAAAGACGCGTTTGGCTCCGTCGGCATCGGCGTCGATCGTCGTTTTCGTGAAGGATAGCCCGCCATCATTTCGGAACCAAGCGATCGCATCGTCGAAGTTTGCCGCGGTCAGAATGTCAAGATCACCATCGCCATCGACGTCCGCTGCCGATACGCCGTAGGCGCCATCGGCTGTTTCAATCACTTGTTCGCTGAAGGCCTCGTTTCCGTCGTTGACGTACAAGGCGATCCGATCGGCATTCTGAGAAGCCGAAAGGATATCGATATCGCCATCACCATCGACATCGGCAGCGTGGACATCTCGTGCTGCGAAGGCATCCGAAGTGATGATGACCGTATCAAAGTTTCCATTCCCGTTATTGCGATGCCAGGCGATGTTGTTCCCAGAGGCACTCACGACATCCAGATCGCCATCGTTATCGATGTCCGATACGTGAATGTCGAAAGGGCTTTCGAACGCACTTGCAACGATCCGTTCAGTGAAGGTTCGATCGTCGTTGTTCTCGTACCAAGCGATTTTGTCGTCACCCAGCGCTGCAGCGAGTACATCCAGGTCGCCATCACCATCCATGTCCGCCGTGCGCACCGTGGTCGCGCCGGCGGCACTACTGTTGCTGTTGATCAGAAGGGTCGAGCCGAACTGTTCTTCGCCCCAGTTTTCATGCCAATTGATCCTGCCATCGAGCGCGGAAACGCTTAACACATCGAGGTCCCCGTCACCGTCGAGGTCAGCGACATCGACACTTCGGGCATCCAAAACGTTATCGGCAATAAGGTGCTCCGTGAAGTTTTGACCTGATCCGTCGTTCTCGTACCAAGCGACGCGATGATCAAATTGCGACGCACTGAATAAATCGAGGTCACCATCACCGTCGATATCGGCAGCAGCTGCACCTAAGAACGAAGAGGGAGCGGACGCAATCGGTGTCGCAGCTTGAAAATTGGTCAGGCTCGCGGTCGGTTCGACAATCGTGATCTGATAGTCTTCCACCTCGCCATCCGAAGCTGCTCCACCGTGACCCAGACTGCCTATCGAACTCAAACGAAATCGTGCCAAAGTCGATCCCGATTCAGCCGTCGCTGGCACATCAAAGGTCAACAGGTTGTCACCGGCGACCACATCAACCGAATCAAGAATCTGTTCGCCCGGGCCACCCCAGTTGCCGTCGCTGTTGAAATCAATCCAAGCATCCAACTTGCCATCGCCGCCTTGGACGTTGACCGTGACGCTCTGGTTCAGTGCGCCGACTTGAACCGTGCCGAACATCACGCCTTCTTCATCGTCCCCGTCACCATCGGCATTTGGCGTCGGCTGAGCCGCGGATTCTCCATCGACGGTTGGTCCCAACCGAATGCCTCCGACCGTATGCTCGGCTGAAGCCGGATACGGAGCAGGAGCATCGCCAAAATCGATGATCGATGTCAGGTTGATGGCAATCGTTTGCTCCAGCACATCACCCGCGGGACTGGTCACCGAAACGCGGACAGACGGATCAACGCTGGTGAGTCCGACCAAAGATGCATCAACAACCAAGTCGTTATTGTCAACGCGGAAGAAGCCATTCGCGTCATCACCTTCCCCAGACACCAAAGCGATCTGGAAACCATCGGCAAGAAGGGGATCTTCGGTTGAAAAGGTTCCCACGATGGTGTCGGTCGCTTCATCCGTCGCGATTTGGTGGCTGCTCAGCGAGACCCCCGCAGCAAGAATCGAAACGGGAGCCGTAAACTCAGTATCTTGGCTGACTTGGTTGACCACCAAATCAGGATTGAACGTCACGATCTGGAGACTTGTTGTCGGATTGGAGAACGTGATCGGCGTATTGCCGCCATCCGCTGTCACTCGCGTGAGCCCTGTTTCGCTCGGGTCGGCGTCTTCAATGTCAATCGCGGCAACACCCGCGTCGAGACGAACTTGCACCGTGTCAACAAACCCAACCTCAGCAGCGGTTTGATCCACATCAACAGTCTGAATGGTCAGGCGATCCCAATCCTCGTCGATGTACCAAGTCTCCTGAGCGGCCCCGACGAAACCGCCGTAGATCACGCTCTCGAATCGGCCACCAAGGACCAACAGGTCATCGCTTTGGGTCCCGCCCGTAAGCCGATAGACGTCCGGCCGAGCATTCAGCCCTGAAAACTCCACCAGGAACTCGTTCGGCTGACTTGGGTCACCCGCCACCTCCACGGGTGTTCCCGTCGTTAGAAGCTGGTTGAACTGGGTGACTCCGTTGCGTTGCAAGGACAGTCGACTCTCGCTGTGCCCAAAGGCGTAGAACTGCGGTACGACGCCGGACGAACTTGTCAATGAGAACGGGTCATCGTTAACGATCAGCCCGAGTCCTTCTTGGATCCGAACGACTGCGTCGGTGGGGTTGCTGAGTGTTAGGAAGACGGTTTCGTCTGATTCGAAAGCGACATCCCCATTGACGGTCAACTCGACGAACTGACTTTCGTTGTCGCCGGCATCCCAAGTGAGCGTACCCGACACGGGCTGGTAATCGCCTAATGCGGATTTTGCGGTTCCATCGCGAGTCGAAAAGTCCACGCTGATCGGACCCTCGTGCTCGCCAACGACACCGACTTCAAAACGCAGACGCCTGGTACCGTCTTCCCCTTCGCCGACAAAAGAATCACCAACACCGATCGCGGCGGGAACGATCGTGCCAATTGCCTGGGTATCGATCGAACTGGTTAGATTGGCCCCGGTGTAGTCGGCTTGCAAACTTGCAAAGGACCGCTCGCCGGCACCAAAGCCGGAGATCGCACCGGCAAATTCGCCATGCAGAATCTTCTTCAGCCGTGTGAGTTGCTTGAGGAAATCCAGCGGTGTGGCAAAATCCGCTTCCGCGATTGATTCGTAAGCTCCAGCGTGTTCCGCAAGAAGCACGGATAGGTTTTCGATCGTCGCTGAATCGATCGTTGTTACCGAGGTCTCGTTGACCTTCGACAAAACGTTAGCTACGAACGCAGCATCGCTAAGCAAAGCGACGGAACCGGGCTGGACGATTTGCTCGGCAATCGCATCATAGGTTCGCAAGGCTTGGTTGCGAAAGCCGCCGCCATCAAGACCATCCAAGAGGCTTCCCATTGCGATCGCCAGAGAAGACACTTGCACCTGGGTGATGTAAACGTCTTTGGCCAGACGATCACCCGCGAGGATTTCATAGACGGGATTGGCGGTCAGGAACTGATAGCGTTCCGCACCGGTTGCCTCGCCCAATCGGCTGACGGCATTAGGCAGAGTAAGCCCATGCTGTCGAACCAAACTCTCGATCAGGCTGGACGAAGCCGAAACGTTGAAAACACCCGAAGGAGCGATCAAGGGCAATTCGGTTGATAGGCCAATCGACGTGTCGAAACCGCCTACGGAAACCAAGCGGCCTTCATCGGATTCAAAAAAGCCGCTGCCATCGACATCAAATGCTTCTGGAATCACCAACAGCGTGCTGCCGTCCTGAGCCGTGATCACGGTTGGCTCATCCGGTTCGCCCGTGTCCTGACGATTGTTTTCGTTCAGATCGAGGTAGTCGATCACGCCATTGAAATTGGCATCAAAAAAGGTCTTCGCGGAGTTCAGCAGTCCTAAACTGGTATGGATACTTTGCGCTTGAGCGGCCGCGGTCGAAGCATCGAAGTTGACGTTTCCACAAGCGATGCCGCAGGCAGACCCTCCACCGGTGCTGCCCGATGGAAGGGGATAAGCAATGTCGAGCGAGCTACTCGATCCTGGTTCCGTAAGGACTTGCTGCCCAGTAAAGACTGTCTGGGTGACGTTATTGAGTTGCTCCTGAATGTTACCGGGTATCGCCAAAGTCGATGCGCTGATCGCCGTATCGAGTTCGACGGTCGCGATGGCAGGATTGCTCGGAATACCTGCCCCAGACGCGGTCGAGATGGCGATATTAATGGTCCGAGCGGAACTTCGTTCGGGGTTGTCAAGCGACTGCACACGCACGTTCGCGCTTGTTTGCCCAGCTGGGATCAAAACCTGCAAACTTCCCGTCGGCGAATAGGAGGCTGTGGAACCAGCAAAAAAGAAGTCCTGATTGGGAACCGCATCACCATCCACATCAAGAACGACCAGCGTCGACGAAGAACTCGGTGAACTCAATGTTACCGGGAACGTCAGGCGGTCCGCTTCGCTGAGGCCAAAGCCCACGGGCGGAGATTGAACGCTGACTGTAGGCGGGGCGTCGTCATCCGCGATCGCAATCGTTTGTGTTGCCCGGCTTACCACGTCAGTGCCGACCGATCTTGTAAAATCAACCGAGAACGATTTTGGTCGCTCGGTGATTTCGTCGTCGATCAGGGTGAATGTGAGATCTTTCGTTGTCTCGCCACGCAAGAACGTCGTTTGGCGATCTTCAGGCACCATCACGGTAAAAAGCCCAGTGCCTCCAAAGCTTGCTATGTCGACAATGCCAATGCTGTTCGCACCCGACGTTCGCTCGATCGTCAAAGTGAAAGTCCCATCGCTCTCCTTGACTTGCGTTGGGCCGGTTACGCGAAAAGTGAAGTCGTCATCATCGATCGTCAAATCAGCGACTTGGTCGTCTCGCAAAACCCTGCGTTGTTCTTCAATCGAAAGACGAACCAACTCATCTGATTCCGTCGTCAAATCATCGTGAATCAGTAGCGTCCGCGTCAGCTCAGTCACGCCAGGTGCGAAGACGAAACTCGATGTGTCAAATGAATAGTCCACTCCAAGTTCAGCGTATCCGCTGACAACACCGGAGGTTGCTTGGATCGGCACGGTGATGGTGTTACTCGATGGACCGCTTAGTGAAACGGTGACGAGCACCTCGCGATCCTGGCCACCAGGTGCCAATTCGGAAACAAAGCTTGACGAAAGCGCGATTGACGCCGTTGTTTGATCGTTATCCTCGATCAGGATCGCTGACTCATCCGCCGGACCGATCGTGTGAGCACCCGAGTTAAGCTGAACGTAAAAAACCTCGAGTCCTTCATCAATCGAGTCATCAACAAGCGGGATTTCGACGCTGGTCTCGAGCTCACCGGCGGCAAACTCGAAAGACAGCGGGTTGGGTGGCGTGTAGTCACTTCCTTCGGTCGCCTGCAACGAGGCAAAGCTGAAGGGAACGCTTGCCGAGGAATTTGTATTACCACCCTCGCGGGTCGCCACGACGGTGACCGTCTCGCCTTCGCGGGAAATGTAGCTGGACTGTTTCAAATTGATGACTGACGTGTCGTTGTCGCGGATGTAGACGAGATGACGATCGCGATCGGGGTCATCGATGACCGTGGCACCGGAGACGGCATCAAAGTCAACAAAAATCGTTTCGCGGCTTTCAGCAAGACTGTCCTCAACCAGGCGCAGTGGAACCGTCTTGCGAACCTGTCCAGGCTCGAACGTGATGTCCAAATTCAAGGGAGACAAGAAATCTTCGTTCCGCGTCGCCGACCGGCCATCAAATCGAAGCGTTGCCGTCACCGGAACATCGGATGCGTGACTAAGACCGACGACGATCGGGATGGATTCATTGGATTCATCAATGAATTGCCAAGGCTCGGGCAATGAGATCGTCGGCACGGAATCGTTGTCCGTGACCGTCACAGTGTGTTCCGCCTGCGAGCCAATTACCGCGGATACGGATGCAAGCAATGAAACCGTGATCTGTGCGTCATTGGTTTCAAAATCGAGATCATCGCGAAGCTGCACGATGATGCTTGCCGTCTGCTCACCGGACTCGAAGACCACGAATCCAGTCGATGGGTTTCCCGCATCGGTCGCTTGGTTGCGTTGAATCGAATACGGCACTGCAATTCGCTGCGACGCGGGCGCATTCAGGGAAACCGCGATCGGGTAGAGCCCGTCCGATTCGACAACCGTGTCGCTCCCGCTAACGAATGACACGACGGTGGGGCTGTCTTGGACGGAAATCTGGATGGTTGCGGGCTGCGAATTCAGACTGCCATCAAATGCTCGGTAAGTTAGCTCGTCTAAGCCGGTGAATGCCGCGTTTGGCGTGTAGGTTAGCACTCCGTTTGAGATGGACACATTCCCTGAGGACGCCGCATCGACCACCTCGAACTGCAACGAATCGCCATCACGGTCAAGCGACGGAAGCGTGATGTCGATCGACGTATTGACGAGTGTCGTTGCCGCCGTATCGAACACATACGGCGATTCGTTGAGCCGGAACAGCTCGCCGCCGCGATCGGTTTCGAACGAGCTGCCATATTCGGAAGTGTTGGCCGCCAGATAAAGCGAGCCAAACGCTTCGGTGAAGTGGATCGGGTTGCCCGATGCGGCACCGGCAACAATATCGATTGCGAGTCCGGTGCCGTCGGACGTGCCATCACTGACATACAACTCCGCACCCAGTCCGGATTGATCGCGGCGGAAAATGATTCGATCTCGGAAGCCGATGATTTCGTCGATGCGTGGTTCGACGTCCCCGGTCAATTCGTCAAAAGCGGGTGACGGACCCGTCACGAGATCCTCAATCAAATACGTGCCTGCAGCGGTCCCGTCAGTACGCCATAGCTCGTTTCCAGTCTCAGGCGTGAAGGCTTCAAAATAAACTTCGTTGGGGCGGACCTCGGTAAATCGAATGGGTGCGAAGCTTTGACCGAATGTCCCCGTTGGCACATCGCTGATTTGTCGCGTGCCTGCTGTGGTCCCGTCGGTGGAGAACAATTGAATGTCATTGGTTCCCGCGAAGGCACGAAACAGCAATTTAGCCTCGGTTTGCGAATCGCTTCCGATTTCCAAACCGCCGAGGGGCATGGAACTTTCGGGGCCAGGCATGATGTCCGCGACCAAGTACGTGCCCTGGCTGGTCCCATCGGTTCGCCAAAGCTCCTCGCCGTGCTGTGCATCGGTACCCGCGAAGTACAGTAGGTCGTCAAAGGGCATGAGCGACCCGACACCATCATGCAGGGCGATGAAGTCGGAGTTGTAAAGCACCGAATCTGCTACGAAATACAGGTCATTGCCAACGACCAAGATTCTTTCAACGTCGCCATCTTCCGCTCCGACCGCGAACTCGTGATGCAGATTCGTCGTCTCGGTCGAGCCGGTGGTTCGCCACAACTCGGCACCGCTGGCACCATCGTCGGCGACGAAATACAAACCAGCCGAGAACCCCGTGCCGCCACCGTCGAAGCTGGTCAGCAGGGTGGGATGGCTGCTGTCAGACCCTGGAAGAATATCCAGCAACAATGCGGTGCCTTCGGAGGTGCCATCCGTTCTCCAAAGTTCACGCCCCTCGCTTGCATCGCCTTGGGCCACGAAATAGACGACGCCATCATGTTCGGTGAACTGTGCCGGCGTGTTGAAACTGCCCGGAAACGATTTGAGCAGCCTTGTGCCGCCCTCCGTGGCGTCGGAGACCCACAAACCTTCCTGGGCCGACAAGTAGATCAGTCCATCATGGAAGAAGATTTCTTCGATCTCAGCGCTAGGAGTTCCCGAAGGCGTTGAAAGCAAGCGGGTTCCGGAGGCCGTTCCATCGGAGAAACCCAAGTTGAGTCCGTCACCGTCGTTACCGCGAAAGAGAATACCACCTAGCCCGGTCGTGAGGATTTGGTTCAGGCCATTGGCAACACCCGGATTCAAATCGCCCAACGGCGATGTTCCGATCGCGGTTGCATCGGTCACCCACAACTCGCTACCGGTGGCACTGTCGATGCCAGTGAAAAAGACCTGTTCCCCATCGCGGATCAGGCTCGATGCAGCGATGTCCTGAATGAGTTCCGTGACTCCGGTGGAGATACTCGTTTTCCAAAGCTGCCGTCCGCCAGGGCTGGATGAGCCGCTCACAAAAATAAGATCATCATCGAGCGGTGCTAGCTCATTCGGAAACAGCGATCCGTCGGGCGCGTCGAAGACGACCACTGTTCCGGCTTCGCTGCCGTCGCTCTTCCACAACTCGGTATCGCCCGATGCAGAATCGGCGGCAACAAAGTACAGCGTCGATCCGACAGCGGCGAATTCTGAAAGATCTGGGTCTATCGCACCTCCGTCAGGCCGAATGTCTTTGACCTGAACCGTACCGGCTTCTGTTCCGTCGCTTTTCCAAAGCTCGCGTTCGCCGCCCGAGAATCCATTGTCGGCGGAAAAGAACAGCGTGCCATCGACGTTGGTCAGGTGTCTCGGACTGGATGCATCCGAGCCCTCATGAATGTCTTTGACCTGAGTGGTCCCCGCGACGGTGCCGTCGGTCTTCCATAGTTCGTATCCGCTCCCGGAATCAGACACGAAATACGCAGTGCTACCGACCACCGTGATCGCGGGATCAAACAGGCCTCCATCAAATCCAAACACGGACTGCAGCCCGAAGGTACCTACGCTGGTGCCGTCCGTCCGCCACAGCGAGTGACTGCCCGTGCCATCGACGTCGCGATTAAACAGCAGGATATCCCCGAGCATCGCCGTGGGCATTGGGTCGCCCGGTGACACCAAGCCGGGACCAAAGAACGTTGTTAACACTTCTGTGGTGCCAGCGACCGGATCATGTACCCAAAGTTGTTCTTCCATGAACTCGTTGGGTTGCACAAAGACCAGCTTGCCATCGACGACGTGCATCGGTGGCGACGGTTCGGCAAAAAACGGTCCACCCGATCCACCAAGATCAACATCCATGGTCTCGCCGAAGTTATGGACGCGAGTGGTGGTCTCGGCCGTTCCGGCGGTTTTCCACAAACCCGACTCAAAGAGTCCGGTGTCGCCCCCAAGCGGGTCAAAAGGATCAACCAACGGCGTCGCGGCGATGAAGTACAGTTCCTCGCCAAGGAACGTCAATGAACCTGGGTCCGCGCTGGCGGGGCCTTCAATCAAGTCGGCGACCAAGTCGGTTCCGGCCAGCGTGCCATCGGTGACGTAAAGCTCTGTCCCCAGGTCGATCGTATTGGCGGTGAAGAAGGCTTGGTTGTCGGTTGCAGCAACTTCGATGGGATTGAGCGTGAGCGTCTCCTGAGAACCGGCTACCTGTCCTCCGCCATCGGCGATATCCGCTACCAGGCGGAGATCAAACTCAGGCGGCACGGTGGGCTCAAGCATTGCCGCCAGAACACGACGCTGTTCCAACACTTGGAATTGCAGCGATTTGTGGCCTCGAGTCTGGGAGCGTAAACGGCGTCTTCGTGGCGATCGATCACGGATGGTTGGGCTAGCTGGGAGTCGAAACGGCATCTTGCGATTCGGTGGTGCGGAGAGTTGGATCGCAGCCGGGAAGACATGGACGATTCGTCACGATGACCGTTGATTGGGTCGGTGCCAAAGCATCCCCGTCGACGCTGGGACACGTCGGCTACGTGGAAGGGAGGGAGGGTGCAGCGCCAGATGCGGCTACTGCCGCCAAGAGGATTGATGGATCCGCTCAAAGATCGGATGGCGGCGCAGACAGTGACGACCGTCGCGGGCAACCGCGTCCATCTTGCAGCTGCCGTGACGGAGTTCGCCAGCGCGCGATAGGAGCAGGTATGGATGGATGACTATTCTGCAATGGCAGCGGTGAGCCGAACTGCGATACAACATGGGAGGCTTCATGCTTCGTAACGATGCTTCATGGATAGACGAAACTCCAATCGTCGCTGGCAATGGATTGAGCTTTCCCACATCGCCATGACCACCGGCGGGTGTCATAACGAACGGTTGCTACCCATCCAAGTTCCACGCGTCTTGCCTCCGTCGAATCCTTTCGTTGACACGGTGGCGACTCACTTGCAAACGCAAACGAATCATCATCCACGAATTCGAAGATCAATGGGCTCAACGCTGAACGACTTGATTGAATGCCGCGCGAGCGAGAGACTCTTGGAGCCACCGCAACACTTGGCTAGCGGCCCCGAGGGAGCTGAGTTGGGATCCTTTGGATTGCCGCTTATCATTCAGGACGTGGTCGTTGGGGCAGTGCTGCAAACTTTCGAACACAATTTCCAAGAAAAGCGATTTCGATTTTGATGAGTGGACAAGAAGGGGGAAAAGCCAAACTCATCATGGACGCCAGGCAGGGCTCCAGCGGTTCACTGGACCAGCTGCTCGAGTTCTATCGTCCCTACATCTTTCGTCTTGCCGAGGAGACTATTGCACCATGGCTAAGACCCAAGTTATCTGCCGCTGATGTGGCGCAAGGGACGATTTTGCTTGCTTGGGACCGATTCCAACAGTTTGACGGCAGCACCTCATCGGATTTTCGAGCATGGTTGCTGGCCATTTTTCGAAATCACCTGCGCGACGGCATTCGGCGTTTCTGTGAGACCGAGAAACGATCGATTGATCGTGAAGCGGGTCTGGTGTCTCCGTTGCTACCCAACGTGTCGGCGTCGCCGGCCGACCAGTTCGTGATCGATGAATCCATCGAGAAATTGTTGCAGTGCATCGACGACCTTCCCGACCGAGCACGTCGTGTGGTTCGCATGCGATACATCGAGGCGAAGTCGTTCCCCGAGATTGGAAAAGAGCTTGATTGCACGCCCGACATGGCTCGACGAATCTGGTTGGCCGCCATCGACGAGCTCGCTAAGGGGCTGCGATCGTAATGGAGGAGGCGCTTCCAGACGAGTCGGTTGCCCAGCAGGCCGCCGCATTTGAAGCCTCGCTAATGGGCGAGGGAAGTCCTGGAACGAATTCGTTCACGGCCGGGCAAATGGATCGGGCATCGACACTGATGATGCTCAATCGTGTCTTTACGATCGGACGTTGCAAGTCGGTGATGGACTCCAACGAGCGAGGTTTGCCGCGAACGCACGTTGGACGATTTCGTCTTCTGAAACACTTGGGGAGTGGAGGTTTCGGGGATGTCTATTCCGCCATGGATGATCGACTGCAGCGGGAAGTCGCGATCAAGATTGCAAAGTTGGACCAAACCCGACAGGACGAAGCCCGAAAACGCATTCTCCGTGAGGGAGTCGTTGCGGCGCGTCTTGACCATCCCAACATTGTCGGTGTCTACGGCTCCGATGAAGACGGTGATTTGTTGTTCCTTATCTCCGAGCTATGCCGCGGTCCATCGATGGCGGATTGGCTGAAGGGACTTGGTGAGCCAGTCAGTCTTCGATCCGCTATTCGAATCGTCCAACAACTCGCATCGGCGCTCCGTCATGCACATGAAAACGGTGTGCTTCATCGCGACATCAAGCCGGCCAATGTCATGCTCGATTCGTCCACGGAATCAGATGACATGGGATTCATCCCTCGACTAACCGACTTTGGGCTGGCAAAGGACTTCTCCGGGTCGACGGAACAGTCCAAGAGTGGCGCATTTGTAGGCACGCTGATGTACGCGAGTCCGGAACAATTGCGAGGCGAATCAAATCGACTCTCCGTCGCGTCGGACATCTATTCCGTTGGCGTCGTCTTGTATGAGTTACTGACTGGGTCGACGCCACATGCGGGTGCGCCTCACGCTAGATTTCGGGCCTTGAAACGAGGTGACGTTGTGGTTCGGCCGTCAACGCTGCGTCCTTGCATCCCCGCGGCCCTGGATCGCATTTGTTGTCGTTGTCTCAGTCAGTATCCAGGCGATCGATATCAGTCTGCCCAAGATCTGGAAGCCGACCTGGACGCCGCAAGGATGAGGATTCCGACGGATGGCTCGTATCGAATCACCGCCCGCCGAGCCCGGTTCGCGGCAATCGGTGCGACGTCGGCGGCGATGCTCGGCGCGATCGCCGTCACCGTCTGGTCGACGACAGAGCACGCCGAGGTCCCTGCGCAGGCCGCGACTAGCGCGAATGCTGACTCGATCGTGTCCCCTGTCGGATCAACGGACGGGATTCTGCGTCTCGATGGCACTGGGAAAGATGCCTATATCGAATCATTCGACTACGACGGCAGCCATCCCATCACGGCTGAAGTCTGGGTGAAGCCGTCCATGCAACCCATCGCCGGGACGCCGCACAAGGCGACCCTGTTAAATCTGAGTGGTCTCGTTGGCATTGAGCTTCATTCTCTTGTGCCCACTGCGACCGCGGGTCCAGAGTTCGAGGTCTATCTGTATCAATACGGTGAGGCTCCTCTGCGTCCGGATCGTTGGACGCATTTGGCAGTGACCTATGACGGTCGCGGGATCACGCTGTATGTCAACGGCGTCGCCTCCAATGGTCCAACCAGTCGCGTTCAATGGGACGCCGAGGCAGATGACTACACCCGAGATGAGGTGGCGCTGCCGAACTTTGAGCTCGCGCCGATCTATTTTGGGCTCGGCACTGTCATTGGTGCTTCGGGTCTGGAGGCGGATGGAGGTGCGTTGTTTCCGTTCCAGGGCGAATTTGATGAAGTCCGCGTGAGCCGTCGAGCAGTGACTCAATTTGATCTACGGCCGGATCGAGCTTTGACGCGTGACGAAAACACGATCTTGTTGAGGCACTTTTAGCAGGGCAGGGCGACGGTGGCTTGGTGCAATGCGATCTTCGATCACGATGCGAAGGCACTCTCGACCGGCTTGGACGCACGCCAACTGCAGAGTCTCGCCTCCGATGGACGAGTCAACCGCTTCCCGTGGACTCGCGCTTCCTTCGGACGATCGCGGCGGGGATTGCGATCGCAAATGCAACGACCTGCGCCGCCGCAAAGGTGGTATGAACCAGATGCCCGATGAAGGACGCTTTGGGAGCATTGTCGTAGATCACCAGTGCCGGCATCCAACCGATCAGCATCAGCCCTGCGGTAAAGAAATAGAGCAGCGAAAAAAGTAGTCCGATCGGGACCGACCACCATCGCAGGTGAATCGCCGCTCGTCCCGTCACTAGCGACGCCACGTTGATCGTGAAGAAAATCATCAGGACCTGAGTGAAATATTCAACGATGTCGCCGGTGACCGGACTGAGTCCGAGCATGAGCAGTCCACCACAGATGAAGAGGCTGGCGACGCCGGGTATCTGGATCGCCAGCAGAGTAATGCCCGCCTGACGAATGCGTTCTTGATTCATCATCCAGTACCCAAACCGTTTCGCCAACGATGGTGGATGTCGTTGAATCGGTTTTTGTTCGATGAACCTTTGTAGGTCATTGGCGAGTTCCCCTGCGTCGCCATATCGATCCTCGGGTCTTCTTTGTAGGCAGGTTCTCCAAATCGAACGCAATGCGCGAGGTGTTGTCTTCTCCAGTTGGATGGGATCGACTCGTCCGCTACGGATATGATCCATGAGGTCGACGGTGGAAGTGCCATCGAATGGACGGGATTGATACAGCAATTCGTACATGACCACGCCGAGTGCAAATACGTCGGTGTGTCGCCCAAGGTCTTCGCTGCGACACTCCGCCTGCTCCGGGGACATGTACAGCGGCGTCCCCATAAAACGGCTTGTATGCGTCTCGGCCCAGCTCTGTTCGACCACGCGTGCCAAACCAAAATCAGATAGAAGCGGTTCGCCAATCGCTTGTTCGTCGTTACTTGGATTCTCCAGCATGATGTTCCCGGGCTTGATATCCAGATGCAAGATTCCCGACTCGTGACAATGCTGAACGGCACGGGAAAGTTTTTGCATGAACTTGGCGACCGTCATCGGATCACAGGGATCCCGTTGACGACTGATCCAATTTGCTAAATCGCCTCCTGAACACCATCGGGTGGCGACATAGCAAACTGATTGGCTGACGCCATATTCGTAGATCTCCACCAAACCAGGATGATCCAATTGGGCGGCGATCCTCGCTTCTCGAACGAATCGTTGGCGCAGACGTGGGTTCCCGACCACGTCGATCCGAGGGATTTTCAACGCGACCTGTCGGTCGAGTCGTGTATCCGTTGCACGAAAGACATTTCCCATGCCGCCGCGGCCAACGAGCGACTCGACTTCGTAAGGTCCAATGGAGCGTAAGAGAATCTCATCGGCCTCGATGACGGGCACGGTGTCCGTTGACAGCGTGGAGGGTCCATCTGGCGTCGCGTCATCGATGGCAGACGTCGGTTCGGATCCCGGGTGGTTGTCCAGCAGGCGACGTAGCTCGTGTGCCAATTCGGGCCGCTCGCTGCAGCAGGACTCGATGAACATTTCCCGCTGATCAGGCGCGTGGTTCTTTAGGGCTTCCAGGAACAGTTCTTTGGCTGTCGCTTTGTCGATGGTTAGCCCTCACCATCACTCAGGACGGCCATGAAGGCTTTCTGACTGATTTCGACATTGCCGACGGCCTTCATTCTCTTCTTGCCTTCTTTCTGTTTTTGCAACAGTTTTCGTTTTCGCGTGATATCGCCGCCGTAGCATTTCGCTGTGACGTTTTTTCGCATCGCGGGGACGGTTTCGCGAGCGATCACACGACTGCCGATGGCTGCCTGAACGGCGACCTCAAACATGTGACGCTCGATTTCCGCCTTGAGCTTCTTGGCGACCGCTCGTCCGCGTCGATCCGCGTCGGCACGATTGCAAACGACGGATAGTGCGTCAACACGATTCCCATTGACCAAGATATCGAGCCTTGCCAAGTCGGCTTCCTCATAGCCAACCATTTCATAGTCCAACGTGCCATAGCCTCGTGTGCATGACTTGATTCTATCATGTAGGTCATAAATCACCTCGGCCAACGGAAGATCGTAAGTCAGCATCGCCCGTCCCGCCCCGACATACTCCTGAGCTTTCTGAATTCCGCGACGCTCCTGGCAAAGTTTGATCACGGCACCGATGTAGTCATCCGGCACGATCACATTGCAACGAACGATCGGCTGTCGAAATGATTCGATATCTCCAGGATCGGGCACGTCTTGGGGCTTGTGAATCATCCGTGTGCCACCGCGCTTATCGGTGATCTCATAGGTCACGTTGGGAGCCGTTTGAACCAAGTCGATGTCCGACTCTTGTTCGAGTCGCTGCTGCACGATTTCCATGTGCAGTAGCCCGAGGAACCCGCATCGAAACCCAAAACCCAACGCATCGCTCGTTTCGGGTTCGAATTCGAAGCTTGGATCGTTCACGGCGAGTCGTTCGAGCGCGTCGCGTAGGTCACTGAATTCCTGTCCGTCGCTGGGGAACAAACCACAATAGACCATGCGTTTGGGGCGATCGTAGCCAGGCAAGGCGTCGGCGGCCTTGTCACCGACAACCGTGACTGTATCACCGATGTGAACATCCCCGAGCGATTTGATGTTGCAGATGAGGTATCCCACCTGCCCTGTCGTCAACTCACCACAAGGCACGCGTGACGGCGTGAACTGTCCCAATTCGATCACATCGTGCGTCGAACCGGCCCGAAGGAATTGAATCCGTTGGCCTTGCCGGACGGCACCATTGAGGACCCGGATGTAGGTGATCGCGCCGCGAAAGTCGTCGTAATTGGAATCAAAGACCATCGCTTGTAGCGGTTCAGTCGGTTCACCCGATGGCGGCGGAATGCGATCGATGATGGCGTCGACCAAAGACTCGACGCCGACGCCTGTCTTGGCGCTGACTCGCACGCAATCGTCAGGGTCGGTTCCGAGCGCATTCATCATCTCTTCGGCGACTTCATCGGGTCGCGCGTGCGTCAGATCGATCTTGTTGATCACAGGTATGATTTGGAGATCATGTTCCATCGCGGCAAAGGCGTTGGCTACGGTTTGCGCCTCGACACCTTGGAACGCATCGACCAACAGCAGTGCGCCTTCGCAACATGAAAGCGAGCGAGAGACCTCGTACTGAAAGTCGACGTGGCCGGGTGTGTCGATCAGATTCAATTCATACGTCTTGTCGCCTCGTTGAACTTTCATGGCCACGGCTCGGGCTTTGATCGTGATGCCGCGTTGACGCTCGAGCGCCAAGTCATCCAACATCTGATCCTTTAGCTGACGCGTGCTGACGGTTCCCGTTTGTTCGAGCAACCGGTCCGCCAGGGTGCTCTTTCCGTGATCAATATGCGCAATGATGCAGAAATTGCGGAGATGACGGGATGCGTCGCTTGCGGACTCCGTTGGCATGTCTTTGGCTCTATGCGTTGGCGATTTTGCGTGCGTATCCGGCTGCACCGAGATAGCCGGCGTCGGCGCCCAAGGTCGCGAAGCTGAGCGTGGTACCCTCAAACACGTTGGGAAAAGTTCGAAGTCGAAACTCTTCGCGAACTCCATCGAGGAATCGCCGACCAATCGGGCAATCGGCGCCGCCAAAGTTCATGGCTCCGCCTAGGACGACGCTACCCGGGTCGAGCGTATGGACGAGCGTCGTCACACCCACACCAAGCCAACGAGCCGTATCGTCGACAATGTGGGTCGCAAGTGCGTCACCGGTGAGCGCCGCCTCGTAGACTCTCTTGCTGGTTAAGGTCACATGATCCTGTCTTCCGATGACGAGATCGTCGGCATTGACAGGTTCTTGTTTCTGTCCCTCGTATTGGTGCAGCGGACTCTCGGGATATTCGCCAAGTCGGTTGAGCGTTCTCAAGACCACGCCGGTCGCCGACGCATAGGCCTCCAAATGCCCCCGACCGGCGCCCCAGCCGCAGATTTGGGCGTTTGGCGACGGGTCCACAATGATGTGGCCACATTCGCTGCCACAACTATTGACCCCGTGAACCAATTCGTCGTCGACGATGATTCCCCCGCCAACGCCCGTGCCCAGCGTCAGCAGCACCATTGATTTGTCTTCCTGGCCACTACCCAGCCAGAACTCACCATAAGCAGCAGCGCTGGCATCGTTGAGGAACGCGACGGGGCGACCGGTCGCATCCTCGATGGCATTGACGATTCGAAAACCCCACCACGACGGCAACTGTGGGGGTGCCACCAACAAACCCTTGGGAAGGTCCATCGGTCCGGGAGCACCAAGGCCTATGTGCGGAACTTCACCGACGATGCCCAAACGGTTCTCGGCGTCATTCACAACGCTCGCCAGTCGTGCAACAGCGTTTTCGGGACCGTCCGATTCTCTCGTCGGTACTTGCTCGAAGGCTACCGTGGTTCCACTTGAATCGACCAAGCCGCACTTCACACTGGTGCCACCAATGTCGAGGCCCCAATAATATGGCGGCACGCTTTTGGCGTCATTGTCATCGGAGTCGGTCATCAAATGGGACACCACGCTGGGGAGAAACGGAGACGACGAGTATAAAAGGGTTCCACAGGATGGCTCTAGTGCTGCTGGAATGAGTCGAGGTTGCGCGGGGCGGCGAAATCACGCTCTCCGTTGGTGAGTCCAACGGGTTGCGACTTGGTCCGCGAACGATTTGGGGACGGGGAATCGGCACGGGCGCCTTGTACTTTCGACTTCCCCTCACTCCGCTTGACCCTTCTGCCAGAAGCCCGACGCAAAGCGGTTCAAGCGATTCCAATTTGTTTCAACCGCACTGGCACATCGATGCATTTCAAGTTTTGTTTGGAGGATGGTTTTTCGTTTTGAGAGTCGTTTTTCTAACCGCAGGGGCTGCCGGGATGTATTGCGGCAGCTGCATGCACGACAATTCGCTGGCACGTGCGATGCGGGCTGCGGGCGACGACGTGTTGTTGCAGCCGATCTATACGCCGATTCGGACCGATGAGGTCGATGTCGCTGGAAACGATGTCTTCTTTGGCGGGATTCAGGTCTACGCGTTACAGCGATTTCCGTGGCTCACGAAAGTCCCTCGCTGGGCGAGATCTTGGATGGATTCGCCACGTTTGCTTCGTTGGGTGACCGCGAAAGCCGCAGGTACCGATCCATCGGAGTTGGGGGCATTGACCGTCTCGATGCTGCGGGGCGAACACGGACGGCAATCAACGGAGGTGGACCGACTGGTCGAATGGTTGGAGAAGGAAATTCGGCCGGATGCCATCATCTTTTCGAACATACTGATTGCCGGCGCCATCCCGACGATTCGGTCTCGACTTCCAGAGACACGGTTGATCGTGCTCTTGCAGGGCGACGATGTGTTCCTAGACCATTTACCCCCGACGTTCCAGACTCAATCGATTGAATTATGCTCCGAAATCGCAACCCAGGCGCATCAGTTTGTCTGCCATAGCGAGTTCTACCGTGCGAAGATGGGAGAAATGTTTTCCATTGATTCGGCTCGCATCGACGTCCATCCGCTATCGATCGATTTGCCTCCCGCATCGCCGCGGCCGCCGCGCGATGATCGGTCGCCGTTTCGGATCGGTTACTTTGCTCGCATTGCACCCGAGAAAGGTCTCCATCTATTGGCCGATGCGTTCATCGATCTAGCCGGACGTGAAGGCGCCGATTCGGTGGAGCTACACGTCGCCGGATGGTTAGGTGATCATCGTCGTGAGTATCTGAAAATGATCAAATCAAAGATCGATCTGGCGGGTCTTGGTGATCGCTTTACCTACCACGGCAGCCCCGAACGGGACGAAAAATTCAAACTGCTCCAGTCGTTTGATGTACTAAGTGTTCCGGCACCGTATCAGGATCCCAAGGGTCTGTTCATTTTGGAGTCGCTTGCCGTGGGAACGCCGGTCATTCAGCCCGACCACGGCGCATTCGGCGAATTACTGCGATCGACCGGCGGTGGTTGGCTGGCTCCTCCCGGTGACACCGCGGCTCTCGCGGACGCCATCGAGCGGGTTTACCGGGATGGCGAGTTGAGGTCGTCGGCAATGCGAGGTGTTCGGGAAGCGTTGGCTCAGCGACATTCCATTGAGACCGCTGCGGTGGCAATGCGACACGCCTGCTTGTCGTGAAACCCAGCGGACGGACAATGTGCGTCGCCTTGTGAAGCCACTGTCGATGAACCGGAACATTCATGCTATTGGCCTTGGGACAATTTGTTGCAGGAGTCGCGCTCCTGTTAGTTGGGGGCGACGCCGTCGTGCGTGGCGCGTCGCGTTTGGCGGCGCTTGCGCGGCTCAGCCCACTCTTCATCGGCCTTACCGTTGTCTCACTGGGAACCAGCGCTCCCGAAATGGCGGTTTCGGTGTCAACGGCGATGAAGGGTCAGGCGGACATTACCATTGGGAATGTGGTCGGTAGCAACCTCTTCAATATGTTGATGATTGTTGGCGTGAGTGCCAGCTGGGTCGCGTTACCGGTATTGCGGCAGATCACATCGTTCGATGTTCCGGTGATGGTGTTGGCAACCATCTTGATGTGGTTGATGGGGCTCGACGGCGCTTTAAGTCGAATGGATGGGGTGATCTTGTTGATTTGCTTGATCGCGTACTTCGCGATTTCATATCGGCTCGGGAAAGAGAGAAAGAGTGCCGTCATTGATTCGTCGGTGTCGGAGGCCGTCAACGAAACATCGTCATCGGATTCGCTGAGGGGTATCCTCGGGGGTTTGCTTTGGAACTTGGTAATTCTCGCGTTCGGAGTCGCTGCTCTGGTGTGGGGATGCGATTGGTTCATCGCGGCATGTGTTTACATTGCACGAACCTTTGGGCTTTCCGAGATCGTGATCGGGCTGACGATTGTCTCGGCGGGAACCTCCTTGCCCGAGTTGGTCACGTCGGTCGCCGCGACAATGAAGGGCGAACGCGGTATCGCGATCGGAAACGCCGTCGGTAGCACGATTTTGAACGTGTTTGCGGTCTTGGGTGTCACGGCATTCGTCGCCCCCGACGGCGTTTCGGTCGACGCTACGATTCTGCGCTGGGACGCTCCCATCATGATCTTGGTGGCAGCGATTAGTTGGGTTGTCTTCAGGACAGGTCGCACGATTCAGCGGCGCGAGGGATTCCTCTTGATCGGAATCTATTTGGTCTATGTCGGGTATCTCTTGTACCGCAATGGTGCTTTGGGCTAACGCGCCTCAAGAAGGTGCAATCGAAACCAAAATCAAGAGGGCTGGGGCAGCGTGGAGTCGGATTCGTCGATCGTCGGTAATTCAGCAGCGGGATTGCAAAGGTTGTGGATGAACCGGAGCTTCTTCACCACTGACGTCGTGAAGACCTCGGGCACCAAGTCCAGCAAACCCAGGTCCCGATTGAATTCATTGGCGACGATCCCGACTCGCGCGTAGTCGGCAATCATTTTCTCAAAACGATCCGAGGGATCGTTTGGTGCCGAGTTCGCGAAAACACGTTGGCGAACTCCGCCCGGACGAACGAAGTGAGCTGCCGTGGCCAAGACGGTTCTCATGTCCAAATAGGCGTTGAATGACTCGGCAAAGTCCTCCCACGAATGCATCGTGGCGTACTGCGATACAAAATGTCCCTGCCACGCGACCGGAACGCCACGAGCGTAGTAGTCTTTTTGAGCTTCTTGATAGGACGGTGTTCGCTCATCGCCGAACAATTGACGGTACTCATCCAGGCGAGCCATATCGGGTTCGACAAGTCGTTGCCAGTAATAGTGTCCTAGCTCATGTCGAAAATGACCCACTAGGGTGCGATGCGGTTCTCCGAATTCGACACGGGTTGCTTCGCGATGGACGGAGTCTGCTTCGCGGGCGTCAATGGTGATGACGCCACCGGCGTGACCGGTGACGACTGGCTGCTCCGATCCGTCTGGAAACCGAAAGGAAAGCGGCAGTTCACCCGGCATGGACAACACTGGAAGTCCAATCTGATCCACGATATACAGCGTCCGGCGTTTTGCGGCCTCCAGTTGCCGCCAACGCAGTAGGCGATCCGGATCCGATGTGGCGGGGTGTTCGGTCGTGAGTTTGCACCATTGGCACGGTTGCCGGATATCCGTGTCGACCTCCGGGTCGGCTTGGACGACATAGTAGCGATTGCATACGGCGTGGTTGACACCATTGGCGCAACGAACCAATTGGACATTCGAGTCGGCTGGACATGTCTTCACCGGTGCGATCGATGGCTTGTGCTCGACCGTTCCAACCAAGTCCTCCAGAGAATGGACTTGGTTGCACGATTCGCACATGCCAACGTCACGACCGCACGCGACGCACCGAGTGTTGTGAAAAAAGATCTCGGCGCCGCAACAACAGGTCCATGTCCGCATGGCTACTCGTGTTGCGGTGTATCAAAGATGCGATCACCCGCGTCACCGAGTCCAGGAATGATGAAGTGGTTGTCGTCCAGTTGCGGGTCCACGGCGGCCACATAGACCTTCACGTCAGGAAATTCGCCCGCAACCCGGTCCACGCCGACTTGGGATGCGATGATTGACAAGACGCGGATTTCGTTGACGCCCCAACGTTGCAAACGCCGAACCACAAGGTCGATGGAGCCACCGGTAGCGAGCATGGGATCGAGCACGAGTGCTACATTCGGCGCCCCGTTATGGGGCAGCTTGTCGTAATAGCCGACTGGTTCAGCGGTTTGTTCATTGCGATACAGGCCTAGATGCCATACCGACGCATCAGGAATCAACTCTTGCATCGGCGTGACCATACCGAGACCGGCCCGAAGCACTGGGACGATCGCAATCACTGGTGCCAAACGTTGCCCATCGGCGATACCAACGGGGGTTTGAATACGGACGGGCGTGGTCGTCAGCTGTCTTGTCGCCTCCACACCGATCAGCATTGCCAACCGGGCGACTGTGTTGCGGAACTCCGGTGGCTTGGTGGTTTCATCTCGCAGTGTCGCCAAATGATGGGCGACCAGCGGATGGTCAAGGACGTGTACGTGCGACATGGTCAGGCGGTTGGTAGCATGCAAGCGGGCGGTCAACGTCGAAATTGGCGAAACTCTCGATCGGCGTGAGCATACCCGATCAGTTCAATCCGATGCCGTCGCGGGTATGCCAAAATCCGCCGCGCGAATGATCAAACCTGGGTTTACGGCCGTGCAGGCCGGTCAGGACCGATATTTGTCCCAATCGGTCTTGGTTGGTTGATTTCCAAATGACTTGTCCGGCCAACAGCGTCGCCACGGGCCATCCGGTAAGCGTCGTACCGTGCCACGGGCTCCACTTGGACTTCGTTACCTGGTGGTCATCCAGGATTTCTCTCCGGCACGACATGTCGACCAGAACGAGGTCCGCATCGTAGCCCTCGCTCAGACGCCCCTTGGACGTGATCCCCCAAACTCGAGCAGGTGCGTCGCTCATCCAATGGGCGACCTGGGGGAGGGTTGCTTTGCCCTGTGACACTTGGTCGAGCATCAGTGCGAGGGAGTTTTCGACGGCCGGTAGACCGGACGGGCTCGCCGGATAGGCCTGCGACTTTTCCTCAAGCGTGTGCGGAGCGTGGTCGGTGGCAATGACTTGGATCAAGTCATCTGCCAAGCCTTGCCACAAACCGGTGTTATCGGCGGACGTCTTGATTGACGGATTCATCTGAATTCGACTGCCCAGAAGATCGTAGTCATCAACATTGAACCAAAGATGGTGGGGGCAAACCTCCGCCGTGATGAACTCACCGGATTCGGCGATGATCTCCAATTCAGCCGCCGTTGAAACATGCAGCACGTGAAATCGATGACGATGCCGTTGGGCTAGGTCAATTGCACGCCGTGTTGCGATGATGGCGGCTGCCTCATCTCGAATGCGGGAATGATCTGAAAGGGACACCGGCGTCCCGATGCGCTGACGATTGGAACGCACGGTCGATTCGTCTTCGCAGTGGGCACAGATCGGCAGCGTCGTTTCCGCAAAGATTTGTTCGAGTGCAGCTTGCTCATCGACGAGTAAATCCCCTGTGCTGCTGCCGATGAAGATCTTGATTCCCGGAATGTTGGTGGCACTTGCCAATTCGGTCACATTGTCGGGCGTCGCACCAATGTAAAACCCGTAGTTGACCCGAGATTTCGTTGCCGCAATGGCTTCTTTTTCCGCAACACGCCGTCGTGTGATGGCGTTGGGAATGGTGTTGGGCATTTCCAGGAACGTCGTGACGCCCCCAACGGCGCAAGCCGCCGACGCCGTCGCGAGATCCTCTTTATGGGTCAAGCCGGGTTCCCGAAAGTGCACTTGATCGTCGATCACACCCGGCATCAAGTGCAGGCCGTCCGCATCGATGACGTCATCGCAGGACGCGTTGACGGACGCATCAACGTCCAGGATGTGACCGTCCGCGATCAACACATGTGAGACCGATTCGGTACCGGATGCCGATGCCATGCCATCGCCAGGAAGCACGACGGTGGCTCCGCGAATGAGAGTTCTTCCCACGGAGGATTAACTGGCGGCCGGTGCTTGGAGTCCCTCAGGCAAGATGCCACTGGCCACCTCGTCATCCCACTCATCCATCAAAGGCCAGCCGTCGGCGAGCGTGCCGAAGTCCGCCATTTTTAGATAGCCGGTCACCCGCTCGATGACGGAATCGAGCATGGCATTATCCTTGGCGAAGATGGGACCGTGACTGGGAGCCAGCCAGCGAACGTCGCTGTCGCGAATGCGTTGCAGCGAAGCAATGAAGGCCTTGATGTCGCTCCCGTGGTGGGCATCGATCGCACCGATGCATCCGTCGCGATACAAATTGTCGCCCGACATTAGCACATCGCCCATTCGAAAGGCCAACTGACTGTCGGTGTGGCCGGGCGTGTACCAAACTTCCAAGGAGAGATCGCCGACTTCGATGATGTCGCCATCGTTCACTTGATGCTCGATTTGAACGGGAGGCATCTCCAGACTCAAATCTTGAGCTTCAATCTCGGCGAGCGTCTTCAGTCGGTCACCCGATTCAAGGGGTGCGACCGCTTTGGGGTGCGCGGTGACCGTGGTCTTCAGGAGCGATTTTGCCTTGGCAAGACCTTGAATGTGGTCCACATCTGCGTGGGTGGCCACCAGCGTTTTGCAGCGAGACAGCGGGAAATCGATCTGGCGAATGATTTCGATGAATTCGTCGACGGTTTCTTCGTAACCGATGTCAATCAGAATCCATTCGTCGCGGTCGTAGACGAGGTAGACATTGCATCCCAGCACTTCGCCGTGCTGGAAATTGAGCTCAATGACCCCTGGGAAAATCGGCTTTCTCTGCAGCATGACGACTCACGACCGTTCGGGTGACAAACCTACTTGGAGCCTTAGTTTATCGATGTTCACCTTCGCCGCCCAGGATGCGTTGGGCGGGACGGAGCGGGACGCTATGTCGCAGCACCCAGTTGAACGAGTTTTTTTGCATCTTGATCACCGTTTGCGGCGATGGCCTTTGCCTCGAGTTGCTCATCGACCAATTCATAGAACACATCGCGTTGCCTTGGCTCGAAATCAAGTTCCTCGATGGATTCGCGAATTTGCTGCAGTGTCAGGAAGTGAACCGTTCCCGCCTCGGCGACGACATTCTCTTCAAGCATCAGGCTGCCCATGTCGTTGGCGCCGAACGTCAACGCCAGCTGACCGATCTTCATGCCTTGGGTCACCCAGCTACTTTGCAGGTGGGGTATGTTGTCAAGGTAAAGTCGGGACACCGCTAGCATCTTCAGATACTCAAAGGAGCCCAGGGCGGGTGTGTCGGCCATGTCGGTGTTGTCGGGCTGGAAAGTCCAACAAATGAATGCGGTGAAGCCACCTGTCTCATCTTGCACGGCACGCAATCGTTCCAAGTGCTCGATTCGCTCCGCCAGCGTTTCGACGTGACCGAACATCATGGTTGCCGAGCTGACGCCTCCGAGTTCGTGCCAGACCCTCATCACGTTGAGCCAATCATCCGTGAGGACTTTTCCTCGCGTGATTTCCCGCCGAACCCGATCGACCAAAATTTCGGCCCCTCCGCCCGGAAGGCTACCGAGGCCGGCCTCCTTGAGTCGAGATAACACCTCACCAAGGGGTAATCGGTTTACTTTCGTAAAGTGATGTATCTCGGGCGGAGAGAAGCCGTGAATGTTGACCTCTGGGAATCTCTCCTTGATGTCGCGGAGCATCTCCTCGTACCAATCCAATTTGTACTTGGGATGCAGGCCGCCCTGCAGCAGAATTTGATTGCCGCCCAGATCGACGGTTTCCTGCACCTTTTGAAGCAAGACTTCTCTCGGTAACACGTAACCCTCGTCGCTGCGAGGACCGCGATATAATGCGCAGAATTTGCAAACGGCCGTGCAAACATTCGTGTAGTTGATGTTCCGATCAATGTTGTAAGTCCGGTATGGCTCCGGGTGCAGGCGACGCGAGACCTCATCAGCGGCCCGACCGATCGCCGCCAAATCGTGACTCTCTAGAAGTGCCAGACCCTCGTCGGGCGTTAAGCGTTGGCCGCCAACGGCGCGGTCAAGGATGTCCCCGATCGATGTGGGTTTTGGAGGAGCGATCATGGACTGGTTTCCTGCATCGAAGGAGACTCGGGGATCCAAGGGTTCAGCGATGGGGCTCGCGGTGATTCCCAAATCGGCGGCTTTGCGACCGAAAGCGTCCAGCCCCGCCCGTTCGCGAGGCCCTAACTTGAAGTGAAGATTTTCGGCAAAGTAACGGTGCACGTCTTCCTTCGTCAAACCTTGCCCACCAGCCTCCCGGGCCGCGATCGACTCAAAATGGTCCTCCGCGTCATCGCGGGCTCGATTGAGCACATCGGCCAAACGCTCCAACAGTGGATCAGGCAACGACGCGCTGCGACGTGCGACCCACATTGCGAAGACGAACGGAAGCTCCGTCCATCGACACCAGCGATCTCCCAGGTCCCAGATTTCCTGGTAGATACCTTGAGCCGGGTGCATCGCTCGATCGCCAATCATGAGCACCGCATCCGCCTCGAGATCGTTCACATCGGCTCCGATGGGAAATGGAACCGTCGCCGGACGAATGCCGTGCATTTCGTCGAGCAGGATTTGCACCATCGCCGCGCTGGTTCGGCTGCCCTCGTCCAATGCGAGGCTGCCAATCTGGTTCGTCGGAACGCGTGATAACAACCGAACACTCCAAACAGGACCGCGACAGGCGATCACGGCGTCGGAGACGATCTGATAGTCATCATGCGAGTGGCGGAAATACTCGATACTCGGAATCAGCGCGACGTCTAGCTTGCCGGCTGCTAGATCGGCTGCGAGCCGCGAAGGCAAGTCGAGATGGAGCGACGCATCCAAACCTGATGCGCGCAGTTGAGCTGGCAGCGTCTCGATAAGCGGCTTGGTATTGAGATATGAAACCGCACCAATTCGAATCATGATGTCACTGAAGTTCCTTGAAACGCTCGTCCACGAATGTCGTCGTGTGGTTGCCTGCGGGCCAACCAACGGCCCTCCACCTAACCGTCAGCGGGCCCCTTCGGCAACCCCTGGTCGCCTCGATGCGGTTTTCCGCCAAACGGCCATGTGGTTGGGGCCTCGAAAGTGAACCAGAATCGCGCCAACGGCAGCATGACCGTCAAAAACGGCTTCATGAAAATCATCCTCACCGGGCCAAGGGTAGCTGTAAACGACGGCGAAGTCGTCCAGTTCCAGCGCCATTTCATCGTAAGCCGTCGCGATCCCGTGATGCAGGCTCGGAAGTGTCGGGTCATCGGCGAGCCGATCCGAGCCCGCAGGCAAGAAGTCGCCATGAAACAATTCGATATCGTCGCGCCAATCCTTTTCCGATTTCCAGTCATCAATTGTTCGAAGACCCTGTGCCAGAAGGGTCGATTCGGCTTCGATCCCGAACGACTGCCATCCCAATCGACCAGCCAAGGCGGTGACCGCCGCGAATCCACAACCCCACTCGATGAATCGGTTGCCAACAAGCATCTGCGTTTCACGGAGCCATCGAATCGTCTGGAAGACCAATTGATAGTCGGCGGCAACGAATTGCTCGATTTGCGGTACGTCCCAGCGATCTTGAAACGCGGCAACGCGGCGCCGGACATCGGAGATCATGGCCACGACGTCTTGGGGGATTGCCGACTCCGACAAGTTCTCCGGTAATTCGATTGGTCGTAGCATGTTTCGTCGATTGGGTCATACTTTTTTTGAAGGGGTCCCTGAGGAGAGTGGGACGCCAAATTTGCGATCTGTTTCGGCTGAAATCGACGCCCGCGTCTGGGCGACAATGGCCGACGATTGGCAATCCCCTGTCGAATGATCGCGGATCGGCCAACTACCTGGCTAGTTCGTTCACGTTCCTCGTGTTTGGCAACTATCATGATGACACTCACGGGAATGTGATGACTCCAACGCGGCCAAGGAAACCTTGGTTTCCGGGTGGGCTGTAACCGTATTTCCTTTTTGGACGTGGTGTGCCATGTGGCCCTTGATCGACGGGAATCGCTGCTTGGAAGGCGCCGAAGCCAATTTGTTTCGGGGCGCCGTTGGCATCATGGTTGATCAATTGGTCTTGGAACTCAACCAAGATGATGGATCGTCCAGTGACGAGGCCAACGCGGAATTCGATTGGATCGATGAGATGCCGACCACATCGGCGCCACGCCTTTACACGATGTGGGAGCCAGGTCAGAGATTGTGGCTCCTGGAACGTGTCGCAACGTCACTGTTGACATCGCGTGCCGCGCCATCCAGTTCGGCGGTCTACGAAGCCACCATTGAGACCGTCTACGTCGAGATTGGCGATCTGATTGCGTTGGAGATTTGCGAAGGGAATTCAATCTCGGAGTCGAGCTGGCGACAGAGCCTGCTCGATGCATTTGTGACAAGGTGCCCTCAAGATAGTTTGTTGGAGGCGATGCAGTTTGAGGTGACGGCGATCGACCCGTGTTTGCCACCGGGACTGGCGGAGAAGCTCCGTGTGATGGGGCATGATCTGGGCGAACCCGACATGGCGGCTTCCACATCCAGTTCAGCGCAGGACGCCTCGCGACCGAGCGACTGGTTTGCGTGGTGGGCCATGATTCTGGATCGACTCGTCGACGCCACGTACGGACCTCGGCTGCACCATCGAATGGATGCCTATTTGGATGGGGACCCAGATCAATTGCGTCGCTGGCTGCAGTCCAAAGGTGTCGGCCACAAGTTCTATCGCCGGATTCCGCCGCTTCGCTCTCGGGGTCAGACGCAAGCCTCGATTGATCGATTGCAAGCCATCGTTTTTGCCGGCTAACTGGATCACCCGGTATTCAATTCGCAGCTCGGCCCGCCGGTAGCAGCTGACTCGTTGGCGTTTCACGCAGACGCATCCAAACTCCGGCGAATCCTAGCCGCGTGCTTGGTGGCGACTGGACTATCGGTGAATCGGTCGGTTTGCCTACACCCAGGCTGCCTCAGTCGATCCTTCGCCCCGAAGTGGAGCGTTGCCATGGAAGATTCGAAACCAACGAAGACGACGCGCCCCGCCATGACATCACCGGTGATCCGTCGTGGCCGGCTCGATGCCGCGACGCTGTATCGGCCGGCAACGCTGTTCTACCTCGCATCGATGACCTTGATGTTGGTGCCGATGTTGACGTTGGTGGACATGGTGGTGGCTCGGTACTTTGAGTTCACGGAATTGCCGCGTGAGGTGGCGCAAACCATTGAGCTCTCTCTCATCTTGTCGCACGGGACGGGCGTCACATTCATTCTGGTGGCGTTGATGATGCTAGCTCCGCGATTGCGTTGGCACGTCCCGCGTCTGGCGACATTGGCGTTTGGTGGCGGAGCGGTGGCCACCATTGTCAAGATGTTCGTTTTGCGACCGCGTCCATCGCTTCTGCAGCTGGAGCAGGCCGGGCACGAACATGCGTGGCTGTGGGTGTTCGATTGGAACTGGAGCCAGATTGCCATTTTTGATCCGAGCACGCGGGCGTTTCCTAGCGGACATGTTGTCACGGCGACCGCTTTGGCGATCGGCTTGGGCGTCTTATTGCCGCGCGGCCGTGCTTTGTTTGTCGCCCTTTGGGTTGGTGTGATGATGCAACGCATGGTCACGGGCCAACACTTCCTGTCCGACGTGTGTGGCGGAGTCGGCTTTGGACTTCTCTGGTCGTATGTCTGCTTTCACCCGCGTTTGCTTGGAATGTTATTCGACAAAATGATTCCTGAGGGACGAAAGCGCGATGTCCCTCGACGCTCGTTCGCCCACGCTCCCACTCCGGCGACGACGCCGGCGACTGGCTCCGACACGGTGCCTCTGCCGATCGGGGAGACTCCCGAGCGTGTCACTTGGGACGAGTCCGAAAAGGCAGCCTGAACAGCCTACTGTGCCGCCGCTTGGATCTGTTGTCGGTACACCGCCGGCGAACAATGGAGCGAGCTTGAGAAGCGACGGTAGAAGGTCGATAAGTCGGCGAAGCCTGATTCAAAGGCAACCGACGCGATGGGCAAGTCGGTGGTTGCCAGTAGCTTGGCCGCATGTCGAATTCGAAGTGAGCCGACGTGTTTTAACCACGTGGTGCCCGTCTCATTGCGAAACATCTCCGTGAACGTTCGGCGCGAGAGCTGAACGGATGCCGCCGCGGCATCAATCGTGGTGGCTTCCAGAAACGTCGTGGACAACTCGTCGACGTAGGCGCGTACGGCATCGCGGTCCGCGTCGGGTTCCCGATGGGACCGAGTGGCCACGGTGGAGCCGCGTGAACTCATTGACAGACCCAAAACCAATCGAATTAATTTCCAAGCATCGACCAGCATCTCCACACCGCATGTCTCAGCCTGCGCATCCTGGCAGTACACCATTCGGCGCAGCGTAGCCGCAATCGACAGCGTCACGCGGTCGGGGCCCGTCTGGTGACAGACCGATAGTCCCTCGCCTAGCGTCGGATCGCACCGGAGGACCGAAGCACCAATGCATCCCGCGTAGAGACTGACGGGTGTCGAGTCTCCGTCGGAAATCCAATTGGAAACTCCCGGCGGAACGACGAGGCAATCATCGGCTGCGAAACGGAATTGCCGGTCTTCCAGGTGCAGATCCCCCGCGCCAGCCAGAATGTAAATGACTTTGAGGAACGAGTGCGTCCTCGGCTGCATCGTGAACTCGCTGGAATGGTGGCTTTCCAGTACCAGCACGTTCCATGGCGGCAGGGTCTCATTCATCGCCGCGGTCACTTGTCGCCGTCGATGCGGCGACGAAGATGGCCCCGGTGGAATCATGGTTGGTGAGACAGCTTTTCGCGAAGGGGCCCGATCACCGCCCGAGGCACGAACTTTGAAAGGTGATCATCATTGTCCGACATTGCCGCGATTTGCTTTAGCAAGGAACTGCTCACATGAGCAAACCGCTCATCCGCCATCAGGAACACGGTTTCGATATCCGGGTCCAATTGACGATTGGCCATCATCATTGTGAACTCGCCCGCAATGTCCGTTAGTGGGCGGATGCCGCGTACCATGACGGACGCGCCCAGCGAATGGACAAAGTCAACGGCCAGCCCATCAAAGGTCGCCACGCGGACGTTGTCGTACTCGCTGGTCACCTGCGTCACCAAATCGACCCGTTCGTCCGTCGTGAACAGCGGCCGCTTATCGGCGTTTTTACCAATGCCGACGACCAAGTCATCGAACAGCTTTGCAGCACGTTCGATGATGTGTTGGTGGCCCAGAGTGATCGGGTCAAATGATCCAGTGTAGATGGCCGTCGTCGCCAGTAACGACTTCATGGGAGGATCGATCAATTCGCGGGGTTCCGTGTGGCAATGGGGCTTGTGAATGTGAAGTCTAAACCAAATCGGCCAGCCGCTTCAGATCTGACTCGTCATTGTAGACGTGAACACTCGCCCGCACGCCGCCGCCACGGCAACTCACCACGACGCCCGCTTCAATCGCTTTGGCTCGGAATTCCGCCGGCGTCATACCCGGCACGTCAAAGGTGACGATCCCCGAATCGTGCATTGGATCGGTGGGTGGCTCAAAGCACATCACGGCGCCGGCATCGCGGAGACGCTGACGTAGTTGCGAAGCGCGGTTGAGCACCCGATCGGCAATCGCCTTTGCACCATGGACTCTCCGCACGGCCAAGAACAATTCCATGCTCGCCGAAAAAGCCATCAACCCGGCCATGTTCGCCGAGCCTCCCTCAAATCGAGACGCGTCATCGGCCAAATCGAATGAAGCGCCGGAGAATGCGTGCGCTTGCTTGACGCTGCCCCATCCCACCGTCGGACACCGCAGGGTGTCGAGATGCCGTTTTCGCAGCACCGCGACCCCCGCCCCCTCGGGCCCGAGCAACCACTTATGTCCGTCGGCGGATAGGAAGTCGACGTCACAAGTTCGTAGGTCCAGCGGGTAGATGCCCAGTCCCTGGATTGCGTCCAAGAAAACCAGCACGCCGCGCTGGTGAGCCATTTCAACCAATCGCTGGACGTCCACCCGAAATCCACTCGCATAGCCGACCCAGCTCACGGCAATGATGCGAGTGGAATCGTCGATCGCGTCGATCAGGTCGTCCACCACGACCTGGTGGCCGTGACGGGGAACAAGGCGCACTTCCACACCTCGATGTTGTTGATTTAACCAAGGGAAATGATTGCTGGGGAACTCACCCTCGGGCACGACCACGTTCTCACCGGGTTGCCAAGGAAATCCCTCGGCGACCATGTTCACGCCGGCGGTGGTGTTGGGCACCAAAGTCACTTCCTGCCGATCACAGTGAATCATTTCGGCCGTTTGATCACGCAGCCGCTCGCATTGATGAGACCACTGCATCCAGTGAACATCACCATGATGGGCGGCCGTGGTCGCAAACTCGCTGAGGACTCCCGCCGCTGGCGCCGTCAGAGGTGCTACGGCTGCATGGTCAAAATAGGCCCATTGCTTCGCGACCGGCATCTGGTCACGCCACCAAGACCAGGTGGAGTCAAGATCGCGAGGGCACTTAGGGTCGGATGTGTGTCGTGCGTCAGCAGGCCCGCTGGCGGTACTCATGTCTTGGCTCCGATCATCATTCCCAATCCGATACGGCTCGCTGCGATGTAGGTGAACTGAATGTGATCAAGCCCGGCAGAACGCATGCGAGTTTCTGCTTCTTCGATCGTGGGGACTTGGGCGGTCGGAGACTCGACAGCGAGCCTTAGAGGCTCGAGCGACTCCGCGAGCGTCGGCGTATGCGGTCCCACGAACGAGTCGATCACGATCACTTTGCCTCCGACGGAAACCGAATTGACGAGTCGTGCCAAGACGCCGTCGATCTCGACCGGGGGCAACGAGTGCAGACGCTGCGCGATCAACGCGTAGTCAAATGCGCCGGACTCCCAAAGAGGTTCACGCTCAGCAATCTCGATCGTTTGGAGTCGATCGCTGATTTGAATTGACTCGGCCATCGAACGAGCCGAGGCCAGGGCCGCCTCGTGGTCCACTGCGGTCAAGTGGATCGAATCATCCCGGTATGCGATCGCGCAACTCCAAACCGCCGATCCGCATCCGAAATCCAGTAATTGCTTCTCACTCGCGTCGGGTTGGTCGTCGGATGTGTTGAGGATCTCGGCCGCTTGCATCGCCGCGGGCGTATGGACCCACTGCGTGGCCGCGATCGCATCGAAGCGAGATTGAAGCAAATCGGGGGCGATGTCCCTTGAACTTGGCTCGATCGGTTCTCGAAGCGCATCGACGAGACGCTGCCAAACCGAGTTACCAAGATCTTGATCGTATTGACACAACAGCCGTGCCGTCGAGGAAAGGGCGTAGTCGTCTTGGTAAACCTCGACGATGCCGATGGCACGAAGCGACGCTAAGATCCATGACAGACGTTCGACGGCCAGGTTCAGCGTTTCACTTAGCTGCGACAGCGTTTTTTGACCGCTCGCCAGCTCATCCAGAATCCCCAACTCGCGTCCCGCGCGAAGCACATGCCCGGTCGCGTTGATGGTCATGAGTTCCTGGTAGTGATCCAGGGTGCGGTCTTGAGATGTCAACGAATCGGGTCCTGGCGTGGCAAGCGTTGAAGGGGGCGGTGATCAGCAGAGGAAGTCAAAAAAACGGCGTTTGATGGACCGTCCTCGGGCCCATCGGTGTCGACAGAAGTCATCGAAATCGAATTTACCCTCCCGAGTGCACTGGTATCTACACATCTCAACTCACCCTCCTGCCAGGAGGGTGTATTCCGTTTCGGTGACGCTGGGTTTTCATTCCTGATCCAATACGATGGCGAGGCCTGAACGAATATTCCATTCGAAGGTGCCTGGCGATCGCTCGGCATACCGCTTCCGCGTCTCGCTCAACATCCTGATCACGAAAGCCAAGTACATCCCAACCCACTCCGCGAAGTCGATTCTCAGGTGCAACGTCTTGTTCGTCCGTTTGATCGTGATAGCCACCATCGATCTCCACGACCAGCTTACTCTCTGCACAGGCGAAATCGGCGATGAAGCCAACGATGGGATGTTCTCGTCGGAATTTCAACCTGCACAACTGCCGCGCCCGCAAGAGACTCCAGAGCAACCCTTCCGACACGGCGCATTGCTTGCGACGTTCCCGTGTGTTGGACGTTGGTTGGCTGGTCATCGCGTCACACCTTCTTGCCGTTTCCGCTCCCGGGTCGCCCGTTCTTCCCGTCCGGCTCCACCAGGGTCGTTAGTGCCAATACAAGGTATCGAAACGAAATTCATCCTGTTCACCCTCCTAGCGCTCCGTCCAGATTTAGTATCAGGTTTAGTGCCACGTCGTGGCATAGGCTTCCAGCCTGTGATTTGCTGCGTCCGTGCGGGATGGCAGGCAAGATGTCTACGCTACTTTTTAAAGTTGACGGAGCACTAGCAGGAGGGTGAATTTCGTTTTGGTGCATGCAACACCAACTAGTAGCCTTCGCCGCGTAGTCTCGCGATTTCCATCGCATCCTTGTCACCACGACCCGACAGGCAAATGACGAGGTGTTGGTCGGGAGTCATGTTGGCGGCTTCGTCCATCGCCTTGGCCACCGCATGTGCCGTTTCGAGGGCACAGAGGATGCCTTCCGTCTTAGCAAGACGATCGAACGCCGACATGGCATCGCTATCCCGGCAATCGATGTAGTCAACCCGCTGGGTATCGCGCCAGTAGCTGTGTTCTGGGCCCACGCCGGGATAGTCCAGCCCGGCGCTCATGGAATGGACATCGCAGGTCTGGCCGTCCTCATCCTGCATCACATACGAGAAGCTCCCGTGCAGGACACCGGGACTGCCGTGCGATAACGGTGATGCATGGTCACCGGGTTCCGCGGAGCGTCCGCCCGCTTCCACGCCGACCAAACGTACCGACTCGTCTTCGACAAATGGGTAGAACATGCCAGCCGCATTGGATCCACCGCCGACGCAGGCCACCACGCAGTCCGGCAATCGAGCGAACGTGTCGATGCATTGCTCGCGCGTTTCACGTCCGATCACGGATTGAAAATCTCGCACCATCATCGGAAATGGGTGCGGGCCGATCACGCTGCCAATGATGTAATGGGTGTCCTCGACACTCGCCATCCAGTCCCGCATCGCCTCGTTGACCGCGTCACGCAATGTCCGCGAACCCGATTCGACCGGCGAAATCGTGGCACCCATCAACCGCATGCTGAACACGTTGGGCTTTTGCCGACGAATGTCTTCGGCGCCCATGTAAACCGTGCAAGGCAACCCGAAATGAGCGCATGCGGTCGCGCTGGCGACGCCGTGTTGTCCGGCGCCGGTTTCGGCAATGACGCGCGTCTTTCCCATTCGGAGCGTCAGCAATGCCTGGCCGAGTGTGTTGTTGATCTTGTGCGCGCCGGTGTGATTAAGGTCTTCTCGTTTGAGCCAAATCTGGGCGCCGCCGGCGGCCTCGGTCAGTCGTTTGGCGTGGTAAAGCGGGCTCGGGCGACCAACGAACGTGCTGAGCAACCCGTCCAAGTCTCGCTGAAACTGTGGGTCTTTCTTGGCGTCCTCGTATTGTGTCGCAAGCTCGTCGAGGGCTCGCGTCAGCGTTTCGGGCACAAAACGCCCACCGAAGTCGCCGAAACGTCCGCGTTCATCGGGAACTTGGGCCGATGCGGGTTCGGTGGGGAGGGGGGCCGTGCTCATAAAAAAATCAGCTCACAGAAGGCAATTCGGATCAAACCTGATTAACCGATTGTCCTCGTCAAAGGAAACCAGGTCAACGTGAAGCCGCTCGTTCGTTTCCACCGCCCCCTGCAAGTCTTTGGTGTTGATTATTCCGGTGCCGCCCAGGCCGGTGAGAACGCCTGGATGGCGACGATGGCGGTCGACCATGATCGACTGCGGCTCACCAACCTAGCACCGTTAGGACGACTCGCCTGCGATACGGACCGGGATGTCGTCAACGCCTACTTGGCGGCCAGCATCACGCAGAGCCACGATGCCCTCTGGGGCATGGATTTCCCATTCGGTTTGCCGATCGAGCTGGGGCTTGGCCGCTGGCGGCAGCAGCTGCGGCATGTCGCGGACTTCCACGGGAATGCCAAAGAGTATGGCAGGCATCTGGTCGATATCGCGCGCTCGAAGACCGATACGCTCCACATTCGACGAACCACGGATTTGGACACGAAAACACCCTTTGACTGCTATCACTACCGGATCATTTGTCAGACGTTCCATGGCATGCGAGATCTATTACGTCCCATCGCATCGGACTCGACGACGGCAACGGTCCCGTTTCAGATCAATCGGCTGACCAGCGGCAGGGCGATGGATCGATGTGTGGTCGAAGCATGCCCGTCTTCGACGCTGAAACGTCTCGGGTTGCCGCATCAACGCTACAAGCAGTCGTCGGGCCGTCCACCGACGGAGACTCACCTGGCCACGCGGCGAAAGATCATGCGTGTCGTTTCGCGATGGGTCGACATCAGCCGGCACCGCCGTAACGTGATCATGACCAATCCTGGTGGCGACGCACTCGATGCCGTATTGGCCGGCTTGGGAGCATGGCAAGCCTGGCAACGAGAGACCATTGAAATGATCCGTGAACATCCACGTTATCAGATCGAGGGGAAGGTCTTCTGCTAGCCAATAAGGCAACCGGCCGTTGAGAAGCGACCTGCCACGTGAGTGGGTTGGCTCACTCAGCCGACAAAGAAACTCGCGAGCTACGCTTGAGATCTTTGGACCGTGGTCAAGATCGATCACCCAATGCGAAATGCAGCGGTGTCGTGATCGAACACCTGTCTGCCGTCTCGCTTCGCGGTTTGCCTCGATGGAATAAATGTGTCGATTCAACCCCGTCCCGTTGGAAAGTCCGATACACATCGATCGATCGTTTCAGCTTCGAGTGTTCGCGTGGGACGCGCGAACGTACAAGATCGACCGTACGTCCGCGTGTCCCACGCGGACGTGATGCTGATTAGCAGACATCAATCGGAACAGCGACATCCATTTCGACGCCGGTACGGTGGGAACGTATGCGCCACGGATCGGTGCGGACCACGTCGGGGATGACATCGGTGTCGACTCACATCGATGTTTCCATCGGAAGTGGCGGCGGTTGGTAGATGCTCCTCTACCTGCCACCTAAGGAGGTCCTCGCAGGGCATGGCGACGAGGCGATCGGAGTCTTTGTCTCGACGCGTCCACTTGAGATGCTCCGCGGCATGTGCGGAGATGCATGAAGCCATCGGATCGTCATGTGGCGTCGTGGCCCATTGCCGATTGGGAAGCATGAAAAACGTAGCGAGACACTCAAGGCTTTCGACGTCCCAGACCTTCAGCTGGTGATCATTCCGGGTGAATGCTGTCCAACACGATGTCTCGGAATGCTTTTTGGTGAGGCGGTTCGCGGCGGTGGCGGCGACGCAGGATGACGATTTGCTCGTGACCAAAGATGCCGGACATGTCTCGAAAAGCAAGTTGGCGGGATGGACCGTCCGATGAGGCTGCCTTGTCGTAGTAGAGGGGGCTGATCGGGACGATCGTGATGCCAAATCCCATCTCAACGTACTGCAGCAAGAGATCCTTCGTGCTGGTTTCGCAGGCGATCCTGAGTTGATCACGCAAGCCGGCTCGGTCAAAAATCTGATCGACCCGTGCCCGTGTGTTCGTACCCACATTGGACATCACAAGCGGGAAACGCGCCAGACTCTTGGGGCCGGGCCGTTTCATCGACACGATCGGATGGTCCGGCGGGCAGACCAGCATGAATGGAAACGTGGTGATCGGATCCGCCTGAAGCGTAGCCGGAAATGTGGTCTCGAGTTGCCCCACGACGGCGAGGTCGGCTTCCCGGTCCTCCAAGAGCTGCCGCGCGGGATTGGACGGAAGATCGATCAGGCTTAACTCGACATCCTCGTACTTCCGCCGGTAGCGCCGAATGGGTGAGGGTAGCTCGTTGACCAGGATGTTGGCCGGTGAGGCGACGACCAGGCGTTGATGGATCGATTGGGAGCGTTGGGTGAATTGATCGACGATGGAGTCAAAACCCTGGACGACCGGCTCGGCGAGTTCTACCAACAGCCGGCCGTGCTCGGTCAGCGTGACTTGCTGGCCGTTCACGTCGACCAGCGTGACGTTGAATTCATCTTCGAGCGCCCGCAGCTGCTGCCATACCGAGGGAGTCGCTAAATCCAGGGATGCCGCTGCTGCTGCGAACCCGTTGTGACGAGACAACTCGATCATCGCCCTGAACTGGGCCAGTCGAAGTTGCTTGAAATATCTTCTCTTGCGGGGCATTCGAAAATCCACGTTGCCGCCGCTGACCATGGCAACTTGTTCGAGATCGGAGTTGGTTGTTGGCCCGTCGGATCGTGTGGTGCCAATTCGCAAACGTTTGGCACAGCCTAATGGAATCAAAATCGATTGTGCCCGACAGCATGATTCTCGTCAAATGTGCTGCGCCTCCCGACCCAAAGTGGCCCAAATCGAGGCCGTTTTGGAAAGCGTAAGTCAGAGACTAATGACGCTTAGGAAAATTGTGGCACCATAAATGTTGTATGCCCTTAGCCCTGGCCCTATGTTCTGGAAATATACCTTAGGAATGAGGGAATCAATGACTGACGCGTCCCTGGTCGCGGGATCAGGAGATTCGCATCGATGCGGAGGTCCTTGATTTCCCGTTCCCGTCCTCTTCCTCATCTCATTGGACCCCGTCATGCGTCTCCATCACTCTCTGATGACCGCGTTTCTAGTCGGACTTGGCTTGTTCTCCGTTGTGGGGTGTGGCAGCGGTGAAGCCACCGTGGCACCCAGAAGCGAAGACGAAATTGCGGCGTACAAGGCCGACGTTTACGCAGCCGAAGAGGAAGATGACTTGTCCGCGTCCGAGGACGAATAATCTTAATTTGCCGTTCCTTATGGCGGCGTCTCGTTCACGCTGCCGGTGTTCATTTCGCAGTGGAGATATCTCTTATGTTGATTCCGAATCGTTCGCGCGAGCGTAGCGGTTTTACGCTCGTTGAACTGTTAGTCGTGATTGCCATCATCGGCGTCTTAGTGGGGTTGCTGTTGCCGGCGGTTCAGGCGGCTCGTGAGGCGGCGCGGCGGATGAGTTGCAGTAATAATTTCAAGCAGATCGGACTGGCCGTCCACAATTACCACTCGGCATTCAAGCAGCTTCCGATCAATGGCACGGGCCCGACCAACGAGAACAACAATGCTTGTTGTGCCGATGCTGTCACTGGCCCAATGAGTCCGCCACCCGTTGCGTTTACTCGAAATCTATTGAGTTGGCTCGTGGGAATCACTGCCTACGTCGAGCAACAGTCCGTATGGGAGAGGATCTCCAACCAGCATGTCGATGAAGAGGGTCGATGGTGGCCCGCCTTCGGGCCGGCGCCTTATGCGGTGGATTATGAGCCGTGGAATTTGGACATCCCAACGTATCGTTGCCCGAGCGACCCAGGCCGAGGGCTGCCGGCGTTGGGTCGGACCAACTACGCGTGTTCCTACGGAGACAGCCTTTGGCGCACGCAATACGGCATGCGTTACTGGGCTGGCGGTGAGTGGCACTACAATGACCAGAGTGCTCGTACACAGCAGATCAAACTATCCAACCGCGGCATGTTCGTGCCCAGCGAGTCAGTCAAGTTTCGGGACGTTCTGGACGGATTGTCCAACACGATCATGGCGGGAGAAATTGCAACCGACTTGGGTGACCGAGACATCACAACGACAGGGTCTCGAGCGAACGGTCGCGACAATGTGCTCGGCAATCCGTTGTTTTGCGTCGACAACAACCAAATCGATCCCGAACGTCCTCGTTTTTGGGCAACCACGGGCGTTGATTACACGAATGCGGCGACGATGCGTGGTTTTCGCTGGGCTGACCAACGGCCGCTGTACAGCACCGTTGCGACCGTTCGTCCTCCCAATAGCGAAATCTGCTTGACCAACAACCACGGAGGACATGGTGCTGTTCCCCCGAGCAGCCGACATCAAGGTGGATGCCATGTCCTGATGGGTGACGGTGCCGTTAAGTTTGTGACCGATTCGATCGAAGCGGGGGACGCGCGGGCACCGATTCCCTACTACCGCAACAACGCCAATCAAAATGGTGTCGGGAGGGCAAGTCCCTATGGCCTTTGGGGCGCGCTGGGGACAAGGGCCATGCGCGAAACGATCGACGAGGAGATTTAGTTCAAGCGTCTTCCCCTTTCGAGTTCGCAGTCCCCATGCCCCACTTCGCGGTAGCGAGGTGGGGCATTCCTGAATGCAGCGATGATCAACCCTTTGATTCCTCTCAAACGGACAATGGCATTGAACCGAACGAACCCAACGAGGATGCAACATCGAGCCCCGTTCCGGCGAATCACGTTGATGGCCTGGAGTGTCTTGATTCTATGGGTGCCAAGGTCGGTCGCTGCTGAGTTACGACCCCAACGCGCCGATGTGCTGTTCATCGCCATCGACGACTTAAATCACTGGGTCGGGCACCTGGGACGTAATCCCCAATCGATCACGCCCAACCTCGATCGACTTTCCCGTCGCGGTGTGAGTTTTTCGAATGCGTACTGTGCCGCACCGGCCTGCAATCCGTCCCGCGCGGCGTTGATGAGCGGAATGCGACCGTTCACGACCGGCGTTTACCACAACCCTGATGATTATCGTCCTCACATTCGGCCGGACCAAACGCTGAACTCGCACTTTCGTCACCATGGTTATTACACCGTTGGTGCGGGCAAGATCTACCATGGCGGTGGTGGGCGGCTAACCGAATGGGATGACTACGGTGCCCGCGCGAACGTGAAGGACCTCGGTGTGTTTTCACGCGGCAGCGCCGGAGGAATCAAGTGGTCCCAGCTCAAAGGTGGCGACGATGTCCTGCGGGATTACCACACGGTTTCCTACTGCATCGATCAACTCAAGTCCGAGCACGACCGGCCAATGTTCTTGGCTTGCGGCATCTTTCGCCCTCACATGCCATGGTCGGTGCCAAAGAAGTACTTCGAGATGCATCCACTCGATCAGATCCAACTGCCACCGCATATTGATGATGATCTATCCGACATCCCGCCCGCTGGCGTCAAGACGGCAAAGCCGGATGGCGATCATGCCGCGATGATCAAGAAGGGACTCTGGAAGGAAGCGATTCAGGCGTACCTGGCTTCCATGACGTACGCGGATACCCAACTGGGACGTTTACTCGACGCGCTGGACCAATCGCCTCGACGTGAGAACACAATTGTTGTGCTGTGGGGCGACCACGGTTGGCACTTGGGCGAAAAAAGGCATTGGCGCAAATTCGCCCTCTGGGAGGAAGCGACACGAGCGCCGCTGATTTGGGTGGTGCCGGGCGTGACGCCTGAAGGCGTCGCATGTGAGCGAACCGTTGACTTCATGAGCATCTATCCGACGTTGTGCGAGCTCGCCGAGATCGATACACCTGCCCACTGTGACGGCATCAGCATCTTGCCGCTGTTGCGGGACCCCTCATCCGTTTGGGATCGGCCCGCGCTGACGACGCACGGATTCAATCGCCATGCCGTGCGTTCGAGCGACTATCGGTACATTCGCTATGAAGACGGAAGCGAAGAACTCTACGACGAGCGTTCGGATCCGTACGAATGGAACAATCTGGCTGGCGATGCGGCGCACGCGTCCACGATTGCGGCGTTGCGGAAATGGATTCCCAAACAAGAGACGCCACCGCATCCACGGGAGTCGAAGTAGAGAACGGACCGTTTCGCCGCAGCTCCATGGCTCGGGCGGATGACCAAGCCAATTTGGACAGGGAGGTGACGAACGTCCGATGTCCCTAGTCGTTGCCCGCGCGAAGCACGTCGCTCAACTTTTCAGCCTGACGAAATTGGTAACGCTGTCCTTCGATCTCGAGTTCGGCCGTTCGGCTATTGATGCCGACCACCTTGCCTTTGACCGTTCCAATCTCGAACGAATCGCCAATCCGTAACTTCAACGTCTCTCCCTTGGTTCGGACTTTCATCCACGCGACCGGTTCGCGGCCGTCCAACAAGCCCGTCAGATAGGTCTGCGACGCGTCGTCAAATCGCGGCGGCGCGACCGGCGGCGGCTCGACTTTTGGATCGACCACCGACAGCGTGAGCGTCTGAGTCATCTCGCGATTCGGGTAACCTTGGTCGGAGACGCGCACGGTCAGTTGCACCGGGTCGTCCAACTGTAGATCCGTCGGGGGTGACATACGGAGCCGACCCCCGCGCGGGTCGAATGTCACCCAATCGGGCAGCTCACTATCGACCGCGAACCGCATGGCGTGCCTTTCGGGGTCACTGAACGAGAGCGAGATCTGTTCGGGCCGGCCACGCGTGGCGACCAATCGGCTCGGTCCGGTGTAACGCGGAGCTTGATTGGGCGGCTGGAAAAAGTTGCGATCGAGAATTCGCAAACGCATCGCTTCCCAATCATCGGCGATTCGATACGAGGGGGTGTCCGAGGGGGCTTGTGCATCGGGCGCGGCGGCGTTGAGGGCGATTGAGTCAATTGCCATTTCAACACTGATGTCACCGTTGCGGTCCGGTCCGAAATTCAGCTCGCGAATGCGGTGAAGCGTGTCGCGTGCGTGGATCCGGTACAGCAGATCGAGTAGACCTTCCATCGACGTCTGACCGGCAACCCGATAGCCGAAGCGTCGATATAAGTCGCCGACGGGGACTTCGGAGATTGGGTCAACGATCGCGTCTCGCAGTCCTTCGCCGGCGGCAGTGTCGAGCAGCCAAGCTTGGTAGGAGCTTCGCGCCTGTTCAGGATCACTGGGGAGCGATCGGGAGAGATACTCACCCATTTGTCGGTCGGCATAGGCGCCTTGAATTCGACGTTCCTCCAGAACCTGCGTCTCGTTTTGCAGCGACGCGAGTCGGTTATTCCGCATCCGGATCGCTGAACGATAGCGGCCAAAACCCCATTGAAAGACGATCGCCAGCACCAAGCCTCCGACGGCAATCGATAGGTAGCGTTCACGTTGGTTCATGCTGGCACCTCCTGAGCGTCGGCAGGTCGGGTGTTGACCGATGATGAATCGCTGTCGGCCGAGTCCGTGTTCGGTGGCGGGTCAGGTGACTCGGCTGCGTTTTCAATCTGACGATATCGATCCTCCCGAACCGCATCGGCATTCACGGAAACGGTTTCTCGGATCCGCCAGCGATAGGCGTCTTTGGTATCGATCTGGCTGGCACCGTCGCCGATCACGCCATGCCGGTCATCACGCAAGTCCGACTCCATTTGATCAATCACCTGGGGTGACGTCACGGCTCCGGCGATGGTGACGCGTCCGCCGCCCGATCGCATGTCGGAGACCGCGGAAACTTGACTAAGGATGAGTTGGTCCGCCGGGGCGATCGACTGAGAAAGCCGATCCAATTCGCCGAGCCAATTGACGTCGCTATCGAGGAACCGATCGATTTGGTCCGTTCGCGCGATGCTGGCATCGGCCTTTTTGACGTCCGCCCTCAACTGAGCATTGGTTGCTTCCGCTTGAGCGATCTGGTCATCGAGTGACGCAAACTGACTGTAGATTCCAAAGATCATGGCGAGCACCGCTGCGGCGGGCACTCCGATCATCAACGCCAATCGGCCACGATTGGACTTCTTCTCCGCGGGGCGTCGGGGATTCTCGAAGTCAATCAATCGATCTGCATGATTTTGATCGGCAACCAACAGTCCGACCAACGGTGCCAACCGCCCGACCGTCTCGCCGACCGAGTCCCGCACCGAGGGATCCACCGAAACGAGGTCAAGCGGATCGATCAGCTCTCGCTGAGGCATCGTCGGCTGACCGTCGCCCATCTTCTCGGCAAGTTGCTGTAGCTCTTGCTCGTGTCGTGACGCGGTACCCCACATGGCGACATTGCATGGTCCGGCGCCTCCGCCACTTGCGATCAGGCTACGACGGATCTCCCCGGCGAGCGTGTTGACACGCAGGTCCCCCGTCGCTGGAAGGCGGACTCCCCGAACAAACGCCACGTCACGTCCGCGGAACAAAACCAATTCTGCCTCGTCACCGACCAAATCAATGAGTGCGAGCGTGGACCGGGTCAGTTCGCTGAGTCTGGATTGGTGCTTTGCCGATTGCAGCCCGGCGACTTGGAACAACGCCGCCGCCGCGACGGGTCGTAAGGCCAACCGACTCAGCGTGAGTCCGGATTCCTGCACGATGCGCCGAACTGGATCCAGTTTCGACGGTCCCGAGGCCGAAACGATCGCGGCAATGGACCCACTTGATTCACTCGCGCCCGAGGCGGCGACGGTTTCGGTTGGCAAGTAATCGACAACCGCATTTTCACCGGCCGATGCGAACGTCCGAATTGCTTGGAATCGCACCATGTCCGGCAGCTCGTCGGCCGGAACAGGGGGGAACTGCATCTGTCGCAATTCGGCTTGGTCGCGTCCAACGGCGACGACGGCCTCGCACTTGGATAGGCCGTGTTCCGCTACCAATCTCTGGAGCGCCGGTACAGGGCCGTCGTCACCAATCGGTACGATGGCCGCGTGCGTGATGCGCGTCTGCCGCCCGGCGGATTCACCGACGACCATTCGGATTTGACGCGTGTCCCAATCGAGCGCCACTTTCTGGCTCATGCGAAGACTCTCGCTGGAGGTAGTGTGTTCATGGTCTTTATCTTAATTGGCGCTGACATCAACGGCGGTGCGCGAACCCAGCAACGATAGATCGAATCCGCGTCCTAAATGGCTGAGATCGCGGTATTGCATCAAACGTGGATTCAGGGTCGTCGCATCGACGATCGCCTCGGCACGGCAGAACAGCCCTGTCGATGGATCGTACCCGACGACTTGGGCACGAAATACGTCGCCGCCGGCGTTGACCAGCGGCAACAGCGCTCTCATTTGATCGAGCGTGACGAGCCCTTCGGTGAGTGGCCATGTTTCGTGCGTTCGATCTCCCGTGTCGCCGCCGAGGATACTGACACTGCCGCTTTGACTACGGGCTTCCAAGACGGCCGCGACAGTATCCGCGTCGACGACGGTCAGCCCGTAGAGCAATTCTGCCGGGCACTCATTTAAATTGATTCTTCCGGGTAGCAAATCGTTGTCTTGGGTCGTAAGGAGGTCCATCACCTGCGGAAGCATTTCGGCGAGCACTTCCGGTTCGTTGATGAAAGGTGAGAGGTAGCTGGTGGCATTGTCGCCGTTACCTGCCGTTACTTGGGCGTCCACCAAATCGAGGATCTGGTTGAACTGGATGTCGGCGCCACCGGTCAGGTCAAACTGGTCCAGCGCGTCCACGGTCCAAAGCTGGGGTGGCCGAGACGATGTGTTTGCCGCGGCGTCTTCGTTTGGTGCTCCCGTGATGGCAGTCACCGACGTCCCAAGACTCGAGGTTCCGGCGATTCGGTACGCGACAATGAAGGACGCCCAATTCGGGTCCATTCCCGTGGCTTGCAGTTCCTCATAGAGCACTTCCAAATCGTCCTGATTGACGTTCACGCGAAAAAGGCCATCGCTGGACTTGTTCACTTCGACCCCATGCACCGTCAGGTAGCTGGCCCAACCAAACGCTCCTGGCGTGTCGGTGGTTGCCGTGAATCGTTGTTGTTCATCGGTATCGATCACACCATTACGGTTGGAATCGGCACCAAAGAGCAGATCTGGCGTGACCCCACGCACGAGCAGCAACTCCTCGACGCTTTGCAGCGGCCCATTGGCGGCGAGATAGGGTGAGGGCAGTGAACCGTAATACTCGTCTTCGCAGCCCATCGGTCGAACCTCCGAGTCTTCGTCCAAGAAGTCCAGGATGGCGTCGGCAATGGACTCGTCCATTCCCGGCAGTGTCATCAGTAGGGTCACCGCGATGTTGTCGGTATCGACGGCGTCGGGATCGGCGGACGAATCCAAGATTCCAGATGAATCGATGCTGCCACCAGACAACACTGACAAGCTACTGATTGCACCGGAGTTTTCCTCCAAGATCGGCAGAGCATTGATATTGAGTCGTGCCGATTCGTCCTGCAATCCGAAACGGATTCCACCGAGGGTGCCCAACTCGGTCAGTGCGGGCGCGATGATCGAAAAATTGCTCGACGAGAATTCATCCGCTGCCACGGGAACGGCCTGGAACAGGTTCGGATTATTGTACAGGCCTCCTCCGGCATCCCGGTCCAGTGGCGGGCTGGCCAAGAACAGCTTGACCATTTCGATCGCCGAGTCCGCCGTGACCCTTGCCTGAACGAGATCGGCGCTTAAATACGACGTTTCGTCGGCGGCGACCATCAACTCGGTAAACGAGTAAACCGCCATCGTCGAAACCGCGATGACCACCAATACCAGCACCAGAAAAAATCCGGTTCGGGCCGGACCAGAGCGATTCGATGATGCGGCCTTTGGAATCATGACGCCACCATCGCATCGTCGGTGGTTAACTCCTCGAGCAATTCCTCACCGTCCTCGGGATGGGAGAAAGGAAGATAAATCAGGTGAGTGAATGTCGTCGGTTGCGAAGAGCTATCCGCTGGGTCCTGCAACGGCTCCGAAAGCGTTAGTGTGACTCGTACGGCTTGGGGCAGGTAGCCGAGCTCGTCGCTACTGTACTGCGGCAGCCATGTGATCCCATCAAAGTATTCGAATGCGATCGACGTGACCTCCGGGGCAACTACCTGACCGGTGGCAAGTAGTCGGGATAAGCCACCCGTCGAGCTTGCTTGCGTACTGATCGCGCGATCGATTTCACGGCGGACCAATCCGGAGGCACCTGCGGAAGTGTCCATGCTGGAGTCGATGGACGAGGCCAGCCGCGACATCGCGTCGACGGGACCGAGATTGGCTTCGCTGGCGACAAAATAGGCGACCGTCTTGATGTCCGATGGCCGATCCGTCAGTTCGACGTTTGAATCGACGGGCATGAGGTCAGGGTCCACGAAATAGGACTCCAGGGAGGGCAGGCGGCTAACGTCAATCTGCAGTTGCATCGAGTCACCGATTAAACCCGGTGATTGCAGCACAGTTCCGCCAGCAACGACGTCCAGCGATTCGAGTTCCATAGACATGTCGACGGCACCGGCGTCGAGGGTCGACAACCCACTGGCATCGCCCGTGTCAGCGCTGCCCAACGCCTCCAGCGGCGCCGTTGCGGAAGCCAATACATCGGCTAGAGGTGCGGTGTCGGCAGGTGCGGTGACGAGCGTCTGACGCAAGTCGTCTTCGATCATCTGCAGAATCGATGCAGCAAGCTGAGTCCGTCGGAACTCCTGTTCCGCGTTATTCATGTCACGGGCGTAAAACGTGATCGCGCCACTGATCAATCCCATCAGCACGACGCTCATTGCGAGCGTCAGTAGCATCTCCAACAGGGTGAAGGCTGACGATCGGATTCGATACGATTCGGACTTGCATTGACACATCTTCGAACTCCCTCTTGCGTTGGAGTCGATCGAAGTCATCGAAACAGGATTCACTCTCCCTCGGGTGAGTCGGGTAGGAGCTTTCGACGGAGCGGGGAGGGGCGATGTGGTAGGCGAGGAAAGCATCGCGACGAATTCACGCCGCTCCCCTCGCTTTGCACTACCCTCCCGAGGCACGGTGAATTTTATCTCGTTGACGTGCGTCGAACTGTACACCTTCTGGTGTATCCATTTGGGTTCGGCGGCTTCCATGGCTAACGATGCCGTCAGCGGGATGTTCGGAGCATTCGGTCGCGATCTTGGTGGGCGTTGGATCTGTGGCAGATTGAACATCTATGGGGCCTCCGCCAGTTGTTCTTCCCGCATCGCCGCCTCTTCAGCCGCTAAATCGGCCAGACCCAATAAGGGATCGATCATCCAGCGCGTGACGGCATATCGAGCCAAAGACGGCCCGCCGTCGGGATCCAGTGCCTGCACTTGGATCCTGATAGCGAGCATGCCGTCCAGGGCTGCTGGGGCGACATCGACTTGGTATTGAAACGGTGTGCTGGACGATGAATCGACCGGTTCGGCTGGCGATGGCGGGACCGCCTGGGGACTGATTCCCTGGATCAGAATCTCCGCCAGCTTGGCCTGGGCGATCATTCGAGCTTGAGAAAGCTCTCGTGCTTCGCGTGCCGCATCGGAACCCGTCCCAGCAATCTGCGCTAGGATCCCTAGGGAGGATCCGAGGACCGCAAGTGCCAAGAGCATCTCCAGCAAGCTGAATCCCTCATGCCTACCAATCATGGCTCCTCCACCGTCGCGTCGCCGGTCAGACCGCGCAACCAGACTTGCGCTGATCCGGCTTCAGGATGTGACAACGCGATCACAGCGTTGGAGGTCGTTCCGTTGGGATAAAAGTAGATCTCCGTGAGCGGGGCGCCAGTACCCATGTCCACGACCTCCTCGGTCGATCGACCCACGTCGGCCAAGGTGACATCCAGCGGTTGCAACATGGTCGCCAGCTCAACTCCTCCGCTGATCGGCGCCGTGACGATGGCGTCCAAGGACACGGCCAGTGGAAGCTCAATCGTTCGATTGGTCGCCGTAACGCTAGAGTTATCGATCGAGGTGCCGATGGTCTGATCCGAGCCCGAGAGGAGGGATGATTGCGACCCAGTCTGATCGATCGCCTCGGTAGCATCGGACGACGTGAACATCGGAGCGATTTCCAGGGCATTGCCGCCTTGGTTACCGCGAAGCACCATCACGCGTCCCTCCCGCATTGCCCTCACCCTCAATCGAATCAGTTCAGCGCGAAGTTGGTCGGTTGCACGCGTCAAACGCTGATCCGAGAGCAAGGTTCCGGCCGTCGGAATGACGACGGCCGCGATTGCCGCAAAAACAGCCATAGCCAATAGCAGTTCCAGCAGCGTGAAGCCTGTCTCTCGGTGGTCGCATCTGCACTCTGCCAACGCATTGGATGGACTTCCGCCGCGGTCGGGGCGAGTTGCCACGGGAATCAGCTACCAGAGATCACGATGTCATCATCCGTGTTGATTTGACCATCGATGCCGCCACTTCGGATTTCAAACTCGTTCCCGTTGACACTGTAAGACAGAGAATTACCCCAAGCATCCATGGGGATTTCCGTAATGATCGGAGCGACCCATTTGGAACTCTTCGCCGAATCGCTCGGCCCGTCTCGCAATTGCTCGATCGTCTCCGGCAGGGAATTCATCCGGATTTGGTACATCTGGATGTTGCTCTTGAGCGAGTTCAACTGGGTGGTTGTCGCATTCACATTGGCCTCTTTCTGAGCACCACCGATGTTGACCAGCACGATGCCGCCGATGACGACCAGGATGGACAATACAAGCAGTAATTCCAGCAGAGTAAAACCGTCAGGATGGCGCCGGCTCCGTGATGCGAGATGGTTGGCTGAATTCAGTCGCATCGGGCGACTGCGGCGTGAAACTGTGGTGGGCATGGTGGGGGCGAACGGGTGGTGGGGATGGAACAAACGCTGACGAGCCGCCTTCAACCGCGGCCGGTCACACGATTCAATGCTTTGACAGCAGTCTAGTCGCTTCGCAAGTACCGGCGACATCTCCGTCGTTTCGGTAACCCCGCAAATCCGTCCATGTTTCGGGTCGGATTGAATTCTGGTGGAGTCTGGATCGCGCCGTCTGACCCCGACGCGCTGCACGGCCGCTGATGTTGAGGTGGCCGAGAGTGGTGGCCGGTCGAGGCGCATCTTTTCGCCCGATTTAGCTTCATCGCCCCCAGTGTTGGACTGCCACCAAGCTGTCACGCTCTTTCAACGGTGCGGCTGCCGGACATCTCCTATCGGCTTGAAGATGGGACGCCGGAACCATCAACGATCCGCCGCGAGTTTGTTCACCAGGGACTCATGTCACTAAGGGGAACTGAACCGACTGTATTGGCGTCCAATCGCCGGGTCACTACGTCCTCGCGGACGGTCAGATTCCACTCACGAAGTGTTAGTTTGGGTTGTTTCTCATGGCGTTTTCGAGCAGTTTTCGGGGAGAAATCCCCGCGAATCCCGTGCGTTGATCCGCGGTTCGAATTATCTTCGGTTGGTCCGGTTGTGGCGGTTGAAACACCTGGGAGGGATGCTGACGTCGGCATTTTCCGCCTAAACTGGCGCCCCCATCGATTCAACTTATCTGATTGCCCTGCTACCCCCGTGCTCAAAGCTCTTGGGCCGAAGGTTGGCATTCATTCCAGCGTTCTCATTTTCCACGCTTTTTTGAGTATTCCATGGCTCGTCGTTCTGCCGTTGCTCGTCGTTTCAATCGCCCCTCATCGAGAAGAAAGTCCGCCGCGTCGCGGACTCTGAGTCACCAAACCCTCGAACGTCGTGAACTGTTGGCGGCGGACCTGGCCGATCCCAACCCATCTGCGGATGTGGCAGAAGTCATGGGACCGGAGAACCCGTGGGCGGGAGGCAATGCGCCCCTGGCGCAACCCTTGCTGGTCGAGGCACCGGACAATCCGGATGACTTCCTGCGTTGGAGCACGTCCGCGATCACGCGGACGGCGGGTGAGCCTGAGACTCAGTTGGGCGACAACATTACGGTTACTTGGAGCATTGTGCCGGATGGAACCCGCATTGCGAGTGAGAATACGCAGAGCAACCTCGTTGCATTCTTCGATGGCATCTATGGCGGCAGTAGTACGAACGTCATTTCGGAGAAACCTTGGTTTCAGATTTTCGAAACCGTCTATGACGTCTGGTCAGAGAACACGGGCATCTCGTTTCAGTATGAACCGAACGATGACGGCGTGGATGAGTTCGGCCAACCCGATCGCGAAATGGCTGGTGAACCCAATTCACTCGGTGAGTTGGGCCTGCGTGGCGACATGCGAATCGGCGGAGCTCCCATTGACGGCGATGGCAACATCTTGGCCTACAACTTCTTCCCCAATAACAACGGCGAATTCGGCGCCGATGGGGATATGGTCATTGACACCAGCGACATCTTCTACAGCGTCACGGCCAACAATCCGGGAGGTCTCAACGCCAATTTAATCAACATCCTGGCCCACGAGGTCGGACATGGACTTGGACTCTCGCATGTCCTGCCGCTGAACAACACCGTCTTGATGGAACCCATCATTGTGAGCGGCATCTACGGGCCGCAGGAAGATGATGTGTTCAATGTCCACATCCTCTACGGTGACGAATTGGAGCCCAGCGACAATCGAGCAGAGGCAATCGACTTGGGTGTTGTGGATCAGTCGGGCCCGATCACCCGTGGAGTCTCGATCGACAACGCGAACACCGATGTGGACTACTACCGGTTCGAATTGACGGCCGATGGCGAGATCGATGTTGCGGTTCGTCCCCAGGGGACCTCGTATTTGGTCGGCCCTGAGGGGCAGAGCGGGGAGATCGATCCGTTCAATCCGCCCGAATTGGTCGACCGCCTGTCGCAACATGATTTGCAGCTGACGCTGCGTGACGAGTCCGGAGCCGAGATTCAGACCGTCAACGCGACGGGTGCCGGCGATGGTGAGTTCATCCTCGGCGCATCTCTTTCGGCCGGCGTCTACTTCGTCGAGGTCGGATCGGTCTCTGGCACGGAGGCACAGATGTACGAGGTTGCCATCGGTGCGAGTGACCAAGTCCTCGTCGGACCACAGTTGCTGGCGATACGTCCCGACAAGGGCAGCTTGCTTGCCGAAGGCGACGTGCTCCAAACCGCGCCGAGTGAATTCAACCTGTACTTCAACGGTGGCGCCAACCTGGATGAAACGACCGTCAATGCCGACACCGTCAAGTTGATTCGCGCCGGGGAGGATGGCGTCTTTGGCCCCAACCCACTTTTGGGCGACGCCAACGATGACATCGAAGTTGCGTTGGGATACGTCGGACTGGTTCGCCCTGGTGATACAGACGACCCGAACCTCCAACAGATCGTGATGCGCCCAGCGTCATCGGCATCGCATAACGCAACGGATCCCACCTTTGCGTTTCCAGATGACACTTACCGCATTGAGATCGTGGGTGAAGGCATCAACCCGCTGCAGAGCCGACTGGCTGAACCTTTCGGCGATGCGAATGACTTTCAGGTCGACTTCCGACTCGACCGTGGGGCCCAAGTCATCGCGGTCGTGCCACAACCGGTGTCTAGTAATCCCGGCGGTTCGGTGACTCAGGCCCGTAATCAAATTGTCATCTACTTCGACGATCAAGTTCTCGACCGAAATGACGCCGAGAATGAAGCCCTCTACCAACTGTTTCAAACCAATGCGACCGCGGACGAGTCCGACGATGTGCTGGTTCCGTCGACGGACTATGTGGCGACCTACGACTCGGCCGCCAATACGGTCACATTGACGTTCACTGATAACCTGGCGGAAGGGAACTACCGGTTGGACATCGGCCAGGAATACACGCCGCCGGGACCAGTTTTGGTTGGCAATGGTCTCATGGACAACAACGATAATGTGACCGATGAGTCGGCCACGTTGTTGGGCACGATCACGGCTGATGGCATTCGTGTCGTCTCCAGTTTGCAGCCTCAGTCGGTTCCATTGCCGCCACGCGTTGGCGGCAACGACGAGCCGGGGCATCGAACGATTCAGCGAGAACAGCATATCCCAAGTGTTGGGACCGATCTGGCGACGCCCGACGCAGTCGAAGTGATCAGCTATTACTTTCCCGACACGCTGGGCACCGATGCCAATGGCACTAACTTTCCCAACTTGATTACGGATAAAGAAAAGGAGATTGTGCGCCAGATCATTGACATCTATGCGTCGCTCTCAGGCTACGTCTTTGTCGAGATTGATTTGGACATGCCCGATGACCCACCGGTCCCGCAGCGGTTCATGGTCGGTAAGGGAGACTTCCGCGCTGTCAGCGAGTCGTTGGGACCGGATGATGGTGTAGCCGGTTTGGCGAATTCAGCCTTCTCGATCTTGAATGCGACGCTCTTCAATCAAGCCGATCGCTCTTTCGGTGACTCGTTCACCGAAACGATGGCGCATGAGATTGGGCATAGTATCGGACTTGACCACTCCTACGAGTTGCCGTCGTTAATGGGGGCTGGCTTGCCCAATGACGTTCTGCCAGGTGACCACGATGTGGTGCACTTGCAACGAATCTCGCCGCCCAATTCAACCGATATCGATCTGTATCAGATCGTTGTTCCGGAGGCGGGCCGGCTGACGGCGGAGACCATCGCCGAACGCCTCCCGACGCCCAGTAACTTGGACACGGTGTTGACGATGTTCCGTGTCGACTCCGGGCAGCTGACGCCGATCGCTCGGAACGATCGGTACTTTGGCAGCGATTCATTTCTGGACCTGCAACTGGACGCCGGAACGTATGTGTTGGGTGTGACCAGCACCGGTAACTCCACCTATGATCCGCTCGTGCCCGATTCCGGGTTCGGGGGAATCACGGATGGCAACTACGAATTGCAGGTCGATTTCGAGCGCGCTTCGCTAGCAACGATTCGCGATATTGATGGGACCTCGTTGGACGGCGATCGCGATGGAACGCCCGGCGGAAAAGCCACGTTCTATTTTCAGGCCAGCGATCCCGTCTCGGATACAACGATCTTCGTCAACCGAGACAATGATGATGACGTTGGAACCGTCGATGGTGATGGCAGCTTGGCCGATCCACTCGACACGCTCAGTGCGGCACTCGACGCGGCCGGCAACCGCCTGATTGTCCCAGCCGCCAACTGGACAGCACTCGGTGCGGCCGACTCGTTTGATATCACGATAACGCAGGCCGGTACACCGACCACCACCACCTTCAAACTCGATGGCGGTTTCACTTCGACTTCGATCGATACCGGCACAGTGGACCCGGAGAGCTTGGCGGTCGAGATCGCTCGCGTGGTGAACGATTTCTATGATCCAGACGGGGCAGGGCCCGCCACCGGTCCGATGCCGGCGACGGCAAGCGGCCGCGCGGTCAACTTTTCAAACATCGATTCCGTTGATGTTTCGGGATCGGCAATTTTGTCTTCCACACCGAATCTGGTTCGTATCGTTGGAAGCACTGGTCCTGATGGCGACGTGACGACCACCAATGACAACCGAAGTTATTTGGTGGGTACGGCCGTGGATGGATCACCACTTCGAGACGGGACGAGTTTCAATGTCCCGCAGGGTGTGACGGTCATGATCGAAGCCGGAACGCTGATCAAGTTGCACCGGTCGAACCTTGATGCTGGCTCATCCTCCATCGACATCAATCGAGGCGGCGGAGCGATGCAGTTCTTGGGCACGCCTGAGACACCCGTCTGGTTGAGGTCCTACTTCGACACCACGATCGGAAGCGAGCCGCCGATTGTGGGAACCGCCGAAGGCCCCGGGGATTACGGGGGGATTGTGTTTCGAGCGGACTCCGATCTTGAGGAACAGGGCATGTTTCTCAACTACGTGTCTCACACGGACATCCGTCACGGTGGAGGCAAGGTGTTGATCGAGACCGGTGAAGAAACCTTCAGCCCGATCCAGATGATCGATGCCCGCCCGACGGTCGCGTTCAACACGATCCGTGATAGCGCCGATGCGGCCGTGTCGGCCAACCCTGACAGCTTCGCTGAGTCACTTGGTCGTATCGGGCCCGATGTGGTCGGCAACTTCCTACGCAACAATAGCTTTAACGGACTCTTCATTTCGATCGAGACCGACCCCAGTCGTCCCACCACCAAGCTGACGGTTCCTGGACGATTCAACGATACGGACATTCCTCACATCTTGACCGAGAGTCTGCTCATCGATGGGCAGCCCGGTGGCCAATTGCTCGATGAATTCGGCAATCTAATTTCTGTCCGGTCGGCTGGTCGCCTCACGATCGACGCCGGCATCGTGCTGAAAATCGATGGTGCTCGTATCGAGTCGGAACTAGGTGGATCGGCATTGATTGCCGAAGGCACACCGGATTCGCCGATCATCTTCACGTCGCTTCAAGATGACCGTTACGGAGGCAGCGGCGTCTTCGACACAACGGGTACGGTGAATTCTGTCGGGACGCCAGGTGATTGGGGGGGGCTCTACTTTGGACAGACCAGTCAGGGAAGTATCGATAACGCAATCATTTCATTTGCCGGCGGTGATGCGGCATTCGACGGCGATTCGGACAATTTCAACGCCGTCGAAATTCATCAGGCTGACGTTCGCATTGCCAACACCTTGCTGACCGAGAACGCGGATGGCAACGCGTCCGGCATGCGCGGCGGTCGAGGGGCCAACGACGCGTCGACCATTTATGTACGCGGTTCTCAGCCGATCCTGCTGAATAACCAACTGGTGAACAATGCCGGTTCAGGAATCAGCATCAACGCCAACTCGTTGAAGCTTGGCAGTGTTCCGGATCGAGGTCGCAGCACCGGTCTGTTGGATGCGTACACTCAGTTTGACGACAACGTGGGTCCACTGATTCGGCTCAATGCGTTTGAGAACAATGGTCTCAACGGCATGCTTGTGCGCTCCGAAGTGCTCACGACCGAAGGCATCTGGGACGATACGGATATCGTTCATGTCGTTGGGGGCGAAATCATCGTTGATAACTACCACACCAACGGTGGTCTAACACTCAAGAGCAGTGGCAGCGAGAGTCTGGTCGTCAAGTTCGCAGGTGCCAACGCGGGTATCACGGCAACGGGCACACCACTGGATATTGTCGATCGCGTCGGCGGGGCCGTGACCGTTCTGGGGGCACCAGGATTCCCGGTCGTGCTGACGAGCCTGTTTGATGACACTGTCGGCGCCGGCTTCACGCCGAGCGGCCTGGGGAACACGGACACGGGTAACGACGGGTTCTCGGATGGATTGCCTGGCGACTGGCGTGGACTGGTGTTCGATGAATGGAGCAATGATCGGAATGTCGCGTACGTTCTCGAGCGTGAAAGTCCTCTGACAAGTGGCAAGGATGTCAACTTTGCGCCAAGTAACGCGCAGTTCCTGGGAGAACTGGCGACCGACTTGAAGAATGGGGATGAGAACCGACGACTCGGATTTGAAGTCAACGGATTCATTAGTCCCGACGACGCCAGTGACGTCGATGTCTATGCATTTGAAGCGACGGCGGGAACTCCTATCTGGATTGATTTGGATCGAACGGGTTCCAACCTGGACGGTGTGATTGAACTGATCAACTCCAGTGGGACGGTGCTGGCACGTTCCATTCGTTCGACCGACCCGGCTTTTGCCGACAGCGTCAACGCACAGACACTGACTCAGAATCCTCTCTTGGGCGGCGACTACTTCACGGAGAATTTTCGCGATGCGGGCATGCATTTGGTGCTACCTGGAACGCCCGGCGCCGAATCACGCTATTTCATTCGCGTCCGTTCACTTCCGACCGGTGAGATCTCGTCACTGGATGGCAACAGTCGCGGTGCTTACCAGTTGCAGGTGAGGCTGCGACAGGTCGACGAGGTGCCAGGTAGCCTCGTCCAGTACGCTGACATTCGTTTCGCGGACAAGGGACTGGATATTCGAGGCCTGCCGTCGCGGAGTCTCTTGACTGGCAATGTCGGCGAAAGCGCCGCCAACAATGACACGCTTGCGAACTCACAGACGCTGGTCAACCTCCTCGAGACTGACACGGCGGCGCTATCGATTGCTGGAAACCTAGCCAATCGAAACGATGTCGATTGGTATAGCTTTGATGTATCTCATGTCGGCGTCCAAAGTATCCCCGGTGTGAATGATTCCAATGGCACCGTCGCTGTCGTATTCGACATGGATTATGCCGACAAGTTCAACCGAGCGGATACCACTATTGCGGTTTATGACGCGTCGGGACAGTTGGTTTTCGTCGGACGTGAGTCCAATATTGATGAGGATCGTCCGGAGGGAACGGATCCTCAAATCGATGACCTCAATCGAGGTTCATCGGGCTCAAAAGATCCGTACATCGGTCCGATCCATTTGTTGGGCGGTCAGGTGTATTCCGTGGCCGTGATGAGCAATGCGGTGACGCCGACTCCACTGGTGCAGTTTTATTCGGCGGATCTGGCTGGCGACGACAATCGACTCGTTCGTCTGGAGCCAATTAATTCGGTCCAAAGAGTCGTCGAAGATCACATCGGCAACACGGGGTACTCGGCCGGGCCAGATGGTGTGGAGAACAAGTTTGAGGCGACAACTCAATCCATCTTCAACATCGCGGATGCTGACGCCCTCCGCAACGATCACCTGGTTGGCTCAACGCTCAATGATGTTCCGCTGTTCGTCTCGACTGACCGTGGCGGTGGCGTTAACGCGGATGATCAACTCTATCTTGCCAACGCATTTGTAGGTGGCCAGTACACTCGGCCGGTCTCCCCTGATAACTGGCAAGAGGCTAACAACGATATCCAGGACATTACCATTCGAAGTGATGGCCGGATGTTCGGTTATCTGAGTTTGACGGCCAATGGAAATGACGACACGGTCGGACAGCTCGTTGAAATCGACCCGAGTGATGGCACGATTCTTTCGACGCAGAACGACAACATTCCTGGAAGCGATCCGACACCGAACGAACGAGACATCGATCCCGGTTCACCCAATGCTAATCGTGGAACGGCGGATAGTCGGGCGGATGAATTCACTAATGCAGATGATGTTGATGCATTGGCGATCGAGAGAACCGGCAACGCCAGTCAAGATCCGACATATGACGTCTATTACTCCGTTCGAGAGTCAGATAATTCATCCAAACTCTATCGCGCCAGAGAGAACGGGGATGCGACGCCGGAGGCCGCCAACGCCGGTGGCCCCAATGGTGGTGCGAGTGTGAAGTATGGCTTAGTAGGCAATATCAACGTAGCCGGAACCAGCTACGCCGAAACGACGATTTCGGTCCGAAACAACGGCACGCCGGTGGGTCGGACGGATATTCGCATCAAGTCCACGCAGCCGGGCACACCGGGAGACTTTACGATGACCCTGGTGCGCCAGGGCGGCAATACAAATGCGAATATTGTCAATGTCAACGTCGCAGCGAGGACGTTCACGCTAAACATTGGTAACAACAATGGCGGCGGTCCCTCGGCACAAGCAATCGTCAATGCGATCAACAACAATGCCAACGTAAGCCAGCTGGTCACCGCGGTGGTGATTGGTGGCAACGCGAACAACAACGGCGAAGGAAACAACGGCACCGTCGCCAATAACGTCGTCTGGGCTGATGACGTGGATGACGACGGCACCCACCTCGTCATGGGAGCGGGAACGCCGCTGGCGGGGCGCGTGACCGGGCTTTCTTTCGACGATCCGGTGACACCCGTGAATCTGTATGGCGTGACCGCGGGCGGCGAGTTCCTTGCAATCGATTCCGGTGACGGTTCGGCTACCCTTCTGAGCGTAACGCCGAATGTAAGTTTCAGCGCGTTGACGCAGGGTCCGCAGAACGCGGACGGCGGTGTTTATCGCGATCTATTCTTTGCAACAGGCGTTTTTGACAATGGTACCCCCGGCGGGAACGATGACGAGATCCGCTTGTATGCCTTCAATGAATTCGGCGTGGCGCAGACCACCTATCTCGATATCGATGGGAACCCTCAAGACATCTTTGATTCGGGGTCGGATCACGTGGTCTTGACAGATATTCCCAGTGCCGACGGTGACGTTCCAACGGGGATCGCCTTCAGCCCGCTTGATGTCAATCTCTGGCATCCAACCACCCAACGAGCGACCGACGCAGGCCACGGAATCTATGCCGCACCCGATGGGTCCCGGACCCCAAACGAATATGACATTGATATACCGGATGATCGTTCCAATGGCCGCGAATTCACGGAACGCGATGGTGCCGCGAGTTTCTATTTTGGTTTGGAGGATTGGATCGAGCCGAACCAATTTGACAACAACACCGAGGGCTATCTGACATACGATGGAGAGGAGAATGCTCAGTTCGGCCTGACCGAAGAGATCCATCGCGACTTGGTCTCCAACCCGGACCTAATCAACACCTATGCGATCGCTGGTGGTGTTGCGGGTTCGCTGGTGTCCAATCCCTTTAGTCTTGCAGGCAGTGTCCCCGAAGACCGACCGACACTCTACGTCAACTACTTTCTGGAAACGGAGAATCATCCCGGCGAGACCGACGTCAATGGTGCCGATCCGTTCCGCGACAGCGCTCGAATCCTGGCGTCCGTCGATGGTGGTGTTTCGTGGTCGACGCTTGCAACGAACAACTCAGCGTTGAGCGCCCGCAACCCGACGGCCAACGGCCAGGCAGAACTGCCGGGATTCATCTCTCATCTGTCCGACGCAGGACTCAATAGTGGCACACCTAGAGACGAGTCACACCAGATTGTCCAGGAACTCTTTGACAACACTGGGTCTTGGCGTCAGGTGCGGGTCGACCTTTCGAGTTTCGCCAATCAGTCGGATGTCCGCCTGCGTTTTGACTTCAGTACCTCGGGACGCATTTTCGGCGACGGAGTCGACACCGCATTTGGTGAGCTGACCTCGGAGAATCGATCGACTTCGACCCTCGACAATGGATTCGAAGGCTTCTACATCGATGACATCATTGTCGGCTATGCCGAGCGTGGGGAAATGGTCACCGTTCCTGGGAACAGGCAGCCAACGGCGCCGGATGCGTCGACCTTTGTGCTGATGTCGGAGTCGCCCACGGCGGACAACACTCGAACGTCGAATCGGGACCCCAACCAAAACCCAGAGATTCTCTCGGGTGACTATCAGTTGGAGGTTCGACGTGTCGATGAGTACGCGATTTTGGCGGATGACGAGATCCTCCTGGAAGGGCTCAGCACTCCCTTTGGACAGATTTTAGCCCCTGGTTTGGAGGCACCGTTCCCGGGTGTCAGTTTCCCATTTGATACCAACGATCGCCTCACGTTGGAAACGGCAACGGGTGGCGTTGGTTTTGATGCGGATCGCAATCGCGAACGCCAGCAAGGCGTGTTCATTGTCGACAGCAACTTCATCACCGAATCGGCCACCGTCGGAATCCATGTGCAGCCGGGTGCCGTGGACGCCGAGGGCGTCGCCCATCCGGGCGCCACCATCCACTTCCCTCAGCTCAACGCCGATCAGCTTGTCCCGGGCGTTGTGATTGAGAACAACGTGATTGTGGGTGCCTCAGGGATTCAGTTTGATGGCGACGTTCAGGCGGAGCCCAATCGTCCCGTACCATACGGGCGGATCATCAACAATACGCTGTCGGGTCGCGGGAACGGGACCGGAATCGATGTGACCGGTCGAGCGGCGCCGACGATCATCAACAACATTGTCCACAACTTTGGACTGGGTATCGACACCGACGGTCAGTCAAACGACCTCACGGTGTTACGTTCCAACTACTTTCAGCTCAACGGTACCAACGGACCAACCGGCACCGACGCGATTTTGGCTGCGACGACGGATCCGTTGTTTGTGGGTGTGAACAACTACTATTTGGCCGATGGATCGGCGGCGATTGACAGTAGCAGCAATACGCTGGCGGATCGATTGAACTTCGTTACGTTCCGCACGGAGCTTGGGATCTCCCAATCCAATATCGTCGCGCCGGATCGGGACGTGTTTGGTCAGCTGCGAGTGGACTCGGATGGAGCGGGCAGTGGTGGCGGATCCGATGTGTTCCGGGATCGAGGTGCCGTGGACGAGGCCGATACGGATTCACCCTACGTCATCTTGCTTGATCCGCTCGACAACGACATCGCGGGTGTGGACGCAGATCCCAATGAGACCGTGGTGTTGCTGAACGATCCGGTCAGCGAGGCATTCCTACTCTTGATTGGAGATGGACGCGGCCCGAACGCGCCGTTCGAGGGTACCGGAATCGATGCGTCCACGGTCAGCGAACAGACGATCCGTGTTCGTCGAAATAACGTGGAGTTGACCGAGGGCGTGGACTACATCCGCGGGTTCAACGAGTCAACCGGCGAGTTACGGTTGACACCGCTGACCACGTTGTGGCAGCCGGGCAGCGTCTACGAGATTTCGCTCGATAACACCGTCATCGCCGACCGAGCCGGGAATCAGCTGCGTCCGAATCGTCCTGATGGTTCGACCGCGTTTACGATCATCTTGCCCACGGTGCTGATCGACTTCGGCGATGCCGTTCGTGCAGGTGCGACTACCTACAGCACGCTGCTGGCCGATGACGGAGCGCGACATGCGTTGATCAATGGAGGGGAGGTGCGTCTGGGCGGCATCGTGGATGAGGAGTCGGACTCGCGTCTCGCCGTTGGCGGCGAGGATGACGACCGTGTGGCAGTCACCGTCAATCACATCTCGGCGGGGACGTTCGCGGTCAGCGCGGTTGATGATGTGACTTCGATTGAAGTGATTGCAACGCCCACCGTGGGCGACCTGTTGCTCGTGAATGTCGGCGAGGGAACCGTTACCTTCGAATTCATTGCGACGGGGACGGCCGCGTCGCCGGGTAACCGCGGATTCGTCTTCGATCCCGCCGAATCGATCGATACCATCGCCGCCCGATTGACCGATGTGTTGATGAGCACCTTCGCCGACTTTGGTGGCGGTTTGGTGTTGACGTTGGTTCCCGGTGCGGGTGTTGCGTCGCCTGTCATCACCTTGACCAATTTGGATGACGAGGACGGTCTGGACATCGGAGTTTACAACGACGGCACCGTGGACCGATACGTGACCCTGTCGACAGGGAACCAGGCCGACACGACCGACGTCGACGATGTGTTGGGCTATCTCAACCCACTCGATGATCGCGGGGCAAACTATGTGCTGCACTCCAACTCCGTTGGGTTTGTCGACGCCTGGATCGATTTCAACGGCAATGGGATCTTCGAACCAGATTCCGAGACGATTCTCGATTCGGTCGCGGTCACGCCGGGCGCCAACACATTCAATGTGATCACGCCAGCGGGAGCCACCGACAAGGTGACGTGGGCACGTTTCCGAATCTCACCGGAAGGTGGCGCCACACCGTCAGGATTGGTCGTCGGTGGTGAGGTCGAGGATTATCAGATCAGCATCATCAATGTGGCGCCCGTTGTGCCTGCTGATGACGAGTATGAAATCGACGAGGATGGCGAACTCGATTCGGCCTCGCTGGTAGCGAACCCTTCGGTTCTGGACAACGATGCCAAAGATCTAGCTCAATTCACAACGCTCGAAACGATCGTTGTGGACGAGCCTCTGTTCGGTGATTTGGAGCTGTACGCCAATGGCGAGTTCCTCTACTCACCCGATAATGACTTTGCCGGTATCGATACGTTCACTTACCGAGTCGTCGACCAAGACACCGGCGAGGCCGGGCCGATGTTCGATGATCAGGGGAACCCAATCAATATCGGAACCGTCACCATCAACGTGCAGCCCGTCAATGATTTGCCATCGACATCGGACGTCACTCTCACTGCCATTGAGGACACGCAAAGGATCATCGACAAGGATGAGTTGATCGGTCTGTCGCTCGCCGATGGCATTCCCTCGTTCACATGGATCGATCCCAATGACACAAGCGTTCCTCCGGTTGTGCAGACCGCACCTTGGGATGAGAGCCTGCAAGTGCTTGAGATCATCTCGCTGGAGACGGCCGCGGATGGCTTAATCACAAGTGCGAGCGGGGTAGGCCCATTTACGACGCCACGTGGTCAGTTTCTGGCGTTTTGGGATGGCGTCAATTTGGATCGGATCGAATACACGCCCGACCAGGACCTCAACCAGGACCACGGGAAAGCAAATGCGACGGATCCGGACATCTTTGATTCATTCCAGTTCACCGTCCAGGATGACGGTCGGCTCGTGAACCCGGGCGCTGACTTCACTATTCCCGATGATGATACTGAGCGATTTGGGACCGTCCTGGCCGCGACGGCTACGGCTCTGATTGACGTCAAACCAATCGATGACATCGCCGTCGGCGCCGACGATTTGATTAGCGAGAACAACGCCCAATGGATTGCGTTCCCGGGTAGCACCACGCCAACCGAAGACACCACGCTCACGATCCCACAGGCGTATCTGCTGGACAATGATGTCGTCGCTCGAGCAACTGCGGAAGATGAGACCGGGGGGATCAATGACGCGGGTGTTCGAGTGGCAGACGTGTCACCCACCAGCGCCGAGGGCGGGACCGTTAGCATTGTCGGCACCGATGTCATCTACTCGCCGGCGGACAATCAGTACGGAATCGATACGTTCACGTACACGCTGGTCGACACGGGCATATCCTTCAATCCTGCCACCGGCAGCGACGAAGCCGACGACACCGATTCGGTCACCGTGACGGTTAGCATTCTGGTCAAGCCGATCAACGATGCACCGCAAGCGGATCCGCTGACACTGGAGCTGGTTGAGTACAGGGAGTCCGTCGACCATGAGCCGAACTCGACCGCCAAGACCGACGGCATTGGGCTGCGTGAGTTTGATGCACAGACTCTGTTGCGATTGAATGAGTCAGGCTCGGCACTGGAAGTCTCTCCACCGAATGAGTTTCCACTCGAGTTCAACGAGTCGGAGCAGGAGCTTCGTGTGGTCCAAATTGGATCATCGGTAGGAGGTCTGAGTATTGACGCACGCACGCTGACATACGACCCGGCCACGGGCCAGGCAGCCGAACAAACGCTGGAGACACCCGACGGCGAGTTGCGTCTCCAATTCGCGTTGGATCCTGATCCGGCCAACCCCGGCGCGTTCCTGCCTGGCACTGGGCACTTGGTTACTGGCGTTTATGAACCCGATACGGACTACAACGAGACGGCGGCGGGCAATCCAACGGACGAGTTCACCTTTGTCGTTCAAGACTTTGGTGAAATCACGGTTCCAGGCGCCGATTCGTTCCTAGGTGAATCAACGACGACGGACAATCATGGTCTGCTGACCAGCGAGCCGGCAACGGTAACGCTGATCACTCGGCAAACGAACGACGAGCCGGTCTTGCCGAATCCTCCACTGGTCACTTTCGAGGAAGACCATGCCGGTGGAGTTGCGCTGTTCTATGACATTTACAATAGCACTTTTGTCGATAGTGATGATCCCGCAGTCCATGGGCTGTCGCCAGTGATTTTGGTCGGCCCCGAAACGGCTGATGACGAAGAATTACGTGAACAAGTCACGGTAACGCTTAGCGATGTGACCACCTCGGCCCCGGCGGGCATGTTCGCGGTTGATCCGGTTTTGGACCAGTATGGCGTGTTGAGCTTCACGGCCGCCCCCAACGCATTTGGCTATGCAGTTTTCACGATCACCGCGACCGATGATGGACTTTCTTACTCCGAGAACGCCAATACGGTGGAGCCGGATCCCCTGAGTGTCACTCGCCAACTGACGATTCACATTACGCCAGTGAACGATAGGCCGGTGACCGGGGATCGTCAGCTGACCGTCGATGAGGTCGAGGAATTCACGGACGGCACGGGCGATCCAACACCTGACCAGGCCGTTTTGCTGTTGAATCCAGATCAATTTCTCAATGGTCAAGTTGCTGGCGAGGAAGCGGAGCAAAGCGATTTCACGGACGATATGGCGCTGGTGGATCAGTTCGACGAAGAAGACCAGATGCTTCGCGTCGTGCAGTTCACCGTCGAGGACATGGACGGTAACTCGGTTGTGGTCGACGCCGAAAACAACAATGGAACACCCATCGATCTGGCAACGGGAACGATCGTCTTCAACTTCGATGACATCGCCAATGGCGGTGCATTCACTGGCGGTGACTTCCGACCCTACGTGGACCGAAACGATCGAACTCCATTCGATCCAACGGACGAGCAATTCACGTACGTGGTGGAGGACTTCGGACTGGCCGACATCCCCGGATTTAGCCGGACGGATCCCGACTCCGCCAGCGAGGAAGACTACACGTCAGCTATCCCTGACGAGAATCGCTCCTTGCCGGGCAATGTGACCATCACGATCAGGCAGGTCAACGACGCGCCGGTGTTCCCCGAACTGGGCACCATCTCGTTCCCCGAAGACGTCAACCCGGACGGCGATCCCGTGTTCATTGACGTATATACCAATACGCAGCTGCCGACGAATGACCGAGCGGTCCACAATCTGCCGCAGGACATCTTCGTTGCGGATCCGAACACCGCGTTGGACGAACTGGAGCGGCAGACTCTGGTGTTCAGTTATTCGCCGCTGGCGACATCCGCTCCCGAGGGTATGTTCACGGCCGATCCCATCTTGGACGAGTATGGTGTCCTTACACTGATGCCCGCACCCGACGCATTCGGCTATGCAGTCTTTGAGATCACGGCGACCGATAACGGAGTTGACGCCAGTGGCGCCGATGATCCCCGCAGTATCACGCGCACACTGACCGTCCACATCACGCCGGTCAACGACCGGCCCGTGACAGAAGATCGTCAGTTGACGGTGGAGGAGGTCGAGGAGTTTGCCAACGATACGGGCGCCCCGACGGGTGACGAGGCCGTTCTGCTGTTGAATCCCGATCAGTTCCTCATTGGTCAGGTGGCGGGCACCGAAGCGGAGCCAAGCGATATCCCGACCGATGACCCAGCCGTGGCTCCGTTCGCCGAATCAGATCAGATGTTGAGAGTGGTCCGATTCAACGTCGTCGACTCATCTGGCTCCGCTGTCTTGGTCGATGTTAACAACAACAACGGGACAACGATCAACCTGGCAACCGGTACTGCCGTATTCAATTTCGATGACGCGTCGTCTGGTGGCGCGTTCACTGGCGGCGAGTTTCGACCGTATGTGGATCGGAACGATCGAACGCCATTTGATCCGACCGATGAGCAGTTCACCTACGTGGTGCAAGACTTTGGTGCATCGGCCATCCCAGGATTCAGTTTGACCGATCCGGTTGCGGCGATGGAGGAAGACTACACGGCGACAACCGGTGTCAACGAGTCGGTGCCGCGCACCATGACGATCACGACCACGCAGGTCAACGATGCACCGGTCTTCCCGGAGCTTGACACGATCTCGTTCCCCGAGGACGTCAATCCGGATGGCGATCCCGTCTTCATTGACGTTTACAGCAATACGTTGCTCGCCAGCGATGATCCCACAGTCCACAACTTGCCTCTGGGCATTTTCGTCGCGGATCCCAACACGGCATTGGATGAGATTGAACGTCAGACGCTGACATTCAGCTATTCGTCGCTGGCGACATCCGCTCCTGCGGGCATGTTCACGGCGGATCCAGTACTCGACGAGTATGGTGTCCTCACGCTCATGCCTGCGCCCGATGCGTTTGGCTATGCGGTCTTTGAGGTCACTGCAACCGATGATGGTGTCGATACCACCGGCGCGGCAGATCCGCGTAGTAGCACCCGAACATTGACCGTCCACATCACGCCGGTCAACGACGCGCCCGTGACCGAAGATCGACAGCTGACAGTTGACGAGGTCCAAGAGTTTTTCGCGGTCACGGGAGCGCCGACGAATGACGTGGCCGTCTTGCCGCTGAATGTCAGTGACTTTTTGACCGGGCCCGTCGCTGATGAAGATGCCGAACCGAGTGACTTCACCGACGGCGTGACGGTCGTCGACGAGTTCGATGAAGAGGACCAATCGCTTCGTGTTGTCGAGTTTACCGTCGTCGATAGCGACGGAAATCCACTGGTGGTCGACGCCAGCAATCACAACGGGTCGATCATCAATCTCGTCACGGGCACCGTGGTGTTCAATTTTGATGATCCCGCCGCAGGCGGCGCTTTTACGGGCGGCGAATACCGTCCGTATGTGGACGTCAATAACAGGACACCGTTTGATCCGACCGAGGAAATTGCTTACTTCGTCGAGGACTTCTACCAGGATCCCGACAATGACGTCACCATTCCCGGTGCATCGCTAATCGATCCGGCCGAGGTGAATGATGACGACTACACGTCGAGCACTGGTGAGAATCGGTCCGCGTCGCGGACGTTGACAATCACCACCACTCAGGTCAACGACATCCCCGAGATCATCTTGAACTCGGAAATCATCGAGATTCTCGAACGTGACGATGAGGTCGGGACCGTGATCGATGACTTCGCGTCATTGGTCGCTCCTGGACGTGCCACGGCGCTGGACGAGCTCGTGCGGCAGGGCGTGTCGTTCTCGTTCGCTCGCTATGAGTCCCTCTCCGTTGCCGGATTATTCCATCGCGATCCGGAAGTGACGCCCGAGGGAGAGTTGACCGTTTTCCCATCCATTGATGCCGTCGGCACCGGTGTCGTCGTGGTCACCGCCACGGATGCCAATCCCAGTGACGCCAGCTTTGTGCCACGCAGCGTCGAGGTAACCTTTACGGTTCATGTAAGGCCGATCAACGATGCACCGCGACTGAATGATGTCAACGTGCCGACAAGCATTACATCGCCCAACGGTGATTCGGACGATCTGTACGAGGTGCTCGACAACGGCACATTGGTCGTGACGATGCGGGAGGACAATACCGCCGACGATGGGACGACTGACGAAGCCTATGTGCTCGAGGCGCGGCGTGGCGTCGGCGGCGACCGTCCAGGTTTGCTCGATCTGTTCACGCCCGGCCCAGAGAATGAAGCGGATGGCACATTGGGCGGTAGTCAGACGCTCGAGATTACAAGCTTCTCACCCACGACGGCGTTGGGCGGAACGGTGGCGGCTGTTCGAGATTCGAACGATCGCATCATTCAGCTGTTGTACACGCCGCCGACGAACAGCAACCGCGACATCGTTCAGATCGACTCGCTGACGTACACCGTGCAAGACGACGGGACGGACTACGACTTGCCCACCGCTAACGAAATCCCGGTCGCGGATCCATCGGCTCGCTTGGAGCCGGCAGAGCTTTCGACGACCGGTCGCGTGCGATTCATCCTTAATCCCGTCAATGACCGACCCGAGTTCTCGATTCGTCGACCTTCCGTTGATGTGCCCGAGGATTCAGGGCCGTACTCCGAGGGAAGCTTTGTCGCCAACATCTTTGCAGGCCCGCGGAGCGGAGACCCGAATACCTTCGCGACCGATGAACTCTCCAGCCAACTGATCGATCGATTTGAGGTAAGGCCCGTCAGTGTCGCGTCGCCGGAGGATCCCACGAACCCGACACCTTTGACGCCGGCGCTCTACGCAGCGGCGTTCCCAGGCTCCGGTGTGGTGACGGTCGCGCTGAATGGCGAGTTGTCATTTGAGGCGGCCGCGAACGTGTATGGCATCTTTGAGTTCGACATTGTCGCCGTTGACAATGGAGCCGACCCATCGGCCGGACGCGGAGACTTAAACGAGTCGCTGCCGCGTCGGCTGACGATCAACATCGCGAACGTTAACGACCCGCCTTTCTTGGTTGGCAGCGACACGTTGATGACCACCACGATCGAGGATGCCATCGGAACCGATGCCATCACGATTCCAACGACCGGTCCGGGATCGATGCTGGAAAATTTCCGAGCAGGTCCGTCGGCTCCGGCTGCTGGTTTGCCGGACGAAAACACCTCGGGTGCGCTTCAGTTGGTCAACGTCCCGGCGCGAAGTGATCGTGGCGGCTTTGTGACACCGGAGCTATCGGCCGGACAGATCGTTGGCTATCGCTACGAGCCCGCTCCGAACTTTGCCGGGACGGATACCTTCACTTATTCGGTTACGGATGGAGACCCAGCGAATCTGACCTCCGGCACCGTCATGATTGATGTGACGCCAGTCAACGACGGTCCCGACATTGCTATTGCCAATAACAATCTGAGTGTCAGCGAGGACCCACCGTCACCCGTCGTGATTTCGGATTGGCTGACAACCGCATTGCCCGGTCCCGCAGGCGATACCGGCGGCGTCGGCCGAGCGAGCGATGAAATTGACGGACTCAACGCCATTCCCGCCCAAACGATCGACTCGTACGTGTTCGAATTCCTCAGTGGTGACACGGGGCTGCTGGTCACGAGCGATCCGGTCAACGATCCAGGTTTCCGAATCATCGGAAATGACTTGCAGTTCACGGTGACGCCCGACGCCAACGGCACGGCCGTTTATCAACTGGTCGCGATTGATGACGGTCCGACGACCGGCGACAACGTCAACGTGAGTGATCCGATCACGTTTGTCCTTTCGGTGGGTGAGGTGAATGATCCTCCGTTCTTTACGCCGGGTCCCTCTCCGATCATCGTTGAGGAAGACTTTGTCGTACCTGGAGGTCTGGATCGAGCATACGATGAGCCTTGGGCGACGGGGATTTCACCAGGTGCCGAAGATGAGCGAGACACCCAAACCGTTCAATTCAACATTGATGTCGCGGTGGAAGACCAAGACAAATTCGATGTGCTTCCCGCCATTGACGGGGTGACAGGTAATCTTTCATTCCGATTGGCGCCCGATGCGGAAGGACCAGTCATCGTCGTTGTCACTCCTCAGGATGTGATCGCCGGTACCCCAGGGATCGAAGGCCAGCCGTTTGACCTGCGGATTGAGATCACACCTCAGGACGACGCGCCACGGCCGACCGATGACCAGTTCGAATCCGATGAGGACGTGACACTACGATTCACGACAGCCGATCTGCTATCCAATGATGTGGATCCCGATACGGGCGACGCACTGGTATTCGTATCGCTACAGACGACCACGACGCTGGGTGCGACGGTTACGGTCAACTCGGAAGGCGAAATCAGCTACAACCCGCAAACATCCGATGCTTTGCAGGCCTTGATCGACGTCGCTCAATACGATCCCGATGATCCGACGCAGTTGTTGTCCGATTTCCAGCGGATTGACACGTTCACCTATCAAGTCACGGACACGGATGGGGAAGTCGCCATTCCTGAGGCCGTGGTCACGTTGACGATCAACGGCGTCAACGATGCTCCCACAGTTCACGACAAATCCATCGCGATCGCCGACAGTGGCTTGACCACGTTCAACGTGTTCACTGGTGACGACAACGATACAGACGACTTTGACGTCGATGGGGCGATCAATCCGGCCTCGTTCGTCATCACACGCGAACCTCAGTTCGGTGATCTTTCGGACGACAATGAAGACGGAACGTTGACGTATTTGCCGGGCCCCGATTTTGCTGGCGAAGACTTCTTCGAGTACACCGTCGCCGATGATTTGGGACAAGACAGTCAAGCGGCCCGATTCACACTGTTTGGGCGTCCGATTCCGAACGGAGAAGTGCAAGGAGGGACCTCTGTTGGGCGCGCAGGAGAGATCGATGTAACTGATAGTTTCACGTCACCATTCCCACTGGATCTATCCACGCTCACGATCGTGACGCAGCCGGAGAACGGGACGGCGACGGTCAACGACGGGCTGATCGTCTACACGCCGGATCCGGGGTACACCGGGGATGATTTCCTGGTTTTCCGTGTGGCCGATATCAACGGAAACTTCACCGATGACATCCGAATGGATTTGACGACGGTTTCCAGCCGTCTCCAGAACCCCATCGACCCCTCCGACGTGAACCGCAATGGTGAAGTGACCGCGTTGGATGCCTTGTTAGTCGTGAACCGGCTCAACGCGGCAGGCGGCATTGGTCAGATCCCCGTCACCGATGATGACTTTGGCATCGGCACGAACAACGGAGTCGATGAGCAGTTCTACTATGACCAGAGCGGCGATGGCTTTATCTCTGCCTTGGATGCCCTGCGTGTCATCAACACCATCAATGAGCAAGATCTCCTACCGGTGAGCGAGCCATTGTTCTCTGCAAGCGGTTCACCCTTAACAACGGATGAACAACTGGCGGGTACCAGTGCCGCGTCACCGGCGAAGGAGCCCAATTCGGTGGATGAGTTGGCTTCCAAGGTCGTTGGCACTGCCGGAACATCCGACGCAACGCTCGCAGCGATTGCGTTGGATCAGGTCGAACAAGGTGCCGGTCAGGAGTCGGATGCCGAGGCGGCCAATCTTGATCAGGCCATTCAACAACTCTTCTAGTGCAGCGTGACAGCTTCGTTTTGGGTTTAACGCGACGCCATAGCATAGGCTTCCAGCCTGTGATTTGCCGCGTCCGTTCGCGATGGCAGGCAGGATGCCTACCCCACTCATTCGAGTTGACGCTGCATTAGTTTGGCCATGGTTTGGTTTACGGCGATGGGGCGTTTCAACACCATCGCCAAGTCGGACCGGAGAAAACGTTAGGTCCGCCGCAATTCCATTGCAACGACACTCTGTCGATCAGCCGAATCGCGTTAGTGAGCGGTTATCACGGGATTTCAGATGTCTTCGCCAAACCCTTTGCTAACGCTCTGGGGCTGATGGAACCCTAACATTCAACCGGGACAAAGCGTTAGGAGCCCGTCGTTAGCTGCTGGATGATGAAGTCCGCGGCGTTGTCAAATTCGGTGACCGCTGGTCCGCCCTCGTACGATACGAAGCACGGAACGCCCGCGACATCCATCGCTTTTCCTAGCTGTATACCCATGATCGGGTGATGCACCCAGACATTCGGACTCATCGATTCGTTGACGGTTCGATATCGACCGGCCGTAAAAAACACGGGCGGATCGTCGGGTGTCAGGTGAGTGATCGGCGAAGCATCGCGGCTGAGGCGATCCACGCGAGGCGTCATTTCCAGGGGTGCGTCGGGCGGAATACCAAAGAGTGGTCGGCCTCCCCCGTGCTCGGCCAGTTTCTCGACACCAAACCAGCCCAGCAGCGTTGGCAAGTGGAGCGATGGCTGGGCAGCGCTGGGCGCACAAGCCGTCAATCGCGTCGACTGTCGCAACACCGGATCGTCACTGTCGGGATTTGCTAGATCATCATGGAAACCGAGCCAAAGCGTGATCGTGCCGCCCGCCGACCCGCCGGTCGCAGCAAAACGCGCCGGATCGAGGTTGAAACGGTCGGCGTGATGCCGCAGGAATTGAACGCCACGAGCCGCGTCGTGCATCGCGGCCGGATATGGATTCTTGCCACCCTCGGTGAGACGATAGTTCATCGTCGCCACGGAAATGCCGTGATCCAGCATCGCAGGGACAAGCGGAGAGTTGTGGAACGTACGCTTGTCGCCGCCGCTGAAACCGCCCCCATGAATGCAAATGAGCAGCGGCGTGGGTGCATCGGTCTCCGCCAGCCATAGGTCCAGGACGTTCTTGCGGTGAGGACCATAGGCGATGTCGGCGTGCGTCAGCGGGATCTTTGCCGCCGGAGCCGCGTTTCGTTTCGATTTTTGCCTCTGGCGGAATGCCAACCCCTCTTGCATTGTCAGGACGCCGTCCGAATTCGCATCGGCGGCGGGAAACTGTTTCAGGGCCTTCCGCAGTTGCGCGTTGTTCTTTGACGTGACCTGGGCGTTCGCTGCATTCATTCCACCGAACATGCCGGAGATGAGAACGATGGTGAGGCAGCGGAGACAATTCGGGAACGCTCGGAGTGAACGATGAAAGGGCTGGAACATGGTCAAAACCGATGAACGAGGATGAGGCATCTGGACGAGCGATGCGAACCAGCGTCGCAACGCTCCTCCCCCGAGTCTAACAGTCCTTCGAATCGGACTGGTGATCGATTTATAGCTTGGGCTAAAACGAGGGAGCCCGTGAATCGCGCTCTGCTTGGCCGATTCGGCACCATAAATGAGCCAATCGGTTTCACGCCATGCCGAACTCCATTACCAACGTGATCCGCTGGTCGGTCGACGGAGCCAGCTATGTCGTTGTTCGCGGCATTGTGGCAGTCGTTCAAGTGATGCCCCTCGACATGGGTGATCACTTCAGCCGGTTGTTGGCCACGTTGTTGACGGGGCCACTCCCGATTCGTCGCGCCGCGATACAAACCAATCTCGATCGTGTGATGCCGACATTGTCGCTCGCTCAGCGTCACCGATTGGTTTGGTCGATGTGGCATCACTTGATGCTGATGGTCTGCGAGATCGCATGGGCCCAACGACGTTTGCATCGGGCGAATTGGAAGTACCACTTTCGATACAAGAACAACCGAGAGTCCCTGGCGCATTTGCTCAGCGGCCGACCCATGGTGATGGTGACCGGACACTTCGGGAATTTTGAGGTCGGCGGTTACATGAACGGACTGATGGGCGTCCGCTCAACGACGATTGCAAGGCAACTCGACAATCGATTCTTGCATGATTGGATTGAGTGTTTTCGAAGTTCCAAAGGCCAAGACATGGTCGACAAAGTCGGGTGCGCTCCCATTGTCGACCGCCATCTTCGCGACAACGGCGTCTTGACGCTTTTGGCTGACCAGCATGCGGGTGACAAGGGCACCTGGGTTGACTTCTGTGGCGTGCCCGCGTCGTGCCATAAGGCGCTGGCACTCTTCGCCTTGACCAGCGATGCGCCGATGTTGGCTGTCTACACTCGGCGGATCGATCATCGGCCGATGCAGTTTGAGATCGGCATGACCGCGTCGGTCGATCCCTTAGGTGATCATGGTGGGGCTTGCGACGGGGTCGCGTCGCTGACGGACTGGTACAACCGCGAACTGGAATCAATGATCCAACTGGCGCCGGAACAGTACTGGTGGCTTCACCGCCGATGGCGACGACCGCCGACCAAAGTTGCCAAACGCCTAGCAAAGAAAAGGGAGCGTGCTAACGCGACCGCGTCGCACGTTGCCAAGGCGTCAGATTCGCTTCGTTCGGAGAGACCGGATCCATCCCTGTGTTCGGCTCCGTCGAGTTCGGCTCCGTCGAAGAGCTGTCGGGGGGCGGGGCTGCGGAGTCCGCGTCGGCCGGATGCGGCGTAGATGCGTCGCCCTGGGCTTCACCTTCGCCGGTATTCTCGCGCATCCTCATTGCAGCTCGCGACTTCTTGCGGGCAAGCCGCTTGGCGACGTGATCGCTCGCAATCTCCTCGATGGAACGAACGTTTTCGGGACGCTCGATGCCGAAACGATTCAAATACAGTGACTCGATGAACTGGGGCAGCGGCGACTTCCATGGTTGGTCTTTGGTATCCGCGTAGCTCCCAAAACGACGCGGCTCCAAACCGAGCTCCCTTGCCATCTGCACATGGGCGTGCGAGAGACGGTACTGCTTTCGGACGCGGATCCACGGTTGAAACTTGTGGGGGATTCGCTTCGAGGGAGGCTTCGCCATGAATTGGTTTTGGGCGGTTTCGGATGACTGGATGGTTCGATGAACCCAGACCCTAACTGACCGATAGCCCTTTGGCACCCCGTAAGCAAATCAGCCCGTCGCTCCAACGGGAAAAGAGCTCCTGACGTTCAGCGGGGTCAACGAATACGCGAACGTCGCTGACGCGATGCCGAGCATCCTCCTGAACGAGGCCGAACAATTCGTGGTAGACCGGGACCGTGACCCCGTTGGATTCTTCGTCAGGGGGTGTCACTCGGGCAGTTGCCTCGAACCGATAGACCTGTCGCCAGCCGGGCCGGGCCACGGCCACCAGTCGGACGCTTCGAAACTTGGCCGTCGATCCGAAGTAGCCCTCTTGGGTGAGGTGTTTTCGAATGGCCATTTCCATCTCTCGGTCGCCGCACCAGTGATCCCACCGTTGGCGAAGGTGTTTTAGAAAGTCGCGCATGGAATCGGCTGTGTGGTGTCCCCGCTAAAAACGAGTTTCTTCGACCATGGGTAAGTCGTCGATGGAGTCCAGTCCCAAGAGCACCCAGAGGCGTTCGGCTGGATAAAAATGGGCCACCGTTTTTGTGCGTTTCGTTGCACGGGACGCAATCGGCGAGTCGGTATTTGCGGCCTTTTTTTCTTTGGGTTCGTCCACTTCTCGACGTACTTCCACTAACCGTCGACGGACCATCTGATTCAACAGGGCACCACTATCACGTCCTCGCCGATCAGTGACTTCGGCCGCCGTGATGCCAGGCTGGTACGCGACCAGCGATAGTACGTCGATCGCCGGTTGATTGAGTCGGGTTTCGCGGACACGGCCGGAAAACGCAAGCTTGATGTCTTCAACTTCGGGGGCGACCACCATTCGATAGCCGCCGGCCTCATCAGAGACAATTCGGATGCCTTGTCCCTCTTGGCGATAGGACTCATTCAACGAGTCGATGACTTCGACCACCTCCTCAGGTGTGACGTCACGCATGATTGAAGCCAGGCGAGGTGCCGATAATGACTGGTTCTGCGGATGACCAATGAACAGGGCTGCTTCGACGATCATTTCCGGCGTTGCGATGGCGTCATCAGCTTGATCCTCGGGCGTCGCAATCTCGGAGGCATCATCCTCGCCCGTGGTCCCCAAAGCGGGTGAGGAGTCACGATGTCGTCTGGCGTCGTGGAGTGCTTGCCGTATTGCGTCTTCGGCTTGATCGGGACTCTCGGGCGCGTCACTACCGCCGAGGGCACTGGCAAACGCGGCGCCGAGTTCTTCCAGCGAGAATGCTTGTTCCTCCCGATCTTCATCGACCGGATCAGAAGCTGGCGTGTCCTCTGGCGAGCCAGGGCCTTTTTCGTGATTCGGTGTCGAATTCATGCGTCGGGTGCGTCGGTGTGGGACGAGTTGAGATGCTGACGAAGTTGTTTCATGCCGCGATGCAGTAATCCGGCAACGGCACCTGTGGTGGTCCCCAGTTCGCCGGCGACATCCGCCAGTTTCAGGCCTTCCAGATAGTGCAATGTGATCGCGTCACGTTGGCGTTCGGGCAGTTTTTCGACGGCCTCGACAAGATGCGTGACCGATTCCACGGCAGCCGCATTTTGGCTGGGCGTCGCGACCTCACCGGCCAGTAGGCCTTCCAAACGCATCGACGATTGGTCGACTTTAGCTTGCATCGATTGTTCCCGACGAACATCGCGTTTCTCACGATGAAAATCACGGTCCAAATGACACATCTGGCGGACGAGAATCTGACGCAACCAGCCACGCCACTCCGCCTCGGTCGTCCCACGAAACTGATCCTGAGCCTTGAATGCCTGCAGCATCGCCTGCTGAACGATATCCGATGCACCGACTTTGGCACGATATTGAGCTCGCATCTGTGCGCGAGCCAACATTCCTAGGTATGGCTCATACTTCGCGATGTCCAAGGAAGCGGGTTGGTCGACTTGCGATTCGGCGGACTCACCATCCATCAAAATGGGCATCCTTACTGGGCGTCGGCGTCATTTGAACTTCGCGGGACATCACGAAACCACTACGATGATACCTCGTCAAGGTAGTCGACGGGGGCTGGCCAAGACTCTTCCTCACGTAACGTCAGCATGGCTCGAGAAGCAATTTACCAACGTTCCCACTCCGACAACGTGCAGGACTCGACCATGATTCGGGATCCGTCTGGAGATGACGACCAGCCGCCCCCTGATGACATGCCGAGTGGTGGCGAATGGGAAGGTCGCTTGCGACCTCGTCGGATGGACCAAATCGTCGGCCAACGTGACGTGATCGAGCGTATGAAGATCGCAATCGACGCGGCAACGTCTCGAGGCGAACCGCTTGGCCATATTCTCTTCGATGGGCCACCAGGACTCGGCAAGACCACTTTCGCGACCGTGATTCCTGCCGAGATGCAGACATCGGTTCAGTTGGCCAATGGTGCCGGCCTGAAAGCACCCAAAGACCTTCTACCGTATCTAACCAATGTGTCGGAAAGATCGGTGTTGTTCATCGATGAGATCCACCGTGTTCCCAAAGCGGTTGAAGAATATCTTTATACGGCGATGGAGGACTTCCGCATCGACATTGTCCTCGGCGAAGGCGTCAATGCGAGGACTCTCAATTACGAAGTGAAACCGTTCACGCTGATCGGTGCCACAACGCGTGCGGGGATGCTCAGTGCCCCGCTTCGCGACCGATTTCAGATTCGTGAACATCTCGGTTGGTATACGCGAGAGGACCTCGCCGAAATCGCGCGACGCAACGCGATCAAACTCAATATTGTGATTGATGATCCGTCGGCGCACGTGATCGCTGGTCGAAGCCGCAGCACGCCACGGATCGCTAACAACCGATTGTTATGGGTCCGGGACTACGCCCAAGCGAAGACGGCTGGGAAGATTGATGCCAGCACTTGTTCGGCGGCTCTCACCATGATCGGCATCGACGAGTTGGGCCTCGACAAGCAAGACCGCAACTATTTGGACACACTGATTCGGGTTTTTGCCGGCGGACCGGCAGGGCTGGAGGCGATCGCCCATACCATGAACGTCAGTGCTGACACGTTGGAAGACGAGGTGGAGCCGTTTTTGCTACGCAGTGAGCTCTTGATTCGTACTCGACGGGGCCGCATCGCAACCCCGAAAGCATTCGATCACCTCAAAATGAAACCGCCATCCGCTGAGGAATGATCAAGAAGAGAGTGGAGCGATCGGCCTGGTAAACATCCTCAGATCGCTTCGCTTCCTTCGAAGAGGCTCAACTCGGCACCGTCAAGGAAGCTCACCAACGATTTGGCTCGGTACGGCTGCTGCAGTTTTCGCACAGCCTTGCTTTCGATTTGGCGGACACGCTCGCGTGTGACCTGGAAAATTCGGCCGACTTCCTCCAGCGTGTACGTGTATCCGTCGGCGAGGCCGTATCGCAAACGCAAAATCTCTCGCTCACGATAATTGAGTGTTTCCATCGCCAAGTCGATTTGCCGCTTGAGTGCTTCACGATTCGTTTCCACCAACGGATCCTGATCTCGATGGTCCTGCAGGAATTCACCGAAGACGCTATCGTCGTGATCTCCGACAGGTTGATCGAGCGAAAGCGGCTGGCGGGCCATCTTCAGAATCACGCGAGTGTCTTCCAGCGATAAACCGCTGCGCCGGGATACTTCCTCGGGGGTCGGTTCGCGTCCATTCTCTTGCACCAGGTCGCGTGTGATCTGACGAATCTTGTTCATGGTATCGATCATGTGGACCGGAACTCGAATCGTTCGACTCTGATCGGCGATGGCGCGAGTGATGGCTTGTCGAATCCACCAAGTCGCGTAAGTGCTGAATTTGTAACCGCGAGCATGCTCGAATTTATCGACAGCTCGCATGAGGCCGGTGTTGCCTTCTTGGATCAGATCCAGAAACGAAAGTCCGCGATTGCGATACTTCTTGGCGATCGACACCACCAGTCGCAGATTACCCGCCGACAAGACTCGCTTGGCCGCATCGTAGTCATCACGTAGCGTATCGCACTTGGTAATTCGGCGATCGAGCGTCTTGGGCGATTCGAAAGTCAACCGCATCAAATAACGCAGCTCGCCCTGGAGTTCCTCTTTGGTCGGCATGCCGGGTAATTTGAGACGATTTGGATCGGCCAGGATGGATTTGATTTCATTCATCCGTTGGGACGTGCGACGCAGCTTTTCAAAGATCGGCTGCAGCTTGTTGGTTCGGAGATTCATTTCCTCCACCAAGCGAACCGCTTTGTTGCGGCGAATCACCAAGTTTCGCCATGCGGCACGACGCCGCCGGACCGGCAACGACTTGTTGATCGCGACCATGTAGTCCACTCGATTCTGGCTCAGCAAGTGCGAGAGGGTTCGCGTGTTGGGGATGATTCGTTTCATGATGGCCTTCTTTTCGGCCGCATTGGTAACGCTCACCTCGATCGTACGGTCCAGTCGCAATTGCTTGTCACGGACCTGTTGCAGCAATTTCAAGCCCGCTTGGAGCATGAAATCCGTAGCCATCATGCAGTGGCGGTATCGATCGCGTGTGGCTTCAATTTGCTTGGCGGCCGAGACTTCTTGGTCACGCGTCAGCAGAGGAATCTGCCCCATCTGCATCAGGTACATGCGGACAGGGTCTTCAGTGGGATCGGTGGGAAATTCATCCCGGCGGTGTTCGTCGTCACCGAGCAAAGCCAGTTCCGACTCCTCGGCCACCGCATCGGCAAATTCTTGCCCCATGGTGCGGGAACGGCGGGAGACTGCGTCCTCGGCGTCAAAGGCGTCGTCTTGCAGGCTGCGGCGACTGAACTTTTTACCCATGGGAATTTCCTCGGCACCAAATGAGTCATCACGGTTGTGTGGTGAGACGTTCAAAGCAGCGAGGGTGCCATTGGTCAGTTCAGGCAACGATTCGATCATCGCAAGCTCTTTCCGGTAAGGAGTTTAGGTTCGGATTTCGCCTGTCCAGAGATGCGGGAGCATGGTCGAACTGAGGTGTCCACGCACCGGTCGTGTTGAGAAAACACAACGTGATGATGCTCGCCGTCGACCCGCCTGGCCGTCGGCAACAAAATGCATGACCAATGCATGTGGCGAGTTCGATCCATCGGATGTGACGCCGTCCCGCATGTCCAATCCTCGGTGACGCCGTTAAGCTGGCGTTTTCAAGTTCCAATGCAAACCGAACTTCCTTAAGTCACTTCGATGTGGCTCGACGGGAAAAGTTCCGTCGGCTTTGGTTGAGCAAAGACTTCGGCAAAACAAGGACACTGGCAACACGGTCCTTGGGACGTTCTCAATCGCGCAACGTTATGAATCCGGACTCCAACCTGTCTGGCGGTGCCGCAAACCAACCGAACACGCGTGGTCGTGTTGTTGGCGCCTCGAACTCGCACGGGAGTCTTGGCGAAGACGGCGACGGTCCAGTTCCAGATGCGGACTGGCTAGCCAAACATGGCTTTGCACATCCAGTTGCGGCGATGGACGACATCGACGCCATTTCGGCGTGCGGTGCCTCGGAGGATCTGATTGATCAGCTTTGGCGCCGACTCGATGAGAATCTGACGGCAATTGATAATCCGGATGAGACCCTTCACGCGTTACGTCAATTCACCGATGTGACGCGCAGCCCAACGTCGCTGTTGTCGCTGTTCGAGCGGGACGCCAACGCGCTGGCGGCACTGCTTCAAGTGTTATCGACCAGTCAAGCGATTGCCCAGCTGTTGTTGAGTGATCCTGAGAGCTTCGATCTCATCCGCGCCAGCGACGGTCGAGCGGCTGATCGAGATCTATTACGAGATGAGTTGGCGGCGGAACTGCGTGCATTTCGTTCGCCGCGACGGGCGGCATTGGCACTTCGTCGGTTCGCGGGGCGCGAGATCCTGCGAATCGCTTATGGCGAGTTCGTGCATGGGATGTCATCGGAGCGCGTCCAGCATCAAATTAGTCATGTCACGGACGCGATGTTGCATGCGGCACTTCAGTTTAGTGTCGCCCGTGTCATCGCAAGACAGGGAATCCCTCAACGAATCGACAATTCGCAGCCGCGTTTCGCGATCATTGCCCTCGGGAATTATGGCGGGCAAGAAATCGGCTATGAGGCGCCCCTGCATCTATTGATGCTTTGTGATCGCATTGATCGCAAGAATCCCGGACATGTGGAGTTCAATCGTCAAGTCGCCGACGGGCTTGTGGACTGTCTTTCGACCGACGGCGGACCGGTCGTCTCGTTGCGAATGCAGTTCATTCATCAGCCGGTGCTTGATGATGTTCCCGATCGAGCGGCTCATCACTTTGATAGCGTCGTGGAGGCGGCCAGTTACTACGAACGAACGAGCCAGACCTGGCAGCGACTCGCGTTTGTGAAAGCCCGCCTGGCCGCCGGCGATTCGGACGTCGGTCGACAGTTTCTTCGTCGAGTTCAGCCATGGGTGTACCATGCATTGCTCAGCCGAAGCGAAATGGCGGACATTCATGTGTTACGACGCAAGCTGGAAAAGCGCGCGGCGACGGCAAATACGAGTGACCAGATTCCGATCGCCGACGTTCCCGGTGGACGTCATGACATTGAATTGACAATTCAGTTTCTTCAGCTGCTGCACGGCAATACTTTGCCAGAAGTCCGCGTGACCAACACGATCGACGCCATTGCCGGACTGAGTCGACATGGATGCTTGACGCCCACGGAAGCATCGATTCTGTCGGAAAACCATGCAAAGCTTTGTCGGTTGGAACACTATCTCGCGATCCTGTTCGAACACAGCGTGACGCACTTGCCAAGTGATGAGGCCATTCGTCGGCGATTGGCATGGCGTTTGAATATTCGGGACGGGGATACCGGCGATTCGAAGCGGCTCGAGCGTTTGTTGCAAGAAACGTTCGAGGTGAATCGAAAAATCATCAACCACCTAATGGTCGATGATGATCAGGTCCAACCGAGTCTGGTTGATGGATCCTCGGATGATGGTTTGGTCGATCCAGCCAGCACGGTGCCGCTATTGACCGAGTTGGTGCTCGACCCGTCGCCGGATCAGGCTGCGTTCGAAGCCGCGATGGCCGTTTACGGCATGCGGCAGCCGTCCACTGCCATCGACCGAATCAACGCTCTGGCCACGGAGACGGTTCCGTTCATCGCACCATGGCGCTGTCGGCATTTTTTTGCGGCCGTCTCTCCGCAGCTCTTCAGTCGAATCGCGAAGATGCCCGATCCGGACGATGCGCTACATCGACTGGTTGAAATGACCGATTCGATCGGTGCCAAAGCCACGCTGTGGGAGCTCTTGCGGACCAACTCCGCGACTCTAACTCTGGTCGTGCGGATGGTCGCGCTCGCTCCGTACCTTACCGAGATCTTGGTTGACCACCCGGGAATGATTGATGAGCTGATTGATTCGCTCGTCCGCGACCGTTTGCCGTCACCAGAGCGTCTGGATTCTCAGTCGCAGCGTCTTGTGTCCGGCAGTGAATCGGTGGGTCCGATCCTGCGAAATTTCAAGGCGAGCGCCCATCTGATGATCGGCGTTCGTGATCTTCTGGACAAAGATCCTGTCGATCAAATCAATGCGGCATTGACTCATACTTCCGAAGCGGTGCTGCGGCGGGTCATCGAGAAGGAACAAGAGCGTCTAGCCGCTCGATTCGGTGACCCGCAATCCGATGTGGATTCTGGCCATTTACAGCCGGCGGAGTTGGTGGCGATCGGACTGCAAAAATTTGGCGGTCAGGAGATCAATTACCACAGTGATCTTGATTTGGTGTTCGTTTACACGTTTGAGGGTGAAACCCAGCGTCGTGTTGGAGGGTCCAGGACCACGCTCTCCCACCGTCAGTTCTTCAATCAGCTTGCCAAGAACGTTTTGCATGTCCTCGGGGACGTCGCCGATGGTCGGATCGAAGAGATCGACTTACCCATGAACGTGGGCGGCAATAGTGAGATTCTGGCGACTTCGCTGTCCTCGTTTGCAAAACCGTTTCGTCAGCGGACGGCACCTATCTGGCAGCGTTTGTTGCTATGCAAGGCGCGCCCCGTATCGGGCTCGCGCGAAGCCCAACAGCGTGTGCAGTCAGCGCTCACGGACGCGTTCAAGAGCGGCGGATGGGGGAGTCACGATGCTCAGGGGATGCGACAACTAAGAATGGAGACGGAGTCCGCCGCCAGACCGGGCAATCTCAAACGTGGTCCTGGTGGTACGTTGGACGTCGAGTTCATTGCGGCGGCGGGAATGTTGCAGCTAGCACTTCAGGATAATCATCCGGTGCAGACCTCGACGATCGCAACGATCGAGTACCTCGGCCGCGAGGGATGGTTGTCCAGCGACGACGCAGAATCGCTCGTCGAGAACATTCGAGTTCTGCGACGAGTGGAGTCGAAACTGCGACTACTCAATACGGTGTCCCGGCATGAGTTACCTCTTGGAAGCAATGACACGGTCGACACGCATGCAATGAGGCAGTTGGCTGCGTTGCTTGACCAATCCGATCCCGTCGCGATCGTGAATCAATGTCGACTGGCGTGCGAGCGGAATCGTCAGATCTTCGATTCGGTCTTTCCGGAGAGCCCACGTCCGCCCGATCGCAAGCAAACAATGGCAGGTGAGGCAGGCGAACATTGACGGATTCCATCGCCGGCGAATTGGCGACGCCATCAACGTCAAGCAGTGCGTTGGTACTTCGTGATTGCCGCCTTGTCGCAGGGTCGCGAACGTTACTGGACGGCACAACGGTTCATTTTCCCCGTGGCAAAATATCCGTTCTGATAGGCCGCAGCGGTGCCGGGAAAAGTGTTCTGTTGCGATTCATCGCGGGACTGATTGATCACCGCGACCCCGACATCACGGCGGTGGGGGGCTTGTCGGATGGGTCGGAAAGAGAGCCCCGCATTGGCATCGTTTTTCAGCAGTTCGCGCTGTTCGATGAGCTGTCGCCGTTGGCCAACGTCCAGTTCGCAATCGATCACCGAGGACCCGACGATGCGGGGGTGATCACGCCTGACAAGACAGCAATCGGTTGGCTGGAACAACTGGGTGTCCCCGTCGAGACCGCCGTCGCGGTGCTCAGCGGCGGACAAAAACAGCGACTCGCGATCGCCCGCACGCTTGCCTCCGAACCCGACATTGTGCTTTACGACGAACCAACGTCCGGGCTCGACGCCGCAACCGGTCGGCAAGTTGCCAGTCTCATTCGACAAACGCAATCGAGTTTCGGACGCACCAGCATTGTCGTTACGCATGACTACGAAACAATGATCCCGATCGCCGATGAAGTGTTCGTCTTGGATTCCGATGCTCGAAACATCCGCTCGGTTCCCCGTTCGCAGTGGTCGGGAATCGCTGACCTGATGCAGTCCGTTGCGACGGCTTCGATGTCAGGCGCGGTCGGCGAGGAGACGACAAGAACACGGGGCCAGCGCCTGCGGGGACTCTGTTTCGATGCCGTCGATGAATTTCTTCGACGTACGGGCGAATCGGTGTATCTGGCCGGACGGTTTTGGCTCGATTTGGTAACACCTATTCCAAACATGGGTTGGGCAACGCGATTCTGTTTGCGGTATCTTCGATTGGTTGGGGGGATTTCTGCTTGGCTTTACCTGTTGATCGCGGGGTTGATTGCAGGGTTCACCACGACCTACTTCACGCTGCGATTCCTGCCGTTCCGCCTCTACACGCAACCGCTTTTGATGGATGACTTGCTGTCGTCCATTGGATTTGCCCTTTACCGCGTGCTAGTGCCGGTGTTGTCCACGATCTTGATCGCCGCTAGGTGTGGTGCCGCGGTCGCGGCGGATGTTGGAGTTAAACGGTATGGGGGACAGGTGGACGCTCTAGAAACATTGGGTATACGCCGGCCGGCGTATCTCTTGATTCCGATCGTGGTCGCCTTTTTGGTAGCGACCCCCATTCTAGAATCATTTGCGTTCCGAGCTGCCGCCGCCGTGAGCCGATTGACGTTTGTGCTACAGCATCCCGAAATTGGCGCCGCGTTCTGGCGGCAACACTTTTATCGAGTCCTGACCCCTGCAACGTCGGACGTTTGGATCGGCCGCTGGGGGCCGTACCAAGGATTCGGTTTTGTAATGTGCAAGAGCCTTGTTTGTGGACTGGGGACTGCCGTCATTAGCTACTACCAGGGGATCGCTCGCAAACTCTCAGCCAGTGACATCAGCGACTCGATCACCGCAACCGTCCTATGGTCGACGCTTTTTGTCTTGGTAGTTCACTTTGCAATTGCGCTTGTGGAATTCTGAGTCATCGTTGCGACGCCGACTGGCGGTTTCAGTGATCGCGATTCAATGTGATCCATTCCCCGCCACCAATCGCGCTGCGCCGAAGTGCATCCACGATCGCCTGAGTCTTCACCACAACGTCGATATCGCGATCGTCATGAGTACCCGCCAGAACGCCGCGGGCGAAGTGGCGGATCATATTGACCTCCTGTGATTCGGGCTCACCGGAGTCCGGTTCACGCACCGAATACGTCGATGTGTGACGACCGAAGTTCCATCGGCAATTATCGATTCTGAGATCATGTTGGTGCAGGTACCAACGGGATTCGGCGTCGACCATTGGGAGCACAAAGTCGTCCAAAGTGACATAGCCAAAGTCGCCCGACAATTGGACCGTTTGCTGGTTCACGCAGCGAAACGAGCAATAGAAGCCAGCGGACAAGCCCCCCGTAAATCGCATCTCGCCACGGAACTCGGCTGGAACCGAACCATCACCGATCGTGGATAACACTTCGCCGCTAACTGTCTCCGGGGATCGGTCTCCCGATGCCCATAAGCTAAATCGAATGCAATACCAGCCAAGGTCTCCCAGGCATCCGTGAGGTTCCAGCGATGCATTGGCACGAATGTCATTGAGTTCGAATGCTTCGCCGCCATTGAACGAAAAGTGAGATTGGATTCGACGCAACGTCCCGAATCGACTTGGGTCATCGAGAGTCGATCGCAAACCAGATAGTCGGGCACTGTGATCGAACATCACGCCGTCCATGAATCCGACGCGATGCTCGCGACAGGCGGCGATCATTTCTTCGAGATCGTCACCATGGACCGCGGCTGGTTTCTCGCAGAGCACATGCTTTCCCGCTGCCGCGGCGGCAATGACCCAAGGTTTCCGAATCCCGGTCGGCAGCGCAATGTAAACAGCATCGACGTCGTCGCGATCGAGTAACGCCTGATAGTCGTCGACTGCCGCGGGCATCGTGGTCGTCTCTTGACCCCGCACCACCGGAGGTACCTCGTTGGAGCATTCTCGAATGAATGCGGTGGCACGATCCAAGTCACGGCTCGCCACCGCCGTGACGACTCCATTTCCGGACAGTCGGATGGCTTTCCAGTTTTTGCGAGCAATTTGGGCTGCACCCAAAATACCCCAACGGCACACGGGTTCGTTCATCTCGATCTATCTATGGGGTTCAGCCAATCAAGGGTGTTCAGCAACGATGGAATCAACAATGTCAAGCAAGCCAAGTCTCCCCCGCAGCGTTCATTCGCGAAACAGCGAAACCGATCCAATGAGGGTGGCTAGTCGACCGTGTCGGTCAATGATTTCAGTTCATCCGGTCCGCTGGTGCCCACTTTACCGGAGTCCGTATCGGCATTGGCCTCTGGATCAGCAGGCGTGATGCGCGGGATCCGTTCCAACGTGACCATGCACATGTCATCGAATTGATCGGCCAAGCCGATATGATTGAACACGGCACTGACAATCTTCTCTTGCACTTGTTTCGATGCCGTCCCGATCGTCTCCGGCGAGTCGTTGGGTGACGCAGGTTGCTCGGCAATGATCTGCCGAAGCGGATCGGTGCCCCACTCTTCTTCTTCAGCGTTCATCGCCTCATTGATTCCGTCGGTGTACATCACCGCCAGATCACCTGGTCCGAACGGCACTTTCGTCACCGCGTAGTCCATGCCTTCGTCGATCGCGATTGGCAACCCGGCGTCTTCCTCCCCAGGTTCGATGATGGACGCCTTTTCGCCGGACGCACTCCCATTCGCGTCACGATTGGCAATGCGAATGATCGGTGGCATGTGCCCGGCGTTGACGATCGAAATGGCATCCGAGTTAGGATCAATGACGACCAACAGGTACGTCACGAAACGCTCAACGTGCAATCCACTCATGCGGTCATTCAAACGCTCCACCGCGCGTGCCAGATCAGGTTCACCGGCAAGACAAAACCGCGTTTCGGCCGCCAATTTGGCCATGTACATCGCCGCCGCGACTCCGTGTCCGACGACATCCGCGACCACGATCGCGCATCGCTGGTCGGGCAGTTCGACGTAGTCAAAGTAGTCACCGCCAATGTGGTTGGCCGCCTGATAGAAACTCTCCAAACGGTAAGTCGGTACATCCGGCGCGACGGAAGGCAAGAACGCTTTCTGAACGTCAGTGGCCAACTGCAAATCTTGATCGACTTCTTGTTGTCGCAATGCCTGCTCGTGCATGGAGGCATTGTTGATGACGACGCTGGCTTGCGCGGCGACGCCCGTGAGCAAATCGATGTCATCGTCACGGAATTGGCCGCGTCCTTGGGTCGAATCAATTTGAAGCGCCCCAATGGGTTTGCCATCCGCGTCATGCAGCGGCGCGCACATCATTGACCGAATCGAGAAGTCAGCGATGGAATCACTGCTGTCGAAACGCACATCGTCCATGGCGTCTAAGGACAGGATCGTTTCGCCGGTTTCCATGGTGCGTCGAATGATCGTGCGACTGATTCGAACATTTTCGGTGTCCGATCGCTTCTGCCGAGTCTGCACCCACTTGGGCATCAGCGTTCCATCGGGTTCGCTCATCACGACGAATCCCCGGTCCGCCGACGGGAAGATATCAAATAGGCTCAACAGGACTTTCGGCAAGACATCATCCAGCGAGATCGCTCCGGTCAAGTTGCTGTTGATCTTGATCAAGGCCGCCAGCTTTGCCTCCGGGGTCGCGGTCATTTTCAGACCGTCGTCGCTGCTGCGGAATTCCACTTTGGCGGATGTGACTTGTTCCGTTTCGGCATCATCGACCATTTGAATGCCGAAATTGGAGCCATCGAAGCTCATTTCACCGGCACCACCGACAAAAGCCGGACCGGCATCCCCGTGGAAGATCAGTTCCACCTCGCTGATCCGGACGCGGTCCCCCTGGGCGAGCATGTGCGGCTTTGCCAATAGCTTTCCATTGACGAAGGTGCCATTACGGCTGCCCATGTCCTCGATGGCCCATTCTTCGCCCTGCCGAACGATCTTGGCATGGAATCGACTGACCGCTCCCGCATCGACCACGATATCACAGTCGGGATGTCGACCAATTTGGAGCTCATCGGCATCAAGCGTGAACTCGTCCGATGAAGTGGCACCGTCGATGGAGCTAACGAAGTGAGCCATGGGTACGCCGCGAGGCGGATAAAAACGGAAGTATCGAGGATGACGCCCCCCACGTCAGGAATTCCGTGGCGGACCCGCAGTCTACCTCAGTGGTCATCGAGTCTGTTAGGCGGGTCCAAGCCGCAATCGGACTGATTCGCTATCCCCGCCAACCTGACAAAGCGGTAAACTTTCGCGGGTCGCGTCGTTGCCCCAGGCGACCGGCCAGGAACGGAATTTTCTTTTGCAGCGAGTTTCCCTTCGCATACGGGAAAAAACGGCTGTTTTTTGCATGTCCGAACCGAGTTCGGCTGGCCCTTGCCATTGCAAGCGGCGTACGGTTTGCTTGGACAATGCGTGAAACGCTGGATTCGCCATTCTGACAGCCGATTAGAAGGACAAACAAATGTACGAACGGTTTACCGACCGGGCCCGGAAAGTCATGCAATTGGCTAATCAGGAAGCCCAACGATTCAATCACGAGTACATCGGCACGGAGCATATCCTGCTCGGATTGGTTAAAGAGGGCAGCGGGGTCGCCGCCAACGTGCTGAAGAACCTTGAAGTGGATCTCCGCAAGATCCGGCTGGAAGTCGAAAAACTGGTCCAAAGCGGTCCCGAGATGGTGACCGTCGGCAAATTGCCACAGACGCCTCGGGCTAAGAAAGTCATCGAATATTCGATGGAGGAGGCCCGCAATCTCAATCACAGCTACGTCGGAACGGAGCATATCCTGCTGGGGCTATTGCGTGAGCAAGAAGGTGTCGCCGCCCAGGTCCTGATGAACCTGGGATTGAAGCTGGAAGATGTCCGCGAGGAAGTGCTCAACCTCCTCGGACACGGACTCGAAGGGGCCGAGGTCGGCGAACGCGGTGGTCGGTCTGGCGACGGGGAATCAGGCGGTGGCGGGAGTTCATCGGGCAAGAGCAGCAAGAGCAAGACACCTGCCCTGGACAGCTTCGGTCGCGATCTGACGGAACTGGCCAAGAAAGGCGAGCTCGATCCGGTGATCGGCCGGGACCGAGAGATCGAGCGGGCGATTCAGATCCTCTGCCGTCGTACGAAGAACAATCCCGTTTTGCTCGGTGAAGCTGGCGTCGGTAAGACCGCCATCATCGAAGGTTTCGCGCAAAGGGTGGTTGGCGGCGAAGTCCCTGAAATCCTGGCCGAAAAACGAATCGTCGTTCTGGACCTTGCCATGATGGTCGCCGGTACCAAGTATCGCGGCCAGTTCGAAGAACGGATCAAGGCGGTCATGACCGAAGTGCGTCGCGTGAAGAACACCATCTTGTTCATCGACGAACTGCACACCTTGGTGGGCGCCGGTGGAGCCGAGGGGGCCATCGATGCGGCCAATGTGCTCAAGCCCGCGCTGGCTCGCGGTGAAATTCAATGCATCGGGGCGACCACCCTCGATGAATATCGGAAGTACATCGAAAAAGACAATGCCCTGGCTCGACGATTCCAAGAGATCATGGTCGAGCCCACCGGCAAAGGCGAAACGATCGAAATCTTGAAGGGCTTGAGGCCGCGTTACGAAGAGCACCACCGCGTGCAGTTCACCGATGACGCAGTTGTGGCGGCGGTGGAAATGAGCGAACGCTACATCACCGCCCGATGCCTTCCTGATAAAGCGATCGACGTCATCGATGAAGCCGGCGCCCGAGTGCGACTTCGCACGATGACTCGGCCGCCAGATTTGAACGAAATCGACGAGGAAGTCGAAAAGCTCAACAAGGAAAAAGAAGACGCGGTCGCCAACCAGGATTTTGAGAAAGCGGCAAACCTGCGCGACCAGGCGGAGAAGCTGCGTGCCAAAAAAGACCAAATCACGCAGGAATGGCGTGAAAAGAGTCAGCAGACTGACGGCGTGGTCGATGAAGAGATCATCGCCGAAGTGGTCAGCAAAATGACCGGGATTCCGCTGACTCGACTGTCCACGGAGGATTCGCTGCGACTGCTGCAAATGGAGGACGAGCTGCACAAACGAGTCGTCAGTCAGGAACAGGCGGTCACTGCGGTGGCCAAAGCTGTCCGGCGTAGCCGTTCGGGACTCAAAGACCCGAAACGCCCTACCGGGTCCTTCATCTTTGCGGGTCCAACGGGCGTCGGAAAGACGCTCTTGGCCAAGGCGTTGGCGGAGTACATGTTCGGCGATCCGGATGCGTTGGTGCACATCGACATGTCGGAGTACATGGAAAAGCACAACGTTAGCCGTCTGATTGGGGCCCCTCCCGGCTTCGTCGGTTACGAGGAAGGTGGCCAGTTGACCGAGAAAATTCGTCGTCGGCCCTACGCGGTGGTGTTGTTCGATGAAATCGAGAAAGCCCACCCCGATGTCTTCAACATGCTGCTGCAAGTCATGGAAGAGGGACGTCTGACCGACTCGTTTGGCCGCAACGTCGATTTTCGCAATACGATCTTGATCATGACGACGAACGCCGGCGCCGAAGCGATCAAGAACGAGTCCGCATTCGGGTTCCAAAAACCGGACGGTGACGCCAGCTATGACTCGATGAAGTCGCGTGTGATGGACCAGATCGAACGCGTGTTCCGACCGGAATTCCTCAACCGTCTCGATGACACGATCATCTTCCGGCACCTGACGACCGTTGATTTGAAGGGCGTCATCGACTTCGAGCTCTCGAAGGTGCGGGAGCGACTGCTCGAGCGCGGCTTGTCGATCGATTTGTCGGATGAGGCCAAGGAGTTCCTCATCAAGAAGGGCAGCAACCTCGACTACGGTGCTCGCCCGTTGCGTCGTGCAATCGAACAGCGCATCGAAGACCCGCTCGGGGAAGAGCTGCTCCGTGGTGCGTTCGAAGGCATGGACACAATCGTGATCGGCGTGCACAAAGACGAGAAAGGCAAGATCATACGCCTCGATTTCAAGGGCGAAGCCCGAGGCTGGGCCGACGAGCAGGCCGAAACAGAAGAGGAAGCCGTCGCTGCCTCATCCAGCGGCGCCGAGTCGGACTCCGAATCCTGACGCGGACCAAACCCGCAGTCCGCCGCAACACCGGGAATTTTCCCATGAATCGCGGAGTAAGCCCACCTCGCTGATGGAATCACACGTCACAAAAGGGGTGTAATCGATCACCCCTCGAAGTGAACTCTACTCCGGCTTCGCCGGCTGACCTTCGTAATATCTATCGCTGCCAATTCTCAAATTCACCCTCCCTTGGGAGGGTCGAGCCAAAGCGAAGGGAGGGAAAGCTAGGCAAACTTAACTTCGAATAAGCGCCAACCCGCAGCCGAGTAGGTTGTTCAAGACTGCAAGGTAGCGTGACGTTTCTGATTCACTCGTCTGTTTGAGTTATCTGCTCCCATTCGACTCAAAGAATGAGCCGATGTGCATCGGTGCCGGTTATCGCGTTAGCACCCGGTGCAAAAACCCCTAGGTTCATCGAGAAAACCCTCATTTTCTATTTGATCGGTCACAGGTCGCGCTCACAGAAAAATTTGCTCGACTACGACAAGATTCCTCCGAGGATCCACCACGCTACAGCCACCTAAAGAAAACGGGACGCACCAATTTTCTGGTCGAACAACGCACTGTTAGCAAGAACATTGCCTTGGTAACTTGTCGAGAAAACCAACGCCAGTCATCTGGGTTCAGCGGCGCCAGCGACTCTGGAGAACCGATTTGGCGATTGAGTGCAAATGAGAGGCTAGCACCTTTCCGACCAAGCCAAAATGCTAGGGCCGCCTGGTACGGACGATTCGTTCTCGTTTTGGAAGTTTCCACTTCCACGCCCGCGTTCTGGTTTAGATGACCAGTGGGTTCGTCGGCGGATGAAGAGTGCTGGCCACGTCCAAATCTGCCGGTGACAAATCCAACGGTGAAGCATTCTTCAGAAGTCCGCGTTGGTCTTGTCTGGCGCCGCGAAAAACTCAGAAGCGTTTCGAGCCACCGAGAACGACCTCTTACGGCACAGATAACCACCTTTTCGAGATTTGATCACTTTGGCACTTGAGACAGTCGGCCTTGAGGTTAGGGTAACCCCGTAGACCGCAGGGAATCCGCCTGAATGGGCGGCTTGGTGTTCCCTCCGGAAAAACAAGGGCATGGCTGTGAAGGCGACGAGACGGAACTTCTTTCGTGGTGAAAGTGTCACCCATATGGACGGAGTCTGCGCGCTGCCGGGACGGATGGGCATGACCACAGAGTCATCAACGTGTTGAGTAGGGTGAAGCGATGGCAACGTTGGATGCGATTTGCGAACGAAATACAAAGATTCTACAACCAGATAGTCTCATTGAAGTGAAGCGTGATCTGACGTAACCAGGTAGCGTGAAACGACGGGCTTTTGGGGCGAAGCCAGCGGCGAGGTTGTCTGACTGGTGATCCGAAGCGACTTCGGAAACGACAAAGTTAAGAGGAATTCTCGAATAATGGTCGCACACGAAGACGACTCCGACGACGATTTTGACGTCGACCTAGATCTGCTGGGTATTCTCAGGCGACGTTATCACCTGATTGCCCTCGGACTATTTATTGGCGCTGCTTTGGCATGTTTATTCTTCGTCAAACAGGTACCGATTTACGAGTCGAATCTTGCGGTGTTGGTGGGGCACCGCTCAGCTGACTTGAATTCCGCGAGCGCTGGAAGCCTCATCGAAGGTGCCACAACGATTGAAGATGTAATTTTGTCGACACACATGGAGCTTTTTCGCAGCAAAAAAGTGATCGACAAAGCCATTGAGGTAGCGAGGCTAGATCGCTCTACAGGAGATGTTTTTGAGAATTTGAGCGTCGGTCGCGGCGGCGAGGGAGCTGCCGAGAACGCGAACATTCTTACGGCGAATTATCGCGATGAGGATCCCGAGACGGCGGCAAAGATACTTCAGGCAATTTACGAGAGCTACTTTTCGTATGTGGACAATCAATCTCGATCGATTGGTGCCGAAGCTGCGGACCTGATTGCGAACGCGCAGCTCAGAAATGAAGAGACGCTACGAGAAGCAGATAAGGCCTACCGAGATTTCTTGGCGTCGATGCCGGCGCTTGTTGATACAGATCAGGAAGGTAGTGCTACCCTGCGGGATGTGCACCGTGTAAGGCTTTCTCAATTGGAGGGGGAGCTGGCTGAGGTGAGGACGACGCTAGCCCGTTCCCGATCGCGCCGTGAGATGATTCTTCACTTTGTCGCCAATCGCCGCCCAGAGGAGATTCCCGACGCGGAGGTCATGGCTATCTTGACGCCGGATGAGATTGCGAGGCTATCGGCACTTGTGTCATTGGCAAAGGGCGACCAGGTGGACCAGGAGGCGTTGATCATGTCGCGGTACCTGACCCAGCAGTCGGCGCAGCTTGAATACAACAAGATGCTAGAGCTCTCCAGTCGACTCAGCTTCTTGAAGATCACGCTAGGCAGTGGGCACCCTTCTGTACGTGAGGTCGAGATGGAGATCGAGAGTTTGAAGGAGTACGTCGCGAAGCAACAGGCTGATAAACCAGATCTTGAAAATACCGAGATTGAGATTTCCACTGTCGATATGCTTCGACATTATTTCAATGTTTTGCAGAGCGATATTCGAGAGTACGAGCAGCGGGAGCTTGAGCTTGTTTCTCTCGCGGAGGCCGAGGCTTCCGCGGCGAGAGAGGTCCAGCTGGCCTTCATGGAAGGAAATTCGTTGAAAGCCAACCTTGACCGTGCTCAGGCTCGTTATGACCAGGTGTTTGAACGGCTGCAGGAAATCAACTTGACGAATGACTATGCGGGTTTTTCAACGGATCTTCTAGTGACACCCGCTGCGGCGAACTTCCCTGTTTGGCCGGCCAAAACCAAGATTGCTGCATTGGGAGTTATCGGCGGGCTCATGTTAGGAGCCGCCTTCGCGATGTTGGCGGAGATGCTCGACCGGACCTTCAAGAACCCGGATGAAGTTGAGCAAACGGTGGGAGCACCGATCCTGGCACATTTACCGCTACTGCCATTGGGGAAGCTTCGGAAGAAGGTTAGGCCTGATTCAGCCATTTCGCCGATGCTGGTGGCGTTCCATTCCCCCCGTAGTACTGAGTCGGAGACCTTCCGCGTTCTGCGAACGGCCATCTTGTTTCGGTGTAAATCCGAGGCCAAGCAGGTCTTCATGCTGACCAGCCCAAGTCCCGCGGACGGCAAATCAACGATGATTGCCAACTTGGCCGCATCCATGGCCCAGACGGGTCGCCGTGTGCTCCTGGTCGACGCCGACATGCGTCGACCGACCGTGTATAAGACATTTGGTTTGGAGACTGAGCTGGGGCTGTCGGATTACCTCAAGCATCAGGCCGAATTGGGGTCCGTTTGCCAGGAGACCGAACAGGCGAATCTGTGGGTCTGTACCGAAGGCACCCGAACCAGTCAGCCATCGGAACTCCTCGAGTCTCAACGTCTGGAGGAGTTCGTCGAGGCGGCGCGAAAAGAGTTTGACATCGTGCTTCTCGACACCCCGCCACTTCTCGCCGTGGCCGATCCCGCCATTGTTTCCGAGCATGTGGATGGGTGCTTGCTTGCCGTTCGCGTGGCGAAAAATAACCGAACGATCGTCCAGCGTGCGGCGGAGATTTTGGCCGAACACGGTAAGACAGCACTTGGTGTCATCATCAATACACAAAGCGTGCGTTCGGCAAACTACGGCTATAGCTATTACAACTACTACGGTAAGCGAGAGAACGGCTACGTCGCCAGTTATCGCAGATATTATGCAGCATCGGATGCGGACGATGCCGAGACCCCTGTGTCCTCGGCGGCTCGAATGTCGAAGGCTCGGCTACGAAGTGTCGCCCCGGGAGCAAGGGCTATACCAAGGTCAGCGACCACGGAAACCAACGGTCATCACGCAGCCGGTACCGAACTCGCCATCGACGGTGAATTCGTTAACGGCCATTCGGACGTCGCAACCATGACGATCGAGGACGAGATGCGAACGGACGCGGAATCATAGTAGGCACAGCTGACCCAGTCTTTTTCAGCTACTCGCATTGTCTCAGACTTTATAAGGGACCAAATCTGGAAGGCTTCTCGATGTTTAGAGGAGTTAGTGATTGTCTTGGTATCAATTTGTTCTGAAACGCACCGAACATCGTCGGTGGGAAGTCCATTGGGCACTTTTCTTTCAGTTAGTGGTTCTTCCAAATAGATCGAGTTTGATACTAATTTCGGTGGACGACTAGTTAGTTAGTCGAGCTGGTATCTGAAGAGGAATGGCACTGAGGACAACATTGAACGAATCGTTCGCGGATCATCAGCGATTGCTAGAGAGGCTGGGATCGGAGGCTCAGCAACGTGAGCATCACACCACGGCTGCACCGAACGAACTATTCTGCGATACAAGCGAGCTAGGAAAAATCAAGACAAGATCCACCCCCTCACTTTCCTTGAAGGAGGGTCGAGCGAAGCGAGGGGAGGTCGAGCGTACAGCCGCATCGCTTGAATCTGGCTGTGTCAGCGACGAAGCCGCAACGATTCAAGTCCATCTTGGTATTGCCGAAATAACTCATCGAATTCGTTACTGCTGGCAGGCGGGACTTCCGCACGGTTCGTCGTGCCAGAGCCGAATCACTGTCCGAGATTGAGTCGAAATTGAGTCTTCTTAAACCGATCCTGGATTCGACGACACAGTCACATGATGGAGGAAACATGGCGACGACCTCGGTGATGGATCAGGTTCCAGAGAAGTTGTCGTTGACACCGACGGATATTCGTCGGCCGACGCCGGCTGACGGTGCGGAACCGATTCCCAGACTTTCGCCTCAGACGGCATTGCGGCTAGGGCGTCGCCAAGCCAGATCCGATGTCATGTCCTCGCTGCCGCTCTTGGCACTTGACGTGGGCGTCGCCCTACTTGCATCGACAGCGGCATCCCAGCTAGGTCTGTGGCTGGGTGCGCCGCTGCATCCCCAGTTTGCATACGGCGTGATTGTCCTGACGGTCGTACTTCAGTATCTGCATGGTCTCTACCCCGGAGTTGGCATTCCGTACCCGGCTGAGTTTCGCCGAATATTGCACACCAGCATTTTCGTGTGCCTGGGTTCCGGATTCGCGATGGCCGTTCGAATGGACTCGGGCCCATTTCAATGGGCAAGCTGGCTCACGCTCTCGGCGGTCTTGTTCCTAGGTCTTGCTTCAGTCCGCCCCATCGCCCGACATCGACTGAAGCGATTCGATTGGTGGACCCAACCGGTGGCGGTGCTCGGAAGCGGCGAGCGTGCGATACGTCTGAATCGCCGCATTCACGGCCTCGGTCACGAAGGTTTTCGAGTCGCGGGTATCATTGCCGATTCGGAGGTGGTTTCATTCACCCACGACGATGCGAAGATCATCCACGGGCGGTTACCACTGTCCTGGCTCGGACCAACTGCCGAGATGGAAACAATCCTCCGCGAAAACAACATCTGTCGCATCGCGGTTGCAGAGCGCGACAGTGTGGGTTGGCGCGATTTCCATTGTTTCCATGGCATTCCGCACGTGATGCTCCCGGCTGATCTTGGTCAGCAGCCGATCGAGCGAATGCGACTCCGGGAAAACAGCGGTGAAGTCGAGATCTGTTGTGACACCTCCCTAGTCAAACCATTGGCGCTAGCATTTAAACGTTCGACCGATCTAGGCCTCATTTTCGTAACGGCTCCAATCTGGTTGGTTCTGATGGGCATGATTGCACTGATGATGCGGCTATCCGATCCAGGCCCCATCTTTTATCGACAGAGGCGGGTTGGACGATACGGCAAGCCGTTTGAGGCGATCAAGTTTCGCAGCATGGTGGTCAATGCCGACCGAACACTGAAGGACTATCTGGCCACGCGACCTGAATTGAAGGCGGAGTGGCGGGCGACTCACAAACTGAGGCACGATCCGCGAGTCACGCGAATCGGCCGGTTCTTGCGAAACTCAAGCCTCGACGAATTACCGCAGCTATTCAATGTGATCAAGGGCGAAATGAGCCTCGTGGGTCCGCGGCCGATCGTAGATTCAGGCGACTACGATCGCGAATACATCCAGGAGCATCCAGATGTATTCGAGCTCTATCAAATGGTGCGTCCAGGAATCACGGGGCTTTGGCAAGTCAACGGGCGCAATCATACGACCTACAAAGAACGAGTCTTCTATGACCGGTTCTACCTCCACAATTGGTCGCTGAGTCTCGACTTGTACATCCTTTGGCGAACGGTTAAGACCGCCTTGTTCCGCGAAGGCGCGTGTTGAGATCTGTTGGTAGCTGCGATCAACGATATAGCGACAGTTCCCGTTAGCAAAGCAACCGCCAACAAAACTCAACCAGCCGCGAGCGATTAGTTCCAATTCAATGTTTCCGTTAGCCGAAGCCCGTGAACCCGGATACTGCATCCGAACCAACGATTTCGCATCGACGGTTGAGACAACACTGGGTTCAAGCGACCAACTGCGATGTCACTTTTCCTGTCAGCCGATTCGCGTTAGCGAGCGGTTATCAAGCGATTTTGAATGTGTTCGCCGGAACATGAGTGAACGCTTTCCGGCTGATGAAATATTCGGCTTAGTAGCTGGCAGCCCACATTCCATGCCCGTCCAAGAGCAATTTTGGGTCGAACACATGGTGGTAAAACATGAGTGCGTTGACGTGCTGATGCGGAGTAAGCGAGTCGGGGTCAACGACTCGGAGTTGGCGGTCTCTGTTCTGCTTCCATGCCAGATATCTCCTCGGAATAGTCTGTAGGATACCGAGAAATCCCAGGAGCCACCCCACGGCGATCGCATCAAAAGTTGATTGAAGTATTCGGTTGTGGGTTGCCTGGGTGAACCCCTCGTGTGAAAGATTGCGTGGTTCCCTTGGACGCACGCCCTGCAATG
>JBCDIU010000018.1:0-125409 GCA_038748615.1 Planctomycetota bacterium | reverse complement strand
GACAGTCGTCGCGTTCTCCGAACGCGAATCGCCATGGTCTTCCGACGCGTGAAGCGAGCATATGTCAGGAGATGATTTCTCGTCGATTCTTTACGTAGTCCCACAGAACAAATCGATCCAGGTTCTTTCCACTGGTGAAGAAGACTCGACCGGAGGTGGCTTGCGCCATTCGGTAAGCGAAGCGGATGTCCTCCTCGTTCTGCGACCAACTGGGAATGAGGAAGATGTTGATCGTGATGTCTTCCTTTTTGCACAACTGGGCTTCCCGCATCGTGGCAGCTTCCGTTTGTGGATCGGGTGGATACAGCATGTAGAGCCATTCATCTTCAAAGTGCGCCGTTGGCAATCCATCGGTGATCAACATGATCTGGCGATTGGGCGTATCGCAGTTGATCAGATTCTGCCGAGCTAGTTGCAGCGCATGCTGAATGTTAGTGAAGTGCGGATGGATCTGTTGCTCCGTGATGTCCTCGTCGCTCATGTCGCACTTGAGACGGACCCAAGGGTCGTGGATTGTGACCGTCTTCGGCATCAGCTCAATGATCTCGCCCGGCTGACGCAACTTAGCGAATGTGTACATCTCGATGAATCGGAGGAAGTCACCGGGGTACTCGGTGTTGATCAGCCCCTGCATCGCAAGTGCCATGCGTTTGACGTTCATGTACTGTCCGTCGTAGCGCATCGAACCGCTCATGTCCATCACGACAGCGGTGGCGCACTTCGGATGGTTGCGCGTCTTGTGAACGACGATATCGTCGCTGCGCAGACGGATGGGGCGTTCATCCCCTTGTCGCAGCAGGGCATTGACGACTGTTTGGGGCATATCCATGTTGGCGATGCTATCGCCAAACTCGTAGGGCTTGGTTTGTTGGAGTTCGACCGCTCCCTCGCCGACGACGTCGCCCTCGTGTCGCCCCGTTCGTGATGGATCCAGCTCGCTAAAGATCCGTTCGAGGAGTCGCCCCTGAAACACCTTGTAGGCTTTGGGCGTAAGGCGATAGCCGCTACCGTCCTGGTTGCGTTCGAGACCTTGGCGTTCGGCCTGCTCACGCATCATGTTTTCGATCTGCTGCCTCATTTCCTCCAACTGCTGCATATCGCCCGGCTCGGCGAACTCCGATAAGGCTTCCATGTCGATCACACCGATCTGGGCCGTCTTCTCGGCCTCGGCGAGTTGGTCTAGCAGCTCGTCGAGTTTCTCGAGCTCTTCCTTGATTTCGATTGCTTGAGGCACCGTCATCGACTCGTTGCCTGTGAACTCATACTTGGTCGCTAGCTCTTCGACCAAGTGTTTGTCCTGCATCGCCGAACCGGTCGCCAACAGCGCCCGAGCCAATTCGCCTTGGTCGTCGCCGGCTTGGTACCACAATCGTTCGATCAGATAGGGCTGTTCTTGGTTGACGGCCAGGCGAAACATCGATTCCATTTTGCCCGGCGGCGGCTTCACGCGTTTGGCAGCTTGAAACAACGCCTTGCGGGCTCGTTTTTGGACCTGTTTGGTTTCGTACGTTTCCAGGATCTTGCGTTTGCGGTCCTCCAAAAGCCCACGCAGGAAATCGATGCTGGGTCCAAGATTGGCGATCTGGCTCGGGTCCAGTTTGACCGCGTTGGCGAGTTCCTCGTCGGTGAGCTCACGCATGTTTCCATACATCATGGCCTGTTCAAAGGCCGAGCTGACCAAGTCAGGTGGCTCCTGGGTCGGCGGCGGAAAAGCAGACGGATCGTATTTCTGATAGGCGTGAATCACACCGCCGATGCGCGGGAGGCTCATGGGCTGATCTGGGCTTTGGTTGGTTTGTCGGGCAGGCCGCACTGAAGGCGAATTTGACTCATCGTAACGCCACGCCAACCATCGCAACCCGAATCTTCGTCATTGGTGGGCTCAAACGGACTGAAATCCGGAACTTGGTCTTCGGCCGATCAACTCTCGCCGATGCGGACTGACCTACGTTTCGAGAACGCCGAAGAACCGCATCCGGTAGCGGCCGCAAACATCGACGACGGATGGAAGTGCCTCATGAGTGCCATCATTGACGAGCTCGAATCAAACGTGCGCGGCTATTGCCGGCTGTTTCCAGCGACGTTCCACGAAGCCCGTGGTTCCATATTGACCGACATCCGTGGTCGCAAATACATCGATTTCTTTTGCGGTGCGGGATCCCTCAACTATGGGCACAACAACCCGCGGGCGAAGGCGGCATTGTTGGACTACATCCAAGTCGATGGCATCCAGCACTCCCTGGATGCAACGACGGAAGCCAAGTTGCGGTTCCTGGATGGCTTTCGTCGTATCATTCTTACACCCCGTCAGCTGGACTACCGAGTGCAATTCACCGGTCCCACCGGTACCAACGCGGTTGAGGCCGCAATCAAGCTGGCACGCCGCGTGACGGGCCGATCTCACGTGGTCGCCTTCACGCACGGCTATCACGGGCACACGCTTGGAGCACTGGCGCTGACGGCTAATTCCTATTATCACCATCAAGCAGACGCGTCCCGAAACAATGTGACGCACCTCCCCTTTGATGGCTATCTAGGTGATTTTGACACGGCGGAAATCTTGGCAACCATGCTCGGCGACCCTAGTAGCGGTTTGCCTCAACCCGCCGCCGTCATCCTCGAGACTGTTCAGGGAGAAGGAGGCGTCAACGTTGCCCGCGACGTTTGGTTGCGTCGCGTCGCAGACGTCTGCCATCAGTTTGGTTGCTTGTTAATTGTCGACGACATCCAGGTCGGCAATGGGCGAACGTGTAAGTATTTTAGCTTTGAACACGCGGGCATCGAACCGGACATCGTGTGCCTTTCGAAGTCGATCGGTGGCGGTTTGCCGATGTCGGTGGTCTTGATGAAACAGGATCTCGACGTGTGGGAGCCCGGACAGCACACGGGGACATTTCGAGGCAACAATCTGGCATTTGTGGCCGCCAACGCGGTGATTTCCTATTGGGATGAACCCGAGTTTGAGACACAGATCAATTATCGAGGCGAGCTCGTGTCCTCGCGTTTGCATCAGATCGCGTCGCGATATCCAAGTCGGTTGTCGGTCCGCGGACGAGGCATGATCTGGGGATTGGATGTCGGCACGGGATCCCGGGCGAGTCATGTGATTCGGCTGGCGTTTGAGGCTGGCTTGATGCTGGAGTCGTCTGGTGCCGACGATGAAGTCTTGAAGGTCATGCCCGCTTTAACGATTCCGGTCAATGAACTCGAGGAAGGTCTCGCGATTCTCGATGACTGCGTCGCCACGGTGATGCTGCAAGATCCGGACGTGGCCGCAAGCATTCAACCATTGCGGACCAACTCGCACGGAGCCGAGGTCCTGGCATGACGTCCTCCGCGGGCGCCGTTGCGGAATGTGACGTTGCGACGACGAAGGCTCCCGGTGCCCAATCCGACGTTCTGACTTGGTTTCGATATCAGGCAGCGATGCATCCCGACCGTGTCGCGGTTGTGGACGAGTCGCGCAACTGGACGTATGCCGAGATGCTCGCATGCATCGATCGAGTGGCGGGTCACCTGCGACGCTGGCGACGAGCAACGGCACCGAGCGTTTCTGGGGATGTCGCCGAACCGTGCTTTGTCGGGCTGAGTTTCGATCACAGTGCGGAGGCGATCGTCGCGATGATGGCGGTGATGAACGCGTCGATGGCGTTCGTGCCGTTGGACCCTGATTATCCCGCAGATCGCCTGGCAATGATGATTGCCGACGCGCCCATTCCGCTCGTCCTGACCAGCGCATCGTTGGGGGCATCCTTTGCAGACGTGATCACGTGTCTGTCAGATCAACAGGATGCTGTACCCGAGCGTGTGCAACTGGAAGCGTGGATGAACACGGAGGTCGATGATCCTGGCGAATCGGTCGACCTGCCGATCGATGACGTGGCGTACGTGATGTATACATCCGGCTCGACGGGGCGCCCGAAAGGTGTCTGCATCACTCACCGCGCACTAACGACGTATTGTCTGGCGGACGTCGACGTTTACCGGCTGCGCGATGAGGATCGAACACTGCAGTTCTCGACGTTGAACTTTGACATCGCGATCGAGGAGATCTTCCCGCCCCTAATTAGCGGATCGGCCGTGGTCGTGCGTCCGCCTGAGCGGAGCACCTCCGCGAACGAGTTATCCGAGATTGTGACGCGATACGGGGTGACGGCCATCCACCTGGCAACTGCCTATTGGCACTCTTGGGTCGAGTTGATGCACGCCAGTGGCGATCGCGTTCCCGACTCGTTGCGACTGATGGTAGTGACGGGCGAGAAGGTTTCGGTCCCGCATTTTCGAATGTGGATGCGGCTTTGCGATCACGATGTTCTCTGGTGCAACGCATACGGGCCCACCGAGGCGACCGTGAGTTCCACCGTTTTCATCCCCGGCGGGGAGTGGTTGGAACAGACAGCCGAAGGCGTCAACATGCCGATCGGAAAACCGTTGAAAGGGTATGACGCCTACGTGCTCGACGAGCAGCTTCGGCCGGTGAGTCCAGGCCGAACAGGTCAGCTCTTCATTGGCGGGCCCGCGCTCGCCAAGGAGTACCTGCACCGCGATGACCTAACGTCGGCCGCGTTCGTTCAAGGGAACATCGATGGCAAGTCACGACGTCTTTATGCCACCGGCGATCTGGCACGATGGATGGCCGATGGGAACATTGAGTTTGGTGGCCGCCTCGATCATCAGATCAAATTGGGTTCGTATCGAATCGAGCCCGGCGAAATTGAAGCGGCATGCAATGAGTGTGAATCGGTGATGGACTCGGTGGTCGGAGTGGCCGAGACCGATGGAAAGAAGACGCTGCATGTCCATCTCGCCATCGGTGAGGCTTTGTTGGGCCGATTGTCCACGAACGCGGAGAAGGCGGCCTTTGCAGCCGGGGTTGCCGATGACCTGCGAGAACGATTACCGGTCTACATGATTCCCAGCTGCTATGTGCTGGTGGATCAATTTCCGCACACGGTCAACGGCAAGATCGATCGCCGGGCGCTGCCCGACCCCTCAACGGGTGTTGCGGCGCGGCGCGGTGCGGCATGTTCACCTCAGTCACCGTCGCAGCGTCGAATGGCTTCCATCTGGGAGGAGGTTCTTGGAATCAGTGACGTCTCCATTCACGACGACTTCTTTCTGCTTGGTGGTAGTTCGCTGTTGGTGACGCAAGTGATTGCAAGGTGGACGCAGCATTCTGGGGAACCCATTCCTGTTCGTGACTTTTTTGCCAATCCCACGATCGCTTCGATCACACACCACCTTTGTGGGGACAGTGGCGAAGCGATGCAATCGCCCCCGACTCATCCGAAGGTTTCCGCTGATTTTTTCGAAGGCGGCGGCCAGCCGCTGCATGGGACTTGGTACTCGCCGTTGAGGGCATCGAGGTCACACTCGGTGATCTTCGCTCCTGCTTGGGGTCACGAATGGACCCGAGGCTATCGAAACATCCAGCAGATGGCCGTTTTGCTTTCGCAGCATGGCTTTGATGTGTTGCGGTTTGATCATCCGGGTGTCGGACAATCCAGTGGTTGCGACTCGGGCAATACGTTCGCGTCGATGACCGCCGACATGGAACGAGCGAGTGATGAAACGCACCGACGCACCGGTAATAAGCGTGTGTCCCTGATCGGTCATCGTTGTGGCGCGACCTGGTTGGTCGGTGCCATCGAGCAGCTTCAAGGATCCGACTCGTCGATCGAACACTTGGTCCTTTGGGACCCGGTTGTCGATGGAAACCGATGGCTTGCCATGCTGGATGATTTTCATGCCGAGACGCTCGTCAACCATTCCAAGTTCCCCGTCGCTCGTCAGGACGACGAGGACGTCGATGAGGCCATGGGTATGTTGTTGACGGACGCCCGTCGTCGAGAAATCGAATCGTTGCGTCTAGACTTGGACCGTGTCCCTGCCGACGTGGCGTGCCATGTGGTGTGCACCGATGGTGTGGAATCGGGCGCGCCTGGGCCAGCGATCCTTCGCCGTGTCGCGGACAACGTCGCCTGGGATCGACTTGATTGCGTGGATGCCGCGTTCGCCTCACCGGGATCCTTCGCGAGAATTCTGGAGGTTCTCAAAACATGATCGAGACCAGCGTTCGATTCGGACCAAAAGATCACTTGGCCGGCGTGATTCGCGACAGTTCGCCGTGGCGACGCGATGCGACCTTGTTCGATCAAGAACGGGTCGGCGTCGTCATGCTGACGGCGGGGATGTTGCCGTCGTCGGGGCCTTACCGATTGCACGTGGACTTGGCTGGCGCGCTTGCAAGACTTGGGCTGCCAAGTGTCCGGTTTGATTTGTCAGGTATCGGCGAGAGCTTCTCAGGGCCCGACCCATCGGCGTCGTCGCTACAGCGCGCCGTCAACGAGACCGTTTCTGCCATGGATCTTTTGGAGGCACGGACCTGTTCGCAGCGTTTCATCCTGTACGGCTTGTGCAGCGGCGCGGACGATGCAATGCAGGTTGCCTTATCCGATCCCCGCGTCGTCGGTCTGGTTACGATTGATGGATTCGGATACCGAACGTTGGGGTACCATGCTCGACGATGGTTCCGCGATCTGCCGCGAAAGGCGATGACCCAGCAATTTTGGCGGCGTCGTTGGCGGCACTGGCGTGGGGCCGATGAGTTACCGCCGTCGCTGCGTGGCGGCGAGGACGTCCGGGAGTATCCCAGCCGGGCGACCACCTGCAACCATCTACGCCGGTTGGTACGGCGCGGTGTCTCCATGCATTTCGCCTACACCGGTGGCATTCGGGAAACCATCAATCACGCGGGGCAGTTTGACTCGATGTTCCCCGAATTCATTCACGAACGTCGAATAACCCATCGGTTTTTTGAATCGATGGACCATACCGCGATGTTGAAACGTGACCGCGATGTTCTGATGCGGCATTTGGTGGAACAAATCGCCCATACGGCCGTAGCATCGAATTCATAAACATGCGGAATTCATCGTGGGCGGTCGCTCGCAACGATTGGATGCCTGTTTGGCCTGATGATTGCTGGGTACATTGATCAATGGCAAACGTCTGTCGGATTGACAGTCGGTGCCGACCCCACGTCGTGTATGTCGCGTGGTGAATTCGTCGTGAGCGGAAGTGAGTGAACCCGATGTTGTACTTCTTATTCGTATTGCCACCGTTCCTGCTGGGCTTGTGGGCACAGTGGCGAGTCAAGTCATCGTTTTCGTCGATGTCGCAGGTTCCGGCTCGCATGTCCGGGGCGACGGCGGCGCGGAGGATGCTCGACGCGGCCGGATTGCAGTCAGTCGGCATCGAGCAAGTACCGGGCAAACTATCGGATCATTACGATCCCCGCGCCAAAATGCTGCGACTCAGCCAAGACGTTTACAACGGGCACTCCATGGCGGCGCTTGGCGTGGCCTGCCACGAAGCCGGTCACGCGTTCCAAGATGCAGAGCGTTATCCTTTTCTTGTCGTTCGAAACGCCGCTGTGCCTGCGGCCAATTTCGGTAGTGGAATCGGTGGCGTGATGTTGATGGCGGGGCTGTTCTTGTCCATGAAGCCGCTGCTGTGGCTTGGGATCATTTTATTTGCGGCTGTTGTGTTTTTTCAGGTTGTGAATTTGCCGGTCGAGTTCAATGCCTCCTCGCGGGCGAGGGAACACCTGGTCGAGTATGGATTGATCAACGCAAACGAAGAGCACTACGTTGCGAAAGTTCTCAATGCGGCTGCATTGACCTATGTGGCTGCGACGTTGCAGTCCATCATGACATTGGCCTACTATTTGTTCATCGCGTTGAATCGGCGTGACTGACCCTTTGCCGGATTTTTTCTCGGTTGTCGACGATCCTTCGTCGCTCGCGACGAAGGCGGACGGACCGGAAGGTCAACTGCCGCTAACGGATGAGATACTGCGCAATTGGACGAGCGGAGATCTGTTCGGTTTGACGCAAAGCGTGGGCATGGGATTCGACCCGCGTCGTGTGCTGGGCGATCAGTATTTGATTCTCAGCACGCAGGGCGGTGTCCGGGCCCCCGATGGACAACCCATTGCACTGGGGTATCACACTGGGCATTGGGAGGTGGGACTTCTGGTCCAGGCGGCCGCCGAGCAGATCGAACATCATGACGGTGTGCCCTTCGCCGCCTTTGTGAGCGACCCCTGCGATGGGCGAACGCAAGGAACGTCGGGAATGTTCGATTCGCTTCCCTATCGCAATGACGCTGCGATTGTGATGCGGCGACTGATCCGTTCGCTGCCGCGCCGTCGGGGTGTCATTGGAATTGCGACCTGCGACAAGGGTCTACCAGCCATGATGATGGCGCTGGCGGGAACGGGGCATTTAGCCAACGTGTTGGTGCCCGGTGGTGTGACGTTGCCGCCGACGGTGGGCGAAGACGCGGGGAAGGTCCAGACGATTGGAGCCCGCTATGCTCGCGGTGAGATGACCCTCGAGGAAGCATCGGTCGCAGGGTGCAAGGCGTGTGGGACTCCGGGCGGGGGATGCCAATTCTTGGGTACGGCGGCGACCAGCCAGGTCGTCGCCGAAGCGTTGGGGATGACTGTTCCGCATGCTGCCCTGGCACCCAGTGGTCAACCGATTTGGCTACGCATGGCCAGGGATTCGGCCGCCTCGTCTGTCGCGATGCATGCTCAAGGGGTCACGCTAAGAGACATCTTGACACCGGATGCCGTGGAGAATGCGATGTGGATGCACGCCGCGGTCGGAGGCAGCACCAACCTATTGCTGCACATTCCCGCAATCGCGGCAGCGGCCGGATTGCGGCGCCCGACCGCGGAGGACTTTGCGCGGGTGAACGCCCAGGTGCCAAGGTTGGTGGACTGTCTTCCGAACGGACCGGTGGGTCATCCGACGATCCAGTTCTTCCTGGCCGGCGGGGTACCGGAGGTGGCCTGGCACTTGCGGCGCGCCGGTTTTTGGCACGGATCGGCTCGGACGGTCAGCGGCATGACGTGGGACGAAGTATTGGATCGGTGGAAGGGAAGCGATCGTCGCGAGGTGTGCCGCGATCGCTTACGGGAAGCCGATCAAGTGGATCCCGACGACGTGATCATGCCCCCGCCGAAAGCAGCGGCCAAGGGATTGACGAGCACGGTTTGCTTTCCCCGCGGCAACCTGTGCCCAGAAGGATCCGTCATCAAGTCAACCTCCATCGATCCGTCCGTGATCGACGATGATGGGGTCTATCGCAAACGCGGTCCCGCGAGGGTGTTCACGACCGAACGGGAAGCGATCGCCGCGGTCAAAGGCCAGTCGGATCGGTCGATTCAAGCCGGCGACGTGATCGTGCTGATCGGTCGCGGGCCCATCGGATGTGGGATGGAGGAAACGTACCAAATCACGTCCGCCTTGAAACACTTGTCATTTGGTAAACACGTTGCATTGGTGACCGACGCTCGATTTTCAGGCGTCAGCACTGGCGCCTGCATCGGCCATGTCGGCCCCGAGGCGCTGGCCGGTGGGCCGATCGGTCGAGTCCGCGACGGCGATACGATCGAAGTCATGGTTCACCGGAAGACACTGGAGGCCACGGTCGACCTAGTGGCGACCGTCGACGGGGTCGAGCCGGGTGACGCGTTGGAACGCCGTCCGATCTATCCCGGCTTGGTGACCGAAGCCGAGATTCCTGAAGACACTCGTTTGTGGGCGGCGCTACAGCAGGTCGGTGGCGGAACGTGGGGCGGTTGCGTTTTTGATGTCGAAGCGATTCTGAGGACGCTTCGTGCCGGTCAAGAGGCTTTGGCGGTCGAATCCGAGGAGTTGTCTCGGTGAGTGATCCCCAGGACTGTGTTCCCACTTCGATTACACGAACGGAGGATCGAGGTATCGAGATCCGTTGGTCCGATGGTCACCTGTCCCGATGGACCGCCCAGCAGTTGCGTGATGCGTGTCCGTGTGCCACTTGTCGAGAGAAACGAGGTGAAACGGACTCAAATGAGTCCGCCGTGCCCAATGCGCCGATCGGATTGCCTGTCCTTAGCCAGGAAGAAGCCCGTCCAGTGGAAATCGAGGCGATGCAACCCGTCGGTACCTACGCGTACAACATCGCCTTTAGTGATGGCCATCACTCCGGGCTTTACACGTTTGAAAGACTACGTCGCTGAACCATGCATGGGTCGGCTGCGAACCTGGACCGGCGGCACGCGATTGGACTATGCAGCCTGAAGCGTCCGGTGCTCAGCCGCGAACCGAATCCAATCGGTCACCTCCGCCAGATCTGGTTGACGACCACCACGGGCAATGCGCCTGCCCTCGCTTGAATTCGCAACCGCATCGACCGCGGCGAACAATCGAGCGGGCTGACTGGCTGCCACGGCCTCCGCGGTCGTCACGTCCGCCGCGACCAAGAACTGGGCATCGTGTCCACGCAACATGGGGATGCGGCACACCAAGGTTGCCTGCTGTTGCCAGGCTCGAACGATCGATGCGTCAATGCGACGATGATTGAGCTGGCTCGCGACGGTCGCTGCACTGGCGCGTAGCAAATCATCGACGGAAGCGATTCCAATCCGATTGAGTCGGCCGGCCATGCGGGGACCGATCGACGGTGCCTCGACCACGGCGTCGCTCCGCTGAAGGTAGAATCGCCACGTGGATGCATCTTGGGTCGACGTGGTGGACGCCGAGTAGGACTCCACACTTGATTCTCGACGACTTCGGCGACGGTCGTTGGCATCATCTCGGCGCGAACGACGCCCGTTGTCTTCATAGTGCGAACTCGACGTCGACCTTGATCGTCGGCTGCCGCCGGTGGAGCGGCTGCGAACCGACGAGCGGGAACCTCGCGAACCCCTGGGGGTTCCGGTGGAGCGGGAGGAACGCCGTGTTGTACCGGTGCTGCTTCGCTTCACACGCTTCGTCTGGGCGTCATCGCTGCTTCGTATCTCGTATCTTGATTCATCATCGAATTCCCAGGCATCTGGATTGGATGCCAATTCGATGGCATCATCGATCTGCGATAGATCATTGAAGTCCCGAATGTCGTCGGAGGAGTCTTGGTCGAGAACCCGCCGACGAACCCGTCGCCCGTCGACGATGCGCGTCTCCGCACGGTCGGATGAAACGCGGCGTCGTCGTTTCCGAACGCCAACCCCCGCATTGGCCGACGCGATCCAACTGGTGATACGAGAGAGCTCGTAGCTAGTCCCCGATAGCAGGATCCTCTGTCCTTGTTCGGTCGCCAAGAATGTCTTGACCTGCTCGAGCAGATCACTCGGCGCTACATCGGCGAGTTGTTCAGGGCCGCGAATTCCGCAGCCGACGAGAACCCGTGCGTCGAACCCGCGCAACTGCGGGACGCGACACATGAGTCGACACTCCGACTGCCAGCGTCGAATGACCGGCGCGTCCACTCCGGACAAACCAAGTGTGTCGGCCAGCCGGTTGCTGTCTTGGTTCATTAAATGGGTGATGTGGGAGATCCCGATTCGGCGAAGCTTCGACGCCGCCACTGCGTCGATCGAAGGAGCACCATCAATCGGGCTGTCAACGGTCAAAAAGAACGGGGGTGGGTTTGGGGCCGGATCGTTGACCGCCGGTACCGCTGCCTTGGTCGCCCGCGGCTCAGTGTCCGCGAACGAAGCGTCGTACTGATTGCTTGTCGGAGCGGTGGTCGTTTGATGGGCGTAGAAGTATCCATCTCGGTAGGAGGCACCGACTGGAGGAACATCGGTTGCGTAGCCCGGATTCGTAGCGAATGCCGGTAAGGACTCATGCAGTCCAGCGGATTGAGCCCAAGCGAGATCGAATTGACGGTTAACGTTTTCGGCGTGAAGGGGCTTGTGGATCGGGTCGGGACTGTAGGACACGTTGAACGCGGATTCCGCCCCATGTGGTCCGACGTACTGATCATCGCGACGTCCTCCACGCCAGATTGGGCGATGCGGATGAACCAGGCGGGTTTGATGCAAATGGAAGAGACGTCCTCCACCACGACGAGTCAGGTCATCGGCGAGACCGTCTTCACTTGTCAGCAAAACGAGTTGGTGTCCCGAGGCGGCGTAGTCGGAGAGCGCGGCGGCAAGGACACCGCCCTGAACGCCTTCGCTCGTCCAATGACGAAATGCGTCCCGGTGGGTGGGCTGTGATGGGCGATAGGCTGCATTCAGATGGGTCAACATTTCCGTTGACGTCTCGATGACGAGCGGGATCTGACGCCCCAATCGCGAAAGCAGTTCACCCGCCGCCAATCGCACGGCGATCGCGCCCACGGCGCGGGTGGCGGCATCGAGTTGTCGTTCCGAAACGCCGTCGACTTGGACATGTACACGACGTCCGTTCGTCGTTTCCGTGGGCCGCGATGATGTGGCGACCGACTCCAGTTCAACGTGCGCGTCGAGATTCGCCGCGGAGGTTTCCCAGGTGAGGATTCGGTGTCGACCGCCCGTCAGCCGCACCAACCATCCGCTTGCCATCTCCCTCAAGGAGGACTCGCTGCGCCCGATGGGAACCTGACGCTGCAGCGCCGCGATCAACTCGGCACGTCGAAACGACAATTCATTCCAGCGACGCGATCCGATTGAAACGCTAGCAGGCCGTCCGGCGGGATAGCTCGCCAATGGTTCCACGTACGTCCGTTCGTGTCGGATTTGGCTTTCCAGCAAACGGATTTCTTGATTGAGGTGGTGGAGCTGTATATCGAGATCAGCGAGCCACGAACGCTCCGTCGCCGATAGCGGCAGCTCGCCGACGAACGCTTGGCGACCCGATGTGGTCGACGCATCCGTGGGATAGACGTGGTCCAAGACGGGAAGGTAACGCTGACGTCGACGTAGTCGCGCCGATTCGTGGAGGACATTTTGAAGCGTCAGCTCGACGTGACGCAGTTCGGCAACGGAAGCACGGCGTTGGGCGACCCAATCAGGTTCCGCACCAAAGTCAACGCTGTGATGGAAGGTTCGAAGACGAGCCATCGCGTCGGCGCGTCGAATCGCCACGCGATCCAGCATGGACTCCAATTCTGTCTCACACTCGTTCAATAGAGATGGCGATGTGGCGGGCCAATCGATCGCATCGACCGTCCAGTTGGCGGCACGCTGAAGTTCACTGCGCAAGCGACGGATGGACTCGATACCTAGTTCGGTGATGTTGGTTCCATCCAGGCTGCGGGAGCGCGACTCGATGCGACGAAGCGTGGTGTCAATCTGATGTGCGGCCGCGCGCAATCGGATGTGCCAGTCATCGATTCGGTGAAGTGGCTTGTATGCCGAATCGTAGAACTCATTCCAAGGCGCGTCGTGACGATAGTGGTCGATCGCTGAGACAAATTGGCTGTATCGCCGATCCGCTAGGCCGTGCGGCCCCGACGCCCAAGCACCGTCGGCGAAGTTCATGCCTTGATGCCGATGGATCCAACGGTTCAGCTCGCGAATCTCGGCCAATGACTGCCGTAGCGTGACCAGATCGGCATCCGCCACCGAGATCGCCTGATGCAGTTGATTGCTATCTTGATTGCGAAACGCATACTCTTGATAGGGTGAGCTGACGCTGGACGGTGTTCTCCAGGTCGCTCGCGAGTCAAGCTCCGTGATCCATCGTTGAAGTTGGCCAGCCCGCGCTCGCAGGCCATCAGCTTGAAGGTGCAGCTGGCGCAGCCGCTCGGCGGGGGCATCCGAGTCCACACCGAGTGTCATGGAAACCCGATCTTCGACGCCACTTGCATGAATGGATCCGTGGAGCGCTTGCCCGGCACGAATTTGCCTCAGGGTCTCATCGCGACGACGGATCACGGCCTCGCGATCGCGGATCAAATGGTTGCGTTGTTGAGTCAACGAAGTATTGAATGGGACCTTGGCAAATGGACCTGACGCGTCTGGCGCGTCATCGACCACCGGATCTCGCTCGACCTGGGCCAATTGAGCTTCGACTTCCGCCAATTCTCGTCGTAGCGATCGTCGCTGGCGTTGAGCATCCGTATCGACCGGCGACACGTAGGCATCCTCCGCTAAGGGGCTGACCTCGTTTTCATATGGCAACGGTGCCAGTCCTGATTGTTCCAAGCCCGACTGAAGGCATGCGGCAACGACGTGTCCGATGCTGCTGACCATGGTGTCGACCAAGATGCCGTCAACAATCGTGTCGGGAATCTGAACACCAGCGATGGTCGGATCATGGAGCGATTCAACCAATGTTGGGGATTCGGGGCCCGCGGGGACACTGAACCATCCGCTGCGATAGGCGTTGGCTTGTCCGAAGGATTCGCCCCTCGGCTGAAACTGGAACGTGCGCCGCCCGGCGTGCGTGCCGTCATGTTCGCGTCGGCAATGAAACCAGCCATGTTGATCGACCCAGACCACTCGGCCGGCCGACTGGCTCAGCATGCCTGCTGGATAATCACGGTCGAGCAAGGAGTCGCGAATGAAACGGCTAATGGCCGTTTTGCCCGAGCCGATCGGTCCCAAAATGACGTTGAGGTGGTGCGATAGCGGGCCGATTTCGACTCGATGGAGAGGACCATGACTATCAATCTCGATACGATCCAACAGCATCGCGGGGCTCCTTCCTTGGCTGCGTGAGACTCACGCTAGGCGGGTCAAATGGGTGTTCCGTCAGCGGGCTTGGCAGCGAGCCATCATGCTCAGTGCGGGATCCTTGCCCACCGTGTTCGATTGAACCGAGTGTGACTTTAGTCGAATTTCCAAATTCGCCGAAAGAGCGAAATCGTGAAACTCGGCGCCGGAGGCGGATGAAGACGTTTCGAGATCGTCCCGCTACCAAGCAAACTTGCGAGGCTACGTAGGTCCGCGTGTCTCACGCGGGCCTAAAGAATGGCCGAGAACGACCAAGACCTGAAAGCATTCCTGGCTGTGTGGCGAACGAGTTGGATCGGGCTCGATGTCGGAAGCCGAGAGAAGTCGTCTTCCAACGTCCGATCGGTTCCACGTAGGGCCACCGCCCGCGATGCCCCTTAAGTATCACCGGATTGCAACGTCCAATCATGAATTCCTCGTCATTGGACGTGGCGACGGCATCACGCTGATGTCGACGCAGTGCGTGCAGTCGCCGTTTTGCCGGTAAAGAGCAACTAGCGCACTGGGGTGCGGCGTCCAAATGCTCGGCCCGTGGCCGCTCCTGCCAATTCGTTGCCCGATTCGGTAGGATGCGGCGCCTCTGATCGACCGAGTCACCGCCGTACGACGATAACCTTGCCTTCCAAAAAGAAACGCCACTCTCGATCCAATCGCGGCGGATCGGTCGCGTCGAAACGCACCGGCGGCGGGCATGGGGCGACGGCATCTGGACGCCGGTCAACGGGGCCTTCGCTAGCAACGCTAAGACGTTGGTACGCGATTCGTTGGTTCATTGGCTTGGCGGCACTGTTGGCTCTGACACCGACGGCGATTGTCGATTCGGCGGCGGCGCTTTCGAGCATGTTCAATTACCCCGCCACTTGGCTTCCCGAGACGATGCCGGTGCGGAGGGACTACGAAGAGTTTCGGTCGCTTTATCGTGGTGACGAAATCATTCAGATCAGCTGGGACGGGGCCGTCCTGGGTGCTCCCGAGTTAGCCGCGGCTCGTGACGCATTGCGACCGTTCACCGAGTCGTCGCCGGACCGACCCGCGTATTTTGATGAGGTGATTACGGGCCAAGAGATCTTGGATCGGATGATGTCGCCACCGAGCAATTTTTCGCTCAAGAGTGCCAAGAGCCGCTTGAAAGACGCGGTGATCGGCCCCGATGGTCAACGGACGTTTGTGTTGGGCTCGTTTACCCAGGACGGGATGCGTCACCGACGTGAGTCGCTACCACGGATGCGCCAGCTTGTCGCCGAGGCGGTGGGAAAGCGGCCTGAGGAAGTCATCATTGTCGGTGGTTCCGTCGATGGAGCGATGGTCGATGAAGAGGCGTTCCGTAGCATCCAACGATTTACAGTGCCATCGTTTGTCGTTGGGGCCGCGATTTGCGTAATCTGCTTGCGTTCGATTTTGTTAACGGCCGCCGTGCTGTCGGTGGCACTGATCGGGCAGGGGTGTTCCCTGGCCGCAGTTGCCTGGGCCCAGTTGGACATGAACGCGATCTTGATCGTGTTGCCGCCTCTGGTGTTCGTTTTGACGGCCAGCGCGGGGATTCATCTCTCCAATTATTACCTCGATAACATGGCGGAGGATCCGAATCAGGATCCAACGGCGGCCACCAGGGATGCAATGGCGGCGGGCTACATGCCGTGCGTCTTGGCAGCGTCCACCACGATCGTTGGCCTGGGATCGCTCGGCCTCGTCCGTCTATGGCCGGTCGCGGCTTTTGGCACCATCGCGGCAGGCATTGTCTTCCTGACTCTGGTTCTATTGCTGCTGATTTTGCCGGGGACGATGCAGTGGCATGGCTCGATCTGGCAACGTCGACGACGCGCGCGAGTGAGATCGAAATCAAGGGATGCCCCGTTTATCACCCGGCTGCGAGCGGCGATCGGTGCTCGCTGGGAGGCTTTGGTCTCGAAACTTATGACAACGCCATGGCCCGTGATCGCGGTGTTCGTCGTGGTGACGGTTGCCTGCGGGTATGGGCTGCCGCAGCTGAAGACATCCGTGAATGTCCCGCGAATGTTTCCACCGGAGAGTCGAATCCGTACCGACTACGCCTGGTTCGAGGAGGCCATTGGCCCGACGGTCAACGTCGAGTTGATCATCGCATTTGCGGCCGATCAGGTTCCTGACACCTTTGAACGATTCTTGCTTCTGCGTGAAATCGATCAATCGATTCGAGAACTCGACCTGGTCAAAGGGGTCCTGTCACCCCGTTCATTTTTACCGGCACCTCCGCGCCGGACGAGCCGGTCCGTTGGTGCCACGGCGGTCAAAGCCGCGATCCGTTCGCAGATTGAGAGCGAAGAGTCTCAACTGCTGCGAACGGGATACCTCGCAACCGATCGTGTCGGTCGACAGCATTGGCGCATCAGTTTTCGGTTTCCATTTGACGAGTCCATTGATTACCGAGCTGCGATCGACGACGTGCGCGCCCAACTGGATCCTGCAATTGAACAGATCACCGGTGGAAATGCCCGAGCGACCTACACCGGAGGCGTCCCGCTGACAACGTCATCGCAAGATGTGTTGCTCAAAGACTTGTTTCGCAGCTTTTTGACGGCGTTCTTGATCGTTGGCGTGATGATGGTTTTGGTGCTGCGTAGTGTCGCTGGGGGGCTCTTGGCGATGTTTCCAAATTTGTTTCCGACCATCACATTGTTCGGATCCATGGGGCTTGCCCAGGTTCCGCTGGATATCGGTTCCGTCATGACCGCAAGCGTCGCGTTGGGCATCGCCGTGGATGGGACGGTTCACTTCCTTTCGCGATTTCGCCGATCTCTGCGTGAAGATGGCGATCAGCACCGCGCCGTGATGACCGCGGTTCGACACTGCGGGCCGGCGATGTGGCAGACGACGGCGGTCTGCGCGATCTCGCCTCTCGTTTATGGGCTGTCTGAATTCCTGCCGACTCAGCGCTTTGCGATCATGATGCTAGGGCTGCTGATTGCGGCGCTCATCGGAGATGTATTGCTGCTGCCGGCGCTGCTCGCGTCTCGAATGGGTCGCGTGTTACGACGCGGCTAGTTGGAGAAAGACCGCATGATGCGCAGCAGACCTCGATCGAAGATGACCGCACGGCAGTTGGTGCATCATGGTGGGGCCGACTGGAGTCCCGCCGTGAATTGCTGCACGACGGGGCGGCGGGTCAATCGGGGATTGATGTGCGGTCGCTTTTCGAGCAGCCACGATTGTGCGGTGTCGGCATCCATGTCGCGGTGGGCGATCAGCCAGCACATCGCCACGGTGGCGCTGCGGGCGCGGCCGGCTTTACAGTGGATGTAGACGACGTGGCCGGCATCGACGTGCCGCTGGACGAACGCAACGGACCGTTGAACATCTCTCAGCGATGGGTGGCAGAAGTCGGTAGTTGGCATGTGAAACTGTTCGATGCCCAGTTCGAGGTACTCGTCGGCAAAGCCAGCAAATTCCTCGCATGTATTGACGATGCCTCGGACGCCTAGCTGGGACAGCGCGGGTAAATCGCTTGCCAGTGGACGCGCTCCGACGATCACATGGTCGTCGATAAAGTCCCACCAGTTTCGAATGCAAAGGACTCTGCCCAGCAGGACATTCCATGCCAGCGTCGGGTAGAAGGCGGCCGCTGCGTAGCCGGCTTGCCACCAGCGGCGGCCGGACGACAGGATCCCGATTGGTTGGTTCACGCGGTATGAATCGCGCGGTCGTCGACGTCCAAAGCCGCTTCATGAACGGCTTCGGCCAACGTTGGGTGGGCGTGACAGGTGCGTGCAATGTCTTCGCTGCTGGCGCCATACTCCATGGCGGAGGCGGCTTCCGCGATTAGGTCACCGGCACGAGGTCCAATGATATGAACGCCTAAAACGCGATCGGTGATCTCATCAGCCAGGATCTTCACACGTCCGTCGATGTCACCGAGCGTTCGTGCACGGCCGTTGGCACCCAAGGGGCAAACGCCCTTGCTGTAGGCGATGCCTGTTTCCTTGAGTTCATCTTCGGTCTTGCCGACCGAAGCGATTTCGGGGTGCGTGTAGACAATCGCCGGAATGACGTCATAGTTCATTTCGGCGCTGATGCCCGCCATCATTTCAACGCATACGATGGCCTCCTCCATCGCCTTGTGCGCCAGCATGGCGCCGCCAATGCAGTCGCCGGTGGCGTAGATGCCCTGAACCGATGTTTCAAAGTGTTCGTTGACCTGGATGAAGCCGCGGCGATCGGTCTCGACGCCGGCTTCGCTGAGCCCCAGCCCGTCCGTTGCCGGTACTCGCCCGGTCGCCAACAGCACTCGATCGCACTCGATCGGATCACCGTCCTTGATCTTGACCAAGCAGGGTTTTCCTCCGTCACCGGCATCGGGGTTGGCGTCGGCGGACTCGACAAGAGTTCCCAGTTGAAATTGGATGCCCTGTTTCTTGAATGACCGGTGAGCCAGGGACGCCAATTCGCTGTCGATGCCCGGCATGATTCGATCGAGCGCTTCCAGAACGATCACCTGGCTGCCAAGTCGATTCCAGACGCTGCCCAGTTCCAGCCCTATATAGCCTCCGCCGATGACGACCAACGTCTCCGGCACCTCGGGGAATGATAGAGCCGTCGTGCTATTGCCGATGCGGTCGCCGTCTTCTTTGACGAAGGGTAAGCTGGCCGGAATGCTGCCTGGACACAACAAGATTTGATCGGCGGTGACGATGTCCGGTTGATCCGCCTCGGCACCCTCGCACGGGGTCATCTGGATCGACTCGACATCTCGAAGGTGTCCGCGTCCGCGGTACGCGGTCACGCCCTTCTTGCCAAACAGAAGATCAATGCCACCGGTCAGCGTGTCGACGATTTTGTCCTTGCGACTCATCATCTTGGCAAGGTCGAACTTTACCTTACCAACGGTCACACCGTGATCGGACAGTTTGTGCTGTGCTTCTTCATACAAGTGACTCGATTCCAGCAGTGCCTTGCTGGGAATGCAGCCCACACGAAGGCATGTTCCGCCAAACCGCGGGTTCTCATCAATGCATGCGACGTCGATGCCGAGTTGAGCGGCGCGAATGGCGGCGACATAGCCAGCTGGTCCGCCGCCGAGAACAACCAATTCGTGTCGAGCCGTTTTCATCCGTCAATGTTTCCGTCGGTGCAAGTAAAGACATCCGACGAATATTGTCTCGCAATCAACGAAACTTGTCGACAGGATCCAACGCCCATTGAATGAACGACGGATCGCCCCAGCCTAAATGGACTGGCTATCCGCCGTCGTTTCGGGCTGCGGCATGGGCAATGGAATTTCTTCGGTCGCCGATGGCGCGGCTTCACCGACGGATGCATCATCCAAGACGGATGGAGCCGATTCGGCATCCGACATCGCCTCGGACCGAGGCTCCGTCTCCGCATCGAGACTTGGCGCCAGAGTCGGGCCTGATTTGGGGGCCGCTGCCGAGCTCGGTGCCGGCGCTGGGTTGTCAATGGCAGATTTGAACATCATCAACCCATCGTGCACCGTCTGAAATCCATCCATGGCCGTTACCCACGCCAGCGACGGATTGGAGGCGACACCTTGGTAAGGTGATCCCAACCGAGCCAACTCGGATTGGAGTCTCGTCTGATCTGAAGCGGAAGCGGCGGCCTCGAACTGATCCAACGCGATGGCAACCGCCTGGCACTCCAGGTAGTTCCGCCATACGTCGCCGTCGGGATGACTCGCCAGGGCGGCATCCAGCCTGGCGATCGCGTCCCTCATAGCCAAGCGCATTTCCGCCGATGGGATCGAGTTGGACGTTGAACCGGAGTCCGCTGGCACCGAATAGGAGACAACCGGGGGTGCGAATCCCGGCACGTTCATCTTGAAACCGGGCGTGTCGATGCGAACACCGCCATAACCATCGACGTCGACTCGGGATGAATAGGAGCCTGGGGCGACCGCCACCGCAGGCGGTGCGGGCACGACGGCGGTGTAACCGAATCGTCGCGAGCGACGTGGGACGGGCACCACTGGCACGGGTACGACAGGGCCGATCCCGTAGCGAACCGGGGGTCCGAACGGGAATGGCGCAAAGAATTGTGCCGACGAAGTCGAAATAGCGGACGTCGTCAATACAGCCAATACGATCAAACGCAACATGGCGTGGTCTCTACCAATTGGAGTTGGAACGCGGGAAATGCTGGCCGTATCGTTGGCCATCTCACAATCAGCGAAACTGACGGCGAGTGACAGTCCATGAGTTATCACCGTTCTAGGATACACCGATTGGCCAAGTCGTCGATGGCGCTCGCGGGACAGAAACGGCACTCGCGTGGATATTGCATCAGCCGAAGAGCGGTCGCGGACGGTTCGGCAAACCCATTGGAAATCGCGTGATAACCCCTTGCTCACGCAATTCGGCGGATATGCAGATGGTCATTGCGATGTGATCAGGTCATCCAAGCATTCACGAATCCTTCGATACGAAGAATCGGTCGATGCCAAATCGCTGGTTCGGATGCAATACCAGGGCTAGGTGGTGCTGAATCCAATGCCCTGATACTGGAAGCCGACTTCTTTGAGCGGCAACGACTTCAGCACATTGCGTCCGTCGAACAAGAACGCGGGCTTCTTCATCAGTTCCAGGATTGCCTCGAAGTCCGCCTCTTGGAATTGATCCCACTCGGTGAGGACGGCAATTGCGTGCGCGTCTCGCGACGCGTCTTCGACACTGGACACGACCTCAACGTGATCATCGATCAACCGCTGGTTCGTTTCGCTCAGAACGTCATCTCCATTCTTCATGACGGCCGCGAGGTCGGCTCGAATCTGCGATTCGGGCACTCGTGGATCGTAGATCGACAGCCGTGCTTTCTCACGTAGGAGGTCTCGACAAACGTAGATCGCTGCCGACTCGCGCGTATCGTTGGTGTCCTTTTTGAATGCGAACCCCCAGATGCCGATTTTCTTGTCAGACACGGTATTGAACATCGTTCGTACGATCCGTTGCACAAAGCGTTGTTTTTGGTAGTCGTTCATGGCGACGACTTGCTGCCAATATTGGGCCACTTCGGGCAGACCGAAGAACTCGCAGAGGTAGACGAGGTTCAGGATGTCCTTTTGGAAGCACGAGCCTCCAAACCCGACGGACGACTTTAGAAACTTCGGTCCGATGCGTGAGTCGGTTCCAATGGCCGCCGCAACTTCGTCGACGTCCGCCTCCGTCGCCTCACAAAGAGCGGAGATCGAGTTGATTGACGAGACTCGTTGAGCCAGGAAGGCGTTCGCTGTCAGCTTCGATAGCTCGCTGGACCATAGGTTGGTTGTCAGGAGACGCTCGCGCGGCACCCAGTGAGCATACACGTCGACTAATGCATTGACGGCCTCGGCACGTTCACCGCCAATGAGCACCCGGTCGGGCGCCAGCAGATCCTCGACGGCGGTTCCCTCGGCAAGGAACTCGGGATTGCTCAGTACGTCGAACGAGGCACCTGTCGGGGCTTCGGCCAATATCGTTTTGACAGCCTCAGCGGTGCGAACCGGCAAGGTGGATTTCTCGACGACGATCTTGTGTCCTTCGGCGACCGAAGCGATTTGCCGCGCGCACTTTTCGATAAACTCCAGATTGGCCGCGCGACCCGCCCCGACACCAAACGTCTTGGTTGGCGTGTTGACGGAGATGAAGATCATCTGCGAGTCGCGAATCGCCGCATCGACTTCGGTCGAGAAGTGAAGGTTCTTGCCACGCGATTCGCGAACGATCTCATCCAAGCCAGGTTCGTAGATGGGCAGCGTGTCGCTGTTCCACTGCGCGATCCGATCTTCATTGATGTCGACGACGTGCACCTGAATGTTCGGACACTGCTTGGCAATCATCGCCATCGTGGGGCCGCCAACGTAGCCGGCGCCGATGCAGCAGATGCGAGTAATGGGCGTGGTCATGAGCAATTGCCCTAGAAAACTGATCGAGGAAAGAGACGCGACAGGGAGGGTAGACTACTCGCCCGCGTTGAGCTCGATAGATCAACGCGGGGGAGTCGGCGCGTGGTTTGAATCGCAACGACGGGCTATGTCGGTTGTACGGTTCACAATGACCCTCACCGCGCCCGTCACTCGAGGGCGGCGTCGACACCAATGAGATTCAAAGGTCGATCAGATGGGTTCCAGCTGACAGTCGTCGAGCTTGACGGAAACGCCCTGGTCCATGAACCGAACGCAGACTTGGAGCAGCGTTTCATTTTCACGGCGAAGGACCGTTCCCTCGTAACCAGCGAAAGCGCCATTGCGTACCCGCACTCGCTGACCCGGTTGAATGCGGGACGCCACCGTCAGCGGGACTTCCATCGCAATCAGGTCGCGAATCTGACGCAGATCCGTGATGAGTTGGTCCGTCTGCACGATGGGAGTGGCCTTCATCACACCGCCGCTGCAAACCGCTTCGTGACGGGCTTCGTTTCCACCTCGAACAAAGACGTACGTCAGGAAAAGAGGAACATACGAAGTCCGAAGGCGGCCATTGGGGGATCGGTAACGCTGCGGAATGAACGGCGCGTAGTGAGGAATCTTCTCTTTCTGCAGGTGCCTGGCAACCTTCTTTTCCTGTCGAGACTTGGTGTACAGCAGCCACCACGAATCGTCCTCGGCCAACTCATCGTCCAGCAGAGTGTCCGGGTAGCAATCAGGTTCCTTCGGCAGGATGGGCATGCGATCAATTTCCGCCAAGTAAATCGACCGAATGGACCGGCCGGAGAAAAGAAGGTCATCGAGTTTGCAGTTTGTATCGGCAACAGAACGTCTGACTCAACAGTTCCGGCAGATACCACCGGTTTTTGCATTTAACCCGGAAGTTCCATGTTCATAATCGGATTCGCCGGGGCTGCAACCAGTGTGTGCTTGTTTAGTGTCTTCGGAGTCCACTCCATCACTTAACGAATAGGGAACAGAATGGGATTGCTTCAAGAGTTCAAGGACTTTGCCATGAAAGGCAGCGTGGTGGACTTGGCCGTTGGCGTCGTGATCGGAGGAGCCTTTGGGAAGATCGTCAGTTCATTCGTCGCCAACGTGATCATGCCTCCGGTGAACTTGTTGACGTCGAAATTCGATATCAATTTTTCGCAGGCAGCACTGAAAGTGCAAACCGAGTCTCCGGTGCTCGACGAGGCCGGGAAAGTCGTGAAGGACGACGCCGGTGAAATCGTGATGGCGATGCAAAATTACCCCTACCTGAATTACGGCCCATTCATCGAAACCGTCGTCGAATTTTTGTTGGTCGCCGGGGCGTTGTTTCTCGCCGTCAAAGCAATCAACCAGGCACGCAATGTGATGGCGAACGAACCCGAAGTCGAGAAGCCGGCTGAGCCCAGCGAAGACATTCAATTATTGCGTGAGATTCGAGATTCACTACAGAAGTAACGGACACACTCAAACCGGGTGGGGTACCAGGCGGAGCCTTACCATCCCGACATCGCTTTGGGTGGATTCACCTAAGGCAATGGGGTTCCTGTCGAACACTGTTTAACTGTCCTCCCCAGATCGTCTAATTTGACTCGGTGGTGGCGTTGATTTTTACGCCAAAATCCGAGTGAATCCTGCTAGTTCGGCTCGCGATCTCTTTCCGAGTTGCTACGATTCTGCCTCGACGCGATCGAATAAGGGTGGAATTCCCAAATTCTGGCGGTGACCGCGTCGGCCAATCCGGGCATAATAAGGGTGCGTTCCGCCACCTACGCTGCCCATCGCCGACCAATTCGCTTTGTTTCGTGGATTCGAATCATGCGTGCCGAGACTCAAACGCGCCAGTACTCGCCAAGGACGATCCAACAAGTACGACTCGACTGCGGTCGTGCGTTAGCTCGAGCTCGATTTTGTCTGGAGAGCAGCGAGATTACGTCTCTGCAATGCGTCGATGATCGCGATGAGAGCGAGACGCAGTTTGGGAATCAGCTTTGGTACTTCGAAGGCATTGGCGTCGATGAGGGACGACACCGCCAGAGTATTTACGGTGTCGTGGAGTACCAGCTGCAATTTGGATTGCAAGAGCTTGTCGAAGATGGAGTATTCGATTCCGCATCCGAACGGGAAAGATTTCGGAGTCTCTACAATCGCGAAGTCAATGCACCTAGCTGGCAACAGCCGGCTCACCGATGGCTCGTATTTGGTATGGCGGTAGTGGCTGTTGCCGTTTGTGCCGCGATCATGATGCGGCAACTCGTTGGTTAGCTCGACGGCGTCTTCCGAGCCAAATAGCGGCGCCATCGTTTCGGTCGAGGACTTGCAGAAGACTTACCGATCTGGGTGGCTGGGTCGAGGTCAGGTGCAGGCACTGCGCCGTGTGAGTCTGCGTGCTGAACGCGGGCAGGTCTTTGGGCTCTTGGGGCCCAACGGGGCTGGTAAGACAACGCTCATCAAGGTGTTGCTCGGCGTGATCGGATCGTCCGGTGGACGGGCGTCTCTGTTTGGACTGGCCGCTGGGTCGGCGACGGCACGCCGGCGTGTTGGATACCTACCCGAATCACTTCGCATTGATCGGCATCACACGGCCAGGACAGCGCTAAGGTACTACGGACGACTTAGCGGACTCGATGGCGCTGCAATTCGCTCCCGGTCGGATCGGCTGCTGGACCTGGTCGGTTTGGCAGGACGCGATCGAGAGTCCGTTCGCCGGTTCAGCAAGGGCATGTTGCAACGACTCGGGCTCGCACAGGCGTTAATGCATGATCCGGATCTCTTGGTCCTCGATGAGCCAACGGATGGACTTGACCCGGTTGGTCGGTCGGAGGTGCGGGGTGTCATTGAACGGCTCAGGGATGACGGCAAAACGATTTTTCTCAACAGTCACATCTTGCATGAGGTTGAGTTGGTGTGCACACACCTCGCGATCATGGCGAGCGGTCGAGTGCTGGCAACGGGCCCACTGGCGGCGTTGCGCGCTGGTCAACTCGACGAAAATGCAGAACCGGCCAACGGCAGGAAGATCATCGAGACCGAATTCTCGCTTCCAGCCGACGTGCCTGCCGGAGCGTTCTTGCGCCAAGCGCTTGGAGAAGGCGAGTGCGAACCGACCGGTCCGATCCATCTGGCGGATCCACCGATTCGAACGCTCCGCCATGGCGATGAATCGGCGGATCATCGCGCCGAGATCACGGGGGTCAACCAGGCGGATATCGACCGTTTGGTCGATGCGATTCGCGCGGCGGGAGGGTCCTTGATGGCGATGACGCCTCAGCGGGTGACGTTGGAAGACACATTCATGCGGTTGGTCCAGCAAGCATCGACGGCGAGGACGTCATGAACATGAGGTTATGGCCGTACCTTGCTGTGATTCTGGACTCGTTTCGTTCGGCGCTTGCGTCGAGAGTGTTGTGGGCTGCCATGCTCGCGATTTGGATTCTGCTGGCGTCACTCGCACCGGTCGGAGTTCGTGAAGACTACACAACGTCGTTTCGGTGGTTCGATCTCTATAACGGGACACGAATGAAAGCCTTGTTGGCGCAGGGCATGGTGGATCCGGCGGAGGTGGACGAGCCGCTGGGGAGACTGGCGCGTGCCATGCCCGATGAGTTGCAGCGCAAGCTTCAGCGCGTTGGCGAGGGTGACGAGGTTCGTATCCGCTTGTCGACACTGACCGATGCGTTGAACGACTTGGTTGACGATGACTCGGCGTGGTATGACGCGAAGGCTTGGTCGTCGACCGTCCGGCTTCGCGAGCTGCGAGAGCTTGATGAGGCCGCTGAGGAAGATCTGGTGGACTCTCTCCGGCAGCGCCGCTCGCGATTAAGAATCGAAGCGGCTCTACCCGGCGTATTCGAGGCGCGGAGTGCGCGATCGGTGCGATTGACGTACGGAACGCTTGATTTCCCGACGGGGTTTGCCATCGATCGCGCCCAGTTCGAGACCTTGTTCAATCAGTTCGTGATCCCAACGCTGGTCCACTGGCTGTTGGGTTTCGTATTGGTTTTTCTGGGTGTATTGGTGACGGCGTCCATTGTTCCGGACATGTTGCAGCCCGGATCACTGCATTTGTTGTTGTCCAAGCCTGTGACCCGGTCGGGTCTGCTGTTGGCGAAGTTCGTTGGCGGATGCGCCTTTGTGTTGCTTTGCGTCGCCCAGTTAGTGGCGGGTCTGTACCTGATTGCAGGCTTGCGTCTAGGAATCTGGAATGAACGGATCCTCTGGTGCATCCCGGTGTCCATCATTCTATTCGCCGTCTTCTTCTCCGTTTCGGTGCCTGCGGGTCTGCGGTGGCGGTCGCCGATCATTTCGATCGCGGCCGCAGGTGCCTTGGCGGCGATTTGTGTTGTGATTGGCGTCGTTGGGGGCATTTTCGAAGCCCGGATCGTTCAGCCGGACCAAATTGAGTCATTGGTAATCGTTGGCGAGGATTGGATTGGCTCGACGGGCGGCAGCGGTCTCGTGCGATTTGATCGAGATGAGAATCGGTGGCTCGAGTTGCTTCCCAGTGAGCCAATGAGCAATGATCGAGTGATTGCGCCGATCCGAATGGACACCGACACCGTGTTGACGGCCAAGATTCGCGGCGGTCGATTCAACCCGTTCGGTTCTGGCTCACTCGACCTGATTGCGATGACGCGCGACGAACAGTGGGATGTGACTCCAACGGTTCGATTGCCCAATTCCACGGAAGGACTCAAGCGTCTACCCGGCGGCGACATTTTGGCGGTGAATACCGCGGATTTGTTGGTCGCGCGGGAGGCCCTGGTACGCCGCGAGATTGAACCCGTCGAGCGTGGCGATGATGAGTCGTCAGCCGGCGACGATGATTCGCCGAAATCGCCAACGGGATCGTCTGCTGACCGCGCGGGAGGGGGACTCGGCGACTGGCTTCGGGCCTTGACGACACTCCAGGGCGGCGGGACGGACGACTTCAATTCAATCCTGCCCGCGTCGGTGGTGTTGAGTCCGCCAATGCGCCTCGCCGTCAGCGAATTGGCCGCGGGTGCCGTGCCGGTCATTTACTTGATGTCGGCTGATCAACTGCAGCAGATCCGTGCCCCGGGGCCGAATGATGAGATGTCCACGAACCGCGCGTCCCTATGGCGTTCGGGCGCGACTTTCGAGTTGGAGCAAATCGAGGCGTCGTCGCCGTCGTTATTGGCCGCGTCACCAGGCCGGGTGATCGTCGGCCAAGGTGACGCGAGTTTGGGGATTCACGATGCCGAGACATTGGAAGTCGTCTCAAGGCTGACGATGCCCGAGGATGTCACTCCTCTGAACATCGTCCCGGTGCCGAATCAGCCGTCGCAGTTCCTCATCCAAACGGTGGAGGGTCGTGTGCATGTATTGACCGTACCTGATGACGCAGCGCTGACGACGATCGGAGATCCGCTAGTCGTTCAAGATGTGCGAACCATCACGGTCGATGAAGATGGAACCATGTTGTTGGTTGCTCACCACGTCGATGCGTTGAGCGTGTTCAAGATCGCGGAGGTACTCGATGATGCCAGTGCGTCTCCGTCGCAATCATGGGCACCCGATATCTCATTTTGGCGGATGGTGCATCGGTACGTGATCGGTACGATTCAAACGGTGACCCCTCAGGTATTGGAACTGGGTGAAACGACCGCATCAATGGTCTCCGGCGAAGGAGCCTTTGTAATGCAACGAAACGAGTCGAGTCCTGCCGAGGTTGTGCGTTACCAGACAAAAGGACCATTGGTCAGTTGCCTATCGTTCATTCTGATCATGCTAACTCTTAGCTGCGTCTACTTTGCCAAGAGTGATTTTTGAGAGACAACCTCTCATCGTGTGCGACAGGGAATGCTTAGGTGATTCGACCGCTGACTCCGCAACTTGAGCTTTCGTCTCCTATGAAGTTGACTTCACCAGCGCGATGAAGACATCGACACACCAGTCACCAAACTCAAATTGCAACTCCATCGGGGAGTATTGGGTCGGAAAGGCCAAGTGGTTTCGGCCCGTGAGCAAGACACTGGGCAGTCCCAGCCGCAACTGGCAATCCTGGATACGGCCTTTCGCTCCTCCGACGACCATATTGCCCAATTCACCAAGTGCATCAACGACGGTTTGGTCGATCTGGTCCGTTTCGTGATCGATGAGTTGCTTTGTCCACTCGAACGCGGCTTCGTGATGCATGCAGACGCTAACGGAACCTTGCAAATCCCCGCTGAGTCCAACGACGACCGTCATTTGTCCGTCGGGAGCTTGCGGCTGGTTGAAGCGGGCTGCCGCGTCCTCCAAGCTTAGCTGCAGCGGCCCCTGCCGCGTCAAGGTGATGTCTTGACCGATCATTGTCGTGAACGTTTCGCAGATCGATGCTTGCACCGCATCAGCGATCGTCTGTTCAAATGTGTCACACAATGCGCTCATGTCAGTGCCCTCATTAGGTGATGGGTTCGGTGCCGGCCGAGCGTCATCGCGCGACGGCGCGGGTGCGTCGAGCCGTGCCCAAGACGTCTCATGCGTTCTGCGGATTTGGCAGAACGCGTTCAAGCTTCATTTGCAACATGTCCTGATCGAACGGTTTGACTAGATAGTCATTGACTCCGGCCTGAATCGCCAAGAGGACCTGAGACTTTTCGGACTCAGTCGTGATCATCATGATCGGCAGTTTATGTCCTTGACCGCGAATCGACTGAATGAGCTCCAAGCCGTTCATGTTCGGCATGTTCCAGTCGGTCAGGACGAGATCGAAGTCGGAGCCGTCGCCAAATTTCTCGAGGGCTTCGACTCCGTCGGCCGCCTCGATGACCTCGTCGACCCACAGGCTGTTGAGCCCACGAGCGATGATCTTTCGCATGACTCCCGAGTCATCAACGAGCAATACTTTCATGTTGCATTCTTTGTACAGAGATGGTGCTGACAGACGACCGACCGTGGACGGGGGTCATCACCCAAGACTGCTGTAACGCTAGCACGTGGAATGCGACGGGGGCGACAAATGAGAGAAGAAAGTCGCCGGCGCCAGTCATGCCACAGCGAGCTCAGACGAGAAACTTCGCAATGAAATCTGGTTGCGCCGCTCGTGACTGCTGAGACGGTCACGTTGTCTCTTTTTTGTCCGTAAAGTTCCCGGGTTGGGGTCTCATTCTCGCTTGACACACCAAATGTCGTACTTTTTCGTGGGCCGATTTCGCGATCGCGTCCATGTCTTTACGGGATCGAGATCTGCAAGGGGGGAATCGTTTCGATGGATGAGCCTGACCTACTGAATGAGTTTGTTGCTGAGGCCCGTGAGCATCTGGGTGACATCGAAATCCAGTTGCTTCAGATCGAGGCGATGGGGGAGGCCATCAATGACGGGCTGGTCAATACGGTGTTCCGCGCGATTCACTCGGTGAAAGGGGCCGCAGGATTTCTGGGGTTGACCCAAATCAATGGCGTCTCGCATCGGCTCGAGAATGTGCTGGGCAAAGTGCGCGACAAGAAACTGATTCCGGATCCATACAACGTCGACGTGATGCTCAAGGCCGCCGATCGCTTGAAGCAGCTGATCGAGTCAATCGAGTCGAGCAACGAAACGGACAATACCGAGTTGTGTGAACGCCTCGACAAGATCTTGGATGAAGAGGTGGCGTCAGTTGCCACAGCAGACGAGGCGAGCGAAGACGACGAAGCCGAAACGGTCGTCATCAACGCTGAGAGTGAGGAGATCGAGGCCGAGGCGGTCTCAGAGTCAGCGGAATCGGAGTCGGCTCGACCGAGCGAACCCAGGAAGTCGTCTGCGAAAGCGAAGTCGACCCCGGGGAAATCCAACGCGGTTAAGAAACGGGTCGAATCAAAGCTCGATGACGCTACTGAACTCCTCGATGAGGCACAGGGAAAAAAACAATCGGCCAAGGCGGCAACATCGGCAAGCACGTCCGACTCATCCACCGCCTCGGTTCGCAGAGCAACAGCCCCGGCGCCCGAATCCACGATTCGTGTCGGCGTCCGCGTGCTCGACCGTTTGATGAATCTCGCCGGCGAATTGGTGCTATCGCGCAACCAACTCATGCAGGCCATTGCCGGCGCCAGTCAACAGAACCAAGCCATGGCGGATCAAGGAACTGCCGCGTCGAATCGCGTGGGCAACCTCGATGCCATCGCCGCTGGATTGGATCAGGTGACGACGGAACTGCAAGAATCGATCATGCAGACACGGATGCAGCCTATCGGGAATGTGTTCAACAAGTTCCCGCGGATCATTCGTGACTTGTCGGCAAGTCTTGGTAAGCAGATTCAACTTCGCACGGAAGGTAATGAAGTCGAAACAGACAAAACGATTGTGGAAGCCATCGCGGATCCGTTGACTCACCTTATTCGCAACTCGTGCGATCACGGGGTCGAAACACCGGAGGTTCGAACGGCAGCCGGAAAATCCGCTTCTGGCACGGTGATCTTGCGAGCGTATCATCAAGCCGGCAAGGTCATGATCGAAATCATCGATGATGGGGCGGGCATCGATCCGAATCGGCTGAAGAGTCGTGCCATCGAGAAGGGCATCTTGGATGCCGATGCGGCCGCGCGAATGAGTGACCGCGAGGCGGTGAACCTCATCTTCGCACCCGGGTTCTCGACCGCGGCAGTTGTCACGGACGTCTCCGGTCGCGGTGTGGGCATGGATGTGGTTCGGACGAATATCGAGAAGATTGGAGGCGGCGTTGAAGTCACGTCGGAGTTGGGGCAAGGCTCCACGGTGCGAATCACGCTGCCGCTGACGCTTGCGATCGTTCCTTCCATGATCGTGGGAGTTGGTGATCGCCGATACGCTCTTCCGCAGAGCAGTATCGTCGAGCTTGTCCAGACCGATGGTAAGGAGAAGTGCATCCAGAGGGCGAATCAGGCAGAGGTGTTGCGGCTGCGTGGCACGCTACTGCCGCTGGTTCGGCTAAGGCAAATTCTCGGAAACCCGTGCGACTCCAGTGAGAGCGATCTGGACGATTGCCAGTTGGTGGTGGTCGAGACCGGCCACTGCAAGTTTGCGATGGCGGTCGATCGTGTGCTCGATAGTGAGGAGATTGTCGTGAAGCCGCTTGGCCGTCACCTGAGCAACCTTCCTTTGCTGGCCGGTTCAACAATTTTGGGTGATGGGCGCGTCGCAATGATCTTGGACACTGCCGGAATTGCATCTCGAATCGACCTTGCGACCGAATCGGCATCTGACGAGGACCTACCCGGCGAACGCCAGCCTGGCGACGTTGCGCAAGACGTGCAGCGAATGGTCCTGCTATCGGTTTCCAATCGAGACCGGTTTGCCGTTTCGATGGACATCGTCAGTCGCATTGAACGCGTCGAGGCTGATCGCATTGAGATGCTCGGTGAGCGCCCGGCCATGCAGTACCGAGGTAGCACACTGCCGCTGATTAGCATCGATGAAGTGGTCAAGGTTTCGGAGGTCGATCGACCCAAGCAGGTCCACATCATCGTCTTCCGCGTCTATGGACGCGAAGTGGGTCTCATCTCTCCCCATCTGCACGATATCTGCGATTCGGATCTGACCAGTGGCGTGCAAATGATTCGCGACGAAGGCGTTGCGGGTATCGCCGTGATTCAAGAGACGTCAACGCGACTACTCGATCTGTATGGGCTCACGAAAGTCGCTCGCCCGGATTGGTTTGAGGTTACCGGTAGCGATGACGAGCAAGTGCAGCGGTCGGCACGCATTCTGGTTTGCGAAGACAGTACCTTTTTCCGGACTTTCTTGACTCGAACACTGGCTGATGAAGGTCACAAGATCACATCGGTCGAGAATGGAGAACTCGGCTGGTGCGAACTGGCCGAGCATCCGGACGACTTTGACATGTTGATGACGGATATCGAGATGCCGGAGCTGGACGGAATTGAATTGACTCGTCGTGTTCGTGCGGACGGTCGATTTGATGAGCTGCCAATCATTGCACTGAGCAGCTTGGCCGACGAGGAATCCACGGCTCGAGGACGCGCCGCCGGAGTGGACGATTACCAAGTCAAGATGAACAAGCCCGCGTTGCTGGCGAGCATCCAATCACTGATCGCAAAGAAAATGGAGACTGTCGAAGCATGAGTGCTACTAAGACGTTGCCGACGGAATCGGCAGATCCTTCTCTAGCGGACAACGCATCGATTCAACTGGTGACCTTTCGGGTCCATGACGTGATGCTAGCGATCGATATTGAACACGTGCAAGAAATCAATCGCCTAATGGACGTGACGCCCGTTCCGGAGGCGTCGTCAATGATCCACGGCGTGGTCAATCTTCGTGGAGATGTGGTGACGGTCATCAATCCGCACCGAGTCTTCGATCTGCCCGAGGACGGTGATCGCTCCGCGGGGCGAAACTTGATCCTGAACATTCGTGGCGAGCGGATCGGAGTGCTCGTCGATTCCGTATCGGACATTCTGACCGTGTCTCGGGACGAACTGTCCGCCAGACCCCAGAATGTTCGTGCCATCGACCGTCGATTCATTCAGTCGGTCTATTTGCGCAGCGAAGACCTCGTCGTCGTACTCGATCCAGTCGGGTTGGTCGACACGATCAATGACTGATCACAACTAGTCACCGTTTGTGGCGGATGACCGTTGCGAATGACTGAGTCCAACTGGAAATCGGCTACCAGAATCAAACCGTTGGGTTTCGAAAATGCATCTTCACGGAAGGCTAGTTGGCATCTGCGTCACATGTGGCCTGATTCCATTGATTGTCGCCTTCGTTATCAATGCGAGTCAGCCCAAACAAGCAGATGCGGAGCAGCGACACGAGCTGGAGAGCTCCATCATCGCCTCGTCCCGCCAGAATCTCATTCAGTTTCGGGATCAGATCCGGGACGAACTCACAACATATTTCCAAGATCTCACCGACGGCATCGTCGCGGAGAGCGGCTCCGTGGAGACGATCAACGCGCTGCGCGACTTCGCAACGGGCTTTCGTACATTCAAGACGCAGTTGGGTCTGAATGAATTCGAACTGGCGGAGATGCGCGATGAATTGACCGCCTATGATCTGGGTCGACTTCGAACATTCCGTGCCCAATTCGACAGTGCTCAATTCGATCGAGGTTTCCAATACCGACCCGAATCTGGTGCGGAATGGCGAACGGAGACGCAACTGTTGCTCCAGCACGCTTTTGTGTTGGGAGAACGGAGTCGCCGATTCGAGTTGCCGGATGCTGGCCAATTCACCACGGACTACGAACACGCACACCAACATCACCACCAAACAATGCGGACGATGTTGAATCGTTTGGGCATTGATGACGTCTATTTGATCGACGAGGCCACTGCCGACATCGTTTACAGCTACGCGAAAGAGTTTGAATTCGCCGCGAACCTGCGTTCGGAACTTCTCGCAGGCACCAACTTGGCTGATGCCGTCGAGCGGGCGAGCTTAGCCAGGTCACGCGATGCGGTGGTTCTTGCGGACTTTGCCCCCCATGACCCCAATTCGGACCGTCAGGCGACCTTCATCGCCAGCCCCATCTTCGATGGCGGAACACGGCATGGTGTGTTGGTGTTCAAGCTCAATCTTGATTCGGTCAGCGATCTCATCAACGCGAGCGTCAAGACGGATGGAACGATTGAATCGGCACTCTTGGTGAATGGAGGGAATCGGAGTGATCAGGATGTCGTGCGGACGATCAATGATTTTGGCCAGGAAATTCTGTCCGCCGTCGGACCAATTGGGCCAGCAGGCACGCCGTGGGCGATCGTATCGGAGACCAATCTCGATCCGGCGCTTGGATCGGTGGGGGACATCATGGAATCGACCATGACGGCGCATCGTCGCTCGGTCGGTTCCCGCGCAGCCGCGACGCTGCTTGTCGTGGGTTTGGTCGTTTTGGTGGCGTGGATGGGCAGTCGAAGGATCATGCGACCCATTCATGACTTGGTTGCCACCTTGGAACGCCTCGCCGAGGGTGATTGTGATCTTTCGGCTCAACTCAATGAAGACCAGCCAGGAGAGTTCGGAACACTAGCGAGATACTTCAATCAGTTTGTTCGTCGCTTCGCGACGCTGGTCCGATCGGTCAATGCGGAGACAGCGACGCTTGCATCGGCTGGTGCCCAGGTTGCGACTGTGGCAAGACACCGATCGGAGGTCTCCGACAACAGCAAGACTCATTCAGTAAGCATGGCGAATGCGGCCGCACAGTTGACTCAGACCATCGAAGCGACATCGCGTAGCACCAGCGAGATGAACGAAGGCATACAGGGTGTTCGACAGGCCGTCGAGGAAATGAAGCAGACGATTGCCGAGATAGCCGAGAGCGCCGAACGGTCCGCTGACGTCGCGGGGGAGGCTTCTCAAGCAGCGAAGGTCAGCAACGAGAAGGTCGGATCCATGGGAAGCGCGGCCGATGAGATCGGCCGAGTGATCCAGGTCATTCAAGACATCGCCGAGCAGACCAATCTGTTGGCCCTCAACGCGACGATTGAGGCAGCGAGAGCCGGTGAAGCCGGCAAAGGGTTCGCCGTGGTGGCATCGGAAGTGAAGGATCTGGCCAAACAAACGGCAAGTGCCACCGATGAGATTCGCGACCGTATCGAGGCGATGCAAAAGAGCACCTCTGAAGCCGTCGAATCGATCGCGACCATCGGAGAGGTCATTGGCCGAGTCAACGAGTTGTCCAGCATGATCGCGTCGGCAGTGGAGGAGCAATCCATCACAACAGGACAGATGGTGGGTCACGTCACCAGCACGTCAGGCCTCGCGGACGCAGTTGCCCAGGCGGTTTCAGATTCGAACAACGCCAGTCGCGAGATATCGCGTCAAATGGACGTCATGGGGCAGACGCTCCATCGCAACGTGGACGAATCTCGCGAGGATACGGCCGGCGGCGAAGCTCTCATCCGATTGGCCAACCAGATGCGAGATTGGGTCGAGCCATTTCGTGTTAGTCAGGCTGAGCCCGCCCAACGGGTAGCTGCCCAAACTCATGCTGCGACGACATGACTCTACGCACGATCATTGCCGACGAGTCGCTCCTTGTTCGCAAAGCTCTTCGTGATGCTATGGCGGACATCCCTGGCGTGGAGGTCATCGACATTGCCAAAGATGGTGGATCGGCCGTCTCCAAGATTTGCCGCGCCGATCCCGATTTAGTCACGATCGACAGTGACATGCCTGGGCTCAGCGGAATCGAGGTCCTTCAAGCGATTCGAGGTCAGGGGATTCAATCAGACGTGGTGATGGTCAGCCGGTCCGCAGATCGTTCGTCCGAAATTCGCAAGCAAGCCTTTGCGTTGGGCGCGTTGGACGTGATCCGGCGGCCCTGTGAATCCAATCCGGACGAGGCGGCCCTCTGTTTGCGAAAGCAGCTTCTTCGTCCAATTGAAAAACGGTCGGGGAATCGACCCGCGGTATCAAAATCATTGCGTGCCGTGCCTGTCAGGCCCGATGTGACCAAGATGTGCCCCCTGCCGTCGGCACCGTCAGGCCGAAGTCATTTTGATTTGATCTTGGTGGGAATCTCCACCGGGGGACCCAAGGCGCTGGCGGAATGGGTGCCTCGTCTGAGCACATCGTTTTCCGTTCCGATCGTCATCGTTCAACATATGCCCGCGTTGTTTACCGCTTCGCTGGCCGAACGACTGAGCGAGAAGAGTTCGCTCAACGTCGTTGAGGCGTACGATGAGATCCCGATTCGAGAGGGAACCGTCGTGATCGCGCCGGGTGGTCGTCATCTGGAGTTTCAGTCTGCGGGACGAGGTTTGATCGGTCACGTTACCGATGGGGACCCTCTACGCGGCTGCAAACCGAGCGTCGATCACATGATGCTGTCACTTCCGTCGTCATGGGCATCTCGATCGCTGGCCATCATCATGACCGGTATGGGAGATGATGGCGTGATCGGCTGTGAACGATTGCGCGAACGCGGCTGCGAGGTTTGGGCTCAAGACGAGTCATCCTGCACGGTGTTTGGAATGCCACGCCAAGTGATCGAACGGGGGCTCGCCGACCGTGTCTTTAGTCTCCACGATCTGCCCCGCATGCTCGACAGCCCTCCGCACCCGACTACGTCAACATCCCGAGTGAATTCATGAACGTCGCTCTACAAGATCAGACTCAGTTTCCCGCCCAACAGTGTGAAAACCTTTGTGAGTCACTACGGATTTGGGTTGGTATCGACATTGACCCGTCGAAGACCTATCTGGTCCGCAGCCGCCTGCGTGAGGTCCTTCAACGTCACAACGTGGAGACGCTCGGTGATCTGTTGAATCGGGCCAAGCTACCCAACAGCGAGGCACGCCATGACATCATTGATGCCATGACGACCCACGAAACGCTGTTCTTTCGGGATCGGCATCCGTTCGAGACCGTGGCAAAGAAGTTGGTACCTGACGCATTGTTGGCGTCCCCGACCGCCCGTTACCGAATCCATTGCTTGGCATGCAGCACGGGGCAGGAACCGTATAGTCTGGTCATGCGGCTTAGCGAGACGCTCCGTCCGGAGCAGCTCTTGCGTGTGGAGTTGCATGCCTCGGACGTGTCTCGGCCGACGCTCGAAATGGCGCGTCGGGGCGAATACATGAAGCACGAGTTGAGTCGTGGATTGACGGATGCTCAACGCCAACGGTTCTTCGAGCCGGTATCGTCGGACTCCGCACTTGGCCGCATGCGTTTAATCGACTCCATTCGCCAACGGGTCCGATTCCAGGTTCTGAATCTTGCGTTCATCAAGCAGCAGCGACCGAACCAGACGGAATTGCTTGATCTTTGTCTTTGCCGCAACGTGCTCATCTACTTTGACGATGAACTTCGCAGCACGATTGTGAGGGGGCTGGCCAACTGGATCCGACCGGGCGGCCATTTGATTATCGGCAGCAGCGAGATGCTGAGCGGTTTTGAGGACGTGTTTGAGCGAAGGCACGTCGATGGCACGGTCGTCTATCAGCGTCGCTAGAACGTCTCTGGATACACCACCAGTTCCATACGTCGGTTGGCAGCGCGTCCAGCCGGCGTTGAGTTGTCTTGGCGAGGGTTATTGGATCCATGCGCGACCATGAAAAGCTGGTTCGGTGGCATACCGCCACGTCGCGTGAGCACGTCGAGCACCGTCGATGCCTGAGCCGATGTTAGCTGATGAGCACTACCGGCAGCCCCTCCATACATCGGACCACTATCGGAATAGCCTTCGATACCGATTCGTTGTCGCGGAAAGACGCTGCGCAGTTGAGCCGCGACCGGATCCAAGATCGCGGTCGCTTGTGGCAGCAGCCGCGACGTTCCCGGGGCGAAGAGTTGGTCCGAGGGAACCAGGATGCGAATCACATTGCCATCGGGCGTCACCGGCAGGTTGCCCAGGTTGAGTCGCGACAGCAAACTGCTCAGATTGGTGTTGGCACGAATCGTGGCGCCGCCTCGAAGTTGCGCCGACGCTTGGAAACTACGGGCACTCGATTGCGCGTCCTGAGCCGCGATTCGGGCCGATTCATATTGCTGGGTCGTATCAGCCAACTGCTGGCGGACCAGATTCAGTTCATCGCGATACACCTGCGCCTGTTGTTCGCTTTGCGCTAGTTGCGTCGTGAGTTGACGATTGTTGTCGTCGAGCAGCTGAACTCGACGATTGAGTTCAGCGATCTGAGCCTGTGACGGATGAATGCCACCTGCCGGTCCGCTGGCGAATCCGGGGGCCCCAAATCCCTGCGTGTTGGTTGCGGCTGCCGTCGGACCGTTTTGCCACGCGGGACCGCCGGCGAGATACGGATTTTGCGTGCAGCCGGTCAGGAGCATCATCATCAACGCACCACCAGCCGTGGCACGTTTCCAGAGATTTGGCAGACCAGATCGAATGAAATTCGACATGACGGACGAATGAGAGAGTCGAGATCGATACATCCCGAATGACCCTAGACAAACTAATGGCCGGGCCGCAACGTCGTTTCGATTCTCCGTGGGGCATTCATCGGTCGCGCTAGCGTGACTGTCAACGTTTCCGATTCCTGCTTGCCGAACTCCGAATTTAGCTTGAATTGTTGAGCGTCGGCTTCACTGGCAAACCAGACAAAGATGCCCGGTCCCCAGCTGGTCTGGCCCACGCCTCCGTAGCCGCTTGCGCAGAGTCGATGCACCAGTGACGTTGCCGCCGGTCCGTTATAGGGGCCGCCCTGAGCGGCGGCGAACAGATCGCCGCTAGATTGGTTGTACCGATGCAGTGAATCGCAGAAGTGGTCGAAGTCATTTCTCTCAATGGACGTCGTCAGGCCCCGAAAAGCTTCCATCAGCGCAACCCGCTGTGAGTCCGTCACCGGCGGAAGGCGGTCAAACTGTTGTTGCTCAAGTTCTCCGGCGACGGCCACATCTCCATCTTTTTCCGTCGTACTTGCGCGAGCCGTCGGAACGCAAATTGCGACACGCCAAGCCGTTGGCATCGAACATCGCATTGCGACTGGATTCAGTTTCAGTGTCGCCTGGGTCGTTGAACTGGCTCCAATTCCGGTCTCGTCTCGATCAGTCGACTCCGCAATGAATCCACCTTGAAAGTAGCCGTGCGAACCGACCGCGGAGCGCTTGCCACGATCGGCAACGGAAACGATGTCGTGCATTGATGCTGAAGTTCCATCGCCCATGATGGCGGTCAAGATCGATTCAGCGACGGCCAAGTTCAATTGGGTCCCGCTACCGTACCCTTGATGCGCAGGCGCGACCTTTTCGACGTGGACGTGAATCGGAGGTCGGTGGTCTAGATTGCGGCGCTGAACGACCCGATCAACAATATCGATCACGCGCCGAGTTTGCGCTGGCGACTTGGTCCCCGTGACGATGAACGACTCGGCGGGTCGTGTTTCAACGACAGTGCTTGGTCGATCGACCATCACGCCGCAGCCACCAAAAGGAGCCGATACGTCCCAGAGTCCAAAGTGCAACCGTGAACCCGTGGTGATGCGGCAGCCAGTCATTTGTCGAGTCATGGCCCCGATTCCAACTGGCGTTGGATGTATGCCTCTAGTCGGCCCATCGCGTCGCGTTCGGCTTGTTCTCCCGTCTTGTCGACGGCGATCCTCAACAGTTTCAACTGACTCTCAATCGCTTGGGTCGGCAGGTGTTGGACGCGACTTGCCAGGATTGCCGCTTCGATGATTGCGTGCCGCGCTCGATTGAAGCCGAAGAACGGTTGTTCAACGCCAGACTGAATCGTTTCAGCCCATAGTTCGTGTCGGCCATCGATGCACGGTTCGCGGTGAAGTCCTAGTCTCTCGCAGCGGGCGGGATTCAACGGCCGCTCGACGCGGCTGGTTTCCACGGCGAACCACCGATGACAGTTGATCAACCGATGCCAATGTCCGTTGCTTCCCACCGCGACCGTCAATCCAACGGGGTCGACCGTTCCCAGGACCGCGTCAGCAATCAACGTGGCATCATCGACCACATGGATCACCGCACGATTCGTGGTAAGCAGATTGTGGCACGTTCGGGATCCTTCCCACGGTCGCAACACAAACATGGGTCGCCCAGGATCGTGGGGATCGCCCTCGACCATGGGGCCCATCGGTGCCACGTTGACGATGCCCTTGACGTCAACCGTCGTAACGATGGACTCGAGAATCACCTGGGCTAGTAGTCGTCGCTGGGAGGTTCGGCTGCCTTCATCGCCAGGCTGAGTACCGCCTCGTGCGCCTGTGAATCCGAGCCGTGCAGGATCTTCATCGCGTCGATCCCCGCTGCCATGTCCATTGCCAGTTCGAGCTCGTCGTCATTGATCAATCCTTGGCTTGCAAACCACCGAATCTCCGCGAGCTGACGGAGCGGGCTTAGTTTGTCGTTTCCAAGAACCTGCGCAATTCGACGTCGCGCCGCGTCCGGTGTCAGAGGAGGCATGGGGCGAACCGCCAGCCGTGAATCAATCACGGTCCAGAAAGTCTTTAGTTGGTCGGTCACGTGTTTTTCCGGAGTTCCTCGTCCGCTACGCGTCAGTCGATCGACTTCGGCGTTGTCGAAGGCACCCGACGTGACAATGTTCTTCCCCGTGGCGACATCAACGACGCGCAGTCGGCTCGTGTTTTGGATCAGACCGCCACGGACCTCTTTGAGAATCACATCAAAGTGCAGCAAAAAATCAACGTGGTTGCGTGACGCGACGGGAAGTGCGTCGCGAGATGACAATTCGCCGAGAAAAGTAAGTCCCGGTATCCACATCGGATGCTCAGCTTTCTCCACCGATTCACCTCCGACGGTGTAACCCTGTCCGGAACCATCGGCGGACACTGATGTCAGTGCTGGGCCAAACTTGCCGCTGGCAAATCGTTCTCCCCAGCCCTGTTGAACACTCTCGGCGACCAAGCCCAGCGTTCGCTGCATCTTGTCGGCGATCGCTTCATCGGTCATCCGCGGTTCCGGAGCGGTCATCCCCGAGGTTGGGCCTCCGCGACGCCTGGGGCCGCCGGCAAAGCCTGCCTGCCCGAATTGCCCGGGCGGAACCCCGAATCCTCCAGGGCCCCCAAAGCCGCCTGGGCCTCCGAAACCATCAGGTCCTCCAAATCCGCCGCCAAAGCCATCGTCATCCATCTCTCCGTATTCGTCTTCCATTTCCTCGGAGAAACCGTCCATTTCCTCGTAGTCTTCATCCCCATAGTCTTCTTCGCCGAATTCGTCTCCGTCCATGCCACGCATGCCACGATTGCCACCACCGGCGAGGATCGGATTGCGGCCACCCGCGTTGGTGTCACCGCGGACCATCATCGAGATTGCCCATCGAACGTGCCAAGCAGGACGTCTCAGGTGTGGGCTGAAAGCGACCTGCTGCAAGTCGTTTTTCCCGGACGCTCCCGCGCGAGCCAGGTGCCCGTAGTACAGCTCGGCGGCCAATGGCAAGTTGCCATAGCGGAATGCGACTTCGGACTCATTTCGGATCAGCGGGCCCACGGAAACGGATTCCGTCGATGTTCCCGCCATCATGAGCTCGCCAACGGTTCGACCCAGCGGCGACCACCCTGGGCCAAGCATTCCCCAAAGGGCCAGTGGCGATCGGTCGTTACCTTGTCGGGAGCCGCCGTACTGTCCCCCGTATCCGTCTCCGTAATCCTCGTAGTCTTCTTCGTAATCTTCCTCGTAGTCTTCTTCGTAATCTTCCTCGTAGTCCTCTTCGAATTCCATCATGTCCTCTTCGGTGGGGCCGGACATCTCGACCTCCATGGCCTGCTGTCGTGCAGCGGCCTCGGCCGCCGCTTCAGCGGCCGCGGCCGTATTCTGAGCATGGACACGGACCGATGGTGCCAGGACGAGAACCGAGGAGGCGAGCCCGCAAAGGACGAAAAGGACGGTTTCAGCGGACCGATCTCGCGTAGTGACCATGTCGGGCGTTGCAAGTGGACCCGAGACGTTCCAAAGTTTCATTTCAGCCACCGCAGAAGAGTCCAGATTGACGGGCCAATGAGGGACCCGTTTTTCTCAGCCGCATCTATAGTAGCGTGGCAGGGCGAGACGGGGAAATTCGACGCCCAAATTTGTTCACGTCGGCAGGGTTTTCCGCTAATGTGGAGATGTTGGCGAATTGGTGTGGAACCAATGGGGACAACGCAGCGTCGGACATTCGACGGTCCATTCCCGCCGATTGGCGGCTAGGGCCACCACCTATTGAGCGTCTAATTGCATCCAGCGATTCCAATGCGACAACGATTCCGATTGGCAAAGTCACGGCGGTCCCGGCCAACGTTGAGTCGCTCTCGAGCGTCGGTTCGCCGTTCGCTCGTGATTCAGGCGCTCGATGATCGCCGCGTTCTGGCGTCGATTAGCGGCTACGTGTTCGAGGATGCGAATGCATCCCTGCATCGTGACGTCAATGAACAAGGCGAACCGACCGAAGCCGGTTTGGCGGACCGAATTGTGTTTGTCGATCAAAACGACAATGGGACGCTCGATGCCGGTGAGGCTTGGACGTCCACGGGTCAGGACGGATCATTCGAATTCCCGTCATTGCAGGCCGGGACGCAGGTCATTCGGGTCTACAACGGTGCTGCGACCCAGTCCCAGACTGTTCCATCGGTGGCGGAGCTACGCCAACCTGTGGAGCTCAAGACGGATGTGGTTGACGCTGTTGCTGCTTCCACGATCAATGCGGGTTCCCTGAATGAACGGATCGGACCCGCGATCATCGCCAAAGGTGAGACCCTTTCGGTTGCCTTTGACGGAGCCGGCAGCGGTGCCGACCTCAGTTTTGGTGTTCCAGTCCAATCCATTGAGCGACTCGCAGCCGGCCAGTTGGTCGTGTTGGCGGGAGTCGGTGCGGATGGTCGCATCTGGGTCGTCAACGACTCTCTTTCCCAATCTGAGCTGGTTACGGCCAGCGGCGGCACGAGCGGATGGACCGACGTCGCGGTCGACGATTTGGGACGCGGTCTTGTCCTGGGTGATGGCGGAGGAGCCGAGCAGACCGTTTGGATGATCGACGCCGTCGGGGATTCGATTGTATCGACGGGACGCACGGTCGGCGTTGATGCTCGATTGATTGGCGACGCCTCCCCGCGGCAGACCGACGGGCCAACGCGGACGCTGCTTGTGCAACCCACCATTGTTGATGATGGGCTCAACGGTGCAACGGAATCTTTGTCCGTTCAGGTTTGGAGCAATGCTGACGGTAGCCCGATCAACCCGGATCCGATCGTCTTGACCGGGGCAACCGATGTGGTTGCGTTTAGCGACGAAGCGAACTTAGTCGTGTTTCGAACCGAGAACAGTCTATCGGTGCGTGATTTGGGCAATGAACTGGCGTTGCTCTATGAAATCGATGCCAGCTCGATCGCCAGCCTGACCGCCGTTCAGCTAGATGCATCACGCGGCACGCTGATGACCGTCGCTCCGGGCGATAGCGGGCTTCGTTTGTTGGACGCGGAGACCGGTGAGTTGCTGGTCGAGCGATTGATCGACCTCGCTGAGACGGGTGGCGTGGATGCGGTCTTTGCGGATCCTGATCTGCAAGCCGTTTTGGCGGTTGGTGCCGCCGGCATCGCCGAGGTCAACCTGCGGCGTCCCGTGGCGCATCGTGTCACGCTCGCCGATGGTCAATCGACCGCTGAAATCGAGTTTGGTCTGCACGTTCAAGCCGGTAACTCGGCGCCCTCGTATTTCTCCACACCGGTTTTTCAAGGCGTTGAAGATGTGACGCTTTCCGTCAACGCGCCAGCCTTGTTGGCACCGGCGACCGATGCCAACGGTGATGACTTCATCGTGTTACCCAATGGGGCTCCATCGATCGGATCAGCAACCGTGACGGTTGACGGAGCATTGAACTACGTGCCACGGGCGGACTATTTCGGTAGTGACGTGGTGCCAGTCAGACTGCACGATGGCCAGTCATTCACGAATGCGAATGTGGTGGTCAATTTGGAGGGTACTGCCGACTCGCCGATCGGTGTGATGCCATTGCCGGATCCTGTTCCAGAAGACCTCCCGATCGGCGGTGTGATTGGTCCACTGGTCATCATTGATCCGGACAATCCGGGTGGCAATCCGGACAATGTGTTGATCGTCGATGTAAGTGATCCAAGGTTTGCTGTGGTCAATGGTCAGCTGATCCTTGCCGAGGGTGATTTAAACTTCGAAGTCGACCCGTTCATCTACTTGACGATCTACATGGAAGATGAGGAGACCGAAGAGTCGACTTCGGCGGACCTGTTGATCACGGTGGGCGACGAAGATGATCCGATCATGGAGATTCAGCCGGATACCGTCACCGTCATTGAGAACATTACTGGGCATGTGACCCGTCTGTATGCAATTGACGAAGACGAGATCATTCCCAATGAGTGGTCGGTCGACGACAGTCGCTTTGAAATCGTCAACGGGGAACTTTGGTTGGCCGAGGGTGAGACGCTCGATTTTGAAGAGGCGGCCATTGTCACGGTCAACGTGACCGCATTCTCGTCCGAACACTCACGAACCGAAGAGATCCAGATTATCGTCGATGACGAGGCCGAGGCGCCGCTGTCCATCGATCTCTCAGGGCGGACGGTGACGGAGCTGGAAGTCGCCGATGTGGTTGGCGAGGTGTCCGTTGATGGAAATCCCGCCGGCAACAATGCGAACTATATCCTGACGGTCAACGACAGCCGATTCACGATCGAAGGATCGACACTTCGGCTGGCAGACGACGTGTATGTCGATTCACGAGATCAACAATTGATCGACATTGAGATCACCGCGACACTGCAAGACGAACGGCTGGACGATCCTGATGGAATCGCTTCCGTGACGGAGTCGTTTACCATCGAGGTCATCGAGAACGACACGCCCTATCACAATGATGAGGCGCCCTACGACGTCAACAATGACCAACAGGTGTCGGCTCGTGATGCATTGGCGATCATCAATTATCTCAACACGTATGGTCCGGGGCCCGTGGGTTATGGTGACCCGGGATTCGGATTTGATGTCAATCTCGATGGCGAAGTAACGGCTCTCGATGCACTGTTGGTGATCAACGAGATCAATCGACACGGAGGCCCGTTTGAAACCGTTGAGGGTGAAAATGCCGGTGGCGAGGACGTGGATGTTCCCAAGCCGTCCGGTGAGAGCATTGCTTCGACACCATCCCAGGTCGCACCGGTGCCGGATCAGGGAACGCCCCCCGATGATTCCGCAAACGACGTCGCGCCGTTGGAGCAATCCGCGACGGCGAAGTTCGTCCTCAACTCATTTGATTCTGCGGATTTCGTATCTGATCCGCTCGACGGTGCTCTGGAAGACCTCGCTGCGGATACCACTGGACTTGATGCTGAAACCACTGACCTCGTCTTCGGTGACGAGGACGTGACTCTCTTGGACGGCTGAATCTCCGAGGTCGTTATACGTCGCAGCGCCGGTGTTCGGATTGGATGATTCGACGCCGAACCGATGAGGTTGGGCTGCCGTTGACGAGGTTCGTTGGCATGTGACGACCGGGCGTTTGGGTTCAACTTTGGATCCGTTACATTGCTGCCTCGGAGATGCCTTCGTGTACCAAACACGGTCCGACGAAGCGCAAGCCTCCGCGCGGACCTGTGCAATCCTGACCTCTTGTCAATCAACCTGAACATGCCGATCCAAGTCACGTGTCCCAGCTGCCTCAAACGGTTTCAGGTCAGCGACAAGTTTGCTGGCAAGGAGGGCCCGTGCCCAAACTGCAAGAAGCCACTTCGGGTGCCGGACAAGTCCGAAGAGGTCGTCATCCACGCGCCCGAGGACGATTCACCCAAAGACAGTCAAGGACGCAGTGTCCTCAAGCCAATCTCTCGCAAAGACGAAGTCTTCACTCGAAAACACGCTCTCATTACGGTCGGAGCCGTGTTGGGCGGCGTCGTCGCCGCGGTAGCACTGCGGCTAACCAGCGGCGACGATGGGCCTCCTTGGTGGACGCAAGTCCTTGGGATGGTCTTATTGGCACCTCCGCTGGTCCGTGTTGGGTACAACTTCGTTCGTGATGCGGAGCTGGCGCCCTACGTCGGTCCCGAGTTGCGGAACCGTGTGCTGTTGTGTTCCGGATTGTTCGCTGCTCTTTGGCTGCTCTATGCGTTTGTACCCAGTTACGTCGGCGAACTGAATCGTTTTGCGGAGATGTCCGTCATGGCCGCCGGGATCATGTTCTTCATCATGCTGGGAATCGGAGCCGCCATCTCGGTCATGGTGTTTGAACTGGAATTTGCCAACGGAATGGCCCACGCTGGCATCTATCTGATCGTTGTTGCCGCCCTAGCATTGTTGGCCGGTGTTCCAATGGCTGGGATTCCGACGGAGCCGGTCTTTTGACGGATCGGCCATCCGAACCGTTCGGTGTGTTGCCTGAATTGGCAGATTCATCAGCGGGCTCGTCACGTCTGCGGCTGCCGCCGTCAATTGATGTACGACTGACGCCGCGGGTTATTCAGATGATGGACACGCCGACGATGAAGCGTATGCGGCAGGTCAGTCAACTCGGCCTCGTTTCGCTGGTCTATCCAGGAGCAACTCACAGCCGCTGGGAACACTCGCTCGGAGTCTATGGCGCGGCGATCGAGTTGCTGACGCATCTGCGCCGCGACGAAAGATTCGTTCGATTTGCGACGCGTGATGGACGTGACGCCGGACGGGCGGCGGAAGCATTCCTGTTGGCGGCTCTCTTGCATGACGCTGGACATTGGCCGTTCTGCCATCCGATCGAGGACATGGGTGCCCTTCCCGATGGTCATGCGGCGCTTCCTCACGAGCAACGCGTCGAAACCTTGTTGCGTCAAGACGCCATGACCACGGCATGGTCACCGTGGCGATGTTCGCGGGACGATGTCATGTCGATCTTGCATCCCGCGTCCCTCACGCAACGACGCCGCGACGGCGATGTGCAACTGGCCGACGACGAGGTTGCTTTCTACGCCAGCTGTCTCAGTGGGCCCATCGACATTGACAAACTGGATTACCTGCAGCGTGATAGTCTGCACGCGGGTGTCCCATACGGTCGCAACTTTGACTCATCACGCCTGATTGCCGCGATGCAGTTGCATCCGGACGACGCTTTGCTCGCGATCGATGCCAAAGGACGCACCGCAGCCGAGATGATGGTGTTTGGTCGCTACGTGATGTTTAGCGAAGTGTACTGGCACCATGCCGTCCGCTCCGCCACGGCGATGTTGCAGCGGGCCATGTTTGAAATGCTGATGGCGACGCGGTCGCATCATCGGGAGCGACGCGATTTCGAGATCGACTGGTGTTCGTGGGCGGACCTCGGTGACGCTGACTGGATCGCGAGTTTCTGCGAAATGGCCAGACAGGACGGACGAGATGCTTTGCGTGGACTGGCGGATGGACTGTTTGGAGACGTGCGAAGACTCTACAAACGCATCGGGGAATTCAGTGTGCTATCGGACCCACTCCGCGAAAACGACGGGTCCACGCACCAACGGTTGGCGCGTCGCCCTTATTGGTGGCTCGTCGAGTGCAGTCGTGTGCTGGCTACTCACCTGGCCAACTCAATCGGTCGCCACGTCGATCCGTTGGAAGTCTTAATCGACGCTCCGCCAGTGAAGCTGGAGGTCGACATCAACATGGATGTGGTTGAGAGAGACGGGTCGGTCCGAACGCTTGGGGAAATCTCACCGGTCGTTTCCGTCCTGGCAAACCAACAGTTCGACAATCATGTCAAGCGTGTTCGCGTTTTCGTGACCAAGCGACTTCGCGACGAACTGCGAGAGCGACGTTTGGGTCAATCGCATGTCGACGAGCGGCTGCGGCGATCAATTGACCAGATGGAAGCGGATATGGTTTGAACCCAAGTATCGACCGTTTGTCGGACGTGGCACCAGCATCACTGGATTCGCCATCAGGCGATCAAGTCGTCGATCACGTTCCCATGGACATCGGTTAGGCGATAGTCTCGGCTGGAGTGACGGAAGGTCAGTTGTCGATGGTCCAATCCCATCAGGTGTAGCACGGTTGCGTGAAGGTCGTAGAGGGGTACAGGATTCTCGGTAATCGTCATTGCAAGCTCGTCGGTCTTACCATACCGCGTGCCTGCGGCCACACCGCCTCCCGCCATCCATATGCTGTAGCCGTCGATATGATGATCCCGACCCACGCGATCAGCGTTGCCACCGTCTTGGACCGTGGGAGTGCGTCCCATTTCACCGCTCCAAATCACGAGAGTGTCATCGAGCATTCCACGCTGGTGCAGGTCGGTCAGCAAGGCCGCCGTTGGCTGGTCGGACTGTTCGGTCAGTCGTCGCAGGTTTCGGACGATACTGCCATGGTGGTCCCAAGGCTGACCCTGGCCTTGGTAGCATTGAACATAACGCACGCCGCGTTCGGCCAGCCGGCGGGCAATCAGAAGGTTCTTTCCCTGGGTCGTTTCACCGTAAAGGTCTCGCGTGGCCTGCGATTCCTGCGATAGGTCAAACACGTCGGTACCAGCCGTTTGCATTCGAAACGCCAATTCCATCGAATGAATTTGACTCTCCAGCTTGGCGTCGGCGCGTTCTTGAAGGTGCCAATCGTTGAGCTCTTGGACAAGGTCCACCTGAGCCCTCTGGAGCCCCCTGCGAAGATCACGTCGAGTCAAGTTGGGCACCAATTGCTTGCCTCGGTTAGCGATGTCGATGTGCGTGCCCTGGTAAATGCCGGGCATGAACGCGCTGGTCCAGTTGCGTGATTGGGCCGTTGGCAATCCTCCTGGACACAAGACGACGAATCCGGGAAGGTCTTGGCTTTCACTGCCCAGACCGTAGAGCAACCACGACCCCAAAGACGGCCGCGCCAGCGTCGAATGGCCGCAATTGGTTAGCAACAATCCCGGTGAGTGATTGGAGATCTCTCCTTGCATCGAATGAATGACACACAGTTTGTCAGCGTGTTCGCTGAGCCTGGGATAAAGCTCGCTGATCGGAATGCCCGAGTCACCATGTTGTCGAAACTGGAACGGGCTACCAAACAACTCACCGGCCCGTTTCCGCTGAACCGGCTGCAGTCGCTGCTTCAGTGAGTCAGGCAGCGGCTGTCCCGACAAACGATTCAGTTCGGGTTTCGGATCCAGGAGATCCATCTGTGACGGGCCACCATTCATGAACAAATGAATGATTCGTTTGGCTTTCGCGGGGAAATGCGGCGGTTGCATCGACAGTGGCGATGACGTCGCGTCCGGCGTCTTGCTCGGTTGATCGGCAAGGCCTTTGGTCGAGGACAACATCGTCGATAACGCAATGCTGCCAGCAGTTGTGGATTGCAGCCAACGGCGGCGATGCACCGGAGTGTCGATAGGGTGACTTGCAGACATGTCAGGTCAATCGAGCGTTTGGAATTCATTGCTCATGAAGAGCGATTGGGCGATCAGTGGCCACGGTTGGTCACGCATTCTCGGTGACGCTTTGACCCTGCCGACGAATGCTTGGTGGCGCTGGAGGTAACTCTGAATGCGTTGAGCTTCGTACGCTGCAGGCAAGCGTGCCAACACGGCGCGAAATAGAAACTCCACGCGGGCAAGGTCGTCGTTGCAAGCCTTGAACCCATCGTGATTCACCAAAGTGTCGGCTTGTTCGATGATGAATGATGAATTGAGCAGGAACAAGGATTGGGGCGCCACAATCGATGTGGCTCGCTGGTCGACCGATGCCATGCGGCTTGGGAAGTCGAACGTTCGCAAGTTCGGGTCGAGATTGAATCGATTCACGAATCCATAAAGAGTTCGACGGTTGGTCGCCAACGCCGCCTTTCCGGTGGCGACCTCGCCACCTGGGTCCGGCCACAGCAGTCCGGAACGTCCGAACATGGAGCCGTCCATTTGGCCGCTCACCGACAAGGCGCGATCGCGAATCGCCTCGATCGAAAGTCGCTTGCGATTGGCCCTGGCGAGCCAACGGTTCTCAGGATCCAATTGGACGGCCTCAACGGAGGTGTCGCAGGATTGTTGATACGTCCGGCTCGTCACGATCGAACGGATCAGTTGTTTCGTCGACCAGCCTTGCTGCATGAAGTTGAATGCGAGGTGATCCAGCAGCCGTGGGTGAGTTGGGTCGCTCGATTGGAGACCAAAGTCGGAAGGAGTCGCCACGATGTAGCTGCCCAACAACTTTCCCCAGACTCGATTCACCCACACTCTGGCGGTCAGTGGGTTCTCGGGTGACGCGATCGCCTCGGCAAGTTCGAGTCGGCCGCTGTTGGATTCCGGAAATGGAATCTGTTCGGGATCAAGTATGGAGAGGAATCGTCGACCCACGTTCTGCCCGCGAACGCCGAGGTCACCTCGAATGGCGACGAAGGACGGGACGGGTTTCCGCTTATCCCGAATGATCATGGATTTGGCGGGCGCACCCGGATGGAACAGCATCAACTGCGCCAACTCGGTTTCTAGGATCTTGGTCGCGACTGGCCGATTGTTGCCCTTGGCCTTCTGATCGCCTGCCTCGTCGATCCTTCGAGTGACCCGAGCCGCCTGCGCCTGATAGTCGGCACGCTCCGACGCGGTGCTGACAAAATGCTGAGCCGGAGCCATGTCAGAGAGCTCGAGCGGGTTGGATCGCTCAATGCTGTTGAAGATACCTCGAAGCGCGTAATAGTCGGTCGTTGGTACCGGTTCAAATTTGTGGTCATGGCATCGAGCACATGCGACTGTGATGCCCATCAAACCACGTGTCGCCAGGTCAATCCAGTCATCCAACGCCTCAAGCGGGGCGCGCGAGCGGTGGGGGCCGACGGCGAAGAAGCCAAGGGCGGCCAGGTTGGATTCGTCCTGATTCGTCTCCATCAAATCAGCAGCAAATTGCTCCTTGAGAAAGACATCATAAGGTTTGTCTTGATTGATCGCATCAATGACGTAGTCGCGATACGCAAACGCGAATGGGTAGTAGTGAGGCGTTCTTGTGTCAGGTCGGTAGTTGCTATCGGTGTCAGCGTAGCGAGCGATGTCCAACCAAAGGCTACCCCAGTGTTCGCCGAACCGAGGTGAGACCAAGAGACGATCGATCACTCGTCGAATGACCGCGTCGTCATCGCTTGATGCGGCGAGATCTTGCTTGAATGATTCCACTTCATCGAAGGTGGGTGCGAGGCCCGTTAGGTCGTGGACTAAGCGTTTGAGCAAGTCATCTGGGTCGGCGCGCCGTGACGGCCCTAGGCCCGCGCGCCGCATGGAATCCAACACGAATCGGTCGATGGGAGATCGGTTCCAGCCCGATCGGCGCGCCCGACGCGGCGGTGTCGGCTTCGCAATAGGAGCAAATGCCCAATGATCCTTCGCTTTCGAAAACAGATAGTCTTGGTCGCCGAGTCGCGAAAACTCAGTTTGGCCGACGTCGGTCACCGACCCCGGTGCGCCGCGCCGAACCCACTGTTCGAGAAGCTTGATTTCGTCATCAGCTAGTTTCCCGTCGGGAGGCATCTGATAGAGATCGTCGCCATACCGCACGGCCTGGATCAGAAGGGACTCATCGACCTGTCCGGGGACGATCGCTTGTCCAGTGTCTCCTCCTTCGATCCATCCGCTGCGGCGGTCGAGCAACAATCCACCCATCGAGGTGCGTTCGGATTCGCTATGACATTCGTAGCAGCGAGCAACGAGCAGTGGCCGAATGTGCTTTTCATAGAAGTCGTGATCGGCACGCCGAGTGGCTGCGTTGGCATTCCTCGAGGGTGCCGATGGATCAGGCCCGTCTGCCCAGCCAATCGCGCCAACGACGACGAATGCGATCCACATGAGGCATCCGTCCAACCAGATGCCCGTGTCCCAACGGTTCGATTGAATTTCCGTTGGCAATGGATGGGTCCGCGTGGGTGGACGCGGCACTAAACCAAACGCGGTCGACGAACGAGAGATGACCATTAGGTGGGGGCCACCGTTGGGATGGGCGAAGGCGGGGACACGAAATGAATTTCGTGCGAATCCCCATGATAGCGGCGCTAAAATGTCGATGCCACCAAGGAAATCATCGATCAAGGAGCGGCGCTGGATTCGCTTCGTTTGGGGGAACGCTTTGGTGGCGATTGCGCTGAAAATGGCAGCTGGGATGGGTTTGATCCGTCGCCGCCGGCAACCAGGATGGGTAGCCAAATTGATCATTGGCGCTAGCATTCACGCTCGACGCTCGGGCGGGGAATCGAAGGGAGGGCACCGAATTTTCTTGACGGTGCCGTGCGAAGTCCTTAGTTTCTCGCCCTAGAGGGATGAACTCCCTCACCTTCTCTTTTCTTATTGGGCCACGGAGGACATTCACGTTATGGCGATCACGTCTGCACCAACGTCGACTTCCGCAACTGCCTCGCGTTCGACGGATAGTTATCTCGTTAATGCTGCGTTTCTGCAGGAAATCAAGGAAAGCAACCCGCCTCTCTGGCATGCCAGCCACGAATTGAGGGCCCGCTGCGACCTTGGCAACGCGGATCGGGAGATGCCTCAAGCCACGGTCAAGGCGTTCGCGTCTGGTTTGGATGCCCTGCGTGACCTGCTTGCGTTGCAGTTCTCGCTCGAGGAATCGTACGGCTACATTCGGGTTCCCAATGTGCCTCCAGCCACCGCCGCCGGTTCGGCTCCCGTATCGTTGCAAACGGATTCCCGGCAGGCCATTGACCAGCACCGGGCGTTGTATTTGCACCTGGTCGACTTGGTCGAGGAAGCGGAAGAATTACAATATCGGGGTTGCGACCAAAACTGTCTCGGTGAACTCACTGAAAAAGTCGACGACTTTTTGCGGTGTTTGACCGCGCACGAGCGGCTTGAGGATGAGTTGATTCGACAGAGCCAGCCGCTGGGATGAGTTTGGAAGCCTTCTGTTCCCAATTTCGACGCCACGGAGAACCGACCCATGCTGGGTGATTCGCAAACCAAGCCAATGGAAATTCTTTTGGTGGAGGATGGACTGGTTGATGCACGCATTACGATTCACGCGCTTCGGCGCAGCGGCGTGCATCACCGTGTCACATTGGTTCGAAGCGTCCATGAGGCCATATTGTTCATGCAGCGAAGTGGTATCTTCGCGCGAGCGCCGAGATTGGATCTGTTGCTATTAGATCTTGGACTGCCCGACGGAACCGGTTTCGAGGTACTCGAGGAGATGTCGGAGATCCAGCCGGGGGCATCTCGAATCACGACCGTCGTCCTTACGGCCAACGAAGATCCGAGTGCTCGAGATCGATGTGACGAGCTAGGCGTTTATGACTACATACAGAAACCGGTCAGTGAAGAAGAGTTTCTACGAGTCGTCCGTGAGCACAAAAAGCTCATGATTCATATCCAGCAACAAGGTCTCGTCGAAGCGGATGCGGAGTCGACAGGCGTGAAGCTTTAGCGCCAGGCAACGGTGTTGGGTCCAGGGCCGCGATGCCGATCGAGAATGATCGGATCCTTCGGCAATCGATCCCATGAGAATGAGTCGATCACGTCTTGGTGGATGCTCTCTAGGGGTTCACCTGGTGACAGGTGTTCCAATGGATATCCGCTGACGCTCGCAGCCCACCGGACGACTTTCTCGGGTGGAACGCCTTGTTCGCGGTATTGGGAAAGCCGAGTGTCGCCGTGACGTTTAGCCAACCGACGTCCATCACTTCCACAGACCAATGGCACATGTGCGAACCGCGGTGGCGCGGCGCCGATCGCATCAAATAGTTGCAGCTGACGCAGCGTGCTTGCCAGCAAGTCGTCGCCGCGGACGACGTCCGTGATCTCGTGATCGATATCGTCAACGACGACAGCCAGCTGGTACGCGGCAGGTGGATAGAGTTGATCGTCGCTCCGAGACGGATTCCCTTTACGCGTGACCGGAAAGTCGCCTAACTTCGATTGAACATCGATCGATTGGGGGCCACAGATCGTGTCGACGAATGACCAGTTGCCTGGCGCAACGCGAAAACGCCAGCACAGTGGTCGACCCTCGGGCACCCGATCGCCGTCTCGCCATGCCGCGCAGGTACCGGGGTAAACCGGCCCTTCATGGTGTAGGCCGGTTTCATGGGGCGCCGAGGCTGCCGCTTCGATATCTCGTCGTGAACAGACGCAAGGATAAATCCGATTGCGTCGACGCAAAAAGCTGAGGATCTCGTTGTAGCGGCGGGTTCGATCGGTCTGCACGGTGATCTCGCCCGACCAACGAATCCCTAACCACCGTAAGTCATCGATCGCTTGCTGTGCCGCCCAAGGCTTGACTCGCGGTGAATCAATGTCCTCGATACGCAGTGAGAGCTGCTCGTCGTTGGCAGAGGAACTCCAGTACGCCAAAAGGAACGTTCTTGCGTTGCCCAGATGCTGTGCCCCCGTTGGAGATGGAGCTAATCTTCCTCGTCGGCGCATCAGCAGCCTCAAAAATCCGCATTGCCAGGTGTCCTCGGAAACGGGATGACATCGCGAATGTTGGTCATTCCGGTGACGTACTGGACCGCCCGTTCGAGTCCCAACCCGAATCCCGCGTGCGGCACGGTTCCGTAGCGTCTCAAGTCGACATACCACCAGTAGTCGTCTTCAGGGAGTTCGGCTTCCCGCATCCGTCGTTGCAACACGTCGAGCCGTTCTTCTCGCTGACTACCTCCAATGATTTCTCCCACACCCGGCACCAGCACATCCATGGCGGCGACCGTTCTTTGGTCCTCACTGACTCGCATGTAGAACGGCTTGATCGTGGTCGGGTAGTCGGTCAGGATCAGCGGTCCTCCGACCAAGCTGGTCAGGTATTTTTCGTGTTCGGCTTGTAGGTCCGTTCCCCAAGACACTGGATATTCAAACTTCGTGGTGGCGCCCTCGAGTCGCTGCACCGCGTCGGTGTAGGTCATGTGTTCGAAGGGTGTTTCCACGACAGACGTGAGCTGCGCCAATTTGCCCTTTTCGATGCGTTCATCGAAAAAGGCGATGTCTTCGGCGCATCGTTCCAAACAGTCCGCGAAGATTCGTTTGAGAAACGCTTCGGCCAGTGCCATGTTGTCGGCGAGGTCGTGGAAGGCCGCTTCAGGCTCCACCATCCAAAATTCGGCCAGGTGCCTCGATGTATTGCTGTTTTCGGCTCGAAAGGTTGGGCCAAACGTGTAGATCCGTGACAACGCCGATGCGTAGGTTTCGCCTTCCAGTTGTCCGCTGACGGTGAGATGGGTGGGCTTGCCGAAAAAGTCTTGGGTCGCGTCGAGCGGTCCGCTGGAGGCTGCCAAGCGTTCCAGATCCAGGGATGTGACACGAAACATCTCACCGGCCCCTTCACAATCACTCGCGGTAATGATGGGCGTATGCAGGTAGACAAAACCGCGTTCATCGAAGAAGCGGTGAATGGATTGACTGATCTGATTTCGCACGCGCATGACCGCTCCGATCGAGTTGGTACGAGCACGCAGGTGTGCCCACTCACGGAGTTTTTCAAACGAGTGCCGTTTCTTTTGCAGCGGGTAGGTCTCGCCGTCGCACCACCCCACAACCTGGACCCGCGATGCATGGAGCTCGGTGGCCTGTCCTTTGGCGGGCGATTCAAGCAACTGACCTTGTACGATGACGCTGCAACCGGCCGTTAGCCGCTGGATCTCGCTTGCGTAATTATCCAGTTCTGCGGGTGCGACGACTTGCAGGCCAGCCAGTGATGATCCGTCATTGACGTCGATGAAGCTCAATCCAGCTTTGCTGTCGCGTCGCGTCCGGACCCAGCCCCTCACCTCCACACCGCCAGCATCGGACGCCTCTCGAATCGCTTGCTCGCTACGGCAGTCTCGAATCAACATCCAATGCATTGGGAATCCCTACGACAACAAGAAACGCGTCTGGCTCTGGCGGTTGCGATCCTACCGAATCGTCGATTTGATTTCGATGACCCTCGAGGCCCAACTTCACGGTGATTCCGCTGGCACCAAGGCCCACCGCCCATGCGATTCCTTTAAGCTATCGGGGAGACGGCCGTCACCCAGGAAACGCGGCTGCTCTTGTTTTGGTTCCTTGGATCGTCGGCAACGCTCGACGCTTTTGCTTCCTCGTTCAGAATGTTCATTCATGCCCGACCCGTCGCTTGCGCCACAACCAGAATCCGATCGCGGCAATGATGCCAGTGGTTCAATTGAACATGTGTTGTTGGAGGACCGTCTGTTTCATCCCTCGGCTGAATTTACTCAGGCGGCGGTGTTCAAGACCCAACAACAGTACGAAGCGATGGTCGCCGCCGCGAGTGATTCACCGGAGGCATTTTGGGGTGCCGAGGCGGAAACCCATCTGCATTGGTTTGAACCGTTCTCGGACGTGCTGCAATGGGATGCGCCTCACGCAAAGTGGTTCGTCGGCGGCAAGACCAATGCTTGCTACAACTGTGTCGACTCGCATGTGGCGGCGGGCCGAGGCGACCGAATCGCCATCCTATGGGAAGGCGAACCGGGCGACCAACGAACCTTGACCTACGCCGAGTTGCAGACAGAAGTTGCACGTTGTGCGGAGGGACTGAAGTCGCTGGGCGTCGGCGTCGGCGACGTGGTCAGCATCTACATGCCCATGACGCCCGAGTTGGCCATTGCGATGCTGGCGTGCGCGCGAATCGGGGCGATCCATTCAGTCATCTTCGCCGGCTTCAGTGCCGAGTCGATCGCTGACCGCAACACGGATGCATCAGCCAAAGTGATGATCACGGCCGATGGCCTCTATCGTCGCGGGAAGGTGTTGCCACTCAAAGTGACCGTTGACGAGGCCCTGGCAAAATCCCCGACCGTGGAACACTGCCTGGTGCTACGAAGAGTCGGGAATGATGATGTGCCGATGACCCAGGGCCGGGACGTTTGGTGGCATGACGTCGTCGATCCACAGCCGGGAACGCTTCCCGCTGAGCCGCTGGACAGTGAGACCACCCTTTTCATCCTGTACACGTCTGGCAGCACCGGGAAGCCGAAAGGGATTCGCCATACCACCGCAGGATACAACCTGTGGGCGAAACGCACCTTTCAATGGGTGTTTGATCATCGCGAGGATGATATCTATTGGTGCACCGCCGATTGCGGTTGGATTACCGGGCATAGTTACATTGTCTACGGTCCACTCTCAGCGGGCGCGACCTGCTTGATGTACGAGGGAGCTCCCAACTTCCCGGCGGAGGATCGCTTTTGGGATCTCGTGGAGAGGTACAAAGTCACCATACTTTATACGGCTCCCACGGCGGTCCGTGCATTCATCAAATGGGGTGATGAGCACGTCGAGAAACATGACCTATCGAGTCTTCGTCTGTTGGGAAGCGTCGGGGAAGGCATCAATCCGGAGGCGTGGATATGGTACCACGAAAAAATCGGCGGCTCCAAATGCCCGATCGTGGATACTTGGTGGCAGACCGAGACCGGCGGAATCATGATGAGTCCCTTGCCGGGGATCACGCCAACGAAACCTGGGTCTTGTACCCGTCCATTGCCTGGCGTGCATCCGAAGATCGTCGATGAACTCGGCCGCGAAGTCGATGGGGAACACGGCGGCAAGCTTTGCATCGCGCGCCCTTGGCCCGGAATGCTGCGAGGCATATGGGGTGATGAGCAACGTTTTGTGGATCAATATTGGGCGGACGTCCCCGGAAACTATCTAACGGGTGACAACGCCCGATGTGACGCGGACGGCTACTACTGGATCATGGGTCGCATTGACGACGTGATCAATGTGTCCGGGCACCGTCTCAGCACCATTGAAGTCGAGAGTGCCCTTGTGGCTCATCCCGATGTGTGCGAGTCCGCAGTCGTGGGACGGCCGGACGAAATCAAGGGTCAGGCGATTGCCGCATTCGTGACGACCACCGACCGCGAACACGATGACGAATTTCGAGCGGAACTCAAGCGGCACGTCCGGAAGCAGATTGGGGCATTGGCGCAACCCGACGACGTTCGATTCACCGCGGCGCTACCAAAGACTCGCAGCGGCAAGATCATGCGTCGACTGCTGCGCGACGTCGCTGCCGGGCGTGAGTTGGCCGGTGACACCTCCACGCTCGAAGACATCGCTTCGCTGGCCAAGCTACAAGAAGAAGACTGAGACGCGATGTCCACAGTCGGCTCGAATCGTGCGTTGTCCTCGCGACGCAATTCAAAGTGGGCCTGGCTTATTGGTCCCGCGGCGATCTCAACGATCCTGTTTGGCGTCCTCGCGTGGCGAATGGATCACGCGATGCGCCGCATCATTGGCACGGGACTGGACGCCGTGCTGACTGCCAACGTGAATGTAACCCGTTCCTTCTTGAAACAGTGGGAACGCGATGCACGGAGACTGGCTGAGACTCCGAAGGTTCGAGCATCGGCTTTGGCGGTTCTTTTAGACGATCGTGCGGGCGTCGCCGCAACGCAGGACGATGTCACGCAATTGACGCAACGGATCAGCGATCCCGCCGATGCAATCGGCTATGTGTTGGTGTCGTTCAGTGGTGAGATATTGGCATCGGACCACGACGAATGGCTGGGCGGCTTGCTCGATCTAACGGCGCGGCATCGCAACCAGCTGCGCCGCCAGCGTCGAGCGATCGTCTTGCCAAGCCCGCCGACCGACGCGAACTCCGGTGATATGTCTGGCCAACCGAGTTCTCTGATCCACGTGCTACACGCGTTGGGTGAGCGAAACGACGTGGCGGGCGCCATCGGCTGGTGCATTGATCCAGGAGGCCGGTTTAGCCTCGGGTTAACGTCGGCCCATAGCGGCGAATCGGATGAATCGTTTGCATTTGATCGTCGAGCTTGGATGGTCTCGCGGAGCCGATTCGAGATGCGTTTGCGATCGGCCGGCTGGCCGCTGCATGAACCTGCTTTGGATCATGAGGAGGACGGTCGTGTTCTACGAGCGCAGCTGCGTGATATCGGTGGGGATCGCATTACTGCATCGGACCACTTGGATCAGTTCCCTCTAACGTACATGGCCGATCAGGCGACGCGAGGTGCCAATGGAATGGAACTCAACGGCTATCGCAATGCATTCGGCGAGGTGGTGATCGGCGCCTGGAGATGGCTGCCTGAATACGAGCTTGGAGTTGCCACCGAGGTTAGTGTTGCCGAGGCGTATGCCCCAATTGCGATTGTTTGGCGGGCGTGGTGGTGGCTGTTGTTGGGGACCATCGCTTCACTGATCGTGGCATTCGTTGGCGGCCGGCGATGGATCCGCCAAGATGCCGTGACCCGACGTTTGGATTCGGATGAACCGAACCGACAACTCGGCAACTATGAACTGCGTCAATTACTTGGCGTGGGAGGAATGGGGTCCGTGTATTTGGGACGTCACCAATATCTGCGACGCGATGTGGCAATCAAAGTCCTCGAAGGGATGCACCTGTCCCCACAGTCGGTGAAGCGGTTCGGGCGCGAGGTCCAGCTGACGTCAAGGCTTCGCCATCCCAACACGATTGCGATTCTTGACTATGGGCAAGCGATTGGGGTCGCCAAAGGAGAGACACCGTCATCGCAATCAGAGCATGTGTTTTACTATGTGATGGAGTACGTTGACGGGATTTCGTTGCAACAGCTGATCGACTATTACGGGCCACAGTCACCCAGCCGCGTGATTCACTTTCTGCGGCAGATATGCGGATCGATTTCAGAGGCTCATCAAATCGGTCTGATTCATCGTGACATCAAGCCCGCCAACATTCTCATCAGTGCTCAGGAAGGTTCGAGGGACCATTTGAAAGTCTTGGATTTCGGCCTCGTCAAGACAATGGATGCGGGGGCGAACGAAACACTTTTCGATGCCAACGACACACCGACGGAACCAGGACGAACGCCTCGATCGAGTCGAGGTCTGGCCCATTCTGTTGAGTTGACTGGAGCGGCGTCTCTGACGGGGACGCCTGTTTACATGGCGCCTGAAACCATTCGGGACGCCACGTCGGCATCACCCCAAAGCGACCTTTACTCCATCGCCGCCGTCGGGTACGCATTGCTTGCTGGGTGTCCCACCTATGAGGGGCGATCGGCCATTGATTTGTGTTTGAAGCAACTGGAAGGCCTGCCTCCGCGACCTGAGCAACGACTCGGGAAACCTCTTCCCGAGCCATTGCAGGCGTTGCTGATGCAGTGCCTCTCGATCGCGCCCGAACAACGACCGTCGTCCGTGGCCGAGTTCGCCGACCAACTTGATTTGCTCGACACGCCCGACCCGTGGACGTCCGCGGAATCCCGCTTTTGGTGGGAGACCGTATTTGACTCGGCTGCAAAGGCTGCCGAGGTTGCCAGCGATCATCCTACCTTCGCTGGCGACACGTCGTCGGGATAGCACTAATTTCCAAAATTGGGCACGGCTGGACCACCGGAGGGAAGCGTCACCTCGTCCTCGTCATCCGACTCTTCGGTGGTGAGCAGATCGTCCCGAGCAATTCGCAACTCGCTATATGTTGACTCGGGTATGACATAGTACCAATCCGCAAATCGAGCATTCAGCTCAGCGACGCGGCGCTTGGCGTCCGTCAATCGATCCTTTCTCTCGTCGAGCCGTCGGGTGTTCTCCTTCAACACCTTCTCCTGTTCGGCCTCGAGTCTTTCTTGTTTTTCTTCATCGGAAAGATCGGCAAACGCAATCTCATCGTCCTCGACGAGCTCTTCGTTACTTACCTGCTCCTCTTCCATCGTTTCCGTCGGGTTCGGCTCGTCTCCATCGCCTGCTTCGGCGGGAGCTGACGAGCTAACTTCGACGACGTCATCTTCACCATCTTCGGCTTGACCCTGGCCTTCGCCAGTGGCTTCACCACTACCGGAGACGGTGGCCTCGGTGGGTTCCGCAACCGCGGTCTCCGGTTCGCTGATGGTCTTGGACTCATTCTCGGATGGTTCATCGGACGAATCAGTCGGTTCTTCCGTTTCTTCTGTTGCCTCAGCTTCCATGGGAGCATCCGCTGCATCGTCGACTGCGCCGGACCCATCCTCGGTCGCCTCGGCATCTTCCTCCGCCGTTTCCTCTGGCTTCACCTCGGCGGGCTTCATGTCGACAGGGACGTCTTCTTCGGTGACCTTCTCGTCGAGACCAAGCAGGGCTTCCAGTTCCGTGATGGTCTGCGGAACAGGTTGCAGTTCCGGAGCTGGGAACTGTGAATCGTCGACTCGCGTGGTGACCAGCAAGTAGCGATTGACTCCGCCGGTGACTGCGTCTTCGTCCTCTTCATCGTTACTTTCTTGCTCCTCCGTCAATCCGGAGACGTTGCCGAATCGGAGCACATACTCAACGCCGTCACTCGTCGAAACGGTCAGCTCTCCGTTGGCGGACAACATTTCCGATTCGCCATCGGAACCCATGGTCACGGGGAAGAATCCGCGTGACGCCAAGGACATGAGCGCCTCGTTATCGGATACCAAATCCTTGTCCGCCTTCAGATTCGCGCTCATCCCGTCCGGTTTGCGAACCACATCGACAATCCTCACGTCGTCCAAGGCGTTCTTGAGGTCGTTCAATAGTTCCTTGTTGACGACTTGCTCGGCGTCAACGCTAACTTCCGTCGGTTCTGCCAATGGGTTGTCACTTGGGAACTCGAGTAAGCGTTCCAGAGTCCAGTCGGATCCGTCCATGACGAGTTCGGCGGTGTAGTTTCGACTTAGCGCGACCCCGCCTCGGGGACCCATCGACGTGCTGTAGTCCTTGATCGTCAGATCTTGGATATCAATGCTCGAGATTTGCAGGAGATCTTCTTCGATCCAATCTTCGAATTCGGTTGAAAGAGCCGATTCATCAAGTTTGACGACGTAAACAGGATCCTGTCCCGGTCGTCGCACATAAACCTTGCCGTCTTCATCTTTGACGGGGGTCCCAATGATCAAGCTTGCCAAAGTCTTCTGCCCGTCGTCTTTGAACGTAACCAAACGCCCCACGCCGACGTCACCCACTTCCAAGTCTTCCAACTTGGGCTCGACGACGCCAAGAGCTTCGTGATCTTCCGCCGATCGCGTCTGGACATCGAGGATTTGCAATCCCACCAGTGAGTTGGCGGCGTCCTTCATCTGCTCGACCGCATCGGCGGGATAGCCCGATCGCGATGGGATGGACCAAATGCCGGATTCCCGGTCACGACGCACCTCAAAGGTGGCTACTTGCCCTTGCTCTTCATCGAACGTCACGATCTTAAGGCTCGAGGCCGAAAGAGGGTCTTTGAATTCTTCGAAGAGCGGCTGACCGGCGGCGATTCGCTCGTCTTCGTCGGTGCTGCTGGGCCAAGAAACAAATAACCCGATCGCCAACGTGACCGCCGCGACCGCGGCAAATATGCCTGTCTTTTTTCCTTCGTTCACGACTGATACTCGGTGGGTTTCGATTCAGAATTGAAAGGTGTGGGGAGAGACGAAAACCTCGTAGCTTGGAAGCTGGGGCCAAAAGCTACTTCAAGCGACTCTTGCTAATGTTTTCGCGTTCACGGAGTCGACGAGAGGCGAAAACCATGACGCCAACAATGAGTGGTGGGATGCAGGGAAGTGCCACCGCCGCCGTCTTGACCTGGTTTTGGATGGCGGTGACTTCCTGGTCCGCTTCGCGTTGCACGTCGCGCGTTTTCTGATCGCGTTGGCGTTCGAGTTTTTGACGCCGGACCGCCAAGATTCGGTCTTGGTTTTCGGATTTGATTTGAAAGGCTGTCATCTTTTCCATCAGGACGCTCTGGGCGACGGCTCCTTCTTCATTTTCCTCTTGCAGCTTTTGCAATTCTTCCTTGAGAGACTGCAATTCTTCGTCCTTCTTTTCGTTCGCTTCTCGTTCCGCTTCTTCGAATTGTCGGTCGAATTCCTTGGCTCGTTTGCGAACCAGCGTAGCGGCCTCCTGCTTGACCGAATCGATCAACTTCAGCGATGCGAACTGCGGTTCGTGCTTGCGTACATCGATGAAGCTATTCTCGCCGGTGAGCCAGTCAATCGTATTGAGCGCAAACGTCACATTCTTGAACTGAAATCGCGTATCGGCGACTTGATCTGGCTCGGCTCGGATCAGCAGGAACTCAGGTAGGATGATGTCGGTGTCGGCAATGTAGACGACCTTGATGCCCGGTTCGGACTTGATATCCGCTTCGGTCGCTTCTTCTGCTGCGCCTTCATCGCCGGAACTCGAATCGGCCTCAATGGCCATGGCGATCGGGATGTTGGGCGTCACGCCTGATAACTCGCGGCCCAGCGTGGTCTGCCCACTCATGATTTGTTGCATGACCGAACCGGGGATGGTTCCTGAGACCGATGCAGTCGTCAGCAGCGGCGTGTGGGTCAGGCTGGAGCCATCGTTGCCATAGACCGCACCGGCCATGATGGCGAGTACTTCTTGCAAATCGGATGTGATTTCATTCTGATCGCTCAGCAGGAACTCGCCTTCGCCCGCGAGTGACTGATCGACGAAGATCCAAGTCTCATTGGCGGCTTCTAAGTTCGGATAGGGGTTGTGCGGCTGCCAGACGAGTGATGGGTTGTAGTTGCCCTGCATTCCCGGTTGCCCGGGAACATTGATTTCCAGGACGTCCCACAAAGCTCGAATGTCACCCTTGGGTGTGGGCCCCCCGCCGCCAAACATGCCGCCGGGGGATTGTTTGGGATCACCCGTTGCCGTGATGTACTGGGCACCCAGCGGGCGAGGGTCCTCGAACACGGCGGTGGGAACACCATCTCGAATCGCGCTGACAAGGCGATCGAACTGTTGGGGGGCGAGTGACGAAGGCTGGACCGCGATCAAGGCGTCATACATTCCTGGCGAGATGGGCCCGTCCAGGTCCACTTCCTCCACCTCATACTGTTTGGCCAGTTCATCGATCAGTGGGTGCTTGTCCACCCGCTGCATCGACATCCCGCTCATCACCGTGCCGCCCATCAGGCGAGCGTCTGTCGCGACGATTCCAATTCGTTTCCGAGAACCCTTGGCGACCGTGTTGATGCTGCGCACCAGTTCGTACTCGACGGGGATGCCGTATTCGAAAATCGGTACCACGACTTTTTCCAAGCCGGAACGAAACGCGGCTCCCAGAATGAGCTGCTTTTGCGTGTAGGCGCCTTTTTCGCGGAACATTCGAGTGACCGGCTCAATGCCGAATCGTTCGGCTGCCAGTGCGGCGTCTTCGCTGAACAATTCGATATCGTCATAAAGATTGACTTGCAGCTCACGACCCTGCTTGGCGGCTTCGGCCCGGAACTCCTTGAGGAGATTGATCAGCTCGTACTTCGTCTTCGCGTATGCCTCGGGGATTTCGTCGCTGACGAACGCGTCAATCACGATGGGGCGTTCATTGCTCAGGTTGCGAATCAAGTCCTTGGTCGCATCGGCAAGCGAACTGACCTTGTCCTCGGTCATGTCGTAGCGGACGACATCTTTTTCTCGGAATAGCATCACGGCACCGATCGTAAAGACTGCCAAGGCAATCGACCGAGCGACGTAGTGCCAAGCCATTTGGTTACCGTCTTTTCCGCCGGTCCAATGGCGACGGCCAATCAGAACCATGCAAACGTAAAGGGCGACCGCCGAGACTAGCAAGAAATAGGCAATCGATGACGTGCTGACGACGCCGCGACCGAAGTCGTCGAACGGTCGAGCGATCCCGCTATTTTGGACCCATTGGGCGATCTGACGGTTGGGACTGACGGAATCCGCCAAGGACGCAAATGCGAGTGGAGCATTGAACAAGGCGCCCAAGATGAATCCAACCGTCAAATTGCCAGTCAAGAAAGACGCAATCATGCCGATGGCGATCATCGCCAAGCCAACGAACCAGTAACCGAGGTACGTCGAAAGGATCAATCCGATATTGAGCTGCCCCTCTGTCAGAATTGCCAGCGTGGTGAACGTGCTGAACTGGCTAAACAGTAACGAAGCCGTGAAGATCGCGGCGGCCGACGTATACTTTCCGATGACGATGTCAAAGTCATCCGCGGGTAAGGTAAGCAGCAACTCGTCAGTGCCCTGGCGTTTTTCCTCTGCCCAGATGCTCATCGTAATGGCCGGGATGAAGACCAACATGATCAGCGGAAACCATTGATTGAGCTGATCGAGGGTCGCCAAATTCGAATTAAAGAATTCGTAGGGCCAAAACGCAGCGACGCTGGTCAAAAACACGAAGATGCAAAGGAACACATAACCCGTCGGGTTGCTGAAATATCCGATGAAGTTGCGTTTCATCACCGCGAACGCTGCACGCTTGGTGCTTGCCAGCGCCAAGACGATGATCGCGAGTCCCACCAGGAAGATCACGTCATAGATGAGCAGCAACAACAACGATCGGGAAATGTTGTCTAGCACCATGGGTATTTGATCGAGAGCGTTAAAGGGTGGTTGGGATAGTGGTCGCGGGTGTGGATGTGACTCGTTTCCGAGCAAGGTGCGGCCTGAATTACCAAGGCGTCGTTGATGCGACGCCTCCAGTAGACCGCGGATCAGGCGCCGGCGTGCTGACCGGTGAGGCTGTGGAAGGCGTTGTCCAGTTCGCCGTCACCGGCGTCTCGTAGGCCGGCCACATCGCCATCGTAAACCTTGCGACCTTCGTTGATCATGATCACGCGATCGGCCATGGCCTCGACTTCTTGCAGAATGTGTGTCGACAAGAGAATGGTCTTGGTTTCGCTAAGCTTCCTCATCGTTGACCGAACGCCGCGAATCTGATTGGGGTCCAGGCCGGCGGTCGGCTCGTCGAGGATGAGCACATCCGGTTCGTGCAGCAACGCCTGGCTCATGCCGACCCGTTGCTTGAAACCTTTGGAGAGTTTGCTAATCGGTTTGTAGAGCACAGACGAAAGGTCGCAAATGTCCACCACCGCATCAATGCGGTCCGATTTCACCTTGGACCCTAACCCTCGGGCATCGGCAAAAAACTCGAGCATTCCCAGGGGTGTCATTTCGGGATAAAGCGGGCCGTTTTCAGGTAGATACCCCAGCCGACGGCTGCCCGCGATGCGATCGACCATCATATTGTGGCCAGCAATGTTCGCGTGCCCTTCGCTCGGGGCGATGTAGCCCGTTAGCATTTTCATCGTGGTGCTCTTGCCGGCACCGTTGGGCCCAAGAAACGCGACCAGTTCGCCTTCCCCCACGCTGAACGATACATCGCGGGCGGCGGCAAACGGCCCATAGAACTTACTCAGACCCACCGCCTCAATCATTGCCGGACGGTCGCCGGTGTCTGCCATGAATTCGTGTCCGTGAAAGGTTGGATTCGATGAATTTTCGATCTAATTTGGCTGACGTACGCCGATGCTGGGGCGTTGGTTCGGCCTAGCTCACGACAATGCTCAAATTTGCTTCGGAACGAGTCAGATCGTTCACCGAACACCGTGAAAGCTGATCAAAATAGTGTCGGTGCAGCGACCGTATGCTCTAGGCCAGGCCTTCCCTCGCAATGACCACATCGGCGCCTGGGGTCAGGCGACGAAGTTTTCGAGCCGCTTCGGCTTTGTCGATCGAACCCGCTTTCACGCGGGCGAGCAGATTGGCGGTTTTCTTTCGGCGAGCCCGCAGGCGTTTGACTTCGCGGCGACGTTCAGTTCCTGCCATGGTCGTGAGGATCCTCTCGAGGTTCATTAAGGATGGGGTGGTGGACGCGTTGGCCGGTCTTCGGGCCAATTCTGTGGCTGTCGTTGTCGATATCGGATTATCATTCATCAGGTTCATCGCGAAAGGGGGCGGCGTCGCCGTCGCTTGATCGCAAGCCTCCACCCTTCAACGAAGTCAGACCGTCATGAATTGGGCGTTGCGTTTGTTTTGCCGTGCGATGGTTGTGGCGGCATGCCTAGCGCCCGCGTCGGGCCGGACCTCGGCGGAGCCGCCCATCGCCGACGACAATGGTCGAGAAACGAGTCCGGACGAGTGGGAATTGGAGCCGACAACGCTCACGGACACATTTCGAACCCTTCTCGCCGGCCCGATTTGGCTCTCGAGCCAACCCGGCGCCGCGGCATTGCTCGAAGTCAAGCAAGCCGGGGTGACGGATGTCATTTCGCTGCGCAGCCGACGGGAACTGAAATTCGATGACGTCGCGCTGGTGCGCGAAGCCGGGTTGCGGTTCCAGCCCCTCCGTTTCGGCGGCCATCAGGAATTAACGGACGAGCTCCTCGACGAAGCTCGTCGCTCACTGTCGGCGGCGGCGGACGAGCGACAAATCCTTCTCCACTGTGCGTCCGGGAATCGGGTGGGTGCCGTCTGGATCGCTTATCGGGTTCTGGACGCTGGCAAACCGTTGGCTGCTGCATTGAAGGAGGCTCGCCAGATCGGGTTGGTCGATCCGGATCTACGTTCGGCTGTGGTGGACTATGTGCGAAGGCACCGAGATGGGGCACAGGATTAACAGGCGGGCGACGCCGACATGGAAGTCTCAGTGGCCCGTTCGGCGTGCCCGCCGCGGGCGACTCCACGTTGGGATGGGCACCGAGCCACGCCTCCGTCGGAGCCGGCCTACGAAAAAGGCGCCGCAAGTACTACAACATGCGGCTCGCCGGACGGTCCGGCGAGTCGGAGCGGAGTGCCTGGAGAACGCCTAGGATGCCTGGTAAAGGCGTTCGGTAGCGATCCGGTGATGAGAATTCAGAGAGTGGCGGCGATGTTGACGGCATGATGGCGAAGACGGGCATTGCGTTCGGGCTGCTGTTATGCGGTCTAACGGTGGTGAGCATGTTGGCGACCACGGAGAAACACATCTCCCAGTTCGTGCCAATGATGTTTGGCATTCCGCTGTTGTTCTTGGCGGTGGTGAGTCTAAATCCGCACCGTCGACCCAGGGCCGTCACTTTCGCGGGGGCACTGGCAGTGCTGGGAGTCCTTGCGGGCGTCGGTCGGCTCTTCTTCGTCTTTGTGATGTACGCTCGCGGGCAACAGGTGAATTTGTTGTCAATCGAAATTCTGGCGGCCATGACGGTCACCTGCGTCGTGTTTGGTGTGGGAGTCATCCTATGGGCGCGTCGTCGCCAGCGCCGCCTGACGGGGTCCTCGTCCGAATTGCCCGTGGTCAAATCGATCGCAAATGAACAAAAGGTCATTGAAGTGGCGTCGGCCGAGACGTCCCAATCACCGGTCGGCGATCACCGTGTTCGCGCCCGTACGACGGATGGCATGAACCCCTATCAGGTTCCACCTGTCATCGGATTGAACGATGAACCTGCCAAAGACGCGTTGACCGAGATCGCGTCACCAACCCATTCCACACAGAACAGCCGCGATCGGCTCGAGGCCACCGCGTTGCCCAACGGCGCTCCTACCAAACCCCATGACTGATTCAACGACACCTCCTCGGCCGATCCTCATGTATGACACCACCCTGCGCGATGGTTCGCAGGGCGAGGGTGTCAGTTTCTCGCTGCAAGACAAGCTAAGTATCGCGCAGCGATTGGCTGAACAGGGATTCGACTTTATCGAAGGCGGATACCCGCTGAGCAACGAGAAAGACGTCGCATTTTTCGAGCAGATCCGTTCGTGTGATTTGGGCGATACCAAGGTGTGTGCCTTCGGAATGACTCGTCGTCGGGCGATGAAGGCGGAAGACGATCCAGGGATGCAAGCGCTCGTCGCGGCGAGGACCCCATGCATCACGCTGGTGGGAAAGACGTGGGACTACCATGTCACGGAAGTGTTGAGGGCCACGCTCGACGAAAATTTGGACATGATCGGCGAGAGCGCCGAGTTCTTGGCCGGACACTCCGAAGTCATTTATGACGCCGAGCATTTTTTTGATGGCTACATTGCCAATCCGGACTACGCGATCAAAACGCTCCAGTCAGCCGCATCCGCCGGCGCAACGTGGATGGTACTCTGCGACACCAACGGTGGAAGTCTTCCCGAACGCATTGCCGAAATCACGGCGGCGGCGAAGGCGGCACTGGCTAACCATGATGTTCGCATCGGGATCCACTGCCACAATGATAGTGAAGTGGCGGTGGCCAACTCGCTGGCGGCCGTCGATGCGGGAGCCGACCAGGTTCAAGGAACGATCAATGGCATCGGCGAGCGATGCGGTAATGTGGACCTGATCGCCGTCATTGCCAACTTGGCGTTGAAGAAGAACGGTTTCCAAGTGCTGGGCGACCGATCGCTGCAATCGCTGACGGAGTTGTCGCGGTATGTCTACGAAACCGCGAACTTGCAGTGGCGAAACAACCAGCCATTCGTGGGTCAAAGTGCATTCGCTCACAAGGGTGGCATGCATGTCCACGCGATCAACAAGGCCGCGAGCACCTACGAGCACATTGATCCCGTTGCGGTCGGCAATGAGCGTCGAATCTTGGTCAGCGAGCTTTCGGGACGTAGCAACATTGAGGCCGTGGCCGGCAAGTACAACATCGGCGACGACAAAGAACTGATGAACAAGGTGCTCGCAGAAGTCGTTCGCCTGGAAAACATGGGGTTCCAGTTTGAGTCAGCGACCGCCTCGTTCGACCTATTGATCAAGCGTGTCGCCGGCAAGTTTCGGCGTCATTTTGAAACGATTAAATACCGCGTTGTTGCGGGCGATCGGGATGTCGCGACCGGACATGCGTTTGCCGAGGCGATCATCAAGCTCAAGATCGGTGAGACCACGTGTTTTGATGCGGCCGAAGGTCACGGGCCCGTCAACGCGTTGGATGCCGGCTTGCGAAAAGTTCTATCGGGAACGTTTCCCCAAATCGCCGGATGGTCGCTGATCGACTACAAGGTTCGCGTCGTCGATTCCGCCAGCGGGACCGCCGCGTCGATTCGTGTCAACATCGAATCGACCGACGGAAAAGAGACGTGGGGCACGATCGGCGTCAGCGACAACATCATTGCCGCTAGCTGGCAGGCACTGGTCGATAGTGTCGAGTACAAATTGCATCAGGAAGATATGTAGAGACCGTGTCAGGAAGGGGATCTGTCCCTTTGGAAACCGGTCCAGATATTCTCGAATCAACCCACCGGAGAGGGTCCGGACCCCTTCGTGAAACCGTCTCTTAGGTCGATCACCATGATCCCCAATCGCTTTGACCATGCCGATGCGGCGCCACGCATCCTGGACCGATGGGATACCGCCCATTGCAATCGCGCCGATGCGGAGAGCGATAAACCACCATTCACGATTGTGATTCCTCCACCCAATGTGACCGGAGCGTTGCATCTGGGGCACGGACTGAACAACACGTTGCAAGATATTGTTGTTCGCTGTCGGCGGATGCAAGGTTACGAGACGCTGTGGATGCCAGGCACGGATCATGCGGGGATCGCCACCCAAGCCGTGGTCGAGCGCCGACTCAAGGAACAGGAAAACTTGACACGCCACGACTTGGGGCGTGACGAACTGGTGCGTCGAATCTGGCAATGGAAAGATCAGTACGAAACGCGCATCCTCGGACAACTCAAACGGATGGGCTGCTCATGCGATTGGGACCGCTTGCGCTTCACGTTGGACCAAAGGTGTGCCAAGGCAGTTCGCGAAACGTTCTTTGATTTGTTTGGAAAGTTTCGAATCTATCGAGGGAAACGCTTGGTCAACTGGGACACGTTTTTACAAACGGCCGTGAGCGATGACGAGGTGTTCAGTCAAACGAAGAAAGGCCATTTCTGGCACTTCCGGTACCCGGTGATCGACCCCAAACCTGGCGAGCCGACGCATGTTGAGATTGCGACGACACGACCAGAGACGATGCTGGGTGACACGGCCGTGGCCGTCCATCCCGATCCGGCGGCGGCACTGGCGGCGGTGGAACAAGCGACCCGCGAAAAACTAGTCGATGCGCCGGAGAAGGAGCGGGCGGCCGTGCAGGCCGAACTGGACCGTTTGGCGTCGCGGACTGAATCGATGCTGCCCGCATTGACTCAGCTGTGCGATATGGCCGCTGACGGTCGGTTGGTGCAGCTGCCGTTGGCCGATCGAGCCATTCCGTTGGTCGCCGATGAGTGGGCCAAGCCTGAGCTCGGCAGTGGTTGCGTGAAGATCACGCCGGCACATGATCCGAATGACTACGAAGTCGGCCAGCGTCAGAGCCTCCCGATGATCAACATTCTCAATCCGGATGGAACGTTCAACGCTGCCACGGGCAAGTACGAAGGTTTGACCATTCCTCAGGCGCGTCGAGCCGTCGTGGCTGACCTGGAAGAACTCGGTCTGCTCGGCGATATCGAAGATCGAGATATCGAATTGCCACATTCGGACCGCAGCAAGACTCCGATCGAACCGTACTTGGCCGATCAGTGGTTTGTCGCCATGGCGGAGCTCGCTCAGTCGGCGATGGACGCGGTCACCGACGAGCGGGTGAAGATCTTTCCAGCACGATATCGGAAGGGTTATCTGGACTGGCTGGGAGAGAAACGAGATTGGCCAGTGAGTCGACAGTTGTGGTGGGGCCATCGGATCCCGATCTGGTCCCGCGGCGGCTTGGATAGCGGCCAGGCCGACTCGATGGCGGCCGAAATGCAGCAGATCGCCAAGACCTATCCGGGCCAAATTCACTTTCGCGTTGATGCCGATGGTGAACGATCCCAGGCGGTCTTTGTTTGCATCCGTGAAGAAAACAGTCCGGCAATCGCTGACGTCGAATCCCATGGCTTGACGCAAGATCCCGATGTGCTTGACACCTGGTTCTCATCGGCGCTATGGCCTCACAGTACACTCGGATGGCCTGAGCAGACTCGAGAACTCGACAAGTTCTATCCGACCCAAACACTCATCACGTCCCGTGACATCATCACGCTCTGGGTCGCTCGGATGGTATTGATGGGCCTCAACAATCTGGACCGCGTCCCATTCGATGAGGTGTTCATCCACCCCAAGATCCTCGACGGACTCGGCGAGACGATGTCGAAGTCCAAGGGCAACGGCGTCGATCCCAACGACATCATTGATAAGTTCGGCCCCGACTCACTTCGATTCGGGTTGGCACGACTTGCCACCGAGACCCAAGACGTGCGGATGCCGGTCCAGTACGAATGTCCATCGTGTGAGAAATTGATCGATCAAACGAAAAAGAATCGGTCGGCGCCGCGCGTGGATTGCCCGGCGTGTTCGAAGCCATTCCGCACCCAGTGGGCGGAATCGGATGAGGACAAGGCGCTTCCCAAAGCCGCCGTCGTGAGTGAGCGTTTCGAGACGGCTCGGAACTTTGTCAACAAGCTATGGAATGCTTCTCGATTCGCGCTCCTGAATCTGGAAGGATTCCAGCCGCAGCCGATCGATGTGGCGACGCTCCCGATCGAAGATCGCTGGCTGCTGAGTCGGTTGGCGACGGTCACGTCGGAAGTCACGACCGCCATCGATACGTATCAATTCTCCGAGGCGGCACGGACGCTTTATGACTTCGCATGGGACGAGTTCTGTAGCTTCTATGTTGAGATCGCGAAACCACGATTGGCGGAGGATGCCGATGCGACCGACCGTGCCATCGCTCAAAATGTGATGGCGCATGGCCTCGACCAGCTGTTGCGTTTATTGCACCCGATCATGCCATTCGTGACCGAATCTGTGTGGGGATTTCTAGGTGAGATTGCACCCCAACGCGGTGTGCCAACACCGGCGCCTGTCGAATCATTTGCGATGACGGCAGCGTTTCCCGTCTCCGTCGAGTCTCACTACGACGCACAGATCGAGCGCCAATTCAGCGAGTTTCAGCGGATTATCGCCGCGATCCGACAGATTCGAGCGAGTCAAAATATTCCGCCGAGAGAAACGGTGCCCGTCGCCATTGGTTGCCAGGAGTCGTCTCGGTCGCTGTTGCAACCCATGACGGCTTACTTCGCGGCACTTGCGGGAGCGGATGTTCAACAGATCGGTCCGGAGACCGCGGCATTTGAGACGGACGCCCACCTGGCACTGCCGGAGGCCCAGGTCGACGTGCACGTGGATCTGGAGAGGTTCATTGACGTCGACGCGGAGCTATCCAGGCTGGAGAAACTACTCGGTCAAATCACCAACCAGATCACTGGCAAAGAGAAGAAGCTGGCCAACGAGAACTTCGTATCGCGTGCTCCGGCCGACGTCGTGATGAATGAGCGGAAATCCCTCAGCGGACTCAAGGATCAACAAGACGCGGTCACTCGGGACATTGCCAAGTTAAAGCAGAAGGCCTAGCGGCTCATCTGCGACGGGTCGTGGGCTCGTTGGACGGTGATCTCGCAGCGTTGTTCGATGACCTCAAAGTGGTGATGCAGGTGGGCGGCCGACAACCACGCCAATCCTCGTACACTTACCGTCTGGCCCTCGATCGTACCGCAGTGATCCCAGCAGTTCGGCTTGATGCGTTTCAACAGAATTGTGTTGGCTTGTCGGAGAGCCCCTAGTTCTCCGATTAGATGCGACACGTTGCCGAGTCCAAATCTCGATTGGGCATAGGCATCGTGGTCAAAGGGCACCAGGGTTGCGGTGTCGCCGGCGGCCAGTCGCCACATTCGATCTCCGAATGCACGTTCGGCATCGAGACAATGTGCAAAGACTTGTCGTATCGACCAGAGATGCGGGTGATGCACCGCATCAATCGACTGGGCCGAGACGCTGCTGGCAAGCTCGCACGCCCAAAACATTTGGGACTGCAGCAGGGGAATGGCACGGTCACCCTGCAGTCGTTCAACGAGTTCCCAATGAACCGGCGACGTCAATTCATTCGGTTCGGGACGTCGATCGCTAGTTCTCAAACTCAACCACTTCCAAGTTAGGGTATGTCTCGATTAACTCATCAATCAAGTCATAACCAATGTCGGTGTTGGCGACATTGAGAACACGTAGTTTTGGCAGCTTTGCGATGGCAGCAAAACTATCGTCGGTTAGAAGGGTTCCGGCGACATTGAGTACTTCAAGGCTTACCATCTTCAGAAGAAACGGTAACGAATCGTCGCCGACAGATGTCGCCTTCAAATTGAGTTCGCGTAGTTTGGTGAGGTTTCCGTAAGCCGCGAGTGTTTCGTCGTTCGTCTTGGTTTCCCAAAGTCCCAGGTAGGTCAAATCTGTTAATGCGCCTAGTTTGGCGAGGCCTTCCGCGGATGCCAGCCGGCACTCGCTCAAATCGAGATGCGAGACCGTCGACATGGATGCCAACACATCCATTGCGAGGTCATCAGCAGATGATTCTCGCAGTTCCAACCGCGTAAGCGCTTTGTTGGCCTGCACCTGTCGCAAGCCTTCTCCGGTGACGTCGCAGCCGCCGATTCGAAGCCGTCGAAGCTTTGTCAAGGACTTCAATTCCGCCATCGCGGCGTCATTGACCTTGGTCGTATTGGCTTGGATTTGCTGAAGATTGCTCATTTTCCCGAGCACGGCCAACGTGGGACGACCAATGGTGGTGCAAAAATTAAAGTTGATTGAGCTCAGATTCAGAGGCGCCAGCTGGACCAAACCCACGTCGGTGACTTTCGACTTCTCCAATTGGATATCGGCCAGCGTCGTAATCTGGGCGAGGTATTGCATGCCGTCGTCACCAATGTTGGTGTTCCGAAGATCGATCGCCCGCAACTTCGACAAACCCGTGATCCTACCCAGCCCTTCGTCGGAGACCGCTGTTCGTCGAAGCGTCAGCACCTGCAACGATTCAAGCTGGCCCGCATAAGTGAGGACCTGGTCGCTGATCGCTGAATCACTGAAATCGAGACGTTCGAGTTGGCTCAGCTCAGTAATGTGCTCCATGCCCGCGTCGTCCACGCCGGTACCGGTAAATCGAGCCACTTTGACAAACGGAACTCCCTCGAGCCAAGGGAGTGTTTCAGCAATGCTCTCGCTGCTGGAAATCGATAACTCGGTAATTTGATTTTCTTGGCTTTCATCGCGAACATACACGTATCCCGCGTCTTCCAACTGTTGAATCTTCTCAGGCGACTCCGAAAGTGCCGGCGGTTCGGGTTCCGGAGCAGGAGCGGGAGGCGCCGACGGACGACATCCTGAGGCCGCAAGGCAGGCGACCGCCAGAATCATCATTGGGGTCGTCCAACGCAATGCAAGTCGGCGTCGGTCAACATTTGTGCGAATGGAAAGCAAGGCGACATTTCTCCGTCTTTGGGAAGTCCGATGGGATCTGACAACTTAGATCCGACGGCAACGAATGACAACGCGTCGCGAGCCCCTTGCGAGCGTTATGAATCTGAAAGCTGACGCAGCTTCACCGCCAAGTCTTGATCGTCCGGCGGATGCGTCAACAACCAACGGGCCGCGTCGGCGCGGGCGCCCTCCCGGTCGCCTCCACGATAGGCCGTGGCGATGCCTTGCCAGCGGACGCGCTGCCAATCATCACTACTCTGTGGAAGCCCCGATGCCAACTGTTTCCACCAACCCGATGCGCGGGATTGATCGGACGATCGGTTTGACGTCGATAGGGCCGCCGCGGCGGTCGCGAGGCGAATCGGATCGGAAGTATCAACCTTCACTTCCCGTCCAGCCCAAAGTTTCCAACGCAGCACGTCCAGTGGCGAAGGCGATTCCACCATTTGCAATAACGTGTCGGCAAGCTTCCTTTGAGCGGTTGGTTGCCGCCGCGCATCACGCTGCAGACGCCAGGCAATCAAGTGATTCCATTTGGAGACATCGCTCTGCTCCCATGTCGAGGCTCCACGCGCGGCAGAGTCGGCGAGCCAACTGGCGAGCCGGTCATGCAATCGCTTCGAGTTGGGGCCCGCCTCGGATCGAACGCTGCCTTTCATCGATTGCATGAAGGATTCCAAGTCGGGCGGTTCGATTTGATTCACAACCGATGCAATGGAGTCCGGGGGCTCGTCCTGCTCGGTGAGGACCAGCATCCATTGGCGGACGGCTCGGTCTTGGGCATCCTCATCCAATCGACGTTCCGGCGTTCGGCATGCCAAGATGGCGGCATCAAGGAAGCGTTTCTCAGCAGTGGCAATCCGAATCAATGCATCGCGTGCGGTGAGAGCAGCGCGGGATTCGGGCCAAACGTCCACGATCCAGCTCAGCGATTCAATTCGATCGATGTCGGAAGGACTTGTCGAATGATCGGCAATCGCCACTAACCGCAACATGGCATCGGCGGATGCCTCGACGTGGGAATGCTTCTTGGATATGGCCGACAGCAATTCGATCGCGGCGTCCGCTCGTCCGGATTGAACCAGAATGGCTGATGAACGCGTTGCCGAGTCCAAAGCTTGCATCGGATCTTTGTCAAGCGCCGCGGCTTGAGCCAATGCCACAGCGGCCCGTTCGTTCTGCCCGATTCGAAACAGAAAAACACCGTCAGCAATCCGCAAACGCACGTTGCGTGAGGTGTCCGACCTGAAGTCGTTTTCGCGGCGCCGCGCGACCAAAGTCTCTGCACGCGTCTGCGCGGCCACACCATGTCGCCGACCGATTTCATCCATCCAGTCGGAAACCGAGGGAGCATCCAAGCCGGATCGGGCCATTCGGAGCTCAAGTTGGGCCAGATCCATCGCCACGGATTCCGGACCCGTGGGACGTTCTTGCAAAAGTCGCTGAGCGAACTCGAGGTCGTCTTGCGCGATTGCGATGCGAATTCGCAGGGCTCGTAAACGATCCGATGGAGCCCGGCGAAGATCGGGTTCGGCATCACTTTTGGTCACCTCGGTCGCCAAATGCAATTTCAAAGTCGCCATTGCTGATTGTGGGTCACCGCGGCGAAGTTGGGCTTCGGCGAGCAAACGCAACACTTCACTACGGACCACGCCTGCCGCGGGCAACGTGGTTAGGACTGATTCGGCGATTTGCGCCGCCGCGGTCGCCATGGATGCGGCGTCGGCCGTTCCAGCGGCGAACAGTTCGCTGCGCAACACCGCCAACTCCACACGGATGAGTCCATCGCGTGATCGCTGCCGGGACAACTTGGCGATCGACTCCCGGCGTGTCGCGTCTTGCAATAAAGCGGATTCGACCCGAATGTCCTCATTGAGCTTTTGAATCCCGGACTGGAGTTCTTCGTCGATCTTGGCAACGCGTTCCAACAACGCATCCACTCTCTCCGGGGGCATCGGTACGGTAACCGCGTCGATGAGTTGTTGGCGGACGGCCCGGACACGGCTGGACATACCGCTGTTCTGTAGCGGCGACGCCACGACATCACCCAGCACCAAACACGCAATGGCCATCCACGGTATCATGGCGTCTCCGTCGACGATGCAAGTGAAACGTTGCGGCAGCCGACATCCCTCAGGCGATCCAGTGTTGTCATCACTAAATCGAACGGGACCAAATCATCCGGATCAATAATCACGGGAGGAACGGACCCAATATCCGCAATGGCACTCATGTGCGTCTGCAGCGAATCGAGATCATTGATTGCAATCGAACCGACCGTGAACCGGGGGTGGGAATCGGCGTTCCGGATCCCGATCAGAATCTCATCTGTCCACTGCATCGGTGAGCGTGTCGTGGTGGATTGGCCTGCTGATTCGGAAGTGGCCGCGACCGCGAGCGGCCCGGGCAAATCTTGGTCGGGAACATCAAAGGAACTTGTCCAAACAAAGAAGATCAACAACAGGAAAACGACATCGATCATGGTGGTCATCGACGATTCGGCGTCGAGGTGGTTCTGCCCACGCGTCCTTCGTTGGAATGGGCTCTTCATCGGATTGCCTCCGAAGCCAAGCCGACGCGACGGATTCCTGCCTCGGTAAGCGCCGTTAGCACTGGCCGCACAAACTGGAACGGAACGGAGCGATCAATCCTCAATCGAACCGCCGCGTCGCGACTGATGGCATCCCGTTTTTGCCGAATGCGGGTCTCCATTTGGCCGACGCTGACGACGACGCCACTCATTCGAACCTGATGTTCGGCATCAATGGTAACGGTGATGAAGGCGTCGCCGGTATCAATTCGCTCACCGGTCGCCGTGGCGGCCAACTCGACTGGGTAGCGAATTTCGCGTCGGGCAAGGTGACTGCTGACAAGAAAAAAGATGATCAACAGAAACACGACGTCGATCATCGGCGTCATGTTCACGCGTTGAGTCGGAGAGTTCGTTCTGGTGGGCGAACGCATGGTGAGATCGAGCCGGTAGTGCGATGTTTGTCTTCGAGGGATGTACTCGCGACCGGGTGAATCCAATCGGCCGCTGGCAACTCTGGATTAGCGATCCCTCTAGCTTAGCAGCGGGACTGCGGTTCGAGACATCGCGTGGGTCCGTCCATGGATCGAGTTGTCATCATGCGGTGGTCGGCTCAGCACTTGGAAATCAAACGTCGACCGCTCGATCGGTCTGCACGGAGGGTTCCGGGTTGCGTCCCTATCGATTTCAATTCACACCGACGGCCGACTGAGGAAGAGCCTGATGAATTCGACCCGTTCGTGTGGCAAAACCTCGATGCCGAATGCCTCCGATGAAACCCATTGATGACGAAGCTCGACTTGACAATGCGTTCAGACCGAACATGGGCTGACACCTGGAAGTTCTTGAAGCGGTTTGTCCGTCATCCGACTCAGGTGGGGGCGATCGCGCCCAGCAGTGAAGCGCTCGTGGAAACGATGGTCGAGTGGATTCAATGGCAGTCCGCCACTGGTGTCGTGGAGTACGGACCCGGCACCGGAGTCTTTACGAGCGAGATCGTGAAACGTCTTCGACCGGACGCCAAATTCATGGCGATCGAGCGCGCGAGGGAGTTGGCAACGTTAACCCGTCAACGTTGCCCAGGTGTCACCGTTCACGAAGCATCCGCTGCGGATGTGGGGGATCTGATGGTCCAGGCTGGGATGCAGCATGCCGATGCGATCATCTGCGGGTTGCCGTGGGCATCGTTTCCAGACGTCCTGCAGCGTTCCATCATGGAAGCCACTTGGAGGGCCATGCCCACGGGCGGCCAGTTCGCCACGTTCGCTTACTGGCAGGGCGTCGCGCTTCCCGCGGGACGAAGATTCCATCGATTGCTGATTGAATCGTTCACGAGCGTCCAGCGAAGCCGAACGGTTTGGCGCAATTTGCCTCCGGCATTCGTCTATCGCTGCGTGAAGTGATCCACGCGACGATTTGGGAGCCGGTCGAAAACATATCGACGGCAAATGCCCCCGTGTGAAACAATCTTGCTGAAGTCGGGTCGTGCGACGATCAGCTCGCGCGAAATCCCACCGAGAGGACGCCCCGTAACGCAGAAAGGATGCACGGAAATGATGAGTACAAGTCTCCGCCCAAAACTCGCATTGGCCCTTGGAATGTTTTCGGTTGCTGCGATTGGTTTCGTGCTCGGTGTGATCGTCTCTCTAGACGGTTCACGCTCGCTGCTTGCTCAAGACGAAGGCGTGATTTCTGAAAACCCGCCGACCGGAGCGGGGAGTCCGATGTCCATCAACCTGATCCGAACTCGGTCGGGGCGCGACGCGGCCGGATCGGGGGATTTGATCGGTTTTTCACACGTGGATAAATCGGGAAGTCAGGTAATTAGTCTGGTCAACACCAACAAAAAGTGGCTCGCGGTGTATCATATTGACCCTTCAGGGACGATTCGGTTGACCAGTAGCAGGGAGATTGCGCCCGACTTCATGCTGCAATTCAACGCGACCGAACCACTGCCCGGCGACATCCGCCGACTCAACGGGCCCCTTATCTCACCGTAAATACTGTTTCGCCATGGCCGCCTATTTGTCGCTCGAAGACGCCGCCCAGCAGTTGGGCATTCCTGCTGAGAAGCTGATCGATTTGCGGAGCCAAGGACAGATTCGGGGCTTTCGTGACGGATCGAGCTGGAAGTTTCCCGAGTCGGAAATCGAGCGTTTGAAGGACGAGTTGCCGAATCTTTCAGGTTTTGGTTCCGGAATTCTCGGCTCCAACGATACCGGTTCCAAGTTGGGGGCGGTGATCGGGGGCGATGAAGGAGATCCGGCAGATGGCGGCAGCGGAAGCGACATTGAACTGGGGCAAGAGGTATTGGGGTCGGGCAGCGACGTTAACTTGGTGGCCTCGGAAGGGACGGATAGTGATGTGGCGGTCGTGGCTGGCTCATCTGGCGGGAAAGGCGATTCCAATGCGCCCCTCTCGATCGACTTAGACGAACTCGAGTTGAGTGGCTCGGCGATTTCGCACGACAGCGGCATTCTGGGCGCGGCCGATGAGTCACGCGGCGGTGCCGATGCCCCCAGGCCGATGGACGGCAGCGAGTACCGCGACCAGGCAGCCAAGGAAGCGATGGATTCCCGTGAGGCACAGGAGTTGGAGCTGGGAAGCTCGCTCGACCTGACAGGCAGTGATGCGTCCCAATCCGCGATCGGGTCGTCGTCTTCGCTTGAGAGTCTTGAAATCGCACCGGATTCGGGTTCCGCGCTGGGCGGAATGACCGAGGACAGTGACGCGGAAATCGATTTGGGCGGAATCAGCGGCGATGACAATGCCAGTAGTTTGGAGCTGATGGACAGTATCGATCTGTCTGGCGAAGCGTCCGGGGTGGAAAAAAGTGCCGCGACCAGCGACGTGTTGAGTGAACTTGACTTGCTTGCCGGAGAGGCTTCGGGAAGTGGTCTATTGGCGGGCGAATCGGGTAGTTTGCTTGGCAGTTCACTCGTCAGTGCGTCCAGTGGTGGATCATCGGGAGTTGACGACGCCCTTGCCGACGATGACGATCTGATCATCGCCGATGATGATGACGACCTGGTCGTCAGCAGCGTCGGCAGTGATATTTCCATCGCCGGCGACAGCGGGATTAACTTGATGAGTCCGTCCGATAGTGGACTTTCGCTCGAGAGCGAGCCTCTCGATTTGGCAGGAAGCAGCATCTCCGCCCTGGATTTGGGCGCCGAGTTGGGAGACGGTTCCGGAACTGGCTCAGGGTTGGCGTCGGGATCGGGTCTCGTACCAGGCGATGCAAGCGGTTCGGCCGTGGACTTTCAGGCGGATGAGGAGTTTCGTCTTTCGGCCTCCGGCGTTTCCTTGGAAGGTGCCGAGGAAAGCGGCTCGCAGGTGATCGCGATCGAGGAATCGGAAGCAGTTGAACCCGAGGCTGTTGACTTCGGAAGCGATGCCGACTTTGGCGGTGGCGGATTTGATGATGCCGTCGAAGTCGCAGATGAGGCGGGACTCGACGATCCGATGGCGATGGATGGAGGCGGTTTGGATGATGGCGGACTCGACGGTGGCATGTCCGAATCGGGCAGCATCCAGCCCTCGGGAGCCGCGATGGCATTCGAGGTTCCATTCACACTCTTGCAAACCGTTTCGCTTTTGCTGATTCTTGTCGTGCTGAGTTTGGCGGGCATGTTGATGACCGACTTGGTTCGCAACATGTGGGCTTACAGTGAGACTTCGGCTCCCGTCAGCGGGCTGACCGACGCCCTGATCGATTTGATGGGTTGGGGCCGGTAGTCCCCCGCACGACGGCAATTTGGGCTGGATTTGGCGATTTCAACCTCCGATGAGCTTGATCGGTAGGTTGTGGATTACTACCTTGAAGATCAGCAACGGTAGCGAAGCCTTCCTAGCCACGCTCGTGAGTCTTATTTCGTGAGCCAGTTCGTTGGTCGGGATGCGTTCGTTGACCGGGCGTCTCTTCCTCTCCTCGATCGACTGGAGTCACTCTCATGCTGCCGCGTTGTCGGCCGACCTCCGTGTTGGCGCCTTGTTTTTTCATCTCGGTATTTTTGGCGCAGACGGTACTGGCGGGAACTTTCGAGGTCGCCACTCGCCAAGAAATGACGGACCTGATGGTCAGGCTCCGCGCCATGCAGTTCCTGCAGCGTGCCACTTTTGGGCCGACCGATGCGGAGGTCAATGCGTTGGCGGACCAGATGAAACAGGTGGGAGTGATTCGCGCGTGCTCCAACTGGATCGACAACCAATTCAGTCTGCCGCCGACGTTGCACGAAGATCGTGCGATGCAAATGCTGACCGCGGACGGATGGGGCCCGATCGAATCGGGCGTCAATTTGGCGAGGTATCGAGATCACGCGTTCTGGGATGTGGTGTGTCGCGCACCTGACCAACTGCGCCAAAGAATTGCATGGGCGCTGATCCAAATCGTGGTGACGTCTCGTGACGGGTCCAATTTCAACAACGTCAATTTCTCCGATCAAACGAATCAGCTACGTCCGTTCTGGCTGGGCCCAACCAACTACTACGACATGCTGGTGGAGAATGCGGACGACACGTACCGCGAAATCCTGTCTGACGTGACGCGGCATCCGGTGATGGGCGTGTACTTGAGCCATGTCCGCAATCAGAAAGCCAATTTGTCGGCGAACACGTTTCCCGACGAGAACTATGCACGCGAAATCATGCAACTGTTTTCGATTGGGCTCTATCGGTTAGCTCCCGACGGAGAGTACTTGCTACAAGATGGAGAGCGCATTCCGACCTATGACAATGAAACGATCAAGGAAATGGCGAGGGTCTTCACTGGGTTGACCTACGCCGGCCACAATCCCAATGGTTATGGTCGCCCCGACCTTCATCGTCCGATGCCGATGTACGCCAATTGGCATGACTTCGGAGAGAAGACGCTCATCGACGGCGAGACCCTGCCTGCCCGAAACGATAATGACGGGTTGCAGGACATCGAGGATGCCTTGGATATCCTGTATGAACACTACAACGTGGCACCATTCATTTCTCGGTTGCTGATCCAGCGATTGGTGCGATCGAACCCGTCTCGCGGATACCTGGGACGCGTCTCTCGCGTCTTCAACAACAATGGCCAGGGTGTCAAAGGTGACATGAAAGCGGTCGTCAAAGCGATTTTGCTGGACCGCGAAGCATGGGATTCCATTCGCACCCGGCGTCTTCGTCGGCCGACTCGAATCCGGGTCACCGGATCCGGTAGTGAACGTGTCCGATTGGTGGAACCCGTCGTGAAGTATGCAGGTTGGCTTCGTCGGTTCGTCGATGACGAAAAGTACAACAACGGGGAAATGCGAGTCAGCGCGTTGAACGGTGAATGGGTCCAGGCCCCATACCGTTCACCGTCGGTGTTCAACTTCTATCTGCCCAATTACCAGCCGGCGGGTCCTCTGACGACCTACACGGCGTCCAGGCGGATTCCGAATCGCGAAATCTTCGCGCCGGAGTTCCAGGTTTACACCAGTGTTGTCCAAAACAAGATGGCAAACCGGTATCGCTCGGAGGTCTACAACAAAGAGAGTCGACACGTTCCGATCAACAACACCAAGACCGGACGCGTTGAAGTTTACCTTTCATTGAATTTCGACAAATACGAAGCGATTGTCGCCGACACGGCCAACCCTGATCGACACGCGGATCTGGTCGCGGCATTGGACCTCGATCTTTGCGGTGGGACGATGTCGGATCGAGCCCGTCAAAGCTTGGTTGATGCCATCGATGCTGACAGTGTCAATCCAAATTCAGGCAATTACGTCAATGATGTTACCCGGGCCGCCGTGGCGAGCGTTGTTACTTCGCCGGCGGCCCTGATCGTCGAATGATTCCGGCGGAATCGACCGTCCGCCGTCTTTTCCTCGCTCAACCAACTTATCTTTCGAGCTCAATCTCATGACACGTTCATTCAATCTTCGACGCCATACCGAGTCGGCTCAATTGGAGAGTCGTCGGCATTTCCTGCGGATGTCGGGCGGATGCGCCGCGCTCTCATCGACGGCATTGCTGTCTCAGATGCTCAACTTGCGGTTGACGCAATCGGTCGCCGCCCAAACATCCGGTGGGGGCGACTACAAAGCGCTGGTGTGCCTGTTTTTGCTGGGCGGTAATGACAGCTACAACATGCTGACGCCCTACGACACGTCGGAATACAACGACTACGTGACGGCCCGAACCGGTTTGGCATTGTCGAAATCCGACACGACCGGTAACGACGGTGAGGTCATTCCCGGATTGCTGCCCATTGACGCTGGGAATGGTCGCCAGCTCGGTATTCACGGCAACATGCCCGAATTACGGGACATGTACAACAATGGTGATGCTGCGTTTGTCGCCAATGTCGGCAGCCTGGTGGTTCCCATCACGATTGAGAATTTCCTAACGGCTCAAAAGCCGCTCGGTTTGTATTCGCACTCCGACCTGCAACAGCATTGGCAGTCGTCGATTCCGCAATCTCGATCGCAAACGTCGGGTTGGGGTGGCCGAATGGCCGATATTCTCAACGCGACCTACGGCGGCACGTCAAACGTGTCGATGAACATTGCCCTGGACCAACTCAACCTGTTCCAGACGGGCTCCGATGTCGTGCCATATGTTGTCAATCGTAACGGCGCATCGGTGCTCAATGGCTACCTGGAGACGCCCACCAACGGACAGGGCTGGAATCGTGATCGAATTCGATCACGATTCTTGAATAGCATTTTCCCGTCCACATCCGACAGCGAACTGGGCACGCTTTATCAGGACCTGCTCCAACGTTCGATTGCGAAGTCGGGACGAATTAGCATCGACGCGGCCAACCAGTTCAACGAGGCGACCGCGCCGCCTCCGGAGGGTGATTTTTCGACTCCATTCCCCGATACGGCTCTAGGGGATCGGCTGAAGTTGGTCGCCAGCGCGATTCGAGGACGAAGCGTATTGGCACAAGACCGTCAGGTGTTCTTCGTCACTGAGGGCGGTTGGGATCATCATGCGACGTTGGTAGATACCCAGCGACCCAAGCTCGAAACGGTTAGCCAGGCCCTCAACGCCTTTATCGCAGCGATGAAAGAAATCAACATGCACGATTCGGTGGTGACGTTCACGGCGTCGGATTTTGCGCGGACGCTCAACTCCAACGGCTCCGGCAGCGACCACGCCTGGGGCGGGAATCATCTGATCTTGGGCGGCTCGGTCGCGGGCGGGCAAGTCTATGGGACTTACCCGGAGACTCTGATCCCGCATACAGCACAGACTCCCAATCCACTCGACCTCGGTCGTGGGCGACTGATTCCAACGATGTCGGTCGATGAATACGCGGCGGAGATCGCGATGTGGTTTGGTATTCCCAACGATCAGAACCTGGAGGACATCCTGCCGAACGTGCGGCAATTCTTCTCGGCCGGTGGAACAACGGGGCCATTGGGCTGCCTCACAGGCGGTTCGGCAACGTAAACGTCGCCGACCGCGGTCCTTCCTTCTCCCTTGCTCGGCCTAGATTGATCACGACATGGTGAGTCGAGGTGCCGCCGCCAACGGCTGGAGGTCCGATCCGATCATTCGCCTTGATGCTCGGTCGATCCGTGATGCGTCTAGAGAGATCGCCGCCCGAGATTTGGCTTTGTCATCGGTATTAGGGACTTGGGGCCCGCCACCGACGTGGAGGAGGCCCGCGAATTTCGCGACATTCGTACGCATCATTCTTGAGCAGCAGGTGTCGCTTGGATCGGCCAAAGCGACCCTCGATCGACTGACAAGGCTGCTTCACGGTGGATCCATCACCGCGATGGCGGTGGCGGGCCTTCGCGAATCCGAATTGCGTACGATTGGATTCAGCCGACAGAAAGCACGCTACACCATAGCACTGGCGAACCAGGTGAAGTCACGCCAGTTCGGCATCGCAGCGTTGCGTGACCTCGACGACGAAACGGCCACAAGACGGATCACTGACCAAATAGGATTGGGGCCATGGTCCGCCGCAGTCTATCTGATGATGGCATTGATGCGTCCTGACATATTGCCTCGCGGTGATCTTGCTCTCGCGAAGGGACTCGCTGAGCTTGACGGAGGCGATTATCGCGATTTCGAGAGCCTCGATCGGCGAACTCGCTCTTGGCGACCTTTCCGAAGTGTTGGCGTGCGTCTTGTTTGGCAGTCGTATCTTGCGAGGCGAAATCGGACCATGCTCGACGACTGAACCGAACCGTCGCTTTGGTGCGGGCGTGATCGGGACGAACGCATGGTCGGCGAATCGATCACAATGGGTCTACAGACGACCAATCCGAGACCCGGGGACGGAACGCGAATGAAAGCTGGCGCACCCAATGCCTTGAACCAGCTTTGAATGCTATAAATCGAATTGGTTTGGAATGTTGGCCCCGTTCGAGCGAAACTCGATTGCGCATTGCGTTGCGTCCTGACGACCGATCATCGCGGAATCCCAAAGACGGGTCCGATTGGACGGTCAGCGACTCGGCCAAACACTATGGGGTCGAGCGATGGAGCGACGGCTTCTTCGGTGTCTCTGAGAGTGGCACGGTCGTCGTCCGACCTGATCGTGACGTCCACAACGAGGCGGATCTGAATGAGCTCGTCGACCAGCTCGTTGCGACCGGCATTGAGTTGCCCGTTCTCGTTCGATTCAACGGCATCCTGCGCAGTCGGTTGCGTGAAATCGATGAGTGCTTTGGGCGGGCGATTGCGGAGACGGGTTACCGAAATCGATATCGCTGTGTGTTCCCCATCAAGGTGAATCAACAGCGGGATGTTGTCCGAGAAGTTGTCGAAGAGAGTCATCGATTGCAGTTCGGTGTCGAGGCGGGTAGCAAACCCGAACTGCTAGCTGCGATGGCGATGGTGGGGGATCGAAATGTGCCGATTATCTGCAACGGATTCAAGGACGCGGCGTACGTGCGGTTGGCCTCGCTGGCCCACCGTTTAGGGTATTTCATCTTGCCCGTTATCGAGAGTTCGGTTGAATTGGATCGGATCCTCGCAATGGCAAAGGAATGGAAGATACGGCCGATGCTCGGAATGCGCGTCAAGTTGGCGGCGCGATGCAACGGCCGGTGGCAAGCCAGCGGCGGTTATCGCAGCAAGTTCGGTCTCATGGTTGCCGAACTGATCGAACAGTTTGATCGACTCCAAGCGATCGGCATGGGGGACCGCTTGCAGCTTCTGCATTTTCATCTTGGCAGTCAGATTGGCGATGTACGTCAATGGAGCGCCGCGATGTTGGAAGCCTCCAGGATCTATGTCGAGCTGGTCAAGCGTGGAGCCGGTCTGAAGTATCTCGACGTCGGCGGAGGTCTGGGTGTCGATTATGATGGCTCCCGTAGTGACAGTTCCTCGAGCATGAATTACACGATGCAGGAGTATGCCAATGAGGTGGTCTCCAACGTCCAAGCGGTCTGCGATGAAACAGGTGTTCGCCACCCCGAACTGATGTCCGAGAGCGGTCGGGCCGTTGCGGCCTACCACGGCGTCCTGGTGATGGAGGCCGTCGGAGTGACGCGGCAAGGCGGCAGCGACGTCCTTCAAGGGAACCTCCAAACGAGCACGCTGCCAGGTGACTTGGAGAGCTCCGGTTGGCCAGCGACTCACATGAATGTGATCTCGGAGACGCGATCCCCGGATCAACCAATTGATCAGTTACGTCGACAATCGCGGCACATCGGTGATGACGACGTGATGGAGACGCTTCGTGTGGCGCAGTCGTCGCTGGACGAATGCATGGCCCTATTCCGCAGTGGAGGCCTGACGCTGCTGGAGCGGGTTGAAGCGGAGGAGCTGTATTTTGGGATCTGTCGGCGCGTGCTGGCGCGAATCCCCGACTCGCAGCCGATGCCTCCTGCATTGACCGAGCTGAACCGGATGTTGTCGGACATCTATTTCATGAATTTCTCGTTGTTTCAATCGATGCCGGATTCCTGGGCGATCGACCAATTGTTTCCGATCATGCCGATCCAACGACTCGACGAACGGCCAACGCAGCATGCGGTCATCGGTGACATCACTTGCGACAGCGATGGTAAAGTCGACGCTTTCGTCAGCGGCATCGAGACCGATCCGTTGAATTCACATCGGCCAGCATGCCGCGAGACACTGCGTTTGCATCGCTTGCTGCCCGGTCGACCGTATAGAATCGCAGCGTTCATGGTGGGGGCCTACCAGGAGATCCTCGGCGATCTTCACAACTTGTTTGGAGATACGCACGCCGTGCATGTCGAGGTCACCGACGGCGTGACCGAAATTCGCAACGTGATTCGTGGCGATACGATTTCAGAGGTGTTGGGGTATGTGCAGTACGAGGAAGACGACCTCGCCGCTTCGATCGAAGATGTTATCGGATCGGCGTTGGCCCAGGGACGGATCAATCGCGACGAGGCCTTCACCGCTTCTGCCGAGTTCCAGCGCGCCCTAGCCGGCTACACCTATCTGAAAGATTTGACGTAAGCCGCACGGCGATCGGCAAAAATGAGACCGGGATTCAACACGGACCCTACTTGGATGATTCAATCGAACCACACGCGACGAATTCGAGCGGTTGGTTCTTGCTGACGTCCGCCACGCGTATCGCGAGTTCGCCACGCAAGATTTGCCGAATGGTCTTGCCAACGATTTCACCACGCCAGCCATCCAGCAAGGCAGGTTTGGGGGTGCCACGCCTCGGTTCCAGTTCATAGGCGAGTAGATCTCGCACGTCATCCGCGTTCCCGACGATCGCCGGCGCGATCTCATGCTGTCGGCTCACACATGCCATCGACGTGGATAAGAACTGCGACAGCATCGGGGAAGCGACACGACCTTGGCCACGCGTTCGTTTGGGTAGCTGGTCATCCGGGACCCGCAATGCCGCCTCGATCGCATCGGAGATGTCTTGGTACGACCGATTCACGCCACGGCGTTCCATTCCCCGGATGCCGCCAATTTTTTTGATGTCGGATGATCCGCGTTTGGCCAGTTCAACCATGAGGTCGTCCCTCAGAACTCGCCGTGGTAGCGAGTCTTTCTCGCGTGCGACCGAGTCTCGCCAACGCCAAAGGTGACGTAGGACCTCCATTTGGCGTGGTTTCAGCCCGGAACTGCCGCTCACTCGTTGCCAGCGTTCCGCGGTCTCCGCAGCGATCACCTTCTCCTGCAAACGCGCTGTTTCTTCCTGAACCCATTTGACTCGGTCGCGGCTTTGTATTTCGTCTGAAAGGATCGTGTGCATCGTTTGCAAGAGCGTGACGTCCGACAACGCGTACTCGATTTGGTCACCTGTCAGTGGCCGACGGCGCCAGTTGGTACGTGTCTCGCCTTTCGGAAGCGTGCTTCCAACAATGCGTTGCACCAGAGTTGCCAGAGATGCAGGGTACTCGATGCCGACGAATCCGGCCGCCAATTGAGTATCGAATAGGCCTGTAATCGGACGGCCCGCATGGTGGTACGCGAAACGGATCTCTTCTCTTGCCGCATGCGCGATGACGGTTCGATTCCCAGTTGTTAGAATTTCCCAAAATGGGGTTGTGTCACCGGTCGCGTACGGATCGATGACGGCTAACAGATCATCCGCTGCAACCTGAATGAGGCATAACTCGGGACGGTAGCAGTCTTCGGAAACGAATTCGGTGTCAAACCCAATGACGGGACGATCGGAAAGCGTTTCGCAGAATGTGTTGAGCTTCTCGGGGCTGTCGATGGACTGGTAATTCAACGAATGCATCTCGGATGGTGCTAGATGAGGGTTCGGCGGGCTTTGCGCCGCCGGAGGCGCACTGTAGCTTGCCCCTCTAGTTGGGTCGATCCGTCTGGTGACTGCGAATTTTTCTACCTGCGAAGAGTTTTATTTGGGATTCACGGCACTTTGGTAGCTTCCAATTCCTTACGTTGCTCATCGCCTTGTTGGTTGGTAAGCGTCCAAAATATTACCGAAGCCCGTTTGGCCGCATCGTTTGGTGCGGACATCATTGACTTCAAGAATCCACAGCGAGGAGCGCTCGCGCCGACGTCGACGAAGGTTTGGCAGTCCGGCTTGGCGTTATCGAACGAACATCGGTTGTCCGCGGCGATTGGGGAGTCGCTTGAAGCCCATCGGCGAGCAGCGGAAGTGCCGAGCCAGTTCAGATTTGCGAAAATGGGACCGTCTGGGATTCGAACGGAATCTTTGCTGCGGCGCACATGGGGAAATTTGAATCTGCCGGCGTCCGTACGATTGGTCGCTGTCGCCTACGCCGACTACGATCGAGCCGAGTCGCTCTCACCGAAACGAGTTCTATCGGCGGCGCGTGATTCGGGGCTCCGATACATGCTGATCGATACATTCGGTAAAGAGCATGGTTCCTTACAGATGCATCTGCCGCCCGATCAGTTGAGAGGGCTCGTCGAGATGGCGCGACACGTTGGCATCGATGTATTGCTGGCCGGTTCATTGTCACTCAGCGACGTCGAATCACTGATGAGTTCGGGCGTGCGGCCATACGGTTTCGGAGTACGTGGTGACGTGTGCGAACATTTGAAGGTTGGCGGTCAACGTGATCGCACTTCGAGGCTATGCGCCGATCGACTGGCGGTTTGGAAAGAGTATCTGTCGCGACACGCGGCTATTGAGGAACCCGCACCGACAACGACGGAGGGAATTGCAGGATGATGACGTTTCCAAACATGACGGTGGTGGGCGGCGGCCAGATGGCCAGGGCATTGTTGGGTGGCATGCTGAAACAAGGTCTTACCGTCGAATCGTCGATTCAGGTGGTTGATGTCCAAAGCGATTGTCGACAATGGTGGCAACAGAATCATCCCGGCGTCACGGCGACGGAGGATCTGGCCGGCGCGATTCGATCCTCGGAAATGGTGTTGCTCGCCGTCAAGCCGCCGGTCGTGCCGGTCGTACTGAACCAAGCGGACTGGGCGGGTCGCTTGATCGTCAGTATTGCCGCCGGAGTCTCATTGAACACGCTCGTCGAGGGCGTCGGGCACGGTCGGGTGGCACGAGTAATGCCCAACACACCTGCGATGGTGGGTCAGGGTGCGAGTGGAGTTTGCTTTGGTACCAAAGTGTCCTCCGACGATCGCCGGCATGTCAGCGAGATGCTTACCTCTGTGGGCGTGGTCGTGTCCGTCGCCGAAACGCAGATGGATGCGGTGACGGCGCTGAGTGGTTCCGGACCGGCGTATGTGTTCCTGATGATTGAGGCGATGGCCGACGGAGGCGTCGCGGCGGGATTGCCTCGTGAAACGGCGATTGAACTGGCGACCCAAACGGTCTTGGGCGCGGCCACGATGGTTCGCAACACAGGCATGCATCCCGGTCAGCTCAAAGACAACGTATGCAGTCCCTCGGGAACAACCATTGCCGCAATCGAACATCTGGAACAAAATGCGGTTCGGGGTGCGATGATCGGTGCGATCCAAAAGGCCGCGGCAAGGAGCCGAGAACTTGGGTAGTTGGGTTTTCTTTGAATTTGGCTGGGGGTCCCTTGAGATTGGTAGCGTCCGAATCGACTACCGATGCCCACCGCTAGCCCGTTACCAACAGATTGAGACGGTTTGATGCGTTCTCCGCTAATCAAGGTCGACGACAAGCATGTGCCGCTTTACCGGGTCGTCTGGGTCGCGGATCTACCACATTTTTGCGGCGAGGAAGACTGTCAACGAGAGGGATACTACGAGATTCGTTTGGATGTGGATGACTCACTCTGGACCAATGCGGAGGAGCGCGACGAGGTCGTCGATGCCCTGAATCAGTGGTGTGGGGATCCTCGTGACGACTCGGGTCTCTAGCCGACTACCCTGCAGGCGGAGTCGTCGTTCGGGTGCGTTGTCTGGCTGCGTGTTTCGTCAGGTTTCGGTGGTTTGCCGATGTGGCACGACGAGGAGTCCGATTTTGCCGTCACAACCAGCATCTTTGCACCTGAGCACGCATGAAGATGCGGCTCGATGGTTTCAATCGCCAAGCGATTTGCCATTGACGTGGTACCGCGCTGTACGTTTTCGATGGAATCGACGAGTTGCCCCATCGTCAGCACTCTTCGGCGCGAAATTTCCAGGGACCGATGTCGCACGACCCTTGTATCCATGGCGATGACTCAATGGCATTCGACGCGACGGGCACCGTCTCGCCGATGTCGCCGCTTCGTTCGGATTCCGTGCGCGGACTTCCTGAAATCGAGTTGACGCTCGATTCGCTCCGCTCGGCCAATGAGTCCCTCAACGACGACGTGGCACGGCTTTCGGAGTCGCTTTGTGACAAGTTCGAGGAAGTGCGCCTTATTCACGATCTGACGGCAAGGTTGGAGCTGGAAGACGATCCCACGGAGGTCTGTAGCGATGTCTTGCTTCAGTTGCACGGATGTTTGAACTGCGAGTGCGTGTTGATTCAGCTCAATCCGGAGGAGGACGAGCCGGTCGGCGGTCAGTGTTTGGGAGTTGGCCGCGAAATGACGCTGCCGCAACTCGACGAAATTGTGGATGCTGCGTTTACAGAAGATGCTGGCAAGACCAACATTTTATCGGAGCCATTGCTGATCAATCACGGGTTCCTGCCGCCACTGCGTGATCGACGCGTCGTCCTGCTGCCAATCTATCGACGTGGCCAGCAACTGGGCCGGTTGATTTGCCTGCGTCGTCTAAGTCAGCCGCAATTCGGAACGGTTGAAGTGGACCTGTTGCGTTCCGTGTTGATGGTGTTCTCATTGCACTTGGTCAACCAACGGCAGTACGCCGAAATGCAATCGATGTTGGAGGGGACCGTTCGCTCACTGGCATCGGCATTGGACGCCAAAGATGCCTATACGCACGGGCATAGCAGCCGCGTGGCGGAATTGTCCATGAAGTTGGGTCGCCGCTTAGGACTCGGCGATGCTGCCGTGGAGGCACTGCAACTGGCCGGGACACTGCATGACATTGGTAAGATCGGAATCGACGACTCGGTGTTGAAGAAACCAGGGCGTTTGAGCGCTGAAGAGTTTGATCAGATCAAACTGCATCCCGTTCTTGGCTATGAAATCCTGAAGGACATTCGACCATTTCGCCACATCTTACCGGCTGTTCGCCATCATCATGAGGCATGGGATGGTACCGGGTATCCGGATGGTCTCGCCGGGGACGCGATCCCTCGAGACGCTCAAATTTTGGCCGTCGCTGATGCATTTGATGCCATGGTGAGCGACCGTCCGTATCGACGTGGGATGCCGTTGGATCAGGTCTTGGCCGTCTTTCATCATGGTCGCGGCACGCAATGGGCCGCCGATGTGGTGGACGTGTTGTTGGCCAGCAAAGATCTGCTGATCCAGTTCACACGGAAGCATCAGCGTACGGAGGTCTCCCAAACTGCATCTCCTTCAGCAACGGACTAATGGCATCGCTGCACTGATCGCTGTCGACGAGGCCGGCTACGGTCCCAAGCTTGGACCGCTCTGCATCGCGGCAACGCTTTGGACGTCGCCTTCATCGCCCGAAGATCTCGAAGCTTCGTTTGAACCAATTCGTCGGCCGATTCAAGTTGGCGGTCGCTGGATTCAGGTTGACGATTCCAAACGGGTCTACAAGCCGTCACGATCGCCAGATCGACTCGACGGGCTTTGGCGGATCGTCCATGCGTCGCGGTTGTGGATGCAACTCCAGACCGATGATTCATCCGTCGAATCTGGGAAATGGTTGACGAATTGGATGCCGTTGGACGTTTCGTCGATTCAAGCGACACCATGGTTGAGTCGCATTCTGCATGAGCCCTTCGAGATCTCTGGCGGCTTCGGCCGAGCCAACGCCGAACTGCATGAAGTAATCAATCAATGGAAGACCTCGCCATGGCATCTGACTCAATCGACGCTTCGCTGCATCACGGCGCGAGAGTTCAATCAGTTCTGTAATCCAGCCGACGGCCGGCCGCGGGGTAACAAGAGTGATCTGTTAAGCCAATCGAGTCTGGATTTGGTCGGGCGGCTCGTATCGGCGCTACCCGAAAGTGTGAGGGACGTGCACGTGTATTTGGATCGTCACGGCGGGCGCCGATACTACGCGGACGCGATTTCCATGAATTGGCCCGACTTGGACGATTGGTCAGTCGTTTCGGAGTCGGCGCGGTGTAGCCGCTACCGATTTGTCGTAGGGCAGCGCCGCCTCGACCTGTCGTTTTCGGTCCAAGGGGATCGCTTCACACCGGTCGCGATGTCGTCTTTGCACGCGAAATGGCTACGAGAGATCGCCATGTTGGCAGTGAACGACTATTTTGAATCGAAATGGAACGCCAGCACTCAGATCATCGACAGACCGTTTCGGCCGACGGCGGGATATCCCGTCGACGCAGACCGATTCATTGCGGACATCGACGAGATCCGACGACGGGAAGGGATCGATTTGTTCGATCTGGTGCGGTCCAGGTGAGACGCATTCTCGGATTGCTCGTTGCTAACTTGATTTTGGTAATGACCGGCGGCGTTAAGGCGGAGCCGCCCGTCACGCAGGTGCTGCAAGATGCCATGGCGGGAAAGTGGCCGCGACCAGGCTTGGTGCTGCGAGCGGTCGACCATTCCGACGCGGCCCAGCGCCGTCTTGCCGCCGAATCGTTGTCGACCTGGTGGGAACACATTCCTGGACGAGTCAGTTTGCTCCGCCGGCTGATGAACGATCAGTCCGCCGAAGTGCAAGCCTCGGCAATTGAGACGGCGGCAAATCGAGGTGGCTTGGAATTACTTGTGCTCGCCGCCAAAGTCATCTTGGAGCGAGATGCAGCCTGGTTGCCAATGGAACGTGTGCGAATTGTCGATGCGATGGACCAGCGGCACGTCAGACCGTATTGGATGCATGGTGAACCGCTACCGTTGCAATCATGGATGGATCTCGCCATGGCAAGCCGTAACAAACCACACCGGTTGGCGTCTTTGAAGTCGCAGCCCATCCCGCCGGCGACGGTCGACGTGATCGAATCGGGTTTGACTTCGTTTGTCCGAGCCAAGTGCGTCCTGTGTCACCAAGTCGCCGGATATGGCCAGCCGTTGGGACCGGAACTGCGCGGGATTGGTCAGTGCTATGATCACCTGACACTCTTGAGGCACGTTCTGGATCCATCTTTGGACATTCACGACGCCGGGCGTGCCGAACAGATTGTGACCATGGACGATCAGTTGATCGTGGGGCAGATTGTTGATCGTGATGATTCGGCCATTTGGGTGCGAACTCAGATGACGCGGCCAGCGGAATGTCGCCGTATCGAGCGAGGCCAGATTCGGTCGCGCCGGCCATCACCGGTGTCGCCGATGCCGGTAGGACTCACGGATCGTTTGACGCCAACCCAGTTGGCCGAGCTGGCCGTCTTCTTGCGAACTGATGGTGGCGAATGTGTGATGCTCGACGCCGAGCCCCATCACTGATTGACGTCGGTGAAACGAACAACGTCCGCCGAGACAAGGTCTCAGCGGACGTTGCGAAAACACTGGTGCGCATTTTATGTGTCGATGGGATCAACGCATTGGTAGCGAGGTCTTGTTCTCGCCGGCGTCACTTCGGCGGCTGATCCGTTCATTCCGAGCATTCATATAGTGGGTTGCTTCCTCAGCTACCAACATCGTGTCACCGGATCGGACTTCCGTTCGGAAACGGTGGTGCCCTCCGTCTTCGGCGCGGGCAACAATCGTCATACGAACATCCTGTCCGGCCTCAATTCGCTGAATCGGCTCGATCAGGACTTGCCCAGTAATCACCTTGCCTTGATGACCGCGGATGGCGACCGGTTCGATGCCGTGGCTGAACTGGGCGATCGCCCGGACGTCCGTAGCGGGCTTGCTGCCGCGGTTGCGAATCGTGATTTCGTATTCGACGTCTTCACCAATCGGTGCCGGAGCAGTTGGGTCATTGATCGACAACACCAAGTCAGCGATGGCTTCGACATTGGTGACGAGGGCGACGCTTGTCTGACCAGCGGCACTGCCCTTGCAGTCGAACACGAACTCTTGGTTACCGGTCGCATCCATCATCACATTGAATTGGTAGCTTTTGGATGCACCTGGCCCGAGGGAGGCCACTTCCCAGCGGAGCTGGTCCCCAGTCAAGGATGCCCCTTCCATACCTCCCAGGTAAGTCACCCCCATGGGCAGGGTTAGCATCGCCACGACGTCATCGCTGGCGGTCGTGCCGCGGTTGGTTAGTTCAAGCTGATACATCCCCTCGGTGTTTTGGTACTTCAGCTCGGGGCCGCTGAGCGTCGCTTCCAGGTTCGCTGCCAAGACACGAACCGTCTTGTCGGCCTCGGCATTGAGTTCGAGGTCGCCGACGGCCAAACCATGGATCTTCAGCTCACCCAGGTCCTGAGCGGTAAGTTCAACTTCAAACTGAGCTTCTTTGCCGGCTGGGATGTCGCCGATTCGTTGGCTTTGAGGTGTGCTCGAATTGGGCGAGAGAGTGAACACCACCGCTGGCGCGATTCCATCGCCAGGATTGAGGACACGAATCGTGTAGGTCTTGGACTCTCCGAACACGACCTCCTCTGGACCATCAATGGTGATAGCCAGTTGTGGCTCCGCGACGTGGACTTGGACTCGATCTTCCTGAGGCGCCAGGGTCCAGTCGACATTCACGTCATGTGTCCCGCTGCGAGCAGCTTTGAGTCGGACAAACATGCTCTGCGATTGACCGGCCGCCAACTGATCGATGTTCCAAACGAGTGTGCGAGTGGAGCCCGATGTATCGCCCGCGACTTTGCCGGCGGATGACTGATGCCCCACCACATCGGCCCAGTCCGGAACGTGGGCCCGAACGATCAAGCCACTGGCGTCGATGCTACCGCGATTCTCCGCCCGGATTTCGTAGGCGTGTGTTTGACGAATCATGATTTGCCGAGGACCGGCGGTGACGATGCGAATGCCGGGCAGTTCACTGGCAACCGTTGCGTCATTCGGGCCGAAGCCGTCGCTGTGGGTATCGCGATTTGAGGACGCGAAGCCATCGGCGATCCTCGACGACGGACGATTGGGTCGCATCGTATTCGGGATCGTTGCCGAAGGTGCGTTGGTGCTTGGCAGACCCGACATGTTGGCGTTGTTGCCGAATCCCGTCGTCTGAGTTGGCGTCGGCAAGCTGCTTGGTACTGCCCTACGGTTCGTGAACGCATCCTGCGTCTTAGCGAACGAATTTGGTCTCGCCGAAGGTGATATGGCACCATTGGGCTTGGCGACGACCGCTGGCTTGCCTGCGATCGGTTGCATGGTGACGGTTGCTTTGGAGGTAAGCGAATCAGCCATTGCGTTCGGAGATGCCGAGGCTGTCTGCGCTCCGTTAGGACGGTTGCCACCGAAGGTGCTCATCTTCGGCATGATGATGGCTGTATCTTCGTTGGCGTCCGTGGCTGTTGAGGCAACGGTCTGAGACGCGGTGGGGCCAGCGGGCGTGGCGGATGATTCCGCCGGTGCGGCCGGGTTGTTGACCACGGGAGTTTGAATCGCTGCGACGGCTGGTTTGTCGCTCAGCTCGGGCACCGGATTGATCGCTGGTTTGGGTCCAAGCGGTTGTTTCGACTCGAGAGTCGGCTGTGCTGCGATTTGGGTCGTCGGCGCGTTCGGAGCCGGCTCCGTTGGCGCCGTCTTGGCGGCCAGCGAAGACGCCTGGTTTGATCGAGCCGGTGCCAGTGTCTTCGAAGGCGTTTTGGTCTTCGAGGCAGTTCGTTGCGGCAGCGGAGTGCGAACGACTTTTGGTGCGGCCGTCTTCGGTTCAACTGCTTTGGTGGTTTTCGGGGCCGGACTCTTTGTCACCGATGTCGGTTCGGGTGCTGAGGTCGGCTCCGGCTTGCTCCGTCGAGATGACTTGTTTTCGCTCAGTTTGGTCGTCGCGGTTGGAACGGGAGCAACCTGCAGGACACGTCGGGACACCTTCGGAACGAGGTCCGCAATTTCATCGTTGAGTAGCTCGGCGTCGTCTCGGACGCGGATGCTGGGTTTGGTCGGAATGGGCGTGACAACTGTCGCACTTCGCTGGCGACGGCTGCTGCTGCTATCACTAACCGACAGCGGGCTTGGACGGCGATTCGTCGAGATCTTGGTCGGCTGCGTGATTTTCCGAGCGGTCGATGCGACTGGAGGACGGGGCAGATCGGCGGGAGCTTGGCGGGTGGCGGTCCGTGGTTGGGTCCCAGAACCAACGGGTGCCGGCGACGTCTTCCGCGCCACCGTCGATGGGCGAGCCCCTGGATCATTGATCGGCGCAGCCGGTCCCGATGCGACTCGTTTGCCGTTCGTCGCGTGATAGGGAATTCCACTCCAATCGGCGGGTTCCTCTCGGGGAATGGGCGTCACCTTACGGTACTCATCGTCATCGTCGGCAGAGCTCGATGACGGAGCACTGGAGCCGCCAAACAATCCGTTGAGGAAGCTGCTACCGGAACTGGATGATGAACGCGTTCGAGCCGACGTGCTGCGTCGGCCACCGGTCAGTTGCTTGCCGACGACCAGCATGATCTCGTCTTCGGCACTGACTTCTCGGGTTATTTGTCCAGCGTGACAGGCAAACAAAAGCACCATCACCGCAACGAGGGCGGTGCCGCCGCGTCGTCGCAGCACGACACAGTGAGAACGGATGGGGTTACGACCGCGTGACATTGGATTCTCGCCTCGGTATTTGCGAAGATGGTGAGTTGATCGTTGTATCGGTCATTCGAATCATTCAGATTGAACCGAATCATCCGATTTCAACGCCCACGCAACGTTGCCTGCCCGAGGGCCACCATGGAGGCGGTGTGAAACTCGCTGGAACGGATCACCAGACGGTGGCCCGTTGCACATCGGCCAGTTTTTGTCACCATGCGACTCCACCTAGTTCATTTGTTCCTCTGCTTGGGAAGCGAGCCACGATGTCTCGACGTGAGCAAATCGAAGCGATGTTGGCCGATGAGCCCGAGGACACCTTCTTACGTTATTCCCTGGCAATGGAACTTCGACGCGAGGGCGACATCGACGCGGCGCTGGGCCGATTCGATGAGCTGACGCAAGGCGAGCCCGCTTACGTGCCCGCGTTCTTCATGGCGGCACAAACGCTGGCGGAGAACGGGCAGATTGACGCGGCACGGCGGCAGTTGCGCGACGGAATCGACGAAGCTCGTCGGCAGGGTGATTCGCATGCGGCAGCGGAGATGAGTGAGATGCTCGCTTCTTTGGGCACGCTCGGCGAGACGGACGACGATGAATTGGATGATGATCTGTAGCCGACCGTGCCGACCCAAACAACAACCGCAATTGTTCTGCGAACGGTCGAATTTAGCGAAACGAGTTTGGTCGTTTCCCTGCTGACACGTGATCTCGGCCGGGTGTCCTGCTTGGCAAAAGGGGCCCGTCGTCTGAAGGGCCCCTTCGAAGGATCGCTTGACTTGCTCAGCGTTTGTCGTGTAGTCGTGATTCAGAAGCCCGGCGATACGCTCGACTTGCTAACGGAATCGAAGCTGCGGAGACGATTCCGTGGCGGCGAACGCAGCTTGCATCGAACCTACGCTGGATATTATGTAGCCGAAATGCTGCGGCTGCTGATCGATGATGATGATCCGCACATGGAATTGTTCGATTTGACGCTCGCGGTGCTCAGCCAGCTTGACGGAACCGGCCCCGTGGTCGCGTCGTTGTTGGTATTTGACGCGCAAACGCTCCGGCACCTGGGGCAAGCGCCGACCACACGACAATGCGTTGGCTGTGGCGGAGCCATCGATGCCGATCGCGCACCACGTCGATTTTCGATCGACGGTGGCGGTGTGGTCTGCTCCGCGTGTCGATCGCATCAAACGGGTGTCATTGGGATCTCCGATGGCGCTTTGGCCGCACTCGATCGACTATTGCACGAAGTGCCACAACGCGACCACGCGGGGACTTTGTCGATCCAATCGCTACTGTTCGATGTGCCCGCGGCCGTGACCACTGAGTTACGTCGGTTACTCAGCCAGTACTACCAGAGGATTTTGGGGCGTGTCCCCAGAATGCAGTCTTACGTTTGAAAGGAATTCGACGTGGCTCAATTGCAATCCATTGCCAACGCTCGATCGCGTATCCGCCGGGATCGCAGGTGCCTCGCCCTGGTGATCGCAACGGGGATAACGATGACGGTGAGGGCCCAGGATCCGGAGCCATCGTGGTGGGATCGGACCAAGACGTCGATTCAGCAGACGACCAACCTGCTGACATTCCGAGAACCTCTAGATGAGACGCACGCGCGTGAACTCTATCAAGAAGGTGACCGTGTTTTCCGAAGTGCTGCCGCCTTGCGAACGGCGTCCGAAGGCGGTGGGCAGCGGGATCCTCGAGAAGTCGAGGCTTTCTCGGAGGCCGCAGATTATTTTCAGCGTGCTGTGGAAGCGGATCCGGAATCCGCATTAGGCCAAGACGCATTGTTCATGCGTGCGGAGAGCCTGTTTTTTGCGAATCGATTCAACAAGGCCGCTGCGGTTTACCAAAAACTCCAGGCAGATTTTCCACGTAACCGACACGGGGACCAAGTCGCGGCGCGTCTATTCTCGATCACGCAATATTGGATCGAAACCGAGAAATCGGGCGACCGAAATCTGCTGCCGATCAACCTGTTTGATCAAACGCGTCCCAGCCTCGACGTCGACGGCAATGCGGTACGGGTATTGGACCAGATCCGATACGATGATCCGACAGGGCGACTCGCCGACGACGCGACGATGGCAGCGGCGGCGGAGTATCTTCGGCAAGAGAATTACGAGATGGCCGATGAATTCCTGACCGATCTTCGTGACACGTTCCCCGAGAGCGAGCACTTCTTCCTAGCACACCTAATGGGAATCGAGTGCAAGTTGAGTCTTTACGCGGGCCCGAAGTATACCAATCTCTTGCTGGACGAAGCCGACAAGTTGATCGCACAAACCAGGCAGCGTTTTCCGGATAAGCTGCAAGACGAGCAGTACTCGTCGATGCTCGCCAAAGCGGCGGCGGAGGTCGCCTTCCACCGTGCCGAACATCTGTTTGAACGTGCGAAGTTCCGCGAGAAACGACGGGAGTACCGGGCGGCCGGCATGTATTATCAGCAACTACTCGACGAGTTTAGCTCGACGCCATTTGCGGATTCAGCTCGGCAGGGACTGGAACGATGTTCGGGAAAACCTGCCGTGCCGGTACGTCGGCTTAGTTCACTGAAGCGAATTTTCCCTGACCAGAAGCGGTCGTCGCCTCTGGAGCTGAACTTTGAGTCACCCTCTGGGCAGCGAAGCGGTACGGTGTTGCGGTGATGGTTCGACGCCAAGTCCTGGCAAATCTCCTTTGGGTGACGACCGCTCTGGTCGCGCTCTCATGGACCGGTTGTGCAGGTTATCAACTTGGCAATGCAGCGTTGTTTCCACAGGACGTGCGGACGGTCCACGTCCCGATCGTGGTTGACCGCACGTTTCGACACGACCTCGGTGTGCGTTTAACCGAGTTGCTGATCCGCGAAATCGAGTTGCGGACGCCGTACAAGGTCACTGCCAATCCAGGCGCCGATTCAACGTTACGCTGTGAAATCGTCTCGGAAACGAAGAAGGTCCTAACCGAAGACAATGCCGACTACGCGCGGGCATTGGACGCCGCGGTCCAGGTTCGGGCTTCTTGGACGGACCGTCGTGGACGGCTGCTACTGAATAACGCCGTCGTGCCGACGGACGAACTGACGACGATCTTCAGCCAAGACGAGCGATTTGTTCCCGAAGCCGGTCAAAGCGTTGAAATGGCCATGCAACGCGGCCTCGAAGACTTAGCCGAGCGGATCGTTAGTCAGATGGAATCCCGGTGGTAGATGTTTCTGTTCATGATTCGGCGGATCAGGCGGCTCACGATGCTGCAATCGCGATACGCGATCATGTGTTGACTTGCGTTGACCACAAGCAACCGTGTCGTTTGGGCCTCGCCACCGGCGGCACGCCCTTGCCTGTGTATCGAGACTTGGTTCGATGGGTCCGAAGCGATCGCTTGCGATTCGATGACGTCACGACATTCAATTTAGACGAGTATGTCGGACTCGCGCCGGATCACCCTCAGAGCTACCACGAGTACATGAGACAAAACCTCTTTGATGAGGCGGGCATTCGTGGATGCAATGCGTTTCTCCCGATCGGATCCGTTGTGGATCCGAATCAGGAAGCGCGGCGATACGAGTCCTTGGTCGTCGACGCGGGCGGTCCAACGATGCAGTTGCTCGGAATCGGTCGGAATGGTCACATTGGATTCAACGAACCGGGATCACCGCTGGATTCCATCACACGCGTTGTTGATCTAGCCGATGACACGATTGCGGCCAACTCGCGGTATTTTCAGGATATTTCGGAAGTGCCGCGACAGGCCATTACCATGGGCATCGGCACGATTTTGCGTAGCCATTCGATCATTGTGCTGGCGACGGGCCTTGCGAAGGCTGATGCGGTTGCCCGTGCGATTCAAGATCCCGTGGACGCGAGCCACCCGGCGTCGGCGCTACAGCTGCACTCCCGCGTCCGGTGGATTCTCGATCGTGAAGCGGCATCTTTGCTGCATTCGGATCAATGACGCTCCCGGTCGTTCTTGCCAGCCGCTAGCTGCCATCACCAAGACCGCGTGCTGGGCATTCGGTGTATGCTAACACCTTGCCCCTTAAACACGGTGGCACTGACCCTCAGCGGTCCCGTGTGCCTCGCGAACCAGACTGCCTTCCTGCGATCCAACATGCTGCTTTTCCGCTCAATCCTCCGCCGGCGTCTTTGCCTTTTCAGTTTGACATGCCTATGGACGATGGGGGGCGCTCGGGCGGCTGAGCAGCCGAACATCATTTACATCATGTCTGATGACATGGGTTACTCGGACATCGGCTGTTATGGCGGCGAGATTGAAACCCCCAACCTGGATCGACTTGCCGGCAACGGGCTTCGGTTTACTCAGTTCTACAACACCGCGCGGTGCTGTCCGTCGCGTGCGGCACTCTTAACGGGCCTCTATCCGCATCAAGCCGGTATCGGGCACATGATGAGTGACCGAGGACACGATGGTTATCGTGGCGAACTAAGCCGGACATGCGTGACGATTCCGGAGGTACTTCGGCCCGCCGGCTACAGGACGTACATGTCCGGTAAGTGGCACGTTACCAAGGCAACTCATCCCAGAACGGAGGCGGACAAGCACAATTGGCCGCTGCAACGAGGGTTTGATCGCTTCTACGGAACCATCCACGGAGCAGGTAGCTTCTTCGACCCCAACACGCTCACACGAGATAACCAATACATCTCGCCGGTCACCGATCCGGAGTATCAATCGGACGAACAGGCCAACGGCGTTTTCTACTACACAGATGCCATCGCCGATCATGCATCGAGATTCATACGGGAGCATCATGTCGAGTCTGGCGAGCAACCATTCTTCATGTACGTGGCATTCACGGCGGCTCACTGGCCAATGCATGCCCTCGACCACGACATCGCTAAATACCAGGGTCGATACGATGGTGGCTATCAGGCAATCCGAGATCGTCGCTATCGCCGGATGTTGGAGCTTGGCGTCATCGAATCCAGCAATACGGTCAACTGGCCGATCCCGGATAGTTTCAAAGAAACCATTCACTGGGAATGGGATCGACGAAATATGGAAGTCTACGCCGCGATGGTCGATTCCATGGATCAAGGGATCGGGCGCATCATCGCATCCCTGGAATCGACAGGCCAGTTGGACAATACCCTGATCTGTTTCTTCCAGGACAACGGAGGGTGCGCCGAGGGATATGGACGTGGTGGCGTCGGAGAGCGGCGGGCTGATGCGCCGACGCTAGATCCATTGCCCGACGACTATTTGCAGCCTGACATGACGCCGAAGCAAAGCCGCGATGGCTATGCGATGCGAACGGGTAAAGGGGCGATGGCCGGACCCGCCGATACCGCCATCGGATATGGCAAAGGTTGGGCTACCGTATCGAATACCCCGTTTCGTGAGTACAAGCATTGGGTGCATGAGGGCGGGATCTCGACACCGTTGATCATGCACTGGCCGGCCAGAATGAAACGAGCAGGCCAACTGGAAACGTCGCCGAGTCACTTGATCGACCTGATGGCGACGGCGGTGGACGCCGCCGACGCATCGTATCCCAAAGTCTTTCATGACAACCAAGCCATTCAGCCACCGGAGGGCATTAGCTTGCTGCCTCACATGGTCGGCGACACCGTCAAGCGAGAGGCGATCTATTGGGAGCACGAAGGCAATCGAGCGGTTCGCGCCGGCGACCTAAAACTCGTTGCCAAAGGTGCCAAGGGTGCATGGGAGTTATATGATCTCTCCACCGACCGAAGTGAACAGAACGACCTGAGTGATCAATTCCCTGACGACGTGGAGCGACTTGCGGCCATGTGGCGAGCTTATGCCGAGCGAGCACAGGTCTTGCCGCTGAACCCAAATTCGAAATCGAAAAAGCCGTCATCGAAGAAACCGAAGTCTTCTTGATGGGTGGTTGCGACGCACGTGAGAATTGATCCTCTCGTAATCGGTCAATTGTTTCCGACGTTCCAACGCAAGCTGTAAAACGGGGCTGGGCAGGTCCGGTCAACCATCAGTGCGCCAACGCATCACTGATGTGCAACGTCTCTTGCACCAGCCTTTGCACGCGGCTGATGATTTCTTCATCGGCCAGCTCGGTCCCTTCAAAGGACTCACCGGTGGCATAGACGAATCGTGGAACGATCAGGCAGCGAAAATCCAGCATCAAACTATTGGCCAAACCCATGCCCGACATGTAGCTGCCCTGACCACCAGCGGCCAGCAACATCGACACGATTTTGCCGGTCCATGCTTTTCCCGTCAGTTCCACCGCGTTCTTCACGGCCGAATTGACGTCGTAGTTGTAGACCGGTGACGCGACAAAGATCGACTGGGCGTCCTGGATGAGTCCAGAAAGCGCTTTCACTTCCGAATCGCCGTAGGCAGTGGCGCCATCACACGCGGGCAAGTTTCGCTGAGATAAATCGAACATTTCAAATGTTCGATCGTTTGACGACAGGACTTCGCCAACCGCAGAAGCCAAAATTCGGCTGCGACTGGTTGGGTGCAAACTCCCACTGAGAATCAAATGCATCGGATGGTTTTAGTTCAGGTAAAGAAAAATCGCGTCACGTGATAAAAGATGGGTGCCGCGAAGCAAATGTTATCGATCTGGTCAAGGACGCCAGCATGACCTTGCACCAGAGTGCCGGTGTCCGTCACGCCACGATCGCGTTTGATGGCGCTCATGGTGAGCGTGCCGGAACTGGCCATGACGGTCACGACGACACCCATGAGCAGTGCCTCCCACCAAAAGAACGGAGTCGCCCATCGCAAGAGCGCAGCAATTAGTCCGGTGGTGACCATCGAACCCAAAACGCCCTCCCAAGTTCGCGACGCATTGATGTCGGGGGCAATGACGTGGCGTCCGGCAAGCTTGCTCCAAACACGCTCAAGTGTCAGTGACAATTGCGCGATCAAGACAAAGAACATTAGCAGGTTGACGTTGCTGCCGTCCCAGGGAGTCCCTCCGGTTCGAACAAGTTTCAGGTCCAATAGCGCCGGAGCGTGTGATAACGAGTAGACGCAGACGAGGAGGGCCGCTTGGATCTTGGCGCAACGCTCCAAGAACCGTTTCGCATCACCTGCCATGGCGGCTCGAGCCGGAATAAAGAGGCTCGCATAAACCGGAATCATGATGCTGTAGTAGGGGTAATACTCGCTGCCCATTCCGATCAGCACATACTGCAGCGGCGTGAAGATGAAAAAAATCCAGAACAGAGTTCTGTGGTCGCCGCGACGTGTGGGCGTCATCGAAATGAACTCTCGTAGCGCCCAAAAGGAGACCAATGAGAACAACAAGACCAGGCCGATACGATGGGTGAGCGATCCGATGACGAAGATCGCCACCATCGTCCACCAAACGCGCAGTTTCGATTGAAACCGATTGATGATCGCTCCGTCAGTTCCGAGCGCCTCGCGTCCCGAAAGATGGGCACGGCCGACTAACCAGGCCGCCACCGTTGCAATCAACAACGCCGTCAGGATGACGGCGATCAAGACGTACGTTGTGGTGTCGGGCACGTCAGTGGGCAGCCACAGCAACGAGTTTTTCGACGACCGCGTCGCCCATTTGCGTCGTCGTGACGGGGGACTCCGACTGACCTCGCGCCAAGTCGGCCGTGCGCAATCCATCCGCCAAAACGCCCGCAACGGCGGCTTCGATGGCGTCCGCTTCTTCGTGCATCGATAGTGAGTGCCGCAACATCATTGCCGACGCCAAGATCGTTGCCAGCGGATTGGCAAGCTGTTTTCCAGCAATGTCCGGTGCCGAACCGTGAATCGGTTCATACAAACCCGGGCCGCCATCTCCCATCGACGCGCTCGGTAGCATCCCCAACGATCCGGGAAGCATCGATGCCGCATCGGTCAAAATATCGCCGAACATATTACCCGTGACGACGACATCAAAGTCGGCCGGCCGGTTGATCAGGTGCATCGCCATTGCATCGACCAACACCACATCGTACTTCACATCTGGGAATTCACTGGCCATGACGTCGGCCGCCACACGGCGCCACAAGCGGCTTGGTTCCAGCACATTGGCTTTGTCAACGCTCGTCAATCGATTGGACCGCTGTCGTGCCGCAGCTGCGGCCATTCGGACGATCCGCTTGACTTCGCCTGCCGAGTACACCATCGACTGGGATGCGGACTCGTCGTCGCCGGTACCGGACGTGCTGCTATCGCCGAAATAGATACCGCCAGTCAGCTCACGAAAAAAGAGGATTTCCGTGCCCGTCACGATCTCGGGTTTAAGCGGAGAAGCATCCGCAAGTTCATCAAACAATCGAATCGGCCGAAGATTGGCAAAAAGTCCCAACTCCTTGCGAATCTTCAACAAGCCTGCTTCGGGACGTGTCTTCGCCGATGGGTCGTCCCACTTCGGTCCACCAACGGCGCCGAGCAAAATTGCCGACGCATCGCGACAGGCCGTCACGGTGGCTGAGGGCAGGGGGTCACCGGTTTCATCGATGGCGATCCCGCCGATCAAATGGGATTCGAACTTAAATGCGTGTCCGAAACGGTCCGCGACGGCTGTGAGCACACGCGTGGCTTGTTCCACGATTTCGGGACCAATGCCATCGCCGGGCAGCAGGACGAAAGAAGCGTTCATCAGACAACGGGTTCCGCTGGGAAGATTGGTGATAACTCGAGTTTGGAAATCCTAGTCGAATCCATCATCCCGCCCCAGGCGGCTCCATCGGATTCCGCTCCTCCACTGGTGTCGAAGGGACTGTCTACAATGGTCGCGGAAGTCCTCCAGCCGTTACCCCGACCGAGAAACTCGAACATGCCTCGTCTGATCGTCTTGTTTTACTTGTGTTTGCCCGTCTCGCCTCTAATGGCTACCGAGCCCTTGCGTGTGCTGATCATCGACGGCCAGAACAATCACGCCGCTTGGCCGAAGACCACGATCATGATGAAGGACTATCTGGTCAGCACGGGCCGATTCGAGGTCGATATTCAGCGAACGCGGTTTACCTGGCGTGGCGGAGAACTGCTCCATGAATTTCCGTTGGCAGACGGCGCGGTCTATCAAGACCTGGCTCAGCCTCGGACGGACCCGGACTTCAAGCCCTCGTTTGCTGACTACGACGTCGTGTTGAGCAATTTTGGTTGGAAGGCTGCCGCCTGGCCTGACGAAACGCAGTCTGCGCTGGAAGCCTATGTTTCCGGTGGGGGCGGATTGGTGATCGTTCACGCTGCGGACAATTCTTTCGGCAGTTGGCTTGAATTCAATCGCATGATCGGGCTGGGTGGTTGGGACGGTCGCAATGAATCGTCGGGTCCCTACGTCTATATCGATGACGAAGGAGACGTCGTTCGCGACACGACGAAGGGCGGAGGAGGCAGTCATGGACCACAACATGAATTTCAAATTGTCGTTCGGGAGCCCGACCATCCCATCACGCGTGGCATGCCACGTTCATGGATGCACGTGAAAGATGAGCTGTACCAAAAGCTACGCGGACCCGCCCAGAACATGACGATCTTGGCGACGGCGTACGCCGATCCCGAATTCAAAGGAACGGACCGCCATGAACCCATGATGATGACGATCGACTACGGCGAAGGTCGCATCTTCCACACACCGATGGGTCACGATGACAAATCCATGGAGTGCGTCGGATTCATCACCTCGCTCATACGCGGCACCGAGTGGGCGGCGACCGGGGATGTGACGCTTGACTCGATCCCCGATGACTTTCCTACCTCAACGAAATCAAGTCAGCGCCGGTTTGAGGCGGCGATGCCATCATCGTAAACGCGGTACTCTGGGCGGCGTTGAAGGTTGGTCCATCTGGAGCCTGCGTGGGACGCGGTTCATCAAGCCCGATAGGTTTAAAGCCCAAGCTGGACAAGCGTCGGTTCGAGGGCATTTGCCCACCGACGATACCCTTCTTCGCTCAGATGTAACTTGTCTGGCATGATTTCGGGGGCAATCGTGCCGTCGGGTTCGAGGAACTCATCCCCGATTTCAAGGTAGAGCACTCGATCCCCATCGGCCATTCGACGCACGCGGTCATTGATCGCGATGTTGTTCAGACGCATCGCATCGAATCGATCACCTCCACGTGGAAAAATGCCATGGACGACCACCTTCGTGTTCGGCATCTGTGTTTGGATGATTTCAAGGATCCGTTCGACCCCATCGGCAACTTGCTTTGGGTCCTGCATTAGGTGTCCGGTGTTGTTGGTGCCGATAAGCAAGACGAGGACCTCCGGCTGAACCTTTTTGAGATTGCCACGATGCGTTAGTCGCCAGATCACGTTCTCGGTTCGATCGCCGCCGATTCCCAAATTAATGGCATTCCGGTCGGCATAGAATTCGTTCCAAACATCTTTCCCTCTCCCCTCCCAGCCTTGGGTGATGGAGTCGCCCAAAAATGCAAGTCGGAAACCACCTCGGCGAGCATTCTGGATCAGTTGAGCGTCGCGTTCGGCCCATCGTTTCTCATCACCTCTTGTCGCCGGAATGACCGCCGTGTTGACGTCGTAGAGTTGTCGCAAGTCGGCGTATCGTTGCTTCAGACCGGCTAAAACAGGCGCGTAACTGGCTTCGTCGTGCACGCTGGTCAGCTCTTTGGGATCGGATTGCAGGTCGAACAGATTCCAGGATCGATTTTGTGGAAAGTACATCAGCTTGTAACGATCTGTCCGCACGCCGTCGTGAACGGGAACGTTGTGCACCGCGGCGTTTTCGTAATACGCATAGTAAATCGCATCACGCCATGCCGAAGAGGGTCGGCAACCATCCTGCAGCATCGGAACCAGCGAGCGACCCTGAATCTCGTCAGGAACGTCGGCTCCGGCCAAGTCAAGGAATGTCGGCGCGTAGTCGATGTTCTGAATCATTGCCGTGCTATCGGTCCCCGGCTGGATCACACCCGGCCATCGAATCAAGAACGGCATCCGAAGCGATTCCTCAAACATCCATCGTTTGTCGTACCAGCCGTGTTCCCCGAGATAAAACCCCTGGTCGCTGCTGTAGATGACGATCGTATTCTCGGCGAGGCCGGCATCGTCAAGGTAATCGAGGACTTGGCCGACACCTTCGTCGACCGCCGCAATGCATCGCAGATAATCTTTGATGTACCGTTGGTACTTCCAACGGATCACATCTTGGTCACTGATGGCGCCCGCCCGCATCGCCGCGATGAAGGCCTGGTTCTCGGGTTCGTAAGCCGCATCCCATGCCGCCTTCTGTTCATCTGTCATGCGATCATATTCGCGGTTGGGAATCTTGCCTGCGAAGTGATCGGGAAACAAGTTCGGACCGTGAAACTTCATGTCATGTGCCCAAGACATGTGATTCGCAATCGACATCTCATTTTGCTGCAATAGCTTCGAACGGCCTGCATAGTCGTCGAACAGCGTGGCGGGCTCGGGGACGTCGACGTCCTTGTACATCGAAAAGGTACGTGGCGGCGGCGACCAATTGCGGTGAGGAGCCTTATGTTGGCACATCAACATGAATGGTCGCTTCGAATCCCTCGACTCCTTGAGCCACGCAAGGGAGTTTTCCGTGATGATGTCCGTGCAATACCCCGTGTACCGACGGCGAGTCCCGTCCATCTGCAAAAAATCAGGGTTGTAGTAGTGCCCTTGGCCCGGCAGCACTTCCCAGTGATCAAATCCCGTTGGATCCGTTCCGAGGTGCCACTTGCCGATCAGCGCTGTTTGGTAACCCACGTCCTGCAGCAATTTGGGAAAGGTGACCTGTGTGCCGTCAAACTGATTTCCGTTGCGCAAGAACCCATTGATGTGGCTGTGTTTCCCCGTCAGGATGCACGCCCGGGATGGACCGCAGATCGAATTGGCACAAAAAGAGTTTCGAAACACAGCACCCTGAGCGGCGATGCGATCCAGATTGGGCGTCTCGTTGATCTTGGAGCCATAGGCACCGATCGACTGAAGGGCATGGTCATCTGAAAAAATGAAGACGATGTTGGGACGCTCAGACGTGCCCGTTGGTGAGGCGGATTCGCTGCGAGGCTCCGCAGCCAATTCGGGTAACGCAACCAGCGTCCAAACGATCAAGGACGCAACAATCAAACGGTGCATAGTGATCCACCTCAAGGGGGTAAACGGCGACAGGTGACGGCAGTCGAACTTAACCGCGGATCAGTATAATGCGACGCGATCCGAGAAGGCGGTTCGCATCGCGTCGCGAACGCCTTGGAGGTCGTTGCTTTCGATGTCCATCGGCTCATTGGACGTTGACCCAGTTGGGCGTCCAGCGACCTGAGCGTCATTCTTGTTGGCCGAGACGATTGCCGACGATTCAGCACTCAGTCGATGCGATGCGTTGCCGGATATCATCCACGACGTCATCGATCTTCACCCTGGTCTGTACAAGTGAATCTCGGTCGCGGACCGTCACGGTTCGATCGGTCAACGAGTCGCCGTCAACGGTGACGCAATAAGGCGTTCCAGCTTCATCTTGGCGTCGGTATCGCCGACCAACCGCCCCCTTGGCGTCATAGAACACATTGAAATGGGGTTTGAGCCCGGCGTAGATTTCTTGCGCGATCTCGGGCATACCGTCTTTCTTGACGAGCGGAAACACGGCGGCTTTGATCGGTGCCAGACGCGGATGAAGCTTCATGACGGTTCGTTTTTGTAGCTTGCCGTTCTCGTCGGGTGCTTCGTCCTCCGTGAACGCTTCGCATAGGAACGCCAGCGTGCCGCGATCGGCTCCCGCGGAAGGCTCGATCACATGCGGCGTGAACTTTTCATTCGTCAGATCGTCACGGTAGGTGAGGTCTTTTCCGCTGCCCCGATGTTTTGGAACGCCGTGCTCGTTCAGCTCGACCGTCATCGGACTTGTCGCCGGATCGAGCTTCCCTTCCATGTGCGAACGTAGATCGAAATCGCCACGATGGGCAATGCCTTCCAGCTCGCCGTATTCGCCCTCCGGCAAGAAGGGGAACGCGTACTCGATGTCGGCCGTCCCGACGCTGTAGTGTGCCAGTTCCTCGGCGTGGTGCTCTCGCATGATCAGAGACTCGTCGGACAGTCCCAATGCCTTGTACCAAGCCAGGCGACGATCACGCCAATAACGATACCATTGCTGCGATTGATCGGGATGGCAAAAGAACTCGATCTCCATTTGTTCGAATTCGCGGGAACGGAATGTAAAGTTTCGCGGTGTGATCTCGTTGCGAAAGCTCTTGCCGACCTGGCCGATGCCGAACGGAACGCGAACACGCGAGCTATCCAGGACGTTCTTGAAATTCACAAAGATCCCCTGCGCCGTTTCCGGTCTCAGGAACGTCACGTCTTCCTCACCTCCCAACGCGCCCAGCGTCGTCTTGAACATGAGATTGAATTCGCGCGGGGCGGTCAGCGTGCCCAGCGACTTGGCATCGGGCCCCAACACGTTGTCGTGCGAATCCAATTGATCCAGTGTGATCGACTCCGAACCGATGGAGACTTGGTCCGCATTCTTGGCCCTCAGTTTGAAAAACTTCAACGCCCGGCGACGGACATCGTCAAGTTCTTGTTCGATCTCGGCCATGGTCGTGACAAAGATCTCCTGCTCGGCATACGTTACAAACCGGCCGCGCACCTGATCGTGCCGGTATCGCTTTTTGGATTCCCGACAATCCACCATGTGGTCATGGAAAAGGTCGTAGTGACCGCTGCACTTCCACACCTGAGGGTGCATGATGATGGTGCTATCGAGACCCACCATCTCAAAGGTGGATGGGGCACTCTCGGGCGCGACGAGTTCGTTGTGCCCGGCGATCATGTCATGCCACCAGGAGTCCTTCAGGTTGCGTTTCAACTCCACGCCCAGGGGACCGTAGTCCCAAAACCCCTGTACACCGCCGTAAATCTCACTGGACTGAAACAAGAAACCGCGTCGTTTGCACAACGATACGAGCGAATCCATCGATTTCATGAATGTAACCATCCGTGCGGGAAAGACGATAAACCCCCGAGTGTAGCAACTCGTCGGCGATCCCAAACAGGTCCCGTCATCCGTGGCACACGTCGAAGCGTGGGTGGTTACATGGCGAGCCGTTGCACGTGTCGTCCGACGCCGTGATCAATACCGCGTGTTGCCATGTCGCGGCGTCGCGATTTGAGTCCCGCCGGCATTGAGCGACGCGTCTCGACTCGCGTTGATCTGGCGGGACAGTGCCGCGACGCGCTCCTGGATCATGAACCCGGCGTTGCCGGCCGCGCCGCTACCCAGCGCCAATGCTCGTTGATAATTCTGCAAAGCCTGGACGGGATCACCGCCCTGTTCGCGAAGTCGCGCCAACGCGAGCCAAGCCCGCGAATTATTCGCGTCTTGTTGAACTGCATCTTCGAGATACTTCAACGCCGTTTCGGGCTCTCGATGCTCCTCATAGAGGCGTGCCAACTCGATCCGTGGTTCGGCAGACGTGGGGTTCTCAGCGGCCCAATTCTTCATCAACGTGAACGCCCGATCGGGACGCCCCGAGTCGACCAGCAAGACCGCCAGACCGCGATGACAGTCGACGTGATTTGGATCGTGATCCAGGCATTGATTGTAGAGCGCTTCGGCTTGACGGATCAGGTTGGGATCTTGACGCTGATTTCCCAGACGGTGCGTCGTCGCGGCCAAGTTGTAATAGCCATCGGGATTCGTCGGATCACTCGCGATTGCCTTCTGGAATTGCTCCATGGCACCGGTGAATTGTCCTTGATTGAATAACGCGGCCCCCTGCGAGTTCTGGCTCCCTGCCGCCCACTGGCAGCCCGAAAGAGTGACGACCAGCATCCCGGCGATCAGAGACACGACCAAGAGACCCCATGTCCAAAACGGATTCGTCTCGGAGAACGAGCGAAACTCCGGCGTCTCCGAACCACTCTCGTAGGAAGGATCCGCCCGCACCAATCGCAGTCGCGGTCGGCGGCTTCCGCGGCCATCCGATGGATTCGATCCCGCGGCGTCTGGTGGAAGCGGCACAGCAGGTGTGGAGTCGACGATTCGGGCGGCTTGGGCCATTTCGGTGCTCACCGGAACGAACAGAATCGGAGCGAAGAACGCGAGGAGTTTCTCCCATAGACGTTCGTGTCGAGCGATCGCAAGTCCGTTCGGAAGGTCAACGTGCTTTTGCTTCCCCTCGTGTTCGCATTCGAATCTGCAAGTCATCGAAGCTGTGATCGACGTTGCGGCCAAGGATCCATGGCGGCTACAAAGGAACGTTCAACGAGAATTCTCCTCATGGCTGACAAGGATGCCTCCCATGACACAACGTGATGCGATCGCGTCGTGCTCCTTGCCTGAATTGGCTGACCGATTGAAGGGGCGGCTCGTCGCCACGGACGCGGCGATGCTCGAAATGACGGGGGCGCTTCCTCCCGCCGAGGCCACCGCCAACGATCTGACCATGATTGATTCGAACGGTCATTCGGAGACGCTGGCCGGATCATCTGCCACCGCCACGCTCGTTCCAGAACAGATGCCAGACGTTCATCACCATCAGATCGTCGTTGACGATGTGCACGCTGCGTTCACGAAAGTGGTGGGCTGGTATCGTCCGCCGATGGATGTGTCGGTGCCAACGGCACGCATCGACTCCTCGGCGCGAATTGATGCGACCGCTCAGGTGCACCCGTCGGCCGTGATCGGTCCCGACGTGGTGATCGGTGCACGAGTCCAGCTGCATCCTGGCGTCTGCATTGCCGGACGGAGCCGCATCGGGGACGACTGTGTCTTGCATGCTGGTGTCACGCTGTACCCCTATAGTCAACTCGGTGACCGGGTCGTGCTTCACGCCGCGACCATCATCGGTGCCAACGGGTTTGGTTATCGACTCGTTGACGGGCGGCACATGCCAACGGCCCAGTTGGGTTTTGTGGTGATTGAGGACGATGTCGAAGTCGGTGCTTCGGTGACCATTGATCGAGGCACTTACGGCGCGACTCGCATTGGTGAAGGGACCAAGATCGACAATCAAGTGATGATCGCTCACAACTGCCAGATCGGAAAACACAACCTGCTGTGCAGTCAAGTCGGCATCGCAGGGTCGTGTCGCACGGGCGATTACGTCGTTTTGGCTGGTCAGGTCGGACTGAAGGATCACATTTCGCTCGGAGACGGCGCGATCGTGGGGGCGCAAGCCGGGGTGATGGACGACCTGGATGGTGGACAGGTTTACCTGGGTTCGCCGGCGACGACACAGCGAGACCAAATGCAAATCATGGCCGTGCAGCGTCGATTGCCGGAGATGCGGCGCGAGTTACGTCGACTTGAGAAACAAGTCGCCACCTTTAACCAACCGGTTGCCGAATCCGAATCGTCGACGAAACCCGGTGCCCGCGCCGCAGGTCGGGCGGCGTAGTGCGGCGGGAATCAAAGAACCTGGATGGAAGTGAATCGAGTTATTGAACAGACTTCACCCTCCCGAGGGACGATGAAGTGAGACGTGGCGATACAAGCGTCTTCGAAGTCATGCCAACTCGTTCCTGCTGAACGTATCAGCAATCCCTGAAGAGATCCTTTCACGAGCATGTCGAGCGTGACCCTATCTGCCGATTCGACGATTGGACTCATTGCAGGCTGGGGACGCTTTCCGATCAGCGTCGCTCAGAAGCTGCGGGCACAAGGACATGATGTCGTCTGTGTGGCAATTCGTGGTCATGCTTCAACGGAGCTGGAATCGATTTGCACGGATACATTCTGGTCGGGTGTTGGGCGTTTTGGCGCCCACGTGCGATTCTTTCGCCGCCACGGCGTCTCCGATGTCACGATGGCGGGAAAACTCTTTAAACATGAGATCCTCTACAGTGGCAGCCTCCTTTGGCGTCATCGACCGGATTGGACATGCTTGAAGACATTCGGTCCGTCGCTGCTTGGACGCCAACGAGACGCCCGCGATGATTCTTTGCTAATGTCGGTCATTCGCACCTATGACCAACACGACATGACCGTTCGATCCGCCACGGAACTTGTCCCTGAGTTGCTTGTGACCGACGGGGTCTGGACCCACCGTGATGTGACCGTCGCGCAACGACATGACATCGACGTCGGTTGGAAGGTGGCCAAAGCGATGGGCGGTTTGGACGTAGGGCAGGCGGTTGCGGTCAAGGACGGGACTGTGATTGCCGTGGAAGCCATCGAAGGCACCGATGCCTGCGTCGAGCGAGCCGGTCTGTTGTGTCGGCGAGGCGGCTGGACGCTGGTTAAGGTCAGTAAGCCCAAACAAGACATGCGATTCGACGTGCCCACGATCGGGACGCAAACGGTGCAAAATGTCGCCAATGCGGGCGGTCGGGCCATCGTGGTGGAGGCGGATCGCACGATTTTATTGAACGCAGACGCAACGATTGCCCTGGCTGACCGATTGGGCGTTGCCATCGTCGCGATGAACCAGGCTTCGGCGGACTCGGCCGGCGTCACGTCGACTTTGCAAGCCGCGTGACTCGTCCACCGTGTTTGGTGGAGACGCTCGATTTTGCGTCAGTATCAATTCTCCTTTCGCTTGGTTATTGGACGTCCGCTGCGCGCCACGAGAACACGCGTTAACATGCCCTGTTAGCGAATGACGATCTGGTGCGTTTCATGGTGAGTTGATGGGTGGCTTGAGGTGGTGGCGAGACGAGGCCTGGCGATCTTGGGGGTTCCTTCGGAACAACCCCGTCTTGCAGCGTGAATTGCTGGTCAACCTGCGAACGTATCGTTCATTTGTCCTGTTGGCGGTTTATCAGTTGTTGCTGGCGGCGGTCACCTTGGTGGCGTGGCCGGACGACGAACGACTCGATCTGACGGCGAATCCGCCGTCGGCTCGCCGACTCGTGGATCTATTCTTCTTGGGCCAATATGTGATTGCGTCGTTGATCGCGCCCAGTTTTGCGGCGGGTGCCGTTAGTGGTGAGAAAGAACGACAAACCTACGAAATGCTGCTAGCAAGCCCGCTGCGACCGACCGGCATCGTGGTGGGTAAACTCGTCGCGGCGTTGACCCACTTGCTGCTGTTGATCATCGCGTCGCTGCCGATCATCGTGCTGTTCCTTCCGCTGGGAGGTGTCAGTGTCTATGAGGTGGCGGCCGCCTACCTGGGTCTGTTCGCATCGGCATTGCTGTTCGGAATGATCGGGATTTTCTGTAGCAGCTACTTCACACGGACTAGTAATTCGTTGGTCGTCAGTTACCTGTGCATCATGCCGCTCGTAATTGGTGGCGCACTACTGTGGCAATCGCTCTCGGGCGATGGACTGTTGCGATTGAAGGTGATGGTCCTGGTCGTGCCGGCATTTGCCATCTCAGCCGTTGTCTTGATGGGTGCTGCAGCGGCGGCGCGGATGTTGTATCCGCCGGATTTCGGAAGTGAGGGGAAAGAGGTCGTGGATCTGGAGACGGAGTCGGCCGAAGCGGTCGGGTTGGTGATTCAACCGGATGAATTCCCAGATCGATTGTTCGCACCGCCACGGCGCGACAGCTTGATGGCCGATGGTGCCAATCCCGTTTACGACAAAGAGATCCATGGCGAGATCTTCAGCCAAGGCACGCTGATGCTGCGGCTGGTCATCCAAATCAGCATGTTGTTGGCGATTCCGTTGATGGGGGTGTTGCTGTTCTGGAAGACGCCGCACTGCCAATGGTTTGCGATCTACGTCATCGTGTTCAACACGCTCGTCGGACCCGTGTTCCTGGCGGGAACCATGACCAGTGAGCGAGAGCGTCAAACCCTGGACTTGTTGCGTACCACGACGTTGTCACCCTGGAAGATCGTTTGGGGCAAGTTCGTGGTGGGATTCCGAATCGCCATCGTGCTGACCAGCTTCTTGGTATGGCCGATGCTCTTAGGTGTGACCATGAATCCGGATTTCTACGGCAATCTCGGTTTGATCATCGGATTATTCACGATTCCATTGGCGGCGTGTGTGATCAACGCTTTGATCGCGATGGTCGCGACTCTCTATCACCGACGGACGGTGATGGCCCTGATGTCCACGTATGTCACCCTGATAATACTCTATGCCGTGCCGCCTGGATTGTCGCGATTGGCGTCGACGTTGCGGTTGAGCGAGAGTGCAGCAAATTGGATTCATCAGCTGGGGTTGGCCAGCCCGCTCTCGGCACTGTGGAGCTTGCCGATGGACAGTCGAATTCTGAAGCTGGAAGATGAGCCGGGTTGGGCCGGCGACCCACTTCTTGTCGGCAGCTATTTCGCCGGTTGCGTCGTGCTTGCGACTGCGGCGCTGCTCATGATTCAACATCGACTACGGCGCGGCTTGTGACCTGGACCTTGTCCTCGGACGAGTCGACGGGTAATCTCTCCAGGCAATTCCTGGGATTGGCCCTGGCCAATCGTTGGGAATGGATATGCGGATGTGGCGGAATTGGCAGACGCGCTAGACTCAGGATCTAGTGCCCGCTAAGGGCGTGGAGGTTCGAATCCTCTCATCCGTACTCGATGAATGTTGATCCTTGAGCGCTTGTTCGCCGCCGAGGTCCGTTCCCTCCCGCCCGTCGGGATCTGCTGCCCGCCGACGGCGGCGACAAATTAGTTGACTGCCGAGAATCGTCCGAATACGGTATCCGAGTTCGGCAGTTAACTCGTCCAAAGGGGTCCCCGATGTCGTCAAATTCGATCGATCGGAAGTGTTGGGTCATCTTAGTGTTGGCGGTCGTTTGCGGTCCTGCTTTCGCGGCACCGATGTCGTTCTTGCCGGTTTCCGAATCTCACGTCGTCGATTCGGATGGGAACGGTACTTTTGAATCCATCTTTGATGATCCAGCCTTCGCGCTCTCGATCGTACGTTTTGATAGCACGCTGGAGGATCGGACGGTTATCGAATATGACCTTTCATCGATTCCTGCTGGGTCGGTCGTCTCTGGCGCCCGTTTGGACTTCCGTATTACTGCGGCACCACTAGCAGGTTCGGGCGAGGTCAGCATTGGAGGGTATGCCGGAAACGGAACCATCGAACTGACCGATGCGACCAATCCGGTTCAGCCCCTTGGTTCCTACGATGCGATGGCGTTGGGGCTAGGTGCCACGACGGTGAATCTCGATCCATCCTTCTTTGAGACTCAGCTGCTTTCGACCGACCTGATCGGTTTACGCCTGCAAGCGGCGGTCGATCAAGTCAATACGTCGATCTCGCAGTCGACCCCCGCACCGACACTGGTCCTGGACGTTTCAGCAATCCCGGAGCCGACTCCCATTGGGTTTGGAATCATTCTTCTGATGTTTCGATGCGCCGGGCGACGACGATCCTCAACCGCAATCGGCGGTACCGCTGCCGACGCTCGCTGAACATCGGTCGAAAAGCGTTCGGAACGAACCATGGTGTCACCCTCATTGAATGCATTGGTGAACAAACAGGTCAACGAAGCGGAGTCGACGCTTGAAGCAGGCGGATCGAGCGCAGCTAGAGGACAAAACTATGTGGGGCCAGGGGAAACCCCGACCACCCTTGGCAGCCGAGAGTCCCAGGTTTTTCCAAGACCTTGATGTTGAGTGTTCAGGGCGCCGGTCGAGTTTTTGGCTCCGACACGGCATTTGCCGACCGAAACGCAAGGCACGTCGCCGTCTCGCTGGATCACTATCCCTGCAAGCATTGGAGAGCGGCCGGGATGTTCGAAGGTCAAAACAGCTATTGGCGAGCCGAATCACGGGAAAACCAGTTTGGGGCGTCCGCGTGGGGTTGGCAGTGCCGTGAAAATCGTGTTCTCTACTCGCCCGGACGCTTTTGAGTCCGGTGCAGGTGTCGAAGCGGGTGTCGAAGCAATTCGGCGATCTGCAAAAACACCGCAGAAGCCCTTGTAGCTCAGTTGGTAGAGCAACGGACTCTTAATCCGTGGGTCCTAGGTTCGAGCCCTAGCGGGGGCATCCCAAAAACACCGTGTTTTACGAGGTAAAACGCGGCTCAGCGACAGCATTTCTGAGCATCCGTAACAAGCGTAGCGGGTTTGGCCAAACCTGCTCTGAGTGGCCAATGTCGTCGATTCGCGAGCTGTTCGTTGCTTGATCCATCGTCCGTGGCAAACGGCATCGTTTTGCAGAATGAATCGTGGAAGCTGCCAGTTTCCGCGTAATGGCGTTGTCGGAGGTCCGGGGAATGTAAGTGAAGCAAAGCCGGCAGGGGAGATAGATCATTCTTCGGCGCATCCGTACACGCTCGCGGAAGTTGGGCAGATGACGAGCCGTCCAGTTAGCGAGGGGATGCATTGTGCCGGCCTGTCGTCGGACTCGATGAAATGCCGCCCGTCTTGGTTTGGGTGAATGAATTCGAGCTCACTTGGCGTAATGCTCCGATTTCCAGCGGGCAATGTCGGATCGGTCACGCTGAGAGCGTGACTCGGCGTTTGACGTGGTTGGTGTTCGGGCTCGCCGGCGACCAACCTGCTGCTGGATCATGGTGACGCCTGGGTTTCGGCAGGGCTTCCTGCTCCCCAGCTTTCAGTTGAAGTTTGTCAAAGAACTCATCGAATCATTTCGGCTCGGTGCGGACTTACGGACAAACAGTGGAGTCCCCTTCATCGTTTCGCAGCGAGAGTCTGAGTTGTTTTACCTGCGGATCGAATCCGAGGTAGAACATGGCATCCGGTTCTCCGAGAGGGGCATTGAACAGGTTGGGCTTCGCGGCTTGCCCACCAATCACCCGGTTCCGAGTATTCTCCGAGAACCGTGTTTTCAGGTGTCTAAAGGCATGCAGCGAAATGAATTGACAATGCGACACTCGTATTCTGCAATTTGGATTCGATCGCTGACGAAGCCCGAGCTTCACTCGTTGATTGAAGACGTTAAACGCGGCGACCCAGACGCTGCAACGCGCGCCGTTGCGTTCGTGGCTGCGGAGAGCTTTGGGATGTGGCACAATCGAGCACGCGCAAACCTTTGTCGATACTTCAAAAAGCATCCGCCATCTGACGATCAATGCAGATCGATGGTCGACGCAATTGTAAGTCGCCTGATTGATGGTCGATTCTACGAGCAGTTCAAAGATCAATTATCGATGGCAATTCGGTTTGCTCCTGATCGACTGGCGGAAGCTGCGAATGTCGCATCCAGCTCCGAAAAAGACTATATTCGCAGGTACGCAGCTTGGGTGCGTCATGTGCTGGATTCGCAGTCCACAGTTTCAGACGGTGGATAGCAATCAATTGCACCCGAGTTGAGGGGTGGGGTGGTTTTGAAATGGATACCTTCCACGCGTACCGGGTTACGCGTGACGTTCCGTCAATGGGACCTAGGATGTACGCTTGCACGTTTGCCATCGCGGCAGCTTCGATTTTGACCCTTTCTTCTTCGGCGCATGCAGAGCGTTGGCAGACAACCGAGGGGTTCCTCTCTGTCGAGAAGCCCAATGAGGACACCTACGAAACTGCGAGGCCCCGTTTCGCAGCCACAACTCGCCCTGTGGCGATCGCCAGATGGTTCGATGGAATTTGCGGTTGAAATTGTCCCCCCTCTGCCCAAGGGGGCGCCATCGCTCAAGCAAATGGAACTTGCTTACTCCGCTAAAGGCATAAAGGTCACGCGGCGACCGATTCGCAAGATTGGGAAACATGCGGTTTGGACAATTGAAACTTCGAACGCTGAAATCAAACAGTTGATCGCGATTGTTCATCACGACGAGTGGCTTCATCGCCTTCGCGTTTTGGGACTCGTTGCGACATTTGATATGGACTGCGCTGAAGCCTTCATGAAGTCACTCGCGATCAACGCGGCCGAATGGAAGCCACCAAGCGAAAATCGACCACACAAGCGAGAAGGTGCATTCCCTGGTGAAACGCAACGGCAGCTGCGCAAATGGAGGTTGGTTCTCGAATGTGGTTGGAATTGGTGGGCGGAATGCTGAAGTTGGTTCGGATCGTCTGCGCCCACTCCACTAACTCACATTGAATTCCGTGTACGATTGCTGTTTCCAGCCTTCACCTGCAACTAAAACGAGTCGGACCCAACGTGCAAATCTCGCTCCGTGAGATGCTCTGCGTCACAACGATTCTGGCATTCTGCACCGGTGGGGTTGTCAGCGGACATCCCGCAGCATGGGTTGCCTCTTTCGTCTTGGTCTCGATCATACTTGCGAACGTTATTGATGCACTGGTCGCGAGTGGTACTCGCAAGAAATTCGCGATTGGATTTGTTGTCCCTTCCCTTTGCTACTTGCTGATACTCGGAATATTGGGCGAACCGGAATTGGAGGCAAACGAGTGGTCACAACTGCCAACGTCACGTGTGGCTCGTCTCCTGGTCCAGCCTTCGTATACATCGCATCAAGACGCTACGATTCTCTATGCACGTGGAATCGCTGGTCGGAATTCGATGCCGCTGGCTCATTTGTTTTTCGCGACTGCATTCGGATACTTTGGTGGTTGCTATGCTCGTTGGTCGGCAAATCGTAACTTCCCCAAAAAACTTCAAGGAGACGGATAACCATGGCCTCCTGAAAGAGTTTAACGTTTTCGGTTGATATTCCATTGGTTTCTTTGGTGTGTGTACGGACGGTGATCGGGTGCACTTGTGAAGTGCATTTTTGGGCTTCGGTCGAGTTCGTTGGTCGGTGGCTTTGTCAGTGATTGGCTGGACGCTGTTCGGGCTGTTGTGATCGATCTTTTCCCGGCGATCACACCCCAGTCATTCCTTCGTGGGTCCCACAGACGTACGCGGCATCTGTGCTTCGACGGATGGTCGAACACCATGTTTCGGTTACGGTCCGCCCGCCACACTTCAAGGCTCCTAATCAATGCAACGTGCGACGATCAGGCCGAGATGTGATCCCGACGAGGTCGCATCCACCCATGGTTACGGGCGAATTGAAGTGAGCGGGCAACTTGGCGGTGCAACACTCGATGATCACCGAGCAGCACGAATGCCAAGTTGATGCCATCGCTGGCGAAAGCTTCGTGAGGCGTTTACCCTCTGGTCGTTGAAAGGTCTTTGTTCTTATGCGGCCGATGACTTGACTCGGATTTGTTTCTTGCGACGATCGATCATCGCGTCGCGGTACTCGGTGTAGCTTTGCTTCTCAGTCAACATGTTGCGGATGATCACGGTCATGCGTCTCATCACAGCGGTTCGCGCGATGCCGCTTCCCCGACGATTGCGAATCGGCTTGTACCACTTTCTCATCACGGGATCGCGTCGAAGGACATGAAAGACCACCTGGGCTAACAGCCAGCGTGCCATCGAACAGCCCGACTTCGTGATATGTCCTCGATGACCTTTGGAGTCACCGCTATCGCGGACACCCGGTGTCAGTCCCCAGTAGTGCGCGAGACTCTTGCCACGCGCCCGTTGAGTGATCAACTCCTCCAGATCCCGCATCCGCTTGGTCAATCGCCCCAGTTCTTCGATGTGGTAGTCCATCTCGGCTCGATCCCACGTTGGTAGCTTGATCGTCTTGAGCCAAGCGACCGCACGCACAGTGGGGAAGGTTTTGGTTGGCATCTTCCACTGCAGGTTGTGTCGCCGAAGGATGAACTTGATTTGATTGATGGTGCGTGTTCTCTGACGCCCGACTTGCTGTCGGATCATCGTGATTCTCTGGTTCTCTGCGTGGAACCTGCCCGGGAGGATCACACGCCGAACGCCGCGAATCGGTTGATTGGCTGCGATCCGGTCGCGATTGATCCAAAGCAGCTCACTCAGGGCGCTGGCATCTCGTCGACCGGTTTTGACCTTGGACCGTTTCTTGGGTTGGATGAGTACGATGTCTCGACAGCCATACTCAGGCAACGCTTGGAGAAGCCAGTCGTTGAATCCGCAGACTTCCACGATCGCCAGAAAACCGTGCTCGCCAGCTTTCTGTTGCAGCTTTGACAAGAAGTCCTTGAACCGCTTCGGTTCTGTGCTGACTTGTCGGCTTAGCGTGACGTCACCGCTGGCGTTTCGCAGTGAAAGGGTGAGTTGTTTTGCGTGCTGATCGATTCCGAGGTAAAACATGCTTTGCGGTTCTCCGAGAGGGCCATGGCAACTTTGGGCTTCGCGGCTTCGCCACGAATCACCCGGCTCCCATTTTCTCGGAGAACCGCGTTTTTAGATGCCCGACTCTTTCATCGAAATCGATGCAAGGGAGGACGGCTTGCGGCTTTTCTCGCAATGGATAGTCAACTCTCCGTCCCCCGTGATGTCTGACGTTCGTTGTATTAGCGAGTTCCTGGATGAATCGAATCGCTGGTTTAATCCTACTGAGCGTGGTTCAAGGCAACATCGGCGACGCTGAAATATCTGCCCAAGATCCAAGCTTCCTCGTTGCACTTGCGGATGCGCATGTCGAGTCGCTTGGCTCGAAGCCGGAAGACCTCGAAAAAGCTCGAGAGCACTTTTGTGCATGTTTTCGCTGGGGCTACACATCGTTCGCCGAAGCTGAGATACCGGCCGATTCTATTCCAATAGATGTGGCAGGATACAACGCTGCTGTCCGCTATCGAAAAAGACATCCGGAATCACTCGAACGCGTACTCACCGCATTCGGCTACAAGAAAGAAATCCATGTTGGAGTGTGGCGAACCGGGCATGAGATGTCGCAGTTCTTAAACGAAAACGTAAGAAAGCCCGGCTGGTGGGTTGGCTACTGCCCCAAATGCGAAAAGCCTAAGTTGAACTGGAAACGGTTTCCCAAATTGCCCGCGGATCGAGACGTTCCCGCCAAACTGAGAAAGCTGATTGATGACGGTCGTGGAGCAGAAGCGAAAGTTCGCGTGACCGGTTACCTTAGTCCCGTTGGAAAGTATGGGCATTTGGGCTCCTACTCTCGAGAATTACTAGCAACGAGCATTCAACCAATCGACCAGCCAACCTCTGTGACCAAGAATATCGAAGGAACCAGGAATCGCGACGACGCATACCGTTCGTACGATGGACAGCCACATCCTCCCGAAGGCATCAACGAACCATCCGATGCACCGAAGGACCGGTCATCGCGTTTTGACAATGGAGAGCTAAATGCCGGTCCTCGGTGATCGGCAACGTTCGCCGTGCTATGTCGTTTGCTTCGGCGTTGGTTCAAGCATCAATTTGAGATTTCGATAGTCCACTCGCAATTCGAGACCGAGAAGCAGACCGACGCCGAGCAACGGATACTCACCGTCATTTGCGATGACTTCGAGGTTGCGGGCCTTGCCGAACCACTCGATGACGCAACTGTAGGTTTGCAGCTCGGTCTGAGACCCATCGGCGAGCACCGCATCGACACTTCCTGACTGCTGCAAACCCAATTCGTCGATTGACGACCTTGGAATCACAAGGTCACCAGTGAATCCCGTGTCAATCCAAACCTCGACTTCCCTTGCGTTCGATCCAACGCGTGACTGGATTGACACGGTCAAAAGAGATCGACCTCCACTGTCGACGATCCCTTTCATCGAGTTTGCATTCCGAAATGGACGGTCGCACGGTGCCCGACACGCAAGGCGTGAGCCAACCGATCGGGATATTTCGATCTGGAGGCACCAATCGCTGCACTAAGCGTTGGTGCAAGAAAGTACTCGCCGGAAATCGGTTCAATCGCTACAAATTCATCGTGATGTGCTTGCTCTAACGGTTCGCGGAGTTTCTCGTCGTAAATCCTCTTTGCTGCTTCGGCGACGCTTTCTTGGTTTTTGTCGATCATGACTGCTCCTTGTGATGCGACCTCATTGTACGCAGCGGGGGTCAGTTGAGCCAACCGTAGCCAGTATCGGCGGCGAACCATGCGATGATACGGAGCGGCGGTGGTCTCCGTTCTCGCAGTGGCTGAATCGTTCGCCGCCGCCCGCATATCGCAACCGTTATCCGCACTGAACAATCTCTCCTTCCTTAACCTGCTCGATGGCAAAACTACGTTTCAGCGTTCGGCAACTCTTGCTGGGAACAGCCTACGTCGCGGCCATCATCGCCGTGTCGCAGTCTTGGTCGTCATCGGGGGCTCTTGCTGCACCATCCGTTTTCTATGTCGGACTACTCCTTGCCTCAGCCTTCTTCGCACTTCGTCGCTACGCACTTCCACGGTTCTTGTTCCCTCACGCATTGGGTCTTTCGCTCGCTGCACTGACCCTGATGCTTAGCCTGGGTCCGGCATGCTTCCTGATGACACGACTGAACATCAACCACAAGACTCACCCACGAATTTCGGGGTATTTTAGCTACGTTTACCGCCCAATCGGAAATAGCTTCCTTTTTTCACCTGAGCCGATTCGAAGTTTTTCAATTCGCTATGTTTCGTTGTGGTTCCCCGAGAAGACTCCACTGATTGATACCGGATGGGGGCTGCAGTGGTCGATTCCATCAAGTTGGCAACGCATTTAGCGAGATGACAATCTTCCCTTCACCGTTCCGTAATGCATACGCGGTGGATAACCATGCGTTCCTGAAAGAGTTGAGGGAAAGTTGATTGTTTTTCATTCGTTGATTTCGCTTGGGGCAAGTCGTTAGCGGACGCACCTTGTGGGGACGCTTTTTGTGGGACGCCAGTGGTTCGTTGAGTTGGCTTTGCGTTCGTGCTGGTTGGACATTCTTCGGGCGGTTGTGATCGTTCTTTTCATACGCGATCACACCCCAGACATTCCTTCGTGGGTCCCGCAGATGCGGTGGGCTTCTGCGCTTCGACAGATCGTCGAACACTATGTTTCGGTTACGGTCCGCTCACCACACTCCAAGGCTCCAAATCAATGCAACGTGCGACTATTCAGGCCGTGAAGTGGCTCACGACGAGGTCGGATCAACCCATGGTTACGGGCGAATTGGAATGAGTGAGCAACTCGGCGTGTGCAAGACACGGAGCATCCAAACGCCCTGTGCAGCACGAGGCCAAGTTGGTGCCATCACGGATCAAAGCGGCATGAAGCAAGACTCCGGTGTGAGTGTGTGTTGTGCATGGATTCGGCGGAATGCTTAGGCGGCTGAACGTGATTTGGATTGCGTCTGCTTCT
>JBCDIU010000017.1:0-134797 GCA_038748615.1 Planctomycetota bacterium | reverse complement strand
TTCAACGGCTTTTGACACGGTCTTGTCCTTCCTAGACAGCGAGGGTTCTCCAAACTGCTCGGAGCGTAACCGAAATCACGCAAAACTGCTCTTGCAATTTCAGACATCCCTCAAAAAGCCGATTAGCGTGCCTGCACCCGTGTGGCAATGGGATCTCCATCCTGTTGCCGCAACCAGACTTCCAGTACGAGTAGATTCCAGAGTCGATAGCCGTGATTCTGCTCGCCGGATTCGTGGGACTGAACGAGACTCGCGACTGCATCGGGCCGAAAGAACTGGCGGCTTCGAGCATCCGAAGCTAAGAGGGTGTCATGGACAAGCGGCTTGAATTCATTTCGAAACCAGCTGCCGATGGGGATCCCGAATCCCATCTTCGGTCGCGTGAAGATCTCGGAGGGAATTCGGTCGCCAAATGTGTCTTGGAGGACTAACTTGCCTCGACGCCCACGAAATTTGTGATGCACTGGCATTCGTGCGGCGAATTCGACGACTCGGTGATCCAACATTGGCTGACGTACCTCAAGGCCGTGCGCCATCGACGCAATGTCGACCTTGGTCATCAAATCGCACGGCAAATAAGATAGTAGGTCCGCTGTGCTGGCTCGCGTCACAACATCGCGTCCTTCACTGCGTGACCAGACTGATTCCAAGAACGCGATGGGATCGTTGCCCGGTAGGCGGGAGACAAATTCGTCGGTGTAGAGATGGCCGCGTAGGGATTCCGGGAAAATCTGTAGCCAATTCAGATACCGGGCCACCGTCGGCTGTCCCATGGCTTCGAGGAAACGTTTACCGCGGCGAATGAGAGAGCGACGACGATCGGAGTCGGGAAGACGATGCCACAACCCCGCCCCGGGTATCCGATGCAATGGCATCAGTTTCTGGATTTTGTCGCTGAGCCACAGGGCCTGATAACGTTCGTAGCCCGCAAATAACTCATCGCCGCCATCGCCGGAGAGAGCAACGGTCACGCTACGCCGTGTGAGCTCGGATAGATACCACGTTGGCACGGCGGACGAATCACCAAACGGCTCGTCATAGTGCCAGACGAGTTGATTGAGAATCTCAATCGCATCGGGTTGGACTTCGAATTTAGTGTGTTCGGTCCGGAGATGCTGGGCGACCTGGTCGGCGTAACGCGTTTCGTCAAAATCCGCCACCGGGAAACCGATGCTAAACGTTCGAAGACGCTGATCGGTGTGGTCCGTGGCTAGAGCCGTAATCAGCGAGGAGTCAATGCCGCCTGAAAGAAAGGATCCCAGTGGCACGTCGCTGCGCATCCGCAATCGAACAGCGTCGGAGAGCAACGCCCGCAGTTGCTCGCGGACATCCTTCAGTTTCATGTCCGTTTCGAGGGCTGGATCGTACTCCCAATATCGTCGCACCCGAACGCCATCCCGGTCGACAATCGCCAAGTGACCCGGCGAGAGTTTGTGAACGCCTTTCCAGATGGTGCCAGGATGCGGTACATACTGATAGGTCAAGAACTCATCGATTGCTTCCGGGTCGATCTCGGTGCAGATGCCTGGAACAGTCGCGATCGATTTCAGCTCGCTTGCAAAGACGAATCGACCATCTTTCCAGGCGTAATAGAGTGGTTTCTGTCCGATTCGATCGCGTGCCAGCACCAGTCGATGTTGGCGTGCATCCCAAATGGCGACTCCGAACATCCCGTTAAGGTGCTCGAAGCAGTCGGGGCCAAGGTCCTCATACAAATGGAGGATGCATTCACCGTCGCCATGGGTCGCGAAGTGATGGCCGGCACCCTCGAGTCGTTTTCGAAGGGTCCGGTAATTGTAGATCTCGCCGTTGAAGACCATGTGGACGTCGCCGGTCTCGTTGGTCATCGGCTGGGCCGCGCCGGCAATGTCGATGATCGATAGCCGACGAAATCCCAACGCGACACCCATCCGATTGCCCGCCGCATCCAGATGCTCGCGATCCGTCCAGGTTTGCGAGTCGTCTGGACCGCGATGGGCAATGATCTCGGTCATCCGACGGAGCTGACCATCATCAATCTCCTTCGATGGATGCTGCCACATCGCTCCGGCAATGCCGCACATGTCAGGCCTCTCTCTGGATGCTCGGAGACACGGGGTCCTGCGGTGACGCGCCGACAACGACAACCAACGTGATCAAAACGGTTGCGAGCCAAACCGGAACCAAGGCCATCGCGGCGTCGGAAAAGCGACCAATCAGTGGGCTCGTCAAAGCAACAAACCCGATGGATGTCATTGCGTACGTAAGTGAAATCAATGTGATCGGAGTGAAGGTCCCTTGGAACAGATCTTTTGAGTCCCATCGTGCCGATCGCTTTGCGATCAATCGACTGGTGGATCCAGTGACGGTGCAACACCATATCGCTGCACCCACGATGCAACCAATCGACAGATAGACCGGATGCATCGCGATATTGGCGAGCCCGCCCCAGATTCCACGGCGAATCGCCAGTAGAACCCATCGAAGGTACCTCGCGGGATAGCGACTGACGATCATTCGGTCCAAATCCGCCAGTCGACGATGCTGTTGAATCGGGCTATCAGCGATTTGAGCCGCCGCGGGGATAACCACCAGATAGGTCATCGCATCCCAACGATTCTCCAGCGTCATCGTCGAGTCGGCTCGCGACGCGGCGTCTACGGTGGGACGGAGATCAAGACCATCGGCCGCTGAAACGTCAAGTCGACCATCACGCGATCTCGATAACTCGATCCGACGATCCGCGATCAACGCGCCCAATTGACCGGATTCGCCAGGCAAGTCTCGTAACTCGTCGGCATCGAGCAACTGAGTCGTGACCGCGGCCATGTTTTGGTGACCAAAGGGCAGCAAGCCAAAGTCGTTGACGGCGACCCAGCGAAAGCTGCACCAGACGAGGATAAATGAGAGGGGAACCGCCACGACCAGCGCGCTCGACGTGAGTCGCTGTCGAATCACTCTGGTCGGTGAGGAAGCCGGCGGAAAGAGCGTGACCAAGACCAACCAGGGAATCAGAAAAAGGTAAGCGGGCCGGAGCGTGATGGCGATCACGGCGATCGCGCCAATGATCAAGTCATCGCGAAATGATGCATGCAGGCGATAGCTTCGCAGGATCATGGTTGCGACGATGATTCCCACGGACATGGCGGGCGAGTCCGTTGCGATTGTGTTGACGTGATCCCAAAACGTCGGGCATACGGCCAACACGGTACTCATCACCAGGATCCAGGGAGTTGGAGCATGGCGATGAGCAAGTTCTCCAGCGAACAACGAGACTGCCAAGGCGTGCAGCGTGACTTGGATGACGACGATGGTTTGGAACGCAGTTGCCTGCGTCGGCGTTATCCACGCCACGCAGCGCACGATCAGCGGATATCCCGGCATCCGAGTCTGGCTGGCGACGGTGACCCGACTCGACCAATCATATTGGCTGTAACTAGCGGTATCGTTGACCGTGTGGTGGTGTAGCCTTCCCGTCAAGCCACAGGTAACCAGCAGTGCGATTGCCGACGCAATCCAAACGACGAGAAACCGCCGAGGACTCACACGCGGTCCAGGTACTTGTTGATCAAATGCTCGAGCATCTCCTGGCGACCACTTTGGTTGCTGTCCGCCTCACCTTTGCGAAGCATGTACGTTTCCAGGGACTTGAAATCGGCGGCCCCCGACTCGATCTCCGCACCGATTCCGGCATCGAAACTGGCATATCGCTGCTTCACGAACGAATCCAGCTCGTTGCCGGCTCGAATGGCGGCGGCAATTTTGAGGCCCTTCGCATAAGCATCCATGCTTCCGATGTGCGCGTGGAATAGGTCAATGGGCTCGAACGATTCTCGTCGTACCTTCGCATCGAAATTCACACCGCCACGACCGATCCCACCGTGCTTCAAAATCATCAACATGGTCTGAGTCGTCAGGTAGTAATCGGTACCGAACTGGTCGGTATCCCAGCCGAGCAGCAAATCCCCCGTGTTGGCGTCGATGCTGCCAAGCGAACCCTGAATCCCGGCGGCGTCCAGTTCATGCATCATCGTATGACCCGCTAACGTGGCGTGGTTGGTCTCGATGTTGAGCTTGAAGTAGTCATCGAGTTCGTACGCACGCAAGAAATTCATGCAGGCGGCAACATCGCTGTCGTACTGGTGTTTGGTCGGCTCTTTGGGTTTGGGCTCGATCAAAAACTGCCCCGTGAATCCGATCTCTTTGGCGTAGGCGACCGCCATGTGGAAGAACTGGCCGAGGTGGTCGAGTTCTCGTTTCATGTCGGTGTTATAGAGGTTCTGATAGCCTTCTCGCCCGCCCCAGAAAACGTAATTTTCGCCGCCGAGACGATGAGTGACCTCCATCGCCTTTTTGACTTGCGCGGCTGCGTACGCAAACACGTCCGCGTTGCACGTCGTCGCAGCCCCATGCATGAATCGCGGGTGGCTGAACATGTTGGCGGTGCCCCACAGCAATTTCACGCCCGTGTCGGCTTGCTGTTGTTGCAACACATCGGCGACCGCGTCCAAGTTCGCATTGGATTCGGTAAGACTGCCGCCCTCGGGTGCGACGTCACGATCGTGAAACGCGTAGTAGGGAGATTGGAGTTTGCTAAAAAATTCAAAGGCGACCTCCGCTCGTTTGCACGCATTGGCGACGCTGTCCGAACCATCATCCCAGGGTCGGTGGGCGGTCCCTGGACCAAAGGGATCCGCACCGGAACCCCGAAATGTGTGCCAGTAAACAATGCTGAATCGCAGATGATCCTTCATCGATTTCCCCTCGACGACTTCGTCCGGGTTATACCATCGAAACGCTAGCGGATTATCGCTCGCAGGGCCTTCATATTCGATGGTATCGACGTCAGGGAAATAGCTCATGGCGGCTGGGGGACTCCGGTGAAGGGCAGATAGATTCGAAGGTCTTGCGAGTCGTCGAGGGCATTAATATCGGCGTTGAGTCTCCTGTCGGCAAGACGAGGCACCCTCCGCGTGAATCGACGCCGGCTGCTCGAAATGAGGAGGTCACCCTGCCGTCAGGTGTTTCGGCAATGTGACGCCAGCCGGTTACGTTCGCTTTCGCTGAATTCGACCGAGCCGTCGTGATCCATCAATGAATCGCCGGTTCGGCACCTGGGGATCGACCTGTCAAAAAGTCAAAGTCACAGCCTTGGTCAGCTTGCGTCACATGGTCGCCATAGAGCTTTAGATAGCCGCGATCCGCCAGAGCGGGCACCGGTTGGAGTGAGTCGCGACGAAGGCGGGCTTCGGTGTCGGTTACGTGCCAATGGATTCGACGTCTCGGGACGTCGATCTCGATGTCGTCTCCCGTTTGGACCAGTGCCAACGGACCTCCCGCTGCACTTTCAGGTGCGATGTGTAGAACGCAGGTCCCGTAGCTGGTGCCGCTCATCCGTGCGTCACTGATACGAACCATATCGGTCACGCCGGCCTGGAGTAGTTTCTTTGGCAGCGGCAGCATGCCCCATTCGGGAAAACCCGGCGCGCCCAACGGTCCGGCCGAACGCACGATCAAGATACTATCCTCGTCCACTTCGAGATCGGGATCATGAATCTTCGCTTTCATCTCCGGATAGTTATCAAAAACGACGGCCGGACCTCGGTGCTGGAGTCGTTTTCCGTCCGTGGCAATTGACTTGATCACGCAACCATTGGGTGCGAGATTGCCTCGCAGGACGCATGTGCCGCCGATTGGCGAGATCGGGTCTTCCTTGGATCGAATCACTGCCGAATCGAATACCTCGGCATCTTTGATCTGCTCACCGAGACTGCAACCACTGACCGTCGATGCGTCCAACGCCAATTTCGATCCCAATTCCCGAAGCAACGCCGGCAGTCCACCCGCCTCATAAAAGTCTTGCATCAGAAACTCGCCGCCTGGCCGAATGTTGGCGAGGACGGGGATCTCGCTCGACAGTTCGTCGAAGCGGTCCAACGAAAGGTTTTCATCCAGACGTCCGGCGATCGCAATCAGATGGACGATCGCGTTGGTGGAGCCCCCGATTGCAAGCGAAGTCTTCACACCATTCTCGATCGATTTGATGGTCAGCAGTCTGCTAGGGCGAGTATCACTCCAAGCCAACTCAACGGCTTGCCGGCCTGTTTGAACGGCCAATCGACTGTGATCGGCCATGACCGCGGGAATCGTTGCCGCAGATGGGAGCGTCATTCCCATGGCTTCCGCCACGCAAGCCATCGTGCTTGCTGTCCCCATGGTCATGCACGTTCCAGCGGATGCGGCAATGCAGTTCTCGACCTGATTCCACTCTCGGTCGCAGAGGTTGCCGGCCATACGCATGTCAAAGTATTTCCATGCATCCGTACCACTTCCAAGGGTTTGATCGCGATAACGAGCCCGCAGCATCGCGCCGGCGGGCAAGAAGATCGACGGGACGTCCGCGCTGATCGCTCCCATCAGCATGGCCGGAACGGTCTTGTCGCACCCACCCATTAACACGGCGGCATCGATCGGGTGACACCGCAGAACCTCTTCCACTTCCATCGACAAGAGGTTTCGATACAGCATCGTTGTCGGCTTCATCATCATCTCGCCGAGCGACATCACCGGTACCTCCACCGGAAATCCACCGCCTTGCAAAATACCGCGTCGAACCTCTTCGGCGCGATCGCGGAAGTGCGAATGGCAGGTGTTCAGTTCGCTCCACGTGTTCAGGATCGCCACGACGGGGCGATTCTGATAGTCGACATCATCGAATCCCATGCCCTTGAGTCGCGATCGGTGACCAAACGATCTTAGATCGTCAGGGCCAAACCAACGATGCGAACGAAGCTTCGTTGGATCTCGATCCGTTGGCGATTGCATGGGCGATAGCTTGGGGCGTATGAATAGGTTATCCAAGCCGTATCATTGAGCGTTGGCGGAGTGCCATCAACCCTGCGGCCGAACCCAAGATTTGAGTGATCCATGCCTACTCCTGAACATGAACGATTGCGGGCCGACTTCAGGCGACAGGCCAATTGGAAACGCTGGGGCCCATATCTTGCGGAGCGGCAATGGGGAACCGTGCGGGAAGACTACTCCGCGGGCGGAGATTCCTGGCGTGACTTCCCACACGATCATGCTCGCAGTCGGGCGTACCGGTGGGGCGAGGATGGATTACTCGGTTTTACGGACCGTCAATGCCGACTATGTTTTGCGCTTTCCCTTTGGAACGGTAACGACACGATTCTGAAGGAACGCTTGTACGGCTTGACAGGCCCCGAAGGCAACCATGGCGAAGACGTTAAGGAGCTCTATTACTACCTCGATTCAACACCAACGCATTCCCACGCCGTGGCGAGATACCGTTACCCGCATGCGAGATTCCCCTACGAGGAACTTGTCCGCGTCAACGACGAGCGAGGATACCACGACCGGGAATTTGAACTAATCGATACGGGGGTCTTCCAGGACAACCGATTTTTTGATGTGACCGTGACCTACTCGAAGGCCGACGCGAACGACATTCTCGTTGACGTGGAAGTCACCAATCATGGACCGGAATCCCATCCGGTCACGGTGTTGCCGACGTTATGGTTTCGCAATACATGGGTGTGGGGATGCCGGCACGAGGGCTGCACGGCGAAACCAATGATCCGCGAGATCCAGGATCATGTCGTCGAGACTAAACACGAAACCCTGCCTCCGTTTCGGTGTGCGTTCGAATCGTGCGAGGATCAGCCTTCATCCTTGCTTTTCACCGAGAACGAGACCAATTCCCAGGCGTTGTTTGGCTCGGAGAACTTTTCCCCCTACACCAAGGACGCCTTCCATCGGTATGTGATCGACGGCGAACTGGAGGCGGTGCGACCTCGTCAGCACGGCACGAAGGTCGCGGCTCTGCATCGATGGGTGCTCGAGCCAGGACAGTCACGACATTTGCGTGTTCGCTTAACGGAGACCGAGTTGCTTCCCAACGGGGCGGTGCCATCGCTGGGCGACGACTTCACTCAGGTGGCGAGGCAGAGGCAGTCCGAAGCGGATGAGTTCTATGACGGCATCTTTTGCGACACCATGCCGACGCAACAGCGACAGATCTCTCGACAGGCGTACGCGGGACTAATGTGGACAAAGCAGTTCTATCACTACATCGTGGCCGATTGGCTCGACGGCGATCACGACGTGATGCCTCCACCGGAATCACGTCATCACGGACGAAATCGACACTGGCGACACCTTTATGCCCGAGATGTGTTGTCGATGCCGGACAAGTGGGAATACCCATGGTTTGCCGCATGGGATCTGGCGTTCCACATGATTCCGACGGCGCGAATCGATCCGGCGTTCGCCAAACGGCAGTTGATCACGCTTCTCCGCGAGTGGTACATGCACCCCAATGGGCAGCTGCCCGCATATGAATTTGTCTTCGGTGATGTCAATCCACCGGTGCACGCGTGGGCGTGCCTGCGCGTCTTTCAGATGGAAGCGGAGAACGGTCATCGAGACAATGACTTTCTGGCCCAGGCCTTTCAGCGATTACTGATCAACTTCACATGGTGGGTCAATCAAGTGGATGCCGACGGCGACAATGTCTTCGCCGGCGGTTTTCTCGGGCTGGACAACATCGGCGTTTTCGATCGCAGTAAAGGCCTCCCAGACGGCACGCAACTGGAACAGGCTGACGGGACCGCTTGGATGGCGTTCTACTGTGGCACGATGATGTCCATGGCTCTAGAACTGGCCCGCGATGACCCTTCCTATAGCGACATGGCATCGAAGTTCTTGGACCACTTCATCCGCATCGTCGACGCAATGAATAAACGCGACGATGGAGGACTCTGGGACGATGAGGACGGTTTCTACTACGACCAGCTCCGAATCGACGGCGAGACGGTCCCAATGAAAGTGCGATCCTTAGTGGGCCTGTTGCCGCTGATTGCGGTCGAGATTTTGGATGAAGACCAGGTGCGCCAGCTACCTTCATTCCGCAATAAGCTGAAGTGGTTCTTGAAACATCGCCATGATCTGGTGCAGCACATCACGTTCGGAACGACCAACGATAAGCGAAGCATGCTGCTGTCGATCCCGAGTGAACAACGGCTGCGTCGTGTGCTAACGCGGCTGCTCGACGAAAACGAGTTTCTGTCGGACTATGGAATTCGTTCGATGTCGAAGGTGCATCAAGCCGATCCGTTTCGCGTGACGCTCCGGGGACAAGAGAACGTGGTCGCGTATCTGCCCGGGGAATCCGACAGCGGCATGTTCGGCGGTAATAGCAATTGGCGCGGTCCGATCTGGTTTCCCACGACTTACCTATTGATCGAATCGCTGCAACGGTATCACCACTTTTATGGCGATGGATTTCAAATCGAGTGTCCGACCGGGTCTGGCAACTTAATGAACTTGGGCCAAGTCGCCGATGAAATCAATCGACGTTTGTCGCAGATTTTTCTGCGTTCGAGCTCGGATTCACAAGCCGGTGACGCCGGTACACGGCCTTGCCTGCAAGGCAGTGGCGGTTCATCGGATGAGTCCGTATGGCAGGATCAGATTCTGTTTTATGAGTATTTCAATGGCGACACTGGTGAGGGCCTGGGGGCGAGCCATCAGACGGGATGGACGGCGCTTATTGCAACTTGCCTTGAACAACTACACGGTCGCGTGACCGAAGGCGTTTCGCGAGAGGCTTCGACCGACGAGACTCGGTCGGATAGGTTGCCAACCACCAACTTTCGCTAGTTGGCTATTGAATCTCGGGGTCCGGCGGTGAGTTTGACACTGGCAACGATGCGGACAGTCGCTGCTTGACCAGTTCGTATTCAGGCTCTTCCGCAAGGTTTCGAAGTTCAGCCCAGTCGGCCCGGTGGTCGTACAACTCCTCGGCTCCGTTGGCGTACCGGATGTATCGCCAGTTCTGCGATCGGACCGCATGATTGTTGAAGCCCTGAGTCGTCACGATGTGACGACTCGACTCGGCATCGGGATTCTCGTAAAGCGGACGCAAGCTGACGCCATCCAGCTCGTCGAGTGACCCTAGGCCGCACAGATCGACGAGGGTTGGAAATAGATCCAGCAAACTGACTGGACGATCGCATCGAACGCCAGCATTGCCGACTCGACGGTCCACAATGATCATGGGAACTTGAGTCGCCTGTTCCCACAAGACGCGTTTTTCCCAGTGTTGCTTTTCGCCAAGATGGTATCCATGGTCGGACCAAAGCACAACGATCGTATTGCCGGCCATCGGTCCTGAATCCAACGCGTCGATGAGGCGCCCGACCATCGAATCGGCGAACGATAGCGATGCCAGGTAGGCCTGAACGGCATCATCCCGCTTGTCGTGCTCAACCAACCAACGATGCCATTCTCCCTTTGACATGGCGATGCCGGCGTCAGGGATGTCGTCCAGATCGGCAGCATGATTTACCGATGGCGGGAGCGTGGACGATGGATACTGATCGAACCACTTCCGAGGCGTGTACCAAGGGATGTGTGGCTTGTAGATTCCGACGGCCAGAAATAGCGGGTCGTCATGCGCGATTGCTAACTGTTTCTCCGCCCACGCAACGACTTTGCCGTCACCCATGTGATTGTCGTCCATGTCCAGCGGATTCCAATCAAAGCGACCACCGTAGAAACGATTGGATCCATGGATGGCTTGTTTCGGTGGCACGTACTCGTCGGGGAGCTGACGCGATTTCGAAGGGAAGAAGGCATGCCATGGTGATGGATCCAAAAAACCGCCGAGACCAGCGACGGACAAGTTCGCGGCATGATAGAGCTTCCCGCCCCCGAGGACGCGGTAGCCATGATCGCGGAAGTGACGCGGAATCGTCGTTCGATGGTTTAGTCGACTGCACTGGCGCCAATCTTGGCGGTTGAGATAAACGCCGCTCGTGGAGGGAGCGATGCCAGTCATGACACTGACTCGCGATGGATTGCATGCGGGTGCCGCGCAGTGAGCGTTGGTAAACAGGATGCCACGTTTGGCGAGTCGATCCATCTGTGGCGTTTGCGCTCGGCCATCTCGATTGAGTCCGAGTGCGTAGTTGTTCATGTCATCAATCGCGATGAACAAGACGTTTGGTCTTGAATCCGACGCGACCGTATCGGTCGCAAATCCAGCCAGAACGTAGAGTACGATGCGAAGGGCTGAATTCATGATTTGGTTGGTCTTGTTTGAATACCTCTCGAGGCAATCACCGCCTCATTGAGCCGCTTTCCATGGTGGTTGACGTGCGTCAGCGAAAGCACCTCGGATGCGCTGACGTGCAAGAATCCCCCGCTGGGTTCGGGCGACGTGAAGAGTTGGAGAACATCGCCATCCGGATCGCTCCCGAATTCATCTCCCGGTGCAACCCCCATGCGGGCATTTTCATCGTTGATCGCGCCGCAAGCGAATTCGTTCACGCCACTTGGATGGATACTGTGATACTGCCAGTGGCGATCACCACAAACCAGTACGAGGTTCTCTTGCAGGTCATGCTCAACGACCCAGTCAAAGAACGCATCGGCTTCGTGGCGGAAACCAGTCCGCGTCGTATGGTTGTCGCTCTTGTACGCATCGTCAGGTCCAACCATGGGGGTGGGATTGATCATGACTTTCCAGGTCGCGTCACTGCTGAGTAACGAAGACTTGATCCACTTCAATTGTTCCGCTCCCCACATGCTTTTCTGCGGACCATCTTGGGCGTCGTTGGGAGAGCGATAATCGCGGCCCTCGGTCAACCAAATCTGCAGATCTTGGTTCACCCGCATGGTGCGATAGGTCCGTCTCCGTGATGCATCCGCCGTCGAGATGGGCAGTTGTTCATAGAATAGGTCCACGCCAGTTTTGGGTAGTGGCCTTCGGTCCGACTCGTTGTCGGAGTCGTTGTAACGGAAGTCGTGATCGTCTTTGGACCAATACGTCGGTGTCTGCGCAAAGAACTGGATCATTCGGGGAAAACGAAACTGCTCATGCCAACACTGTCTCAGTTCGGCTCGAGTTCGAGCGACGCGGTATGGGTTGTCGTAGTAGACAATGTCACCCGTGCCTACGAAAAACGCGGGGTTCATCCCGCGCATCGTTTCAAAGGCCGGGAAACCGAGTTGCTTGTCTTCGTCTGTTGCCGTAATCGGGCCACGGGCATTACCTTCTCGACCGTGCATGAACTTGATGTAATTCATGCAGCTACCAACAACGAACTCCACGGGCTTCGAGGAAGCACTCCCCGGAAGGGTTTGAAACGAGCATATCGGCCCTGGTCGGAGTTCGACCTTGGAGGCGCCGTACCACGCCCGATAGTAATACGTCGTACCTGGTTGAAGCCCCGTCAGACTCGATTTGGCGATGAAGTCATTGTCCGATTTGACGAATTGCAACGGCGTCGAGTTGGAGTCGGACAGGTCGGCGCGACGTGACCACTGAAACTTCACGACACCCGGGCTGCCGGGCAGATCACCACTGGCGTCCAGCTGGGTTCCCATTGTGAGTCGTGTCTGAATGATTGCCGTTTGATCGGTTACTTCGCCCGACATGGTCCCTTGGCCGAGCCCGAGAGACCGCTCCGGCACCGACGGTGGCCCTTGCGTCTCCAAGACGTTCGAGCTGCCGGTGGTGGGCGAGAAGGAGATCCACCAAGGCGTCTTGCCGGTGGCACGTTCGTCGGTCTGCGTGAGCGAACCATCGCTCGCGATTCGATAGCAAACGAGGCGATCGGAACTTTGTCCGGCCGTGAGCAAGAATCGGCCCCCAGGAGCAATCGCAAAAGATCGGACGACGGTCGGGATCCGCGCATGTTGTACAAGACTCAGTTGCTCGGTGGTTGTGTTGAATGAGAACACCGCCATCATTCCCGTCTTTCGATTGGCAATGTAAACGACCTCGCCATTGGGGTGGACTTCAATGTGCGAGGTCGATCCGGTGGGTGGCGTGCCCGCAGGCAGGCTTGACACCGTCTGAGACTCGGTAAGCCCGCCCGATTCGCCGTCAAACTGGTACGTGCTGACGCTGCAATCGCGTTCGTTGCTTCCGAAGACGACGTGTCCGTTGGGGTGGAACCAAAGGTGCCTTGGGCAGATGCCTGGGGCACGCTGAACAAAAGGCGGATCGTTTGGCGTTAGCTTTCCGGTGTTGGCATCGAATCGAAATTGCGAGATGCGGCTCGGCTTCGTATGAGGGACGAAAACAAACTTGCCATCTGGACTCATCGTAATGCAGTGTGCATTGGCATCGACGTCGAGTAACTGAATCGGCGTCTGCGAAATGCGACCTTCGCCGACGATTCGGTGCACAGTCACCTGTCCCGTCGCGTAATACGCTGCCAACAGGAACTGACCGGACGGCGTCACTTGCAGGTACGAAGGCTTCGCTGGCGTGTTGACGGTCTGCAGCGCGACCAACTCGCTGGATTCCAAACGGTGGACACGGATCGATGATGGGTCGTCGCCACCGACATAGAGATGACGCCCCGTTGAATCAAAACAAGTCGCTCCCGGTCGCGCATCGGTGGCCGCTTGAAAGCTCGGACCAATGTTGCCGCGTGGATCGATGCGGAAAACGGCCAACCGACGTTCGCCGGTCAATGAAACGACGGCCAATGGGGAACGCTTCTCGTTGCCTTGGAGCAACCTAGCGAACGGAGTCAATGCCGTTAGCTGGAGAAGCAGTCGGCGTCCGGGCAAAATGATGGACATGGCTCGAAAATCCTGTTGAGTCTTGTGTTGGGCACTGCTGGTGGGCGACGGATCCGCTTCGAAATTTCGGGCCGGAATATTACCAGGTACTCACGTGGACTTGGCGCAACGCGATCGAGCCATGTTGGAGTTCGAGTTTCGCAATTGGTTTGAATTGATCAAGACGATCATGGAAGACGGTCCAGACTTCATCATTGATCGCGACAACAGCTTTTCGATGGAGGCAGAGGATGCGAATTCGATTCCATTGATCGGCTCGCAGGTTCGTCATGCCTTCGCTGAGCAACGGAATTGTTTGGGCCTTGCGCTGCCCGGGTTCCTTTTCCGTGAACGTCATGATCGATGACGGTTCCGAATCATCACCGTGACCATCCACGTTCACTCGGACCCGAAGGACGTGCGTGAGACCTTCCTCTCCCAGCGTGATGACAAATGAGTCGGCCTGGGAAGGTTTCATTTCGATTGAGATGGCTCCGTTCGTTGCCGCCAAGTCATAGAATAGTTTTGGACCGTGTTTTTGGGATGACCGATCGAGAGATGCATCATGGGTTGCCAAGGCGATCCCGTCATGGATCTCCCAGTTTCCTGCACGAATCTGACGGCCGGCGAGCGATCGTTCGGAGAAGTCATCGTCGACCAAAACTGTTCGCTTCTTCGGTAGCACGGTGGTAGGTCGTGGGACTCGTGCGTCGGCGGCTCGCATCACATACGGCTCCCACAACTGGCGAATGGTCTGCCACTGCTCGAGTGACCGCGTCGGGTACCAGGCGGGCCAGCCGATGCGTCGAAAGTCGTATTCGGTCTGATGTAGTTCGATCCAATCGTCGACGGCCGCAACGGGGCACTTCGATGGGAACACGCCGACCGCCCTGAACTCATCGGAGACACCTTGGTCATGGATCACATCGTTTCGCCAATCTGATAGGGACGAGATCAGTTTCTGGCGAACGTTTGCGTATCTTGGGTCTTCTGCGACATTGTGAAGTTCATGGGGATCGCTCGAGAGGTCGTACAGCTCCACGTCCGGTTTGGTGGCGTCAAAGAATTTCGCTTGATCTGGCGAGAGTTGACCTTGCAGGTGAAGCACATTCATTTCGGCCAAGGCGGGGTAGGCACCTTCCTTGTATCGGTTGAATTGACAGTACGGTCGCTCGGGCATGAGGTTGACGATCAGTTTGTGCTGCTTGGTGCGAATCGCGCGCATCGCGTCATGGGTTTCGTCCATCTTGTCGCGTGCTGCAAAAACGAACTCTCTGTTCTCGATGTCAGCGCTAAGAAGATTCTTTCCGTGTAACGGCACGCGAGGTTCAACCCCGGCGACACCCAAAATCGTCGCACCGATATCCAGTGATGTGACGAGGTTCTTGTTGACCTGACCCGCGTTGACCTTCCTCGGCCATCGCATGATCATTGGAATGCGGATGCCGCCATCGTAGAGAAACTGTTTGCCGCGAATGTGGCAGCGTCCGTGGTCACCGATGAAGAAGACGATTGTGTTGTCGCGGAGGCCTTCGTCCTCGAGACGCTGCAGGATCGCGCCGACTTCGCGGTCAACCAATTGCATTTGCTCCAGTCCGTTGGCCCAGTCACGGCGCAGCAACGGTGTGTCGGCGTAATAGGGCGGCAATTCAATGTCCGATGCATCGATGGGACGTTGTGGGTCGCGTTTCCAAGACCGATGCGTGCCGCCGAAGGTGATTCGGGCAAAAAAAGGTTGTCCCGGTTTCCGTTGCGACCAATCACTTCCCTCGAATAATGCTTCTTTGGTATTAGGGACAAAGTTGCAGTCCGTTTTGCGACTCATCAGTGCCGTGTAGTAGCCCGCCTCCTGCATGAGATGCGGTATCGGCCGAACACCGCGCGGTAGGGGTTGCTTGTCGTGTTCACGATGTTGATTGGCGCCAATGAAGTTCTGGTGATATCCGGTCATCATCGCGGAACGCGACGTCGAGCAAACGGGTGACGTTGTGAATGCCCACTGGTAACGGATCCCCTCGGCGGCAAGTTGATCGACGTGGGGTGTGTGAATACCTGGCGTTCCGTAACAAGACAGTTCTGGACCCCAGTCCTCGATCGTGATCCAAAGAATATTGGGACGAGGATCGTTAGGAATGTCGGACTCGTCGGCGTACGATTGAAGGCCTACCAGAGTGCATAGCACCAAGCAGAAGCAGATATAGCGTGCGTGGGATGTCGAATTGCCTGTTGGATGCATTGGGGTCGCGCGATGGGGAGATGAGATGCTTGGTTGGAATGCGTTTCTAATTCTCGCGGAACAGGGGACTATCGATTACGGCGGCAATCGTATCGACAATGCCGTAGTCTCGTCCCGCGGACTCGGCAAGAATTCGATCGATGTCCGCAAAGTCGGACTCGGCCGGATCGATACCATTTGCGTAGGTGAGAAGCTTGGTAATGAAGCATCGGACAAAGCGATCACGGTTGGCCTCAGTGAGCAGGACGCTGCGGAATTCCGAAATATCATGGTATTCGATGCCGCTTCGAAACCTAGCGCCGGCATCGATGGGAATCTCCACCGTCTTCGGTTTGCGTTGTCGGCTAGCTTGCTTCGTGGATGCGGGGTCGTCCAGCTCGGTGACAGTGTAGACGTCGCGCCAGCTTCCGTCGGGTCCGAAATTCTCGAACGCATACCCAAATGGGTCGATGGTCTGGTGGCACGACGCACAATTGGCGTCGGAGCGATGCTTCCCGAGAATCTCCTTGATCGTCTTCGCCTGGCGGACATCTGGTTCAGTGATCTCGACGTCCGGAGGTGGAGGAGTCGGGTGGATGCCAAGGAAGTTCTCCATGACATAGACCGCGCGATGAATTGGGGACGTCGACAGACTGTCCGCCGTCGAGGTTAAGAACGCGCCCATTCCAAGTAGGCCACCTCGACGGCCGTCGGTGAAGGTGTACTTGCGAAACCTTGAATCGCTCGGGACATCATTGATTCCATAGACCTTGGCGAGATCCGCGTTGACGAAGCTATAGTCGGCAGTCAGCAGTTCGGGAACAGGAACATTCGATTGCACGGCATGTCGAAAGAAGTGCAACACTTCGTTGATCATGTCATCGCTAAGTTGCTTGCGATGGTAGTGGTGATAATGGTCAGGGTCCGGCGACATGAAATTGATGTCGTTCAGCTCAAGCCAAGCGTATGGGAACGACGTTAGAAATGGTTCCGCAAGGTCACTGTCAATCCAATGCTGGAGTTCACGACGAACCGCGTCATACGAATCCAGCTGACCGCTTCGGCATCGCTGCCGCAGCGCACCGGTGGAAACGGTCGATCCTAGAAATGAACTCAGCTTGGACGCAAAACGCTCGTCGGCGCTCAGGTCGTCACGATTGAGCAGCAAGAACTGTGGCGAAACTAGGATGGCGATGATGCCTTCTTTGATGGCATCCAATTCACCTAACTCCTTCTGCGAGGACTGGACCATTTTAATGATGGCACCCAGTTCACCTGGGCGCACGCGACGCTGCCAAGCCCGTTCTGCGATTGGTTCCAGGATGGTCTTGGCGTCCGCGACGCTCGGTGATGCGCCAATCAAGCGGGTCTGCCGTTTGGGCGGCCAAGACTCATAGAACGGGCCCTCGATGACAGCGTGAAGGATGCGGGGGCGGGGGCCCATCCAAAACTCAACCCAGTGCTGCCACGCGTCCGGTCCCAGCACGCGACGCCCAGGCCTCGGTTCGGGAATGGCGGCTACGATTTGTTCGTACTGCGCTGGCAGATGCTGCTTGAAATACTGACCCGTGATGCGATTCTGAAATTTGAAATTTCCGTTGCCCAACATGCGTAGGCCATCCGTGGGGTGTTGCATTCGCAAACGCGTGCCCGCGGCCAACCACTCGGTCAGGTCGATTTCCTTCGTGCCGGTCGGGGGTAGGTCAATGACCTTCCGGCGGTCACCCATGATGATCGCCAGTTGGATGGGATCTCCAGGGTAGATCCCTGTGTCGTCCTGATGGTAGACGCCATGATCCATCGCTTGGCACCTGATCTTGAGTCGATACCATCCCGACATGGGAGTGGTTTCAAAGTCTTTGAAATAGGCCAAGCGTTTCGGGTCCAGGAAGTCGAAACCGTCGCGTCTTCCTCTTCGCTCAACGCGCTGGGTGTTGTGAGCGGTGGTCGCCTCGAAGATTTCATGTGGCAAGATTTCGTACCGCTTCGGCGAAGGGCGTTCTGGCGAAAGGATGGTGGCATCAACGATTTCACGGACCGACCGGACGTATTGTTCTAGATGGAACTTGCTAAATCCCAAAGTATCTGCATGGGTATCAAAACCATGATGGAGTGAATCCCCAATCAGGTTGTCAGTTGGTGAGTGCGTGCCGACATCTTCGATCAGCAGCACATCCGCAATCGCAAGGGCAAACTCTCGATTATTCATTCGTCGAGGTTTGGCTCTCGATTGAACGCGTTGGATACCTTGCTGATAGGTCTCTAACTGGTCACGCAAGTAATCAATCAACTCCGTCCGTTCCGCGTCAGTCAGTTCGCTGTCATCCTCCGGTGGCATCTCACGGGCGCGCACTCGATCAAGCGCGTCGAGCCAGTGCGAGAGATTGTCGGAGACCGGCTGGTGTCCCAGTAATGTCAACGAAAAGTCGCCCTCGCCATCATCGTCACCGTGACAGTGCATGCAGTGTGACTCCAGTAGTCGTTCGTCTGCCGACGTCACATGGGAGACAGAGAGTGACGCGACCATGATCGCGGCAGACAGATTGAATACACGTCTAGTCAAGTCATTGGTCCCAGATAGGGTCAAGAGTGTGCGGAGATCTTGAGAACTGCGAGTTCAATGGAGTCTTCGATTCTGGTTAAGATCTCAACTCGCTGAATGATCCCGTGCTTGTATTGAACTTGTCACGCTCTATTCCGAAACGTTGCATGAGAGTGACATAGAGGTTGCAAAGCGGCATGCTGCGACCGCTCGGATCACTGGCGTCGACATGGCCAAGATGTTTGAAGCCACCACCGGCAACCATGATGGGGAGGTCTCGGTTGGAGTGTGTCCCACCGTAACCCATGCCGCTACCAAACAACACGATGGTATGGTCCAGCAACGTGCCGAAGGCTCCAGGCTCTTCGATCGAGTCGAGTTTCTTCAGACATCGCGACAAACGGGCGAGTTGAAACGACTCGATCGCAACTAACTCGGATGTCACGTTTTCCTGTTTGCCATTGTGCGTGCAGCCGTGGTAGCTGCGATTGACGCCATCAATCTCGGTGTACTTGAGTGCGGAGGGAAACTCGATGCTAGCGACGCGAGTCAGATCCGTTTGGAAGGCATAGCCAATCATGTCAAAAATCGCGTCGTATCGATTTTCGATGGTGACGCCGCCTTCGAAGTGCTGCGAAATATCGAACGTCGGTTTGTCGCGTTCGAGCCATTTCGATCGATCGACCAAGGACGTTTCGAGTTCTCGAACCGATGTCTGAAACTGATCGATCTGTTGACGGTCGCGTCCGCTGGCATCTCTCAGAACTTGCCGGAACTGTCCGCCGACTGTATCCAAGATGCTTCCATTTCGCTTGAGAAGCTGTCGGCGTTCGGCCTTTTGCTCTTCGGTCAGGTTGAGAAAAAGGTAGTCGAATAGGTCATGCGGATCAGTGATGGGTCGCTTTTCGACACCATTGGCGGTCCAACTCATGCGGATACCCGATTCCAACGACGCTCCCACCGAGTCGTATCGAACTTGGTTTCCAACATGTCGAGCAAAGAGTTGGTCGAGCGACATGTTCTTTTCGGGGAAAGCTTGCGCCTCGGTCGGCAAGACACCGCTTAGGAACGAAATCTCACGGCCGTGACCGCTGACCATGCCATGGTCGGTGCGCGAAACGATCGTCATTCGGTCGCGGAGCCAGTTCAATGGCTGGAGTGTCGGGGAGATCGAGAAGTCTCGGCCGAAGTCCTTCGGGAAAAAATTGTCCGGGTGCGCGCCGAATGGATTTCCCACGACAAGAAATCGCGTCGGTACGTCCGATGCGACTGTCGAACCCCGAGCCATCGATTCCAGCATCGGCAGCGACATCGAACCACCGATGCCTTTGAATAGCGTTCGTCGGTCAAGGTGTGCGTTCATTACTGTGATTCCTTCATCGGATTCTGAAGCCAAAATTCCAAGGCGGGCCCGACGGATTGGGGATGGGCGTCGCCAGCGAACATGTGAGTCAAACCCGGTCCAATGCCCTCGATCTGTGTGGTTTGGCGGGCGAGAACTAACGTAACTGGATGAGCAGCGTGAGAGCGCAGAAAATGAAGTAGTTCTTGATCGGCCATCAAGAAGCTACCCCGATTCTGACTTCGCGGAACCTCGAATGTCCCCAACAAGACTCCGTCTTGAGGCCCGGGCGCCTCGTCCCATGTCACGCCGTTCTGCCAATTGTCGCTCAAACCCACAAGTCCATAGACACCGAAGCGGCTCACGCGAGGTAGTCGCGCTGAAAGACCTTTTGAGCTTGGAACGAGATTGAGTCGCAACCCGGCGCGGGCGACGTCCGCCAGCGGAACGCCTTCCAGGTCAAACTTCATGAGCGAGTAGTGATCATACTCGCCCGACTCGGTGCGCTTGGCCGTGAGCAACTCGCGACTCCGCGGACCGGAATGCCACTTTTGATGGCGCTTGCTGGAGCGCAAAACGGAGGTTGCTTGACCGTTTGTTCCGACCCGAATGGATTGACTGAACCGGACGTCGTCATCGTTTCCCGGGTCACCGGTGACCATGCTCTGGTCAGTGATGGTGATTGCCTGGCCCGATTCCACCAGACGCGTGTTGTTGCCGCTCCGGTCGTGATGTACGGCGATTTCACCTTCGATCAATTCAAATGCCGACTGTGCATGGTTTGATTCGACCGTGACGGCAAAGCGAGTGCCGTAGTCAATGGCGTACCCTTCGGGAGTCTCGACCATGAATCCGATTGCCGAGTCTGGGACGTCGAAAACCGCAACGCCCGAGGTAAGACGAGCTTTCATCGCCGAAACCAATTCAAAGTCGCTTGGTGCCTCCAATACAACCGACGCTCCCGAGTCAAACTCAATCGTCGCCAAACCGGAACGTAGTCGCAGCAGCCCGGGGCGCAACCGCGCTCCTTCGATCGTCGGAAGGTGGCTCTCCCAGGCGGCACCTTCATTCGATGTGATTTTGGCAATGGTGCGCGGCCGCTGAAGGAAGAAACCCATCAGAATCATCGTCGCCATGGATGCCAACACCATCCATGCGATCCGGTAGGACCGCCTCCCGAGTTCGCGAGAGGGCGGTCGCTGCGCGCAATCCCTTGAATCAATCTTGCCCATGGAGGACGATGCCACTTGGGCGACGCGCTGAACAAATTCATTACCGCTTTGATCTGCCAAGACCCGCTGATGCAGCGAAGCGACGAAACGGTCTTCGCTCCGCAACTCTGCTTCATACTGGGATAGCAAGTCGACCAGCCGCAATTGGTCACGCACTTCCTGTAGTCGTGATGGGTCTTCGTTGCACAGGCGAATGAGGTCCGCCATCACTGCGTCGGATGGTTCATCATCGATCAAACGCTCAAGGCATTCTTGGAAACGATCGTCGCTCATGGGTGTATTTCCGCCACTTGATGATCGATGCAGCGCTTCAGTTGGCGACGAATTCGAGTCAATGCTTGGCGAACGGCAGCGGCACTCATCGCCAGTTGCTGCGCCAAGTCGCCGGCCAACCACCCTCCTCCATAGCGTTCGGAAATCATTTGGCGGCTCTTCGGTGGAAGTTGTTCGATGCAGTTACGCAGGAACGACATCCTTACGCAGCTCCAGGTTTCAGACTCCTCGTGCGCTTCAGCGGCTCCCACCGCCAGTTCCGAGAGGGCGCTATGAAGGATGCGTCTGCGACGCGCGTCTTTACGCAGCTCATTGCGAACCAGGTTCCGAGCGATGCCTCGCAGCCATTTGCCAATGTCGCCTTGCTGATTAAACGAAGATCGCTCCCGAAAAGCGACGAGGAAGGCTTCCTGAGCCAAGTCGTCCACCCACTCGGGATCGACGCCTAGCGAGCGCACAAAGGCACGGAGCGGCACATGATGCTCCCGCACCAATTCAGTGAAATTGCCATCAAGGACTTCATTCGATTCGCTCAAATCATTCGCCTCAACATTCCGAAACCGATTCCTCCACCCGTACCTTGTCGCGAACGCTGCCAGCGCAACACCCAAAACCCTTGTTTCCGGTTCGAGTCGCATTTTCGTCGTCCGTGGCCGACCGGTGGGCGCAAGGAAATACGTCGACGCTTCGATAGGATTGATTGTGACGCTTGGGTGGATCGAGATGAGCGTCGGATCACGACAGAAGAAGAGTCAATCGTTCGGATCTCAACGGAGTCGAGCTGAAACGTTCGCGGTGCGGAAACATGACCTAAGTTTACAGCGTCTAGACGGGTGAATTCGGTAGGGAACGCCGCGGCCCCAGATTCGAACGAGCGGTAAATTCGGTGAGATTCAACGCACTACACGTCGTCTTCGCGTGCACGCTATGGACGGCAACGGCCATTGGCGAGGATCGCCGTTTGGTCAGCGCGACCCGGTCTCCCTTGCCACCGCTCGGCCAACCCGCGTCACCGGCGGATCCTCATTTGACGCTCGGTGCTGACACGTGTGTGAAGTGTCACGCGGGCGAGGTGAACGTATGGAAGTCGACGCCTCACTGGCGTACTTTTGACGAGATGCACCGACGCCCAGAGGCGAAGTCCATCGCATCGAAACTTGGCTTGACTTCGATCAAGCATGAAGGCCGATGCGTCAAGTGTCACTACACCACGCAAGCGACAGCCAGCGAACCGAACCCACACGCCATCTCCGGCGTCTCGTGCGAATCATGTCACGGATCGGCGAAGGATTGGTTGGACGTGCACCACGACTATGGCGGCGCGCAAATCACCCGTGCCAGTGAGTCGCCGGAACATCGAATGGAACGACTCCAAAAAAGCATTGCGTTGGGGATGCGCAACCCGACCAATGCGTATTTGGTCGCTCAGAGCTGTTTGCGTTGCCACACGACGGCTGATGAAGAGTTGGTCAATGTCGGTGGCCACTCCGCAGGCAGTCTTGACTTTGAGTTCGTCTCGTGGAGTCAAGGAACGATCCGGCACAACTTTGTTCGGAGCGACGGGAAGACCAATTCCGCCAGTAGTCGGGAGCGAATTCGAGTCATGTTCGTCTCGGGAATGATTGCTGAGTTGGAAGCCGGTTTGCGCGCCACCGCGGCAGCGACCGAGAAGGCCAGATATGGCGTGACGGTCGCTCAACGGACGGCCCGCGCGGCATTGCGGATTCAAAGCGTTGCTAAAAAGATTCCCTCGCCCACCCTGCACGAGATCCTTCGTGTCATGACGGCGGTGACGTTGAAGCTTGGCAACGAGGACGAACTAACTGACGCCGCCGATCGCATTGCTGCGCTCGGATTGAGGTACGCGGCCATGACCGATGGTGCGACATTGTCACCGCTGGACGCGTTCATCCCTCCGGAAACGCGTTGGAAATAGGCTGCACGTTGCCTAACGTCGCACCTGGTTGAGTTTCACATCCGGGGCGTTAGAGCTGGGCGGCATCCCGCCAGTTGCGATTGAAATGAGTGACACTGGTCGCGATTGGCCAGACTCGCAATCGGGATCCGGTCCGCGTCGTCTATGAAGAGATGCTTGACCCCAAATGGGCCCTCCGACTCTGGTCCGCCTAGGCCCAGCGGTGCAGGACTGTCGCGAAATTTTGACCTGTCTAGAATACGCTCGATTAGATTCGCGAGACTGTTCGATCATCGCTCCGCCGATTTGCCACCTTGAACCGCCCAACGATGTATCAGGTTGGATCGGGAAAGGAGCCGCCGGCGAGATTCGTGTGCAGCGGTGATTGCGTTGAACTGGACCGTATTCCCGCCAAGATTCCCTCCTCAGCCAGACGAACGCTTCCCGCCACCAGAAACGGTGTTTGGTGACCGCGACGGCGGTCGCGAGTCGTGCAGAGTGTTAGATGCCATCCCATTTTCGGAGACTGTTGATGAGCCACGTCCCTTCCGATCCATCACGTCGTGAGTTCTTGTGTCGTTCTTCCGCTGCGGCGGCTTCGGCTGGTGTTGCGACGGCCCTAACGAAGTCGCAGGCGGTCGCCAAAGATCGCAGCAACGAAACCGTCCGCATCGGACTCGTTGGTGCTGGTGGTCGAGGTGGAGGTGCGGTCGTGGATTCCCTATCCATCAATGACAACGTGGTCCTGACTGCCATCGCTGACTTCGATGAGGCCAAGCCCGCTCGTTTGGTCAAGAATCTGCAGAAGCGGTTCGAATCCGCCGTCGACGTTCCCGAGTCGAGGCAATACACGGGGCTGGAAGGCTACAAACGGATTCTCGACGATTCGGATGTCGACGTGGTCCTGTTCGCCACTCCCCCAGGATTTCGCCCCCAACATATTCTCGACGCAGTCGAGGCTGGTAAACATGTCTTCGCGGAGAAACCAACATGCGTTGACCCCGCTGGCTACCGAATTTGCTTGCAGGCGCACCAAATGGCAGCGGATAACAAGACGTCAATCGTCACTGGTACACAGTATCGACGCCAAACCAATTACATCGAAGCGGTCCAGCGAATCCACGCCGGCCAGATCGGTGACGTCATCAGTGCAACGACGCGCTACTGCAGTCGCGGCATCTGGTTCCGCGCTCGGCCTGATGGAATGTCGGATACGGAACACCAGATTCGCAACTGGATGCACTTCATCTGGTTGTCGGGAGATCAGATTGCCGAGCAAGCTGTTCACAACATCGACTTGATGAATTGGTTGATGCAGGGCCCACCTGTTTCCGCATTCGGTGGCGGTGGCCGATTCACGCGTCCGGAGACGAGCGAGATGTGGGACAGCATGGCGGTCGACTACGACTACGGCGACGGTCGTTTCGTCTCGTTCATGTGCCGACAAATCCCTGGTGCCGAGACGCAAAACGAAACCATCATCTATGGTTCCAAGGGCTCCGCAAAGATCAAGGGCACCAATGGAGGAGCGTTCCTCTATGACGATCAAGGTCAAGAAGTCTGGTCGATGAAAGGAAATATCGGAGCGGCATATGAACAGGAGCACAAGGACCTCGTGGACGCGATTCGGTCCGATCAGCCGATCGTGGAGCTGGCCGAGACCGCCAACAGCTCGCTCATTGCGGTGATGGGACGGATGGCCGCCTACAGTGGCAAGACGGTTACGTGGGACTTTGCGGTGGGTGAATCGTCGCTGAACCTATTTCCCGAGCGTATTGAGTTGGACGCGCCGAGGGACTCCTCGTACGCGGTGCCCGGCGTGTCGCCTTTGGTTTGAATATCAGTCACATCGAATCCTCGTCGTCGATCCATTTGTGGCTTCCGTTGATGGCGAGCGTCGTCTTCGTGGCAGGCTTGATCGGCATGCAACGAGCTCAGGTCGGCCTGACTGTGCTCACGACCATATTCGCCAATAACATCAGCACCGCGATCGCCTTTTCGGCATTCTGGATGCTGGGTGGGGCCTCCGTGCCTACCGCCCTTTGGTGGCAACCAATCTTCCTGGCTGCACTATTCGTGGTGGGAATTCTGTTGACCTTTGCGGCTGTCCAGCTCGGCGACGTTTCGGTCGCGACGCCGGTCTTAGGACTCAAGGTGCTGATCGTCGCGTGCGTGATGACGATTTGGCTGGGTGAACGCCTACCCGTTTTCATTTGGGTGTCGGCGATCTTGGCAGCGCTGGGGGTTGCTCTGATTCAATGGACGGACCAGGGGCAACCGAAGCGACTTTGGCTGACCATCGCCATGGCGCTGGGGGCCGCGACATGCTACGCCCATTTCGATATTGCGATCCAGCAATGGTCGGCTCAATGGAGCACCGGTCGGTTGATGCCCATGATTGGATGGTGCGTTGGCGTGTTGTCTTTACCGTTGCTGCCGTGGGTCCAATTTCGCGAAATGACACACCCGAGCATCCGACCCTGGCTCATCCTCGGCTGCTTCGCGACGACAATGCAGGCTTGCCTCATCATCTCGACTCTATCTTGGTACGGAGACGCCGCCAGAGTGAACATCGTCTTTTCGCTTCGCGGTATTTGGGCCTTGGGACTGGCTTGGGCTGCAGCTCGAGTATGGGGTGGGCACGAGGCGGAATTGAGCCGACGCGTGATCGTGCGCCGCTTTTCCGGCGCGACTTTATTGACCGTGGCCGTCATCCTGGCCATCAGCGCTTAACTCGGCTCGCGGGCATTGTCACCGCGAAACAGACTTCGCAACGGTTACGAGCGAGCTGTCGAATCTCAATTCGCTCGGGTCCCCATCGTTGAATTTCGTCTCGCCAACGCGGTATCTGATCAGCTCGATCGTACTGTCCGAGTTTCATCGTGATCAGCAAGCCATTAAACGCTGTTTCGCGTGACATCACGATATGGCGCACGGTGGACAGCGTCGCCTCCGGCTTCACATTGGAATCAACGAACATCCATTTTGCACCGGCGAACGTGCGTCGAGGAAGATCTCCGGCGCGGGCGCGAATATGCTGAAAACGCGGATGTTCCAAGATGCTTGGGGCCATCTCGGCCGGGTCGATGCCCAGGACGTGCATGCCCATCTCCAGCATCCGCATGCACGCGCCACCGGGTGCGCTCCCAACTTCGACCGCCTTATCGCCTGGCCGCATATCCCAACCGCTCCACGCGATCGCTTCGGCCGCTTTGAAATAGGCTCGAGATATCGGAGGCTGCTCCAGCTCGATTGGTTGCACGGCACCCGGCCACATGCTTGGGGTTCGCGAGACCTGGTGCATGCCAACAAACCATTGCGAGGGCTCAACGAGCACAATATCCAGAACCTGCTCACCCGGTCGAGCGACCTGGTTGGCCCGATCGCACATCAACCGATGTTCGATCGAATTCGTCGACCGACACCGAAGCATGAAGGCATCGGCCACCGCACGCGTCACTTCATCGGCGCCGGGTTCGAAATCGAATCGGCCGATCGGGGCGCGGTCGCGAGGCCAAACGTGAACCTGGTCAAAGCGAATGGAAGCATCGAGCGATTGCAGCTTGTCGATTACCCCCGCGATTAGTCGTTCGCCGTCAACGTCACGTGCTTGGTGCAGCGAATGAGACGCCGTACGAATGAAAATTCCTGACGGTAGTCCACGCCGTTGATCGTGCTTGCACGTAACGAATCCTGGTCTGGAAAACGCCAGACGCCAACCGTCACGTGCAACGTCGGATTTCACCAGTGATTCAGCGCCATGGGCACAGCTCAACATCGCAAACGTCGGCTCGGTGCTGTCGGAGTCGGACGATGCGTCTTGGACGGGCAAAGTCAACTCTTCAGGTGAGCCATGACCAACGCCAAATCGGCTGGCGTAATGCCGCTAATGCGTTTGGCCTGTCCCAGGTTGAGTGGACGAACCCGCGCGAGTTTTTCCTTGGCTTCCTTCCGCAACGGACCAATTCGGTCGTAGTCAAAGGATATCGGAATGCGTTTCTGCGTCATGCGAGACTGTTTGTCGACTTCGGCCTGTTGACGTTCGATATAGCCGGCGTACTTGATGTCGAACAAGCACTGATCGGCCGCGTCCTGGTCGATCGAACGCAGAGCGGAAACACGCTGGCACATTTCACTCCAGTCCACTTCGGGACGACGCAAGTAGACATCTCCGGAAACATTCTCGATTCGATGTGAAGCCAAAATCTGGTTGGCACGATCGATCTGCGCCATCTTCGAATGCAATCGATCTCGGCGGGCTCCGCTCACCAGTCCAAGCTGATCCGCCAGTGACGTCAGACGACGATCGGCGTTGTCCTGTCGCAGCAGCAATCGGTACTCCGCTCGGCTGGTAAACATCCGGTACGGCTCGTCGGTTCCCGCCGTGACCAGATCGTCGACCAATACGCCGATGTAGGCGTCCTGTCTCGATGGTACCCAGGGATCTTGCTCTGCGACTTGCCGCGCCGCATTCAACCCGGCGATCAATCCCTGCCCAGCGGCTTCCTCATACCCTGTGGTGCCATTGATTTGTCCTGCCAAAAAAAGGCCATCGACCGCCTTGGCTTCCAAGTGCGGCCAAAGTTGGGTCGGCGGGCAGAAATCATATTCGACGGCATAGCCGTATCGCATGATGCTGGCGCGTTCCAACCCAGCGATTCGTTTAAACAGCTCGTCTTGAACGTCACGCGGCAAGCTGGTGGAGATCCCGTTGACATAGACTTCCCCAGTCGTTCGACCTTCCGGCTCGAGAAACAACTGATGACTCGATTTGTCAGCAAAACGGACGACTTTATCTTCAATTGAGGGACAGTAACGGGGACCGCGTGTGCTGATCTGTCCGCTGTACATCGGCGCGCGGTGCAAGTGTGCGCGAATGAGATCATGCACGGACTCATTCGTATGGGCGATGTGACAAGGAATTTGTTCGACGTCGATCGTTGTGTTGAGAAAGCTAAATGGTTGAGGCTCGTCATCGCCGGGCTGCTCCTCCACTTTCGCGTAGTCAATCGTTCGTGCATTCAATCGCGGCGGAGTGCCCGTCTTGAATCGATCAATCTCAAAACCCAGACGACGCAGAGATCCACTAATCCCCGCCGTCGTTCCCTCACCGGCACGACCGCCGGCCGACTGCACTTCACCCGTGTGCATGACCGCCTGCAGAAAGGTGCCGGTCGTCAACACGACCGTGGGCGCCAGGTAGACCGCGTCCCCACGAACACGTACGCCAACGATCCGTCGTGTGGCCAACGAAGCATTCGACTCCGCCGTGTCTGGACATGGTTCGGTCAACAGGTCCTCGACCGTTTCCTGTCGAAGGTCCAGGCCCTCCATCGACTCGATGTGTCCCTTCACAAAATTTTGGTAGGCCTTTTTGTCGGCCTGCGCTCGAGGGCTGTGCATGGCCGGCCCTTTTCGACGATTGAGCATCCGAAACTGTATGCCCGTCGCGTCAATTGCCTCGCCCATCAACCCACCCATCGCATCGACTTCGCGGACAATTTGCCCTTTCGCGACACCGCCGATGGCGGGATTGCACGACATTTGGCCGACCGTATCGAGGTTGGTGGTCAGCAGCGCCACCCGTGCGCCGACTCGTGCGGCTGCCGCCGCCGCCTCGGTTCCGGCATGGCCAGCACCGATCACGACCACGTCGTAACTGTATCGATTTTGAGGATGATCGTGATTCAAAACTGAAGTCCGCCGAAACGAATCGCCGATGACGCTACTGGGTCGTGCGCCAATCCATTTCCACAGATTTTGACCAAACCATGCCATTTGAACAGCACCAAGGCCAGTGTTCCCGTGGAATGCGACCCCTTCGCGGGCTGATGGTGCTCGGATTTGCAGCAATCGCGACGTTGGCGTCCGCCCAGGCGACGGCACCGCAGGCGGACCGAATTCGAAATGTGGTGCTCGCTTCGGACACGTTCGATATTCCCTTCAACGTCGGCCAAGCCGGGATTCGGCCCGCTGAAGTTCGTTTGTACGTTGCCAAACTAGACGAGCGGAACCCAAAATCGAACATCCGAGCGGAGCCACAATGGACCCTGCTTCAGCGGCAGTCGCCTGATGCCGGGCATTTTCGGCTAACCGATGTGCCCGACGGGACGTTTTGGTACGCGACGGAAACCATCGCACCATCGCAGGTCGGCAAAATTCCCGCAAATCTCCCGTTATCGGTCCAGCCGGGTCTACGAGTCATCGTCGATACAACCCAGCCGGATGTTCAATTGAACGTGGATGCTGACAGTGACGGTCACGTCACGGCCAGTTTCGAAGTGCGCGACGCCACATCGACAAAACCGAAGTCGCTGCACTACGCGACCGACACGACGCGGCAATGGATGGCACTCCCAATCGAACCGACAACGACAGGGGGACGATTCGAAATCCGCGCCAGCGATCATTGGAAACAGATGGAGTTGCGTCTGAGTGTGGTCGACGCAGCCGGAAATGAAACGCTGGTAAAGAAAATGGTGAAGAAGCCGAGGGTGGCGGGTGTCGGTTCCACAAGGTTCGCGTCGGGGCCACCCGCGTTACCTCCTCCGCCAAGTGCCGTGGAGGTCGACGGTGACTTTGGACGACCACAGCCCGCATCCACCATGTTCGGAAACCCAGAATTCATCCCAACCCCCCAGCCCTCGTCCTTACCAGAACGATCGGGGATACCTGAATCTGCCACTCCCTCGGTCCCGCAAACCGCGGCCGAGGCGATGCGTCCTCTCGAGTCGTTTCAAGACGATCCGCCGCAAGTTCCGGACATCGCCAACGATGCGGCAAGACAAGATCCAGGCACGGCAATGCCTTCAACAACCGATCAGATTGTGCCCGAAACGCCATTTCAGACCTCATCCCCGAAGGAGGAGTTGTCACTCGAATCACCGAATCGATCCGGCGAAGCCGGTCAAGGTGATCGACCCGGCAGCCGAGAACAGCCTGGCTCAACGAATGGATGGTCCGCTCTTCCGCGATCGTCCCAACGACCAACACTCGCGCCGACACCAAGCGAATCGCGACAGCCACAGCTGCGTCCGATGGATCCGCGCCTGTCCGAACGTCGTGAGCAACGGCGTCCGTCGTCACTTGATTTATCCGAACTAGCGCGGCGATCGCCTATCCGCTACAGCGACTCCAATCAATTCAGCCTCGACTACGAAATTGAGTCGATTGGATCGCGTGGTGTCGACGAAGTCGAACTCTACGGTACGCTCGATGGTGGACAAACCTGGCGACTCTGGGGCAGCGATCCTGACCAAACCACACCGTTTGACATTGAAACCGCCGGGGAAGGCACCTTTGGGTTTTCGATCGTCGTCTTTGCGGCCAACGGTTTGGCGAGTCCAAGGCCGCAGCCGGGTGACTCACCCGATATTGTTGTTGTCGTCGATGAAACGGCACCGGAAGTTGCCATCACGGGAGCAAGGTACGGCGAAGGCGACCGATCCGGCTCGTTGGTGGTACGTTATCAGTGCACCGACTCGAACCTCAAAACACGGCCCATCGCACTCGCGTTCGGAGAGTCCTTGGAGGGGCCCTGGACAACGATTGCGGCCGGTCTGAGGAACTTGGGAGACCATGTTTGGCCGGCGGATTCGCAACTGCCCCGGCAAATCTATTTGAGACTTGACGCTACCGATGAGGCAGGCAACGTCGGCACTTACATCTTGGACAAGCCCGTCGATACTCGCGGCTTGGCTCCCCGCGCCCGAATTCGCGCGTTCCGTCCGATCAGCTCGAGCCTTCCATAGGCCCTTCTCGGAGCGTCGCCCATTTTGAATCATCGCTCACGCTCGGGGAAGCTTTGGCCAGAATGCCTCGTCACTTTGTCGGCATTAATGATCCAAGGCCCGTTTCCATATCAATCCTCACGCGGTAGCCGAGACGCTGTTTCGCTGCTGTGATGTCAAAGTAATGATGCTTTGCCAGCTGCGACGCGACAAAACGTGTCATCGGAGGTTCTGACGCACGTCGAGTGATCCGAAAAATCGACTCCAGCACGGCTCCAATGCGATAGGCATTTTCATACGAGATGCTTCGTGTCGGCGGGGCGATGTCGTGCATCTGGCAGAGTCGTGAAATCCACTGCCAGCAATTGACGGGTTCATCTTGCGCAATGAAGTAAGCCCGACCACCCGCGCGATCGGGACCGCTCGAAAGAACATCGATTGCATCGAGGTGCGCGGCCGCCGCGTTGGTGATGTGAACGGTATCAATCAGGTTTTCACCATCCCCAACGATTCTCAAACGTCCCGTTTTCGCCCGCTCCAAGACGCGTGGAAGCAAGTGCGGATCGCCCGGCCCCCAGATCAAATGGGGACGCAGCGATACCGTACGTAATTTTCCCGGTGAATCGGCATCGAGGATCTCTCGTTCCGCGATCGCCTTGGTGCGCGGATATTCGCACAGCCAACGCGATGGATAGTTGACCGACTCGTCCACGGAGCACTGATCGTCGCCGTCAAACGTGACACTGGGGCTACTTGTATAAACCAAATTCTCGATACGGGCTGACTGGCACGCATGCAACACGTTGCGCGACGCAATCACGTTGTTCTCAAAGAAATATTTCGCTGGTCCCCAAACGCCCGCAACGGCTGCTGTATGGATGACGGCGTCGACGTCGGCAACGCACCGTTGAACGTATTGGGCGTCGAGCAAATCACCGCGATGGTGAGTCATTCCAGCCAACACCAAGTCCGATACGCTCCGCCGCGATAGCCCGACCACTTGATCGCCGCGATCCATCAACTGACGTGTGATCTCGCGGCCCAAGAATCCGCTGCACCCGGTGACGAGGACTCGCATCGCTAGGCTGTCTCCGTCACCGGCGCCGGATGTCGACGCAGAACTTGAACCAGGACGGACAACGATACCAACAAGAGTATGGAACCGAAAATGAACGGCGATCCCGCGAACTCAAATGGCGCTCGTTCCGATGTGAAATAGCTGAACAGACCCGCCGTGAACATCAGCGGAGCAAAGATGTTTGTAAGGCTCATCAGTGACGTCAGTGCTCCCTGCACACGTCCTTGTTCATCCGCTTCGACGGTTCCCGTTACCAGACTCTGGACGGCCGGCCCGCTGAGACCGCCGAGACTACCAAAGATCACGATGCAAGGAATCATCCAGCCTTGCGTGGCTAGCCCGTAGCCCAAGAACGAGATCGATGAAATGGCTGTCCCGAAGATCGCCATGCGACGCTCGCCGAAGCGGCGAATCATCGGACGAACCAACCCACCCTGCACCACCATCGCCATGACACCGACTAAGGCCAAGGTCAATCCATTGGTTGACTCGTTCCACTGAAATCGAAAGCCCATCGAAAGGATCCAAACATTCTCCAGGCCGCGCTGGGCCAAGGAGCTGAAGACAAAGGCGAGCGCCAGTCCCGCCACCATGGGATACTTTCTCAAACGTGACAGGGATTCCAACGGATTCAATGACGTCCACAAACGCGAACCGAGTGAGGAACCGTCCGCGGATGGACCACTTCGCATTTCCGGCGGCAGCGACTCCGGCAAGACCAGATAGCCATAAACCCAGTTGATGAGAGAAAGACCAGCCGCGAGAAAAAATGGGTAGCGAAGGTTCAACTCGCCGACCAGACCACCCAGAGCCGGACCGATGATGAAACCGAGACCAAACATGACGCCGACCAATCCAAAGTTTCGAGCGCGCGTTTCATCGGTCGAAATGTCGGCGATGTACGCATTGCTGGTTGAAATGCTGGCGCCCATGATTCCCGCCACCAGACGTCCGACGAATAGCCAGGCCAGGGTCGGGGCCAGGGCCGTCACGATGAAGTCAACACCCAGCCCGAATAATGACGCCAAGATCACGGGACGCCTGCCAAATCGATCCGACAAAGTGCCCAGCAGTGGGGCGCAGAAAAACTGCATCAGCGAATAGATCGCACCGATGACGCCGACATACCAACCGGCCATGGCGTCGTTTCCACCAACAAATTGCTTTACCAACTCAGGCAGCACCGGCACGATGATGCCAATGGCCAGGATGTCAATGAGCAGCGTCAGCAGGATGAACCCGATCGCGGCTGACCGACGCTGATGCGGCAAGCCATGCACCGATTCGCCGGTGGTCAAGAGCTTGTCCGTACGTACTCACGAAGGTCCGATTCGATGCCAGCGACCCGCGCTGACAGAACTTCGTCAGCCCCGGACAGATCCTGCGACTGTTCCGCATCGAGACGAGTAAACACATAGAACTTGACCTTCGGTTCCGTGCCGCTCGGCCGTACGGCCACGTAGTTACCGGATTGCTCCAGGTCCATGATGATTAGGTTTCCAACGGGTCCGGTCAGTGACGCAACGGAATCGTCCGCCATCTTTGTGACGGTTTGTGCCTGGTAGTCCCTCACGGCGGCGACGGCCACGCCACCCAAGGACGTTGGAGGTGATTCTCGAAACCGCTTCATCAATGCCTGCATGGCCGCCATTCCTTCGCTGCCCTCCATGAAGACATTAACGAGATGCTCACGGTGCAACCCATGCTCTCGATACAGGTCGGTCATGTAGTCGTGCAAGGAACGCCCGGATGCCTTGAGTGTCGCAACTAATTCTGCCATCAACATGCACGCCACGGCGCCATCTTTATCGCGTGCATACTGGCCGACGAGGTATCCATGTGATTCCTCGCAGCCGTAGATAAAGTTGTCAGGCCCTTCACGATCCATCGCCTCGGCGATGTGTTTGTAGCCGACCAATAACTCGCCCACCGTCCGCACATCATGTGCGTTGGCGATCCGTCGGACTAATTCCGTTGTCACCAATGTCTTGATGACATAAGACTGATCTGTCAACTTTCCCGATGCCGAAGACTGCTCCAAGACATAGTTGCACAATAGAGCCGCGATTTGGTTACCGTTGAACGTCCCCCAGGGGCCAGCGGGATCCGGCGTCACGGGAGCCGCCACACCCAAACGGTCGCAATCTGGGTCTGTCGCCATGATCAAATCATGGCCGTTCGCCTTTGCGAATTCGATCGGAGCCTCGAAGACTTTGACGTTTTCAGGGTTGGAAACGTGCCCCGGCACATTCGGGAAATCGCCGCTGGGCTCTCGATGAGGTTCGTAAACATCGATTGACTCGAATCCATCCTGCCGCATCAGAGGGACTGCCGCAAACTCACCGACACCGTGCAGCGGTGTGTACAGAATCTTGATGTCACGCGGCCCCTCGAAACGGCACGCCAACGCGGCCTCTGAGTAGGCGGCGTCGATCTGGGATGTCACCATCGTGACCTTCCCATCGGAAACACACTGCTCAAATGGGGTCACCTTGATCTGTTGGCACGCCATGACGCGTTCGATGATGGCCTGATCATGGGGCGGCAGGACCTGGGCGCCACTGGACCAGTACACCTTCACCGCGTTGTCGCTGGGCGGGTTATGGCTGGCGGTCACCATGATTCCGCAGTCGCAATTCAGCTCGCGAACGGCGAAGGATAACTGCGGGGTCGCTCGATAGTCGTCCATCAGGAACACTTCGATGCCGTTGGCAACCATGATTCCGGCGCAGAGCTCAGCAAAGTGCCGGCTGCGGTGGCGGGTATCGTATGCGATCGCGCAGGACAGCGGTTTGGCACCTTGGTGAAAGCCGACCACATACTCGGCGAGACCCTGAGCACTCTCGCCGATCGTTCGGTCATTGATCGCATTGGAACCAATCTCGTGCATTTTGCCACGTCGGCCGCCAGTCCCGAAGGGAATGATCGTCCAAAAGACGTCATCAAGCGTCTGCCACTCCTGGTCGGCGATATGCCGCAGGGTTGCCGGCAAATATTCCGAATAACGATCCTCCGTCAGCCAGCAACGCAGATTCGTAACCGCTCCTTCGGTGAGTTGCCCCGCGGCGAGTGCCTGATCGACCTGCGATAAAGCAGATTGAACATCGGACGAGACGGAATCAGTCGAGGACGTGGATCCAGTGGTCATGGGCCATCCAGAGGTCAGTGGCAGCGTTCGAAGTCAGCGGCGTTCCGCAGCCGATGATTCTAAACGAGCAATCCATGTTCGCCCACCGAGCCAATCCATCCTCCCGAGTGCATTGGTCCAGTTGAAGAACTGGATACCCCAAAGTGACCCGACGGGATCACGCCCCTCAGCGACTTCCACAATTGAGTTGGCACAAACTCTAAGTGAGCGGACGCCAGCGGACGAATCGAACCCGCATTCGCACGCCTGCCCGGTAGGCGACTGCGTCGCTTCAAGCAACGTTGCCTGATTCCTGCAGCCCGAGCTCGGCCGACACATTCCGCAATTGGTCGATCGCCCGCCGCATGATACTGGTATCGACCTCGTGGACATCCAGAGGCTTTCCCACATCCCGCAGCATCGTCAGCGTGAGCCGACCACCCAAATGCTGACGAAACTCTTCGAGTCCCGACAAAAGCCCATCGGTGTCGTCGAGTGTCGGATGATCCAATGCGATTCCCAACCGATGGATGCACTGACATACGCGTGTCGCGGCGGATTCGGGAAGGCCGTGCACTAGACTGCTGTAAATGCAGTCCAAAGCAACGCCGATTCCGACCGCCTCCCCGTGGCGCAAGTCATAATCGCTCATGGACTCCATGCGGTGGGCTGACCAGTGACCAAAGTCCAAGGGTCGTGCTTCACGCGACTCAAAGGGGTCACCACCTTGGGTGATGTGCCTTAGATGCCATCGGCAGGACTTTCCGATGGCAGGGAACGCCACGGCCATGTCGCGTTCGGCAATGCGGTGCGCGTGCTCAAAGAGCCATTCAAAGTCAGTGCTGGACTTCAGTAGTGATACCTTGACGGACTCGCTAAATCCGCAACGAAACTCGCGATCCGGGAGAGTCTCCAGCAGAGCGGCGTCATTGATGACGGCCCAAGGGACGACGAACGTTCCCACCCAATTTTTTTTTCCAAACCGATTGATCGCGTTTTTCACGCCAACGCCGGAATCCGCCTGCGCAAGAGTCGTCGTGGGCAATCGAATCAGTCGAACCCCACGATGGGCAATCGCCGCTGCATAGCCGACCGCATCCAAAACGGCTCCGCCACCAATCGCTAAAACGTAGCTGCGACGGTCCAATCCATGATCATGAATTTGTGCCAGCAGACGATCGACGCACTCGTGGTGGTTTTTGATCTGTTCTCCACCAGGGACGCGGTAGATGGGGCCTTCGCCCCTTTCATTGCCAGCCGGTACGACTTCGACAGCCGACGAATCGCATAGCGAGGCGACTAATTGATGAACGCGTTCGCTGCCACTTGCCAGTTCGTCGTCCACGACCACCATCACCCGAGATGGCCCATCGCCACCAGGCTCCAACACGTTCAAGAGGATGTCGAAGTCGCTTCGCGCTAAGTCATGGGTGAATCGAACCCGCTGCTTCGCGGGGATCGAAAAATCGATGTCAATCGACGACTCGTGGAGATCCAAAGACTCATCCATCGTGTTTTCTTCAGCCAAATACCTGCTCCCGGATCAACCGCCAAATCCAGAGCATGGCCAACATGGCTAGACCCATCGCCACAGAGACCCAAACAAGTTCGCCACCGGCCAGTAGCAAGGTCGGACGAACGTTCCCATTGTAAATTGAATCCCAAAACCAAACCGTGATTCCCGTGCCCGCACAAAGGTACGGGCCGTACGGAGTCGACGCGTCGCGCGTGATCGCGAAGCGAATCAACACGATGAAACAGGCCGCTAATGGCGAAACAAAAAATGCAACGATCGATGCTTGCCAGCCCAGCGCCGCCCCCAGCATGGCCATGAGTGTCACGTCGCCGAATCCCATCGCTTCTTTCCGGAGTGCAATTCGACCGATTAATCGGACCGCCCAAATCACGCCTCCACCGATGCCCAGGCCCAATAATGAGGTCAAAAGTCCCAGCCAAGGTAGTCCCCCATCGCGAAAAACGACCGCGATGAATGCCCATCCCACCAACCACATCGCCACCAGCCACTTGAATGTCCAATGGCGTGTCAGGCCCAATACGAAATAACTCACGGCGCGGCGGATTCCGCGTCGCATGATCCAACGGCGATCCGCAATGCCGAAACAGTACATTGTCCAAACGAGGGATGCCATCATGAAACCGCGAGAACCCATCCAAGAAGGAGCCGGCGGTGTGGGAGAATAAAACATGACGGGGGCGAGTCCCGCCGCATCCAAGCCCGGTAGGAACATCCACGGTGTGTTCGTTGAAAGAATCAAAGCAAACAACGTTCCCGGTATCGTGATCACGTCGGGAATGGTGCGTTCGTCAAAGTCAATGAATGTTGCCGCTGTCATCAACAGGACGACTACAAGATGAACGAAAAACAGTTGGCCCATCCAATTGCGAAATCCCACCAGCACTGCCGTATTGATGCCCACGGGTAACAGTTGCCCGGTGACGTACTCGTGGTGCATCCAGGGGAAAATGACGGCAAGGGACAGCTCAATCAGCATGGGACGCACCCAGAACCCGCGACCATACAATACTGCTTCGCGTCGCATGAACCACCATCCAATCACCGGCAGCCGCATGGGCCACGTGCGCGGTGGAATGCTGTTGGCGATGGCGGCGTGCTCTGGATCGAACGTCCACTTCGAGACGCGGGCCCAAGGCGAGCTTGGACGACTAAACCAACACCACGTCGTAATCGCATGATTGACGAGTGCTCCGCCCAACAAGCCGACGATGGCCAGGCACACCGATTGCCATGCCGGTGCCAAAGTCGTCCAGAATGCCATCATGCGTCGTCGGCCACCGATACCTGGAACGTGACGCCGTCAACCGAAACACGATCTCCCGCCGTCAATTGCCGACGCCGACGAGTCTCGACTTCGTCGTTCACGCAAACCTCGCCGGATTGGATTCGCACCTTCGCTTCGCCGCCAGTGCCCACGACACCCTCGGTCTTGAGAAAATCATCCAGCCGGATCATCGAACTTCGAACCGTGCTAAGACTGGGTAGTGGTCGCTCAGATCGCGGTCGGATTCGGGCATTTGCCAGTAAGCGTCCCAGTGCGCCTCTTGAGTGTCTCGACCGTTGCGTATGGCAAGTTCCGGCAGCACAACCACATCCACCAACGTCAGGTCGCTCTCGCCGGAAGTATCGTCCACCAGCGAACGGCTCACGAGAATTCGATCGAATTGTTTGCCATCGAGCAGGTGCGTTCGTCGTTGGTCGTGCGGAATTCGGTCGTGTAAATCGATCAGATCGTCACTCGGGTCCGACGTACCTCGTCCCAAAAGTAGCCCGATTTCGCTGGCCGGACCCACACGACCTGCCGATTGTTCCGTGTTGAAATCACCCAGCACGATGAGGTGAGGCGAGTCGCCACTTGGACCGCCGGGAATCAACTGATCGATCCAAGCATTCAGCGTTTCAACTTGCTTGGATCGTCTTGAGTCGGAATCGGCACCGGCCTTCAAATGGACGTTGATCACCCAAACCGATTCCGACCGGTCGCCTACAGGGACCAAGACTTCGGTGATCATGTGCTTCGACACGCTGCCGTAGCGTCCCGATGACTTCATGTCGGCCGTCACATTGCATTTAATGTTCATGCGAACGTCGGCGGGTGACCCCACCAGCAAACCAACATCCTGTTCGGTGAAGTGATCGTCGCTTTTCAGATTGTAATCGTCGTAATCCAGCTTGTGATCGCGATCGAGGGCCCTTGTCAGGTACCACAGAACACGTTGGCTCTCGATTTCCTGCACGGCCAAAACGGTCGGACGAACCGAGGCGATCGAGGCGGCCACGGCATCACGCCGCCAATTCCAATCCTCGCGACTCGGTGCAGACTGCTGCACGGACAGATCGCTGTAGTTGTCCCGACTCTCATCGTCCCAGAACCACTCCAGGTTCCAAGTCATGATCGAGAACCCATTTCGATCAGGTCCCAATTCTGTCGGATCCGCATCAAGACCCCGCGCGACACGACGCACCAAAGGCGACGATGTATCCGCATCCGAGTCGTTTTCGGTAAGCGACCCCTCCAACTCGTCAAGCGGCGCCTCCAACGGAGTCCCATCGGCGACCGATGATCCAACCAGCCCGGGATCCGACGGAGACGGATTGCATCCGATCGCGTTGGCGACAACGATCGGAATCAAGACAATGGTTCGAATTCTCACGCGCAGACTCAATCGTGCAGTTCGTTAATCGGCCGGAACCCCGGCGGACAGCATACCGGCATCGCCCAAGTTGCGGCACCGCAATGAAGACCTGGACCCCCGATCGAGCGATTCGCCGTTCTCGCGTCGGAGCTTCCTGGCTCGAGGTCGTCGTGGTCGCCATCATCACCATCATTTTATTTGCTCTGTCGCTGCCGTTCGTTCAGAGAATGCGAGAAGTGACACGGCGACGTAATTGTGACCAGAATCTGGTTCGCCTCGCTCTAGCGAGCCAGACTTATAGCGCCGACCATCGTCACTTACCTGCCGGGACATTGACATTCAACGCTGTCGTGACCTTGATCGACGATTCCGTCCCCCAACCTCCCTCGTCGTCCAGTAATCCGATTGCGAGTGTGCGTCTGGGTTACCATCAAAATTGGATTTCAGCCCTGCTGCCTTACCTGGATCGACGTGGGCTCTACGAGTCGATTGACTTCGATCGAAGCGTCTATCACGAATCCAACCGCTTGGCTCGTGAAGCCGATCTGGCAATGCTGCGTTGTCCCGCGACGGAAGATGCCGCCATCGACAATACGACCAGCTACGCTGGGTCCACCGATGGTGACGCCGAACCCATCGGTACTCTCAACGACGGATTGCTATTCTCCGACCGGTGGGTCGTTCCTGAACGGGTCAGCGATGGAATGGGCTCGACCATTCTGATCGGCGAAAAGGTGTCGCATCCTAGCGGTGACCTTTCCTGGATGAGTGGCACGCGTTCAAGCCTGCGAAATTCGGGACACGGAATCAATCGCGTCGCGGATCATGCCAATCAGTTGATTTCGAGTGATGACACGACCGATCCATGGTTCGTCGGCAGTTGGAGCAGTCTCCACGTGGGAGGCGCCACGATCGTCACCGGCGACGCAACGATCGAGTTTTTGAGCGAATCGATGGACCAGGGATTGCTGCGGCAGCGAGCCTGTCGCCGCGACTCGCTGGTGGCCGCTGAGGCAACCTCGAGCACCGCGGCTACCGAACCGGGGGACTCGCGACCGATTCGATGACCGGTCGTCGGACGTCACTCGTTTGGGTGTAATACGGCTCAACCCATGACGTGTTGGCTGTGGTGAACACAATGGGATCATTTCGTTTAAACATGACAGGATTGGATGTATGCACATACCTCAGCTACTGGCTGATCGATTCGCGATCGCGATGGAGCCGTTGACCGACGACGCGAAACGTTATGCGGAGATGATCCGCCCCTCGTCGAACCCTCAGTTCGGTGACTATCAATGCAATGCCGCGATGTCGCTTGGAAAACACTTGGGCCAATCTCCGCAGCAAACTGCAGCCACGATCGTTGAAGCTCTGGATGTGACCGATCTATGTGATCCACCCACGATCGCGGGACCTGGATTCATCAATCTGCGACTCAACGATGAATTTTTGCGACGGTCCTTGGTGCAAATGTTGTTGGATGATCGCGTGACGGTCGGGCATTCGGCATCAACGCGGCGCGTTCTCATCGACTTTTCGTCTCCGAACGTGGCCAAACCAATGCATGTTGGGCACATTCGCAGCACGGTCATCGGTGACTGCCTCGCGAGGCTACTGCGTTTCTTGGGTGCCGACGTGACGACGGACAACCATTTGGGTGACTGGGGCACCCAGTTCGGAATCATCATCTATGGTTACAAGCATTTTGGGGATCCAGCAATTGTCGCGGCCGATCCGGTCCCGGCACTTGCGCAGCTATATCGTTTAACCAATCAACTGATCGAATATGAACAAGCCAAGTCGCGATTGCCAGAGCTGAAGGCAAGAGAAGAGCAAACCGACGCGCTGCTCCAGGAAGCCCAAGCAATCGCGGATGCCGCGGAGCAAGATGCTGAACGATCCAACAAAGAGAAGAAAAAGGCAAGGAAAGCCACGGCGTCGGTCCAGTCACGATTGAAGTCGATTCGATCTGACATTGAATCAACTCAACAAAAGATTTCAGCCGTGCAAGAGGATGCCGCCTTGGCATCCAAAGCAGAGGCGCACGCGGGCGTCTCCGAAGCTGTGCTTGTCGAAACGGCCAAATTACATGCCGGTGACTCGGAAAACCTAGCGCTTTGGCAAGGGTTGTTGCCGCACTGCAAGGACGAAATCAACCGAATTTATAATCGATTGGATGTGCATTTCGACCATGTGCTCGGCGAGAGTTTCTATCACGATCGACTCGCCGGAGTGGTCAAGGAACTCGATCGAAGGGGGCTGACCACTCGCAGCGATGGCGCCGTCTGCGTTTTCGTGCCCGGATTCGATGCCCCCATGATTATCCAGAAAAGGGATGGTGCGTACCTTTACGCAACCACCGATTTGGCGACGTTGCAATACCGACAAGAAGTATTCGACCCGACAGAAATCTTGTACGTGGTGGACTCACGGCAGGGCGAACACTTCGAAAAATTCTTCGCCATGGCCGAGCCTCTCGGAATCGAAAACATCCACCTGGTCCACGTCAACTTTGGCACTGTTTTGGGTGCCGACGGCAAACCGATGAAGACTCGCAGCGGAACGCTGATCGGCTTGGAAGGCCTACTCGATGATGCCGTCGCCAAAGCATTTGATGTGGTCTGTGACCCTGATCGCGTCGCACGAATGGATCCACCTATGAGTGCTGCCGAGCAAAGTGCCATTGCGGAAGTCGTCGGCATTGGAGCCATCAAGTATGCCGATTTGTCGCATGAGAGAACCAGCGATTATAAATTTGATGTCGACAAGATGGTGGCAATGGAAGGCAATACCGCCACATATGTGCAGTATTCCTACTCGCGAACGCAAAGCATCCTTCGCAAGGCATCCCTCCGTATGGGGAGTGAAGTCTCACTCGATTCGCTACGTGATGAAGCCGACGCTAGCGGCTACGCAATTCAGCATGTTGCGGAACGATCGTTGACCGTGATGCTATTGAAATTCGAAGAGTCGTTGAAAATCGCGGGACAGCACTACACGCCCAATCAACTGTGCGACTACTTATATGAAACGGCCAAAGCATATTCTGTTTTCAATGAACAGTGCCGAGTCCTCGACAATGATGACCCGACGGTTGCGCGAACGAGACTGACACTCGTATTGCTTACCGGTACGATTCTGAAGCTGGGCCTGGATCTATTGGGAATTGATGTCGTGGAGCGGATGTAGAGTAGGGGGCGCATTGACAGCAATCATGAATGGCGTAACCTACGCCGCTTTGGATAAGGCTTATAGTTTTTCGCCGATCAAGAAGTAGAAGACACGCTTCTCTTATGAGCGGACAACAAACACCCCATCAGTCCTGGTTCTCGGACGCAATCAATACTGAACGAGGCCTTGTCGAACCAACCCCAAGCATTCAGCAAGCGGAGACAGCGAATGGCAAAAAAACGATCCGGTCCAAACAAGTCCAAATCGATTCGGGACTTCCATGCATCCAACCCGTCCGTCAAGCCAAAGGAAATGTCGGCACTGTTGGCAAAGAAGGGCGTCGATGTAACGCCAGCGTTCATTAGTACGATCCTGTCGACAGATAAGCGGAAGGGCGGCACGACCGGCAAGCGAGGTCGGCCCTCGAAAAAGACGGCTCGCGCTGCGGCTCCGGCGACAAAGAGCGTGCGACGAGGTCGTCCACCGGCGGCGGCAAAGTCGAACGGAGAAATTTCGCTCGATTCACTCATTGAAGTCAAGAAGATCGTCGACAAAATGGGTGGTGTGGACGACGCGAAGAATGCCCTGTTGGCATTAGAGAAATTGATTGGTTGATTCGATTCGATCGAGCCAATCCAAACGACGGAATGGAGCCCGCCTGCAATTCAGGTGGGCTCTCTTCATATACAGCGCGCTAGGTAAGAAGCAACGAAGCGATTTGCGATCCGCCGTAGGAGGCAGCGGAAACGATCGCATTCTTAAGTTCTAAAAGACACACAACTGATAGAACACAAGGGATCCGAACGCTGCGACGAGTAGTGCATAGAGCGAGTAACTGGTCGCGCGTTTGGGACCAAGGCGAATCAGCCATATTCCGAGGGTTAGTTCGCACGCGGTGAGCAGCCGACCGATCCAATGCGATTCGAGAATAGGCTGGCCCGTATACGCTCCCAAGATAGATGCAGGGAGAAACATGGGTAGGCCCGCAAACATCCTGGTCAACGTCGGCAAGATGCGATCCAGCTCGGAGTATCGAACGACCCAACCATACGGCAGGATCATGCAAGCCACCAAAGCGATGGCAGGCAAAATCGAACGGGGAGCTTGGACAGTGACTCGAGCGACGTTGGCAGCAGCGATTGCCAACACAATGCTGGAGGCGACGATGGGAAACTTAATGAAAGCTGGGATCGCGAGCGCGACGAAGGTCGTCAGGATCAGTAGCGTTCGAAGTCCAAAACGAGGGGACACCTGGCGGTCCCTCACGGCTGCGGACGTCGTGGGCCACCAAGGTAGGGCACAGCAAAAGATGGCAATGCCAATCGCGGACCAGACCGGAACTTTCCAAAGAAGTGGTGATGGCCGACTCTGTTCCGATCCCGTCCATGCATAGAACGACGGTATGGAGAACCCAACGGCCGCGCTGATTCCAATCAACGAGATGAACGCGATCGCGCTTGCGTGCTTGCTGAATTTGATCATGATCCGCCGACGAATTCAGCATGCACGCTGACTTGGATCCAGTCACTCAATCACAACTGCGCCGCAGCTGGGTGCAGGTCGGAGCGAATGATTGATGCAGCGTTCCCTACTCCCGACAATCGTTGCAGCGACCTCGCAGGAGTATCTCAGTGATTTCCCCCACCGCCTCGCTGGCCCTTTGGCTGCCTGCAGTTAACCTCACGTTGTCCATGCACGAGACGGTGCCACAGACCGTACATAGAAAATGCGGGTGGGCGTCTTCATCACCATCACCGGCTCGGACTTCCTCGAACCGATAGACGTGATCACCTAACTCGGTACGACGAAGCAAGCCCGCTTCGGTCATGTCGTTCAGATTGCGGAATGCGGTCGCCTTGTCGACTCCACTCTCGGACAATTGCTCGGCGACTTCCGCATGAGATAGCGGGGAAACTGCTTCTCGCAGCATTCTCAGCGTTGCCAAGCGGGCCGGCGTCGCACGCAATCCAGCCGCTCGAATCGCTTCCCTGATGGAATCGGCCGCACTTGGAGATTGTTTCATGAAAACTTGCGTCGCCATTTCAGGATCAGCTAACGACCGTCACCGGGCCGTGATCGTCACAATGATCACCGTGTGGGTGATGCAGGTGTCCGTCCACAAGATAGTCGATGTGGTCACCGTGGGGTACGGGTTCATGACCGCAACCGGGACCGTGCACGTGATCGGGGTCGTGGCCGCTGCAGGAATGTTCTGGAGTGCATGCGTCCGGATTGGTTGCAGTCACTTCGATCGCGTGCTCGATGATGGTCCCATCCTCCGCCACATGATGCAGGTGCCCGTCGTGTAGGTAATCAACGTGGTCGTTGTGCTGAATGCCCGTGTGTTCGCAGTCGGGACCGTGAACGTGGTCATGGTTTTCGTGGGTTTTTGTCACTTTATTCTCCCGGAGAGGCTTCGAGTCAGGAATCTTCCATCGCGTGCATGACCCCGTTGGTCACCAATCGCGAAATGTGCCCATCGGCCAAGCTGTAATAGACGTGTTTGCCTTCGCGACGAGACCGAACGACGCGTTCGCTCTTGAGAACTCGCAGCCGTTGAGATATCGCGGGCAAAGGGTCCTGAAGCGCATCGGCGAGTTCTGAAACACAAAACGACCTGGCCTCGAGCATGATCAGCAGTCGCAATCGCTGTGGATCGCCCAAGGCACGAAAAATGGCGGCCGCCCGCTCACAGGCCGACTCGTCCACGTGAACTGGATGATCCACGTGGTCGAGGCTGCCGCAGCTGGGTGAATCTTCGTCGGTCGACATCGAGTCTCGTCGGAATCGTGTTCTCGGAAACAGTCCTACAGTTGCAATGTTATGCAATTGTATGATGTCTGCGGGCTGCGTCAAGTGCGTTTTTCAGTCTGATGGCGAATCGCGCTCGGCCTGCCAACGGCCGCGGCGCCACTCATGTGCAATTGGATTGCACTAGGATATCCTGCGCCCATGAACGAAGTTGTGCTCTTGGCGGCGTACTGTGGCGTGATCATTGCCGTTTCTTTGGCGGGCGGACGCCTGTCATCTTTGTTGCGGATGACGCACCTGCGGACCCAGTTGCTGATGAGCGCCGTCGGTGGACTGATGCTCGGTATCGCGATGCTGCATATGCTGCCGCACGCCACCGACGTACTTGGGTCGTCCGGCAAAGCGGGTATGGGCAGCCTGATTGGTTTGACCGTCATGTTCCTTATTGTTCGGCTCTTCCATTCCCATGACCACGGCGACCCACCGTTGGAGCCGACCGAGACGGACGCCCTAACGTCGGCAACGCATCGAGGTGCGGTCACGTCAGTCCCTCATGACGGCTGCGGTCATCCGCACAGCGACCATGACCACAGGGCGTCCGAAAGGGGAGTCAGTTGGTTTGGGCTCTTTTTCGGTCTCTTGCTTCATACCCTGGTCGACGGCATCGCTCTTTCATCGAGCGTCATTGCGGAGATGGACCATGGCGCATGGCTGGGACTGGGAGGACTCGGGACGTTCCTCGCCGTGGCCCTGCACAAACCACTTGATGCCTTTGCCATCACGTCGGTGATGAGTCGTCAGAGTTGGTCCGCGGGAGCCCAGTGGATCGCGAACGTGGTATTTTCGCTTGCCTGTCCTGGGGGTGCCTTTGCATTCTATTTTGGAGTCGGCGGAATCGTTGGCAGTTCGGAGTTTCTCGGTTGGGGACTCGCGTTGTCGGCTGGATTCTTCATTGGTATCGCCTTGGCGGACTTGCTTCCCGAGGTGGCGTTTCACGATCACGATCGCGGCAAACTCACCCTCGCCTTCCTGGTTGGAATCGCAGTCGCGATTGGTGTTGAGAATCTACCTGGGCACTCTCACGAGCATTCGGCGCCACCGCATGCCCATACGGGTCATGATCATGCTGAGAGCGACCCGGGCAATGACGGTCACGATCACGGACATTCGCACGACTGACTGGAGGTGTTGAAGTCCGGCCGGGCTCACTGGCGAGTTCACCGGTATGGTGACGACCTAGGGAGTGGGCGAGAGCAAACGTCGTTTGCCCCGCCCTATTTGCACAAGGATTGCATATGGTTAATAATGAGATTGAGTTGGTTTCGGTCCGTGTTGGCCGGATCACCGTCCGAATCTGTCTCCTTCATTGCGTTAGAGACCTATGCGAGTCCGAGGTGATATGTGAATCGGGGACGTAGTATCGGAGAGAATCGGATTCGGTTCGTCATGGCAATCATCGGCCTGTTGCTAGCTTGTTTCTTAGGCCCCGAATCACAAGCTTCGCGCCGTGTCCCCGCAAGTGTCTTTCAATTCGTCGCCTTGGATACGGCTACAGCGGTTTGGCTCCGACGCGAAGTACCAGGTGCTAAAGTCGACGTGTTGATCGTTCATGACAACGAACGCAAGGCGACCATTGACAAGCGAGCATCGAGCGTTTTGCGTTCGTCTTCCGTCGTCCTCTTTAGGCCTCCGATCTCGGCCATGTCAGCCATCTATCGACAGCGGCTCGAAGCCCACGGCGTTCGGATGATCGAGCTGAAGGAACCAATCCGGCTTCAAGTCATCAAAGGAGAGTGTTGTTGGCATGACGACCAACGATGACAACATCATCGGTAGATACCATCCGTCCATGCAGGGGCGGATGCGTCAAGCAGCCAGTCGAGCCGAATAGAAAATCCCGATCGCAAGGATCAGCGCTGCCCGAATGTATGGCCAGGGCAGCCTGGCGAACGCCGTGTCGCGAGAAATCAAACGCGTCCCGAAGACTTGGATGAACACGCCGAATATGGTGATCGAGCAGGCAATCCCAGCAGCAAACAATCCGATGACACCATATGCCGCTACGGGCGTCCCCGTTGACATGCTGGTGAAGTACGCCGCCATGGCAGAAGGACAGGGTAGTAGACCGAAGGCGATTCCAAGCAGCGCGCTCATCGAGTAGCTAGTCCGAGTTCCTAGCTTCTTTGGTTCTTCATGCTTGTGATGACGGCCACCGCAGCAGCTGCAACTGGTCGGCTTAGCACGCCAGGCCGAGAAAAGCATCCAGATGCCAACGCAGAGAACGAGTCCAGCACTGATCCAACGCATCGCACCATTTATCATTGCATCGTCATGGTGGTGGTCACCGGTGACGAAATGGTGCGTCAGATGGACCGCAGCGGCAATTCCAACAAGTGACACGCTGTGGGCAATCGCACTGGAAAGCCCCATGACGACTGGGTGCCACAGGTTCCGCCGCTCTCCGGCCAGATAAACCATCATCGCGGTCTTGCCGTGGCCCGGCTCCAACGCGTGCAGTGCCCCGAGGCCAAACGCCATTCCGAGGGTCAGTTGGTGAGCGTGGTCGTGCATGAAACGTCAAACCGATCGACACTCGAGTGGATAGCCGCGAGAACACCTAATCATAATTGCCATTTCGGGCAAATTGAAGGCTCTTTGCCTGAGAAACCTTCCGGAGGCTACTCGGTCTGATACTGGCGACAGGCCGCCATGTCCATAGCATTTGCGAGTCACGAGCAGCGAAAACGTTAGGGTTCTTGAAAGGATCGGACCCATCGTGCGTTGGTTGCAAAAATGCTACGAATGATTCGATCAACGGCTTCTTGTTGGTGGGGGTCGTGCTCGAGTTCGTGCTCCAGTAGCTCCAGCTTTTTACGAATCAGGTATCCCTGCATGCTCTGGTAGCGACGAACTTCGCCGTGCCGGATAAACGTCCCTACCTCCAGTCGCCGACTCCATTCTTCCCACACCGGCAACCAGAAAAGTGCATGGTCTTTGTCGCCGCTACTGGCCGCCGAGAGGCACTCAGCGCGGGCCAATGAGATTTCTTCCAGGCATTCGTTCGGGGACGGGTAGTAGGCGTAACAAGCCACCACGCTCAACGCGACTAAGCCCACCAGCATCGTTGCCCCAATGACGCTTGGGGGAATGATGATGTCATATTTTCGCGGTGCAATCACATCTCCAGCATCTCGCGTGTCTGCCGGTATGCTGGACTCATCAATGGATAGTGCCCGCAGCGTCCATCCTGTCACGGACAACGCAAGCAACGTAGCTAATGCGACGCAGCCAGCGATATCCGCTTGATTGACGATGGCTTCCTGGGCGGAACCCCATACGTCCGGATCTTGGGACGGGATCGGGCTGGCATAGATGTCGAACGCATGTGTGTGGCCGGCCGGCTGCACTCCCGGAGGTATGAGCGGTTTGTTAATTCCGTAGGAGATCCCAACGACAATCAGCAGCAATCCGGTCAGCCAAATTGCGGCCGTTCTCCAGCTGTAATGCTGTCCAAACCAAAACACAGTCGCGAAATTCAGACCGGCGCCAAGAATAAGCAATGTGAACGCGGCTCCCGGCGAATTCGCGTGCTGGAACATCATGCCTAATTGACTCATCGCCAGCATGGGCGTGGCGTAAACGGGCAGCGCGACCACCAACATCGTGAGCGGAGCCAATGGGTCATCGCGTTCCACTCGATGCTGGAAAGATGCGTAAGGCAAAGCCGCGGCAAGCACAGCAAGTCCTGATAACGCCACGAATGTCAGGAACAACGGCCTGCCGGACGCCTCCCGCGCCATCAGCACGACCATGGCCGCAAGTCGTTTCGCACCAATCAATCCGCGTTCTCGACCCTCTTGGTCATGTTCGATTGTGCTTGGGTTTCGTCGGTCCAGGCGATCCCAAAGCAATCCCAATATCGTTACGATGAACAAAGAGCCGAAGGCGAACAGGATGATGACCAGCGGACGGCTCAAAGTCAGTCCGTACAACAATGACAATGGGTTGAACAAGGGAGCCGAGAGAGCGAAGGCAAACATCGCTCCTGGTTTGACCTGGGAGCGACGCATTTGAATGAGAATCGGCAAGACGCCGATGGAACACACCGGCAGCAGCATGCCGACCAACCAAGACTGCGGCAAGCTGCGCAGCGAATCACCGCCAAATAATCGGCGCGTGCCCTGGCGACCCAAGTAATAACGCAGCACCGCAGCAATCAGCAGCCCAACCAGCAACGTTGGCGCCGCCGCGATGAATCCTTGGGCAAGGCGGACGAATCCGCCGACAACCATAACGTACGGCGAATTCATGTTCGTGAGGTGTTCAAGTACGGGGATCCTTCGGCATTCTGGCCACCAACTGATCAATCTGCTCGCACAAAGCGACCGCCCGCTCTCGAATGGATGGCGTCAACGTGTTCTGGGCGGCACGCAGGTCTCGGGAGAGCAATTGTGCGGCATCGTCCAAAGGGATCCAATCCTCTTCGGTAAGATGGGTATCCGCCGCGATCTCGGGAATCCAGCTAACAATGTCCGAGATCACCTTACCAGGTGGATCGTGGACGTGTTGCGGAGCGTCCCCATGATGGTGACCACCATGTGAATGATGGCCATGGTCGTGGTCGCCGTGATCGTGATGGCCGTGGTCGCCGTGATCGTGGTCGTGGTCGCCGTGATCGTGATCGTGATCGTGATGGTCGTGATCACCGTGATGATGTTCGCCATCGTGGTGAACGTGGTGAAGACTCCCATGTTCCGAGTCGGCGTCATGCTCATGGCTGTGAGCCCCGTCGGAGAGTGTCAGGTGCTCACGAATCTTGGCGGCAGCATCGGCCAAGTCGCGGGGCCAATGAGGCGAAATGAAGTGATCGTGTGCAAAGTGTGACGTTTGGGGCGCTTCATCACTGGTGCAACCAGTCGTCAACGCAACTCCACATACGAAAACGCGAATGAATCGCATTACTTGTACTCCGGTGCCGGGACCGTATTCATCAATCGATCGATCACATGATCGACCGTCTCTCCACGAGTAAGCAGTCGCACCGATAGTACGGGCCGGGCCACTTCGGCGACATCCGTTGGAGTCACGAAGTCACGATGGTGCAGCATCGCCCATGCTTGCGCCATCGATTGCCAATGGAGCATTCCGCGAGGACTCACCCCTAGTTCAACGGCCTCGTCGGCTCGGCTGGCATCGACTAGGTCGATCATGTAATCGGCGACGCGCGAATGAACGCTGATCGATTGCGCCTGCCTTTGAAGGGCCTGTAGCGCGTCCAACGACAATGATGCGGGGATTCGGGCGTCATTGGGCTGATCGTCCTCGGTGGCTGCCCGAACCTGTCGCTGCAGGATCTGTCGCTGTGCCTCTCGATCAGGATAGCCAATTCGCAGCTTGATGGAGAAACGATCGAGTTGGGCTTCCGGTAATGGGTAAGCCCCGTGGGAGTCGATCGGATTCTGAGTCGCGATCACAAAAAATGTCGGTGATAAGGGATGACGTTTCCCATCGATGGTGACCTGTCGTTCGGCCATGGCCTCTAGTAACGCACTTTGAGTCCGTGGCGTTGTTCGATTCAACTCGTCGGCGAGCAGCACATCGGCAAAAACGGGGCCCGGATGAAACTCAAATTCCCGCACCTTCTGATTGAACATGCTAAACCCCGTTACATCGGCGGGCATCAAGTCCGGTGTGCACTGCACGCGAGATAACTTCCCCTGAACACCCTCCGCGAGCGCCTTCGCGAGCGTCGTCTTGCCGGTACCTGGGAGATCATCCAGCAGCAGGTGACCGCCGGACAATAGGCAAGCGATGACCAGGTCGATCTGGCGATCTTTGCCAAGCAAGACGCTCCTCAAGTGGTCTCGCAGCGCCGTGACTCCTGGCGAAGCATGGTCCTGAGTCGGATGGTCTGCGGATACTGGGTCGACCGCCAAATTCATGTTGTCGCCTTCTCGGTGAGTTGATGGATGGTTCGGACTCTCAGCAGGTCGACCAAACGAGTTGCGTCTTCCTTCGCGGCTGACGGAGCATGACCGAAGAACAATGCGTCGGCCATATCGGAGAATCGTTCGGCGGCACGGGCCACCGTTGGTTCGCCTTGGGTGAGTTCTTGCAACCATGCTCGCTGCGTCTTTCCACCGGGGCGTCGACAACCCACCAGCCTCGCTCGCCACTCGATGATTCGCATCGCCAAACGCACTCGCCGGTGCGGCTGAATCCACCCGGCCAACTTCCACACGAGCACGAGCAGGTGGTCGATCCAGAAACAACGCAGGAGGTACAAGGCGATCGCGACTGACGAAGAGCCCAACAGTGCCGGCCAAGACGCTGCGGCAAAACGGCGGGCACGCAGCCGCCAGGACGGGCGATAGTCGGGCGGTTTGTAGCCGGGCGTCGGTTCGATCTCGAACCAGCGACCATCACGAAGTCGTACCTCCGTCCATACATGGACATCGCTTGGGAGCACGCGAGCGTGACCGTCAGCGACATCAAAAGAATCTGGTCGGACATAGAAACCAGTGACCAAGCGTGATGAGAGCCCGAGGCCTCTGGCCATGAGGGCGGCGGTCGTCGCAAATAGGTGATCACCCCCACGACGAGACGCGATAAACTGGGCCAACGCGGAGACGCTCTTGCCATCGCCGGGGGTTACCGAACGCTCCCCGGAACTTCGATCGAACGTGCCATGTTGCCGCAGAAACTCGACGCATGCCGTTAGCTGATCATACGGATGCGAGTGCCGGTCGGTGGCGGCACGGATGATGGATTCGATGGTTGCGGATGCTTGCTCGGGGAGTTGTCGTGTTACGGAGTCGGCCGGCGAACGAGGTTCCTTGTGCCGCGTCTTGTTCACCCGGAGGCTCTCGCGGATTTCGTCTTCGCTCAGGTTCACGCTCGCCGCATGCACCACGCTCAAGGGAGGTATTTTCTCACGGCCGGGCATGAAAAAACTGCCGTCTGGCGAAATGCCAAAAAAATCCTGTCGGTCGATATCTTTGATGTGGATGCCAGCGGTCAGCATTGGCATCGGGAGTCTCTGGGAAGCAAGCCGGATGACCTTCAGCAGACCAACGGATGTTGCCTCCGGTTCCCGGAGCAATGCGTTTCGTAGCGTCGGGTCAAAAAACCAAGCGGCCTCTTCAATGTCAACTCGTAGCAGCTGTTCATTTGCCAGGTCGGCTGTTTGCGTCCAGTCTTGTCCGTCGAAGGTGTCATATCGATGCATTGCCAGACGAATCCCTGTCGAGCCATCCCACTGGACCACGCTGGCGTCAACCGAGTCCACCGGCGGCCGACGACCCTTTGGTTGCAACCGTTCCGTCGAGAACGTGTTACCCCCCTGCTCACTCTTGGCAGCTCGATCGTGCATCGGAATGAACTCTTGGTTCGCCATTCCCTGAGCTCGTTCCCACTTCTTTTTCTTCATGGGCTCACCGATCATGTCGTTGAACATGTCGAAGAGACTCGACTCGGTGGACTCCAGGAACACATCCGAGTCCACGGCACCGAATGAATCGGCATGATCCTTTGTCGCAATCGCCTTGTCACCAGTGCCGACGCCGCGCCGGGCGGCAGGGTCCGACCAGCTCGATCCGCCGCTGGATGGCATGAAGCCGACCGATAACTCCTGAGGTGCCGCGAACTGGTCTTTCGCCGCGTAGCCGCCGCACATCAGCACTAGAATCGTTGCCAGTGTCGTGGTTGGTTTTAACGCCCAGGTGCGCTGAACGGATTCAGGCATTGCGAGATCGAGCCGCTCCCAATGGTTGGCGACCAAGTGGAAGATGCATCCCAACATCCAAAGGATTGGAACAACGATCGCGTAGCGTTGTTCGGAGATCGACACACAAAAAAGTGTCAGGAATCCACCGATCACGATGGAAAGCGACTGCAGTCTCCGTATTTCAGCGGAGCAAGACAAGGCAATCGCAGTTGCTCCGAACACGGTTAGCGCCGTCATCTCGAATGCGACGGGCGTCGCGAATCGTCGAGTCAACACGGCAAACAGGACGGGCACCAGAGGCACGAATCCCAAAATCAGTCGTCCATGACGTGATTGTCGGCTGACAACCACGCCAAGAATGGTCAACAAGACGATCGAAATGATCTCAGCGGCAAAGAACTTGGTGTTTTCAAAAAAGATCCTCAACGGCAAAACCGACATGAATGCCAAAACGGCGAGCACGACAGTCTCGACGTCTCTACGCGACACATTCATGGCCATGTTCCTGCGACCAAAGCGTCTCCAGACGCTTCGACAAGGGGGAGCTGCGGCCAATGACCCGATGTCGATGCGACTTCAGCAGCCGATGATTGGTATCGGGGTTGACGAGTCGCACCGTGATGTCGCCGTCGACATTGGTGGACAGTGTGATGGATGCGCCATTCACGTCGGCACGACTAGGCTGTCGCCGCTCGACACCGTCAGCGGGAATCTCGGCCAGGGCATCCATCATGCGCACGAAGCCTTCGTGGCCGCGTTGGACGGCAAAACGACGAGTCCCAATTTGGACCCGAAACAAAACGCCCTGATCGTGCAGATTCGCTAGCACGCTCGCGGCGACGCGAACCTGATCCGCGATCTCGTCGCGGCTGCGACCGCCACGGTCGTCAACGACCACTTCCCAAGCGGGACTTTGAGGCGCCCCGCGCTCGGTAACCATGAGGCGATCCGATCGGGCTGTTGCGATCCAGTTGACATGTTTGAAAGCATCGCCCAACTGATAATCCCGCAGACCGATGAAATCGTTTGTGCCTCCACGGCGATCACCGTCTCCAACGGCGGTCATGCATCGACCCGACTCCTCCAGATGATCGAAGATCGGATAGATCTTGGGCCACACCGTGATCGGCGAAACGTCTTCCAACGGCCGTCGAGCGGTCCAGATGCCAAAGGGAAAAGAGCATGCGACGTATGTGGTCGTGGTTGGATAACGACCTCGCAGCTGAGGGTGCAGAGCAAACCGATAGCGACAGGTTGACCAAGCTCGTACGTATGCCAGTGCCACCGTTGGCACACTTTCCAATTCAGAATCGACCTGGTCACAATCAAGGAAGCCCTCAACAGCAAGACCCCAGAGGGGCAGCGGCAATCGATTGCGGATGTCAAGAACCAGATAACACGCATCGCCTTCCTGGACTCGATTGTTTGCCGGCTGCAGAGCGAACGCCGCGGCGCGTACGGCGATCCAAGGCCACGCCATGCCCACGACAATGAGCGCGCTCAATGAAGCGGCGATGATCCAGCCGATCGGTGCCAGGTACATGCCGATCATCACCGACATGGCGGTCGCGAGAGCAAACCAACCGACGGGTTCTTTCAGCCAATAAACAAAACGATTTGCCCAGGGACAGAAGTCGGTGGTCAGCACTCTCGCTAACACACTCTTGGCCCTAGGCGCCGCATGGGTGGTTGCCATGTGAACGCCATCGAAACGGAACATCAAATCAGGGGAGAGCCATCTGCGCGCGACGTGGAGGAAGACGTTCGCCCCAATCTCTCAGATGCCATCCCAATGGATGGCGTGTGTTTGGGGCACTCCGTGCATCCTCGGATGCGGCACCTCGTGTCCGAACCGAGAATGTCCTGGCAGATGTTGCAACAGAATCGAACGCTAGGCGATTGGAGGCCCGCGAACGGAATCGGCCCGCTGATCCGTCTCGAAGGGGGCTGCCGTCTCTTCACAAGACAACCAGACCCAACCATCCGACAAAACCGGCGTCCAAACCGGATGAATCGCTACGACGCCCTCTCGAACCATAAAGAGGTTTTGACAGATGCTGCATCGATCCGAATCGTGCGAATCGTTGGGGCGGCGATCGACCGGACTCCCGGGCTCGTCGATGGAGCTCGACGACGATTCACTCTCATCATCGGCATGATGATGGGAGCAGCAACACAAATCGTTCGAATTCCGTCGATCCGATCCGGAGTCGTGCTGCACATGAGCGACGCTGCAGCCTAGATGTGAACAAGACGAGTCCACGCAACCAATGTGCAACCATCCGCAGATGTTGCCAAAGGAAATTGCCGTTATGGCGACAACGGAAATGGATTGGTGAAAACGCACAACACTCGTAGCCAGAGGAGCTTCTATTGTCGCTCGGAAATTTACGGAAAGTCAACCGTCATGGTTCGTCGATATCGAGACATTCGCTGATATTCCTCGTTCTTGGCTCCGGGGAGTTCCCCATCTGGCGATGAGTCCGGCAACTGCTCGAGCGACGCTCTCAGGCTGCGTTCAGGCTCGACGTGCTCTCTCGGTCGTTATGTTGCCCGACGCTAAACACCATGCTCAACACCACGGGCACCAGGAACACCGTGAACACCGTTGAGACGACCAAACCGCCTGTGATCACGGCACCGAGCCCACGATACAACTCGCTTCCCGGTCCGGTCAGGAATACCAATGGCAGCATGCCGCCGACGCTGGTCAAGGTGCTCATTAGGATCGGCCGCACACGGCTTTGTACCGAACGCACAATCGCCTCATTGGGATCCAACCGTCGACCGTCGCGGACGTTTTGCTCGTCCTCACGGCGAAAGTTCAACGCTTGATGAACGATCAAGATGGCGTTGTTGACGACAACACCGGCGAGGATGACAAATCCCAGTATCGTGAGGACATCCATGTTTTGGACCGGTAAGTAGCGATCGGAGACCGTCCACTGATGAACGAGCGCCAAGCCAATGAATCCGCCGAGCGTGGCCAGGGGAACACTGATCATGATGACCAACGGTGACGTCCAGCTTTGGAAGAGCACGACTAGTGCGAGATAAACCACCACCACCGCCAGGAACAGTGAACTGGACACGATACCCACCAGAGTCCCATCGCCCAATAGAGCCGTCTTGATCGCGTCCAAGTTTCCCGCTGACCCAGTGAAGTGAACATCGACACCTGGCAGGATCGTATCGACGCCGCGTAGCGAATCGACTTTCGCTTCCAGTTGATCCAAGACCGTCGACAGAGGCACGTTGGCCGGCGGTGTCAGCTCCAAGGTCACGGCGCGCTGCCGATCAACGTGTCGAATCTGGTCTTGAACGCGCACTCGATCGACATTGGCGACGCTAGCGATGTCCAAAACACCACCGACGCCACTCGCGATTGGCGTGTTCATCATGGCATAGAGAGGTGAATCGCCCAACGCGTCGGCATTGATGACCTTCAAGTCTTTTAGTTCGGAGCCCCGCTCCATTCGACGCGGCAACACGATTCCGTCACCGGCCGCTTGCGAGGCTAGACCGATGTCCGTGCGCGTGAGACCCGACTCCCTTAGTCTCTCGTCGATCGGCCGAATCTGGACTTCCGGCGTTGGCAACATGAAGTTCGATGGCGAGGAATTCGTGCTTTGCGGTCCGTACTCAGCCAAGAGCTCATTCATCAATCCAGTTGCCGAATCAACCACATCGTCGAGCGAATCGCCCACGACATCGATCTTGATGGCCGCACCGGTCGTACCACCGGTTCGGAACAGCGGAAACTGAAACGAGAAATAGGGTGTATCCGGAGCGCTGCCGCCCCCCATCGCGTGTTCCAGTAGTGGAATGGCGTCGGCTGTCTTGGCCGGGTCGACGGGGATCGCAGCCTGAAAGATGCGGCCCTCACGCGCGACCATGAAATAGTGATCCAGCAACGGCGCATCCACGCTGCCGCCACCGTCGATGGGTAGCGAGCGATCCAGCACGGACATTGGGTTGGGCCATCCTCGCCGGACTTCTTCAATCGCAAATCGATCGCCAGCCGCTTCCCAGGCCGGTGCAATCTTGGGCTCGATGCGATCCCCAATTGCGAACAATTGATCGACGTTGTAGCCGGGCGGCGGGACCATCACGCTAAAAACGAGGTTGCGATTTCCCTTGGGTAGGTAATCCAGTGGCGGCATCAAAACGAGGATGCCGACGGCAGTGATCACTACGAATGTCAGCAGCGTGATCGTGCGTCGAATCGATCCGCGAATCAAGAAACCAACGATTTCGCTGATGCTTTGTGGGAGACGTAACATCGTCTGCCAAACGATCGCGATGGACGACGTCCATGTCGCCAATCGACTTCGACGTACGGCGGCACGAAAAACACCTGTTCGCGGCATCTTGATCACCGGATCGGTTGAACGAGGCGACTTCAGAAGTACGCCCGCCGCCGACGGAATGACCGTCAGGGAAACGATCAGACTGAGTCCCACGGCTGCCATGATGGCCAGCGCGATGTCTCGGAATAGCTGTCCTGCCGCTTCCTGGATCATCAAGATCGGGAAAAAGACAATCAGCGTGGTCAAGGTGGAGGCGACCACGGCGCCCGCCACTTCGCGGGTTCCCTCGTAAGCTGCCTGTTGAGGCGAAGAGCCCGATTGAAGGTGACGATAGATGTTCTCGATCACCACGATGGCATTGTCGACCACCATGCCAACGGCAAAGGCCATGCCCGCAAGCGAAATGATGTTCACGCTGCGGCCAAGAGCAAGCAGAATCACGACCGTTCCGATGACCGACAGTGGGATTGCGATCGCGATGATGCCGACCGTGCGAAGGCTTCTCAGGAAAGCCAATAGAACGAACGTTGCCAGTAGACCTCCGACAACGATATTGCTCTGGACCAGTGCCAGCGACTCTAGGACATAGTTGGACGAATCCCAGGTTTGCACCAGTTCAAGCTGGGCTCCATCAGCGAGAGAACCTTCCGCTTGCAAGACGCTGGCATGGCGCTGGAGTATCCCGCCGGCTTCGTTCATGCGATCGATTTCCGCCTTGAGGGCGGACATGGTGTCGAGCATGTTTCCGCCGGTTTCTAACTGAAAATTGAAGAATGGCATCAGGTTGCCACGTGCCCGCACCCACTCCGTCAGTTCCTTGTATCCGGATTCCACCGTGGCGACGTCGCGAACGTAGATCGGGCCCGCGGCAGTCCTTTCGATGACGAGGTCCTCCACCGCTTGGGCATCGTCGAAGCGACCCAGTGTCCGAACACGAATGTCGTTCTTGCCGTCGGGCAACTTGCCAGCGGAGAAGTTCGCGTTACTGATTTCCAGTGCGCTGATTAGATCCTGGTACTTCAAGCCGCGGATGGCCAACTGCCGCGGATCGACCACGACGCGTGTTTCGGACTCGCGCGCACCCAACATGCCGACTTGCGAGATGCCCGGGATTCGTTCGAAGACCGGTCGCAAACGACGATCCATGAAGTCGAACAGCGTTGTCACATCGAAGTTGGGATCATCCGACGACAAACCGACCCAAGCAATGTAGTCCACGCTCTCAGGGTCGACGCCCTCCACAGATGGTTCGTCGACGCCTTCGGGGTATCTCGGAACCTCGCTGAGTTTCTGGTCGACTTCGGTCAGCGCTTCATCGATGTTGGTGCCGGTACGGAACTGCAAGCGGACGAGACCGCGACCGGAACGAGCGATGCTGGTCATGGACGTCAGGTTGGCAACGTCCCCGAGATACGCTTCTTGTTGCTCGATCACATCCGACTCGATTTCCTCGGCTGACGCATTCTCCCACGAAGTCGCCACGGAGATCACGACCGAATCGACCTCAGGCGTCATGCGGATGGGGACGGCGCGGAGCGCGACGCTGCCAAGCAACACAGACAAGATGACGGCGACCGAAACAGTGATCGGTTTTGAGACTGAGGACTTGATCACATTCATGGCAAACTCTCCAAGGCGATGGGTTACGTCGCTGGATACCGGCAAGAATGGTCTTCCTTACAGAGTCGCATTACTTTCGATCGAATTGGATCTCGGCCGAACCGACGAGTCGCGGAAGTTGCCTTCCATATTGGGCGCGGTCAGTGTTCTCGATCTTTTTTGAGTAACGCCTGTAAGGTTCCGCCTCCGTCGGTGTAATCCCTCGTGAACCCACTTACAGGAGACGATTCGATGCGATTCCTCTACACGCTCGGCCTGACGATTCCGGCTGTTTTTTCCCCCGCCCAGGTACCGGTGCGCGTCGCGCCAGTGCGGCACGAACGATTGCAACAACGACACGAGGTCACCGGAACACTTCGAGCGGTCGCTCGGGGAGACATCGCGGCTCTGGAACCTGGCCGCCTGTTACAGCTAAACCCTCGCGAGGGCGATCAGGTGGCTTCGGGAGAGATCATCGCGCGTGTTGATGATCGGCGGCTCCAGGCACGGCGAGCTCAGCTCGTTGCGGACGCAGGCGTTGCGGAGGCCAACAGATCGACATCCAGAGCGAAGTCGAAGCTCGCGGCAGCTGACCTGCGACGCGCTGAATTGTTATTAGGAAAAAACGCAATCAGCCAAAAAGAACTGGATCGCTATCGATTCGAAGCTGAAGTGACTCTAGCTGAAGTCGACGCAAGTGAACGAACACTCGATAGCATTCAGCGTCAAATTGAGTTTGTCGATGTGCAGCTTTCAGACACGGTCGTGCGAGCGCCTTATGATGCGACCGTTGTGCAGCGACACGTCGAAACAGGGGATTGGGTCGCTGCCGGAGAGAAGATCTTGACCATTGTTTCAACGGGCCCGATTGAAGTATGGATCGAAGTGCCTGAACGATTCGCCGGATACCTTGATGCGTCGACGGATCCGTTGGGCGTGCAGACACTTGCAAGCCGACAAAGCCTGAACGTCTTGTCGCTTCGGCGTGTTGCCGACGTGGATCCGCGTGCTCGAACCATGCATTATGTGGTCACCGTGAGCAATCCAGATGCGATGCTGGTACCCGGAATGTCCGCTTCGGCATGGGTTCCCTCCGGAGAGAGCCGAATGCAGCTGACAGTGCCCAAGGATGCCATCATGCGAAGCGCAGGAGGGGCGACTGTCTTTCGCGTCGCCGATGCCAAGGCGATCCAGACACCGGTTCGCATCTTGTACGAGACCCATGACCGTGTCGTGATCCAATCGGGTGAGATGAGCGTCGGGATGCCGATCGTCGTGGAAGGCAATGAACGGCTTCGCGACAATGCGTTGGTGACCGTGCAAGATCAACGAACAACGGCCAACCCCATGCTGGCCGGCTATCAGTCGACACCTCGTCGATCCCGCCAGTAGTGTCCCATCGGTGCCTCGTTCGTCTTTAGAATTGCTGGCCTGAACCATACAATTTGCCATTATTTGAAACTGCAAAGCGCTTCTAGGGTGTTCCGTTTGACAGACTCGCCACCGACACGCGCCACATTGCTGTTACGGCTTCGTGATGCGGACGACACGGACGCATGGTCCCAATTCGTTGGCGACTATGGGCCAATGTTGTATCGATTCGTCCGTCGTCGTGGCTTGCAAGATGCTGATGCGGCGGACCTCGTTCAAGATGTCATGAGAGCGGTCGGCGGCGCAATTTCCCGGCTGGATTATCAGAAAGAGAAAGGAGGGTTTCGTGCGTGGTTGTTCACGATCACGCGGAACAAGCTCTACACGTTCTTGGAAAAGAACGCGCGCACCGAAAAGGGTGGTGGTGATACGGCCGCGTGGAACCGATTGGGCAACCACGAGGACAGTCGCGACGAACTGAATCAGCAGTGGGAACTCGAACATCAACGTCAAGTCGCGGCGCAGGCCATGCAAGTCATTCGCGACGCGGCCGAACCAAAGACCTGGTCCGCATTTCAAATGACGGCGATCGATGGGCGGTCAGCCTCCGATGTCGGCAAGGAGCTTGGTTTGAGCACCGGCTCCGTGTACGTGGCACGGAGCCGTATCACCGCCAAACTACGCGACGAAGTCCAACGTGTCCTTCTCGAGAGAGATACCTGATGAACCGAGTTGAAACACACCTGAACGAATCGGAGTTGCGATCGTTGATCGACGGGTCCGTCGATGACGCCTCGTATGCTTCTTGGACAAAACACCTCGACGCTTGCGAGAGCTGCCAAGAAGCGCTGCAAACGATCGCGACGGGCGAGATTCCGATCGATTCACTCGTCGCCGATGTCGATCAGGCCAATCCCACGGAACAGAGTGCCTATTGGCCTGCCGTTGCCAGGGTCCAAGCGGAGATCGCCGAGCAGTTGGGGCAACGACGTGGTACGGTCGCTCCTGATGCAACCGAGACATTGACCGATACCGATCCGGCCTCCCAAGATTCCACCAAGAACGCATCAATGGGGCCCAAGACTCCGCGAGAGAGTCGCGATGCGATTTCCGGGGAGCTCGATTTCCTCGAGCCCTCCGACGACCCCGCTTACCTCGGGCAACTGGAACATTTTCAGATTGCCGGTGTGATTGGTCGCGGCGGTATGGGGATTGTGCTGGAGGCTTTTGATACGCACCTAACGCGACCCGTTGCCATCAAGGTTCTCAACCCGCAGTTTCAGGAGAACGAGATCGCAAGGCAGCGGTTCTGCCGTGAGGGTCGCGCCGCCGCGGCAATTGCACACGAGCATGTGGTCGCGATGCACCAGGTTGCCAAAGCGGACCGAAATCAGGTCGCCTTTCTGGTGATGCAGATGATCGAGGGCGACACACTCGAGTCGCGTATCGTTGATGGCCAGCCAATGCCCGCCGGAGATGTCGCTCGCATCGGCATGCAAATCGCCTCGGGGCTTTCGGCGGCCCATAAACAGGGAATGATCCATCGCGATGTCAAACCGGCCAATGTCCTGATCGAACGTGAAACCGAGCGCGTCAAACTGACCGATTTCGGACTGGCGAGGGCCGCGGACGATATCAAACTTACCAAGACTGGCATGGTGACCGGCACACCGCTCTACATGTCGCCGGAGCAGACTCTGGGGGAGGATGCGGACGAACGAAGCGATCTGTTTTCCTTAGGTGCGGTCCTTTACGAAATGGCCACGGGCATTGCACCGTTTCGCGCACCATCGGCGATGGGTGTCATGAAACGCATCCTCGATGAACAGCCCAAACCACCTCACCAAGTCAACGGGCAGATTCCGCGACCACTGTCGGAACTGATCGTTTCGCTGTTAGCGAAGTCGGCGGAGGATCGCCCGGCTTCCGCGTCGGTGGTGGCCAGTGCGCTGGCATCCACGGCACAAGAGTTGGGGAGTGTTTCACCCATGCAAGTGCCCGCAATCGCTGCGTCCGATGCGGGAAAGATCAGCGGAAGCTACTCGCGACAGACCCGCCGCTATGCGATCGCAGCATGGACCGCGGCAGCCGTCGCGGCAGCCAGTCTCGCCTTTGCTCTGATGTTCAATCGCGTTGGAGACAAGGGTGATCCGTTCCCTTCGATCGTGTTACCAGACAATCCGGGAACCGTCTGGAGTGTCGATTTCTCGGACGATGGCACTCGGCTATTGGCCGCGATCGAAGACGGCACGGTTCGGTCGTGGAATGTGGCGACGCAAGAATTGGAGATGAGCTTCAATGCTCATCGGGGAATCGTTTGGATGGTGCAGTACTCTCCCGACGGCCGCATCGTCGCAACCAGCGGTGACGACGGCATGATTAAATTCTGGGATTCGACCAGTTTCGAGCTCTTGAATGACTTTGATGCCGAGAGTGCGGTTCGAGGCATCGCGTTCTCTCCCGACGGTAAGTGGCTGGCGACGGGCAACCGCGATGGCACGCTGCACATCATTGATGTGGAGTCGGCAACGATGTTGCGTTCATCAAATCATTCCGGATCGATTCTGGGTGTCGCGTTCTCCCCAGACGGGAAGTGGATTGCAACGGGTGGCAGCGACAAGGTCGTCCGTGTCTTTGACTGCCAGTCCTTAGAGATTCGCCAGACCTTGGAAGGTCATTCGGGACCGATTTACAACCTGCGGTTCGGACCGACCAGTTCGATGCTGGCTTCGGTTGGCTGGAACAAGAATGCGATCCTTTGGAATGGTGAGACGGGTCAGTTGGTCCGTCGGCTCGAAGGAAGCGAAGGTGACATCTGGGCTGTGTCATTTTGCCAAGACGGGTCTCGTCTGGTGACGGGTGAACAACTCGGTGCGGCACGTGTTTGGGATGTCGCGACGGGTGAGCCCATCGCAACGCTGCGGGGGCATACATCGGCGGTTCACAACGTTTCGTTGGATCGGACCGCCTATCGAGTCGCGACCAGCAGTCGCGATGGAACGATTCGCGTATGGGATATGTCCGAGTTGGCGGAATAGTTTCCCAAGATTTTTTCCGCCCTGGTGTTAGGGCCCAGCGTCGGCTGAGTATCCCCTGGCGAATCAAGTTTCAGCCAACTCCATCTCAACCAGGAGAAGATCATGTCGAAGACCAGTGTTACCGGAAGTGTCGTTTTGGTCACCGGAGCCAACCGCGGAATCGGTCGAGCCATCGTCGAGTCCGCGTTTGAACACGGCGCCCAAAAGGTATACGCCGCCGTTCGCGATGTAACCTCCGCTCAGCCGCTCGTGGAGCAGTTCGGTGAGAAGTTGGTTCCAGTCCAAGTCGATCTGCTCGATCACGACTCGATCCATGCGGCGGCGAAGACAGCCAGCGATGTCGGCATCGTCATCAACAATGCGGGTGTCTTGAAGACCGCATCTCCCCTTGCAGAACACGCCGTTGACGCGTTGCGCTTCGAGATGAAGGTCAACGTCTATGGCTTCATCGAGGTGGCCCGCGCGTTCACGCCGGTGTTGCAGGCCAATGGCGGTGGTGCTCTTGTTCAACTCAATAGCGTCGCTTCGCTACGCAACTTCGCTGACTTTGCGACGTACTCGGCATCCAAAGCAGCCAGCTATTCGCTGACCCAGGGTTTGCGAGACAAACTCGCCGATGACGGCATTCATGTTGTGAGCGTGCATCCGGGTCCGATCCAAACGGACATGGCGCGCGACGCTGGGATCGATGAGATTGCTGAACCGCCTTCGTTGGTCGCCGACGCGATCTTCGATGCGGTCGAAAACGGCGTTTTCCACGCGTGGCCGGACTCGATGGCCAAGCAGATTGGCCAGGCCTACGAAAGCTTTGCTAAGGGTGTCGTCGAAGCGGAAATGTCGGAAACACCGGCTTAGGGTAATAAACCAAGACTCAAGCACGCCGCGTGATCGAATGGTCACGTGGCGAATCCAGACCGTGGTTCGCCGCCTCATTCCTACTGCAGCGTCCACTCTAAAATGTGGGGTAGGCATCCTGCCTGCCATCGGGAACGGACGCGGCAAATCACAGGCTGGAAGCCTATGCCACGACGTCGCGCCAAACCTAAACCGAAGCTGTAACGCTGCACTAGTTCGACTCGAGCTCAATCCTGATCGGTTCACTTCGGTTCGCGTCGTTGGTGAACCGAAGCCCGCTGGTGTAATAATCGGCATAGCGACGTGGGACTGTTCGTCCGTGCTGGTGTTCGTCGGCTGCTAGATCTTCGGTGAGGACAATTTGAACGACCACGACTTCATAGTCACCAGGCGGAAAGCTGGGCTGGCCGTCCTTGTCCGCCAGCGCGAAATTGCCATCGGGCGCCACGCGGCTCGCAAAGGCATCACCGTTGGAACGATTGCGAAACTCAATGCTGCCTGACTGAACGGGTTGGCCATCGTCGAAGCGAACGATTCCGGTGTTGGCCGGCTGCTTGGAGCACCCGGCGGAACTGATGGCGATGACTCCCAGCAGCCCAGCCAGCCGCATCGCGGAGGTCGCTTTGACGATGGGGCTCAACGTTCGAGTTCCACGACGCGTGCGTCACGGCGGTTGGCAAGTGAACCGAGCACCTTGGTATCGGCTTCGACGTGGAACAGTCGGACGCTTCCGTCGACGAGTGCGAAGTGAACGCCGGCTGGATGCCAACTACCAAACGAAAACATGTCGGCCAAGACATCATTGGGGCCATGGGCCAGTCGGAGTCCCGGACCAGCGAGCCGGCAGGATGCCGGCAAATGGTCACCATCGTAGGCCGGTGAATCTTCTGGGAATTGGGCCAGACCGTTCTGAGGAATGAACTTCTCTCCAAAGAGGAACGTGCTCGATGTTCCATCCCAAACCGATGTCATGCGGATCCGGTCGACCGGCGCGATTGCTACTCCGTCCTTGCACGCGGGCCGCACGCTGATGATGACGCCGGTTCCATTGCCTCCGAAATAGAAGTCGGTGGGTTCACCGGTGGCACCGGGAGTCAGGTCGCCGTGGTTTCCGCCGTAATCGCACAGGGCGCCTTCGACATCCAACGCGACCTCTTTGGATCGAGGAGGCATCGGGCAGCCGCACGGTAGTCGTCCGCCTCCGCCCTGGACGGTCGTTCGCAGATTTCGAGTCCCCAATGGCCGAGTTCCGCTACGTCGCGACGGACACAGAAACGTATCTGGCACGACCGTCCGGACGTTTTCAGGGTGTTGGTGCCATGCCTTGGAAAAGTCCCAACTCTGGCCTAGCGACACCTGTTCCATGTAAGGCATCACCCGCGCCAACCAAGTGGGCGTTTCCAAGCCGCATCGATCCGCCAGATCGGAATCAGGACGAGATTCGTATCGGGCTGGTGGAAAATATCCCAAAGCGTCGTGATGTAACTGAGCGGCCAGCGCCAGTTGACGGATTCGGTTCTTGCAATCGGTTGTGCGTGCCGCCTCACGGGCCGACTGCACGGCGGGCATGAGCATCCCGATCAGGATTCCGATCACGGCGATCACGACCAGTAATTCGATCAGTGTGAATCCGCCAGATGCTCGGCGCGAATTCGGAGTCTGGAAGCGAATCATGCGGCAGAACTTCGATGACAGGACAAGTAATCACTTCAACCAGGCAGGACACGGTCGGATGCAGGATACCTTAGTATAGTCGCTGGCGGCATGCTCAGATGGATCGATCGGGTGGCTGATCGCGATATCACCATCGGAGATGAGCGCGGTCGGGCAACCTTTGGCGATCGGAACGGTGGCGCCCCTCTCGGAGGCACCTTCAATCGTCGCGATTCGACGAGGGAGGCTTCGATGACAAGGCGGATTGGCGTATACTGTCGCCCAGCGGGATCCGCCTGGTAGGCCGCGTCGAGATGGTTCGTCTATCTGTCTTCTCGCCTTCGGTCCGGACTCATCCTCGGAGTGCAATTTGGCTAGCACTCGACCCGCGTTTCGACTTGTTCGAGGAGCGTCCGCACGGTTTGCTCGATGGAAGTTGTCACGGGGCTGTAGCTCAGTTGGTTAGAGCTGGGGACTCATAATCCCTAGGTCGCGGGTTCGAGTCCTGCCAGCCCTATTCGTCTTGGTCGTATCGGAAGTGGATCCATTTCAAAACGTAAGAACTCGCGGCGTCCCACCGCATCGGCGGATCGCCCGGCCCATCGTCGTTTGAATCAGTTGTTGGCGGCGGCCGGATATGGAAGTCGTCGACATGTCGAGGACTTGATCCGTGAGGGGCGCGTTTCGATCGATGGGGTCACCGTCGTCAAATTGGGCGTGCAAGTTGATCCAAATGAGCAGGAGATCCGCGTCGACGGCGTTGTTTGGCGACCTCAAAAACTCGTCTATTACGCAGTGCACAAGCCAACAGGCGTGGTCACGACGAATTCCGACCCTCATGGTCGCCCGCGCGTGATCGACTTGGTACCTCCTTCGGAGCGAGTCTTTCCTGTTGGTCGGCTGGATCGCAGCAGCGAAGGTCTGATTCTATTGACCAACGACGGGGATCTCGCGCAAAAGCTGGCCCATCCGAAGTACGCAATTCAGAAGGTCTATCGAGTGACCGTGGCCGGTAAGGTCGATGCGGACGCTCTGCGTCAGATGCGGCAAGGTATCTACATTGCCGAAGGGCTCGTGCGGGTCGATGGTGCACGCGTGCTGAAGGCAAAGTCACGGGCGACGGAAATGGAGATTCGTTTGCGCGAGGGCAAGAATCGTGAGATTCGTCGAATCTTGGCCCGGCTCGGGCACAAAGTCCAAACACTGCGGCGCATCGCGATCGGGCCTTTGCGTTTAGGAGATATGCCCGCCGCCGCCTATCGCAAGCTCACCCAGGACGAGGTGCGGCGGCTGCATGACGCTGCCGATCGAGCGGCAAATCAGCTAGATCGTGGGCGATCGGAGGACGAGGCACCTGGCACCGCGACTCGGCGATCTCGCGGTGGCAAGCGAGCCAGTGGCAATCCATCGGGCCAGCCGCGATCGAGTCGTTCCCGAACAGGAGCGAGCTCGACTCGCGGCAACCTGACCGGCCATCAAGGCACGCCCAAGTCATCACGTCGCAAAGCGGCGAAGAAACCGACGAGGCGTTCGGCGTCGCCCCATTCGGCGACATCGGCGAAGGGTCGCAACGCCAAGGCGAATACCACGAAGTCATCATTCCGACTCGATAAGCCAACTGGGAAATCCGATTCGGGTGTGGTCATTGGGGGTGACGAGCCGATGACGCTCAAGAAAACCAAACGGGTTGGCGGGCGGGGAGGCGTTCAACAAGTCCGTCGCAGCGGGACGAAAAAACGAGTTCGGAAACGAGACGATGGTGCATCGGGTTCAAGACGTTCTCCGCGGTAGGTGACGACGATGTCGAGTCTTCACGCGCCGCACTACGCTGACGGCCTTGTCCAGATCGATGCTCCGTTGATCGCCAATGAGTGCATCGCGGAGAACACGTATCGTTTGAGGGTCAGCGCGCCCCACATCGCCAAATCGATTCGACCTGGTCAGTTCGTGATGATTCGATTGACAGGGACAGATGCACCGCTGATCGGGCGCGCCTTTGCGGTCTGGGATCGGCATTGCAACGAACATGGCGTGCCAGAATCGATCGACTTGATTTACCTACGCAAAGGAGCACTGACGACGCCGCTATCATCCGCGATCCCCGGAACATTGGTGACCGTGTGGGGACCCTTGGGCAATGGGTTCTCCCCGAGGACCTGCCGGAGATTGATCATGGCTGTCGGAGGCATCGGTCAAACGCCCATGTTGCTGGCAGGTCGACAGGCGATCGACGAAGGATGGGCCCAGTGCGTTGAGCTCATTTACGGTGCACGTCGTGGTTCATTGCTGGCGGGTGTCGACGATTTTCGGGCGGCGGATTTCGAGATTCAGTTGTGCACCGATGACGGATCCGTCGGCAGCCAGGCTCGTGTACCCGACCTGCTCTCGGAACGACTTGCCGAAATCGAGAGGAAAGATTCGTTGACCGACGTACGCGTACTGACATGTGGGCCGGAGATCATGATGCAGAAGGTCGCGGAGCTCTGTCTTGCCAAGAAAGTCGACTGCGAAGTGTCCATGGAGACGCCGATGGCATGTGGCATTGGGATCTGCTTCTCTTGCGTCGCCAAGGTCCAACAAGGTGACGGTTCGTGGGACTACAAACGAACCTGCGTCGAAGGCCCGGTGTTCGACGCGGACGCCATCGTCTGGGACTGATCCTTGATCGATGGGTGATGTCGGTGCGTTTCGCCGGGGGAATGCTTCATTCGGCTTGAATGGCGGTCTCGATCCATCCACCTCCCAGGACTCGAGAACCGTCGTAGACGACGGCCGCCTGTCCGGGTGCGATCGCGGATGTGGGGTCTTCGAACTGGACGCGGAACCGCGACGCATCACCGTTATCGATGATGACACGAGCATCGTGCGGTGACCCGTTGTATCGGACCTGAACACCCACCTGTCCTGGTAGTTGATCCATCGGCACCAGCCAATTCGCCTCTTTGGCAATGAGTCCGATGCAATCCAAGGCCGACTGCGGTCCGATAACGACTCGTCGTGTCTCGGGTTCGATTCGTACCACAAAGTGCGGTGTCCCCATGGCGACGCCCAATCGCTTGCGTTGCCCGATCGTGAACGCTTCGAAACCAGCGTGCTGTCCCACAACGCGACCTTCCAGGGTGACGATGTCGCCAGCGGTCGCACCGACCATTTCGGGTCTCCGCTGCTTCACGAAGTCACTATGGTGACCTTGCGTGACGAAACAGATCTCTTGGCTATCCTTTTTGTTGGAAACGCCGAGTCGAAAATCCGCCGCCATCTCCCGAATCGTCGGTTTGTCGAATTCACCGACCGGCAGCAGCATGCGAGACAGGCGATCGCGATCGATACCGAACAGCGCATAGGATTGATCTTTGCGGACATCGAGGCCTCGATGCAGTTGGCGGTCGTCGCTATCGCCAACCATTCTCGCGTAGTGGCCGGTCGCGACGTAATCTGCACCCACTCCGTCGGCATAGTCGAATAGTCGTCCGAATTTGATCCAATGGTTGCATTTGACACACGGGTTGGGGGTTCGGCCGTGCAAGTAATCATCCACGAAGTAGTCAACGATGCGACGAAAATCTTCCTGGAGGTCTAAGGCATAGAAGGGAATTCCGAGGTCCAACGCGACGCGTCGTGCATCGTCCGCATCGGTCGCACTGCAGCAACCCTGTTTGTGATCTTCGCGTTTGCCGAGAGTGGAGGGATCTCCGGCGGCCCGATTCCCAACGACGGGCAAACCTAGGGGGCTCGTCGGCTCGGTGGACTGGGGATCCACGCGACATGACGCTGCGGAGGCTTCGCCATGTCGCATGAACACGCCGATCACATCGTGGCCTGCCTGCAACAGCAGGTGGGCCGCGACGCTGGAATCAACGCCTCCACTCATCGCGAGAACCACACGAGCCATGTATAACGATCATCTCTGTAAAACGAATTACCGCCCCGCCAACTTTGCGGGGAATTTTCCTCATCATACCGCCGGAGCTTCGAAAGTCATGGATGCTGAATTGATGAATCGCAGTCGATCGATTCAAGCTCGCCTGAAACAGCTGCAGGACTCTCTTTGACCAGGCTGGTAAGAATCAGCAGATCGAAGCCATCGAGCAGCAGATGGGGGCGGCCAATTTTTGGGACGACTCGGAGTCCGCCCAGGCGGTCGTGATGAAGCTGAAGGGGCTCAAGGCGATTGTCGGTCCGCTCAACGAGCTAACGGATTCCGTCAACGACTTGGCCGCCCTTTTGGAGATGGCTGAGGAGGACGAGTCGGTCGTCGATGAAGTGCGCGACGAGGTCGACCGATTGGAGAGAATCATGGAGGACCTGGAACTCAAAGCATTGCTGTCGGGCCCAAATGATTCGGCCGGTGCGATTTTGACCATCAACGCGCGCGATGGGGGCACCGATGCCAATGATTGGGCCGATATGATGCTGCGAATGTATTCGGCTTGGGCGGTCGGCCAGGACTATAAGATCGAGTTGCTGGACCGGCAGGACAACGAAGAGGCGGGGATCAACAATGCCTCCATCGCGATTCGAGGCCCAATGGCCTACGGCTATCTCAAGGGTGAAGAGGGCATGCATCGCTTGGTACGCATCAGCCCTTTCAATAGTGAGGGCAAACGCCAAACGAGTTTCGCCGCTGTGAGTGTCAGTCCCGAGATCGACGACTCAATCGAGGTCGACGTTCAAAAGAAAGATGTTCGGGAGGACACTTATCGGGCGTCCGGAGCCGGCGGTCAGCACGTCAACAAGACCGACAGCGCGATCCGACTCACGCACGTGCCAACCAACACGGTTGTGCAATGCCAGAACCAGCGGAGTCAGCATCAGAATCGCGATACGGCGTGGAAGATGTTGCGGGCTAAGCTGGCTCGACTCGAAGAAGAGAAGCGGGAGGCGGAGGAAGCCAAGAAGTATGAAACGCAGGCGCGGACTGGCTTCGGCAGCCAGATTCGGAATTATTTCCTGCATCCCGACCAACGAGTCAAGGATGCTCGCACGGGACATTACGTCGGCAACTTCAACAGCGTCATCGACGGCAGCGAGCTGCAGGGTTTCTTCGACGCGTTCCTCAGGCTGAAGGCGGGCAAGCTGGCCCCGGAGGAGCTCGCCGTTGACGACTGAGTTTGGCGACGCTTCAGTCGCGTTCGGCTGCCAGCCCCAGCTCGGCGAGCCACCGTCGACCCCCCGAGTCCGGCGTGCCGACCTGGCGTTGTTGACGCTTCAAGTCCTCGAACTTCTCTTCCAGTTCGGCGGTGCGTCGAGCCAATTCCTGGCGTTCTCGCGACAGTTTCGCGCGCTCCAGCGAGGCCGCGATTTCAGTTTGTCGAAATTTGTCTTCCCAATGGTCCTTTAAGTCCTGCAGACGCTGCCGTTCCTCCTGGACCAATTCGTCCGCGTCGACGAGACCGGCGATGGCCGATGCGCCCGTCACGACCTCCTCTCCGAACGCGAAATTCTCTCGATCATCTCGCTGCTGTTGCAGCAGCGTCCGCAGTTCTTCGGTCTCCGCCAAGCGATCAGCCGCAAGCTGTTCGGCGCGGATCATCCGCTCACTGATCGCCTCGATCCACTGTGCCGGTGACATGGGCTCCTCTTCCGATTCTTGCCCGATATCGGTCTGGTCTCCCAGGGCTCCAATGAATGCCTCGGCGTCGAACGTGTCATCTTCCATCTGCCGCAGCATCATTTGCTTGCGTTCTTCCCAGCTCATGGACTCGTCGCCACCGCGGCGGTCTTGGACGGCTTCCCCGACACTCGACTGGGCCAATCGTGCCGCCAGATCGGCGTTTTGTTGAACCAGATCGTCATGGCTGGCTTGCAGACTCTCCAGACGCGCCGACCACTGCAGCCGCTCATCTTCGTCCATGGCAATGATAACTTGACCGGTTTCCACGCTCGCCGCCGACGTTGCCGTTGGCGCCAACGCGGACACGGCTGATTCCAATGCACCAAAACGTTCGAGCACCTCATCCAGCCGTTCCACGATCGGATCCGGATCGGATGACTTGGACGGCGCCCGGGAATTTAAATTGAGTGACGCAGCCTCGTCCGGAGTATTCGACGAGTCGTCGACGGAGACGCCACGGTCGGCTGAGTTCCCGTCCTCATCATCCACTGAAACGTCCAACGAACACGTGTCGTCAACCGTGGTCGTTTGAGCAGACACTCCCGCTTCGCTGGCGGTCGGGACTGCTTCGGCAGTCGTATTCAGAGAGTTGTTCACCGAAGCATCGCTGCCCCTCGCGTTTCGGTTTCTTCGACGTTTCGATCGAGCCATGCGTCAAGATTCGAGAAATGGAGCCTGTTGGGCGGATGGAACGTGCGCCCTCAGCGATGAAAAAGTGACGGTCTGCTATAGTCTTCTCGAAGATTCTGGCTTAGCGGTCCATGGGCTCATGGAACGACGGCCTGCGATCATCTGGAGGACCTACCGTCCATTGCAAACGTAGGTCGGAAAACTGCGAACGTCAAAATTTGTCCTGCCAAAAAAACGAGTCCAATTTGGCCAAAAAGAAGATCTCTGGCCCGGCGAAGGCCGCGGAATCGGATCGCGATGCCGGCGGGGGCAGCACCCCCAATTCGAACGGCGATGCGGAACCAATGGAGGACGAAAACTTTGAGTCAACACTGCAAGCGATCGAAAACTCGGTTCGAGACCTCGAGAGTGGCGAACTGACGCTCGACGAGTCGCTGAAGTCCTATGAACGGGCCGTGAGGCAGCTTCGCCGATGTTACGCGTTGCTGGAGGCCGCAGAGCAAAAAATAAGCGTCCTGGCCGGTGTCGATGCGGAGGGGAATCCTATTCTCCAGCCGATGGTTTCGAGCGAGGAGGGGATCGCGTCGGCCGATTCACAGCCAGCCCGAGCTGGTCGTCGCGCTGGTCGTCGTGTTGCAATCGCGGACAACGACGCGATTGACGGAGACGAATGAACCATGGCGATGGCCCCCTCAAACAGCCTTCCGGAGCTGATGGCGGAGACTCAAGCATCGATCGATGCGGCTTTGGCGCTGGCGTGCGATTTCGGCGATGGTTGCCCCGAGTCACTTCGCGAGGCAATCAAGTACTCACTTCTGGCACCTGGCAAACGTTTGCGTCCTTTCTTAGTGGTCAGCGCAGCTCAGGCATGTGGAGGGACGATCCACGACGCGTTACCCGCCGCCGTGGCCGTCGAGATGATCCATGCCTACTCGCTGGTTCACGATGATCTGCCCGCAATGGATGACGACGATCTTCGACGTGGGCGGCCGACGGCTCACATTCGCTTCGGTGAGGCCACCGCGATTCTAGCCGGGGACGCATTGCAGGCCGAAGCGTTCGCCCATCTGCAACGCCATGTCAAAGATCCAGTCCAAGCCGCTTCCCTGATGGGTGAGTTGGCACGTGCGTCCGGAGCCAGCGGGCTTGTTGGAGGGCAATGCGATGACTTGACCGCCGAATCGGTCTCGATCGACGAAATGGGTGGACGACTACGGGCTCGCCAATGGCTGGAATCCATCCACCGCCGGAAAACCGGGGCTCTGTTCGCCGCCAGCGTCCGGATGGGAGCGATTTCCGCAGGCGCGGACTCGACAAGCATGGATCATTTGACTCATTATGCGGACTCGTTGGGGCTCGCCTTTCAGATTGTCGACGACATCTTGGATGTCACCGCGAGCGACAAAGAGATGGGAAAACGAACCAACAAGGATACGAAGCGGGGCAAGTTGACCTACCCCGGTCTGTTGGCCCTGGACCACTCGGTGGCGGCAATCGCCGCTCCGAGTGTTTCACTGGAAGCGGACGGCAACGACAATGACGCTCAGTCAGGCGATGGATTGCAACGTGCCCGCGTGCATGCGGAGCAGCTGATTCGCTCGGCCCAAACGTCATTGACGTTGTTTGGGGATCGAGCCAATCGGTTACATCGACTGGCGGACTTTGTTTTGGAGCGGAAGGCTTGACTGTTAGCAACATGACCCCCTCGTCGACGGATGAATCGCCACGGCACCCACTCTTGGCGGGGCTGAATGACGCGTCGGGCCTCCGGGAATTTTCGTCGGAGCAACTCGGCACGGTTGCGGATGAAATTCGTGACGTGTTGTGCAATTTGCTGGCGACTCGGACGGCTCATTTCGCGTCCAATCTCGGCGTGGTGGAGCTGTGTTTGGCACTGCACACCGAGTTTGATTTCCGGCGCGACCGGCTGATATGGGATACCGGCCATCAAATCTACCCACACAAGTTGATTACCGGCCGGTACGCGACGTTCGAGTCGATCCGTACGAAGGGCGGCTTGATGGGCTACCCCAATCCGAACGAAAGCGTCTACGACTTGTTCATGACGGGACATGCCGGTAGCAGCGTGAGCACGGCCGTCGGACTTCGTAGCGGTGACGTCCTTTCAGCGGGACAGGACGATCGACGTACCGTCGCCGTGATCGGCGACGGAGCTTTTCCGAGCGGAATCGTTTTTGAAGCCCTCAACAATGCTGGTGCCTTGGGGGACGATCTGACGATCGTGCTCAACGACAACAAAATGTCGATCTGCCCGCGGACCGGAGCGATTGCCAGTTACTTGGATCGTTTGCGTGGAAATCCGTTCTATACCGGGCTGAAGTCCGAGGTAGTTCGCCTACTCGACCACGTGCCCATGTTTGGAGATCCCGCCGAACGCTTGCTGGCGCAAATGAAAGAGGGAGTGAAGGCCGGATTGCTCGGTGGAATGTTGTTTGAGGAATTGGGCATCCGCTACGTCGGTCCGATCGACGGTCACAACACGTCGTTGATGAGGAAGTACTTGCGCTTGTGTCGAGAGACCCAGGGCCCGGTCTTGTTGCATGTCGTGACGGAGAAGGGTCACGGCTACAAGCCGGCGGCGGAAGACCCCGTGTTTTTTCATACACCGCCGGCTTTTGAAGATCGTGGCGGCACTCCGGTAACGCGAGGAAGCGAGGGACGTCCGCCCTACACGACCCATGCTCGAGATGCCATCGGCGACGCAATGCATCGCGATGAGCGCGTGACGGTGATCACGGCGGCCATGTGCCAAGGAAATAAACTCGAACCGGTGCGCGAGCAGTATCCGGATCGTTTCTTCGACGTGGGAATTTGCGAGTCTCACGCCGTCGCTTTTGCGGCCGGTCAGTGCAAGGCAGGGTTGCGGCCGATCGTCGACATCTACAGCACGTTCTTGCAGCGCAGCTACGATCAAATCTTCCAGGAGGTGACGCTCCAGGACTTGCCGGTTGTGTTCATGATGGATCGGGCCGGCCTGACCGGGCCCGATGGGCCGACGCATCACGGGGTCTACGACATAGGGTACATGCGTGTGTTTCCCAATTTAGTTCTGATGGCCCCTGGCTACGCGGCTGAATTGTCAATGATGCTCGACGCGGCACTGCAACTCTCCCATCCCAGCGGAATTCGGTACCCAAAAGCGTCGGCGCTGGAGCTCGATCACATGCCGGCGCCAGTGGAGATTGGCAAAGCGGAATGGATTCGTGGACGTGGTGATGATTCGGTCGTCGGGACCATCGTGGCGTACGGTGCCATGCTGGAGCAAGCCATTGCCGCGGCCGAGGCCTTGCAAGGCGATATGAACGTTGCCGTAGTCAACGCCCGATTCGTGAAACCCATCGATCACGGGATGGTACGGGATTGCCTCTCCGGCGGACGTTTCACGATCGTATTGGAAGAAGGCACCGGTGTCGGTGGATTTGGTTCGGCGTTCTTGGAGTCGGCGTCCGATCAACGATTGGACACTCGCAGTCTTCATCGGGTTGCGCTGCCAGATGAATTCGTTGAGCATGGAGACCGCCCCGACCTACTTGACCAGTGGGGTTTGTCGGCGGATCGGGTGGTCGCATTGGCCAGACAGGCCGCCGGGCAAGTGAGCGTCGGATGAGTTCCGGCGATTCGACGACCTGGTGCCACGGGGATCGCCAGGCCAAGGTCGTTGTGTTGGGCGCTCCCAATCGTTCCAGCGTAAGAACGGAGTACGAGCGACTACGTCCGTCCTTGGCTGCCAACTCCGAAATTGTTGCGGAAGATTTTGAGTTCACATTCGACTTCACGGATTGTGATGCGGATGTGGTCATCGTGATTGGTGGTGATGGGTCGATTCTGCAATCGGCGAGGCAGATGGGGCTCCATCAAATTCCTGTCTTGGGTGTCAATTGCGGCACCCTCGGTTTTCTTGCAGCCATCTCGCCGGAGGAATTCCTCGATGCATGGCCGCGAGTTTGCGTCGGTCATTTCACCATCGTTCGTCACTTGATGCTGAATGTTGAGATTCTCCGAGGCGATACCGTCGTGGCCCAACAGTTGGCACTCAACGAAGCCGCCGTGTTGGGTGGTCCTCCTTACACCATCTTGGATATCGACTTGTACGCGGACGGAGAACTCGCGACTCAGTACCGCTGCGATGGGCTCATTATTGCAACACCTGTTGGATCCACCGCTCACAATCTGTCGGCCGGTGGGCCCATTTTGCGTCGACATTTGCAGGCCGTGACGATCTCGCCAATTAGTCCGCACACTCTGACGTATCGTCCCGTTGTTGATTCGGCAGATACGACATTTGAATTGATTGTCAGCAAGCCCCACGAGACGACGGGCATTGTTGTCGATGGCCGCGTCTTGAAACCATTGCAATCTGGCGATCGCGTCCGCATCCATCGGGCGCCGGTGGCGTTCGAAATGCTCAACGTTCCCGGCCAGAACGATTATCGGACGCTTCGCGAGAAGCTGGGGTGGGGTGGAACGCTCCGGCTGCGACGCTAACCGTGATGGCCATCCAGATTTTACATCGTGACGCTCATCTGCTCGCGGTCGTCAAGCCGCCGAATCTGTCGACAACGTCACCGCCCGGTGGTGATAGTCTGGAGTTTCGACTGCGTAACCAGTTGCCAACGTTTGCCGCGTATTTGCACGCTTGTCATCGGCTTGATGCGTGCGTCGGAGGGATTGTCTTGATGGCAGTTACCAGACGCGGCGCACGGTTGGTTGCTGATCAATTTGCGTCCCGCAAAGTCGCGAAGACCTACGACGCCATCGTGCACGGCCGGGTCGAGGCGACCTCGCCGGCGACCTGGCGGGATTTTATTCGAAAGCGGTGCAACGAAGCTCGCGCCGAAATCGTCCATGGCGACGTGGTCGGTTCCAAAGAGGCCATCACGGTCGTCGACGTGGTGGCCAGTTCCGACGTCGAGGCGACCGGGCCTCGAACGCGTTTGCGATTGCATCCACACACCGGGCGAATGCATCAGCTGCGACTTCAAGCGTCCTCGCGTGGGCACCCGATCCTAGGCGACACGCTGTATGGAGACTCGCACAAAAAAACGGCTCCCACGTCCATTGCGCTCTGGGCCTCCGAAATTGAGTTCCATGACGTCGTTTCAGGAAAGCGAATGCACCTCGTCGCACCCATCGATTGGGACGACTCGATCGTCAAACCAGGGACTTGATCCACTGGCGACCTGTTTCAACCGATTTGAACGCCAAGTCCTTCATCTGGTCTACCAACGAATTGGATTGGTCATCAATCGCCGTCTCGACGCTATAGACATTCCGAATCGCCAATGTCGGAATGACCGCACTGATCAAGAATCGTTCTTCATGCGAAAGAGGCGTTGTTGGCAACGATAAGATCGCGCGATGGCCGTCCATGACTGGACCGTCCGTGTCAGAGAGCCAAAAGTCAACCTCGGCAAGCACCTCGCGTCGGACGTGGTTGACCAGTTGGTGTCGCTCCAAGTCGAAGTGGCTCAGCGCAATTGCTCGAGGCAATTCGGTTGGCATGATCAACGACTGATCCACACGCGTCTGCCGCCGCAATTGCAAGAATTCACGTGACGTTCGCACTCGATAGGTCGATGTGGAGGCGACCAATCGTTCCAAACCCGCAGCCACGCGATAGCCGTGCCGTGACAACATCGACGAGGTGCGCGCGTCCGCCGTCGGCACTCCGATCCCATGCCCAACTGGGTCGATACCGGCGTACCCAAACTGATCATCTCGAACGATTCCGAAACGCATCTCGCTCGCCCCAGCCTCTTCGCAAATTCGTTCGACATGCGTCAGCAAATCGTCGCACACTGCCAGGCCATGATCACCGGCGAAGCAGAACGAGGCGATCGTGGCCGATCGATCTTGCTCCGACGGGGTCTCGCCGGTAACGACCGGCGCGAGGTTCGGGAACCAGTGACACCATGCCACCACATTGCCGTCGCTTTCGGCGATCAACAGATGTTCGGGACGAAAGAACGTCCGCGACAAGATGGCTCGCTCAAGGGCGGTCACGCTGAGATGGACCTGATAACGTGCCGCCTCCCAATGACGGATCCAAACTTCAAACAAACCTGGAAGATCCGCGTTACCGAAAGTACGAATGGTCGTCATGGACACGCGTCGGTCGAAACTAAAATGAAATACAATGTCCTTAAGAGACTACCATTTCTGCTCTTGATTCCGATGGGTTCGGTGGCGGTGGACGATCAAGAAATTTGTCTGTGTTTCGGCGTGTCGCGTCGCAAGGTATGTCAATTCATTCGTGTCGAGCGTCCGACGCGAGTCAGTCAGCTCTCGCAGTGTTTTGGCGCGGGAACAGGGTGTGGTTGGTGTCGGGAGACGTTGGCCGCGCTCTTGCGTTCGAAACAGCCCGAATCCGAGCACCTGCCCAGTGCGGAGACGTATGCCGCGCAACGTCGGGCATACAATGAGTCCCGCTGAAAACTGCATTTAGGTTGGATCCGTTGTTCGGGTGATCTTGCATGGTTTGCTACGGTCCCATACACCGAGAGCGACTCGAGTCTTTGTTTTGCTGAAAATCATCTCCAGGGTGTTTGGTCAATGTCTCGCTTTATTTTCGGCATGGTCGTCGGAGCTGCCTTGCTCTTCGCTTGCGAACGCTACCATCTCGTGCATGGTCAAGATGGATTCTTCATTGTCCCCAAGATCAGTAACGGCCTAACGGATGTGTACGTCGACATCCGCAGCTTTACGCTGGACGATTGGCGTGCGCACAAGCCGCTGGCCGCGGCGATCATGAAGAGCGATCGATCCGAGGTTCTATCCGATGCCGCCCTCGGTGGTTTTCGCGACAACATTGGCGGGCTCGTTGAAGGCCTCTTTTCGGATTGAGATCGCCCAGACCAATGGGACCGACGCGAGAGTGTTTCATTTCCGGACGCTTCGGGAATGAACTGGTGATGGCGTGGTCATTCTTACCAGACGGCGCAGCCTGCCCAGATCGCCTCGGCGCGACCGATGCATCGACGGATCTTTGTCCGGCGTTGTGACAAAATCGGTGGTTTGGTAGCCTGCCACGCTGGCGCGTCGTGAGCGCCCTTGCACACCGGCTTTCATTTCCAACTACAACCCCAGGCTTCCGTCGACGGATTGTGCCGGTATTCGATCGAACGTGCGACGCCGAAGATTTCTTTCATGGTCAACCGCAACCTCATTCGCAGCCTCGAAGACGACGACATTTTCGCTGATTTGGCCGTTCTCGCTCCCGAGGACGAAGCCGAAGAGTGGCTTCTTGATGCCATTGCTGCCGAGCAACAGGATTACGCTCAGGGCAAGATTGTTGATGGTAAGGTCGTTGAAATCAACGATGAATGGGTTTTGATCGACGTCGGCTTCAAGAGTGAAGGTACCGTCGGACTGGACGAATGGGGGCCCGAGGAAGAGCAACCGACGATCGGCTGCACCGTGAAGGTGTTGATCGAGGAGATGGAGGACGAGCTAGGGGCTGCTGATGACCCCTATGGCATGATCGCGCTAAGCAAGCGCAAGGCCGAAAAGATCATCGAGTGGGAAGCGATGATGGAAACGGTCGCCGAGGGCCAGGTGGTCACCGGGACCGTCATTCGGAAGATCAAAGGCGGATTGTTGGTCGATATCGGCGTGAATGTCTTTTTGCCTGGCTCGCAGGTCGACATTCGTCGGCCCGGCGACATCGGCGACTTCATTGGTCGGGTCGTCCAGGCGGAAGTCCTGAAGATCGACGACACGCGTCGAAACATTGTGATCAGTCGACGTAGTTTGATCGAGCGTCAACGAGAAGAAGACCGTACCTACCTGATGCAGGAATTGGAGATCGGTCAAATTCGAAAGGGTATCGTCAAGAACATCGCCGACTTTGGTGCTTTTGTGGATCTTGGCGGCATCGACGGACTGTTGCATATCACCGACATGGCATGGGAACGCATCGGCCATCCGACGGAAATGGTCAACATCGATCAAGAGATCGAAGTGAAGGTGTTGCACATCGACCGCGAGAAGCAAAAGATCGCGTTGGGACTGAAGCAGAAAGACCGAAACCCGTGGGAGAACATCGAGACCAAGTATCCGGTGGAGTCCAAGCATCCCGGCGAAGTGGTCAACGTCATGTCCTACGGTGCGTTTGTCAAACTCGAGCCCGGCATCGAAGGCCTTGTCCACATTAGCGAGATGAGCTGGACCAAACGGGTTAATCATCCCAGCGAGTTGGTCAACATCGGCGACAAGATCGATGTGATGATCTTGGGCGTCGATGCTCAGGGACAGCAATTGTCGCTGGGTATGAAGCAGACGCTGAAGAATCCGTGGGACGAGGTGCTCGAGCGTTACCCCGAGGGTAAGGATGTGACCGGCAAGGTGCGGAACCTCACCAACTATGGTGCGTTCATTGAGTTGGAAGAAGGCATCGATGGGCTCCTGCACGTTAGCGATATGTCCTGGACCCGCAAGATCGCTCATCCGAGCGAAGTGCTTGAAAAGGGACAGGAGATCGAGTGTCGTATCTTGAGCGTCGATGAGAAACGACGCCGCATCGCTTTAGGGCTGAAACAGCTCGATAACGATCCATGGGATGGCGACATTCCGGATAAGTATGCACCCGGCCAACTGGTTAAAGGTGAAGTCACCAAGATCACCAACTTTGGCGTGTTCATCGGCCTGGAAGATGGCCTGGAAGGCTTGCTGCACATCAGTGAGTTGGCCGAACACAAGGTCGAGGATCCCGAAGAAGTCGTGAAGGTGGGTGATCCGATCGAGGTGAAGGTTCTCCGGGTCGATACGGACGAACGCAAGATCGGCCTCTCACTCAAACGAGTCAATTGGAGCGAGGAGCAAGAGAAAACGGCGGCGGCTCAAGAGGTTGCCGAGAGCGGCGTCCCGGCCTCAACGCTCGACGAAGGCGATCTCAAGGGAGGCCTTGGTTCGGCCGGGCCGTTGATTCCGACACAGGAGTAGGGTGTCGAATCCCTCGTGCTTTGTTCCAGTTGGCAACACGGGTTCGCTCAAGGAGCCCCGTGAGTGTGCCGATGGGCATGGGCCCCGGTTGATGCGGTAGGAACCGGGGCGAACTCCCGTCGGTGCATCCTCAAACCAGATGGGAACGAAGCACTAGGTGCCTTGCGACTTCTCGACGACGGCTCGATCACCGCCGAGACTCTTGGCTTGATAGAGCATCTTGTCGGCTCGGGAATGCCAGGAATCCTCGTCATCGCTCGCACGAACCCTGGCGACGCCGATCGAAAGGCTGAATCGAGTGAGCGTTTCGCCGGTGGCTTGATTGATGATCCGTCGCTCTCGGACGGCGGTTCGGATCGCATCGGCAAACTGCTCGACCTCCGCCAGGGACGCGAATTTGCAGAAGACGGCAAACTCGTCTCCACCTAGTCGAGCAGCATGCAGGGTGCCTTCGACGCCGTTCAGAGTTGCGCCCAGCAGGCGGATGACATCGTCGCCGACGGGATGTCCGAACGTATCGTTGATCTTCTTGAACTTGTCACAGTCGATTAACGCGAGGTAAGGGACCGTCTCACTGCTGGAGTGCTTTAGGTCCCGTATCATCTGCTTGAGCGCGGCTTCATAAAATCGGCGATTCTGCAACCCGGTCAAATGGTCCGTCATTAACAGCGATTGGGCGGCAAGTAAATCAGTCTGCAGGGAGTCAACCTGTTGTTCCGCCGCCGCAACGCGCCGCTGCATCGCAGCGAGTTGGCTCGACATCTCCTTTGTATCGGCGGTAAGCGTCGATGCGACCCGGGACATTTCTCGAGGATCGGCTGTTCCAAGCGCTTTGTTGGCTGTCTCCAGTCGCTCCGCGTAAGCACCGCCAGCTTCTTTCTGATCCGCGACAATCGCCTTGAAGTCGGCGACACCGTCGCTGAGACGCATCGCAAGCTCGGCTTCATCTTCGCCCGACGCGGGGCTGCAAAATTGGGAGTGCAACGCGTCAACCCGCTCCAGAGTCAGCGAGGTGGGGTTATCCAATCGCATTGACAACTCGTCCGACAATTCATTGTTGACGCCCTGAAAGTGGGTGAAGAACACTTCATAGACGCTCGGGGTCGGAGGAAGTCGGCACTCACCGATCTGCTTCAACGCCTCTTTGGCATACGACGTGGCCCCCATATCGGAACCGTCTGAGTTGGGCTGCTCAGGCACGCTACACTTCGTTTCATCTTGGAAAGAAATCGATTGTCGATCACGACGCGGGTGAGGCCCCATCGGATTCCCCAGTCTGGTACACCATGTCGATGGAGATCAAGAGGGCTACTCCTGGCGATCTCGGGGCCACGGCAACACATTCGTTTCCTCGGCCCAGTTTCGCCAGTTCGATTGCAACTGTTCCACCAAATCCGGGTGTTGCTCGGCGACATTGTCCGTTTCGGTACGAACGAGATCCATCTTGTAGAGTTCCCAAACCGTCGGTTCCATCGCATTGATTGAGACGAGCTTCCAGTCGCCATGCCGAACCGCCGCGTGTGTTTCATGTTCCCAGTACAGCGTCCTCTCCAGGCGTCGAGTCGGGTCCAAAAGGAACGGTAGGAGACTCAAGCCGCGCGTTGGCTTGATCGACTGGCTTCGAAACTTTCGTGGGTATCGGCCGCCCGCCACGTCCAAGCACGTCGCCAAGATGTCGATCACATGGGCCGGTTGATGTGAAATGGCGCCAACGTCGGTGATTCTACCAGGCCAATGGGCGATAAGAGGTGTTGCAATGCCTCCCTCATGGACCCAGCGCTTGTGCAGTCGGAACGGCGTATTGGATGCGTTGGACCAAGCCTCACCCGTGCTACTGGAACGGCCCGACTGCTTTCGCCAATTTGGGAAACTGGCTTTTGTATTCTGTTTCCACCGATAGCCGAACATCCCGCCTTCGGCGCAACATCCGTTGTCCGATAGGAACAGAATCAACGTGTTGTCGAGCAAATCGTTTTCACGAAGTTTGTTGACCAAACGCCCGATGTTCTGGTCCATCCGCTCAATCTGGGCGGCATAGATCTCCCGACGAAACGCCAGCTCCTGCTGCTCCGTCGGTGCCAATGAGTCCCAATCAGGGCATTGGGAACTGGAGAGCTGCGTCGCTTGGTGGATAAGGCCAAGCTCCTTCATCCGATCGAGTTTCGACGACCGCAGTTGGTTCCAACCTTGGTCGTATCGTCCTCGACACAATGCGATGTTTTCGTCGGGCGCCTCCAGAGGCCAGTGAGGCGAGTTGTAGGCGGTGTAGAGAAAGAATGGCCGATCCACGGTCATGGCTTCATCCAGAAACTTCAGCGACCAATCAGTGAAGACGTCGGTCGTGTACCACTCTTCTCCAGGGTGTAGGGCGTTCTCAGGATGCGCGGTCGCCCCGATGACCTGCACATCGTTGTGATATACCGGACAACCTGGAAGCACTTTGAAGTAGCTATCGACATGAATATGGATTCCATAGAAATGATCGAACCCTCGGTCGGTGGGCCATTGACCCTTGCGATGTCCCACGTGCCATTTTCCGGACATCATCGTCTGATAGCCTGACTGCTTCAGCACTTCGGCGATCGTAACGGACTGCTGATTGAGGTACGGGTGGTAGCCGGCGCCTTTGTCACCGTAAACCATGTGTCCCAGGCCAGCTTCGTGTGGATAAAGACCCGTCATGAGCGAAGCTCGCGTCGGGCAGCAACGTCCCGTGTTATAGAACTGGCTGAAACGCAAACCCTGTTCGGCAAGCGCGTCCAAATGGGGCGTACGGATCTCGCCGCCGTAACAGCCGATGTCCGAATATCCCATGTCATCAGCCATGATCAGCACAATGTTGGGCCGAACGTCCACGTCGGCTAACAGCGATGGATCACGGTCCGTGACAGACCACGCGACAATCAGGCCAAGGGCAATACGAAAACTTGTCATCAAGATCAAAGGCTTATTGAGTTCGGTTGATCCAACCCGACATGCACACGTCACCTCGATGTGATCTCGGCCGCGTTGGAGTTTGGAGGCACGGCGATTCCGAGCCAGTGGCGCAGTTCGCTTTCGCTATCTTCCGGAATCGCCAGAGCCCCGTGCCGCGTGATGCGATCCAGCTCGACATAGCGTATCTCGATCAGTTCAACGATCTGTTCGAACTGGGTTCGTACGTGGTGGCCGATGAGCGAGCGGAGTTGTCGATTGGTTAAACGCTGTTCCTTATCGAGGTAATCAATCTGAAGTCGCTCTTGAACGTCGCGGATGTCCATCCGCAGGACGGGTCTGGATTCAACACGGTGGCGAAACAACGACTGCAGACGCACGTCGCTGGATAGACGCACGTGATCCAGTTCATGACGAACAATCGGGTGTTCCCAGAAAGACTCGTCGTCGCGCCGTGCCATTTGCGAGCCGGAGCGAAACCAAATTCGATGATCGACCAGCAGCTCGAGTTGTGGATAACGAACACGGATCCATAGCTCATCACCGTCCCAGCCGTAACGACAACGGCTATCGAACTGATAACGAAGCCGAAACCGAGTTTCGGCATCAAAACGTCTACCCGCGGCGCCCGTGGATCGCATCTCTGATTGCGTTGAAGGTCGTGCGTCGCTCACCTCGAAGACGACACTGCCTACGTCGAGCAATTCCAACACGTTCTGGGACGCACCCGGACGATCCAGCGGACCAAACTCTTGGATGTCCAACGCAGCCACTTGGGCAACGGACGATACCAACATCATCCACGCCGCCACGCCGGGAAGTCGCCAGCGCCGGCCGAGTTCCGCGACCCAATGAGAACTTCGAGCGAGCTTTCGTTGATCTTGGATCGCGTTCAATCGCGAGATCCCGGCGTAATCGGCAAGGGGACACGGCGGCCACCTCGGTCGACGACAATCGTGACCGTTTCGCCAATCTTCAAGGCTTCGATGGCATAAGTATAATCGTAGATGTCCTCGATCGTGCGTCCGGCCAACTCGACAATCACATCTCCACCGCGAATACCAGCCGTTTCCGCGGGACCGTCGGATCCCACCCCACTCAGTTTCAATCCTTTTACATCGCCGGCCGCATAGTCGGGGATCGTTCCCAGGTAAGCCGTTAGACGAGCTCTGGGAACGCCCTGGTCACTCTGAGGGCCTTCATCGAGTTTGAACTCGGGGACCGATGTCGATGTCAGATATCCCCGGGCGAGCAAACCGAACAGGCGACTAATTTTGGAGAGCCCCACATAGTCGAGCTTCTCGGCCGTATCCCGCGGCGTGTGATAGTCCTCATGAGCACCGGTGAATGCCGACAAAATCGGTACCTCTCGAGCCACGAACGCCGACGCATCGGTTGGTAGTCTCGAGCTGGTTTTATCCAGTTGCAGAGGCAGACCAACGGGAACATTGCGACGTTGCACTTCGCCCGCAAATCCGGGTGAGGAACCAATTCCCTGGACGATCAGTTTCTCGCTCAGCCGGCCAACCATGTCCATGTTCAAGTAGACCGCAATGGCCGATGTGAGTGGTTGTGCACCCGGTGTCATGCCATGCGCTTGTGCAATGGCGTCCGCGTCCGGATCGGATGGTGCCATCGGAGCCGTTGGAAAGAGCTCGCCAAACTGTTCCACAAAGGCTTGCGATCCAAACAGGCCCAACTCTTCTCCACTCCAGGCCGCTAGTACGAGATCGCGTTGCAGACGGATGTTTCCCTGACGCTTCTCTGCCGCAATGGACTGTGCGATTTCCAACATCGCCGCGACACCGCTGGCGTTGTCGTCGGCGCCAACATGAATCATTCCTTCCTCGTCGCCTCGTGCCAACGAGTTGCTGCCGGCACCTGTTCCGAGATGGTCGATGTGCGCCCCGATCATCACGAATGGGAACCTGGCATCGTCGTCGGAGTGACCCGCAGGCAAGCGCGCAACGACGTTACGACCGGTACCCTGGTTGCGTTCGATGTCAATGTTCGCAGCGATCCGAACTCCTGACAGGGCAAAACCCATCGCGGGTTCCCCGGTATCAAGTCCCGCCTGCGTCTCGGCCAGATCATGACCGGCGGTTGCGAATATCTGGGAGGCGGTCGCATTGTCGATGGAAATCGCCGCCAGACTCACCTGTGCTTGCGAGGCATCCGAATCAAATCGGATCAGCTCTCGACTTACTTGGCTGGTGGGTCCAGAAACAAAAATGATTCCTCTGGCCCCTTGGTCGCGAGCGATCGTTGCTTTTCGACGAGGTGCCCCGTAGCGGGCAAGCCGCTGACGCTGTTGCGGGGAAATGTCCTGTGGCAGATCCCGCAGGACCATGACCCACTGGTCGGCAACGTTCAGGTGCACGTAGCTATCAACTTCCTGATGCTCCTCATCGCCGGCAACCTGCAGTCCGTAACCAGCGAAGACCACATCCGACGGCTTGATGGCCCCGACATTGGAGAATGACATGGGCGTCCAATGCTCACCCAAAGACAGCGTCGTCGGTGGAGTGTCGGCATCCGTCAGGGCGAGGCTCAACGCATTGCTGTCGCCGAGCGTGCTACCCGCGGGAAAATCAAAGGAGTCAAAGAACGTCCCGTTCTCACCAGCAGGCAGAAAGCCAAGATTCTCGAGGTAAGCCGCCACATAGTTCGTCGCCGCCCGTTCTCCGTCGGTCCCCGTCATGCGTCCGCCGAGTTCCGGCCTAGTGAGATAGTCGACATGACGCGTTGCGTCGGCGGCGGAATAATCCTCGTCTGTCGAGGCTGCATTCTTGTCGGCCATGAGCACCGCTGCATCTGTCTCGCCTGGATCGCCCAGACCCAGCAGCGACATCGCAGCGGCGTGATCAAAGTCCGCGATGTAGATCTGCGACGTGCCCTTGGTGACCTTCCCGTCGGTCAATTCGACCTTGCCATCCACCGCCAGCCGCCGTTGCGACGTCCAGGATAAACGCGTGCCGCCTGCGTCTTCTCCACCAATGAAGACCGGCAAACTATCGAAGTGCTCCGTTTCAGTCACTCGAACGGGTTCGCCCTGGCCGTCCGCTCGCACGAGGTACAACTCGAAGTTTCCGAAACCATGTTTGTTGGTCGAAAAAATCAAATAGTCACCGGATGAATGCCAAAAGGGCGCCCAACTCATTTTGCCCAATTGGGTCAGTCGCCGCACATCGGAACCGTCGATCCGCATGGTATAGATCTCGGCCGTCGCGCCGTCGTGCGAGAAACGTCGCCAGCAAATTCGAGTGCCGTCGGGCGAGAAAAATGGTCCGCCGTCGTAACCTGGTTCGTCGGTGAGCCGCCGGACATCGCTGCCATCGGCATTCATGATGTACAGATCGATCATGAAGGCCGGATCCATGGCGAATTGCTCTTGCTCTCGCTCCGAGAGTGGCTCTTCAAAGGCGCTGCGATTGGACGCAAAGACGATCTTGGACCCATCGGGACTGTAGCTCGCCTCGGCGTTGTACCCGAATGAGTTGGTCAGTCGGATCATTCCGTCGGTTGTTCCGGCGCGAATCTCATCCAGTGATGCGGCATAGAGTTCATAGTTGGGGTCGTAGTCCCAGCTGTAGCGTCGCTGAGTTCCCGAAGCCCTCATCTCCAGTTCATCGATTTGTTTTTGTCGGGCTTCGGTGTCGTCATGGGTGCTGGCAAAAAGAACGCGCTTTCCGTCGGGATGAATCCAGGCGCATGTTGTCTTGCCGTAGCCGGGTGACACCTTGGTCAGGTCGCCCGTCCGAAAGTCGGTTAAGTAAATTTGATAGAAAGGGTTTTCTGGGTCGCGTTCGCTCTGAAACACCATTTGGGTTCCGTCGGCGCTGAAATACCCCTCGCCGGCGCGGCGTCCCTCGAAAGTGAGCAGTCGCACATTCGAAAGCAATGGTTCCGGGCCCGACACAACCGGACGACTCGGAGGCGTTCCAGATTCGCTTGCCGAGCCTTCCTCAGCGGCACTGGGTGTTACCGAGAACGCCACCAGGAGGACGGCCGCGGAACAGCCAGCCATCGATCGACCGGTTGAAGTGCTTTGGTGCATGGTCATTCCAAAAATTCCGTTGTGAAACAGTCTTGTGGCGCAACAGTATCTGACGCAATCAATTCAAGTTCGATCATCTGCTCGACAAGATCGACCCAACGTTTTTGGGTCATTTGGCCAACGTGCTCGATGTCGTCGTCCGCTCGAGCGAGTGGAATCATCTTTTCGGCACCGAACCGCAGAACCTCCTCCGTCATGCCATGTTGATTCGCTGACAAGATGGCGGCGTTCGCCGCCGCCGGGTCCTGGAGATAGGATTGCCAGCCGAGTCGCGTTGCGGCGACCACGCTCGATACCAATTCTGGGCGATCCCGGATCATCTCCCCCGTGGTTACCAGTACGCTGGAATACGGGTTCCAGCCCAATTCACTCACCATGAGTGTCCGAACTTCCAGACCCTGTTGTTGTGCCAGCAAGGGCTCCGCGACGGCATAAGCTTGCACTGCGATTTTTGGGTCTGCGACCATCGCCGCAATGGAATTGTGATAGGGCACCTGCCGAACACCCTCCAGGAATCCTCGTCGTTCGAGAAACGTCAAGAAAGGTCGACCCGCCTGCCGCTGCAGGGTCATGCCTGGTAAATCAGCGAATGTCTCGACACCGCTATCAGCGCGAACCAGGATGCATCGAGGATGCTCTTGGATGGCCGCCAGAACGGCCACCACATCCGCATTCTGTGCGCGGAAAAGCACGACATCGTCCGCGTTCGTGATGGCGAACTGACAGCGTCCCAATACCAGCTCGGGAGCGATTGGCGTCGCCCGGCCGCCAGGGCGAATCTCTACCTGCAATCCCAGACCGTTGTAGGTGCCGTCGGTCGCTGCTTGATAAACGCCTCCGTGTTCGACCTCGGGATACCAATTCAATTGGATTGCGATCGATTGGGTATTCGATTCGGGGGCCGTCGTTGACGAGGCGTTCGTTGATGGACGGCATCCGCCGGCGGATGCAACGATCCAGCACGCAAGCATCCAGACGCACGCGGTCATCAGTCTCTGGCGGACGACCGGCATTGGGTGTGGCGCGTTGGACGAACGCGGATACGACATCATGCTAGGATTCCGTTTCTCGTAAGTAACGACTCAAAAACAGTCGTGAGATGGCGTTGACGCTGCCAAAAAGAATGACACCCAGAAGGGTCGACATTCCTAAGGCCGCCATCAACGCATCGGTTTGCATCAGCCCTTGCCAACTGGTCATCAGGGCCCCAAGTCCTTCGTAAGTTGCGCCATTGCTAACAAAGAACTCCGCCACGATGGCACCAATCACCGCAAGACCACTGCTAATTCGAGTCCCCAGTACAAGATACGGTATGGCGGTTGGAATTTGCAGTCTTGTCAACAATTGCCAACGCGTCGCACCATGCAAACGAAACAGATCAGCATGCTCGGGCATCGCGGATGAAAGGCCCGTGGTCACATTATTGACGATCGGAAACAGACAGATAATCACCGTCGCAATCACGGCCGTACGGAACTCGTAACCACTCCAGATGATCAATAACGGAGCGATGGCCACGATTGGGACGGTTTGGAGAAAGATCACATATGGAAACAGGGCTCGCCGAAGCCACCGCGACTGACTGAACAGTATCGAGATGAAGGTTCCAATGACGACCGCGACCAACAAACCGATGCATGCCGTTGCCAGGGTCGTGGCGCTGCCGGAGATCAGATTCTCACGTTGAGTCCACGCGGCCGCGATCACCTGAGTCGGCGTTGGCAGCATGATTTTTGGGACGTTCATGACGACCACGCCAAAGTGCCAACCGGTGATCAGCAAGACGGCCACCCCAAGCGCCGCGCCAACGCTTCCCCACCACTGGCCCCAAGACTCCGATCTCCCTAGCGAGCGTTGGCTGGTTGATGATGGATGGCTCATGGACGGCCGGCCGTTTCGCGGACGCCTCGTTTGGAATTCGCCGCATCCGCCAACGCGTCACTGATGACACCGTAGAATTCGGCGAACCTCGGAGTCCGCTGGACATCCCCAATCGTTTCATCGATAAGCATGGCGGCGACGGGGTTGTCAAACACTTCGCGAACCCGGCCGCGATCCAGGACACAGATTCGCTCACTCATTCGAATTGCCTCGGCAATGTGATGGGTCACCATGACGGCCGTGAATTGATGTTGTTGCCAAAGTCGAAGGACCAAGCGAGAGAGTTGGTTCCTCAAGACGTCGTCAAGTGCAGCAAAGGGCTCGTCCAGCAACAAAAGGGATGGTTGTGTGACGAGCGAGCGGGCAATGCTGGCACGCATTTGCATTCCACCGGAACACTGGTGAGGCCATCGTGTCGACGCATCGTCCAGTTCAACGTCCCGTAACAACGCGGCAACGCGTTGAGACATGACCTCCGAGCCGAGAAGGGTTCGCCGCCGCCCAAGACGCATCGGAAGTGCTACGTTCTGTTCCACGCTGAGCCATGGCAGCAATGACGGTTGTTGAAACACGAACGACACTCCCGCTCGTGTATCGCCAGCACCTAGCTGACTTCGACGTTGGCATGTGCCGGATGTGAGCGGCTGGAGTCCAGCAATCACACGCAGTAGAGTCGTCTTGCCGCAACCACTGGGACCGATCAACGCGACGCGTTCCCCTCGCCGAATCACCAAGTCGACTTGGTCAACTCCTTTGACGCCGCTTCCGAAGTCGACCGAAGCGTCGACGAGTTCGACGGCGTTTGGATTGGCGCCGGCGGTCATGGTGGGGTCGGATGCGATCATCAATCTGGTGAAGACGGCGACGTCGATGGTACAGCGGTGGACCAGGGTTGGAACCGTCCAAAGGCCGCTAAATTCATCCTCGAATCCGGTCCGTTTGTGCTATGCTTCGATAACATGAATTTGCATTGTTTGGGCACAGCCGGATACCACCCCAGCGAAACGCGACACACGTCGTGTTACGTACTGCCGGACTGCGGTATCGTTCTGGATGCTGGAACCGGCATGTTTCGGCTCGGCCAACATGTACGCACACGGTCGCTGGATATTCTGCTTAGCCACGCCCATCTTGACCACGTCGTCGGGCTGACTTTTCTGCTTGGTGTGGCCCATCAACGCTCGCAAGCGGAACAATCACTCGAGTCGATTCGAGTCTGGGGGCAATCAGAGAAGCTGCAGGCGATTCAGCAGCATCTGTTGGACGAATACCTTTTTCCCGCTCCGTTGCCGATCGTCTGGTGTGACATTGATTCCACACCAAGCTTTCAGATTCGGCCGATGCAAAGCGATGGCCAACACGGCGAAGTGGTGGACGTGTCTTGGCGGCCGCAAACCCATCCGGGTGAGTCCGTTGCGTACCGACTCGAGGCCAACATCGAAGGGAAAACGTGTAGTCTCGTCTATGCAACTGATACGACAGGCGCCAGTGATCCTGAAACGCTGCAGTGGATGTCGGGTGTGGACTTGTTGCTGCACGAGTGCAATTTTCGTAGCCACCAGCGTGAGTGGGCCGAGAAGACCGGCCACTGTTGGCTACCCAAAGCCGCCGAGGTTTGCCGTGCGTCCCGCCCCAGCCGAGTCGTGTTGACTCACGTTGATCCGACGGATGAGTTGCGTGACGAAGACTTGGTCGGCCATTTTGCGATGCCGACTTGCATTGCCGCAGACGGAATGGAAGTCCGTTTCGGAATCTGACGAGATCCGCCCCTTCGATTACGTGGGCGTTTGGGCGCGCGTCTCGTCAACGCGGTACATTTCCCGCCATGGCAGTTGAATGCCGCCATCGATGGTAAGCGTGCTACCGGTCACATATTCGCTCGCTGGATTGCATAAGAAGACCACACCGCGGCCGATTTCCCTGGGTTGCCCTAAACGACCCCATGGCAACTTCGCGCCTTCGGTTTGAAGCGTCGACTCCGAAAAGAACTTTCGCTCACCCGGTGTATCAATCCATCCGGGGTGGATGATGTTAACGCGAATGCGATCTTGGAACAGTTCGACCGCTGCCGTCCGAGCCATTTGGTCATTGGCGGCTTTGGACATGTTGTAGGCCATCGCTCCCGGCATCGCCATGTGGGCATGGGGACTACTGATGACGACCATATTGCCCCCCTTGCCCGCCTCCGTCATTTGCTTCGCGCAGGCTCGGATGAAGTAAAACGCGCCCCACATGCTGACATCCACCGTTCGGCGAAATTCCGCCATGTCCGATTCCAGCATCAAATGGCGATCGCTGTAGGCGGCATTGCTCACCGCGATGGTGAGTCCATCCATGAACTCGATGGACTGGTCAACGAGCGACTGAACGGACGACTCGCAAGCGACGTCGGCGGCGATGGCGCATGATCGAACGCCCATTTCGCAGCACTGTTTCGCCACGCTCTCGGCTTCGATTTGGTTCCCTCCGTAGTTGACGATGACGTCGGCTCCGGCTGCGGCAAGTTCCAAGGCGATGCCGCGCCCAATTCCCCGCGAACCGCCTGTCACGATCGCCTTTTGCCCCGCCAGGACACGACTTGAATCAATGGAATCACCGCTGTCGGAAACAGAATGGTCGGTTGAGGTCATGGTTTTGTTTGCGAGGGTTCAGATATCTAGGGAGATCCGATGAATGACAAAGAGTCTTACCCGCTAGATGCGCCTTTTCCAAGGTGTCGATCGGTGGTCGCCCGGAAACGGTCTGAGATGGGAAGGGGGGCGATCCCGAAATGGGGAGCGGTGACGCGTGAGCACTCAAACAACGAAAAACCATCCGGCCGCAAGTGGCGACCGGATGGTCCGTGCTGTTCATGGGACGCGGGCGAAACCGACTGGCATCGCCGCAAGTCCCCAGTTGCCGACGACGACTAGTCGGTTGTCAGCGAAGACTAGTCAGGTGCTAGCTACGACTTCGCAGGTGCTTGTTGCTGAAGACCGGGTCGGACACGTTTGTTGATGTCTGTCTCCAAGACGCCAAAGACGGACTCATGCCGAGCAACGGACATTTGCAGCGCCGCCAGGAGTCGCTTGGCGGTGTAGAAGTTGACGATGATCCGCTGTTTAACTTGAATCGGATCCTTCGGCACGCCGATGGGCTGAGGATTCAGACCAAAGTCAATGATCAATTCCTCGGGGGATCCGGTGACGCGGCAGAAATTGGCGTAGGTCGCCATGGCTCCGTCGTCTTCGACTTTTACTTGAACAGGTTGTTGCGTCTGTGCCTTGGCGGGCGCATCGCCGGAGGATTCCGGTGCAACTACTGCGGTGTCAGTTCCTTCGTTCTTGTCTTCGTCGGCCATCAAAGATTCTCCAAAAGTATCGGGAAGAAAAGGGTCGTTGTGATCCGCGTTGTCGAACATGGTAAAGGTCCCCTCTGGAGTCGCAACGCGGTTCACGCCAGCTGGGACAAGGATTCATTCAATAGGACGATTCAATGGACTGGTTACGGCACCATTTGATTTCAGTTCGTTACGTCAGTCTGAATGTGGAAGATGGGCAGCGAGTCAGAATTCAAAGTTGAACGTCTTGATGATGACGCGCCAGAGGCGTTGCCCCAGTGACATTGGATCCACGTGCACTTTCGCCGAGCCGCGATAACCTGGTCGCAGGGTCGGTAGGTCGCTTACGGAGATCGGCACACGAGCTTGATAGGACACGCTGCGTGGTCGGACCTGACCGGTTTCAGGATCGATCTCGGTTTGCAAGTCGCCACCCGTTTGGCTGGACATGGATGCGGAGGCGGTTTGCATGGGGTTGGTGCTGATGTCCTCGACGACGCCATGAAACGTGGCCAGGCGGAACGAGTCCAACTTTAGGTCGACCGCCTGTTGCTCTCGAACAAGTTGTCGATCGCCTTGATCAATGATCAGCACTGCTTCAAATGCATCGGGAGCACCGATTTCGCAAATCAGGTCATCGGCCGTCAACAGCGCCCCACGATTCTTCATTTGCAGTGGAGTCCCTGTCCAGCCCGGAAGTTGCCCGTCGCCGTTGTCACGGCTGGGACGCTCCGGTGGAGGCAGCACGAACCCCGTTTGCTTGGCACGGACCACCAACCGATCCATTTCCTCGGCCGTCTCGCTGATCATCGACCGAATCGATTCCAGTAGTTCGACTTGGGTTTCGATCTGCGCGACCACGGCGGCATCATCGCGACTGCGGAAGCTCAAGTTGGTCAGCTGGACCTCCGCGACGCGTTCCTCGCCTCGCAGATCCGCCATTCGGATCTCAAGTTCCGGGTTCGTCAGTCGGGCGATGGGCTCGCCGGACTCGACGGCAGTACCGACATCAACGGCATCCGTAATGCGACCGACCGTTCCGGCGTAGACGGCACCAGCGCGACTCGGACGGATTTCAAATGCGGCGTCAATGTGGTGCGGCAAGGGAATGTAGCACACCGCGCCAATCACCCCGCCAGCGATGGCCAAAGAAGTCAACAACGGTTTCTGTTTCACTTTGGCAAGTCTCCCGGGTGTGCGGATAAATTTAAACGTTTGAATGATGGGCTGAGCGACCAATCCGGAAAAACCGATGACCGCCAAGATCCGCCCGAGCGCCTGCAGTCCGTAAGGTTCCAGGACCTGCATGACAAACCAAACGATCGAGAAAACGACCACCCAGCGATAGATGACACTCGCGATCGTGAACATGGCAAACATAAACTGCCCACGTTGAGGCAAGAACGGATCGTCTTGCAGCTCGAGTCCTAGGCAGGTTTTCTGGAACCAGCGTTTGAGTACTTCCGTGCTCTTTTGCCGAAGGTTTGGTATCTCCAGGAAGTCCATCAAAATGTAATAGCCGTCAAACCGGAGCAGCGGATTTCCATTGACCAACACCGTGCTGACGACGTTCAAGAACATCATGTTCAGACACAGGTCATTGACGGTGGTTCCTTGTTCGCTGAAAAACCAGACGAACGCGGCAATCGATGCGAGGATCATTTCCACGTAGATCCCGCCGGCACCGATCCAAATGCGTTTCCACTTGTTGGGCAACATCCATGAGTCCGAGACGTTGCAGTACAAACACGGCGTGAAGACCAACAGCATGAAGCCGATCTCATGACATTCGCCGCCGAATTTCTTGCACGAGAGTCCGTGTCCAAATTCGTGGATGACTTTCACGACGGCCATCGTGGCGGCAAGGATGATCCAGCGATCGGCGGCGAAGAACTGATGGAACGTCGGCAGCTTCGCGTAGACGGTTTGATACTGGCTTGAAAGCAGCAGCACGGCGGCGAGCAGCAAGAATCCAAAGAAGATCAATGCGGGGACCGTGAACACCCAGCCAAAGATCGGCAGCATCCGGTTGAGAATGCGTTCTGGGTCGATGCCGCGAAATCGAACGGCAAATACGTTGGACATCTTGCCGAGCAGTTCTTTGTTGCGTTTTGTGCGCCCTCGTTCTCGAAGTGATTTTCCCTGACCCGGTGAATTGCTGATCACCAGGCCACTGCGGTGCAGCATGCCGATGAACTGCTGCAGGTCGCCAAATGTGATCTTCTGCGGTGCGAAACGTTGTTCGAACCCATCCTTAATCTGCTGCAGGCTGACATGACCGTCGAGCATGTTGAGGATGAAGTACTCCTCATCATGAAATCGAAAATACTGAAGCCCCACCGGTTCCTTCAGAACCCAATAACCCGCTCCCTGATAATGGTGACGCGACGCCGTCAGGTCGGGACGCTTGCGCACCGTTAGCGGTCGTGAAGAACTGCTAACAAGGGATTCGGCCAGGGTGGTCATGAATCGTGGAGATACTACTTGCGTGGACTAGGAAGTTCGTGGTGTCGTCTGTGCGAGTCAAGACTCGTCGAAGATGAGTTCGGCGTGCATGCCCGGTTTGATGATCCAACCACCAAATTGGTTTCGTTGATTCTCGATATCGACCCAAAGTCGCGAACGTTGGCGTAGGTCGACCTCACCACTGACGAAACCGACCTCTCCACGAACCTCGATCGCCTCATTGCTGTTGCTGGTTGTGAAGACACGCACGGTGACCGGCGAGCCGGCGTGAATGCGATTACCCGCATCGAGGACATTGACGTCTCCTTCCACGCGAACTCGGTCGAGCTGAACCAGTGTCGCGATGGGAGATCCTGGCTGGACCCACTCACCGAGCTGGACAAGGCGTGTCTCGATATAACCGCCGAATAAAGCCGTGATGTTGCGGCGCCGCAGTTCAAACTCGGCAATTTTCCGTTCGCTACGTTTGGCGATGTATTGGGCTTCGGCGACCTGTTTCTGTGTCTTGGCCAGATCGATTCGAAGCGTCGCCCTCTCGGCCTCCAGGTCCTTCTTCTTCCATTCGTAGTATGGCGTGGCGCCTTTATTGTAGAGTTGCTCAAATGACTTCGCTTCGGTAATCGCGAGTTCTTCACTATTGATCGCGTCTTTGAGATTGACATCGTTATCGGCGTTGAGCATCGCCTCTTTCTCTTCCGCTAGTTTCAGCTCCAGTGCCAGTGTCGCTGCGGTGTCGTCAATCACGGCGATGACGGCGCCGGCCTCCACCGTCGTGCCTTCTTCGATCGGCAACTCCAAGAGCTTGCCTTCGACTTCCGCAGGAATGTTGACAGTGCGGATGTATTTGACGGCACAATTCTCGGCGACGATTGGACCGGTTGATTGCGCGTGGGCCGCGAATGAGGCGAAGACCGTTGTGGCTAGCCAAGCGGCGATGATGACGGGACATTTCATGAAACGGATTCCTGAACGGAGGTGCCAAGCGGACGCTCGGCCCGAGACGGTGAAAGGGGCGTTCCGGTGTACGTCGGAAACTTGAATCGTTAGAAAAGGAATTTGAGGAGTGCTTCATAGACTTCGTGTAGCAGCACGAACCCACTGGCACGTTTTCCGCATTTGATGTCGGCGGTGAGCTTGGTCCCTGGGCTCGGCGAGCGGGCCCTCAACGCGTCTTGATCTGGAATCACACGCATCTTGATGGTCGATCCATGCTCTTCGCTGGACTCGGCTCTCAGCGAAATGTTTCCGATGGGCAGTTTGCCGGTCAGTTTGTCGTCGGGATTGGATTGCAAGATGTAGTCCACATCCAACTCGCTTTGATTCTGGCTCGAGATGTATTCATCCAGATGTCCTTCGCGTTTCTCCGGCATCTGAACCTCCAGGTACATCGGCTGGCTGAGGTCCGCGACTTCCAGGAGCACCTGACCGGTGGAGACAGGTCGATTCAGCAGCGTTTTTTCGACTTCCCAACTAACCACCACGCCATCGATTGGCGAACGAACGATCAAGTCGTTGGCCCGATTCTGTTTCAGCTGGAGCTTGCTCCGCAGCGCCGCTAGTTTGGTTTCTAGCTCGAATTCCTCGCCCTCGATTGCACGCCGCTCGGTGAGCTTGAGTGTCTGGCGTTTGGTCGACTGGCCGCGGACCCGATTCAGTTCGGCCAGAGTGGTGTTGATCTGCCCCTGGATCTCCGTGATCTCCACTTGAATATCCGGGTTGATCATCCGCAGCAATTCTTGGCCGGCAGTGACCACATCGTTGGTATCGACCAACACGTCACGAACTTCTCCGTCGATGCCCGCAAAGATCTCGCGACGTGCCTCGGGCACCAGCGTTCCATCCGCCTCGAGGTCAAATTCCATGGGAATGAAAACGAGTCCGCAGATGATCGCTGTGATCAATCCAACGATGCCGAGCGTCTTCGGCAGCGTGCGGGCACGGAGCACCCAGGTCGCCCGACCGAGTGTTCGCCAAAGAGGCATCAAGAATAGATTGGTATGGGCCTGCGAGTTCGCGATCGCCCTGGTGCCGTGTTCGTAAACGAGATCGCATCGCTGATGAAACACGTCTGGAGGAAGGTCCGTTTCGATTTGCTCGACGATCAACGCACCGATGACTTCTCCGCGGTGTGAGTTATCGCGATCAATTTCGCCGGCGGCACCTTCATCGGCGCCCATGCCGAGTTTGCGTTGCGGCTCCCTCAGTGGTAGCACCGCTAGGTTCCGTCCGTGGGATTGATCGACGTAGTCCTCAAGGGCTTCCTCAATCTGAGGCGGCAAGTCTTCAGTGGATCCGTCATGCCAGAGCGGCTCACCGGCAGCGACGACCCGGGTCGCCAAGACGTTCAGCGCCGAGACGATATTGGATCGATTCTCGAATGTGTCTTGGCCGCTGATCGCCTCGACTCGGCATTTACGACCTTTCTTGATCGCGACGCTGACACGGTCGCAGCCAATCAATCGCCGTCCATCATTCGCGACGATGTAGGCCGTTTCTTTGAGATCGAGTGATTCGTGACACGCGCGAGCGAATGAGTCTGCCTGTTGCCAGAGGGTCTGCCGGTCGCCGAGCTTGATCAGTTTTTGGCTGCGCAACCATTCCGCGGCCAATTCGCACATCTGTTGCAAGAACCGCTGATAGCCACGCTGGGTATCCGGCGCCGTGTCGGGACGCTGGAAAATCTCGATCAGGCCGTCCTTCTGACCATCATGCTCCAAAGCACCGAGCACCAACAAATATCGGGTCGGGTTTCCTTCAGCGTCGCCATCGGTGGTGCCCGAATAGGGTGGCACCAAAATGGATTGCCCGGCCATCGCAACGCGACGTATCAACCGGTTGTGCCGTGCCGCGTCGTCGGAGTCGTCGGACAAAATGGATGGTTCGGCGTTGATTTGGTACTGCAGCCGCAACTGCTGGTCCTCATCGAGCAGCCAGATCGCCCCTCCGGCTGCGGCTAATGCGGTGATGATTCGGCTAAGCAGCTCGGGGTAGAACTCCGAGGCCGCCGCCCCACTCTTGGTCAACGCGGCAATCTCGTTGACCAGGCCGCGAATCTGTGCCTTGGTTTCTTCGACCGTCTGAGGGTTGACCGACATGGGCGTGCGATGAAGGGGAGTTGGCTCGGATTGACCGTGAGGAAAGCGACAAACTAGTCAGCCGCCATGAACCGTCGCCATGGGAACTGACGTGATTTGTGGGTTTGGTGCGGCCATCTGGTAGGAGGTGCGGCTCGGCGGGCTTGCCCGGTTTTAACGGCCTGTTCCGCTCGCCGCACTTGGACCGGTTGATGGCTCTGGACAATTTATACAAAACGTATAACATGTTGTCCAGTCACTCCTTCATGATCCGCTACACTTCTGATGCCTTATCTTGGATCCAATCGCCGAATCGACCGATGCAACCGCTGCGACTCACCTGATCTCGGGAAGGGAGAGCCAGCGAGTCCTGAGTGGACTGAAGCAGGAGCTCAACCGCATTCAGAGGACCGTTCGTCGGACGCTCGAGGCGAAACTGCATCCGCTGCAGGGCCAAAATCTCGGCGATCTCCAAGCCAATCGTGATTTGGCGGAATCGATCCAAGCCTTGCTGGACACTCATTCCTTGCGGATTCGCTGTCCGCAGTGTGATCAACCCGCGATCTTGAGAGTTTCGCCGCGCAAAGGCATGCCCGGCGGCGCGTTTGTGTTGGATCACACAATCGAGGGGCGACGCACGTTCCATGGTGGAACGTCGGGCGTCCCCATGATTCGCTTGACCGCGAAACCGTCTCGAAGTGTCCCGAAGCGAAAGTCATCCTGACCTCGCGATCGGTGGCGAAGGTCGTTCGTCAGCGTCGAGCCGCGTGCGGCCGAAAATAGAATCGTTGTTCGCCGAGCTGAAATTCGGTCATTTGATCCAGCCTGGCCGACGACATACGGAACCAGGTGGCATTGCGTGATCCGAGGTCTTCCAGTTTCCATTCGCCGGCCTCGCGAAAGACTCGGGCGTGATTGGGGCTGACGTAGGGATCCTGTGGCAGCGACAGCGCGCAGGTGGCTTCGTCCGAGCCAATCACGATGTGGTCGCGAGCGATCTGGTGTATCGATTCCGACCCGTCGAGTCCACGAACGACGATTTCCGGCAATGCGTCACCGCCGCGGATCCCGCCGACGAGCTGCGTCTTGGATAGATCGTCGTCCCCGCCCGATTCGCCAGGGCCGGCGTCGATGTCGATGGAGGCGAATCGAAAACAGAGACGATTTCGTCCCAGAATGAATTCTTGACCCTGGGTCAACGGCGCACGGCCGACGCGAAAGAAGGATCCGTTGCGACTATTTAAGTCATTGAAATGCCAAACGTACTGTTTTCCTTCCAAGCGGCACTGCAATTCAGCGTGGCGCGACGACATCAGCACTTCATGGGGAAACTGAACGTCGCCGGCATCCCGCCCGATGACGTGTGTGCCGCCGCGAAGTCGAAACAGTTCCGCGTCTTGAGTGGAGCCGTCGTCAAACGCGGCCAGGATCGCGGTCGGTGGCCGCAGCGTCGGCGTATAGGTTGGCACGGAGGACTTCGATCGGCCAGTCGGTCGGCGGCCGCTTCCGCGGCGACGTGGCTTGGCCACCTTCGTCGGAGCCGGTGACGACTCTCGACGAGGTGCCATCACGGTCTCGTCCAGCATCTGAGTTTGGCGAATCGCATCGATCCCGTCGCCGAGTGCGGAACCGTCGACGCGATCACCGATCAGGTCATCGGCCAGTGCCGTGGGATTGGAGGAGCCACCTAGGATTTGTTTGAGTTTATCGAACATGTTTGGGTCGAATCGAAGGCGTGCATTTCGCTTATGGAGTCGGAATCCGCACCAAGCTTGAACAGGCGCGGCACTCGTTCAGACCGGCCAACCAATTGAAACATTTTCAGATCAGCTCGTGCAGATGGATGAATGACTTGCCCAGTCGACCGCCGTAGTTGCCTGCGCTAATTCGAATGAGGCCCGGCGTTTGGCCTGCTGCGGCCATGGCGGCGCGGGTGCCGGCCTTCAAGGCGTCCAGGCTGCTACCGTTCAGGATCAGCTCCATGATCGATTCAACCCCGTCGGGCACTTTGGATTGGTCGCCGAGTTTGTCTTTGAGCGTTGGGCAAAACTCCGCGTAGGTGCTCGCGATCGTGAAGTCGTAGCTACTCCCGGCCTTGGAGCCGCTCGCGGCGACGCCGCCGGGGAATGTCGTGATGCAGTCGGGGACTTCATTGGCCGCCGCAACGGACGCTTCCGCCGCCGCCAATGCTGTGTCCTCGTCGGGACCAAAGAACCAAAGGTTGCCGCCCATCACGCCATCGGACATGCCGAAACGACGAGACAAAAAGAACTCACCACCAAGGATCGGGATGACCCAACCCGGTTCTCCGAAGCGTTCGTCGCGGAACTGGTGACGGTCGCCAAAGAACGCGATTTTGCGCCCCAATTTGAAGTAGTCTTCGCTGTCGATTCGATTGAAGCATCTTGCCGTCGGGCAAGTCAGCACATTTTGGCTGATCCGAGCTAGCATGACCTTTTCGAGATGCTCACGTCGGTCCTTCCGAAAACGCGGCACATGAAACTGGACGACCGCTCCGATGCGCCCGTCCGGGGTCGAATCGGGTGTCAGGATTTGACTAACGCCGGCTTCACAGTCGCAGAGGATCGTGCTGCTCGCATGCCCGGTGGCGGCGTGCGTGGCATGTTCAAGCCACTTTCGATCGCGGGCTGTCACGAGGATTTCACCGTAGAGACTACGGAAGCCCTCCGCATACGTGTCTTCCACGATCGCTTTCAGGTTTGACGCCGCATCGCTGCTCATCGCCCTTTGCCTGAGTAGACGTTGCTTTGGGTCACGACGAGGTCCATGAAGATGTCGTGCGTCTGCATGGGAATTTCGTCGAAGATCTGACAGTCGAACGCCAGTGCGACGAGCGGGGCATCCGGGCGGGCATTCTGTAGGAGTTTGTCATAGTAGCCTTTGCCATGTCCCGTTCGACCGCCACGGGAATCGAATGCGACGCCCGGAACAAGGATCAGGTCCAGCCCGTCGACGGGCACGCGTTTGGAAGGAAGCTCCCGCAGATCCGACTTGGGTTCCAAGATCCCGTACATGCCATCTTCAAGCTCGTCCATCGATTGCAGATGAAACAGTTCCAGTTCCCCATCGACACAGAACGGAATGACAATCGTCTTTTCGCCCCCGATCGCATCTGGCAGCGCATGCCTCGTCCGGACTTCCGCTCGAACATCGACATACCACATGACCGTCTGCGCGGATTCATAAGCGGGCAAATCCATGACTGCGTTGGTGATGGTTTGGCTAACCGAGTCCTTGTCCGGTTGTGCTTTACGGGCGGCATGAGCTGCAGCGCGGATTTCGGTTTTGCGTGCAGCCAGTTGTTCTTGGTCGAGCATCTGCAGGATCCATGAGGGAGGTGGCCGCCGGGTTAATTCGACGGGAGACCGAGAGCGGGTGACATGGCGTCAAATCGCTGAGCCGGATCGTGCCACGCTTCGGCGTTCTGCGGCTCGTAGTCAACTGTTGGAAAACTGGCTCGCACGACTTGTCGGGCTTCATCAATGCTGCCGATGACGCCCGCCCCAATCATTTGAACAAGCAGGTTTCCGATCGCGGTGGCTTCAACGGGTCCGGCAACGACATGACGGTCGCACGCGTCCGCGGTCATTTGGCAAAGCAACTCATTGAGACTCCCTCCGCCAACGATGTGGATCGTGTCGATACGATCCCCTGTAAGTAATTCTAAGTTGGCAAGGCAGTTTCGATAACGTAGAGCGAGTCCCTCCAAGGCTCCTCGAAAGAGCGTGCCGTGATCGGTTGGAACAGGTTGAGCTGTGCGAGATGCAAAATCATGAATGGCGTCGATCATATCCGTTGGTGCGGCCAATGATGGATCATCCGGATCGATCAGCAGCTCAAACGGTGCCGCTCGACGGGCTTGCTCGACCATATCGGCCCATTCGGGCGGTGTGCCTCGCCGAGACAGAGAAGCCCGAATCTGCTGAAACACCCACATTCCGCCGATGTTCTTTAGCAGGCGGGTGCTACCGGCGACGCCACCCTCATTGGTGAAATTCAATCGAGCGCAATCATCTGTCAGGTGGGGATGGTTCGTCTCAACACCCATCAGCGACCAGGTGCCGGAGCTGATGTAGCACCACTTCGGCGTCGACGGCGCGAATTCCTTGGCGGGTACCGACAAGACTGCCGAGGCTGTGTCGTGGGTCGCGGGGACAATCACAGATGTCTCGCCCAATCCGGTCGATTCGGCAACCGACGCTTGCAGCGAACCGATCGTCGTTCCCGCCTCGGTCGGCTCGGCAAACCACGAAGTGGATAAATTGAACGCGTCCAAAATCGTGGTGGACCATGACTTCGTCCTGGGGTCGAGCATCTGGGTCGTCGACGCGTTGGTCACTTCCACGCTGCGCTGACCTGATAAGAGCCAGTGGAAAAGGTCGGCGGCCATCAAGAAGCCATCGGCGGCATTCAAGGCATGGTCCTGATGCTGTTGGGCGGCGATCAACTGGTAGAGAGTATTGATTTGCATGAACTGCAAGCCCGTCGCCGCGAAAATCTCCCCTCGCCCAAGCGTCTCGAAGGCTTTTTCCACCATGCCTTCGTTGCGATGGTCGCGGTAGTGCCGCATTGGACTGATCATCTGGTCCTGAGCGTCCAATAAAGCGTAGTCGACACCCCAGGTATCCACTCCGATGGACCGGATCCGCGTCGGGCTGATCTCGCACGACGATTGACGTAGGCCGTCCAGGATGCTCTGCCAAAGGCTCAGATGGTTCCAGATCAGATTCTGCTGAACCTTGACCGGACCGTTGGGGAATCTCGAGATCGTGGCCATGACCATTTTCTGGTCTTGAAGTCCTCCCGCGATCACCCGGCCACTGGACGCCCCCAAATCGACCGCCAGATGGGCATCGCAGGAAATCTCACTGGCATCGTCAAGTTCGGCTTGGTGGTTGGAGCTACTCATGAGCCTCAACATAACGAAACCATCCGCGTTGATCGCCGGGGGGATGTTCAATCCGCCCGTCCTGTCGGGCGACGACGGTAGAAAAAAATCTCGCCGTCGGGGTGGATTGCTATCAAAAGCCCATCGCACATCCCGTCCGTCACAAGTGTCGACACCCGATGCGGTTATTGGATCGGCCGGCCGGCCGGGTCAGCGGCGTTCAGCATTTAACTTGCGACGGCTCGGTGCAAATCCGGCGAAATAGATGTTGACCCACCCCGGTACGTACGTAGGCTACAGACGTCCTCCGCGAGTTCGCCAAGCGTGGAGTCCAACGCGGTCAGTTCGCGGCCACGGGCTGATAGCTGTCGGGCCAACGGTGTTCGAATGGGCTTGCCTAAGTCGTTCTGCTGCTTTGCTTTACAGCGACTCCACGGGCCGGGTACAGGACGTGCCCGGCAGCGAACGCTCGCCCTCCGGAATTCGCGTCAAAATGATCACGCCAGTCGGGTTCGCTGGCTTCGAGTCTGGGGACTTGTTCGGTTGTCGGGAGAGGAACTTTCGATTTTTTGGTGGTTGGCCTTTGCCATTGGCCCATCAATTGCTAACTTGTCACCTGGTGATTCAGGTCGATGGTTGCGAGACGTGTCGCTGTTCTTCCCTGCCCTTTCTGCGTGAGCCCTTTGCACGGTTGCTTGTCCTTGGTTTCGCATCTCCGCGGCAAGACCGAATTCGTAAACGCATGCCTTCGTGTGACCCGGACGGTCGTCGATCGGCACGTTGTTTCTGCTCATATTGAAAGTCCGCGTTGGACTAAGAATTGCGCCCGTATCGTCGCTTCAGCATGGCGTCCATATCGTGCTGTGATGTCCAAGCCGCCGGCAAGACATCGTTTGACCTAGTTTCGCCACCCTTTCGATTTTGTCTCATCTGAGATTGTCGTGAGTTTCGGCCGAACGAATTCGTTGGAGAAACTCGGGTCTCGGGTGGGAGCTTTGCCTTCCACGTGCAGGAGTTTTGTCCAACGATGGCAGTCTCGACTCAGCGTCGCCTCGAGCCCACATCCGTTCGTCGTTTTGGTACGGGTCTCGGGCGATTCAGTTTGCCAGATCTCACTGCACTGCAGACCGTTTCATATGCCGCGTTCATGCAAGAGGACGCTGAGAGCAACGGCCGCAAAGAGCACGGCCTTGAGTCGGTTCTGCGGGAGATTTTCCCGATCAGCAGCTACGACGGCAACACGACGCTGGAGTACTTGCACTACGAATTGGGCAAGCCACGTTACACGGTTCAGGAATGTCGTCAGCTTCGACTGACCTACGGAAAGCCGATCCGAATTTGGCTTCGTTTGAATCGGGAAGAGCCGATCGAGGAAGAGGTTTATCTGGGCGAGCTACCGATCATGCTCGGTGGCGGCGAATTCATTATCAACGGTGCCGAGCGGGTCGTCGTCAGTCAATTGCATCGGAGTCCCGGTGTCGACTTTGTCTTGGAGCAAGACACGACGACGGATCGGAAGTTGCCATCGTGTCGTGTCATTCCCGAACGAGGTTCTTGGATCGAGGTCAATGTCACTAAAAAGGACGCGCTGACGGTCAGGATCGATCAAAGCGGAAAATTTGCCGCGACCATGCTCTTGCGGGCGATGGATCCAAAATACAGCACCGATGCGGATCTTCTCAACGCGTTCTATGAGACCGGTGAGATCAAGATCAAGAAGGCCGACGACGCATCCAAGATCGAGAACAAGATTGCCGTGGATGACATCGTTTATCCTTCCGGCCACGATCGAGCGGGCGAAATCATAGTCGAGGCGGGCCATAAGATCACCAACGATACCGCCGAGCAGATTGTCACGGCGGGTGTAAAGAGCATCCAAGCGATGGACCTGCCAAAAGTGCCTTTGATCTTCAACACGCTGGCGGAAGACAACACCGCCAGCCACGAAGAAGCTCTTCTGCGGATTTATCAGCGTTTGCGACCGGGGAACCCGCCGCAGCTCGAAAAAGCGCGGACGCTGTTCCAAGAGAAGTTCTACGATGACAACCGATATCGATTAGGCAAAGTCGGCCGCTTTCGTCTCAATCGAAAGCTCGGGTTGGGCGTCAGCGAAGAAGAGATGTGCTTGCGGCCCGACGATATGATCTCGGCGATTCGCTACTTGATTGATTTATTCGATGCAGATAGCGATGCCGAAATCGATGACATCGATCACCTTGGCAACCGGCGGCTGCGAACGATCGATGAATTGGCCAGCGAAGAACTGCGAAAAGGCTTTTTGAAGCTTCGTCGCACCGTTCAAGAACGCATGAGCGTCAAGGATGCTCAGGATATGACTCCGCGTGGGTTGATCAATCCCAAGAGCGTCTCGGCGGCGATTGATTATTTCTTCGGTCGTGGAGAACTTTCGCAGGTCGTTGACCAAACCAATCCGCTTAGCCAACTCACCCACGAGCGTCGTCTTTCGGCACTCGGCCCGGGCGGCTTGAATCGAAAACGTGCTGGATTCGAGGTGCGAGATGTGCACATCTCGCACTACGGCCGCATTTGCCCAATCGAGACTCCTGAAGGGACGAACATTGGGCTCATTAGCTCATTGGCGATCTATTCCAAAGTCGACGATTATGGATTTCTGATCACGCCTTATCGGATCGTGCGAGAAGGCAAGATCACTGACGAGGTCGTTTGGTTGCGTGCCGATGAGGAAGGTGAATCGTATGTTGCTCCGGCCGACACGGAGGTCAAAGACGGCGAGCTGGTTCCGGGACCCAATATGATCGCGCGGTTCCGCAGTGACTTTGAGATCGTGCGTCCCGACCAGGTGTCGTACATGGATGTGGCACCGGCACAAATGGTCGGCGTTTCAGCCGGTCTGATTCCGTTCTTGGAACACGATGACGCCAACCGAGCGTTGATGGGATCGAACATGCAGCGGCAAGCGGTGCCGCTGTTGGTTGCCGAGCCGCCAATCGTCGGCACGGGCATGGAATCCGAAGTGGCACGTAATAGTGCGATGGTTGTGCGGGCTCGTCGTGCCGGCAAGGTGACCGCGGCGGATGCGACCAAGATCGAAATCGGTAGCGACCATTACCCGCTTCAGAAGTACCAAGGCCTGAACGAGCGAACGTGCCAGAATCAAAAGCCGCTGGTCAATGTGGGTGATAAGGTCGAGAAAGATCAAATCATTGCCGACGGTGCGGCGACCTACAAAGGCCAGCTGGCACTGGGACGCAATGTCTTGGTCGGCTTCATGTCTTTCGATGGGTTCAACTACGAAGACGCGATCATCATCAGTGAGGAATTGGTTCGAAAGGACACCTACACCTCGATCCACATCGAAGATTTCGATGTCGAGATCCGTGAAACGAAGCTTGGTCGAGAAGAATTCACTCGGGATATCCCGAATGTGTCCGAGAAGGCGCTGGCGAATCTCGATGACACGGGCGTCGTCCAAGTCGGAACGTATGTGAAGCCCGGCGATATCTTGGTTGGTAAAGTCTCTCCGAAGTCGAAGACTGAGCTAACGCCGGAGGAAAAGCTGCTGCATGCGATTTTTGGTCGTGCCGGCGAGGACGTGAAGAACGATTCCTTGGAGGTGCCCTCGGGAATTGAGGGCATCGTCATCGACACGCAAAAGTTCAGCCGTCGGATGAGCCTCGGCGAAGAGGAGCGCAAAGCATTTGAGAAGGAACTCAAGGAGTATGAGACCGAAGGGAATGCGAAGGTTGCCAGCACCTTCGAATCGTTAGTTCGTGATTTGGAAGTCGCCGCGGGCACCAAGTTGAAAGACCCAACAGGGACTCCGTTGGCGGACGGCCAGGACCCGAAGTTTGTAGCCGAGCGTGCGACGAGTTTCCGGTTCGACCATGTGCTGGACCAAGTCGCCGACGCAGCCAAGAAGAAAGAGGTTGAAAAGGTCTACAAGGCACAGTGGCAAAATGTCGAAAATGCCATCGATGATCGTGATCGCAAGCTCAACAGCATGAAACGCGGTGACGAATTGCGCAGCGGCGTCTTGCAAATGGTGAAGGTCTACATCGCGACCAAACGAGTCATTAGCGTTGGCGACAAGATGGCCGGCCGACATGGCAACAAAGGTGTCATTGCGAAGATCCTGCCCGTGGAGGACATGCCGTTCCTGCCCGATGGCACGCCGATCCAGATCATGCTGAACCCGCTCGGTGTTCCCAGCCGGATGAACGTGGGACAGATCCTGGAAACGCACCTGGGCTGGGCTGGAGCCAAGCTTGGCTTCCAGGCACTGACGCCAATCTTCGACGGTGCGACGGAGGGCGAAATCAATGATTTGCTCGATGAGGCCGGTTTGCCGAAGCATGGCAAGATTCGTCTCAACGATGGCCGTACCGGGGAGCCGATGGAACAGGAGACCACCGTTGGTTACATCTACATGCTGAAACTGCACCACCTCGTCGATGACAAGGTTCACGCACGCAGCACCGGACCTTACTCGTTGATCACGCAGCAACCCCTCGGAGGGAAAGCTCGCTTTGGCGGCCAGCGGTTTGGCGAGATGGAGGTTTGGGCCTTGGAAGCGTACGGTGCCGCTTACATCCTGCAGGAATTGCTCACGGTCAAGAGTGACGATGTTGAAGGCCGAACGAAAATCTATGAGTCCATGGTGAAGGGTGAGAACACGTTGGAGGCGGGAACGCCTGCCAGCTTTGACGTCCTTACCAACGAGATTCGCGGTTTGGCATTGAACATGCAGCTCGAGAAAAGGCCGATCTAGGTTCGAGATTTAGCGTCGAGCCCAGTGTTCGACGCGTCGATTGCCCGCTCACGATGACACATCGAAGCGGGCAGGGCGTGAAACCGATCGCGTCCTCGTAGTGATTCCAAACGTCGAACCTTCGTTCAATATTTCGATTCGACGCCAACCAATCTTCTTCGCATCCGCAATTCAAGCTGACGGCCCATCGCTGAAAGTTAGGAGCATCTAACCAATGTCCATTGGCGAAACTAGCAACTACGACCGCATTAACGACTACGCCTCTGTTCGCATTTCTCTGGCGCGACCCCAGGACATCAAGAGCTGGTCGTTCGGCGAAGTCAAGAAGCCCGAAACGATCAATTACCGTACGTATCGACCGGAGAAGGACGGTTTATTCTGCGAACGCATCTTCGGACCCGAAAAGGATTGGGAGTGTGCGTGCGGCAAGTACCGCGGCATGAAATACAAGGGCATGATCTGCGATCGGTGCGGCGTGAAGGTCACCCACTCGCGCGTCCGGCGCAAGCGGATGGGGCACATCGAGTTGGCCGCCCCGGTCGTTCACATTTGGTTCTTCAAGGCAATGCCCTCACGCCTTGGTAATCTCTTGGCGATGAAGACCAGTTCGCTGGAGAAGGTTATTTATTTCCAAGACTACGTCGTCATCGAGGCCGGTGAAACCGATCTGGAGCCTCTTCAGCTGTTGACCGAGGAGGAGTACCGTGCCGCTCGCCAGCAGTACGGCGCTGGCTCTTTTGAGGCCGACATGGGTGCCGAAGCGGTCCGCAAGCTGCTCAACAAACTCGAACTCGTCGGATTGTCCGAACAGCTGCGGATTGATCTGGAGGAAACCGGCAGCAAGCAAAAGAAAAAGGACCTGATCAACCGTCTGAAGATCGTTGAATCGATTCGTGACAGCGACAACCGTCCAGAATGGATGGTCTTGGATGTGGTGCCCGTGATTCCGCCGGACTTGCGGCCGCTGGTCCTGTTGGATTCCGGCAATTTTGCGACATCGGACCTCAATGACCTCTATCGACGAATCATCAATCGAAACAACCGACTGAGGAAGCTCGTTGATCTGAACGCTCCTGAGGTCATCATTCGCAATGAGAAGCGAATGCTGCAGCAGTCCGTCGATGCTTTGTTCGATAACAATCGATGCAAGCGACCGGTGCTCGGATCATCCAATCGGCCGCTGAAGTCGTTGACGGACATGATCAAAGGCAAGCAGGGACGATTCCGAGAGAACCTCCTTGGCAAACGTGTCGACTACTCCGCTCGTTCGGTCATCGTGGTTGGCCCGCGACTGAAACTGCATCAATGTGGCCTGCCAAAAAAGATCGCGTTGGAACTCTACCAACCCTTTATCATTCGGCGGCTGAAGGAGCTTGGTCATGCTGACACGATCAAGTCGGCCAAAAAGATGCTCGAACGAAAAGATGAGGAAGTCTGGGACATCCTCGAGCAGGTGATTACAAACCATCCCGTCTTGCTCAATCGTGCTCCGACCCTGCACCGAATGGGAATTCAGGCCTTCGAGCCGACCCTGGTCGAGGGCAACGCGATTCACCTACACCCATTGGTTTGCAAAGGTTTCAACGCTGACTTTGACGGCGACCAAATGGCCGTCCACCTGCCTCTTTCGATCGAGGCCCAAGTCGAAGCCCATACGTTGATGATGAGCACCAACAATGTGTTCGCACCTTCGAACGGCAAACCGATCATGAGCCCCTCCCAAGACATCGTCATGGGTTGCTACTACATGACCGTCGAGCTTCCCGATCGCACCGGTGAGGGCATGGTGTTTTCGAGCTATGACGAGGTCGATTACGCGTTGGCACAAGGGATCGTCGAACTTCACACGCGCGTGAAGATGCGGTTGCCGAAATTTCAGAAACTCAAGACCGACGACGACAGCGGTCAGTATGGCGCCGTGATTGAGACCACGCCGGGCCGGGTACGGTTCAACGAGATGCTGCCCGATGGAATGGATTACTACAACCGCGCCATGCGGAGTGGTGACCTGGCGAAGACGATTAGCGATTGCTACCAGCGGATCGGTCGCCGGGCGACGATTCATTTGCTCGATGACATGATGCAGATGGGTTTCCGTGAGTCGACTCGAAGCGGCCTCTCCTTCGCAACCGACGATTTGGTCACACCGGACACCAAACAGAAGTTCATCAAGGATGCCGAGAAGGAGGTCATGAAGCACAAGAAGGCTTATGATCGCGGCTTGATGACCGGCCAGGAACGCTACAACCAGGTGTTGGATGCGTGGACCCACGCGCGTGAGGCCATTACCGCAGACATGATGTCGGCTATGGAGAATGACAGCCGCGATGGAGGCTGGTACATCAACCCGGTGTTCCTCATGTCGCACTCGGGTGCTCGGGGTGGCATCGAACAAATTCGTCAGCTCGCCGGCATGCGTGGTCTGATGGCGAAGCCGACCGGTGAAATCATTGAGACACCGATCAAGGCTAACTTCCGCGAGGGCCTGTCGGTGTTGGAGTATTTCTCGTCCACGCACGGTGCCCGAAAAGGTCTGGCCGACACGGCGCTGAAGACGGCCGATTCGGGTTACTTGACTCGGAAGCTGGCCGACGTTGCCCAAAACGTCGTTGTCACCATGCATGATTGCGGGACCACGCAGGGGATCACCAAGGGGATCGTGTACCGTGGCGAGAAAGTGGAAGTCAGCCTGGCTGAGTCAATCAACGGACGCGTGAGTCTCAAATCGATTGTGAATCCGGTCACCGATGAGATCATCGTCGAAGAGTCTCAGATGATCACACCGGAGATCGCTCGAAAGATCGAAAAGATGGGTCTGGAGAAGATCCAGGTGCGGACCCCGATGACTTGCGAGGCTCCCCTGGGTGTCTGCCGCTGCTGCTATGGAATGGATATGTCCACTGGAGCGATGGTCGAGGAAGGAATGGCCGTTGGAATCATCGGTGCTCAATCGATCGGTGAACCCGGAACGCAGTTGACGATGCGGACATTCCACATCGGTGGTTCGGTCTCCAAACAAATGGAAGAGTCGGACATCAAGTCGAATCGTGCCGGTGAAGTCCGGCTAACGCGAATGAAGGTCGTCACGAATACGGACGGTCGCGATATCGTATTGACCCGCAACGGCCAAATCATGTTGCTCGATGAACGTGGTCGCGAGGTTGAGGCCTACGATGTGCCCACCGGAGCCATGTTGATGGTCAAGGAAGGCGATAACGTAGAGGCGGGCCAAGTTCTTTGCGAATGGAACCCCTACTCGATTCCGATCCTGTCGGAGGTGACCGGTAAAATTCGCTTTGAGGACGTGGTCGAGGGAGAGACCATGCGACAGGACCGCGAGGCGAGCGGCAACATTCGTTACACGATCATCGACCACAAGGGTGATTTGCACCCTCAATTGGTCATTGAGGACGAAACCGGTCGGGCACTTCACGCCCAGTACCTGCCCGAACGAGCGACGATCACCGTCAAGGAGCAAGAGGAAGTCAAGCCAGGAACGGTCTTGGCCGAAATGCCGCGGGATACCGGTGGCGTTTCGGACATCACCGGTGGTTTGCCTCGTGTCACCGAGATTTTCGAGGCACGTAAACCCAAGGATCCGGCCGTCATCGCTGAAATTGACGGTGAGGTTGAGATCTTGGCCGAACGCAAGCGAGGCAAACGAACGATTATCGTTCGCAGCGAGTCGGGCATCGAACGAGAACACTTGGTGCCGCACGGCAAGCACTTCTTGGTGCATACCGGTGATATCGTGAAAGCCGGACAGGCACTGGTCGATGGTCCCTTGGTGCCCCACGATATTTTGCGGGTGACGGGTGAAGAAGCCGTTCAGCAGTATCTATTGCACGAGATTCAGCAGGTCTATCGCAGTCAGCGCGTCGAGATCAACGATAAACACTGTGAGATCATCATCGCCCGGATGCTGCGGAAAGTGAAAATTGAGAACGCGGGCGATACCAACTTGCTTCCGGGTAGCGTGATGGACCGATTCCATTTCCGAAAGGCAAATTCGGAATTGCAGAAGTGTCTGAAGGTGGCCAATCCTGGTGACACCGACTACACCGAGGGAACCATTGTTCCGAAAGAAGCGTTTGAGAAAACAAACGCGGAAGTCGAAGCGATGGGCGGCACGGCGGCGAAGGGAAAACGATGCAAGAGTGCCACCGCAAGTACCCAATTGCTCGGTATTACCAAAGCGGCCGTTCAGTCCAACAGCTTCATCAGTGCGGCGTCGTTCCAAGAAACGACCAAGGTGCTCACCGAGGCCGCGCTGGCCGGAAAAGTCGACAAGCTTGTTGGTCTTAAAGAGAACGTGATTCTAGGACACTTGATTCCCGCGGGAACGGGATTCCGAATTTTCCAGGATTCGGAGGTCAATTACCGACGCGAAGCGTTGGAAGAACTTGCTGCCGCTCCCGTCAGTGCCCTGGAAGATTCGTTCCCGTTGCTTGGCGGTGAGGACGAATCAGCCGAGCCGGCGGCTTCGTCGACGGATGGCTAAGCCTGCCAGCCGAATGTCCGTTTAGATGGTCAGGCCACATCGTTGATGTGGCCTGGTCGGCTACGGTCTTCGCATCCGTGCCCACAAAGCAAATCGAAATGACTTGTGAGACCATTACGGGCCAAGTCATATTCAAAAAGGCGTTGAACGACGCCATCAAGCTATCAGGTAGGCATCACCGCGATTCAATGCAATGGCACCAATGCAGCATCGCTGTCCGCTGCATTCATCTTGACCAGTGCTGTGTTTCGGTTGATCTCTTAAGTTCCCTCACCGCGCCAATGGACGATCGCTCTTATGGCGCATCCGCACCGACGATTTTGCACCGAAGGTTGAGAGAACAGTGGACCTGAGGGGGCACATGGCAATGACAGTCGGACCATCAGTGGAATCCTTATCGCGAACGTTGATCACGCGATCTCCAAGGTGTTCGCCGGACCGCGTGCCCACTTGATGCGTTTGGCGCAATGCCAGGACTCGCCCTGGTATCGCGCATGAACCGGGGCGAACGCCCCATCAGCGAATCCTAGAATCGAGTTGGAACAAACCACCAACTCGCCAACGACTATTTCTTGCGGTGCCGAATCTTCGCACGCATTCGACGTTTCTTGCGACCGACTTTTCGGCGCCCTTTACCGGTTCGTTTCGTACCCACCTAGTGCATTCTCCTTGGATGCGGCCACCATCGAATCGGGCGACGCGTTTTCAACAAATCTGGACATTCAGCTCGAGCCGCCCACTGCGGCGAGGGAGCGGAAGCGTACCAGAATGCGATTGAATGCGAAAGTCATTTGAGAGAATGGTTTTACGCGCTGCGGCGGTCCCACCGGGATGCATCAATCGGTTTGGCGACTTTTCCACTTGCGGCGTCGCGGAGGGATTTCCTATCCCGAATTCAACTGAATACTCGGCCGAAGTGCTCGTTCGTCATTGAACGGGTTATCGCCGACATGTTGACGCTCTTGCCAAGACCACCATGACCGCTTCAACCACGCCTCGTGCAGCCACGGATGACCCCTCTACGCGGAGATTCATGGGTCGCACGGGTGCCGGAATTGCGCCGACGCTGCTCCGATTGCCCGACCTGGATGTTCCGCCCTCGGAGCCGATCGATCCGATCACCCAACAGCTTCCAACTTCCTCGGAGGGGTCGCGATTGGATGGCGTGGTCGCTGAATCGTCCTTGGAAACGACTGCGAGCCCGTTGCCGTCAAGCAGTAGTGAGACGATCGACGTCGCTGCGGAGGAAAGTGAGCCCATCGAGCCATCGTCGGACTCGGGGGAACCTGACAAAGAGCTCGTATCGTTAATCGACGATCCGGTCGCATCAGCAACATCGACCGTCGTGACAGCGCAAGCGACTTGGCTTGACCTAGCGGCATCACGTACCACGTTGGTGGTGCTGTTAGCCATCATCGCGGGCTATGCCATCTTTGGTCCGCGCGGCGCGGATCCAGATTTGCCCCTTGATGCCGACGTTTGGGATTCACCAGCGGAACTGGCAACACTGGAATCCATCCCGCCGGATGACACTGACGACCCCGGCGCCACTGCCGGTCTGTTGGCGGTATCGACGGATGTTTCCGCACTCGAGGCCGCTGTTCCAGTTGTAGAGGCCCCAGCTCCCGTCGTTGAGATGGTCGAGGCAGACGCCATGTCCTCGATGAACGGAGCGGACAACGACGCCACGACGGAGATTGCCGCGACCGATGCCATTGGTCAACTCCGCGAAGGTGCTGAGTCCATGATCGAAACAGCCGTCGGTCAACCCCCAAGTCGCGATCAGACGTTATCCGGATCACCGACAGAGGCTTCCCTCGCCGCTGCGAACGTGTCATCCAACAACACAATCGTGTACCAACCTGCTGATGCCGTTACGAACGGACAACCGCCATCCATCCCTGGTTTTGAATCGGCTGACGCCAAACATGAGCCGACGTTGAGCCGAACACCGAATCGGATCACGGACTGGATGCAATTCTTACCGCCTCTGGCCGGGCCTGTGGCGACGCCCCCTGATATGGGCGGAGCGACGATGGCGCCCCCAGCGATGGCCGCGCCGCCTTACGTACAGACCGCATCACCTTCGGCACCCAATTTCGATGCGCTCATCCCTGGTCGCGCCAATCGGACCGGGGTCGGTGCGGCGGTACCAGCGACGGCGCCGGACGCGCGCGTCGCCAATCCCAACCCCAACAGCGCTATCCGTTAAACGGTTTTGAGTTCCAGCATGAATTTCATTCAAACGCACGCTCGTTCCAAGAGTCCCGCAACGGTTGAGTCCGCATCGGCCCAAGCGGAGGCGCTCCGTGCCGAAATCGCGGCGCTCGAGGCGGAGCAGTTTTCGACGACGGCAAGCCGCCGACTTGACGAAGCATTGCTTCGGTTAGATCAGGCAGTCGGGAAACGCCGTCGACGCGAATCGACAGCGTCGACCGTACCGGCGTCGCATCTAAACTCCGTCGCGCCAGGCAAGCCACGGGCTGACTCCGAGATCGAGTCGCTCGAAACCGCGGTGCCACCCATCGCAGAATCCTCGGTCCCGCCCAGCGATCCAACGCCAGCCTCACCGCTGCCGGAATCGCCATCGGAGACGCCATCACCCGTCCCTGACCTGGAACTTGACGATTCGGTGGTCCGCACCTCGTCGCTATGGATCGAATCGGAGGGCCAGACGCATCGGGTTGAGCCGGCTCATCGCGTTGCCGCACCTGCCCTTCGTGACCTCCCGCCAGCGCGGCGTCATCGCCAGCCGGACGCATCAGGGCCGGTTGCACCGGAATCCCCACTGGAAGACGTGGTGACGGAATCCACGACGATCGAAGCACTGTTCGGCACGCCGATCGATGTGCTGATGGTCTCGGGAACCATGAAGGTGAACGTCACCGAGCGGGACAAGATGCCAACCGAGGAGGCGCCATCCGACGCGGCTGCCACGAATCGAATCGAGGCCCAGGAACCCGACGGTTCGGCTGCGCCGGAGCCATCGATCCAGGCTGATCCCGATGGACACCAACCGGCATCGCCAGAATCGGCCATCACAGACGAGGTGATGACCGAATCAATCGCGGCGGAGCCAGACGATGAGTTGGAAGCATCCTCAACGGGATCATCGGAAACGCCGCCGACGCCTCAGGTTCAAAAGGCGGTCGCATCCTCCCAGATCGATGTGAGCGCGCCGGCTCCGTTCCAAGCGGCTTGGCAAGTCGATCAGTTCCCGTTGCCGACGGCCGTCGAGGAATTATTTTTGACCAATGATTTGAGCCGCCATCTGGCCGATCGTCTTTCAACGGCGCACCAAGGTGGACTACGTTCAATTGCGATCACCAGCCTGTTGCCCGGTGAGGGGCGGTCGACCGTTGCGATGGGGCTCGCCCTTAGCATCGCCGCGGCCGGACTCCGAGTTGCTTTAGTTGATGCCGACGCCTTAACGGGAGGGCTTGCTGATTCGTTTCAACTTGATCTGGACAATGGTTGGCTTGACGCGATGAGAACCTCGATGCCTCTGTCAGAGATTGCCGTGACATCCGAGGCTGACCAGGTCACGTTATTGCCGCTGATTCAACGCAGCGACGAGATGCCGGACCCCGCGGAGGTCCGAACCGTCGTGCAAAAAACCAAGGCGGACTTCGACATGATTTTGGTCGATTGCCCAGCTTCATGCACTCGTTCAGCCGCCCTGTGTGATACGGCCCTGATCGTACGTGATGTCCAACGATCTGCTTCGACCGAGGTCGAAACGTATGCCCTGACATTAAGGCGAGCCGGGCTGCACGGAGTCGGAATCGTCGAAAATTACTGCCGCCGGGCGTGATCTTTCAGGTATCGATCACGTCATCGGGTGAGAGCAAGGGTAACTGGTTTTCCTCGGTTTCCTGTGCCTCGCGCCATGGCTTGGATTGGCGATAGGATTCGAGTTCTTCCTCGAGTTGCTCCAGCTGGTCGTTGTCCTCGAGCTTACCCAGTTCGACGGCTTTCTCGCTCCACTTCATCGCATTGGCAAAATCACCATTTTCCGCGTAGCCGGCGGCAAGCGTGCTGAGAACATGCGCTTCGGACTCGTCGGTGAGTTCAACGGCTCGTAAGCCCAGTTCGACCGAACGGTCTCCATCCCGCACGTCGTCCTGTGGCGAGGTCGCCAAGACCCATGCGAGGTTATTGAGAATGCCCGAGAGGCTCGGGTGGTCTTGATCTCCGATCGCCTCAAGTGCCATTTCGTAATCCTTGATGGCGTTGGCATGCTCGCTTACCGCTAAGAAAGCATCGCCTCTTGTCCGAAGAAGTGGCACATTGCGTCCGTCATTTCGAAGGACTTCCGTGAGAGCCTCGATTGCTTGACGAGGACGATCGTCTTGGATGTAGAGATTGGCCAATTGAAGACGTCGCCCCGCATCCTCCGGATTTCGATCCACCAGTATCTTCATGTCAGTAATGGCATCGGCCATCCGACCCTCCTCCACAGCGATGAAGCATCGCACGACGATCGCTTGGTCCACCTTCTCGACCTGGGGAGCGATGTCGGTGGCGCTACGAAGGTCCTCCTTGGCAGCTTGGAGATCACCGCGTCCCAATGCGATTTCGGCTCGCTGCAGAAGGGCGATCGGGTCTTTCGGCTGCATCGCCAACGCTTTGTTTAGATCCGCAAACGCCTCTTCATCTTTGTTGAGCATTCGAAACAGAATGGCCCGCAGTCGATAGAGTCCCTCGCTGGGCTTGGCCTGAATCGATTGACTGAGCAGTTCCACGGCATCATCAGCGCGGTCAAGGTCGACCAGTTGCTGCACGGCCGCCGTCGCGATCTGTTGGTTCGTCGGATCGAGTTCCAGAACGAGCTTGAGGTCTTCGATTGCCGCATCGACGTCGCCGCTTCGCAGACGCATACCAGCCCGCTCGCGCAGGGCGTCGGTGTTCTTCGGATTGGATTCGATCGCTGCGTCGAGATCCGCGAGTTTGTCGTCGTCGTCATCTTGCGTGACCGCTCGTAACAGGTAGGCGGCGCTCCGCTGGATCGGATCCTCATCGAGCAGTCGAACGGCTTCGCTGGCGGCCTGCCGCACGACTTCGGGATCCCCATCGGGCAGCAAATTGAGCCTCGCGATCAGAAGGTGGGCTTCTGGTTGGTCCGGGTCATTCTTGACGGCTTCACTGAGGGCTTCCAGCGCATCGTCTCGCATCTGAATCTGTCTTCGTCCGCGGACTCGCATCATCATCGCTGCCAGTCCTTGGCCACGTTGAAACTGAATACTGCCAAGCATTTGTTTTGCGAAAGCTTGGTTCTCCTCGTTGAGTCCTTTCGCGATCGCCGATTCGATCAACGAGGCAACGGACTCGAGTTCGGCATTGCTTTCGGCGTCGATTCGGCGCAGCACCGCTTCGTCCAGATCGGCTTGACCGGGATCCATTTTCGGCGTGACCGGAGGAACCGGTGGTGTCGCGGTCTCCGCGTTCTCGGTCTCCGGAGCATCCGGAGCCAAAACGGTCTGGGCCATGAGACCGCCGGCTGACAACCAAAGGCATCCTGCCAACGAGAGCGGAACGAATCGCCGAAGCGACTCACCGATGGGAAAGCATCGTTTCATTCGAGGTTCTCGGTAGGTGAAAATCCAGTCAGACTATCAGTCTAACGTTGAATCCAGTCATTATCGATCCATGCCAACCAGCGGCTGGTCGATTCCTCCGAAACGGACGGACGTACCTTGAGTGAATTGCCGCGCGTGTTTGTAACTCGACAGTTGCCAGGTGGTTCCATCGCTCGAATGCGAGAGTTCTGCGATGTGTTCGTGTGGCCACAGTCGACGCCGCCAACTCGCGGTGAGTTAATCCGCAATGTGGCTGAGTGTGATGGAATCCTGACTTTGTTGTCCGAAACGATTGATGCAGGCGTCATGGAAGCCGCAGGCCCACAATTGCAGGTGATCAGCAACTACGCGGTCGGATACAACAACATTGACCTCCGAGAGGCTTCCCGCCGAGGGATCCGAGTGGGCAATACTCCGGACGTGTTGACCGACGCAACGGCGGATCTGTCGGTCGCGCTTCTGTTGGCTGCGGCAAGACATATGCGGGTCGCGTCGCATCAGGTGTCGTCGGGCGAGTGGTCGACATGGCAGCCCGATGGATTCTTGGGTGCCGAAGTTGCCGGCCGAACGCTCGGTATTGTCGGGATGGGCCGCATCGGAGCGGCCACGGCCAGCCGTCTCGTCCGCGGCTGGGGAATGAAATTGCTCTATACTTCCCGACAGGACTCGGCGGTCGCCGAGTCACTTGGTGGCCGTCGCGTGGGCCTGACGGAGTGTCTAGAACACAGCGATTTCGTCTCGATTCACGTTGCGTTGACCGACGCGACTCGCCATCTGATTGACGCCACGGCGCTTCGCTCGATGTCAACGAACGCGACGTTGGTCAATACGGCACGTGGCGAGATCATCGATCAAGATGCGCTGGTGCGGCACTGCCAAGAGCACCGCCAATTTACTGTCGGCTTGGATGTGACGACGCCCGAGCCAATTGCCGCGGATCACCCGCTGGTCCAACTTCCCAACGTGATCATCACACCGCACATCGGCAGCGCCACGACGCGAGCTCGCCACGCCATGGCAGACATCGCCGTTGATAATGTGCTGGGTGGCTTGAGATTGGTCGGACGATCAATGCGCCACGAAGTCTATCTCGATAACCAGGGGTGTTCATGAACCGTTGGCGGAATCTACAGGCATCATGGATGTCGATCGGTGATGGGCATCCGATTCGATACGGCGCCGATCTAATGGTCCATTGTTGGCGCCGCTCGGCTCGCCACCGGGCCGAGGGAATGGCCGCGGAACTGACGTATCGAACGATCTTTGCCCTGATTCCGGTGGTCGTTCTGGGGCTGGTCCTGTTTCGGGTCTTCGGTGGGCTCGATGACGTTCAGTTGCGTGTCGAGAACCAACTCTTTTCGTTTTTTGGCGTCCCAGAGATCCCCACCGAGTATTTGCAGGCACGGGCCGGAAATGACCAATTCGATAGCGAGATCCTGGGCGAATCCAATGTGCTCTACACAACGGAGGACGAGCGAATCGATCGTGCGGCCGCGGATGCCATCGATGGTGGCGACGGGGCACTCGTCGCTGAGGCGACGACGCTCCAGACGCAAGCCAGTATCCGGCGGGTGCTTCACGATGTGACCTCCAAAATCGCGTCCATCGACTTTGCGTCGATCGGCGTGTTTGGCTTGATTCTGTTTGTCTATGCGGCGGTGGCGCTTGCCAACGCGACAGAGAGTCTCTTCAACGTTATTTACGACGCGCCGACCCAACGTCCCATCCATATGCGGATCGCCATCCATTGGTCGATCATTACGCTCGGCAGTGGCCTGCTCGCATTGAGCCTTTACATGTCTGGGCAAGTGGTGGATTGGGTGGGGACCATCGGCGCGGGCTCATGGCCATTGTGGTTGGTGCGACATGCGCTGTCATTGTTGGCCGGTTGGGTCTTGATGTTTCTGCTTTACGCACTGATGCCGAACACGAACGTGTCCGTGCGGGCCGCTGCCGCCGGCGCCGGTGTTGCCGCCGTCCTTTGGGAGCTTGCGAAATTTGGTTTTCAGTTCTACGTCAGCACCGCCGTTCCCTACTCGGCGGTCTACGGATCCTTGGGACTGATTCCACTGTTCCTGTTCTGGATGTATCTGACGTGGTTGATTGTGTTGTTCGGCTTGGAATTAACGTCAACGCTTCAGGCAATGCATGGCGGCGCGAATTTGGGGGGACGCCTGATCGACGATTCGCAGCACTTGTCGGGCGATCCCGACTGGATGTTGCCCATCATGAGCGAGGTGGCAGGTGCCTTTTCAGTTGGAAAGAGTATTGACCGTCAATTCTTGGCGGATCGATTGGGCCTGCCCAGCCACCAGATCCGTCTTCTGGAAACCCGACTGGTCGAAGAAGGCTTCTTGCGACATGTGTCCGGTTCGGCGAACGAGTCTCCATCATTGACTTTGGCCCGACCTGCCGATGGGATCCTGATAGCGGACGTCTTGGCGGTCGCACATCAGATGCGACCAACGAGTGCTCATGGAGCGTGGCAGTCGTTGAATTGTCTCAAGCAAGCCGAACGTGAGGCCGCCGGCGACCGGACTTTGGCGGATCTCTTGGCCACTGGTGCGGGCTGAAGGGGTCGTACGGAGCCGTGGCAACTCGGCTTCTCCGATCGGGACGCCGACGTCCGATGCGATCTGACGGGCAATTAGACTGGATGTGCACGGTCGCTGCGGTGATGGCTGCGGATTCGAGTTTTGGAAGAAAACAGGTTGATGAATTGACATGCGTGTAATTGTGACGGGTTCGAGTGGGTTGATCGGTTCGGCAGCCGTACGCCACTGGAATGCCACTGGTGACGAAGTGATCGGCATCGACAACGACATGAGGGCAACGTTCTTTGGTCCCGACGGCAGTACCAAGTGGAATCAATCTCGGTTGGAACAGGAGTGCAAGAACTTTCGCACGGTCTCACTCGATATTCGGGACCGGGAGGGTTTGCTCGACCTGTTTTGCAATGAGCCGCCCGATCTTGTTATTCACTGTGCGGCTCAACCGTCGCACGATCGCGCGGCGGCGATTCCGTTCTTGGACTTCGAGGTCAATGCGAACGGCACGCTCAATCTCCTTGAAGCCACGCGGCAGCATGCTCCAGAGGCGGTCTTCTGCCACATGAGTACAAACAAGGTTTACGGAGATGCGCCCAATGAACTTCCGTTGGCGGAACTCGAAACGCGATGGGAGTACGCTGACGAAGATGACTATGATGGAGTGGACGAGTCCTGTCGCATCGATCAAACGATGCATTCTCTCTTTGGTGCCTCCAAGACGGCTGCCGACGTGCTGGCACAGGAGTACGGACGCTATTTCGGATTGAAGACTGGTGTTTTCCGGGGAGGTTGCTTGACGGGAGCCAGCCATAGCGGCGTCGAGTTGCACGGCTTCCTCAGCTATCTCGTTCACGTCGCCGTTGCGGGAAAACCCTACACCATTTTCGGTTACAAGGGCAAACAGGTGCGCGATCAGATCGAGTGTAGCGATGTGGTGAAGGCGTTTGAGGCGTTCTCGCGGAACCCACGTCCTGGTGAGGTCTACAATATCGGCGGAGGCCGTGAGAATGCGGCCAGTGTGCTCGAATGCATTACTCGCATCCAAGACCTGAGCGGGCACGAAGTGAAATGGACGCTCGGTGAAGACAATCGCAAAGGTGACCACATTTGCTACATCAGCGATCTCTCGAAGCTACGTCACGACTATCCGGACTGGGACATCCGCGTGTCACTCGATGAAATCCTGGGTCAGATGATCGCTGCCGAAGAGGCCAAGCTCGAGACATCTGTATAGGGTTCCCTGGTTTTTCGATCAAAACCATTGGCTTCATCTGGAAATGTGTCCGTTGGGACCACCGAAGCGACCTGTCATGCTGCTCGGTCGATGGGACGACGAATCGTCTGTCACTGGCGAGGATTTGTTGACCGAGCGGGGGTGCGGTACAGTACCCTCCCGAGAACAGTTTCTTTCACTGTCGCAGCAAGACAAACATGGCAACGCGTGCGTGGACCATCGGCTCGGGCGATGAGGTCGATCTCCGAATTGATGATTCGACCGTCTCGCGAAAGCATTGCCGGCTAACGCGTGACGGTGATTCGTACTTCATCGAGGATCTCAATAGTAGCAACGGTGTGTTCGTTGCCGGAAATCGGATCGCCAAACGGACTAAGCTCGTGCCTGGCGTGCGAGTCATTCTCGCTGAAACGGTTGTGATGCCGTGGCCCGTCGAGTCGCTAGCCAAACGCGTTCTGCGTGTCGGTCGACGCGGGGACAATGACTTGCAGATCGAAGATCCCAGTGTGTCATCCAACCATGCCGTTTTGATCCAAGACAAGAACGATCAGTGGGTCGTCCGTGATCTCAACAGCACCAATCATACGCTCGTTGGCGACAATGCCAGTCCGGTTGATATGGCGAGGGTGCTCGACCGAGACTTGCTCACCTTCGGACACCAAGAACGGACACTCGAACGCTGGGTCGATTCGGTGGAGCCGTGGATTGGCATGGTTGACCCATCATCCGGGACTCCAGTCGCTCGTGGTTCGATGGGCTCGTCAGGGTTGAGTGGCGTTCCAGCGTCAAGCGTGTCGGATCAGCCAAATGCGACGGATGGATCAACCTTCGCCGCCTGGTGGAATGCAATCCCAGTTGTCCCACGTTGGATAGCGACCGTTTCCATCGTGGGTCTCTTGGCTGTCTTATTCTTGAAGCCTTTCGCCACGGGGCCGACGAATCAGGAATGGGTGGGTCGCACTGATGACGTTGCGCCGGAGTCGATTCAAATTGGGCTCGATAGCGAAGCCAATCGCGCGGAGCTGGACGCCGATGACAAACCGCAAACAACGCCTGACCCGAGAGGCGGCGACGAATCGGAAGAGACGAAGTTGGATTCGACGGAGCCTCCAAACCTCGGCTTGGAGACTCTATCGAACCAGGATCCTCAGCAGATTGGCGTTGAGCCGGAGCCTGCTGCGCAAACGCCCGATCTTACCGAGCGTCTTGTCTTGATCACCATGACCAATGGCGGCGAGCGATTCAGAATCGGCGTGGGCGTGGCCATTTCATCCACCCTTGTGTTGACCAGTGGACGCGTCGTGGACACCATCGATTCGATGCCGGGCTTCGATCGCCCCGAGATGATCCACGCTCTCAGCGGCCAAGTCCGCGCCGTCAGTGCGAAACGCGTCCATCCGCTGTTGGCGAAGTTTCAGGTGGCCGGACGGAAAGCCGCCGGAGCGTTGAAGGCGGCATTGAATGCGAATGATGATCAGCAAAAAAAACTACAGTATGGCCTGTTGTTGGCGAATCAGAAGATGCAGAGAGTCCATGACATCGGGTGCTTGGTCTGCGAAGATCCCATGACAGCCACGATGACGGAGTTGTCATTCGATACGCTATCCAGCGACGCGGTGTTGGCAGATCCAAACACACCCCTGATGCCAATGTCCAACTGTCAGTGCATTGGGCCGTTCTTTGATTCGGATTCGCCCCTGGTTCGCTCCTCCGACATCGAGAGTTCCCCGGAAGCTTCTCGACAGCATCCGCTCGCCAACCGTTCCCAGAGCTTGAGACCGTTGGGAGCACTGACGAAGGTCGAATCTTCGATGCCGAGGATGTACCTATGCAAGACGTCACGCGACGAAGCAATTGATTGGAATTTTGCAGGCTGTCCCGTGGTCGATCCTTCAGGTCGTTGGGCCGGAATGATTTCAGCCCCAGGCAAGTTGCCAGAAACATGGACTGCGGATCCGATGAAGTCCAAGTTGTTGGTGAAAGAGCAAGAACAGGTACTCGACATGATTTCAGTCGACGTACTCGCGGAATTTGGTTCCGATTGTTTGACCGCTCGCGACGAATAAAACGCATGTGACCTAGCCGGATTTCCATTCTCGAAACTCGAAAGTCGACTCTGATGATTCGCTTAAACTGTTCCTGTGACTGGCGCGCGTGGATGCTCGGATTGGTCGCGTGGCTTTGCCCGCTGGTTGCTCTGGCGGAGGTCGACGTGCAATTGACGCGACGGACGGCAGATGGTGTCGCGCTGCAATGGGCCGCACCGAATCCAGGTATCACGGGATTCGAAGTTCACGTGGTGGATGCAACCGATGGGCGCGTCGTCCTGCCGCCGACCAAGACCGAAGACACCAAGCTGACATTGCCTCTGCCCAAACAGGGCCGCCCAAGACTGCGTCCAGATCGAACGTACGAAGTGACGGTTCAACCGCTGCCAGATGGTGTAGCGGGAACATTGACCATTCCGCCATTCGTGTTGGTCGAAGCGGAGGTCGAAGCGGTACCCAATGATGCCGTGTTGACCTTAATGGCGGAGAACGAAATGGAGGTCAACAAGCAGTATGCGGCCAATGACAAGCTTGCAGCGCAAGCGCTCTTAATGCTGAGCACCAACGGATGGTTCCGAAGTCTCGGCGAACATCGCGTCGAGATGGCGATTGCAACCGACCTTGAATTGGACAATTGGAAGAAAAGCGTCACGCAGTACTTCGATCGTCGCGAAGAGAACATGCGAGGGCAAATGCGGGTCGCTCAACGGTACGAGGAGATGAAGGATCAGCGATTGCGACAACGTCAAAATGCCATTCGCCGTCAACTTAGCGTGATGCTGCTTGATCCCAAGTACGCCGGACAACCAGATACGGCGATGAACTTTCTGCTGGATCGCTTGTCGCACACCGCGATCGGCTACGGAATTGGTCTGCAAGAATACTTCGCGACGCACCCAAGCCATGACCGCTGGGACCTTTCGCCCCAGATGCTGGAGTCGATTCGGGTCATGTCACCGGCTACCGATGGCGGCCAAACCGAGTTTTCGTTGGCCGAACCATTAGCATTGAAGTTCGACTACTGGCCTCCGCTGTTGCAAGAGTTGCCTTTTCGGGGAGACATCGTTCAACTGCTTCAGGCACGAGATCAGTTGCTGGCATATGGTCAGCAGAATCCACAGCTGCCTCGAGAAGCGATCATTGATTTGGAAATTGCTTTCGCGGGGCTCACGCAGCACTTCTACAGCGTCTATCCGCCGCCATGGCAGGGAATGATGAGTGGTCAGGTGTTGGACTTGATCCGCGTCGAGGATCACCTTGCCCAACTCAATCGCGAAATCAAAGCGGTTCGCGATCGCAATACGCTCGATGCGATGTCAGCCGGACAGTACTTCGATCCCGCTAAAGACGGTCGTGATGCAGCGAGTCTGATTGCTTGGATGACTCGCAACGGGATGTCGTTCGCCCCCGCGCGTCCCGGAACAGAGAACCACTACGCTGCACTGCTGACCAAACTGAAAGAGCTAACGGAGATCTTTGGGGATCCGCTTCCTGGTCCGTTTGACCAGTTGCCGCGTTCGGATCAGCCCGCCGCGATCGCCGTACCCCGGCCCCAGTGAACCATTCGCTCGGATCCAGCAGGCACGTTTATGAATCGTTCGAATTCAAGCTGATGAAGCTGATGCTGTCGATTGCAGCCTGATTGGATTGGATTTTCGCGATGGCCTCTTCGGTTGAATAGAATTGGGCGAGCAAACGCTCCCGTTCGGCGTCCAATCGCAAATTGAGAGTCTCGACACGCTCGTTGTTGCGTTCGACCTGCGTCGCCAGCGTTTGAGTTCGCCCGAGCAAGACGCTGTTCTCGTCACCTGCCAAACGGTCTGCCAACCGATCGAGTTGACCGACAAACCCGTTATTCACTTCGGTTTCCGAGTCAACGTTATTGAAAAACTTGGCGACACCCGCTGAATCGGATGCTAACGAATCTCTCAACTTGGTCGTGTCGACCTGCAGCTTGCCGTTCTCGTCCAACCGGACGCCGATCTGGGCTAGTGAGCGGACGGAGCCCGTACTAGACGTCCGTCCACTCAGGAGCCGGCTGTATCCGGACTGGATGCGAAGTGTCTCCGAGGAACCGAACAACAACCCGACTTCACTTGTTTCCGCGTTAAAGAACGTCGTCTCGTTGATACGGTCGACTAGGAGGTTGTATTGGTCGACAAAGGTATTGATCGCGCCGACGACGGCATCCGGGTTGTCCTCCACCGTGATGGAAACAGGCTCCGTGGTGATCGCTTTGGCAGTTAAGTTCAGTCCAGTGATCGAGTCTTCGAAAACGCCATCGGTGCTCGTCAGGAACCGCTCGTTCCCTCCGTCGCTCGAGATGGTGATAACGGCATCCTGGCCGCGTGAGATCGTGCGGAGATTCAGATCCAGATCGGCGCTGGAGCTAATCGCGAGTCGACCGACATCGCCGCCTTGATTGGCACGAATCTGCAGCTGGAATGTGCCATTGTCGCCCGCGACAACAGACGCTGTTCCGTATCGCCCCTCGGCATTGATTTTGGTGACGATGTCGTCGAGCGTGTCGTCCGCGTCGATGCTAATGGACGTCGACTGACTCCCCGAAACGCTGGTCACTCCGGAGGCGACCGTACCGGAGATTCCCAGGTCGGCGGCCACGGTCCCGGTTCCCGAATCAGTAATTGATAGTAATGACGTCCCACCCGCGTTATCGGTAAACTTGATGCCATCACCTGCATCGTTGATTCCAGCGGTCACATTGACGTCCAATGCATTGATACGGTCAATCAATTCACCGACGGTGTCAATTTCATCGACCGTTAGGTTCACGGCCGCCGTGTCGCCGTTGCTGTCTTGGATGGTAAAACTTCCCGTCGTGGGCCCGGTTCCTTGATTGAGATCCGCCAGAGCAGTCTCTGTCGTAACGGTCTGTAGATTCAGATCAGCTCCCACGGCGATGTCGCCGTCGATGGCGCCGCTGAACCCGAGGCTCGATGCAGTGTTGTCGGCGGAAGTAATGGTGAAGCTTCCCGAACCACCGCTCACGTCGCGAATTCGCAGGCCGTTGCCGGCGTCATTGATTCGCGCGATCAAGTCCAGTCCGGAGGCATTGATTTCATCGATGATCTCGCTGAGCGATCCGGTGCCCGAGAGATCGACGCCGGCCGTGGAGCCGTCGGATAGTTGTAGATCCAACGTCGTCAGTGCCCCAAGTCCGTTACCGCCGTTGAGCTGGGAAAGTGCCGGTCCTCGAAGCGACGTCACGCCCGTCGGAAGGTTGATGGCATTTCCATCAGCCACGCTGGAGGCCACATCAATACCCCACAAGCCCAGGTCGGCTGCGGTCTCCGCGATACCAAGTTGTTCTAGTTTGAGATTGGAACTTGTCGCGCCAGACTCATCGATAAGACGGATCTTTCCATCACGCGTCGTGGCACGGATTTCCACGTCAGCATCGTTAATCGCCTGGAGCACATCATCGATGGTCCTGGACGTGCTCAAATCCACATCGGCAGTTGCCCCCGATCGATCGGTCAGTCGGATCGAGCCGGCTTCAACACCGAGGCCATCATTGAGATCCGAAAGTGAGACCGCCTGGTCGACGAATCCATCCGGCTTGACGGTGATCGATCCGGCAAGTCCCAACGCGGTGTCGCGGGCGGCGAACGACTGAATCGACTGCACCGAGTGGGTTGCGGCGGTTTGCAGCGTCAGAACGGTGTATTGTCCCGCGACCGCATTATCGCCGGTCGCGGCCGATAATGCGGAATCGTTCGAAGACGTTGCCGACTTGCTCGTGAAAAGGGCGTCGGTCCCAAGAGCATTTCCGGCCAATTGAACGCCAATCACCGAGGCCGTCAGAGATGCCAGTTCCTGTTGCTGACCCTCAATCTCACTGGTCCGTGCCAGCAAACGATCCCGCGGTTGCGCCGAAATGGCGATCAGTTGATCAACCGTGCCGACGATGTCGGTGCCAGTGATCAACCCGATGGAGCTTTGCAGACGTCCCATAGCGATCGGTAAACAGAGAGGCGAGCGAGAGATCGGCTGCGTCGAACCGCTTCGGTGGTTTATCGTCGATCACACCACGGTTTGGTCATCATTTCCGAGAATTCGACGCACTGGATCCCTCAAAATTAGGATGCGGATTTGCTGATCGGGATCGAAACATGCCGTGAAACTGGTCGCGTGTGTGATGTGTTGAGGTTTGTAGGGACTATGCCGGTTCAGAATTCGTCTTACGACGCCCGCTGTCCATCGGGTGAGACCTGGGAGTGGCTCGCGCGATTGACGAAGATGCCGCGCGGATAATCGACGCTCCAAAGCGTTAAACCCGCCGCCGGCGCCGTCGGCCCGGCCTGACGGCGATCACGACACGTCAGAAGCGACCTCATCCACTTGACACTTTGACGTCCCCGGCCGACTTCGAGCATGCTCCCTACCAGATTGCGAACCATGTTGTAGAGAAATCCGTTGCCAGCGACCACGTAAGTCCAGGCGACGGACTCATCTGCCAAAAGGTTCTCAGGTGTTGGAGCCTCCATCATCGGACTGATCCGGTCGGCAACGATCCATTGACTTTTCCAAACTGTGCGCGTCGTGGAGTCCCTCTCGGCACCGGCTGCCTGGAAGGCCGCAAAATCGTGCTCCCCTCGAATGACTTCGGCGCATGCTTGCATCGCATCCAAGTCCAACTTGTACAAGACGCGTGTGTACCAATGATGTGCGAACACATCCCTGGGACCGCCAACTTGAACGCGATAGCGATATTGCTTGCTGATCGCGTCAGCGATGGGATGAAACCGTGAATGTGTCTCTCGGACGTCGCGAATCACAATGTCCGCGGGTAGTTTCGCATTGAAGGCGCTCCGTAGAGCGCTCTCGTCAGCCGTCCATTCGATTCGGCAGCGTGCAACCTGGCCGATCGCGTGAACGCCCGAGTCCGTCCGGCCGGAGCCAAGTATTCGCGATCCAGTTGCCGAACTGGAACCCTTTGACACGATCGACAAGACTCGCTCGAGCTCGCCCTGAACGGTTCGTTGATTCGGTTGAACCTGCCAACCGGCAAATCGCGAACCATCATAGGCCAGCGTTAACGCAAACGTCCGCGCCGCGTCCATCAAGAGACCATGTGCCACTCGGCGATATCCCGCCTTACACCATTCGTCAACGTCATCGAAGTATCAGGGTTATATTCAAGCGGCGAATCGTGCTGGAGCCAATCAAGTGAGTTCAAGCACTTGTCCGCCCATCTATCCGTGAACATCCATCTGCTATTCATTATGTTGCACCGAATTCGATTGCGTCGGCCATGGATCCGACGCGTCGTCGTGGGTGCGTCCGATCCGTCCGCTTCAACGCACGAATCGACCGTCGACGTTCCCGATCTTTCGCCGCTGTTTATAGATGATCGCCAAATTTTTCCCAAGGACAGCCGAGTCCGCCATCAACTCAGTTACACGCGTCGATTCAATCAACCGCCCCATTGGCTCGAGGCCGTTCGAGAATCTGCCGCCAGTGCTCACTTGATTGTCCACTGCGGCGTCGCCACCCTTCACCGTGTTACCCTGAATGAATTGGAGTTGCCGCATATCGCCATGCAGCCACATCCCGGCGACGACCAGGAACGGACGAGAGTCGATCTTGGTGATGTATGGTCGCCGCACAATTCAGTCAGTCTGGAATTATCGGTTCCTGGCGATCAGTTTGAAACCAGTTTGGCATGGATCGGCGAAGTCTATATTCGCATCGAGTCATCATGACGTCGGATTGGCCAGTGGAGCGTCTTGTTGGCGTGATCGATTTGATGCACGGTCGTGCCGTTGCTGCCGTCGCTGGTAATCGCGAATGTTACGGTCCCGTTCGAATCGACTTGCCTGAATTCATACCTGGCAGCGCCAAGTCGCTCGTTGAGTACTATCAGCAGCTCGGATTGTCGCAGATCTATATCGCTGACCTGGACGCGCTCATGGGCCGTGATCGTCAGTGGGAAGCGATCGCATCGATCCTCCGGTGCTGCCAATCGCTCGACCAAATCTGGATCGACGCCGGGCTGCAACCCGGTGAATCGACGCAACTCTGGAATCGATGGGGAACGATGGTGTCGTCGATCCCACCGACTAGGCGATTGAACTTGGTCGCGGCAAGCGAGTCGCTCCAACAGGTCGGAGCGTTAGAACAACTGGTGGGCGCGTTCGATCAAAGTCACCAAAGTCCAGTTGGTTGTGTTGAACTCTGTCTCGGACTGGACTACCACGCCGGACAGTTCCGAGGGGATGAAACGCCTGAACTGTGGATTCAAACCGCTGACAGACTGGGCATTCGGCAGGGATTGATCCTCGATACAGCCCACGTGGGGACCCATACGGGACCTCCGCAATTCGAGGGCCTTCGTCGTCCAATGGCTTCGGCACCTAGATGGACTTGGACCTCGGGCGGCGGCATTCGCACGCCCGCCGACGTCCACTCTCTTATGGACGCCGGTTTTCAACACTGCCTCATTGCCACGGCATTGCAGCGGATGGGGTGGGATTCGAACCCACGGTAGAGTTTCCCCTACGCTAGTTTTCAAGACTAGAGCCTTCGACCACTCGGCCACCCATCCGTAGAACCACCTATTGGATTCAACACCCGCGCTATCCTTCGCGTTCGACGTGGATCGTCGCTTTTCGATCCAGTCATCGTCCTGACCAAATGGGCCGCAGGATTTTGTTGGGTCCTGGATCGACACAGAATATCCGCTTGCCGGAAACAATGCAGCAATCCAGATGGTCCGTTTCCTCGGTCGGGGAGTTTACTCGTCGACGAGAGAAGCGCGAAGTCCCGCGTCGCTCACCAACCACTTCGCGACCACCATCCAGCGACAATCGTTCCGGTCAGCATGCACCCAAACGTGTAGGCGGCCGTTGGGATCTGCGTCAAGGAGTCAGTGCCGAAGAGGGTTGCCGCCAGTGCCGTCCCGAGCCCGGCATTTTGCATTCCGACTTCCAATGTCAATGCTCGGCGCATTGCGGTTGGCAGTCCCACGAGTCGTCCAAGGAACCAACCACCTGCATATCCGAGAAGATTCATGCACAGAAGCGCCATTAGCCAACTCAACGGAACCTGAGATAGCCGACCACGGTTTGCCGCCACGACTGAAGCGATGATCCATAGCAGGGCGAGTGAAGCGATTCTGGGTGCTAGCGACGAAAGGGCATTTGACCATGTACTCGCGAGTCGTTTTGAAAAGTAGCCCAACGTGACCGGAGCCACCACCGTGGCCAGCAAGATCATGGCAGTGCGAAAGGGGCTCATCATGGACGGACTGGCCGAAAGATCGGACGTGATCATCAGAGTCAACGGAACCGTTAGTGGCGACAGCATTGTGGCTGCCGTGGTCAGACTGACGGAGTAACTCACATTTCCGCGAGCTGTGAGTGTCAAGACGTTCGACGCCATCGCACCAGGTACACATCCGACCAACAAGACACCATTGGCAATGTCGCCTTCAAGCGATAGGGCTTCGACAACGAGGACGGCCAAGAAGGGCATCCAGGTGCACTGAATCAGAACACCCAGCAAGACGCTTAGTGGTCGCTGACGCAGTTCGAGAAGTTCACCTCGATCCAGCACAATCCCGAGGCAATACATCGTGACCGCGACCAACGCCAATAACATCCACGGATGAATGAGGAACGGGTCATGGGCCGACGTTATCGAGGGCCAGGAAAAGGCGATTCCTGAGGAGACCAACAAAGCAACCAACAAGCCGCCACCAGCGAATCGATCCATGCCAGCCGGCCGTGCGGAATCAGAATCGTCCTGTCGCATCGGTCATTCGTCATCCTCGCACGGTCGTTCACCGGCGGCCTTGCGTTTGATCATCGTGAGCTCATTGCCTTGTTCATTGTGATGAACTTCATCCATGAACGCGTTGATGAGCAGTAGACCGCGGCCACCGATGCTCTCCAGGTTTGCGGGGTCCGTGGGATCGGGGAGTGTCGCCGCGTCAAATCCAGGACCCTGATCTTTGATCACGAACACCGCTTGTGATCTGGTCGCGGTCAGCGACACTTCAGTCCGCCGATCACCATAGGCTGGTTGATCACGCCGAAGCTGAATCTGGTCCCAATATGCTTGACCATCACCCTGTTCGCGGAGTTCTGAATCAACCTCCAAGTTGCCATGGATCATCGCGTTGAGGATCGCTTCATCGAGCGCCATCGCAACTTGTGTCCAGATCATCTCGTCAAACAGGTTCAGCGGACCGACGGCGGCTTCGAGTTTGGCAATGATTGCTGGAACCATGCTCTCATGACTTGGAAGGATCAGCGTGAGTTTCATCTGAGCAACGCACTCGTCGACGTCCGTTGCTTGTTTGGCATTTTGGCTCACCTGGAGGACTTGTTCCACCGTCTCGACCAGCGTCGCGTCAGCTTGTTTCTTGGGTACGTAGCTAGCCGCGCCTTGCAGCAAAGCTTCACAGGCCGCCGGATCGGCTTCTTCGCTCGTTGTCAACACAATTGGCAACGACGGAGCCACGCTACGAATCCGACGCACCCAGCCAAGCGCTCCGGCGGTTCGAGCGGCATCGATCTCCGATGAATTCGAAGTTTCGAGCGGCGCGCGAGGCAACTCGGTGAGCAAGAGGCTCACCGATGTTTCATCGAGGTTTGGCATCGCGTCATCGTGATTGGCCACATCGATCGTTTCCATACCAGCCTGGGTGAACAGCTCCACCATCCGGCCTCGCAAGACGGCGTCTGACTCGACGATGAGAATCTTGCCCGAATTCGCCTGGTTGATCATGCAGGTGAGTCCATCCTCACGCCGACGGTCAGCAACAGATTGGCATATCGTTGCTGATCGCCAGTCTGAATGGTCAACACGTGATCATCGGTGATGACGCGATCATAGAACTCCCATTTCTCCACCGGCTCCAGTTTCAGTTGTAGGTCGGCGGCCGCGATGGATGCACGATAGTCGTCCCAAACCGGCGGGTCGCCATCGAGCGCGTATGGGCCGTCTGGCTCCGTCTGCATCGTCACGGCTGACTCAAATGCGACTGCTGACAAGAGTGCTGTCAGGACCTGATTGACGGTCGGTACGCCCGGCATCAGATTCAAACTGATGAGTTGAGCATTGGGTCCACGCTTATTCAGTGCAGGATAGTTTCCATCCGCAATCAGCACGGAACTGTGGTGCCCGGCGGCGGCCAGGACCGCCGAAATCTCGGGGTGAATCAGCTTCGAAAGCAGCAAGGAACCATTTCCTAACAAGAAGAGCATGAACCGTTGGAGCGGTGGATCGCCACGCAAAGAAATATTACCAGATCGGCACCTTGGAGGTGACCATGGATTGGACGCCCCATTGAATCCGCGCCTAGTCCAATTGGCGATGGCGCCGTACAGTGACCGCTCGCCCCGTTTCGCTGCCCGACCCGTTCGCGAGTTTCGCTACCATGCCCAATACGATTGTCATTTTTGGGGCCAGCGGTGACCTCACCAGTCGCAAGTTGATTCCCGCGCTTTACCAGTTGTTTGCGAAGGGACGGCTGCCCGCCCAGACGCGGATTGTTGGTGTATCGCGTAGTCGGTTTGAGCACCAGGACTGGCGAAATTCCTTGCGTGAAACGACGGCTCAATTTGCGGGCACGGCATTCGCTGCCGATACCTGGGATGCATTCGCAGAATTCGTTTACTACACGCCAGGAGATATCAAGGACGACCAATCATTTGAAACACTCGCCGGGTTCCTGGATGAGATTGAAGGAGGCGCCCCGGCAGGCCGCGTTTACTACTTATCGACAATGCCGCAGCTTTACGAGAAAGCCATCTTGCAACTCGGTGCGGCGGGACTCGCCGACGATTCGGTCGCCTCGCGACGTGTCATCATTGAGAAACCCTTTGGCACGGACCTGTCGACCGCCCAGCAACTCAACGAGTCCATTCATACCGTATTTCGCGAAGACCAAATCTATCGAATTGATCATTACCTGGGCAAGGAAACGGTTCAAAACATCTTTGCCTTGCGATTCTCCAACAGCATCTTTGAGCCACTTTGGAATCGCAATTATGTCGACCATGTGCAGATCACGGTCGCCGAAGAAGTCGTCATTGGCAGTCGCGCCGGTTACTACGACAACAGTGGCATTCTACGGGACATGTTCCAGAACCACCTGCTGCAGTTGATGATGATCACGGCCATGGAGCCCCCGGCCCGTTATGACGGAACCATGGTACGAGATGAAAAGGTGAAGGTTCTCCACAGTGTCCGCAAGATGATGGGCGGCGACTTTGCCGCGCAAACTGTCCGAGGTCAGTACGCGGGTTACCTTGACGAAGAAGGCGTTCCGCCCGATAGCGCGACGGAGACGTTCGCGGCGCTGAAGCTCTATTGCGACAATTGGCGATGGCGCGGCGTCCCGTTCTTTTTGCGAAGTGGTAAAGGCATGTCCTGTCGAACCACCCAAATCGTGATCCAATTCAAGAACGTGCCTCACCTGTTGTTCGGTGAATCCCGCTCTCGCGCGGCGCTTGGGAACCGACTCGTCATTCAAGTTCAGCCCGCCGAAGGAATTCAGCTGCACTTCCAGACCAAGGTGCCCGTTGCGGGGATGTAGACACGAACAAGCACCTTGGACTTTAATTTCGACGCTGCGGCC
>JBCDIU010000016.1:0-137676 GCA_038748615.1 Planctomycetota bacterium | reverse complement strand
TGTTGGATTGCATTCCACTCTCGATCCGTGAGATCATGACGGGGCATCTGACTTCCTCCTTGATTATCTGTGGTAAGACAATCGGGAGGTTGCCAGATGTGCTCTTCAAATCAAATAGCGATTACCAGACAGTGCCTAGTTTGGACGCCGCCTCTTGCGGCTCTTTGATGGATGCGGCGATCCACCGCCTTTGCGACCGCTGGTACTGCCTGTACCGGAAAGACTTCCAGCAGCCCGACCTCGACGGCGAAATCCGCGTTTGCCCCCATGACTTGGTTCACCGCCTCCTGATGGCCTTGTGCGGGTGGATCGTTTGGAATGCCCACCGGTACGTTGTCGTGACCGGTCCGACGTTGCGGATTCGGCGGAGTCAGGATCCGGCAGCGGACGATCTTGGCAACCTGGACCGCCCAACACGACCGGAATCTCACGCTTCAGATGGCGCTCGATCTGGCGGAAGAGTTTGTTCTCGTGACCACCACAAAAGAGGACCGTCGTGCCTTCACGCCCGGCACGCCCGGTCCGCCCGATCCGGTGGACGTAGGCTTCGGCCGTCGTCGGTGCGTCATAATTGATGACCGTGTGTATCCCGTCGACGTCAATACCTCGTGCAGCCACATCGGTGGCAACCAAGACATCCAGTTTACCCGAGCGAAACCCATCGAGACTGCGCTGGCGACTCGCCTGCGTCTTGTTGCCGTGGATCGCCTCGGCATGGATCCTCCGTTTGACCAAACGTCGGGCCACCGCATTGGCACCGTGCTTGGTTCGCGTGAACACCAATGTCGAACCCGCGGCATGGGTTTCTAGGTAATGAGCCAATAATCGAGGCTTATCCGCTTGGGCCACAAAGCAAACCCCTTGTTCGATCCGATCGACCGTCGGTTGACTTGGTGCGATGGAAATCCTTACGGGTTCTTTCAAAATCGATTCGGCGAGTTTTCGAATTGGCGACGGCATCGTGGCGGAGAACATTAAGTTCTGACGTTGTGCCGGCATCATGGAAAGAATTCGCCGCACGTCTGGCAGAAACCCCATATCAAGCATGTGGTCGGCTTCATCGAGTACAAACGTCTCGATATTTCGTAGACTCACAAAGCCTTGCCCGACCAAATCCAGCAGGCGACCAGGCGTTGCCACCAGAATATCCGCACCGGCAGCGAGCTGACGCGTCTGCGGATTCTGATTGACACCGCCATAGACACACACGCAGCGGATCGATGTGTATTTGGCATACCGACGGAAGTTCTCGTCGATCTGGGCAGCCAGTTCTCGTGTCGGCGATAAAACGAGCGTTCGAATCGGCGCGTCGCGATGGCGCGACGACTTCCTGTTGGACGCACGACCGTTGCGACCATGGGCAGAATCCGCCGAATTCACTCGCGCGTATCCGGACTCCAACATTCGGTGCAAGATTGGGAGCGCGAACGCGGCCGTCTTCCCCGTTCCCGTTTGGGCCGCGCCGAGGCAATCCAGACCCTCCATGATTTTGGGAATCGCGGCAGACTGAATGGGCGTGGGTTGCTCGTAGCCTGCGGCACACAACGCCCGCTGCAGAGGCTCGGCAAGCCCCAAAGATTCAAACGACATTCGAAATGGATTCCATAGTTGAATTGGAGCCACCTATCTCGAAATGGATCGGCGGACTCATGAAACGCCCAATCGAATGCGGGGCTGACCCGCTCACCTTGGATCGTGGGCGTGCACTCGCCTCGCGCTGACCATCGTTTCTGGCGAATGGGAGTCGGCGCGCCTTGGAGGCCAGGCCGAAGCGATCGCAGGGAGCATCACTGCCAACCGTAGCCGATGATCGCGATTGTGCAATTGCAAATGTCGCGTTCAACGCGTGATCATCCAACAACCCACCCCGAGAATCACGTTGACGGCTCCATCACCGGTCCACATGAGTCGCTGAACCGGAAGGGCGAATCGAGCTCGAGAGGAACTCAGCCCGAAGTGTCTTTCTGGGATCGTCGTACCGATACGCTTCGCGCGTGGGCGGTTAGGCCTTCGCGATCAGCGACTTCGATCACGTCATCGGCAATGGCCTCCATCGCGGCGGCGTCGAATGAGGTCACGCTGCCGGACCGCAAAAAGCTGTTCACCGACAATCCCGCCGCCCAACGGCAAGTGCCCCCAGTTGGAAGAACGTGACTCGGGCCGGCTGCGTAGTCCCCAAGTGCCACCGGAGTGTAATGACCCAAAAAGGCCGCGCCACTATGTCGTATCGATGCAATCATGGATTCCGGATCCGCCGTCTCAATGTGCAGATGCTCGGGAGCGAACGAGTCGGTCAGTTCGCACGCGTGGTCGGCGTCCCTGACTAGAATCAAAGTTCCAAAGTCCGCCAGCGCCGCTCGCGTCAACTCCGCGCGTTCGAGCAAACTCAGCTGCCGGGCTAATTCGCACTGCACCTTGTCCACGAGCGTCTCATCCCACGTCATCAGGATCGCCGACCCCGGTGAATGCTCGGCCTGGGCCAGCAGATCTGCGGCCACATAGTCGGCTCGCGCATTCGAATCGGCAATGACGATCACCTCACTCGGTCCCGCAAAGGAGTCGATGTCGACCGTTCCGAAGACATGTTTCTTCGCAAGCGCGACAAAGAGGTTGCCGGGACCAACGATCTTGTCGACGCGTGGTAGCCCCTCGACCCCGTACGCCATGGCGGCGACCGCTTGAGCACCGCCGCAGCGATACACCTCGGTAATTCCTAACTCATGACATGTCGCGAGCATGTCATTGTTGTAAGCACCGAACTGGGTCGGTGGGGCCACAACGGCAATCTCATCCACACCGGCCACCTGGGCAGGGATCGCCGTCATCATGACCGTCGACGGATAGGCCGCGGCGCCACCAGGAACGCAAATGCCAACGCGTGGCAATGCGACGTATCGCTGCTGAAGCCGAACTCCTGGTCTGGGTTCGATCGTCACATCGTGATGCCGAATTGCCGATTGAAACTCGACAATGCGGTCACGGATGCGCCGCACCGTCTCGATCAGTCGGGGATCCGCACCAGCATGAGCGGCGGCCAAGTCCTCCGCTGGGACGCGCAATTGGTCTGGCGTTAGATCCGCATGATCGAGTGACTTTGTATACCGCAACAAGGCATCGAGTCCGTCGCTCTGCACATCCTGGCAAATGGTCTCGACGACTTGGATCGGTGTCAGTGGTTGACCAAAGACGGCTCTTGTCAGTTCGCGGCCGCGTTCGCTGACAAGGTCCCCGCGCGGACTGAGTTTCTCACGCAACGTGGCCAACACGTCCGTCGCGCCCTGTCGAGCATCGACCACGGTGACCAGCGTTTCGGGTGAAGCCAATTCAGGCGAAGCATCAGGGCTGTTCGACATGAGTTTCAACAAGCGGTGTGGCGGGTTATTCCGGCCGGTCCAAGCGCCCGCGGGCTTCATCGGCCCAAGGACTTCGGGGAGCCAGCTGCAAGAATCGATCCCAATGGATGGATGCCTCCTCCCCGCGTCCAAGTTCGTCCAGAATCTTTGCGAGATTGTAGTGCACGTCGGAATAGTCGTCGTGGAGTGCTAGGGCGCCCTGATATGCCGCGACAGCCAATTCCAGTTGGCCCGTTTCGGCCAGAACACCGGCGAGACTCGACCGGGCCTCGACAAACTCGGGATCGACCTCCAAAGCGGCGTAGTACCGTTCCCTCGCCGCGACCGTTTCGCCCATCCGATAAAGCAACTCCGCGATCTGGAAGTGAACGTGCGCCGAGGCTCCGTCACGGACCAAGATGGCGTGATAACAATCGATGGCAGTTTGCAATTCACCATCGTCCTCGGCGAGATATGCCGACATCAAGAGATCATCCTCGGGATCATCGGCCGTTGGCGGAAACCCCATTGGATCGCTTGCTTGCCAAGGTGCATCGTGCTGGCTGCCCTGTATCGTCGAGCGAATCGCGTCCAGTCGAAAAATGGACGACTCCGCCGTCGGTGTGGATTGATCGGAGGTACTGCCCAAAGCATCGAAATCGAATCGCAGTTGGCCACCCGGCTCGATCAAACCCTCGCCTTGGCGCAACAGAACGTGTTTGCCTTCGATCAAAATCGATAGCTGATCGAGAGGTCGACGGAGATCCGGTACGACCTCGATCAACTCCATAAGTCGTCGTTCGATCGCCTCGGGGCTAGCCCCGGAGGCCACCCATTGGGCGAGTCGTTTCGCAGTCGCAACTTCTTGGAAATCAAAGTACGGCAATCGGTGGAGCGTCCGTACGGGCTTGATCAAGCCACGCCGGTGCCAGCGACGAATCACGCGTACGGACACACCTAACAGATGCGCCAGCATTGCGGGTGTGTGTAGCCTTCGAACCGATTGCGGCGCATCCACCAATCCAAGTCGTTGCCACAAATCCGTTTCATGCATCACCAGCACATCCGGCCAATCCGGACGATGTCGCATCGCGTCGGTGATCAATTCGGCTTCGGCCAGGGGGGATTCCTCGGCACCAATGACCACCCAATCCACCGCCGATGATCCGGATTCCACCACCACGGCACCATAGGAGCGCAGCAGATTGCTGGCCTCTCGCCGATTCATACCACCGAGTTTGCCAGCAATGGCAATCCGTCGACCTCGAACGGATACGCCCTCGGCTTCGTGCTCGGTATCCATGACGAACGATTCCATCCGATCACGACGATCATCATCCGGACCGTTGTCCACGCCATTCACGGGATTCACCCGCGGCCCAGATTTCGGTTCATGTTGGCCTTGTACTGCTCGACGCCGGGCTGCCCATACGGGTTGATCCCCAGCAAACGCCCTTCCACCACCGTGGCGATCATCAACATCTGAAACAACTGCCCCAGTGCGTGGGTATCGATCTGGGGTAGATGGATGTCGGTGGTGGGTCGACCATCGGCGTGGAGCGCCTCGTTGGTTCCCTTGATCGCGGCCGACATGATATCGCGCAACGCCTTGTCCGCCAGATCGTTCAGCGAATCCTGATTCCATTCGCTGTGCCCCACAGCGAGTGGATCCGTTCGCACGGAGTCAACAATGATGTTGTTGAATACCTTGTCGTTGGCACCTTGCTGGTGTTGTTGGTGTCGGGAGTGCAGGTCACGTGTGTTGACGGTGGTCAGTGGTGTGACCCCCAGACCGTTTTTCCCGTTGGACTCGGCAAGGAGTTGATCGTACCACATCCCCACTGCTTCGAGAGCTTTCGACCAAACCGACATCACCCGAATCGATTTGCCGCGATGCTGCGCTAGCAAGTGGTTCACGGCGACGTACTGCAGCACCGCGTTCTGTTCCACCGGCGCCGTGCGGAAGTGTTCATTCATATCGACGGCCCCCTGCAACAGTTGCATGCAGTCCAGACCAAGCATCGCCGCTGGCGCCAAACCGACTGCCGAAAGAACACTGAATCGCCCCCCAACGCCATCAGGCACCGAAAAGATTTCATCGCAACCGATTTGGGTTGCCAAATCATGGAGCTTGCCAGACGCACCGGTGACGGGGATCACCCGTCGGCCGAGATCGCCGTCGCCACCAAGCTGCGAACGCAAGTTGGCCAAGAACTGGCGAAACGCGACGGCCGTTTCCATGGTACCGCCTGACTTGCTAATCACGACCAACGCATGTTGGTCTTCGACTTCGTCGCTTTGACCCGCCAACCGTTTGAGCAACGCATCGGTCGCGTCATTGTCCACGTTGTTGCCCTCGAAGTACATCCGCGGACGTGCTCCGCGATCGCCGCGTGAAAGCTCATTGTGATAGGGGTCGCAGCACGCCTCCATCATCGCGCGAGCGCCCATGTAAGAGCCTCCGATGCCCAACACCACGACGGCATCGATCTCGTCGCGGATCCCATTGGCGACTTTGAATAAGCGACCAAGTTCCGAATCGCCTCGTTGCGTTTCGTAATCGTTGAGTGTTTCTTCCGGCAACCAAAAGAACCTCGCGTCAAGCGGTTGCTTCGACGCGGGCACGTCGCCGCTGTCGTACTGTGCTCGGTCGGTCTCAACTATTTCACGACGAGCTGAATCCAAGTCTCCCGCGATGGCGTCCAGTTGAGCTTGCGTGATCCCGAAGTCAGGGTTCATCGAGCCAGAGGGATCAAAATTCAACAAAGTCATGGTGCGCGGCCAAACCTGAGGTGAGAAGTGTAAGACGGACGGCGATCGACGAGTAGCGAGATGATAATGAATTGACGCCGCGTTCCCACCCGCTAGAAGTCAAGCGAGGGATCAAGCCACCGGTGGGAACGGCGGTGGATCCCGCCTCACTGCGGAGGATCCACCCATTGAAACGCGAAAGCTCGGATGATTCGGCAGTACTTTTTACCGGCCGAAGACTTGCGACCGGTAATCGACGAGAATTATCATGAAGGCTCGCTGAGCGTGGTCCTTATCTCTCTTTTTTCGAAAAGTCTTGAATGATCCACTACACGTGCGACCGTTGTCGGTGCCAAATCAATCCGGAGCACCAGCAACGATTCGTTGTACACATCGAAGTGCACGGCGTTTCCGAGACACCGATTGTGGATGATGAGTCGATTGACCATCTTTCGCTGATCAATGACGTGCTCGAGGCGGAGCAACTTCAGTCGATCCAGTCCAACGCGTCGCAGCTATTGCATCATGACTCCGGACGAGTCGACGATGACATGGATTCGTTTGACGCCGCCGACGCGCATGCGTTGGAAACCGGCGAAGAGCGGGCGTTTGATCTTTGCCGAAATTGCTACCAGCAGTTTTGTCGCAATCCGCTCGGACACCCCAACCAGTTCTCGATGAACTTCAGTTCCAACTAATGATCCGTCTGGTGTGACGACTCCCCCTACTTTTTGCCCATTGCACGTTTGGCGGAAAAGAACTCGGTCAATAAATTGCCGCACCGATCCGCCAAAACACCGCCGGTAACGTCGCTGCGATGATTCAACCTTGGGTCGGTTAACACTTCGAAAAGACTCCCTGCGGCGCCCCCTTTCGGGTCAAACGCTCCAAAGACGACGCGAGGGACACGCGCCTGCGAGATCGCACCGGCGCACATGACGCACGGCTCCAGCGTGACATAAAGTGTCGTGCGTTCGAGCCGCCAATCGTCCAGTGCGGCGGCGGCTTGCGTGATGGCGATCATTTCGGCGTGGGCGGTCGGGTCCTTCAACATCTCTCGCTGGTTGGAGGCGCCCGCGATCATGGTGCCATCACGAACAATGATCGCGCCCACGGGAACCTCGTCCGAAATGGCAGCGGATTGTGCCAGTTCGATCGCGCGTCCCATCCAATGAATGTCAATGTCGATTGACGTGGGGAATTGGAAGTCACTTGATGCGTCACTCATTGGCGGCGTCATGGTTCGGATTCCAGCTGACGGTAACGGAGGTTCCGAAACTCACTGGCACACTGGTAATTCGCGATGCCCAACGGAAGCGCTGGATCCATCTCGATTCGAATATCAAATTCATGATCGCCTCGCTCCACATCCACCCAGTCGTCACCATCAATCCAGCACTGGATTCGTTTGTCGGTCACTCGAATCCGTATCTCATACCATTGTCCGTTCTGAAACTCCTTGAACTGGGTCGTCTCATTGCTGCTTGCGTCGCTGCCATCGATGCTGCTGAGCCCCAAGACGCCCCCACCCCAGCCACCACAGACCAACGAACAGGTCTCTTCACCAACGGGAAACGTCACGGCACAGAAAAAATCGAATCCTTCCGTGCGACGACCCTGCAGGCTCAGCTCATAGTTCTGTCGATGCAAGTCACCGATCCATCGCACGCCCGTGAGTGGATCGCCAATCCCCAGGGAAATAAGCGAGTCCGACATCTCCACGGTGCCGTCGCCGCCGAAACTGCATGGCTTCCAGGAGCCCTGCAAAGGCTGCCAGTGTGCCGTTGGATCGGTCGACGTGGTCGAATCCTTCGCACTCGATGCACTTTCCAAGGATGGGGATTGAGACTCCTGGCAGAATGCGAAAGATAGGTGGCCAAGAGATGCTGCAGCAAAAATGAGGGTGGCCAACCAGCAACTCGATGTGGAGGACTTCGAATGCACGATAACACTCTTGTGGGTAGACGCCGTCCCTGGACGCGACTGACTTAACTCCATTCGATCGAGTTCATTGTATGCAACCGGTGACCGGAATTCGCCTCCTGGGTGTGCGTTTGGGACTGGCCGTGTTGGCATTTTATTGGACGCTGATTTTTGTGGGTACTCACCTACCGACGCTTCCCAACGCGGCTCACGAGCTCAACGACAAGGTGTTGCATTTCACCGCATTCTTTGGTCTCGCGACGCTGCTTTGCTACGTCACCAACTCTCGGAATTGGCGGCTTCGGTTTAGCGCGATCATCGTCGTGTGTCTGTTGTATGCCGCCATGGACGAGTGGTCTCAATCGCTTGTTCGCGGTCGCCAGACCGACGTCTACGACCTGCTAGCCGATGCGAGCGGCACCGTCACCGCCGTGGCGCTGTACCTGACCGGCCGGTCGATCTGGCTCAGACGCTACTCGGTGGATGGTCCAGCAGTGCCGAGCGCAGATCCACCAGCAGTTTAATGGCGGATCGAATCTCGACCTTTTGGCGCTCTGGGTCCTCAGGGATCTCGCGTTCGATCGTCAACGGTCCCAGGTAGCCGACGTCGCGGAGCGTCTCCAGATAGAGCCTCATGTCCACATCGCCCTGACCGAGTGGAACCTCCGCTCCCCAAGTCACTCCGGGCCGATCACTCCAAGTGCCGTCCTTGCAGTGCACACTGCGGACGTGGGGCGCAACCAAGCGAAGCGCCTCAATCGGATCCCCGGCACCATAGAGGATCATATTGGCGGGATCGAAATTGATCTTGAGATTCGGCTCAGCGACCGACTCTATAAACTGCATGAGTCCTTCGGCCGACTCTTGCCCCGTTTCCAGATGCAGGTACTGATCGTGGCCGGCAACATACCCGCACAAACGTTTTGTGACCTCAACGAGGGCGTCGTAGTCTACATCCTTGGTGTCATGGGGCACAAAACCGAGATGCAGCGCGACCGCATCGACGCCCAAGTAGGCGGCGAAGTCGCTGATCTGCATCATCTCCGCCAAACGATCTTGCCTCGTCGAAGGCGGGACGAGTCCGATGGTTCGTTGGACCGTCGGAATGTCCGCGTAGCTTTCACCATCGAATCCGCCGAAGACGGCCGTGCATGTGACATCCAGATGGGCGAGGTGGTCGGCAAACTCTTTGGCCGCCGACTCAGAACGACGATCGCGGTGCGGGGAATGAAGTTGGATCGTCGGCAAGCCAAGCTCCTGGATCACAGGCCATGCCACGCCCAAACCTGCATCGACCGAGGCAAACACGCCAATGGGCCAAGATGTCATTCTTATGACTCCGTATCAACAAAGATGGAATCAACCCAGCAGCAAACGTGCCACGTTGATGTAGATCACGATTCCAAGAATATCGACAATTCCCGCAACAAACGGATTGCTCATCATCGCAGGATCCAGTCCGAGTTTCTTGAAGACCACTGGCAAACTAACACCGCAGAGACAGCCGCCCACAATGACGGACAGCAATGTGATTGGAATCACGAACGCGTCACGGACCGACGGTGCGATGAACAACGCGACGACAAATCCGATCGTTGCCAAGAAGCCCCCCAACATCATCGAGACGAGGAGCTCACGACGAAGGACACTCGGAAAGTCGGCGAACTTGACATCGCCACCGGTCATCGCCGTGATCACAAGCGTGGCCGACTGACTACCGGAGTTTCCGCCGGCGCTAATGATCAATGGGATGAACCATACCAACCAAGTATAGGCCTCCAGTTCCGCCTCATAGTGTCGCAACGCGAACGCCGTCAAAAGTGCGGCAAAAAACAAAATCGTCAACCAGAGGCCGCGTTTGTACGACAGCAGCAGCAATCCGATTCGCAAGAAATCACGTTCCAACGGCTCGACCGCGGCGATCCGCTGGGCATCTTCCGTTAACTCCTCGCGGACGACATCGATGACATCATCGTGGGTAATGATGCCCAACATCTGGCGACCGGAATCAATCACCGGAATCGCCAACAAGTTGAATCGCTCCACTTTGGCAGCAACCGATTCCTGGTCCTCACCGCTAATCGCCACAACCACGTCCGTCTCCATCATGTCACCAAGCGTTCGTTCGGGGTGGTTCAACGAGCCGACGAGTTGACGTGTGGAGACGATCCCCCTGAGTAAATTGTTGTCGTCGACGACATACAGATAGTAAATCGTCTCCAGATCGCTGGCTCGTCGCCCCAGTTCCTCCAGCGCTTCACCAACACTCAGACGCTCGGCCAGCTTGGCGACTTGCGTCGTCATCAAGGCGCCCGCGGTCCCCTCGGGATAGGAACGCAAGCGTTCGATGTTGCGACGATCTAATTCGGGCAGTCGAGGCAGGATGGCGTCGACGGCCGTGGAATCCAACTCATGGACCAGATCGACGCGATCGTCGGCTGGAATCTGCTGCAATAGCTCGGCGGCTTCCCCAGAGTCCTGCGTCTGCAACATGGCGACCTGACGCGGCTCTTCAAAGTAACTGAAGATTTCGGCGCGGCGGTCAACTTCGGCATGTTGGAGCACACGCCAGACCTCCCCATCTTCGAGTCCCTCCATGAACTCGGCCGTACGGCCCGGGTTCAATGTGATGCAAAACTCACGGAGATCCGCATCCTGGCCCAAGTGCAACATCTCGCGAAGTTCAGGCAAGTACAGCGTATTCATGAGTGATTCGACTCCGACGGATCCACCTGAAACGGAACCAGGCGAGACCCAAAACAATGGAGGCAGTCACATCCGTCCTACGGCGGGGATGCCACTAAATTTTGGAATCGACGAAGCTTGACCGGTGCGGGCCCATCACCCTCACGCCAAGAGGAGGACGCAGCACCCTTGAAGCCACTTCGATTCATTCGAGCTGGACTAGTTGCTGACTCGCTCCACATAGTCACCGGTTCGCGAATCGATCTTGATCACATTGCCCTCCTTGATGAAACCCGGCACCGTGAATTCGGCACCGGTCTCCACCTTGGCGGGCTTGGTTACATTGGTCGCGGTATCACCTTTCGTGCCCGGCATGCACTCGGTGACCTCCAGCGAAACGTGCTGAGGTGGTTCGATGACAATCGGATTGTTGTTGTAGAGCGTCATGGTGCATTCGGTACCGTCCTTCAGATACTTCCAAATGTCGCCGGCGACCTCGGCGGGAACTTCGTACTGTTCAAAGGACGTGCCATCCATGAAGACGTAGTCTTGCCCCTGTCGATAAAGGAATTGCACACTGGTGGTCTCGACATCAGCAGACTCCAGTGAATCACCGCCTTTGTAGGTTCGATCCAGCGTGGTGCCGCGGATGAGATTCTTCATTCGGCACTTATAGAACGCGTTTCCTTTGCCCGGCTTCACGAAGTTCATCTCGATCATCAGATAGGGTTCGCCATCGATTTGAACTTTCAGGCCTTTGCGAAAGTCGCTGGTGTTGTACGTTGCCACGGCGGGCTTCACTCCCAATTGGATACGATCAGTGAAACAAGATTTCGTCGGCAGTTTAGCAATCCCCCGTCCATTTGTCCCGACCTCCCCGAAGTGGCAGCACTCGCTCCGCACGGCGATCCGATCGGAAGCCGAACTAAGGGAATTTGTCGGCTTGCCCCCCCACGCCGATGGCGCAGGGTCAGGTGACTTCCCCGTCATGGTCACAAGGGAGTTCGCTGCACGCATGCAGCATGGCGATGCCCGTGATCCACTGTTGCGTCAAGTCTTACCCGATGCCCGCGAACAGGACGATGTGACCGGTTTTGACTCCGATCCCGTTGGTGAGGACGCCGCGAGAATCGCTCCCGGGCTGCTGCACAAGTATCACGGCCGCGCGTTGGTCATTGCGACCGGCGCATGCGGTATTCACTGCCGGTATTGTTTTCGACGTGAGTACCCCTACATCGAGACGAGTGATCGATCACAGAAGTACGATCGTTCGATTGCCGCCATCGCGGCGGACGATTCCATCGACGAGGTAATCTTATCGGGTGGTGACCCTCTCACACTGACCGATGACGCCTTGTCGATGTTGGTCTCCAAAATTGAAACGATCGCTCATGTACGTCGGTTGCGGCTGCACACGCGGATGCCGATTGTGCTACCGTCCCGGGTCACCGATTCGTTGGTGGATCGGCTTCGACGCAGTCGATTGGCTGTTTGGTGGGTCGTCCACACCAATCACCCAAAAGAGCTGGATGAGAGCACACTCTCGTCACTGGGCAGACTCGTCGACGGCGGGTTCCCTGTCCTGAATCAATCGGTCCTGCTGCATTCAATCAACGACGATGCCGACACGTTGGCGGCGTTGAATCGCCGTCTAATGGACGCCCGAGTCATGCCGTATTACCTGCATCAGCTCGATCGCGTTCGCGGCGCCGCACACTTTGAAGTCCCCGAATCGCGCGGCCACGAACTGATTGCCCAACTACGCGAGCGTCTGCCAGGCTATGGGGTTCCGCGATACGTCCGTGAAATTGCTGGCGAGCCGTCCAAGACGTTACTCGTCGATCGATCCATGCCCGCCGAAACGAGTCCATGACTCTAGCGCATGGCGTTACGAAAGCCGGCGCAGGTCCATCGTCATGGGATAAGGCGCGGCACCGGACCGAGGCGGCAGGCTAGGCACCACAATCGGACCACCGTGCATCGTGCGGCGATCAAATCGTCCGGCCCGTCGTGACTCCGCTTCTTTGGCGTTGACGGGGAATTGATCGCTGCCAACTCCGCCGGGGTGAACAGCGTGATAGGTGCATCCGCCGATGCTGTGCCCGGCTGCACGATCGACGACATCCAATTGCAGCGGCGTATGAATTCCGATCGTCGGATGGAGGCACCGCGGTGGCTGCCAGGCGCGATAGCGCACGCCTGCAACGTAGCGGCCAGCTTGCTCGGTGGCATGCATTGGGACCTCATGCCCGAACACGGTCACAGCATGGCATCGCGGATCAAAGTTCTCGACGCTTACCTGAAGGCGTTCCAACGATGAGTCCACAAATCGAGTGGTGCCGCTGGCGCCGGGCTCTTCGCCCATGACGTACCAAGGCTCGATCGCCGAGCGCAGTTCCAACCTCATGTTGTCGAGAGTGACTTCACCGATCCTCGGAAATCGAAACTCGTGGTGCGGCGCAAACCAATCCGCGCACAACTCGATGCCATATGTCTTGAGTTCGCCAATAAGATTGCAGAGATCCGACCAAGCAAAGTGAGGCAACAGGAACAAGTCGTGTAACCGGCTACCCCAGTGGACGAGGGGACGATCGTAGGGTCGATCCCAAAAAGCGGCGACGGCCGCCCGAATGAGCAAGGACTGCGCTAGCGACATTTCGCTATGGGGCGGCATCTCAAAGCCTCGCAGTTCGACCAACCCCAGGCGTCCCGTTGATGAATCCGGCGAGAAGAGTTTGTCAATGCAAATCTCGGCGCGGTGCGTGTTGCCGGTCAGGTCCACTAACAGGTCGCGGAATAATCGATCGACGATCCAGGGCGGCACGTCCACACCCACGGGCGGTAACTGCGCCAGCGCAATCTCCATCTCATAGGCTGCATCATGTCGCGATTCGTCCATCCGTGGGGCTTGGCTCGTCGGACCGATGAACTTGCCGCTGAATAGGTACGAAAGGGACGGATGGTTGTTCCAAAACTTGATGAAACTGCCCAACAAGTGCGGCCTACGCAGGAATGGGCTGTCCGCCGTGGCTTTGCCGCCCATGACAATGTGATTGCCGCCACCGGTCCCTGTGTGCAAACCATCGAGATCGAACTTCTCGGTGCCCAATCGTGACAACCTTGCTTCCTCATAGAGCCTCTGCGTCAGCTCAACGAGGTCTCGCCAAGACTTCGATGGTTGCGTGTTGACTTCGATGACGCCGGGATCCGGTGTGATCTTGAAGTACTCGACGCGATCATCTGGCGGTGGGAGATACCCTTCGATGACCACCGCGACCTCAAGATCCCGACAAGTCTTTTCGATCGCAGCGATGAGATCGAGATAATCCTCGATGCGCTGCGTTGGCGGCATGAAGATGTGCAGACGTCCGTACCGGCACTCGACGCACAACGCGGTTTGCACGACATCGTCCGACGTCGGCAGATGATCATCATCCTCCTCGTCGAGAACCTGTTGATTGATACGGTCACGGTGATCAGGGGCTTCGCCGTGACCGTCTCGGAGTACTGATGCCTCGACGCCTTTGGGAAGGTCCGACCCCACTTCGAAACGTGGCAGCGGGCCCGTCGCGGCGATCGGATCGGCGGGCGTGGTGTAGAAACCAGCGGTACTGGCTGTGGAGGTCGGCAAGGCATCCAAAGGAAGACGCAGTCCGATAGGGGAGTCCCCTGGGATCAAATAGAGCCGGTCACTGCGAAGCGGCCAGCGCCCGCTAATCCATCCGGGCCGGGCCTGCCACCATGCCCGCCGGATTGGCAAGACATGGCCCACGGGCTCACCAAGCCCTTGCGTGAAGGCACGCATCATCATGGCGCGCTCGTTGGGGTCCTTCAGCTTCGGGTCATGCGGATCCACATCAACGGGCAGCTGATTCTCTCGCCACAAATAGTGAAAGATGTCTTCGTGGACGGGAAAGGACATTCGAGCCCCGACGCCGAGTTCCCGCGCCAACGTCTTCACGAATCGCTCCGCCGTCTCGTGGGTGTATCCATAGTCCTTGCCTTCGTCAGCGAGCCATTGGTCATCGTGCCAAATGGGCTGGCCATCCCGACGCCACATGCAGGTCAACGCCCAACGGGGCAATGACTCACCCGGATACCACTTGCCTTGACCATAGTGCATTAGACTGCCAGGCGCGGAACGATTTCTTAGTCGCTGCAACAGCAGGTTGCTGAGAACTCGTTTGTCCTCGCCAACCGCGTCGGTGTTCCACTGTGGGTGATCCATGTCGTCGATCGACACAAATGTTGGTTCCCCTCCCATGGTGAGTCGAACGTCGCCCTCGTCCAACACGCGGTCAATGCGATCACCGGCCTTTAAGATGTCACTCCACACCGCCGGCGTGTAGGGTTTCGTCACTCGCGGATCTTCATGAACGCGAGTGACGGACATTTCGTGTTCGAATTCGACTTCGCACGGTTCGTGGCCACCAGTGATCGGCGCGGCGCCGGAATACATCGGTGTGCAAGCCAGTGGGATATGTCCTTCGCCGGCCAACAAACCACTGGTGGGATCCAGCCCGATCCAGCCCGCCCCTGGCATGTAGACTTCCGTCCATGCGTGCAGGTCGCAGAAGTCGTCCGTGGGTCCTGACGGTCCATCCAGCGACTCTTGGTCTGCCGCCAACTGAATCAGATAGCCCGACACGAACCGCGATGCCAGGCCGAGATTCCGAAAAGCCTGTACGAGCATCCAGGCCGAGTCACGGCACGAACCGCTGCGTTTGGTCAGCGTTTCTTCGGGCGTCTGAACGCCGGGTTCGAGGCGAATGTTGTAGTCAATTTCAGCTTCGGCTAGCCGATTGGCTTCGACCAAGAAATCGATCGTCCGGTCAGCCGATTTCGGAAGCGTTTCAATCCATTGCATCAGCTTGGGTGTCGGCGGCTCTGGAACGAGGTAGGGCGCCAGTTGGCGCAAGCTTTCCTCGTCGTACTCAAACGGATAGGAGTCGGCCGAATCGTCGATGAAAAAGGCGAACGGATTGATCACGGTCATGTCGGCGATCAGATCCACGCTGATCGACAAATGATGGACCGGTTTCTCAAACACCAGTCGAGCGACGGGGTTGGCGAACGGATCCTGCTGCCAGTTGACAAAGTGCTGATCCGGCGAGACCGTCAGCTTGTAACTTTGAATAGGCGTGCGGCCGTGGTAGGCCGGCTTCAGCCGAACGACTTGAGGCCCCAAGCTGATCGCGCGGTCGTAGCGATACGAAGTTCGGTGGTGCAGCGCAACGCGGATGGTCATGAAGTCAATTCAGTTTGGAAATAGTCGGCCGCAACGGCATCGCCGATGCGATTGAGATCGGTTTGAAGCGAGTCGACAAACTCGTGCATGCCGCCAGCGATGGCCTCTTTGACCGTCGTGTGCGCGAGGCGGTGTCGCAACGAACCGACCAGCTTGACCGCTGTCAATGAATCGGATTCCTGCTGGTCTTCCCTATCCGACGCGGAACGGTCTTCCGGGGCATAGGGACCATCGGGAGCGGGACTGGTGGGTCCCAAATGGGGATCGCCGCTGGGTGGCTTGGGCGCCGATTCGCAGCCTTCATTGATTTCATCGAGTGACCATCCCGCCGACGCAACGCAGTGCCTCACCGAGCGTGGGAATCGCCGATTGAACAAAAAGAAATCAACGACTTTCTCGATCTGAATGTGGTGATGATCGCGCTGATACGCCTCGAAGCCGCTCACGGCCAACAGCAGCGCCGTCCACTGTAGGTCATCAATCGCGGTACCCACGAGTTCTTTGTCGGGCAGCAAGTTGAAGTACTTCACATCCAAAATGCGTGATGTCTTGTCAGCTCGCTCGAGCATCCGTCCGACGTTGGCGAAGTGCCATGCGGTATCCTGCTCCATCGTCGCATGCAACACGCCACTCCACATCAGTGTGTGTCGGCGTACTTCGTCAAAGAAATGGCTCGTCGGATTGAGTGCCGCGTCGTGCGACGACTCAATCACGAAGTGATAGAACTCGTTGAGTTGCTCGAATGCTTCCGACGACATCATCTCTCGCACACCGCGCGCGTTCTCTCGGGCGTGCCGAAGACACGAGACCATGGAATTGGAATAGTCTTTATCGAATGCGAGGAACTGCACGACATTGGCCTGGTTGGCCACACCGTAGTGTTCCGCAAACCATTTCTCGTCAGCGGTTACCTGAACAAGTGGTTTCCATGGATCGACCAGGTTCTCCGGTTGGTCCAAGATCAAATTGAGTGTGACTTCCAGGAAGCGGGCTGTATTTTCGGCCCGTTCCACTTGTCGAGCCATCCAATAGATTGATTCGGCAACGCGAGAGAGCATGGCGGGCAAAAGAGCAGTTGAGGGTAGACGCGGCAGGAAGCCACGAATTTCAGTGGTCGGAAAATGGGGTCCAACGATGACCGGCCGGATGCGACAAGGTCGTCCATCACAACGCGGCGACGCGCTGGCCCGGCTGGGCAATGACCCAGGTATCTTTGCTGCCCCCACCCTGCGACGAATTCACGACCAGGGATCCCTTCTTGAGCGCCACACGAGTGAGCCCACCGGGCAACACCCATATGTCGTCGTTGCCGCTGCACAGGATATAGGGCCGCAGATCAACATGACGACCCTCCAACTTCCCCTCGGTCATGGTGGGAACCCTCGACAGCTGCAGCGTCGGCTGTGCAACATAGTTACGAGGATTTTCGCGAATCTTCGCCGCAAACTCGCACCTCAGTTCGTCCGTTGCGTGGGGACCAATCAATATACCATATCCCCCCGATTCGCCCGCGGCCTTGACCACTAGTTCATGCAAGTTCGCAAGCACATGGTCTCGATCTTCGTCGCGTTGACAGACGAATGTCGGTACGTTCTTCAGGATCGGTTCTTGACCTAGGTAGAAACGAATCATTTCAGGCACATACGCATAGACGACCTTGTCATCCGCGATACCGGTGCCTGGTGCATTGGCCAATGCAATGTTACCGGCGCGATATGCACGCATCAAACCCGGAACACCCAAGACAGACTTGGGGTTGAACACCTCCGGATCCAAGAACGTGTCGTCGACTCGACGATAGATGACGTCGACGCGTTCCAAGCCCGACGTGGTTTTCATGAAGACGCGATCATCGCGCACAACCAGGTCACGTCCCTCGACCAACTCGACACCCATCTGATGGGCCAAAAACGAATGCTCGTAGTAGGCGCTGTTGTAGACGCCAGGCGTGAGGACCACGACCGTCGGGTGTGCCACGCCATCGGGTGCCATCGCCAATAGCATCTGGTACAGCCGGGCTGGATAGTCGCTGACTGGGCGGACTTGGGAGGCGGTGAACGCATGCGGAAAATTTCGCTTCATCATCGAGCGATTCTGCAAGACGTACGATACGCCTGAGGGACATCGAAGGTTGTCTTCCAAGACGTAAACGTCACCAGCATCATCGCGTACCAAGTCGGTTCCCGTGATGTGACACCAAACTCCATTGGGCGGATGGAGGTCACGGCATTGAGGCAAATAAGCGTCGCAACTGTCAATGATTTCCGCTGGAATCACCCCTTCGTTGATGATGCGGCGCTGCTGATACACGTCCGTCAAAAATTGATTGAGTGCCGAAATCCGTTGACGTAGTCCGCACTCAATATGGCTCCACACTGACGACGGCAAGATCCGCGGCACGATGTCAAATGGCATGATCTTTTCGGTCCCAGCGTTATCGCTGTAGACCGTGAACGTGATACCCATTCGGTAGAGTGCTTTTTCGATCGCCGACTGGCGGCGCTGCAACTCACCAGGCGGCAGCTGATTGATTAATTGAATCAGCGCCGTCGCCTCGGGACGAGCACGACCTTGGGCGTCGACCGCCTCGTCAAAGAATAAGCCGGGATCGTATGCGGCCAAGACAGCCGGGTCGTTGGACGCGTCGGCGGAAAAACATGGATTCGATGTAGCGGATTCTTGCATGACGGACCAGGACAAGCACTCGCGACGTGACGGTGCCGAAAGAATTTGGTGAGAACAGCGTTGGCAACGTGGTTCAATCGGATCGCGCACGCCTCCGCCCGGCGTGCCGATGTCACTGCGACAGTGTAGAGCAAGTGAATTCGAACGGAAGACTTGCGGGGCCGGAACCATTGTTTCCGTCGCAAGGCGACTTATCACGCCACCAGAACATGGCTGCGGTCGACGAAGGGGGCATCCAGGTGACCGCGAACGCAAACAAACCCGCCAACGAACGATCCGTTGGCGCAACGTGATCTCACCAACGGCCTACTAAGACCGAGCGGTCCCTCATTCAAAGGCGCCCGTTGAAGCCTCGTCTGGCAGCGCCAACGGGTCCTCACCGTCCGATTCGAACCGATCGTCGGTGGAGCCATCGCCGGTCTCATCTGGTTTCGACGAAACGGCCGAATCCATCGATTCGCTTGGCCCTCGAGGAACCATTCCATTGGGTCCCGCAAGCTGTATCTCCGATTCGATCAATTGATTCTGTCGAACAATTCCGACGACGAGCGTCTGACCTGGTTCCCGGAGGGCCATCTCACGGACCAGGTCGTTGGTGGTGTTCACGACGCGACCATCAGCCGATACGAGTCGATCACCGGCACGCAAACCGGCAGCTTGCCCGGCTGATCGCTCCGGGACGGCTAGGACGAGAACACCCCGCTGTTGCGGCGCGTCTTTTACGTCGATTCCAATCGATGCCCTGGGAGCTGCCATCGTGGGTCCGTTGGCTTTCATCGGAGGCTTGGCAGCACGTCGTTGCGTTCCGCCCCGATTCGGTTCACCAGGGTTCCCATCGAGTTTGGCAATCGAGGCATCGGTAGCCGGTTCATCCTTCGGTTGGGCCGATGGGTCGGCGATTAGGCCGACTTGGGTTCGGTAGAGCTGTTGCCCCCGGAACATTTGCACTTCGATTTGGTCCCCGGGCTCGGCCGACGCCAACGCACGTGGCATATCTTGGAGGGTCATGATCCGCGTGTCACCAACTTTGACAATCAAATCGCCGAGTTCCAGACCACCCTGACCCACCAAGGAATCGGAGCCGATGCGAACGATCTTCAACCCGGGATACACTTGCGTGATACCGGGCTGGACGTCGATCCCAAATGATGCCCGCGGCTGCGATGCGTTGTCGTCCTGATCGGAAGACGACGGCATCGGCGTGGCCAATACTCGTCCCGAGGGATCTGAGCCTTGACGAGACGCTGGGGATCGGCCGCTAGGGTCTCCCGTCACCGGGGCCGATGGGCGAATCGGGGGTGCAAACCGCTGTTGACGCAGCGAACGTAATCGCTCAAACAGTCGCTGGGCGGACGCGTCTTGGCAGTCGAGCGTCCCCGACACGATCAGGCAAGTCGTTATTGCGATCCAGACGACCGGTCGGCGTTTGGTAGGGCAGATTGTCATGAGATCGATGCGGCCATCGGAGCGTTGGGAAAATGACTCGGCGAAGAGGCACGCCGACGCCCCGATGATAGAACCACCGAAGTTGAAAACAAGTCATCCATGGCGATCCATGAAATCATCGATCCGCGCCACTGCTGGCTCCAAGGACTGTCACCGACTCGAGAAACCATTGTGCGGGATGCCATTGAGCATGCGTCCGCAACCGGCGACGTTCCACCGCTCATCCGGATTGCCGCGATCGACTCGATCCCACTGAGTGATCCAAACTGCATCGCCGTCGTTCAACCAAGTTTGCACGGCGTCGGCTTTGTCGTGCATGCCGGGTTCACCGGCGATGCGGTTCTCGAAGACCAATCCGCCGGATTGGTCACCGCGATGCGGGATCGTCTCAGAGAGGTCTGTCGCGACCGCGGACTGGGATTCATTCAGTGGGCGACCGATGTGCTTGAATCGCCCTCGCCCCATGCCCATCTTCCGGCTCAACTCGGATTTGAACGAGTCGGCACACTCGACTATCTGTCGGTGGATTTTCCCATAAGACTTCCCCAATCGACACCAGTGACGCCCGATCCGGTCGCTGCGATGGTTCCGCTGGCATCCGACGATGCAGATGAAGTCGCCCAGTTCAACGCGTTGGTAGCTCGGACATACGAAGGATCCCTGGATTGTCCGACGCTGGAGTCGTATCGATCGGTGGACCAAATCATTCAAGGTTATCGAGACAACGCAACGTACAGTCCCGATCTTTGGTTCACGCTGGTGGATGCTCAACGAACCGTCGCTGACGGCGCCAAGGTTCATGCCCCGATTGGTTGCCTGATCCTAGCCAAACACAGCGGCGGAAATGACACTGTCATGGAGTTGGTCTACATGGGTGTCGTGCCGGAAGCTCGGGGCCGTCGCTGTGGTGAAACGATCATGCACGCCATCGCAAGCATGGCCGAGAAGTGCGGCGCGGCGAGGCTTCTCTTGGCGGTGGATCGTCAAAACCGACCAGCTTCCCAACTGTATCAACGCCTTGGAATGCGCAGGATCTTTAGTGAAACGGTCTGGGTTCAGTCATTCGAAAAGACCGAATAAGCCACTTGCACTTTCTGGCGAATTAAAACACAACCGAGTCCAGGTTGCCAAGACGACAAATCAAATCATGGTCGGGGTTTTCGACGCGTTGGACTCGTCAAAGGGCTGCGTCGACGTTTCACGCGACGCATCCACGTCTGCTGATGGACTATCCAACTCGATGAGCTCGATGGACGTCTTATAGAACTCTTGCCCACGGAAGAGTTGGATTTCCACCACACTGCCCGCCGCCGTGTCGACCAACGCATCGGGCACGTCAGCAGCGGAAAACACCCGCACGTCTCTGATCTTGACAATCACGTCACCCCGCTGCAGCCCGGCCATTTGAGCACGTGACTGTGCCAGTAATCGTTCCACTCGAAGCCCCGGGTACCCGAGCACTTCATCCGGTTGCACGAACAGCCCCAGAATCGCGACGGCCTGCGGAGAGTTCTCCAACGGCATGACCGGTTTGGCTGAATAACGTTGTCCAGGATCGATTCCATCGTCTTCGGGTGATCGGTCCCGCTCCTCCGAAGGCAACCCGTATCGTTCACGTCGAGGACGCAGGTTGTCTTTGTATCCTCTGACCATGCGTTGGATTCGAATTTGTTTTTCCTCTTTGACGCGGTCAATCCAAACCGTTTGTTCCGACGTGTCTTCGCCGACGGCATCGCGCTGCAGATGGAGTTTTCCGAAATCATCCAACACCTCGGTGAGCGACTGCCCAGGAAATCCCTCGCTGGGTGTCATCAATCGATCGACCACGCTCATCGGCAGGAAGGCCATGCTGCGAAATCGAATGTCCGTCACGACCGGCTCGGCGGGATAGACGCCCATCAGGATCATTCGGTCGAATCGCACATCCGCTGAAATGGTCGCCAAGGGTGACGTGATCGGATCGTGGCTGGTATCGAGCAAGTGCAATTCCGTCCGATCATTCTTCGTGACGAATACTTGCACCTCATAATCGCTCGTCGTCGACTCGGCAGGCATGTGCAAGAGCATCCACTCCGTTGATTGCTTCTTCGCACCGTCAACGTCGGTGACCAGCTCATTGCTTTGTTCAAACGTGAATGCCATCGCCAAGGTGCGACCCAGCGTCATCTTGTTGACGAAGTCGGACCCAGGTAGGGGTTCCGATGATGTGCCGTCGACCAGCCCAATGGCGCGAAAGCGACGGACGGCATCTTCAATCATCGGTTCCGGTCTGACCGTCAAGCCAGGACGTTGGATCTCAAAGAAAGCAGCTTGACAGTCGGTACCAAAATAGACGCGATTGTTATCGTCATGAAAAACAACCGGTTGCACAGAAAGACGATGTTTCCCAAGATATTCGATGACCTGACGCCGAACGACGGCCGGTAATTTTTCGCGACCGTCGGCGTCCAATTCCAATCCAATGGACAGCACGGAAACCCGACCCAGCGTGCCCGGCTGACCGACGAGTTCTGGGGCGACGGGCGGCGTCACGGGAGCACCTTCGACGACCATGCGGCAGGCTCGATCAAGCGATCCCCGATAGAGTCGTTTCACTTCACTCAAGGATCGCGGCAGAGCGTCAATGCTCGTAATTTCGTCGCGGTCAGGAATGGGTGCGATCTTGCCGACACGCAATGTCAGTGGTTCGCGACGTCGAGCGGAACGATCCGCATCGTCATCATTGGCGGACCGACGATCCGGAATCCCCAGTTGTCCCATCTCGACAACCGGACGTGATTTGGTGGTGCTCGCCAAGGACTCGGCCTTCGGTGACACGAGTGGCCGAACCGCCATTCCGACCAGAGCGAGCGAGACGCCGGCGGTTGCCAGCTTCAGTGCTTGTTGATTAATCATGCGTGCATCACCAAATTGCCAGACATCACGAATGACCTGGAGTATAACGCGACGATGCGAAATGGGTGCTCTCTTCGGGTCCCACCAACGCGAGGGAATGTCTCTGGAAGCCCAAAATTCGCGACATCCGTTTCAACCACACCCACGCCCACATCGGCCACCAACGTGTTGCCTCCGGTTTGAATTCAAACGCACGCCAAGTGACTAGATCCGCACGCTGAGTCCGCCGTCGACCACGATCGTTTGACCTTGAATCATGTCGCTGCTGGCGTCCGACAGGAAAGCCACGACGCCCGCGACATCCTCCTCCGTGAGTCGACGTTGACCCACCATCATGCGATCGGAGGCGGCGGCGATCAATTCATCCAGATCCGGCATGCTGGCCACAGCGTCCGTGGCGATGATACCAGGTAGCACGCAGTTGAAATTGATTCCTCGATCACCGTATTCAAGGGCCAGATGCCTTACCAGGCTTTCCAGCGCCGCCTTGGAAGCACCAATGGCCCCGTAGTTGGGAACCGACCACATGGATCCATGGCTGCTAACGGCAACAAGTTTCCCGCGTCCTGGCGAAGCTTCCAGAGACGCCGCCGCTGCCTGAGCCAACCACACCACCGGCGCGGCATTGGTTCGAAGGGTCGCCTCCAAATTGACTGCGGTCAAGTCAGACAGTTCGCGAAAGCCACCGGCGGCTGCATTGCTGACGACAATGTCCAATCCGCCCCATTGGCCCGAGACTTCATGGACCATCGCGTGCACATCGTCGCGGCTGGAGACATCCGCTTTTACAATCACAACGCGGCGCCCCATCGAATCGATCTGCTGGGCGGTTGTGATGGCCTCGTCACGTGAATTCAGGAAGTTGATGGCGATATCAGCGCCGCGACGTGCCAGTTCCAGCGCGATCGCTCGGCCAATGCCTCGATTGCCCCCGGTCACGATCGCTCGGCGACCGGTCAAATCGGTTGTGGAGGGGCGATTCGTCATTTTGCGATATCGTTGATTTCGATGGGATTCCAATCGTGGTGTCGCCAGCCGGTTCGACGTTTTGGTAGTCAGCCGACCCAACCGATGCGATAGTCTCGAAGCGACAGGATCCGGTCATCGTTCCGGCCCAACAGGGTTGCCGTCAAGAGACCTCCTTCGACCGTGGGCCGGCCCTGAAACTGGACCGTGACACGAAGCGGCTCGCCGGGATCCGGCAATCGCCCCAGATCGATTCGCCCGAATCGAACCGGAAGACTGACCCGATCGCCCATGTCGAACCTTTGACCGACTCGATGTGCCAAACACCCCGCCGCATACAACACGGCATCCATCGCCGCGCAGGGAATGGACCATCCGACGAGCGGTCGATGCTCTCCCGCCAAATGTGCCGGGCTGGGAGCCACAATGATTCCTTGAGCTGTTTGCTGGGCATCGTCGTATCCGATCCGTCGCAAACATTGGAGCGAATCACCGTGGTAGACCGGGGCGTCTGGATCTAGGTACTCAACTCCATCCATTGCGAGCGAATCGTCCCATGTCCAGTCATCCGGCTTGCACGAATGGTTTCGCCGCCCCGTTTCAAAGGAAGCTCGAAAATGGGGGCGCCGGGCGTGAACCAATCGACCATCGCGTCGGCGCAGATCCATCACAAGCTGGCAAGGAACAAGGCCATCGGAGTGCACATCGCCCCTGAGAATCTCGACCGCGAAAGCGTCATCGCCGACACACTTGATTGGGGCCATCGCTTCGACATCCACGCAGGCGGTCACATCTTCGAGTTGCCCAACTCGTGCCGCCTCCGCCATCATCTCGATGGCCATGACAAATGGAAGGGTAGGTTTCCCCGCGACACGATGATCTTTGAGAAACAAGTCAACCGACGGATTCAATGTCACGATGAAGGAATCAGCCTCGGGGTCCGTAACGCGTGGTTGGACCTCGATGTCGCTTTGTCTCAACAGTGGCAGCGTGGCTCGATGGTCACGCTCCACCGTCGTCGCAATCGTGACGCCCGGAAAAAACTTCCGAACATAACGGCGGTCCGTGATCAAGACCTCGGATCGATCTCCGCCGTAGCGTAACTCGCTGAGGAAGTGTCGCAGTCCGTCATCGGCAGGCATGAAATCCAAACCGACTAGGTCCAAGGCTAGCTTCGCCTCCGGTTTGGTCGCCATGCCGACGTCGCCCCATGCGTGCCAATGGAACGTGACGCACTGAACACTGGGACGTTCGACTCGCAAACGACCGATCAACTTGGCAAGCATGTCGTTCGCGGCGGAATAGTCGGTATGTCCATTGGCACCGAAACGCCCGCTGATGGATCCAAAACCGATGAACCATTCCAGAGGGTCGTTCATCGTCGCGTCCGCCAACGCAATGCAACCATCGATCTTGGCTCGAAAACACTTCTCCACTTTCTCGTGCCGTTTCCGATCAAACCTCGCGTCCTGACCCGCCCCGGCACCCTGAATGACGCCGCGAACCGGGCCGTCATGCCGACGAATACGATCGACGACCTTGGCGACGGCGACCGCATCCGCGACGTCAACGCTGTGATAAGTCGCTCGAATGCCCCACCGCTGACAAGCCCGCAACGTTTGGTCGATCTCGATCGCTTTCTCCAAGTCTCGCCATGTCTCGACGGGGTTTTCACCGCGCGATTGGCATTGCGTCATCACACGTCGTCGTAATGCCATCCGATCATCTTCGGCGGCGGCGCGCGTCTCTGAAGAGATGTCCGGCTGCGGCGCGGTACCCAGTAACTGGAGGGTCAGATCATGCTCTTGCGCCAAGGCCATGGCCGTCATCGCGGTAATCCCGCGCCCACCCCCTGCGACGATCCAATTGCCGCCACGTGTGATGGAATTAGCACTTTCGTTCCCGGACCCGGTATCCGTTGTCGGCAAAGGTGCGTAGACCGCATTCAATGCATGGCGGCGCTCACCAGCGACGATCGTCTCTTCGTCATAACTCGGATTGGCCAACTCATACCAGATTCCCTCAGCGACTTCGTCGGCGCTGGCATTGGGATCGCGATCGATCACCAGCATGGGTGTATCGCGATGGCCACGCATCCAGGACTCAATCAACATGGCTTTGGTCAATCCAGCCAGTCCGCCGGACTCCGCCGAAGTATCCGTCAAGTCCACACCCGGCTGTCCGATGCTCAAGCCAAAGCGGCCGCCATTGTTGGTGACCGAAACCAAAGATGCGTTGGGCATGACACCACGATCGATCGCCGCCTGCATCCAGCGCTGACAGAGTCGAAACGGAATTTCGAGCGCGGCCCGGCGCCGTCGGTTCCAGTCACGTGATGCGGACGTCAACCAGCTCGCACCGACGTCACACGGCGTTGTGATGAATAGGTGTGGTGTGAAGTCCGCCTGCCAAAGGGAATCCAGATGCCGATCCAACTGCTGGAGCGAGTCGAACTCATGGATCCGCTTGATGGGGCGGCCGGTTTCTCGTTGCCACCGCCGGTCGATGGCATCGGCAATGGGATTGTCGCCCAGAATCATTGCGGTGCCGTGGAATGTTGGCGTCCGCGCAAATCCATCGCGGCGCGGCGTCGATCGTGGGGTCAGCACAAATCGATGCGTTCCAGTAGGGGGCGCCTGCCGATTGTTCGCGTCCTTGTCTGAGGCAGTCAACGGTGGTTCAACGACGGTCTCGGCGTCGAACTGATCAGTGAGATCATGATTCGAGGTTCCGGAGACGTCGGTGCCGACCAAAGCCTGATCGTCACGGAGTCTGCCGCTTACGTTCTTTTTTTTTTCCTCGATCCCGTCTTGTTCGTCAGCCGACGCCGATTGAATCTTGGACCAAATGAAAGATTCGATCGATTCCAGCGTCGGAAAATCCGCCAACGTCAACGTCGTTTCGCGCAGAGAGGGTAATGCGTACTGTTGCTCAAGTTCGCCCAGGAGCTGCGCCTTCTTGATGCTGTCGACACCAAGCTCGGCTTCCAGGTCAGCGTCCATGTCGATGACGGCTTCGTCATACCCAGTTTGATCGATCAGCAAGTCAAGCATCAGGCGGCGGAGTGCATCGCGCCCGCCATTCGCGGCGTCACCGGTCTGCGAATCTTCAGACTCGGCTTCAGCAACGTCGACGAGTTCGACGATGTCTTGAAGCGATGCGAACTGGGACAGCTGAAGCGACGCGATGTCCACTTCCTGGTCGCTCCACTGGATCATCTCGCCGATCAACTGAGCCTTCTTGATGCTATCGACGCCAAGTTCGGCCTCCAGGTCGGCATCGAATTCGATGATTTCTGGATCGTAACCCGTCAAGTCGACAACCAAGTCAAACAGAAACGCTCTGGCGGCAGTCGATGACTTTGTTTGGTCCGAGTCGTGATCGCGATGATCCGCGGAGGGCATCTCGCGTAGCATCGTTGCCTCCGACGCGGTGGTTTGCGTCGCATGTTCATGCAAACCAACTTTGCGTGATGGCATCGGGCTCTCCGTGATCGCGTCACGCCGCGTACGACGCCGAGTCACGTCAATGACGTCGAATGCTCGATTCGCACCTGCCTCGACTTGAACCGGTTGGCGATTCACCGTGCCCTTGGCTGTCTCAACCCCAACCACCGCGGACTCGGATCGAATCGGCGTCGCACTGATCCCACGTCCAGTCGTCGACCCGAACGCCTCGCACGCCAGATCGATCAACGTCTGCTGCAATCGCCAATCACGACCACGAACATCCAGGGCGATGCATACGGCACCCGATTGGCTTGCATCCGCATTCACGCGAGCCAATCGCGTCAAGACATCATTGGGCCCCACCTCAATCAACAAACCTCCTCCGTCGCCCAGCAAGCGGTCCACGGAACCACTGAAACAAACGGGCTTCGTCAGCTGCGACACCAGGTTGTCTCGGAGGTCGGATGGTTCCGCCAAGTAGCGATTCGAAACCGCTGAGAGGTACGCGCATCGGGGTGATCGCATCTGCGAGGAGCCGAAACGTGAACGCAAGATCGCTTCCGCGTCCGCCATCATCGGTGTGTGATACGCGGCCGGTACGGAGATGGGATGACAAGCCAGCCCGGCATCGCTTAACGATTGTTTGGCTTCTCGAACCTCGTTAGTCGGACCAGAAACGACGCACTGATTGATGGAGTTGTGATGAGAAATGGTGGCGGACGATTCCTTCTTCGCCAGGACGGACGCGACGCAACTTGGCGTACCGCGTACCGACAGCATCGTTCCCGCCGACGCCGCCATCACAACGGCATCACTACGCCATCGCGCAAACGAGATCGATTGATCGAGCGTCAGCGAGCCCGCGGCCCAAGCGGCGGTGCACTCACCAAAACTGTGGCCCAAAACCACGTCGGGGCGATGACCCCGGCGTCGCAACGCGTCAGTGAACATCACACCGACGCCCAGGACCCATGCTTGTGTGAACCAAACATCACGGCCCAGCAAGTCGTCGGCATCGTCCAACCGGTCACCGATCGGCGCCATTCCGCCAGCGATGAGAGCGGCGTCAAACCGTTCAACGCACGCGAGCGAGTCCGGATCCGATGGGATGCGATCCGGTATCGCGGCGTACTGGGACCCTTGACCCGGAAACAGCCATGCCACGCGATCGCCTGCCGCGGGCCATCGCATCCAAGCAGCATGCTTCGGCAAACCAGCCGACTTTCTTGTCTTCATGGGCCCCGCTAAGAGAGCTTTGGCCGCCGCCGCCACGTCGTTTGGAGTGTGGCCCACGATTGCCGCTTGAACCAGGTCCGTCCCGGTGCCCACTTGAAAGGAACTGACGAGGCTTGGCAAATCGGAGGGAGGCAACGATGGGGGCCCTGCAGCCAACTGCTCCAAACCAGTCTGGATCCGTGCGGCATCGTGCGATTCCAAGCGAATCACGTGGACCGTCGATCTGGCCGACTCGCCTGCGCGATCCACGCGTGAGTTGGTTGCTGGCCTTGAGACGGGATCTGGCCGGTTCGTTGGGACCTGAGTCATGACGTCGGAACCGTTAACTCGTCGCTGGTCGTCCGGCTTGGCAACGGAAAACCGAATCTGATAGCCGTCTTGGGCGGTATCCGTGATGACGCACGATGGAGCTTCATCATCATGACCAACGGTCTCGGCAATAGCACGAACGACGCTTTGGGCACCCGCCAAGTGTCCCGTTATCCGAATCAACTCCATCGGTTCGATGGCTGCCGTGCTCATCACGGCTTCTTGTCTTGCCGCCGGTACATCATCCGACCAAGACTCGGACATGTCGGACACAATGCCATAGACTTTGCGTCGTTGGGCGATCGCATCCGCATGTCGCTGAAGCAGCATGATTGCCACACCTTCGCCAGGAAAGATGCGACTTCCGTCGGAGGGCAAATCATCTGGCTTTCCGGACTCGACCAACTCTCCCCTTCGATACAACTGTTCGAAAGCGACCAAATCCATCGATCGCTGGGCAACGCCGCAAACCATCATGTCGCAGTGGCCCGCTCGCAATTGTTCGGTCGCCGTAAGTAACGCCAGAGCGCCGGAAGCCTCATCGGCGTCAACGGCGCATGCGCCTCCCATCCAATCGAATGTTCTGGCCAGACGGGACGCGAGTGTGCTGGCGGTGAATCCGCCCGTTTCATCCATCAGCGACGGATACCGCTTCAGTGCCTCATCGGCGAATTCGCCGGCTAGCTTGTCCGCCAATGACGACGACAAACCCTGATCCATGGCGACACGATGCAGTCGCTGCGTCAATTCGGGTAGCCGAAGACCAACCTGCAGCGAATGGCTGAACTCACCACCAAAGATGGTTCCCACGACAACGCCGATTCGACTTCGGTCCGGCGCCTGAGCCGACTGGCGAGCATTCTCGCGTTCGAACTCGGATAAGGCTTGCTGTACCGCATCGACCAACATGAATTGGGCGGGATTCGCATTCGCCACCATCTTCGGTGGGATTCGGTAGGCCTGAGCATCAAAGCGAAAATCACGAACGTAGCCACCGATCGCGTGCGGTGTGAGTCCCTCGCCGTCGCCTTGACCGCCATCCGTCATGACGCCGAGCCAGTCTGAATCACCCAAGCTCCGTTGGGACATGGGCCATCGGCCGACCGGTGGCGGCCCCATGACGGTCGAACGATTACGCAGCATGTCCGCAAGGGCCTCAATGCTGTTGGCGCCCGGCAAGACGACACCGCGACCAACAATGGCGATTCGGTCCTCCGTCGTTGGCACGGACCTTGGTCTTCGCTTGGCCTGTGGCTGTGAAATGGTGGCGTGTGCATTCAGGCCCCCAATACCAAATGCATTCACACCGGCCCGACGTTGATTCGAAACGGGCCAATCCTCGGTCCGATCCACGACGCGGACGGGACAGGTTTTCCAGTCGACCTTTTGAGTTGGCTGATCGAAGTGAATCGATGGAGGCAACTGGCCACGCCGCATACCAATCAAACACTTCACCAAACCAACCAACCCCGCCGCCTCGAGAAGATGGCCGAGGTTGCTCTTGACGCTTCCGATCGCCAGTTTCCGCTGGCTTGATGTTCCCACGAGTTGCGTCAGTGTCCTCAGTTCCGTCGCATCACCGACTTGGGTGCTAGTGGCGTGGCACTCCAGGTAATCCAAATCGCATTCGACTTGCCGTCCGCGATGGTCGTTTCCAACAGGCTCCTGACTTTCGCGTTGGGACTCGGCAAAGAGTGCTCTCGATGGGCATGGTTCCACCGCCCGACGCATCGCCAACAGTTGCCCTTCCTCGCGCGGTGCCCAAAGTCCCTTCCCTTTCCCGTCCGATGCAATTCCCACGCCATCGACAATCGCATGGATCGGCAACTTTGCCTGCTCCGCGATGTGTCGGCGCACCAAGACGATCGCAACGTAGCCTTCACTGCTGATCAGTCCACTGGCACGCTCATCGAATGGATAGCAATCGTCATCGCTGCAGGCTCCCGATTGGGAAAACAGAATCAAGTTATCCGCGTTATTGAAGGTGGCTCCACCCACGACGGCCAAGTCCAACCGATTCATCTGCATCGCGGTCACCGCGTGCTGCATCGCCTGGAGCGACGACGAGCATGCCGCATCAATGACTTCGCGACGACCGCCGAGCCCAAACAAACCAGCCGCTAGGGACGCCGCACTGTAGGCATTCAACGATGGGCCATCCCCATCCATGCGATCGGGTCGATCCGCTTGGATTTGTTCAGCGACGGTCCGCTGGATTCGTCGGCACTGGTCCAACGTCATCGTGGCGCCCGACGGTGTGTCTTCCACGATCTTCATCGTGGCGTTGGCCAACGTGGACATGGCCAACGCGCCGCCATCTCGCGTTCCACCGCTGTGCCCAACGAAGATCCCAGCCCTCCGTGAATCAACTGTGGGAACCTTCGAAAGATCGTGCGTCCCAAAAGTATCGACCAGGGCGGCCGCAGCGACTTGCGCGAACTGTTGGTGTGCTAGGTCAAACTGGCCCATCGAATGCATCCGCTGGACCAACGCCGCATCGAGAGGTTCCTCGTCAACACAGCCTCCCCGATTGCTATACGTCTTTCCTAACTTCTGCCGACGGGGGTCGTAGTACAAGTCACGGTCCAACCGATGGTCCGGCATCGGACCGATCGCGCTGCGACGTTCAAACAGCAATTGCTCAAAGTCGTTCGTGTTGTTGACGTGTCCAGGCAAACGAACCTGGAAGCCACAGATCACGACGTCATCTGGATCCGGCGAATCGTGCGATGGGCTATCGTCGGTGGTGACGCGGACCCCGCGCTGCGGCTCTTTTCTCGCTCGTACCGAGTCGGCGCCGACGCTGCATGATCCACATTCGAGGTTGTGTACCAGCTCGTCCAGGCCAATCGCCGTTGGCGGACGCAGATCCGTCGCGGCGATCACTTCATCAATCTTTGTGCGATCAAAAATCGGATCGTCGCGAAAGTATGGCGCGAAGGTCCTAAGGAAAGGATCCGCAACTCGCCCCAATTCGCTGATCACCGAGCCGTGGACACGATTAACGGACGCCGACGTGCGAGCCAGATTCGTTTTGTCGAACGTGTTGGAACGAGGTCGATCGTTTAACCATGTCGTGGTCGCCGCATGAAATGCCCCATCGATTTCGTCGATCGACGTTCCACTCTGGGCGGTGAGATGATAGGTGCATCCATGGAAACGCGGCTGCGCCAGGATCGTCGTGATTGCCTCGGCGATCCAAACGGCATCAATGAGGTTTTTCCGCTCATCTCCATTGAGTCCTAGATGCCGCGACCACTGCCCTCGCTCGGGCAACCCGAATCGGGACGCCAGAGTCTGGTACATCGAGTAAGCGCCATAGATGGTGCGGTCACCTGAAACGGGTGCCAAACCTGATGAGTCGATCACGATGGACGGTCGATAGACCGTGACCGATTCCAGCTCGCCGCGCGAACTCGCGTCCGTGACGATCTCCTCGGCAATCGCCTTGCTGTTTTCATAATCGTTTGCAAACGATTGTCCCACACGGCACTCCGTCTCCAGTACACGGCCCGTACGGACGCCGCAGACATAGGCCGTCGACACATGGTGCAACCGATTAACCGCCAATTGCCTGGCGAGATCCAACAAGTGCCCCGTGCCACCCACGTTGGTCCGATATGGTTCGTTCGTTTTCGACTCGGTTGCCGGGGCAAATCGAAGGTTGGCCGCACAGTGGACCATGGCATCCCATTGCCCGCGCATCGAACGAATCTGGGTTTCGCTCCAGCCGCAGGTGCGTCGATGAAGATCGGAATCGATCACGATCGGCCGACCAAGTTTGCTTTGCCACGCATCTTCAAAGCGGCTCAGAATGGCGTTGACCCGCTGCTCGGCGGATTGCGATTTGGAGCGACGTACCAAGACACCGCAACGCATCCCCAGACGAAGGCTCCGCGCCAGCAGGTGCGAACCAAGCATTCCGGTCACGCCCGTGAAGAGAATCGACGGGCTGGACGTGTGCGACAAAGCAGCACTCGGTGTGGTTGCGGAGCGAAGGGCCGAAGGTGACGTTGGCCCAATCGGGTGACTGCGTTGACACGCCGACTATCTGCCGATGCAGTTTACTATCGTGCTTGCGGGCACCAAAAACGCAGTCGCCTGCTTTTGCGATCGCGGCCGCGATGCGGTACCGACAATCATCCCAATCCTTAGAAACCATCTCTCAGGTTGGACCCGAGACGTCTTTGACCCGAGACCTGGGCGCAGACGGGTAGGCGTGTGGTGCATCGCGAAAGCGGCCGGGCGAATTGGCCAACCTCTCGACGCTCGTCTGGACGGGATGGTTGGGCCGACCGTTATCCCTCGCGACGCCATAGCGAAACAACTCGGGCTACCTCCGTTCTGCAGAGGCGGCTTGGAGCGCGGCCAAAGTCGACGAACCCACGATGCACGGCTCAAAAAGGCACCACCCGAATGGCATTAAGGTCGTCATCTCAATCATCAAGCCCCTGTACCTCCCGAATCGGCGTCCATCTTGACTCGAACAAAAGGGCGGCTCGGCGTCATTCGGTAGTGTGGGAGGTCTCTGGCGGATGAACTCGAGCGGTGTCGCGGGAATTCGAACTCCCTTGGAACCCTTTTTTGCTTAGCTAAGGGCGGTCGATCGTGCCTTGGTAAGGCCTGGGGGTCAATTCGCGACAAGCGCCATTTTCGCCAATAAAAAAAGCGTTCCTTTCTTGAAAATGCAATTACACTGCCGCCGAACTGGAGATTCCTAGGGTCGTTATAAATTGCCCAGTACACCAAGATTGGACCACCACAATGGCTAGTTCATTAGAGTCGGCGGGGACTCTACCTGTTGGCGTGATTTCGACGGAGGCGATCGAGCAACTTTCACCGGTCATCCCATCGGTCCAACCAACGCGATCCAAACAGGCTCAACAACCCAGGGGTGTCGCGAGCAACTACGGTCAGGTGATTTTGACGACGGCGCCCATGCTGTGCATGGATTTACTGGTCGTTCTCGGTGGGTTTTGCGGCGCGGCTCTGTTGGTGTCGGGGCTGTTCGAGCTGGGAGTTGGCCAAAACACGTTTTTTCAAGGGACGGTGCTTGGTGCGATCTTCCTTTGCTTGGGATTCATCATGCGCATCTACCCAGCGACGGGCGTCAGCCCGGTTTTTGAACTGCGCCAGCTCACCCTTGCTGCGCTCGCCTCATTCTCACTTCTTATGGTCAGCAATTCACTGTTGGCCACGCTGACGATTCGTGAAATCTGGGTCTGCGTCTTCGGCGGACTCTTTGTCGTCGTGTTGTTGCCACTCGCACGCGCGTCCGTGCGTCACACCATGGCCAGTCAAGGTTGGTGGGGCGAGCGGGTCGTCATTATCGGCGCCGGGATGCAAGGTCAGGCGATCTACAAATTTTACCAACGTGCCGCTCAGCGAGGTTTGCGACCCGTCGGAATTGTCGATCGCTGGTCTGATTCCGACGATTTGACGCCATACGTTGATCGCAACCGATTTCGATACCTTGGGGACTTGGATTCTCTTGCCGACACGGTGCGACGCGAAGGCGTTCGATGGGCGATCGTGGCGCCGGGCGGATGTGACGGTTTGGATGCGGCTAGCGTGATGCAGTTCTGCGGCGTCGTGCCACATGTGATTGTGCTGCCATCACAACTGATGATTCCCAGTCTGTGGGCCAACCCCCGCGAATGTGCCGGTGTGATGGGAGTCCACGTAACCGATCACCTGCAAAGTCCCCTGAATGCATTCGTGAAACGAAGCGTGGACATTTTCGGTTCGGCGATCGGATTGATGCTCAGCTCGCCGTTGTTCTTGATCGCCGTCGCCTGGACCAAGTGGAAGTCTCCTGGACCCGCCTTCTACGGCCATACCCGAATCGGTCTGGAGGGTCGAAGCTTCAAGGCATGGAAATTCCGAACGATGCTTCCCAATGCCGATCAGGTTCTCGATGAACATCTGGAAGCCGACCCGGACATGCGTCGCGAATGGATGGAGACACAGAAGCTGAAGAAGGATCCTCGAATCATTCGCGGAATTGGAAACTTCCTTCGCAAAACCAGCCTGGACGAAATACCTCAGCTTTGGAATGTGCTCGTTGGAGAGATGAGCTTGGTGGGCCCGCGCCCGATCGTCCAATCCGAAGTCGAACGCTACCGAGAAATGTTTCCTTTCTACCTGCGAGTCCGACCCGGCATCACGGGACTTTGGCAAGTGAGCGGGAGAAACGATACGAGTTACAACCAGCGAGTGCAGTTGGATAGCTACTACGTTTGCAATTGGTCACCCTGGCTCGACGCGTACATTCTGCTTCGGACGATCCGAACGATGGTCATGCGCGAAGGCGCGTATTGATCCCTCGTCGACTTCGTCATTGCCGTGGCGACGTTGAGCGTTTTCAGTGGATGCAACTGGCTTTCGACGTCAAAACCCGGCGACCATCGCTTTCAAGAGTCGACTGTGTGCGGCCGTTGCTCTTTCAAGGGTTGGTGCTGGCGACCGCTTGGTTCATGACATCGATCGCAGCGTCCACATAGCGTTGGTATTCAACGTCGAAGTGATTCAGAGCTGCTTCGTCGGCAAAGAAGAACATTCGACCATGGATCGGATCCTGAACACCGAATTGCCGCTTACCCGGCACGACGCGGCGTTCCTCAAAGAATCGAATTACGTCGATCCCATTGAGAAGCGGTGTGTATGGCTCTGGGTCGGCTAAGAACGTTGCCATCTTGGCCCGAGTTTCGAACAGGTAGAGCTTGCCCAAATGGATCACGCCGAACTTGGGGTCACCTTCAGCCCAACGCTGTTCATCGATGACGGAAACCGAACAGAAACCCTCCAGTGCGAGTCGAGGTTTCTCGGTCGCGTCGACGGAATCCGTCTTATCAAACGCGATGCTCGCGTCGCCGGATTCGCTCTCCATCGTCGCCACCGGGCCGGGCATGCCGAGAGACATTCCGTCGGTTCGGGCGCCGGCAAGTTGCGCCGTCGCGCCACCGGGATAGTCCCCGGGGACCGCTCGAGCAGCGGCGGTCATTGCAGGGACTTGGTTGGGTTGGGTATTTGGCATGCTCATCTGCGTGGACTGGCTCTCCGCGGTCGCACTGGGTACGCCAACGTCGTTGGCCGCGTATTGAGTGACGGGTGATTGCCCAGCAGTGGGGTCGGATTCGGCCGGGGGCGTCACCGTCGACTGCGTCAGTGCCGCAACCTTGGTACGGGTGCCCGCCAGCATGGCGACGTATTCGGTTGGATCTTGCGGGCTAACGGAGTGCGCGAGTGTTTGACCGGTCGGCCAAACAACGACGTCGGTGGGGAATCCTTTCACACCAAACATCTTCACTAACTGAGGTGCTTGGGCCGCATGGACTTTCAATGGGACGAATCCGCCGGCGATCGCCGCTTGAACATCCGGTGACTGGAAAGCACCGGCTTCCAGACGGTCGCACCAGACGCAATTGTCGCTGGTGAAATGAAGCAGAAGCGGCTTGTTCTCCGCCTGAGCGGTGGCATGGGCTGCTTGGAGATCGGTTTGCCACGCGATGTCGTCGGCACGCGACGCCGATGCGGCGAATACCACGGATAAGACGACCCATGGCCGCGTCAGATTCAGTCGAGTTGATCGGGTCGAAACAAAACGCATCGGACAAAATCCTTTTCGTCGACGGCGAAATCGTATTGGTAGGGAGGTCAGGTCTGAAACTGGATCGGTTGCGTGGACCTTAACGCTTGAGCGGATCGTAGGGATTTCCCGAAGATTCCTGCCACGGCAATCCTCCCTGGCAACTCGACCAGCGGTGATTCGCCCGTGAGTCCCCAGCTTGAGCGTCGAATGCGCAGTAAGCCGACACAATTCGCACACTCGGGGGCTAGCAGCTGCTCAATGCGGACTTCCAAGACTGCGCATGCTCCACCGGAATGGCACTGGTTACACTGTTGCGAAGCCTGTCCATCAGTTCCTGGAGACCATCTGACCATCGTTTTGAGATCTCTGCCGTTGGTCTCGTTTTGCGAAGAGTGCCAACCCGTCTCAATGCGGCAGTGACTGGTCGTCCGTCCATCGTCCTCCGCGGCGATGAGGTGGTGTGTCGGCTGTTTGCGGTCCCGTTCTCAACTGGTCCAAACCGATCCGATCGCCGAATCACCATGCCCAACCACTCGAATTCGCTTTCCCTGCTCGACATTCTGGCGGCGATATTTCGGTATCGCTGGCGTGCCGCATTCACGTTCATCGCCCTGATGGTAGGTGCTCTGGCGATCATCCTGCTGGTGCCGCCGAAATTCGAATCGGAGACGAAGATCTTCGTCCGCTTGGGACGCGGTAGCGTGACGATGGATACGGCCGCCACAACCGGGCCAACGGTCGCGCTGCAGGAGTCGCGTGAAACTGAGATGAATTCGATTGTCGATATGCTGGAGAGTCGACAATTGCACGAGGCGGTCGTTCGTAGCATCGGTTTCGAACCGATCCTGAAGAAGTACGCCACGGCGGAGATCTTCCTGGAGGATCTGGCTGATTGGATCCGGGAGTGGTTGCCGGAGTCGGGTCTGAATGCGACGGAATCGGAGCTCGTGGAGAAACGTGGGATGACCGCCGAGCAGATTGGGGAGCAGAAACAGGTCGAGGAGGCAGTGAAGTACCTGGCCGAGAATATTCGTGTGAAGTCACCCAAGAAGTCGACATCGGTCACCATCACGGTTCGAGCACGAACGCCGTGGATGGCACAAACGCTGGCACAGTCCATGTTGAACCAATACGAAAGGATTCACTTGGATGCGTACCGATCTCGAGGTTCATTTGGATTCTTTGAAGCCAATTTTGACGACCAAGATTCGCGTGTGCGTGATTTGGAGGCCCAACTTAACTCGACCAAAGACGAGATGAACCTGTTGACCATTGATGGTCAGCAGTCATCACTGCAAAGTCAGATAACGATGGCGCAAACCGACGTCGCCTCGACATGGGCGGAGATCCTCTCCGTACGGGCGAACCTTTCGGATCTGGAATCGAAGATGGCGGCATTGCCGACAGAGATCGCGACGGCCGTCACCAGTGGGATTGCGAACGATGCCAATGATCAGATGCGGTCACAACTCTATGACTTGGAGCTTCGAGAAAGCGAGTTGGTGGCGAAGTACAAGGATTCCCACCCGGTACTCAAGAAACTACGAGAACAGGTTCGTAGCGCCCGCGATATCTTGGCCCGACAGGATAGTGACCGCCAACACAGCACCATGGCCCCGAATCCGATTCGCCAGGATTTGAAGTCTCGATACGTAACGACGCAAGCCACACTCGCTGGGCTGGAAGCCAAACACGAGACGCTCGTGCAGCGTGAGTCGGATCTGGAGACACGGTTGCAACGAGTCAATGAGTGCGAGCGGACGATTGCGGATCTGGAGCGTCGCATCCGAATTTCGGAAGCACACCACTTCACCTACGCAAAAAAACTCGAAGAGGCAAGGATCCAACAGGCTTTGGATGACCAAGCGATTTCGAACGTGTCGGTCGTGCAACCCCCGACGTTGACGCTGAAGAAAGTTTCGCCGAAACGATCGCTGCTGGGCGTCATCGCCATCATGTTTTCTGGACTGTCGAGCCTGTTTGTGGCCGTTGCCAGTGACCGTCGCGCGGACTGGATGGCAGCCTTGGGGTACAGCGGCGCAGCCCCAACGGTTTCGGACGACAGGCCGTTTCCTCCGGCCGGCCCAACCGAGTCGTCGGTGTCCACCGAACAAGTCGTTCCGGCTCATCGGGATGAGGACGCACCGGTGGTGGGAATCGACTCGAGTGCCGACGATTCATCCGGTGGGCGAGTACCGGAGGACGCCAGCGTCCGTCAACCTCCGCTGCCGCGATAATGTCGAGTGTGACCGCGAACCACGTTGAGATATCAACCGTTGATCTGGCGGCTTTGGAACGGAAGCCGCTCGTGTCGTTCGTGTTCGGCTGTTTGGTCGCGGGGATCGTGTTCATCAATGCGGCTGACTTCCGCGGTGATACGGGCGATGAGTTCAAGGTTCACTGGCAGATCTACCTGCGCCTGCTCAACTGCGCCGTCTGTGGGGGTGTTGCGATCCTGTTCCTGCACAGGTCTCTGGATCCTTATTGCCGATTTCCTGGTTTGGTTTTGTCGTGCCTGTTTGGATGGACGGGGCTGACGTCGGTCGCGTCGCTCGATCCCAAATATTCGGCTGCCGCGTTTGTCTCGTTGTGTTGTGTGGCATTGCTCGTGCCCGCGGCCATGCGCGTTTTGGGAGGACAGCGGTTTATCCTTGCCGTCGCGTTCGGATTCGTGACGTACTTGGTAGGTTCCTGGATTGCTTACCTGCTGTTTCCTCAGGTGGGTGTGTTCAAGGAGCAGGTATCGCAGACCGATGTGTTTGAGCGGATGGGCGGCCTAGGACACCCGAATGAATTGGGTTGCTATGCAGCCAGCACCGTCGTCCTCTTCGTCGCGCTGGCGTACCGTCGCTGCCTTCACTGGCACATCACGTTGCCGTCGATCTTGTTAGGGTGCCTCACTCTGGTAGCGTGCTACAGTCGAACCTGGATCGTGCTAACAGCGGTGGGCGTCGCCATGGTTTATCGCGACCATTGGGGTCGTCCGACGGTCTTTTTGTCGGCGATGCTGGTCGTTTTGCTGGTGATGGCCATCGTTGGGATGGTCTATGCGTCAGGTGGCCTGGATTGGATGATCTCCGACGCGTTGTTGAAGGTTTCCAAGTCCGGCAACGCCGACGAGCTGTCCACCGGGACGGGACGAACCGAAATTTGGGCGTATGGCATTGAGCAAATAGCTCATGAGCCGCTGAAGGGGTACGGCTATGGGATGGCGAGATTTGTAATGGAAGATCACAGCTATCACTGCCACAACACCTTTTTGAACTATTGCATGGCGACGGGCTTGCCGGGCGGACTGCTCTTTCTGACCCTGGCCGTCTACTTGATCCATCGAATCGTCCGCGATCCGAGACCAGAGATGGATGGTCTGACTACCATGATCTTGTTGGGCGGAATGGTCGAGGGTCTGCTGATTGCACCCGCACCTTCCGCAGCGACGATGTTATTCATCGTCGCCGTGTTCTGGCGTCATCTGGATATGAAGCTGACGGTTCGAAATCCATCCATCGCCGTCTAGACTCGGCGGCGTTCTTTCAGGCGAACAGCCTTGCCGACACGATCACGGAGGAAATAGAGCTTTGCGCGACGAGTGATGCCGCTGCGTTTCACTTCCACTTTTTCGATGCGGGGGCTGTGGATCGGAAACTTGCGTTCGACGCCTTCGCCGGCAACGATTCGACGCACGGTAAACATTTCCTGGGCGCCGTAGCCACTGCGAGCGATCACGACACCGGTGAAGACCTGGATTCGTTCCTTGTTGCCTTCGAGAATCTTGGTGTGCACATCAACCGTGTCACCGATGTCGAATTGCGGAGGGTTCTCTTTTTGATTGGCCTTGTTGACCATTTCCATGATGGCATGAGTCATTGCGGTGTCTCCCGGGTGGTTGGTGGAGGATTAGGGGCGGCGTCGGCCGCGGTTGATTCAGATGAACTTTGGGTTGTTTCGGATTCGATCAGGTCACTGCGTCGAGCAAGGGTCCTGGCGTGACTCTGCTGGTCTCGCCACTTGGCGATGGCAGCGTGGTCGCCGCTGAGCAACACCTCGGGAACGTCGTGACCTTCGAAACTTCGGGGGCGTGTGTATTGGGGGAATTCAAGTCGTCGGTTACCGCGGCTGAATGAATCGTCGAGGCTACTATTTTCGTCGCCAAGGACTCCGGGCCGGAGCCGCACGACCGCATCGATGACGGTCATGGCAGCCACTTCGCCGCCGTTGAGGACGAAATCACCTATGGAAATCTCTTCGGGCTGGAGGATGTCGTGGACGCGTTGGTCGAATCCTTCGTAGCGGCCGCATAACAGCAACAGTCGGTCGGCGGTCGCTAGATTTTCGGCCAGGCGCTGGTCAAGTCGTCTTCCCTGTGGAGTCAATAGTATCGTGCGGGCGGGGCAGGTCCCAAGGGCATCGACATCGCGAACGCACGCGACGGTCGGTTCGACTTGGATCAGCATCCCGGGTCCGCCGCCAAAGGGTCGGTCATCCACTTTGCGATGCGGCACATTGTCGGCCCAATCCCGCAAATCGTGGCGGTGGATCTCAACGAGCCCTCGCCGGATGGCTTTGTCCAACAGGCTCTGAGTCAGGTAACCGTCAAAGATCGCCGGAAACAGGGTGACGACATCGATCCTCACTCGGCCTTGGTTTCCTCCGTGTCAGGTGATTCGGCAACGGGTTCGTCCGTGGGAGCTTCTTCGGCCGGAGCCTCTGGCTGAGGCGACTCAGGCTCGGGGGCCTTGGCGACGGGCGCCGGCTCATTCGAGGGCGTGTAGTCCTTGCGACGTCCCAGACGCTCCAAAGCCTCCTTTTGCGCGTCGACGTGGCTGCCATCGGTGCCGTACTTCTTAATCAGGACTTTAACTTTGTCGCTTGGCTGAGCGCCGACGGACAACCAGTGGTCGATTCGGTCACTCTTGAGCTGCGTCCGCGCGTCGGTCTCGGGACACATTGGGTCGTAGTAACCAACCTCTTCAATGACGCGACCATCGCGCGGACTGCGTTGGTCCATCACGCAAACACGGAAGAAGGGGCGGTGGGTGCGTCCCATCTTTTTCATACGAATTCGAACGGACATGGGTGCTCCTGGAGGAAAGATTGGGTTGGATGACTTGGGACTGGATTGGTTGCGGATGAAGGTGTGAGATTCATCGTTTTCGTTTGAGTTTTCGTTTCATTTTTTCGCGTGCTTTGCGCTGCTGCGCTTTTTCGGCCGGCGTCAGGCGTTTACCCGTCGACCGCTTGACCTTCATGCCGCTCATGGTGGGATCGTTCATCATTCCGCTGGCCTGCATTTGACGCATCATGGCCATTCGATCCCCGGCGCCTTTGCCCGCCATGGACTGCATCAACGGCTTCATCACATCGAACTGTTTGATCAATTGCGATATGACGGGTGACTGAATTCCGGCACCCGCCGCGATTCGTGTTCGTCGCGACGCGTCGATGATTTTGGGGTTCTTGCGTTCGGCGGGCGTCATGGAGTTGATCGCGCCGATGATTTGTTTGATCTGACCGGACGCTTCCTCCGATTCCATCGCCTCCTTGAACTGTCCCATCCCGGGCATCAGCCCCATCATCCGGCCCATCAGACCGGGTTGGGCGACTTTCTGCATCATGTTCTTGAAGTCGTCGAGCGTGAATTCGCCCGAGGCCATCTTGGCTTCGAGTTCCTCTCGTTCCTTCTCGTCGACGATTCGGTGAGCTTCCCGAGCTGCGGCGACCATGTCGCCCATCTGCAAGATGCGTCCTGCCATGCCCTCAGGACGAAAGGGCTCCAAGGCATCGAAACGCTCGCCGGTTCCGATGAATTTGACCGGAACACCGGTGACTTGTTTGACCGATAGCAACGCACCGCCTCGCGCGTCGCCGTCCAGCTTGGTCATGACGACGCCGTCAAGTTCCAAAGCATCGTTGAAGGCACCTGCCGAATTGACCGCATCTTGCCCGGTCATCCCATCGACCACCAAATAGACCTGATCCGGGCCCACTTTCCTATCAATGCGTTTTAACTCAGCCATCAACTCTTCATCGATGGCCAACCGTCCGGCGGTGTCCAGGATCACGACTCGATGGCCGTCGGCCTTGGCCTTGGCAACCCCGTTCTTGCAAACGGTCACCGGATCCTTGTGGTCGGTCTCGGCATGGACGGGCACTTTGAGTTGGTCCCCGATGACCTTGAGCTGCTCGATGGCGGCGGGCCGCTGCAAGTCGGCGGCGACGAGCATGGGCGTCATGTTCTGTTCGATCAACAGCTGCGATAGTTTTCCGCAGGTCGTCGTTTTACCACTGCCCTGGAGGCCGCAGAGCATGATGATCGTGGGGCCCTCGGCTTTGATATGCAGGCTGGAGTCCACGGGCCCCAGTGTGCTCACCAGCTCATCGTGAACGATCCGAACGAGTTCTTCTTGGGGCCTGAGGCTGAGCAAGACTCGCTTGCCCAACGCCTTTTCCGAAACGTGCTGCATGAAGTCCTGAACGACGCTGTAGCTCACGTCGGATTCCAGCAGCGACGTTTCGACGATTTTCAATCCGTCGCGCATGTTGCCTTCGGTCAGTTTGCCCTTGCCGGACAAACTTTTGAAAGCGGACTGCAGGCCTTCGGAGAGACTATCGAACACGCGGGGGAGATCGCCAAATGGGGGTCAAAACAGGGATGCATGCAGCGCGCACCGAGAGCCTCGGGCGTTGCGAAGCCCGGCAGTGTAGGCGTCGGCGTCCCATTTTGTAAATGGAGACGGTCGCCAAGTTCGCCGGAAATCCGGGCAAAAACCGGTTCCTATCCGTGTTCCCACGCCGGCGGTCCAAACGTGACCGGCCAACCGCGATCCTTGCATTGTCGCCCGAAACGATTGCCCCGAATTTGCGGCTCAGCGGGACGGGCATTTGCCCCCATTCAAGGAAGGAACGTGGTCATGGCCAAGTTTTATGTTCAATGCGGTATGCGTGGTTTGGTTGCCGATGCCGCCGACGCGGAATCTGCCGGCATGCATCTGATCGACACCGCGATGCAGCCTCATCTCTGGATCTACGATGATGCCGGCCTGTCCGATCAGCAGCGACAAGATCATCTGATGTTGGAGGCGCTCATGCACATGGCAACGGAGATTTGGGTGAGTGAGCGAGGGTTTGACCGCCCCGATTCCTTGCGATTGGGGACGCCTGAGACCATCATCGCATGGCACCAGACAATGGCCTCCCTATCGCACTTGCTGATATCGGCGGGTCTGGTCCCGAGACGGATGCGGCAATTGGCTACCGCGCCGACGTCCGCGTCAAAACGCGGGCTCCCGCGGCTTGCCGACGAAACACAGCGTCAATCTGCTGGTATCGATTGGACGCTGCGTCCGATCCGACGCGCCCGCTGAAACTGCGGTCCCAGGTGTCTGCCGGAATCCGTGAGGGCCATCAGCCGATCTGCCCGCGGTCACCGGTTTGCGCCAGGGTCAGGTCGGCCGCATAGCACTCCACCAACGTGGACAGATTCGCCATGCGGTCAATTTCACGGAAGACACGCAGGGTTCGATCGAGTCTCCGATCCGTCGCTGGGTCGTAGACGCCCTGCCGAGCGTCGTGCCGCAGCTGATGTCGATAGTGCTGAAGGATGAACGTGCAGGCGTCTTTGAATGCCGCACGTCGACGGTTCGATTCCTTGCCGGCCGCATCGAGATGTTTCGTCAAGACACGTGTCATCGCCGCCGGGTCCGGTACGGACTCTCGTAGCTGGGCCGTGATGGCGGTCCGGATCGACTCGGAATATCCGGTGACTAAACGCATCGCCATCTCCAAATCGCCGGCAGCTAATTGGACGGCTTCGGCAAGCGACTGATCTGACAGATCGGCATCCTCGGGAATGGAATCAGGCGGCGCGATGGCAAGATGGCGTCGAAGAATACCCACCGCTTGCTCGCCGCGAGGCGCCGAGAGTCGCAGGATCTGGCATCGTGAGCGGATGGTCGGCAACTGACGTTGTTCGCTGGTGCCGATGAGCAAAATCAGTGCGTCACCGGGTGGTTCTTCGAGGGTCTTCAACAAGCAGTTGGCACCCTCTTCGTTGAGATAGTCGACATCATGCAAAATCGCGACTTTGCGTCGACCGCTCGTCGGTCGCAGGTGGATGTCATGGCAAAAGCCGCGACGCAGGCGTGCCTCCGGCGGACCGATGAGTCGTTCCAGTGGAATCAGTGTCTTATCGGGCGGTTTGGACGCTTGGACCAAATCGGGGTGAGTGCCCGCGAGAACTTGTTTGCAGCCCTGGCAATTGCCACATGGGCTGAGTTTCGCCGGTGGGCTCTCGTCGCAGAGGATGGTGCGGGCAAGAAGCATCGCCAGCGTTGTCTTACCGACACCCGCCGGCCCCACAATCAAAAGACTGCCCGATAGTCGGCCGCGTTGTAGCGCCACGCCAATGGCCTCCACGATCCGGTCATGGCCGATCAGATCATTCCACGTGGTCGGTGGCAACTCGATCGAAGAAGCATCGGCAGCACTGGCCATCTCGATCAGCTTGTCGGCGGGGCGGTGACCGAGGACGTTTCTTGCGAGTCCTCGATACCTTGTGGGTCTTCGATGCGACGTATCTTTTCAATGCGTTTTTGGTGGCGTCCGCTCTCAAACTCGGTCCTCAACCACATAAGGACCAACTCGTCGATGGGCCGTTCCCCGATGAGATCCCCGGGTAGGCACAGCACGTTGATATCGTTGTGACGGCGAGACATTTCCACCATGACCTCGTCGTAGCACGCTGCGGCCCGAACACCGGGAAACTTGTTGGCAGCGATGGCCATGCCGATCCCCGTCCCGCAGATCAAAATGCCACGGTCAACTTGTCCGTCTCGAATGCCTGCTGCGACAACCGACGCGTAGTCCGGATAGTCGACCGGTTCGCTGGAATGGGTTCCCGCGTCGACGATCTCAAAGCCCTCGGCCTGCAGGCACTGAGCGATGCGCGCTTTAATGCCGACGCCGCGGTGGTCGCTTGCAAGTCCAACTTTCAAATGGAATCTCCGGGAGCTGGTCTGGGAGGATCGCCGTTGGCGACGGGACCGTCATTATGGCGATCCCCCCCGTGCTCGGGCAGCTCCACGGGGAAAAAATCTGGCCCAAGTTCATCGACCCATTTGGTGAGTTCATCACGCAACTGTTTCGCGCACGCTTGGTAAACGTCGACGGGCATGCCGACCGGATCGGTGATATCGCCTCCGTCTCGACGCAGCGTGAACACCCGGTCAGCACGATTGGGCCAGGCCGCCAAAATGGCGTCGCGATGGCGGCGTGTCATCGTCAGCACCAAGTCGGCCATCGAGACCAATTCATCATCGAGCGGCCGGCTGGCATGCCCGGTCAAATCGAGTCCTTGCTGACCCATGACCTCCACCGCCTGGGGGCTCGCGCCACCGCCTCGACCGGCGGCGACCCCGGCGGAAACAACCCGGGCGGCATCCTCACGTCCAAATCGCCGCTGCAGAATGTCTTTCAACAGGGTCTCGGCCATCGGACTGCGGCAGGTATTGCCGGTGCAAACAACCGCAATGACGGGTTTGACAAATTGGTTCATGGCTGCTCGTTGGATCACGCCGTCGCGAAGTACGGTCCAAGTTCGTTCGTTGACTCGCACCGTCGTTCCCCATCCACCATAACGAGAAACCCCGTCATCGAGTATCAGCGGCAGGCCCGAGGCGGAATCCACCTCGTCCGACTCATTGTCGCCCGATCCGATTTCACGAAGGCGTGACTGCAGGCCTTCGGCCGTCGTGATCGGCTTGCCACCTTCGTCGGGCATTTCGCCCCACACGAGCGGCGCCGCCAAATATCGATGGACATGGCTGAGGAGCCGATGATCGGAAACCCGAAACGCCGCATCACGGGAATCCCCCGCCATCAAAATCTCTTGCACTTCGATCGGTAGGTGGGACATGGCTGACGCCGGGTCCGATGCGTCGGCCACCAGCGTCAAGGGACCGGCGAAACAACGTTCGCATAACCGACGGGCCAGTGAATACCCACGACCGCGTCCGGTGTGCATTAGGAAGTCACCCGCCGACTCACCGCTGCGCAATGACAGCGCCAAGCTTCCCTGAATCGTTCGGTCGACCGCGATCTTCGAACTGCTGGCGGGTTGCCGCGGCCAGGCTTGCCTTAGGATCCGATCAAGCCGCTGCACCGCATTGACATCACGGGCACTGGCGATCAGGCCATACACCGTCTCGCTGGGCATGCCGACCAAGCCGCCTTCGACCAGTGTCTGAACGCAGCGATGGACCATGTCGCGAGGATCTTCCATCGATTGCAAGTCGTAGAGCATCCACCTATCGTAACGCGTCGTTGATCCGATCGAACAGGATGCGTTCCATGATGCTCCACCTGAGCCGTCGCGACATGATGACCTGCTCGGCGTCGGCTGCCACACTGGCGGCTGTAGGCTGCGTTGGATCCGGTTCGGCTGGTCGAACGAATCTTGTCTGGGGCCGCCGAGGTACCAGCGATGGACGGTTCCTAAAGCCTCGTGCGATCACGATCGATCCCCAAGACCAACTCTACATTGTCGATACGACCGGTCGCATCCAAGTCTTCGATGTCGACGGTAGGCACCTGCGGACATGGACGACACCGCAGACCACCAATGGACGACCAACCGGCCTGTCGTTTCAGCGCCGTCGTAACCCAGATGGTTCGCCGGTCAAGGATCGCCTATTGGTGGCTGACACGCACTACTATCGCATGTTGGCATACCGTCCCAGCGGCGAGTTGATCGAGTCGGCCCAGATCGGGGGCGAAGCCGGATATGAACCCGGTCAGTTTGCGTTCGTCACGGATGCAACGACCGATGAACGTGGCCGTATCTACATCGGTGAGTATGGGGACAGTGACCGCATTCAATCGTTCGATGCCGAAGGGCACTTTCTGTGCCAGTGGGGCGGTACCGGACGTGATTGGGAGCAGTTCTTGCGCCCCCAAAGCCTCGTCGTCGACGGCAAGAATCTTTGGATCGTCGATGCCTGTAATCACCGATTGCAGTGTTATGACCTATCGGGCGACCGGCCCGTCTGGAAATGCGGCTTTGGAGACGAAGGAAACCAGCCGGGCCAGTTCTATTACCCGTACGATCTCGTCGTGGATGTCGATGGCACGCTCTTGGTGTGTGAATACGGCAACCAGCGTATTCAGCGTCTATCGCCGCAGGGTGACCCGATCGCGAGCTGGGGAGGTCCGGGCCGGGCCGTCGGTCAGCTTTATCAACCGTGGGGCATGACAATGGATTCGCAACGACGTCTGCACGTGTTGGACAGTAACAATCATCGCGTTCAGAGGATCCACATGCCTGGATGAGCGTTCCTCGTCATGGGGCGCTGCCGGTCATTCGGCATTGACGGCCTGGACCAAAATCGAAGCCCAGCGGTCATACCCGTCGTCGTTGAGATGCAAACGATCCTCGACGAATAATTCTATGAGCGGTTGATCGTTGCGGTCCAAATAGGTTTCCGCCGTGGCCACGAAGGAGACATTCGGCTCAGTGAAGGCGACTTCACGGAGCATCGCATTGAGTGCACGGATTCTTGGCCAGACGTCGAATCGCTTTGGCGACGGCGTCACTTCGACCAAATGGATCATCGCCGCTGGCTGGTGCGCTCTTGCCACCGCCACGACATGTCTTACAAGAGGTTCGACTTCTGCGGGTGTTTTGTCTTGCGGTTTTCCCGCGATGTCGTTGCCGATGAAGATGATGAGATCTTCGAATTGGTGGGGAGAGATCAGGGTGTCGGCAAACACAACCAAATCGCTGTACCTCGCACCGCCGTAACCACGATTGATGACTGGCCTCGGCGCGAAGAAACGATCCGCGTCTGTCCATCGTCGAATACTGCTGCTGCCGATGAGAAGGACGGCGTTGTGTGCCGGTGTGACATCCACGTCCCGTTGTCGCAGTTGGTCGATCTGCTCGGCCCATTTGGAGATGGCAGCCTCGCGGTACGGAGCCGCCACATCCGCTTGATGGGGCTGCGAGCCATCCAGGGCGGGTCCTTCCGCCGCCGTCGTTTGGGCCATCGCCGGCGTGGATGTCAGCATCAGCGAGATGATTGCCACAACATGTGGTTTTGGATGATCTATCGGCATCGCGGCGATCCTAGATGGGGGCTCGGTGGAACAGAGTCTAGTTCGTTGGGATCCGCGATGGCCACCGTCGCCGATGGCGTCAACTCCACCATCGACCGCACTCTTCCTCGCGATTTGATTTCAACCTTGCTGGAATAGCGGATCGGGGATACGGTGTCACTTGGGACATGGATGTTTCACGGGATAGGCGGCCAGGGAGGCCATGGAAGTGGCATCAACGGATTCGCAGCATGCGGTCGATTTCGAGCCGACGCGGGGACCCCGGTCGAATGCGGCGGATGCGCCGCCGAACACGGATTCGGCCATTTGGCGCCTGAAGCAGCGGCCGATCGGGTTGCTGCGTCACCGGACGATTCGCACCAAGTTGCTTTTTGGGGTCGTGACCCTCTCGGCGATGACGGTGATCCTCGCTCTGACCGGTCTGTTTGGCTTTTATCGCTACAAGTCTCTGGCCGAGGCCATTAGCCAGCGGGCAACGGAGTTGCCGCTGGCGACGTCCCTGAACCAGTTAGCGGTGTCCGCCGATGGGGCCAACACCCGCGTTTGCCGACTATATCGGCAAACGCATCAGGGAATGATCGACTCCGCGGTGCTCGCGCCGTCGACTCTGACACTCGAACAATCCGCGTTCGAGCATGCGATGGTGAATCTGAGTTTGGTGGCCGATCGATACGGCGACCGCATCGGCCTGGTGTTCGTCGAGGAAGGCTCCTCACCCTTGGAACCGGAACCCGGCCCGGGCGCGGGCGGCATGCTGATCGACTCCGACGCCCAACGGTTTAGTTTGCAGCAGATCCGAGAAACAATTGCCGAGATCGAACGACGTCGACTCGATCCCCGCAGCATGGCAACCTACGGAAGCCATGACCGAAATGACCTGACAGAGCCACTGGCGAAATTGGTAACGCAGTCGAGCGACCATCTGTCGCTGATGCACGGCCAGATGGCCGCATTCAGCGATCACGTTCAGGGGCAACATCACGCGGGATTCCTCATCGCGTGCGTGGTCCTCACCTTCGCATTGTGCACGACCGTGGCCATGGTGATGTTTTTTCGCAATACGGTCATCAAGCCATTCCGGATGTTGGTCGAGGGTTCGCAATTGGTTTACTCAGGGAATCAGCTCCAACATCGGATCTATTTGGATACGGGAGACGAATTGGGTGAGTTGGCCGATGCAATGAACAGCATGGCCGATCGATTCCAGAAGGCCGTCGACGAAAAGACGGAACTGGCCAATGAACGTGAACAGATGGTGCTGCACTTGGACGCGGAGGTGCGGCAGCGATCTCGAGAAGTCATCCGTAACGAACAACTCGCCGGCGTCGGCTTCCTGGCGGCCGGATTTGCCCATGAAATCAACAACCCCATGGCCACGATTGCTTGGACGGCCGAGTCTTTGGAGTCGCAGGTCGCGGACCTGCGAATGATTTCGTCGTCAGACCGCGTGCTCAGCGATGAGATGACCAACGAGCTTGGCGATAGTTTGCAACGAATCCAAGGGGAAGCGTTTCGGTGCAAAGCGATCACGGAAAAGATGCTGGACTGTAGCCGACTGGGTAATCCGGATCGCACCGAACTGGACATCGCACCATTGGTCAACGACGTTGCCGACATGGTCCGCACCGTCGGACAGTATCGTTGCAAGCAGTTGCGGGTGCACCGTCATGACACGGCGGTCACCGCGCACGCAAATGATCCGGAAATGCGGCAGGTCATTCTGAACCTGATTACCAATGCACTTGAGTGCGTTGCCGAGGAGGGCACCGTCGACGTCCACGTGCAATCGGGGGTTGACCGCTGCGGTCACCCCGAAGCGGTGGTCCGCGTCTGCGACGATGGATGCGGCATGACCGAGGAGGTGAAGCAACACCTGTTCGAGCCGTTCTTCACGCGTCGGCGGGATGGTACCGGGACCGGACTGGGTCTCAGTATTTCATCGCGAATTGTCTCGTCCCATGGTGGTTCGCTGGCCGCCTTCAGCGATGGCGAAGGCTGCGGCAGTGAGTTCGTCATGCGTGTGCCCGCGACGCCCATCACCGTCGACGAAACCGATCCGCCAGTCGCTCCCGGCGGCATTGAGTCCTTCCATCCCGACCCACGGAATCAGCAACATGTCCAAGCCGAAGCTGCATGAGCCTGAAGGCATGCACATTTTGTTCGCCGACGATGAAGCCAACCTTCAAGAGTTGATGCGCAAGGAACTGCCGCGCATGGGCTATCGGGTGACGGTTTGCCCGGACGGGATCACCGCGGTGGAAACGCTGCGCCGGGAACCGGTCGACTGTCTATTGGTCGATATCAATATGCCAGGCATGACCGGCATCGAAGTGATCGCCGCGGCGCGGGACATCCGGCCCAACATCGATGCGATCGTGATGACGGGCAAACCAACTCGCGATACCGCGATCGAGGCGTTGCGTCATGGCACCTTCGATTATTTGACCAAGCCATGCAAACTTTCGGAGTTGGCGACCCTTCTCGGACGCGTTAGCCAACGGCGCGAAACGAACCAGCTCGTTGCGGCGCTGCAACATCGATTGGCACGTGCCGAAGGCAATGATGAGTTGATCGGCCAGCACGAATCGATGGATGGCGTGCGGCGTTTGATCCAAAAGGTCGCGCCGTCGTCGAGCACCGTCTTGATCCGTGGTGAGACCGGGTCTGGCAAGGAGCTCGTGGCACGCGCCGTCCACCGCGCCAGTTTGCGAGCCGACGAACCCTTTGTGGCAATCAACTGTGGGGCCCTACCGGAATCGCTCATCGAGAGCGAGCTATTCGGCCACGTTAAAGGTGCCTTCACCGGGGCTGACGCTTCAAGAACGGGGCTTTTTGAGGTTGCCGAAGGCGGCACGCTCTTTTTGGACGAGATCGGTGAGCTGCCTCTGGCGATCCAGGCCAAGCTCTTACGCGTGTTGGAAACCGGTGACATCCGGAGGCTGGGTGACAACCAAAATATTCATGTGGACGTGCGAATCGTCTGTGCCACCCACCGAAATCTTGAACAGATGGTGCTTGACGGCGCCTTCCGCGAAGACCTGATGTTTCGCATCAATACGTTCGAAGTTCGCGTGCCACCGCTACGTGAACGGATCGACGACCTACCTTCGCTGGCAGCGCACCTCATTCGCCGACATCGACAGGACGGCGACGAACACAACTTGTTTACGCCCGACGCGCTTCGATTGCTGCAATCGCACACATGGCCCGGCAACGTGCGAGAACTGGCCAATGTCATCGAGCATGGCGCTGTGATGTGTGAACAGCTACCGCTGGATGTCGACAGTCTGCCTCAACACTTTGCCGCCAGGCAATTGCGTCCGAGTTTGCAAGCGGAGCTTCAGAAGCAGCGCCCGATGACAATGCGTGAACTGGAGCAGTTCGCGATTGAGCATGCCATGGAGCGGCACAACGGCAATAAGAAAGCGGTGGCGGAAGAACTCGGTGTAAGCGTGAAAACGCTTTACAACCGGCTGAGCAAGCCCGAGGATGCCGAAGCGGCCTGACGGACCGATGGGCTGCGACCGCGTATCACCGCGGCATACCTGAAAGTCCGCCGTAGCCGCGAATGTCCCGATATTGGGGGAAATTCTTCCTGGTTCGGGTTGAAACGGTTATGCCGGCTGCTCTTCGCGGCCGATAGCTCTTTTGACGAGCCTTTTTCCGGCGACGCAGGATCACGCGCCCCGGATCGAAACGCCCTTGCAGGTGGATGAGCAACCATGCGGATCGACAGCCAACGCTTCGGAACCATCGAACTGAACCCCGACCAATTGTTCTTGTTCCCACATGGTCTGATCGGAATGGAACCACTGCATCAATGGGCGTTGATTCCCGACCCGCAAAATGAATGTGTCGCTTGGCTCCAATCGGCAGCTCGGGGTGACCGGGCTCTAGCGGTCATCAGTCCGCGAGCCTTCTTCCCCGACTACCGTGTTCACGTCGGCCGTCGCGATCTGTCGGGCTTGCATTTGAAGTCCGGTGCCGAGGTGTACATCATGACCACCGTGGCCGGTCACGTGGGAAAGTTGACCACGAATTTACGGGCACCGCTGTTGCTGAATCTCGATCGACGCCTGGGTTGCCAGATCATCACCAATGATGATCGTCCGATGCGTCAACCGTTGCCGATCGAAGCGGTCGAACCGATCGAGGCTGCCAGCGAATCGGGGCAGGCCGCTTAAGCGAGACTCACTGGAATCTTGACCTCGGCGAGTCCTCCTCGGATCGCAATTCCATCGCATGCAGCTGAATCGATTCGCGGTCCCGGCCATCGAACAGGACGGCCAATTTAGTCCATCGTGTTGCGACTCGTTCTAACTCAGCATGGCGATTGTCAAGGTCGACCAATTGCCTCGCCTTCCACTCGTCTTGAGCTGCGGAGGCGAGTTTCCGGTCCGACGACTTGACGAGCCATCGTAGACCCTCCTCCCAGCGTCGAAGTTTCAGACACAACACACGCCCCGCCATTCCCTGCCCTGACGGCTTGGCCTGCAACGCCACTAACTCGACACGTGTCGGCATCGTATCGAGGCAATTCGTCAGTGCGAGCCAACGCTCGCTCGCCTCGGTGTCATTCGTGTACGGAGTCATGGAATCAACGGCATAGGTGAAGTCCTCGATGTCCTCGATTTGATGCGACAGGATGCATTGGTCGAGAAGATCGTTGGCGCGCCGGAGCAATACGTTCAGATCCTGGGTTCGGTCGACTCGAGCTCGGCATGCCTGCCAAGAAACCATCAGTCGCTCAACGGTCGTTGCGTCCCACGGCAAGGTCCCAGCATCGTGTCGTCGTTGGATCTTATTGATCGACTCGGTCAGCCAAGCGGCCTGTGCGGACAACGCTCCGGAGGCATCCGCAATCACGCCATCACTCAATTCAGCCAGCAAATCCCAATCTCGGATCAACAGATGTGCTTGATCCGCGTTGAATCGACGCGAAGCGCGTTCCGTCTGTTCCCAGACTGCCTTGATGGCCGCTTGGACATCGGCAGGCACCTCCCGCGCCACCGGCACCTGATTGGGGCGGGTTGTGGTCGCGACGCGATCATTGGACCTGTCAGGACGTTCCTCCATCGCGGTGGGTGCAGCCGAAATGGTTGGAAATGGTTCAGCCGAGCCGCCATCGCTCCGATCGGCGTTCATGAATTCCGCTTCGATGGCGGCCACTTCTGCCGAAACGATGGCACTGAGTTGCGAGGATCCCTCAGGCGGGATCGAATTCGCGAGATCCGGTTCCTGGCGCATGGCAGGGCCGACCCGATCGGGTGAGGGCGCGTTCAGGCTCAACGCAGCGGCGTCGGTCGATTCGTCCGGTGGTGTCGGCTGCCGGTCTTCGTGCTCCAGGGCGACGGAATCGAACTCATCGGTCTGGGTCGCCGGCGCTGCCGAATCGCCGCGGTTGTTCGAGGTCATGTCGCGGTCTTCGCGGTCGTTCCAAGACAGCGTTAAGACGGAGATCAGAACAGCGGCGGCCACCGCACCCGGCAAAACACGACGGCTCATCCATAGTGACCAATCCACCAAACCACGGCGACTGGCACGACGCAGTTCGTCGGCGACCTGCGCGGACTCTCGCTGACGCGCATGTCTTTCCGATGGACGCGGCGGCATCGTCACGGCGGTCGCGTGCGGAGATGCATCGACCGACGGTTCCAACTCCGTCTTCAGGGAATCGTCTGGATCCGAGTCCCACTCCGCCTCCATATCCCACTGTGAATCCGTTGCGAGCAGTTGGTTGACCGCACTGGAGGGAGTCTCGGGCCGAGATTCGAATGGATCACGCATCGAACCCGAGCGAAGGTCCGTGCCCATCGCCGATTGGTCGTGGCGATGGGCAGTTTGAAACGCGACACTCTTGAAGTTCGTATGGGATGCGTATGACAGCGCGTTGGGAAGGATGCGCCCCACCTGAATGCGCTGGTCATGACTAGGTCGATGCCGAGGGTCCATCACTCGGTAGCCCGACGTCACGATCTGCGTCAGACGGTTCTCCGTCATGGGCGACGGGTCTCGAAGCTGCGTCGCTGCAAGGTCCCGCGCGGAGTTGGCAACAGCCGACCTCAGAATGGTGACCCGACACTCGTTCATGGGTACCCCAAGCAGCATGAACGTATTGCGGTCCAACGGGTCGGTGACACGTGGCGTTGCAGGGGCGTCGCTGGTTCGTGCCTCGGTATTCATTCGAAGGGCGACACTGGTCCGTCCACCGCGCAGGTCTGAAATGCCTGACGCAGCGATGCGACGGGATCGTCGGAAGTCGGGATGAATTCTTGGGCTACAAATCCGTCGTAGCCGGTCTCGCGAATCGCTCGCATAACGGGTGGATAGTTGATTTCCTGAGTTAAATCCAGCTCGCCGCGGCCGGGATTTCCGGCGGTGTGATAATGCCCCACAAAGTGCCGATACTGGCGTAAATGACGGATCACATCGCCATGCATGATCTGGACATGGTAAATGTCAAACAACAGTTTCATTCGAGGGGAATCGACCGCGCGAATCAGATCGACGCAGCGGTGTAGATCGTCGCCAAAGTAGCCGGGGTGCCCTTTCATCGGGTGCGTGTCGTCCACGCTATTGAGGTGTTCCAGAACGAGGTTGACGCCGGCTTCCTCGGCAGCGGGCATGACCCGTTTCCAGCATTCGACGCAGTGACGCATGGCAGCGTGATCGGAAATTCCGGGCGCGCGCATTCCCGTGAATGTGATGACCGATGGGGCACCATATTGCTGGGCAAGCCGGATGCCTTCCAACAACTTCGCCTCCACGGCTGCGTGGTTATCGGAATCGAGTGGACCTTCGGCAAAGCCGTGGCTGCCCACCATGGAGATCTTCAGCCCCATCTCGCGAACAGCGTCGTAGTGCGAGGGCGAAATCCCCTCAATCGCCTCCAAACCAATCGCCTTGGCATGACGGGCCAATTCCAAGGCTTGCATCGGGCGAAAACACCAACCCATCACCGACTGCCGAATGGCCGGGAGTGACGAATTGGATTCATTGGTAGGTGGACCATCACGCAACATGATTCGCACCGAATTCGGAAGGGGCAGGCCCAAGACGCCCGATTCCGGTCGCTCGAGTCCAAGGAGGGTTCCTAACAAAGAGTCGAGTTTACCCGGAAAGGTTCCCCCAGGTGACGGGAAGCAGCCGCCGAAGCCCCCCGCTTTGGGTGGTTTTCCCCGGTGATCGGAATAACCCGAAAATTCGTTTCAAGTCACGCAACCATCAAAGTCGATACCACTTCCACGGCCGGATCCGTGGATGTGTTCGACGCCCTGGCGTCCGCATCTGTCCCCTTGCTACACCTTGCCTTCCTCGACACCCCAGAAGCTCTCAACGTGACCCACCGACGTCGTTGCCATTCCATCTTCCCAACCAGGTGCTCCATGACCCGTCCTTCTGACCGATCACGCTCCGGCGACAGCCCGTCACGACTTCGGCTGAACGTTCGAGATGATTCGTCAGCCGCAGACGGAGAACTGGATCGATTGTCAGGCGTCGCGGCTCCCAAAACGGTTCGCGTGCCCTTGGCACAGATGACCCGACTCTTGATCGACGCGACGGAGTCCAACCGAACATGGCTACAAGACTTTGCCGATGACGTCGTGCAGATCGATTCGGATTTGTTCGAAGTGCTGATGGCGTACCAATCCATGCAACGATCGGCCGCTTAGTATCGGGCAACGAATTAGCGCGATCCTTTCGCCGACCCTACTGATCACTCGGAGACACGCACATGCGATCCATCGCTGTAATCAACCAGAAAGGTGGCGTCGGCAAGACGACCAGCAGTGTGAACATGGCGGCCGCCTTGGCTCGATCAGGGCGTCGTGTGTGCGTGATGGACCTGGATCCCCAGGCACATGCGTCCTTGCATCTCGGCGTCTCGGCGGTCGATGGTGAACCATCGATGTACGAAGTGTTGTGTGGTGACATGGCGATCAGTGCGGCGCGTCAGAGCGTCAACGAGAACCTAACCGTGGTGCCTTCAAATCTGGACTTGGCAGCCGCCGAGTTGGAACTGGCAGGCGAAGTCGGCCGAGAAATGATCCTGCGCGACAAACTCGAGGACGATGACACCAGCTTTGATTACCTGATTCTCGATTGTCCGCCGAGCCTAGGCGTGTTGACGGTGAACGCATTGGTAGCCGTGGACGAGGTCTTCTTACCGCTGCAGCCCCACTTCTTGGCGCTGCACGGCCTTAGCAAACTACTGCGAACCATTGAAATTGTTTCCCGACGGATGAACGAAGGACTGCGACTGTCCGGCGTAATGCTATGCATGTACGACTCCAACACTCGTTTGGCGGCCGAAGTCAGCAGCGACATTGATCAGTTCTTTGGCGTCGCCAAAGACGGACGCGATTTCTTTCGGGGTGCAAAATTCTTTGACACTCGAATTCGTCGCAACATTCGATTGGCCGAGGCGCCCAGCTTTGGGCAGTCCATCTTCGAATATGCCAGCGACAGCAACGGCGCCGAAGACTACATGCGACTGGCCGAAGAAGTCATCGAGCAAGAATCCTCACGCGCGGCCACTCCCGCGAACGAACGCTTAGCGGCGTAGCTTCGTCAACGTAAACGAACAATCTTGTTGATCGGGGACAGTTCGTTCGTGGTCGACGACCTGATCGCTGATGTGTTCGTTCATTCAACTCAAATGTGTTGTTGACATCTTTCCACACCCCAAAATGCGTCGCGCACTTCATCAAGGATGCGCATGGTTTCGCGACCAGCCTCGGTTTGAAGGGCGATCTCTCGTTCCAAGTCGCTCCCCGTTTTGGCCTTCGTTTCCCCTCAGTTCAGTTTGCAACGCCCGTGTCATTCGGTGATGCCGTCGAGACAGCAATCCCCATCAAAATGGACGGCTCGCCGCATGGGAAGTACCTGCATCGATTGCGGGTTGGGGCCGCCAAGAAAAAGATCAGCCGTGAATTCCGTCGTCATGTCACTCAGCTTCTCCGTCGAAGCTGGCCGCATGCGAACCGACGAGCATTCAACTCACCCTTAGCGAGCTCCGCCACTCGGTTACGAACCCAAGCAGCTCCTCCTGACTCACGTTAGGCGCTCTGCTGAAGTTGGCCATAAGGATGCCGCAACGCGGCGGAATGGGCGATGAGGGACTCGAACCCCCGACACTCTCGGTGTAAACGAGACGCTCTAGCCAACTGAGCTAATCGCCCGAATGGGCCCGACGTGGTCGCCGGTGAATCTCCGGCTGGAAGTCGCTACTTCAGCGTGAAAGCATGCGAGTGCGTTTGTTGCGGCGTTCGGCTCGCAATCGGGCACGGCGGTTGGTTTCGCTGGGCTTCTCGTAGAACTCGCGGCGACGCATTTCTTTCTTGATGCCGCTTCGTTCGACCAATTTGCGAAACCGTCGAACCGCTTCTTGAATCGTTTCCCGATCCCGAACCAATAACTTTACCATTGCCGCTCTGTAAGACCTTGAATTGAACTGTGTTGCATGATCGATTCCTCCCGAAACTGAGGTCGAAAAAACGCCGCGGAACGCGGTGGTGGGTTCTCTGGCCACCATCGCTGCGACACAAGGGCTTCAGAAGATAACGACGAGCCTTGGTCGCGGGCAAGCGTGGAACGGGGATTTGCCGGCAATTTCCGACAAAACGGCGTTTCAAAACGACGGTTCTTCGCCCAGATCGTCCCAGGCGACGACATCATGACGGACGCCGTCGCTGCCATAAAAGACGAGGGAACGGCGGGCCAAGTCCGCGATCGCCGTCAATTTGACACTGCGGGGTCCGTGCAAGCAGAAGTACAACGCACACGTTTGCCCTTTTCGAATGACTTCTCGCTGCGTAATCGGAAACTGGGCGGGTTCGAGCGAACCCAGCTCGCATAGGCGAGCCTCGATGTGTCGACGCAGAATATCCAGATTGACCGCTACATCCGAGAAACCGATCATCAATATCCCTAGGCGAGGCAAAGAGAGCGACACGAATACGGCCGCTCGCCGCGGTGGTCAAGGCTCCGCTGGCCCGACTTCTATCGGCCGCGGGAGTCGTCGATCTTCGACAGGCACCATCAAAAGTCCGGCTGTGTCGATCAGTCGGACTTGGTCTCGACGAAAGCAACCAATGGCTAGGATTGCTCCAAACTTGATGGACCGACGGCGTACACCACGGTCGACGGGGCAATCACCGTTAGGTAGGAGTTGCGCCCATCATCGACCGTAACGGTCCGTCGGATCGGTGGGCCAATGGGTTCGCCATACCAACCGACGGGCGTGAGTTGAATGTCGCGCCGCCCAACCGGTAATTCGGTGCGCAGGACTTGGATGTCTCGTGGCAAGAGAGACCACGACCGCGTGTCGGCGTCCTCGGTGGCGACCCACGCCGACGAGGCCGCCCAGCCGAATAAGGATCCCGTTGCCCCACCAAGTTCGAGTTTTCGTCGAGCCGCCTCCACCGCGGCTTCCTTCATTGCCCGCCGCGCGACGGCACGTGCCATCACCATCGGTTGCCGTGCAGAAACTTCAGCACGCATCATTTCGTTGATATCGGTGATGGATTGGGTAGCACCGACAAAGCGTTGATCACTAAAGACGCCGACGTCATGCGACACTTGGATCGCCGCAAGCGGACTATCGGGTGTCAAGACGCCGGGCACCCGAACAGTCTTGATCGATGGCAGCGGCGGTACATCGTCTTCGTCCCCGATTTGAGTCAACAACATGGTGGATGCAGCCGACAACGCCGCCGAAGTCAGCGGGGCGTCGACCGATTGCAAACGCGGTCCTTCGCCCACCAACGCAATGACGTAGAGCACGCCGTGACCGGGCTGGCTGTGGACGCCGTGGGACGCACGCTCGCGATCATCGGCGGCCGGCAAAAAAGTCGGGCGAATGGAACTGACCAGTTGGTAGCTGCGACGAGCATCGTCATAGTCGCGATGAGTTGCTTCCCGGAGAACGCCACGCATGTACGGCGCAAATGCGATTGGCTGGGACGGTGGCACGTGCGATGGGTCATCCAGTAACGATGTCCGCTCGTCGTTGAACTGGCGATCCAAGTCCGCTTGTTTCATCACCGCCTGATGCAGGTAGCTTTCGGCATCGGATGCATCTTGGGAAAGAGAACACACCGCCAGCATGGCTCGGATCAGCACCTGTTCATAGGGAGCCGCTTGGAACTGGCGAATACGATCATCCGCCAACAACGATGCAGCATCATGGGCGAACTGCTGTCCGCCGCTCTCGTCGAATGAATCGCGTAATCGTCGGAGTCGCGACTCGGCAGCCCGAGCTTCGCCGCTGGCGAGTTCGACGATCGCCAGGTCGAGTTCAGCGGGAACGGCATCTCGATCGGCCTGTTCAACCAGCCGGACGAGTTGCTGACGCGCTGTCGGCAGATCGCCATGAGCGAAGGCCGACCTGGCCAAATCGATCTCCGCTTGATTGGTCGCGCGGCATCCGGCGGCCAATCCGATCAGCGTGCCAACGAGGAACCCAATGGCAACGGGATGCGGACGATGCGCAGAGGATTCAGGACGGATCCAATTGAAGGTGCCGCTCGAAACCACTGGCATGCTCAACCGTCGGCTTGGTCGAACCATCCGAAGTTCCACCATTTACCCGCGCGCGTCTTGTGATATCCCTTGCGAATCTTCGAAGACTCCTTCAGGTAGTCACCGGTGTGGATATTGACCATATCCAGCGCGAGCAAGTAATCCCGCTGCGTCGAGTGATTTCGGTCCGTTGTTGCCGACGTGATCGTCGCATAGAGCAAGTAGTCAACTGGGGTGCCATGTCGGCCAAGAGCGGCAGCGAACGCGGCGCGATTATGGGGCAGGAACAGTTGGTCGGGACGTAGTCGTGTCTCGATCAGGGCGGCATCGATCATTCGCCGGCTGACGCTCCGAAAAGATGCCGCACCGTTGATCTGCGAATCGATCCGTTCGTAAAGTTGGTCTTTGAAGTCGACCATCTCTTCGGCACTCTTGTTCTCGATCCCGATGAAACAAACGCGCGCCGGCCCAGTTGCCAGTGGGGGACTCGGTTGGGCAGGCGTCGCGGTGGATCCGAGCACATTTTCCTCGCCAGCTTCCTGCAGATTCCGTCCACTGGCATGGCTGACCATCTGACCCGGAAAAGGCTCGCCCATCGCGGCCGTGTGCTGGCCCATCGGCGGACACCGACCGAGTAATTTCGCAACACTTTCGTCGACGAGGGGATTCCAAGTGGCCGCGCCGGCTTCGTGGCTGCCGACCATGTCTTTGTCATCGCTGGCGAGCATGTGACCATAACGTCTGGATGCGCATCCGGAGGACAAGGCGAATGCCGAGACCGCTGCGGCGCCGATCCAGCCGCGGCGGCTCCATTCGATCTTGCAACCCGAGCCCGGCGGTTCGTTTGAGTTTGTCGTCATATCTTGCCACGAAATGCGGTAATTTCCGTCTGTCGGCTTGTAGCCGCGTTGTCAGTTAGCAAAATATCGACGCTCGGTCCATTCGACTCACAGGAATTCGACGTGATCGGGTACGCCCCTCGCCGTTGGCCTATTTTCGCAGGGTCGCCTTAACTGCGGATCGCCCCTAAGTTGTTGATCCGCTCGTTACGGTCTTACCCTGTCTTCGTTTCCGCTGTTTCACTACATGATCGTCACCCCGTCGTTACCCGGGCTTGTCCCGTCTGCTGCAGTCGTTTTCGACATTTCCGTTCGTCCCTGGGGCAAATCACCGATGGAGACTCAGCCAACGCGGTCACCACAGCTTTCCGATGACGACGTCGATGACGACGATGACCTCGGCACGTTGGACGACGACGAAGGTTCGACCGGCTTCCAAGATGATCTCGATGACGACGACGATGCCGACGAATTTGACGAGATTGATGAAGACGATTTCGACGACGACTTCGACGATGACTTTGAGGAAGAACTCGATGACGACTATGAGATCGCCATCGACGATGAAATTAGTGCCGAGTTTGGTCTGAACACGGAACCCGAATCCGAGGACGATGACGACGACGGCCTGGACGACTTCGAGGATTTTGATGCCATCGATTGATCGACTAGATGTGATGTCGCGGTAGGTTCACCATCATGTTCCTCACCACGGGTTGGTTCAGCGTTTCATTTCCACGACGGCATTTACCATGAGCATCGCATCCGCCTCCGCTTCGACCGCCGCGGAGGATCCAGCGTCGGGATCCAGGTCGGATGGGTTTAGTGAACCGGGCCGCTATGAAGCGATGGCCCAGCGCGTCTTGTCGGGCGAGGCCATCTCCTTCGATGAGGCCTTGTCGATTGTCCGGGCACCGGACTTGGATGTGCCTGCGATTTTGGCGGCGGGTTATCGCATTCGACATCAGTACTTTGGCAACGCGGTTCAGTTGTACTTCCTGATGAACGCCAAGAGTGGGCTGTGTCCAGAAGACTGCCACTACTGCAGCCAATCCAAGATTTCCGATGCTCCGGTTCCCAAATACAACATCCTACGACGCGATGCGTTGCTGGATGCCGCCAAGGTTGCTGCCGAGCGAGGCGCCAAGACGTACTGCTTGGTCATTTCGGCTCGCGGCCCCAGCGAACGGGAAATGAAAGCCGTGGAGGCAATTGTTCCCGAGATCAAACAACAGTTCGGTTTAGACATCTGCGCCTGTTTGGGCATCTTGACTTCCCAGCAGGCGAGGCGGCTCAAGGAGTGTGGCGTCGATCGCGTGAATCACAATCTCAACACGAGCGAATCGCACTATGCCGACATTTGCACGACTCACAGCTATGCCGACCGCGTCGACACGCTTCGGAACGTTCGCGATGCGGGCATGGAGATGTGCAGTGGCGGGATCATTGGCATGGGGGAGACGAAACGCGACTTAGTTCAGATGGCGTTTGACCTCCATGAGTTGGGCGTGCATTCGATTCCGTTGAACATCCTCAATGCGATCGACGGGACACCGTTGGAAGGCACCGATGCAACGAGTCCACAAGACGCGCTTAAGTCGCTGGCCATGTTTCGCTTTGTGAATCCAGATCGCGAGATCCGAATCGCTGGCGGTCGTGAGTTGCATCTTCGCACGCTTCAGCCGATGGGCCTGTATGTCGCCAATAGTCTGTTTGTGGGTGACTACCTGACGACAAAGGGGCAGGCCCCCCAAGCCGACTATGACATGATCGCGGACCTTGGATTTGAAGTCACGCAGTCATGCGAAACGAGTTCCATGGTTTGACCACGCGCTCGCGACTGCAGTCGACGTTCGACACTGATGATCCGGTTGCGTTGGTCACCGGGTCGGGTTCCGCTCGCGTTGGACGGGCGATCGCCGAGGAATTGTCCCGCCGCGGCTGCCATGTGGTGTTGCACGCCAACACGAGTCTTTCCATTGCCAACGAAGTGGCGAGTCAATGGCCAGATCAGTTTGACCGCCAGGCATGGGTCGTGACGGGTGACCTTCAGTCCGATGACGCTTGCGAGCAAATTGTTGACGAGGCGAATAAACGGCTTGGCCGATTGGACGTCTTGGTGAATAGCGCCGCAATCTGGTCGCCCACACAACTTGATCAGATCACCGGTGATGAGATTCGCCGCTACTTTCAGGTCAACGCGGTGGCCCCTCTGCTCTGCGCCCGCGCCGCGGGACGAATCATGACGGCGCAGCCGACCGGGGGCGCGATCATCAACCTCGGCGATTGGGCGACGGTGCGCCCTTACGTTGATCACGCAGCGTACTTCCCCAGCAAAGGCGCGCTCGAGGTGATGACTCGATCTTTGGCCGTCGAGTTGGGGCAGCGTCACAACCGCGTGCGCGTCAACTGCATCCAGCCCGGCCCCGTTCTGATGGGGGCCGCGGTGGATGAGGCGACGATCGACCAGCTCGCCGCCAGCACGCTGATGGCGCGGATTGGGCGTCCTGACGATGTCGCCCACGCAGCCGCGTTTTTATGCGAGAACACGTTTGTAACCGGTGTGTCCTTGGCCGTGGACGGTGGACGCCAAATCTACTCGCCCGACGGATTGCAAGTCGGTCGGAACACCGGCTAGCGGTACCGCCTGCGGGCCACCATTGGACCTAAATCGATCTGGGAAAATTTGGACGTCGCTCTATAGTGCGTTGATTCTTTCCCAATTCCTCCTCGAACACGGACGACTGGCGTCATGGCCCCAAAGAAAGTTGTGATTGTCGGTGCCGGACCCGGCGGATTGGCTTCGGCGATGCAATTGGCGGCCGCTGGCCTGGATGTCACCGTCTTGGAACGCCGCGATCGCGTTGGCGGCCGCACTTCGTCGATCGAGCGACAGGGCTATCGCTTTGATTGCGGACCGACGTTCTTTTTGTACCCACGGGTCTTGTCGGAGATCTTCCATAGCACAGGCCACCAGTTAATGGATGAGGTACCGATGGTGCGGTTGGACCCGCAATATCGGCTCACATTTGGTGGCGGTGGACAACTCGACTGCACGCCCGACATGGACGAAATGGACCGTCAGATCGCGGCGTTTTCGCCGGCGGACGTCGGCAAGCTGCGGCAGTACATGGACGATAATCGCGTCAAGCTTGAACGGTTCCGCCCAATCCTGGAGTCGCCGTTCAATTCACCGATGGATCTTTTGCGGCCGTCGCTATTGGGTGCCGCAACGAAGGTCCATCCGCTGCGTTCGCTGGGGAAGGAACTGGAACGCTATTTCAGTGACCCGCGTTTGGTCATTGCGTTTGCGTTTCAGTCAAAGTATTTAGGCATGTCACCTTTCAATTGTCCTAGCTTATTCAGCATCCTGTCGTTTCTAGAATATGAACACGGTGTCTGGCATCCCATCGGAGGCTGTAGTCGTGTCAGTGAACGAATGGGTGAGATTGCCGAGTCCATGGGCGTCAAGATTCACCTCAACGATCCGGTGCAATCCGTTGAAATGAATGGACGCCGATTGACGGCGCTCCATACGTCCGACGAGCGATATGACGCGGACGCGTTTGTTGTCAACGCGGACTTTGCCGATTGGATGACCAAGACCGTTCCCAACGAATCTCGATCGCGCTGGACCGATCGGAAAATTGCGTCCAAACGATTCTCATGCAGTACCTACATGCTCTATCTGGGAATCGAAGGGGTCTACCATGATTTACCTCACCACAACATCCACATCAGTGAAAGGTACGACCAAAATCTGCGCGAGATCGAAGTCGATCATGTTCTTAGCGAAGACCCCAGTTTCTACGTCCAAAACGCAAGTGTGACCGATCCGACGCTGGCACCCGCGGGCAACAGCAGTCTTTATGTTCTGGTGCCGGTGACGCACCAAACCGAGAATGTCGATTGGACGACGCAATCCGACCGATTCCGAGAGTTGACACTTGATAAGTTGGCGGCAATTGGTCTTGATGACATTCGAGATCGAATTCGCGTTGAGCATCGCATCACGCCGAACGACTGGCAAAGCGACTATGCGATCTACAAGTCCGCGACCTTCAATTTGGCTCACAATCTGGGCCAAATGCTGCATTTGAGGCCACGCAATCGATTTGAGGAGATCGACGGGGTCTATCTGGTCGGCGGAGGCACTCATCCGGGCAGCGGGCTGCCAGTCATTTACGAGTCCAGCCGGATCAGCTGTCGGCTGTTGCTGGACGATCTAGGGGTCGATTCGGGATTCATCGATGAATCAGCCAAGGGTGTTCCGCTGGGCGAGCCGATCGCGGCACCGACCTTGCAGCCCGTTGCTGGCTAGCGATTGACCTTTGGAACGATCCCCGCCCGACCGGTGGTCAAATTTTCAGTCGTTCGTGTTAGAATTCAATCGGGGCTGGGGCGGTCGATTGGTTTCACGCATCCGATGGTTCGATCGTTTTGAAGTCTGAGTCTCTCTCCCAGATCAATTATTTGCTCGCTGCGGCGCGCGACGGTGATACCGATTCGCTCGGACGATTGTTTGAGATTTATCGAAATTACATCGCGATCCTCGCATCCACCCAGGTGAGAAATCGGCTGCGTGTGCGAGCCAGCGCGTCTGACATCGTTCAAGACACATTCATGAACGCCCACCGCGGATTTGGAGAATTCCGCGGAACGACCGGCAATGAATTTGTCGTCTGGCTCCGGACGATCCTAACTCGCCGGATCCAGAATCTGGTGAAGCAACATGTCGGTACGCAGGCAAGGGATGTCCGTAAAGAAGTCTCGATCGACGCCATCGCAAAAAGCATTGACGATTCCTCGGTGCGATTGGATGCAGTGTTTCAATCGCCGGACCTAACCCCCTGCACGCATCTGCAAAATCATCTGCGCAGTCTGCAAGTTGCCGACTCCTTGGCCGGTTTAAACGAAGACCATCGGCAGGTGCTTGTCCTTCGTCACATCGATGGTTTGGATTTTCCGGAGATCGCCAGGAGGATGCATCGAACCCAGGGATCGACTCGGACGATGTGGGTCAGGGCGATTCGTGCGTTGCGAGATCAACTCAATGAGGGACGATCCGAGTGAAGGAACCGTTTCTGGAGACGGATCAGGCGCATCGAGACGGGGAACCATTGCCCACTCGTTCGGTTCATTCACCGGTGGGTTCTCGGTCGACGGTCGTGGCGGAGCCCAACTCGCCCAACGCCCACACGCCCTTGATGGCGAAGGAACTCCTAGGCGAGACATCGCAGGAACAGGCGTTGTTTGCAATTCTCGACGAGTACATCACGTGTCGAGAGAAAGGCTTCGTTCATCAAGCCGACTTCGTCCGCCAGGCTGCAGAAAAGTATCCGTCTCTGGACATCGTCGATCAGTTGCCTGATTTGTTGTCGAGCATTGACGCGCTAGAAGGTTTGGCCCCGAGTGATGCGACGCCACGAGGGGCGTTTCATTCGTCATCCAACTTGACCATGGCAGGTGACGGGATCGTGGATTGGGGCGACTTGGTCTCAAAGTCACTCGGCGACTACGAGATTCAAGAGGAGATGGGACGAGGCGGCATGGGCGTCGTCTATCGCGCCAGGCAAGTCTCGCTGAATCGATTTGTCGCGCTCAAAGTGTTGCCGTTGTCGGTCGTGTTGGACAAACAACAGGTCGCGCGGTTTCAGATCGAAGCCCAAGCGGCAGGTCAACTCAGTCATCCGAATATCGTTCCCATCTATTGGGTCGGACGCGAATCCGGCGTGCATTGCTATAGCATGCAGTTGATCGAAGGCGAGACGCTCGAAAAGATCATCGAAACATCCGACTATCCGCTTTCCGATTTAGCATTCGACACCACCGCCAAGACTAACCAGACGGCGAATGTCACACCCACGATCGACGAGTGCGTCGGATGGATGATTCAGGCTGCCGAAGCGCTCGAGCACGCCCATCAACATGGTGTCATTCACCGTGACATCAAACCATCGAACCTGCTGGTGGACCAAGAACGACAGATCTGGGTGACCGATTTCGGATTGGCCAGATGCCATCGCACGACAGACTTGACTCACAGTCGCGCCGTCGTCGGGACCTATCGTTACATGAGTCCCGAACAGGCGTCCGGCCATGCGGCAACCGTCGACCACCGAAGTGACGTCTATTGTCTTGGCGTGACGTTCTACGAGCTCTTGACTGGCAAACGAGTCTATCAAGGCGATGCCGCTGATACCGGAACCAACCGACGGCCGAGCGTCGATCCGAAATCGCCGCAAATTCTGAATCGCAAGATTGAGCGTGACCTAGCGACGATCGTCTTGAAGTCACTCCGGATCTCTCCAGACGATCGTTATGAATCAGCCCAAGCGCTGGCCGATGATTTGAAGCGATATCGGCGTGGCCAACCCATCATGGCGAAACCCCCAACGCCATCGGATCGATTCTCCAAGTGGGTGATACGCCATCATCAGTTGGTGGCGATCTTAGTCGCCGTCGGAATTCTAGTCGTTGCGGCCTCGCTCGCGGCCACCTCCGTTTTCGCCCGCCAACGGCAGCAATTGCGAGCCGCCCTGGATGACGCCAGTGACCATCTCGCAGCATCCGAGCGAAATCTTCGGCTTGCGAAGTCGAACTTCCGGCAAACGCGGGAGGTACTCGATCATTTCGGACTTCTGGCGGCCGACAGGTTACGCGGCGTCGCCGGTGCGGAGGCGATTCGCGAGACACTTGTTCGAGACTTGTTGCTGTATTACGAGCGATTTGTCACCTCGGCAGAGCGGTCACCGGAGTTGGATCGTGAACTCGCCCAGACGCACGCCAAAGCCGGTGAAATCATCAGTGAGATTGGTGCAACGTCTCGGGCAATGAAGTCGTTTCGATCGGCCATTGACCTCTACCAAACGCAGCCACCCAGCGACGACGTTACGTACCGACTCGGCGTCTGTCGAAATCATTTGGCGATGCTGCTTGCGGAGTCTGGCGAACCGGAGAAGGCCCTGGAGACATACGTGGCCGCCGTGGATGGCTTATCGAGTTTGGAGTTGGACGACGCGGAGCACTTGGTGACGTATGCAAGGGTGCATGGCAATATCGGGTTGCTGCATGCCAATGCGGGTAGAGACGAACTGGCCGAGCAAGAGTATCAACGGGCGATCGCGATTCTGGATGGAGTCGAAGAGCCAGACGAACACTGCCAAATGACCGTATCGATGATTTGGAATAACCTCGGTCACCTGCTTCAGTCAACCGATCTGTCCGGCGCGATCGAGTACGGCGACCTCGCCATCACGACACTACGTCCCCTGGTCGTTCCAAGTGATCGCCTCGATTCGATTTCGCATACCAAGGCCGAGACATACCGCGCATTGGCCATGTGCCTGAACAATCAAGGATCGATGTTGATGCAGGTCGATGATTCGGAAGAAGCGTTCAGCTGTTTTCGAGAGTCCATTGGCATTTTTCGAGACTTGGTTGACCGGATGCCGTCGGTGATTCGATACACCGAGGAACTTGGAGTCTGTTACAACAACTACGGACGAGCGCTCCACAGAAAACAGCTTCCTGAACAAGCGGAGCAGGCATTGCGTCGGGCTCGCGATCTAATGCGTTGGCTTGCCGAGCGTCAGCCTAACCAGCATCGATACCATCAAGCTCTTGAGGGCGTGGAGCAGAACTTGGCCATGGTGGTCTCCGGGTCAATGTCGGTGGAACGTTCCGGCAGCGTTGGAGTCGACCGTGAGTGAATTTCGTCATCTCGGGTTTGAGACCATGGAGCCGCGTCTTGCCAAGGCCATTGATTTGGATGCGCTCCTGACGACGACGTCCGATCAGCTTGAGTTGCTCAACGAAGACCGAACGGGACTGGAGTCACACCTGCAACAGTTTCAGGACTCCATGGCGAAAGCGGACGGACCGACCGAACCCGTGTTGACCTTCGAATCGGGGGTCGACACTCAGGTCCGGCTTCGCGTGGAGGTTGTCAACGCGAACAACCGTTTGGTTCAAACCTTGGCCGATGACGAGATCTACCACGCACGTGTGTTTGCTCAGGATGTCCGAACCCGCCCGCCGACCGACGGAAGCCAGATTGAGACTTTGTGGGGAGGTGTGTTCGCGGCAACACTCGACGTTGAGTTCAGCGAGAACGGCGTGCCATCGGGCCCGGCAGTATTCAATCCGGGCATCGTGGCGGCCGCATCGTCCGGCGAGGCTTTCGGCAATGCGCTCAAGGACATTGAGATTCGCGGCACTTCGGTGAATCCGGTCGGGCAATCGGAGCAATACTTGTTTGATGTTCCGTTCACCGTTAAGTCCAGCGCTCAATCCACGTCGATTCGGGTGACACCCTCGACGACAACTGATGAATCCATCTTGGTGTTCAATGCGGAAGGACCCGTTGATTTGAACGCTATCGCGGGAAGAGACCTTTCGATCCAACGTCAGCCAGCCGCACCAATCAACGCCGCTTCCGAACCTTTGTTGCTCCCTGGCAGGACGAAGCCGGCCGCCTCGATCGATGCCTTGATCGAACAGGTCGAACGTGTTTCGGGCTTTGGGAAGTCGATGGTGTCATTCAGATCGCGGCCGTTGGGTATCGACACCCAATCCATCGATCACATCACGAAGAGATCTGGCGAACAAGTTCCGCCAGTCGACCTACCGAGCAACACAGAACCATCGAACGCGGCGGGTGACGGTTATCGAAGGGAAAACGATAAGCCATTGCTCAAAACGGACCAACGAAATGACGGGCACGGGCTGTTTTTTGATGAGAGGATGTTCTTGGAGGGATCACTCGCCCTCCCCCATTTTTCACGGTTCAGCCTGCGGTTTCGACTTTACGATGCCGTGGATTGGGCAGCCCTCCAAGCTGATGACCAAGATTCGGGACCGGACGATGATGATTCGAATGCGTGGATCAACATCGCGGAGATCCTTCGGCCAAAGTCAAATCCGTCGCAATGGCAGGCGAAAATTGATGCGGTGGTCCAGCAAGATGGCCGGCGCAGGCAGGATGACGAGCCGATGCCGGGCGACTCTGGTCTAGCCGCCGAAGCGACGATGGGGCTCGCAATGAAATTTGACGTTGGACCTGTGCTTCGCGACAAGTCGACGACCGATTTGCTTTCCGATGCGGTTCCGCCTGACGATGATGGCGTGGCGGCCGAGCGAAACCCCGGACGCGACTTGCCTATGCTTGCCAACGGCCCCCCAATTGCTTCTCGTGACGTTGTCGCGACGAAAACGAACTGAACGGCGGGCATCGTACGCCAGTGCGTTCGACATCCAATTGCCTTGGGCGGAAATTCCAATTTTTTTGGATTTGTCGGTAACAGTCCTTCCGCAATGTTGTCCACGAAGGATATGGGACGACTTACGCCTGCAAATCCGTACTTCGACGCTTGCCAACGAGCCCAGGCTCACCAAAGGCGTCGGCGTACGTGCATCGTGATCGAAATCAATAGGCACGGGGGGGGCTGCGCCCGTTGCTCAAAGCCACCAGGTTTGGCAATACGCTGGTTGCTGCTCGCACTGTTCGTAGCATTATTTTCGATGCCAATCACGGACGGTGGCGAGCTCAGGGGCACCGGCTCGTCAACGTCCGTGTTTCTTTCAGATGCTTCCGACGCACAAGCGGCAACTGTCGGCAATCTCTCGCTGGCAGACATGGATCGCATGCTGCAACGCAAGCGAGGTGAGTCATTGCGGGGGCTTGCAGGTCGCATCAAGCTTTTAAAGTCATCCGAGTTTCAGCAGCGTTTGGGATTGACGGTCGACCAGCAAACGCAAATCGAAAGAGTTCTGGATTCAGTCGTTCCCGATCCCGATCGGCTTCGATCGTTGATTCCGACCGGCGTCGATGTCTCGCAATTGAGAAAGGCCGACGCCCAACGGCTCTTGGGTGGTTTTGTTAGCGACCAACGGCGGAGGGTGAAGGATGCGGAAGACTTGTTTCAAGTCTTGCTCACTCCCGCTCAGTATCAGTTTCTGCTCGGAACTCAAGCGTCTCAGTTGGGACCGGCGTCTTTGATGGATGATCGGATTCAAGAGTTTTGTGACGTTGATCCGTCGCAACTCGTTCAGTTTGCCGCCCAAACCTCCGAACTACGCCGGGAAGCCAAACAGGTCGCCAGCGCGACCGGCCTTGATGTCCGCAGCATGGTTCGACTCTTTGAATCACTCGAGAAACTCGACGATCAGCTGCTTCGTGATCTCAAACCCGAACAACTTTCTTCTTGGGAACGCCTTGAGCAGGCTGGCGACGGCGACTTCGCGTTGCAGCCTTAGCGGGCCAGGCAGGTCCCGTATTCACCCAACGACTCGCGACATGTCTTTTACTCCAGAGATAGAATCGATGAATTACCTTCTCGGTAGAACCTCCTTAAGTGTGCTCGCCGTGTTAATGGCCCCTCTTGGCTTCGCCACGACGTTGAATCCAAGCTACGACTACGATACGACACAGGACGGTTACCTTTACTATGACGACGCCTCGAATGTGCTAGCGTACCTAAACACCGGCAATAGTACGGATGTGAACCAATTGGCAATCGATGCCGCCTTGGCGGTGATCAATAACGATCCCAATGCGGCCGCTCTATTGGCCCTCGCCGAATGGGCCAACGACTGTGATGTTAATAACAGTGGCACTGTTTCGAGCTTGGACGCACTGAACGTGATCAATGGGCTCTACGACGACCCGTTTCAAAACCCGGTCAATCCCTACGATGTGAACGATGATAGTATTGTGGACATTGTTGACGTGCTGATTTGCATCAACGAGTTCAACAGCCGTGCCCAGGACGAGACATTGCTGCTGTACTCGACTGCCTGCAACGCACCATTCTTTGACGTGACCGGCAACAATCAGTTCACTGCCGAGGACATCTTGGATTTGCTCGACCAGATGCCCTAGTGGGACCACCGTGTGACCGTGCAATTGGCCCGTTGTTGTTGTCGTGTCCCCTGTTTAGTAGTTTTGCCGTGAAACGTGGAGTTCGGTCGCGACGGAGTCGCTGTAGGTGGCGCCGTTTATCATTGCAACATCTCGGTGAGCGTCGTCTCCTCGCTGTCGTGAATGTCAGCGAGTTCGATGGTGACACCAATAGCGAGCGTTTTGCCAATGCAATCACGTACGCCGAGTCAACCGAGCAGCCCGACACGATCCTTCTCGATGACGGGGTCATCGACTTCTCGGACTGGAATGCTGGCTCCGCGGCGAGCGTTCACGTCTCGACCGAGGTCATCTTGGTCGGATCATCGGTCGAGATGGTGTCACTGGTTGGTCGTACGGGGCAGACGCTGTTCCAAGTTGCCGAAACGGGCGTGCTACGCATCGAGAATGTTACCTTGGTGTCCCGATCGGGTCCGCTGGCATCTGCGATCCTCAACGAGGGAAGCACCCAGCTAATTGGCACGGTTGTACTTGGCGATAATCCACCGGCAACGTCCGAAGTTTCCCAAGCCGCCATCCTCAATCGCGGCGAGTTAATGGTCGAGCAAACCTTGCTGGCCAATCACGGGGGCGCGGCCATTCTTGATGAGGGAATGTCCCAGATTACGGAGTCGTTCATCATCAATAACGGCGTGGGCGTTGGGTCCAGTTCGGCGGATACGACTCTATCGAGCATCACCATCATTCATAACGGCCATGGGTTGATGAGTTTGTCGTCCAATGTGGCATTGCATGAATCGACCGTATTTGGCAACGAATCACGAATGCGTGGGGCCGGAATCCTGGTCATCGATTCGCGACCGATCTCCAGCGTCGTCACTCTGGACGATCAAACGGTGGTGATTGGCAATGATGGCTACGGGCCATTGGACGACATCTTCTGGCAGTCATTTGGCGACGCTGCCTCGGACGCGGATGCCTTGGCTCCATCGGCGGGCTCGCTCGACGAAGCAATTCAGAGATCTGAATTGCTGCTCGTTGACGAAAGCGAGAGCAGCTTCATGGTTGCGATTAACGGAAGCGAGTCCGCATTGTCTCATCCGTCGCTCACGGTCGGCCAGCAGGATGCAACGGTCTTTGTCAGCACGGCAACGAACCAATTCCATGTGGCACTTCCGTCCGTGCCACGGTGGCTGACGATTGCATCGGAAGATCTCCCGGATCTTTCCGGTGGACGTGTTTATGCCGGCGAGAGGACGTTCGATCTGACGGGCTTGCTACTGGACAATCACGACTCTTTGACCGCTGCCCAGTGGGCCGCCTGGGAACAGATCACCATCACGGGAGCACGGTCCCTGGAGGGAAACGCGGTGTCTCTGTGGAGCAACGAAGAGACTGGGGCACCCGGAGAAGCACCCAATACTTGGTTGCGTTACGTCCCGCGCGAGGGAATGACTGGCACGGACACGATTGAAATCATCGGCACGGACCTGAACGGGGTTCAACGTACGGGAAGGATCATCGTCGACGTTGAAGTCAGCGCGGGAATCGAACTTCAACTCACCGCGATCGAACGCGGGGGTGAAATCCAGGTGAGCATCCACCAGCGCGCTGGCAGTGATGTTTCATTCTATGATCTAACGCTAACGTACGATCCGGACGTCGTCGCACCTAGAACAGTTGGTTCCGTTCTTGTTTCAACCAATCCGCTGGTGACTCGAGATGTGAGCCTTCTCGAGGCCGGTCGTATGCGGATTGAAGGTTTTGGTGCCGACGATTCCGGTACATTGTCGACGATTGGTTTTGAACGGATCGGTCCCGGCGCCGGAGCAGTCCAGATCTCCGATGGCCCCGATTTTTTGATTGGCTATGAAGGCCAGTTCCTGAATGCCTCGGCGGTTCGATTGACTGTCTTGGAGTTGATGCCCGGCGATGTCACAGGTGATCATTCGGTATCGAGTCTTGATGCCCTCAGAGTGATCAACGCGGTCAACCGAGGCGAGCGGTCCGAGGGAATCTGGGATCCCCGAGATGTCAACGGGGATGGACGGCTCACTGCGGTCGATGCGCTGCGTATCGTCAACATGATCTCGTCGGATGTCGAACCTCAATCGGGCGAGCTGCTTGCTCCGATCGCCCTGGACGCGGCGCTGGCGACTTGGCATCTCGAAGAAGACGATCGAATCTTGAATTTGGTTGCCAAACTGGTCAACCACCCCTGAGTGGAACGAATTTGACTTGTGCTCGTCGAGCAAAGACAATCACGAGCCCTCATTTGATCGTTAGTCGTTCCGGCAGTTGATGGCCAAGGCCATCAGCGTTGAGTCAACTGACGAGCCGGTTCGTAAACGAAAAGAGTTCTCAGCGTGTACACGAGTCTTGCCGAACGACGGTTTCCTGTTTGCATGTCTTGGATTTCCTTGGCGCGCGCAACCGTGGCGTGCGCCGGGACCCTGCTATGGGTGTCGTCGAGCCTGATGCAACCGGTCTGGTCCGCCGAGCACCCGAACATCATCTTCATCCTGGCCGATGATATGGGCATCGGAGATGTGATGCACAACGGTGGCCTGGCGCCAACGCCGCATCTGGATCGATTGGCCGCTGAAGGAATGCGACTGACCGATGCCCACACCACAAGCAGCGTTTGCACGCCGACGCGTTACGGGATCCTGACCGGTCGATACAACTGGCGATCGCCACTGAAGAAAGGCGTGCTTTTCGGACTAAGCAAACCACTGATTCCCGCTGATCGCCTCACCGTCGCCCAATTCCTGCAAAGCAATGGGTATCGAACAGGTGTGGTCGGCAAATGGCACTTGGGGTTGGGATGGCAATCGATGCCGGATGGCGAGCCGTACCCAGGAACGCCTGAGTCCGAACGCAACAAATCCGCCAAAGAGCTCAAGGCCGCTGGCTGGTCGATCGACTACGACCGAGCCGTATCAGGTGGTCCGACCGCGATTGGATTCGACTCGTCGTTCATCATCCCCGCGTCGCTGGACATGTTTCCTTACGTGTACTTGCGAGACGACGAAGTCGTTACCAGGCCGACGACGGTGAAGGCTTTTCATCGCCCGGGACCGGCGGCTGCCGACTTTGAAGCCATTGATTGCCTCCGAGACTTTGCTCGGGAATCACGCGCCTTCATTGGGAGCACCGATGATCGTCCCTTCTTTTTGTATCTGCCATTGTCGAGCCCCCACACGCCCATCGTGCCATCAAAGCCGTGGCAGGACCGTTCGAAACTCTCCGCCTATGGCGACTTCGTGATGGAAACCGATTGGGTCGTCGGACAGGTACTGATGGAACTCGATGAGCGCGGCATCGCTGACGAGACGCTCGTGATCTTTACCACGGATAATGGGTGCTCGCCCCAGGCGAAGATTCCCGAGTTGATTGAAAAGGGACATTCCCCCAACGGTCATCTGCGAGGCCATAAAGCGGATATTTATGAAGGGGGCCATCGAGTGCCATTCCTTGTTCGGTGGACCGATCAAATCGCACCGTCGTCGACGTCGGATCGTTTGGTCAGCACGGTGGATTTTTTCGCCACGGTTGCTGACGTCATTGATGCGACCGACTCGGTGGATCCCAAGTCAGCCGAGGACTCGTTTTCCATGCTTCCCATCCTGTCAGGTGGGAGTGTCGCAGTTAGGCCATCCTTGGTTCACCATTCGATTGCGGGTTCGTTTGCAATTCGACGTGGTCGGTGGAAACTGTGCCTCTGTCCGGGTTCGGGTGGATGGAGCGATCCGCGTCCTCGCGTCGCGCTCAAGGACGAAAGTCTTCCTCCAGTGCAGTTGTTTGACTTAGATGTGGATTCTGGAGAACGGAACAACGTCGCCGGGCGGCACCCAAAGCTCGTCCAATCCTTGGTCGATGAACTTGTCACCGCCATTGCCACGGGGCGAACGACACCCGGCGTGAAGGTCTCCAACGATGGCTGGCCAGGAACGACTCCCGAACGTGTCCTGGAGCGATACCCTCAATTAGTCCCACGGGCCGATCCAGAGTTGGCCGCCAACTAAATCGCAGGCTCGGGTCGCGTCGCCTTGGCCGTTCGCGCCGATCCAGGCCTGTGCGCGCGGCGTCTGAACCATGACGGCCTGGTTCGATACTCCATCATGAAATACCTCACCGTGATCCAATTGCAACGCAACTTCGTTCTGTGTCTGGCTGTCTGGTTGATGAGTGGAACCGTGACGCGGCCGCTCAGCGGTGATGATCGACCTAACATCATTATCGTGATGGTCGACGACATGGGATTTTCAGACATCGGATGTTACGGATCGGAGATTCCGACTCCAAACCTGGATGCATTGGCCAACGGAGGCGTTCGATTCTCTCAGTTTTACAACACGGGACGGTGCTGTCCCACGCGCGCATCACTGTTGACCGGATTGACATCCCATCAAGCCGGAATCGGCTGGATGACGGCTGACCAAAATCAACCAGGTTATCGGGGGCGGCTCACTGACTCCTGTGTCACGATCGCTGAGGTGCTGGGTGATTCGGGCTACTTTACGGCGATGACCGGCAAATGGCACGTCGGATTTAACGCGGGAGTCACGCCCGCATCGAGGGGATTCGACCGTAGTCTGAATCTGCCCGCTGGCGGTCTCCACTACTCCAATCAAACCGGTTCCAAGGGTGGTACGAGGATGTATCTCAACGGGACCGAGGTCGATCGAAATGATCCTCAGTTCGATCCACCATGGTATGGAACGGATCTATGGACTCGACAAGGGCTCCATTTCGTTGATGAAGCGGTCGCGGCAGACAAACCGTTTTTTTGGTATCTCGCCCACGTGGCACCGCACTTTCCATGCATGGCACCCGAGACAACCGTTGCGAAGTATCGCGGCAACTACATGGACGGTTGGGATGCACTCCGACAAGATCGGTACCAACGCCAACTCGATATGGGACTGATCAAGTCCGATTGGAAATTGACGCCGCGTCCCGAAGAGATCCCCGCTTGGAGCACGCTTCAGGATGAAGCAAAGACCCGCTACGATGACATGATGGCGATCTATGCCGCCATGGTCGACCACATTGATCAAAGCGTGGGTTTCGTCGTGTCGGCTCTCGAAGATCGGGAGCTACTGAAAAACACACTGATTCTGTTTCTGTCAGACAACGGTGGCAACGCGGAGGCGGGCGTCGCAGGCAAGTACGATGGTGACCATCCAGGCGATGCCCACTCCAACGTGTTCATTGGCAAGTGTTGGGCGCACCTGAGTAACACGCCATTTCGGAAGTACAAACACTACAACCATGAAGGTGGCATCGCGACGCCTCTCATTGCTCACTGGCCTGCCGCTCAGGCGGATCGCCCTCGTCAATGGGTTGATACACCGGCGCACGTTATTGACTTGATGGCGACATGCGTTGATGTGGCCCAGGCAAATTACCCCACCGAGCGCAATGGACATCCGATCGCCTCACTGGAAGGTGTGAGCCTAAGACCGCTGATCACCGGCGATGGCGAGTTGACGTCGAGGGTGCTTTATTGGGAGCACGAGGGCAATGCCGCGATCCGGGACGACCATTTGAAACTCGTCCGAAACGGGAGCCAGGGCGAATGGGAACTATTCAACCTCGCTCAAGATCGAACCGAGCAGGAAGACTTCTCGGCTGATCGACCTCGGGATGTGCAAAGACTCAAGCGGATGTGGCAGCAATGGGCTAGCTCCCATCAGGTCCTTCCCAAGCCGACCAAGAGTTCCAAGAAGAAGAACCAACGCAAAACGCAGTAGTTCATTCGTCTGTTTTGCTACCGACTCAATCCGTAGAACGCAATGGCGTTGTCGGCGAACATTCGCCGCCGTTCCGATTCGGTGCATTGTTTGGCCAGCATTTGGACACTGGAGAGCCACCGAGCGTAATCGGTCGCCAAGAGACACACAGGCCAATCGCTACCGAACATCAGCCGGTCTGGCGTGAAGGCGTCCAGCGTCACGTCCCAGTAGCGTTGGATGACGTCCAAGGTCCACTGATCGTCACGAACTTCCGTCACGACACCGGAGAACTTGCAATGAACATGATCGCGCCGGGCTAACTCGCGAAGGTTGGATTCCCAGGCCGAATCGAATTGAGAGGCCTGAATCGTCGGCTTTGCAATGTGATCCAGAACGATCGGCAGATCTGGATGGGCGTCCACAAACTCGATTGCCGCAGGCAACTGCTTCGCAAAGATCAGTAGATCATAAACCAATCCCGCATCCGACAGCTGGGCGATTCCACGATTGAAATCGTTCCGCAGCAAGAATCGGTCATCCGGTTCATTTTGGACGACGTGGCGAACCCCTCTTAGCCAGTCCGTATCACCATAGGTCGCTAGGATGTCGCCGACCGATTCATCAGCAAGTGGCACCCAACCGACGACACCCCAGATGAGGTCACTCTCGGCCGCCATTTGCAGGAGTGCGTCGGTTTCCGAAAGCGTCTGACGGGCCTGAACACTCACAAATCCGTCGATCTGCGAGGCCTCGGCGATCCCGGCCAGTTCGGGTACGAGGAAGTCGTGCCTCAGCTCCGCCATGGAATCGTCGATCCACGCATATTCTTTAGAATCGTAACGCCACAGATGATGATGACTATCGATGATCACGGGTTTGGGTTGCTCGATTGTTGATTGCTGACGAAGATGACGGTCGAAAGGTCGTCGAGATCGCGGCGAAACCTAACGAAAAAATCGATCACGCGGGCTTGGTGGCCCGTTTTTCTCGCTCCAACACCTCATTGTGACGCCGATGTTGAAAACCACCAGTTCGGGTCATCAAATCTCCGAGCTCATTCGCGAACGGATCTTGCTGCTCGACGGAGCGATGGGGACGATGATACAGCGTTTGAAGCTCGATGAGGCTGCCGTACGAGGCGATCGATTTGCGGACCACCACAAGGATCTCAAGAACTTTTCGGATATTCTTTGCCTGACGCATCCCGAAAAGATCACCGGCATTCACGATGCGTACTACGCGGCCGGATCCGATATCGTCGAAACCAATTCCTTTGGTGCCAGCCCCGTTGGCATGGTCGAGTTTGATTTGCCGCTGGAACTGGTCGACGAGATCAATCGGGCTGCCGTCGATTGCGCACGCCGAGCCGCGGACAAGTGGACCGAGATCACACCCGACCGTCCCCGCTTTGTCGCCGGATCCATCGGTCCGACGACGCGGCAGCTTGCGATCAGCACGGAGGTCGATGATCCCGCCCATCGTGCGACCACATTTGAGGAGATGCGGGACAGCTATCGCGCACAAGTCGAATCACTGGTCAACGCGGGCGTTGATATCCTTTTACCTGAGACGGCAATCGACACGCTGAATCTGAAGTCATGCTTGTTCGCGATTCAGGATTTTTTCGATGCCGGTGGTCGACGCGTTCCGGTTATGGTTTCGGGCACCTTTGACAAGGGTGGCCGCACGTTTGTTTCCGGTCAAAGCGTGGAAGCATTTGTGACGTCGTTGGCACATTTTCCCGTGTTATCGATCGGGATGAATTGTGCCCTCGGCCCCGATGTGATGCGGCCACACTTGGAGGAGATGTCTCAGGCCACGGGTGTTCCCGTTTCGTGTCACCCCAATGCCGGTTTGCCCAACGACATGGGACAGTTCGACCTCGGCCCCAAGGCGATGGCGGACATCGTGGGCGAGTATGCCGACAACGGTTGGGTCAACATCCTGGGTGGTTGTTGCGGTACGACGCCCGACCACATTGCCGCCTTCAGTGAGCGTATCCAGGGCTGCACACCCAAACAGGAGTCCAGCGGTCCGGTATGGACAAGGCTATCGGGGCAATTGCCCATGGTCATGCGTCCGGAGATCCCGTTCACCATGATTGGCGAACGAACCAATGTGACAGGCAGTCGTAAGTTTGCTCGTTTGATCCGAGAGGAGCTTTATGACGATGCCGTCGAGATCGCACGTGAACAAGTTCAGAATGGTGCGATGATCATCGACGTCAATTTCGATGATGCATTGCTGGATGGTGTCGAGGCAATGACACGGTTCCTGCGTCTGATCAGCGGTGACGATGTTGCGGCCGCTGTACCGGTGATGATCGACAGCAGTCGATGGAGTGTCATCGAGGCTGGTCTGCAAAATGTTCAAGGCAAGGCGATTGTCAACTCCATTTCGCTCAAGGGTGGCGAGGAAGAGTTCCTCCGCCAAGCGGGTTTGGTCCGTCAATATGGCGCCGCGGCTGTGGTCATGGCCTTCGACGAGCAAGGGCAAGCGGCCACGGAAAGTGACAAAGTTCGCATCTGCAAGCGAGCCTATGATCTGCTTGTAAGTGAGTTGGACTTTCCACCAGAAGACATCATTTTCGACCCGAACATCCTGACCGTCGCCACTGGCATCGAAGAGCACAACAATTACGCGGTGGACTTCATTGAAGCCGTGCGTCGCATCAAGACGGAGTGCCCCGGCGCGAAGACGAGCGGGGGCGTCTCGAACATCAGCTTCAGTTTCCGAGGCAATGACCGCGTCCGCGAAGCGATGCATAGCGTGTTCCTGTATCACGCCGTCAAAGCCGGACTGGACATGGGCATTGTGAACGCCGGTCAGTTGGAGATTTACGAACAGATTCCCGATGAGCTGCTCGAGCATGTCGAGGATGTGATTCTGAATCGGCGTGATGATGCAACTGATCGTTTGCTGGAGTTGGCGGAGACGTTCAAAGGGAGCGGTGGCAAGAAGAAGGCGGGCGAGGACCTCGCATGGCGCGATGAATCGATTGCCAAACGCATGGAGCATGCATTGATCAAGGGTATCGATAAATACATCGTCGAAGATACCGAGGAGGCGCGCCAGCACTATGACCGCTGCTTGAACATCATCGAAGGTCCGCTGATGGATGGCATGCAGATTGTCGGCGACTTGTTTGGGGAAGGGAAAATGTTCCTGCCCCAGGTGGTGAAGTCCGCGCGTGTGATGAAGAAGGCTGTTGCCTACTTAGAACCGTTCATGGAGGAAGAAAAGAAGAGCGCGGGACTCGAAGGAGCCAGCGAACGAGGTACGTTTCTGATCGCGACCGTGAAGGGCGACGTTCACGACATCGGCAAGAACATCGTGGGTGTGGTCCTACAGTGCAACAATTACAAGGTGATCGATCTCGGCGTGATGGTGGATTGTGATCGAATCTTGGAAGAAGCCGTCAAGCACTCCGCCGATATGATCGGGCTGTCTGGACTGATCACCCCTAGTCTCGATGAAATGGTGCATGTTGCCAGGGAGATGAGTCGTCTCGAAATGGACATGCCTCTGCTCATTGGTGGTGCAACCACCAGCGCCAAACACACCGCCGTGAAGATCGCTCCGGTCTACGATGGCCCCGTTGTTCACGTTCTCGATGCCAGCCGCAGCGTTGGTGTCGTCGAACGACTCGTTAGTGAAGAGATGCGGGACGATTTCCTAGCGACCAACGCCAATAAACAGTCCGAGCTGGCCGCGAGTTACCGCGACCGTCAGAAAAAGCTGGTGCCCTACGAGACTGCTCTGGAGAAGCGATTCCAGACCGATTGGGACCAAGTCCAAATCGATAAGCCTGGATTTACTGGCTTGAAGGTGCTCGACGATTTTCCACTGGCGACATTGCGTGACTTCATCGACTGGTCGCCGTACTTCATGACCTGGGAGCTCAAGGGCAAATATCCGAGAATTTTCAACGATCCGGTGGTTGGCGATGTCGCGAAGGAAGTCTACGAGAACGCGAATCGAATGTTGGACGAAATCATCGCCAATCATTCGATACAAGCGAGAGCGGTCTATGGCTTCTTTCCCGCGGCCAGTGATGGCGACGACATCATCGTGTATGCCGATGAAAGTCGCACGTCCGAACGGACTCGTTTTCATTGTCTAAGACAACAGTCGGAACGACGCGGCCACAATGATTTCCGTTCACTGGCGGACTATGTCGCGCCGGTGGACTCAGGCAGAGAGGATTATATTGGCGGGTTTGTGGTAACCGCTGGTGTGGGTGCGGAATCCTTGGCGGAAAAGTTCAAGTCCGAATTGGATGATGAGAGTGCCATCACGGTTCAGGCAGTGGCGGATCGATGTGCCGAAGCGTTTGCCGAGTGCCTCCATCAGCAGGCTCGAGTCGATTGGGGATTTGGCGGTCAAGAAGGACTGAGTAACGAGGAGCTAATCGCCGAAAAGTATCGTGGTATCCGGCCCGCAGCGGGCTACCCGGCGTGTCCTGACCACACCGAAAAACGAACCTTGTTTGATCTGCTCGATGCCGAAACCAACACGGGCGTGGAGCTAACCAGCAGCTTCGCGATGACTCCAGCGGCAAGTGTTTCGGGCCTTTACTTCGCTCATCCCGAATCGAGATACTTTGCCGTTGATCGGATTGCAAAGGACCAGGTGCAGTCCTACGCCGAACGCAAGGGGCAAACGGTTGCGGAAGTTGAGCGGTGGCTCGCCCCCAATCTGGCCTACGATCCGAGCGACAGTTAGTTGACGAATTCGACAATCCGCAAAGGTTTTTCCAGCGGATCGGTTAAGACCTGGTCAAAGTCGATTTCGTTCTTTCGCTACGGTTGACTGTTGAATCCCGAGTGACGAGAGCCGGGATGTCAGTTGTGTCGCCAGCGAGGATCGTATGTCCGCGTGATCGGGCGACTCGGCCAAATTCACCTGCTGATGCGGATCGTTTTGCATGTCATAGAGTTCCGTGTCGCCAGTGGCATATGCCATGTATGCGTAGCGGTTCGTACGCCACAGAAAGTGACGCTTCGACTTACTACCATCAATAGTTAGCGTTCCCGTTCGCCATGGATGATTCCGATCTCGCATGATCGGATGGAGGCTCGTCCCTTGGCAGTGTTCTGGAGTGGGCGCGCCAACCAGATCGCAGACGGTTGGATACAAGTCAGTCAGCTCGACAGGTGCGTGATTGGCGGTTGGCTGAATCTCGGAGCGACGGGACGGTCGAATGATTAGGGGGACGCGGGCGACTTGCTCGTGCAGATTGCTCTTTTGCCAAAAGGTGTGATCGCCAAGATGGTAACCGTGGTCACTGGTGAAGATCACCGTTGTGTTCTCATCTAAGCCGAGATTTTGAAGTTGTTGAATCATTCGTCCAACCTGATGGTCAACGAATTCAACGCAAGCTCGATATCCCGTCCACATTCGACGCTGGTTGTCAATCAATACATCGAATCCAACCTTGCTTGATCGACTACCCGCGATGCCGGGAGCGGGAATGTGCTCCAAAGAATCGTTATGCGTGACCGGCAATGGCATTGTCTGGAATGGATATCGGCGAAAGAGCACGTCGGGAGCGACCATCGGGTAATGCGGACGCACCAGTCCGACGGCCAAGAAGAATGGTGCCTCACTGTCTGCAAATTCCGCCAACAGTTCGTTAGCACGTGACGCGCTTCGGTGGTCCGGTTGTTGGTCTCCGATGCCATCGATTCGAACGGTGACGAAGGGCCGATGGGGCATCTTGGTCGTTTGGCGGTTTTCCAACGAATCCGTGAAAATGTCTTGATTCAGACAAGCGTATGGGCCGGGACTGTGGGCCTCCTGACCTGGCGAGTTGATCGCTCGATTCCAGCACTGCGGTACATCCTGGCCGTCGGTGCCTGCGATGATGTCACCGGGAACCCGCATATGAAAAATTTTGCCCACGCGAACCGACTGAACGCCGTTGGTGATGAGCGTTTCGCCGAGAGTTGTTCCTTGACCGTCGCAGTGCCGGCTCCGCATCAACGACGTGCGCGACGGAGCACACCAAGTTCCTTGGCAATACGCAGCATCAAATCGGATACCTTCCGCCGCCAAGCGATCCAAGTTAGGCGTATGGGTGATGGTGTCGCCGTAACAGCCCAGCACATTGGCACGAAGATCATCGGAAATGATCAACAAGACGTTCTCGGCAAATGCGCTGCTCGACATGAAAGCCAGCAGCAAGCATGACCACGGAATTCGATTGCCGTTGTATCGTCTCATTGAATCATCATCTCAAGAATCGCATCGACAACTTGGTCACGACACCTGTCCTTGTGAACTCGTTCGTCCACCAACCCACGCCGGAATCCATACACCATGCTTGAAGCGAGGGCATTGGTGTCGACACATCTCCATGCACTCTACCTTGGGAGAGTGAATCGAGACTCGGATGAAACCTCGCAACATGAAGCGGCGACGGACTCCATCGTAGTCCATTGACCGGCAACCGTTTGGCTGCGGTCTGACCGCGCGGAAACAGTGACCCAGTTCGCGGAGAAGCAGTCTCGCGTCGAACAACTGTGACGTCGACTACCGTGAAGCCCGGAGTTGACCACGTGCGCGACGAACAGCCGCGTCCTTGATCTGCATGGTTTCGGGCGTTTCCGAAGGCATTTCCAAAGCGGTTTGGAGAGCCGCCGACGCTTCATCCGTATCCAGCAGATCCACCGCAACGGCACGGGCCGTCAAGATATTGACGACGTCATCCTCGACCTGGGCGAAGCCGCCGTCCACAAAATAGCGTTCCGGTCCCGCCGTCGTCTGCAATCGCAACACGCCGTAACCAAGACGTCCAATCATTGGGGCACGACCGCGCTGCACACCGAGTTCACCGTCGAACATGGGCAGCGCGACAAAGTCGGCCTCACGATCCAACTCGGTCCGTTCCGGTGTCACCACGACACATCGAATCGCCATGATCAGTTCGACTCCATCTTCTTGGCCTGCTCTTCGGCTTGCTCAATCGGACCGACGTACATGAATGCCTGCTCGGGCAGGTGATCCCATTTGCCATCGCAGATCTCTTCGAAGCTGCGAATGGTGTCTTCCAGCGAAGTGATTTCGCCGGGCTTGCCGATAAAGACTTCGGCGACAAGGAACGGCTGACTGAGGAACCGTTCGATTCGCCGTGCTCGGTGGACGATCGTTTTGTCTTCCTCGTTGAGCTCGTCGATTCCAAGAATCGCGATGATATCCTGAAGCTCGCGATAACGTTGCAGGATCGTCTGTACTCGACGAGCGATCGTGTAATGTCGATCACCCACGTATTGCGGATCCAGGATACGAGAGTTCGACGCGAGCGGGTCGATCGCGGGGTAAATCCCTTTCTCGGAGATAGATCGCTCCAGGTAGATGAAAGCATCCAACTGGCCGAAAGCCGTCGCCGGGGCCGGGTCGGTCGGGTCATCCGCCGGAACGTAAACGGCCTGCACGGACGTGATGGCACCGGATTTCGTGGACGTAATTCGTTCTTGCAGAGCCCCCATTTCCGTTGCCAACGTCGGCTGATAACCCACCGCCGAAGGCATGCGTCCCAACAGCGCCGAAACTTCGGAACCTGCCTGCGAAAAACCAAAAATGTTATCGACGAACAGCAGCGTGTCGGCGCCGGTGGTGTCGCGGAAGTACTCGGCCATCGTCAATGCCGACAAAGCGACTCGGAGGCGTGACCCGGGCGGCTCATTCATTTGGCCGAACACCATGCAGGTCTGTTCAATGACCTTTCGACCAGTCGAACCGATTTCCGTGTCTTGCATTTCAAGCCACAAGTCGGTGCCTTCGCGTGTTCGCTCCCCGACACCGGCGAAGACCGAGTAACCACCATGGCTCGACGCGATCCGAGCGATCAACTCGGTCAAAATAACGGTCTTACCCAAGCCGGCACCCCCAAAGAGTCCCGCCTTCCCGCCGCGGACGAACGGTGTCAGGAGGTCAACGACCTTGATGCCAGTCTCGAAGAGCTCCGTGTTGGTTGATAGTTCGTTGACCGGCGGAGCATCTCGGTGAATCGGCCAATAGTCGTCTGCTTGGACATCACCGCGCTGATCGATTGGATCACCAAGCACGTTGAAGACGCGTCCGAGTGTCTGTTGTCCGACCGGGACGGAGACCGGCTTGCCGGTATCGGTGACCTCCATGCCTCGCATCATGCCTTCGGTGCTACCCAGCGCGATGGCTCGGACACGGCCCCCGCCGAGGTGTTGCTGAACTTCACCAACCAAATCGATCGTGACACCTTTTTGCTCGCTCTTGATGGTCAAAGCGTTGTAAATCGGTGGCAATGCACCTTCATCAAACTCCGCATCGAATGTCGATCCGATGACCTGGGTGACGCGTCCGGTTTGAGTAGCAGTATCGGTGGACATGGGAGGTGCTTCGGTCTGTAGTTGGGTAGGTGATGAAATGAAATGGAAGGAGTCGGGAGCGTCAGTCAATGGAGAGTTCGATCGCGAGTTAACCCTCGAGTGCTTCGACCCCGCCAATAATTTCCATGATCTCACCCGTGATTTGGCTTTGACGGGCTCGGTTGTACGTCATCGAAAGCTGCTTGATCATGTCACCAGCACTCTCGGTCGCGCCCTTCATTGCGATCATTCGAGCGACCTGCTCGGAGACAGCGGCATCAAGGAAACACTTGAATAGTTTGACTTTAAAACTGGTCGGCACGACTTCTTCCAGAATGCTCTCGGCGGACGGCAGAAATTCATATTCGGCATGGTTGCCTGTTGATGCTTCTGGCTCCCCTTCCCCTAGCGAACCTAATGGCAACAACGTTTCGCGAACCGCTTCCTGGACGGACGTGCTGATGAACCGTGTGTAGACGACGTCAAGTCGATCAATTTGGCCGGTGACATACTGATTGAGGTAATCGTCGGCAATCTTCTCGACTTCGTCGTATGCCGGCTGATCCTCGAATTGCAGGAAGTGTTGGTCCGTCTCGATTCCCCGGAAAGCAAAACCATTGATCCCACGTTTGCCGCTGACATCGACCGCCAAAACGGCCGGCGAAGATCCGATCTCCTGGATATACGGCATCGCCTTTCGCAAGATCGCAGCGTTGTAGCCACCACACAGGCCACGATTGCTTGACAACACCAGTACGCGCTGCGCGCGAATCTCCTCGCGTTGTTCCAACAATGGATGCTGAACATTCAAACCAGCCGCAGCCAAACGTCCGACGATCTTGGTGATCTGCTGAGTGTAGGCTGTTGCCGCGGCGGCGCGGTCCATTGCCTTCTTGTAGCGAGCGGTGGCGATCAACTCCATCGTCCGCGTGATCTTGCGGATGTTTCGAATCGACTTGCGTCGTTTGTCGAGTGCTCTTGCGTTGGCCATGGGCGTTATGGGGAACGGTTATCGTTCAGCCATCCCCTCGTGCAGATTTGAATTCCTGAATCGCGGACTCGATTCCTTCGACAATTTCGTCCGACAGCGCATTCTCGTCGTTCATCTTTTCCAACAGAGAACCATGCTTGTCGGTAATGAACTGGAGAAAATCCTTCTCCCAAGCCTGGACCGCTTTCACATCGACGTCGTCCAGGAATCCCTTTGTTCCGGCGTACAGGCTGATGACCTGCTCGTTGACAGACAGCGGTTGGTATTGCGGTTGCTTCAGCAACTCCACCATGCGGTATCCACGATCCAGCTCCGCTTGCGTCGCTGGATCGAGATCCGTTCCCAATTGGGCGAACGCTTCGAGGGCTCGGAAAGCGGCAAGCTGCAATCGAAGACCGCCAGAGACCTTCTTCATTGCCTTGGTCTGGGCCGCACCACCGACGCGCGAAACACTAATCCCCGCATTCATCGCTGGACGAACACCCGCGAAGAACAAATCTGGCTGCACGTAAATCTGTCCATCGGTGATCGAAATCACGTTGGTGGGAATGTACGCGGAAACTTCGCCTTCGAGGGTTTCGATAATCGGAAGGCTCGTCAAGGATCCACCACCGAGAGCGTCGTTGAGTTTACTGGATCTCTCCAACAAGCGACTGTGGCAATAGAACACGTCACCAGGGTAGGCCTCGCGCCCTGGCGGCCGCCGCATCAAGAGACTCATCTGACGATACGCCGTCGCCTGTTTCGACAAATCGTCATAGACGATCAGTGCGTGACCACCATTGAACATGAAATGCTCCGCCATGGCCGTTCCGGCATAGGGCGCCACGTACTGCAGCGGCGCCGGTGCCGACGCACCCGCCGCGATGACGGTCGTGTATTCCATCGCACCGTAGCGTTCCAGCACGTCGACCACGCCCGCAACGGCCGAATCCTTCTGGCCGATGGCGACATAGAAACACTTGACGTCCTGACCTTTCTGATTGAGGATCGCATCGATCGCGATGGAGGTCTTGCCCGTCTTGCGATCTCCAATGATTAATTCACGTTGTCCGCGACCGATGGGAGTCATCGAATCGATGGCCTTGATTCCCGTCTGCATCGGCTCGGCGACGGGCTGCCGCTCGGCTACGCCGGTGGCGATGATCTCCACAGGCCGGGTCGTCTCCGATTGAACGGGTCCCTTGCCGTCGAGTGGATTGCCCAGCGGGTCGAGAACGCGTCCGATGACCGCATCCCCCGCCGGCACCGACAAGAGCCTGCCGAGAGCCTTGACCTCGTCACCTTCCTCGATGGTCAAGTAGTCGCCAAGAATGATGACACCAACACTGTTCTCTTCCAGGTTGAACGCCAACCCCGTCGCGCCGTTGGGAAACTCGACCATCTCACCGGCCATCACACCGGACAAACCATAGACCCGCGCGATCCCATCCCCTACTTCCAAAACGGTTCCGACTTCACGCACATCAATCTTGCTATCGAACTGTTCGATCTCCGCTTGCAAGACCGACGCGATCTCGTCACTGTTGAATTTCACTGCAGGGGTCCGTTATGGGAATGGATTGAGTAAACAAATGGGATGGATGGATCTCAATCGTCACGACTGAATCGGTCGGATGATTGAATGAGTTGCTTTGCGAAGCCGATCGCGGCGGCCTGGCCGATTTTGTCGAGACGGCTGGCAATCGAAGAGTCGAATACGGTATCGCCAACGCGAATCACCATGCCGCCGATCAAGCTGGTATCGACTACCTCGCGTAAACGGACCTCGCGTCCCAACTGTGCAGCAAGCTGGCTGGACAATTCACCTCGCAACGCGTCCGTCAGGGAGACGGCCGTGCGGATCTCCGCCACGACTCGGCCGGCGAAATCATCGCTCAGCTTCACGGCCGCGTCGCGGACCGCTGACAAGTAGCCTAAGCGTCCTCGCCCCGCCATCACTTTCATGAATCGAAGCAGCGTCTGGTCGACGTCGCCGAAGACGCGATCGATCACGCGGGCTTTTTCATTGGCATCGATCCGGGGTGACTCAAACGCCGCTCGCAGACGCGGGTTCGTCGCTAGCGCGTTGTCGCAGATATCGGAGAGTTGCTCGATCACTCGGTCAGTCGACTGTTCGGCCTGGGTGGCACCCAACAACGCCCTCGCGTAGGTCTTACCAACCTGCTCGGCGCCAATGTCGAGGACGGTAGGATGCGTTGGATCGTCCGGCACGTCAGTGTTCTCAATCAGAGGTTTATCGGCGGGACCGATGCGAGGATGGCTTAAGAAGCGGAGACTAGTTTTGACTTGGGATCTGCTGCATGGCGTCACGGATCAAATCGGCGTGATCGTCCGCCGATAGTTCACGTCCCACGACGGCTCTGGCGACCTGCAGGGCGATTCCAGACGTCTGATTCGCCATATCCGCCATAGCGACCTTCTTGGCATTTTCAATGTCAGCCATGGCGCGTTCGCTATGACTGGCCGCTTCTGCTTTCGCTTCGTCTAGAATTCGCTGCCGAGCCGCATCGGCGTCTTTGCGCGCCTCGGCCAGCATCGCCTGAGATTGCTGAGCGGCTTCGGCCAGTTTCGATTCGTAAGAGGCAAGCAACGCCTTGGCTTCCGCGTTGGCCCGCTCGGCCGACTCGAGGTCCTCGCGAATTTTCTCTTCGCGGGCCTGCAAGCCACCCAGGACGCCAGGCCAGACGAACTTCGACAGAATGCCGAACACGCACAAGAAGATGATCAAATTCCAGATCGCCGAACCGATGTCGAACGATAGCAAAGGCGTGCTCGCGTGGTCGTCGCCATGACCATCACTGCCTTCACCGTGATCGTGCGAACCATCATCGTGATCAAGATCAAGCGATGGATCGGTCAGCACGACGTCGCCATCATCCGCGGCGTTGACCAGCGTGAGATCTCCGAGCGTCAATCCGAACACCAGCAGTGGAATCCAGACGACGGCAATCCAGCGTTTCATCGAACGTGTCCTCAAGACAATCAAGTGCAGTGGCGCAATTGGGAAAGCCCCATGACGCCATCACGACCGATCGTGAACCAGATGGCGCCGCACGCAAGCTCAATGGCTTGCGGGCTTATTCCGCTAGCCGCGGCACAACAGGATGAAAACGAGGCCGATCACCGTTGCACCCTCGATCAGAGCAGCCGCAATGATCATGGCCGTTTGAATGCGTCCGCCGGCTTCGGGCTGACGTGACATTGCGTCCACCGCGCTGCCGCCGATGCGACCAATCCCCAAGCCAGCACCGATGATGATCAAACCGATGCCGATCCCCAGACCCATGCGGCCGAAATCGTAGGCGGCTAATTCTTGGGCCAACATCATAACCATGTCTAACATCTTCTAATTGCTCCGTGAAAGTTTTGAGCGAGTGAGGGGGAGGGGAATCGTGTCGAAAGCCGAAGGATAGCCCAAGGTCCGCAAAGCGTCATGACGCCCACCGACGGTTTCGAGCTGAAATGGCCAAAAAAGAAAACGAGATCGTCATGCACCCGCCGGATGACTTGCGCCCACCGCTGGGCTGATTCGGCTGGGTTCAAAGATCTTGTCGGGATCCATCTGGCTGGCATCGGTCATGGCATTGGGATCGTGGTCCAGCTCGTCGTCGTGCTCATGAACAGCAAGCGACGCAATGAACAACACCGTCAGGAACGTAAAGATGAATGCCTGCAAGCAACAAACGAACAGTTCGAGCAAGGTCAGCCCGGTTCCCACCAGCACCACCGGAACGCTCACGGCATAGGCCATTCCATCGCCGGCTGATCGGGCCGCAAAAATCAAGCCGACAAATGCTGCCAACACCAGGTGACCCGCCATCATGGTGCCAAACAACCGCATCGCCAAAACGAAACACTTGATCAGCAAACTGAGCCACTCCAGCACGTAAAGCATCAGGGCAATCGGTAGCATCATGATGCCACCGTCCCAACCAATCGGATTAAAGTGATTGAAGAAGTCTTTGACGCTGGTTTCCCGGATCCCGATGAAAACGATCGCGAAAAGGGAGGTGAGCGCCAGCATTCCCGTCAGGGCTAAGTTTCCCGTCGCACTTCCGCCCCAGTGCGAATACGAATCATTGCCGGTCGCCAAATAAAGCATGTATCCAAACGGGATGACGCCCAGGATGTTGGCAAACAGGATGAAAAAGAACACCGTCCAGATGTAGTGGATGTACTTGTCGGTCAGCCCATGCAGATTCGGATAGGCGACCTCATCTCGGATGAACGCACAGATGGTTTCAAAAAGCTGGGACAACCTGCCGCGAGTCTGATACCGACCGAGTCCCTCGCCATGAAAGATGTTGATCTTCCGCGAGCACAACAGACCGGTCACGATCAGCAGTAGCCCAACGACCGCCGACATCATCAGGTGATTCGTCAAAAAGAACTGGTAGTAGCCGTCCCGAACGCCTAGGGCTGGGATGTGTGTGCCGTCTCCACCCACCGCCAACTTCAAAATGGGTGAATCGTGCAACGCGTGAGGAATCGCGTGATCGGTCGGATCGTGGGCTGCGAGCAAGAAGGGAAACATGGCGGTATCGAGATCCAAGCGGACATGGCAATCGGCAAATCGGAAGTCCGACCTCGTCGCTCGCCACAGCCCGCAGTGTCAGCGAGGCCTGGTCGTTAGTCTCCGCTCGAGGGCGATGCGGAGAACTCCCGCGCTGACCTGGCAATGACCATCACCTCGGCCGATAGCAGCAACACGTGCCAAAACAGCACCCAACCGGCGGTCCAAATTTCCGAACCGCCCAAGTAATAACTGCTGACCAAAAACAACGCAACGGTCCCAGAGACCCGAATCAACATTCCTGCGATGAATCCTGGTAGCAGGTTGGAATCGCCTTCGCGATTCGGCGAAATCCAGTACCGTGGGGCCAGCGAGAGCATGGCGACTGGCAGACTCCCGCAGGCGACCAACCAGAACACGGATCGAGCCTCACCGCTAAGCACTCGCGACTCAGGTGCCAGGACAATTGCGCCCCCGGTCAATGCCACGAACACGCCCCACGTCGCCGCAACAAAGATCGAGTCTCGAATCACTACGGCGATATCCGATTGGCGATCTGGATCAAGCGATAGAACCCCAGGCTAAATCCGACGAGCAAACCGGCGATGGCGACATAGGGAGTTGAGTGCTCCCGCCATGAATCGACCCCATAACCAATCGCCCCCAAAATCAGCGCGAAACTAGCCAGCTCAAAACCGGCCGAAGCCAGTCGCATGGTGTCTTGCCGAACCCGGCGATTGCGGCGGGGGGGAGTCGAGAGTCTCTCATTGCCTTCACTGCCCAAGTCCGAATGAGCCTCATCGCTGGATGGTTGGTCGGTCATGAGGCCATCTGAAATCAATTCGAGACAGGTTGTCCACAATCGGTGCCGGGAATCGACCCCCTCACCGTATCAAGAAGCAACCCTTTGGATACCCGGGCTTCAGCTGATCTCGAGTCCAACACACTGTCAAAACGGACCGGTAAGGGTAGGTATGTCGTCAATTCGGTGATCTTTTCGTTCCAAAACGAGTCATTCTGTCCAGCCAACCCTGGAATCGTTGCAAGGAGCTTGCCATAATACTTGGGCACCGATTTTCCCATTACAGCGGTCCTGCGGCATTTCGCACCTAGGCTGATCGAAGGGTTCTAAATCGTTTGTCCCGCCAAATTTGCCCGCGATCGAATCCCCCGTGCTCTGAACGGTCCCTCCGTGCGCTGAACGGGGTGTTCGGGCGTCTATAGAAGGATCCTTCGATGATTACCAACGCCGATCTAAACTCCCAAACACGTCGCGAACTGGCAGAACTTGCGAGGAACTATGGGATCTCCGGATGGCACGGCATGCGGAAGGATGATCTGGTCACCGAAATCAAAAAGGTCCAGCGACGCTTGCGACGAAAAGCGGCGAAGTCTTCTTCGGAAACGGCCGCCAAAACCGCCGACCAGCCCAAATCCGGGGCCCTGACCACGGCCAAGCGAACGTCGACCAGGTCGGCCGCACCGAGATCATCTCGCGGAACTTCGTCCGCCAAGGCATCCCGAAGTCGTGCGAAGTCGACGTCGCGTCGCCGAGTCGACCCAGTCGATTTGACACAACCCAAGGTCTCAGCCAAGACGGCGCGAATCCGTGCGGAGATGCGTCGACGACGTGAACTCAGCCAAAAACGAAAGGACATATCGACGGGAACGCTGGTCGCCGGTTCCGCCGTGACGGACGGATCGCAACGTCACCGTGCTGACGCGCCACACCGCGACCGGGCCGTGCTGGTCGTGCGAGACGCGTATTGGTTGCAAGCCAATTGGGAAATCACGCAAGCCAGCGTTCAACGTGCTCAATCCGCCATGGCAGAGCAGTGGCACACGGCACAGCCGATCCTGAGGCTTCTGTCCGTTGGAGAAACGTCCAGCAATCGAGCTGAAACGGTAAGTCGCGACATCCCGATTCATGGCGGTGTTAGCAATTGGTACATCGACGTTCAGGATCCACCATCTCGCTACCGCGTGGCGCTGGGCTACCTGTCTGATAACGGCCAGTTCCATAGCCTCTGTCGCAGCAACATTGTTGAAACGCCTGTACCAGGTGATTGCGAACGACTCGATGAGCATTGGCAAGATATCGCCGAAGACTATGAGCGGATCTACGCGTTATCGGGAGGACTCGATTCGTCCAGCGATGACCTCCGCGAAATGTTTGAAGATCGTCTTCAGCGTTCGATGCCCCATCGCAGCGATTCTGGCAGCACGACCGGCGACCCCTCACTATTGCGACAATCAAAATTGAAACTCGACGTCGACGCTGAGTTGATTGTGTTCGGTAAGACCGACCCGACCGCATCGGTGATGGTTTCAGGCCGACCGGTCAAATTGCAAAGCGACGGCGCCTTCACCGTCCGAATGGAGTTTGCCGACAAACGTCAAGTGCTCCCGATCACGGCGGAGACTCGCGACGGTCTGCGTCAGCGAACGACCGTCATTGCCGTTGAACGCAACACGAAGGTCATGGACACGGTCGAACTTCAAGAAAACGTCTGAGCGAATCTGCCCAGGCGTGGTCGATGTCCGCCTAGATTTCTCCGCACCTCGGATTGGAAGGTACGCCTCGATGCGATTGTTGATCGCTGCGCTTGCGCTCTGTATCGCCCTACCAGCAGCCTCCGCTGACGAGGAGCCAATGAAGATTTTGTTGGTGACCAGCGGTTGTTGTCACGACTACGACTTTCAAACCAAATCGATGCAACTGGCGGTTGAAAAGTCTGGCGTCCCAGCGGTATGGACGGTGGCGAGTGAAGGCGGCAAGGGCACGGACGCTCAGTTTTCGATCTACGAGAACAAGGACTGGGCCGCTGGATTTGATGTTGTCATCCACAACGAGTGTTTTGCGAAGACCACCGACGCCGACTACATCCAGAAAATCACGTCGGCACATCGCGAGGGAACCGATGCCGTCGTGATTCATTGCGCGATGCATACCTATCGGGACACCGACATTGATGATTGGCGAGAGTTCTTGGGGGTCACGAGTCGACGACACGGTCCCAAAGGTGAGTACGCAGTGACCGTCACGAGCGCCGATCATCCGGTCATGCGAGAATTTCCATCGTCTTATGTCACACAGCGTGACGAGTTGTACATCATCGAGAAGACTTGGCCTTCCACGACCGTGTTGGCGACATCCACCGATGGAAAAAGCGATGTGGCCCATCCTGTCTTTTGGACCAATCGGTACGGAGATGCCCGCGTGTTCGGGACGACCTTTGGCCATTCCAACGAAACGTTTTCGGATCAGGTCTACCTCTCAACACTGGTCCGTGGAATTCTGTGGTCAGCGGGTCGGCTGGACTGAGCCGTTGGCGGTAACGCCGTTCACCCACGCGGCGGATGGGCGTGGGACGCAATGAGTCGATGAGCGAAGTCCTCTTTACCGCAGACGCTCTCGTTGGCTATGCACTTTGTTCGGGGGGCGGTGGCTGCCTCCGCCCGACTGTCTGAGTCGTTCGATCTCCGCGACAAACCAAATGCTTTCGACTCGATTCCCTCTTGTCATGCTTGCTGGTGCGTTGACGTTGGAAGCCGTCTTTGGCTGGAAGGCGGTCGCGCAGGACGTGATCTCACCGCTCGACACCGACTCTGAGATGCCCAACGACGCCCCGCTCGGTGTCGATGACGATATCGCCGGAACCGGAATTGAGATCGTTGAGGAAACGTGGCTTGACCGCATCAACCCCTGGTCCGAGGAAAAGGTGCTCGAGCGACGATGGGCCGCCGGAATCGAGACGCCAGAATCACTTAACTTGGAGGCCTTGGTCCTTGATGAAGCCCATTCATTCTTGCTCTTCGATCCGGTCCCGGAACGTCTCGCGCGCAGCGTGGCCAGTCGATGGTACGACGTCGGCGTCCGACTAGGGAGCAACGAGTACGAAGCGGGCATGCTGGGTTCACCGGAACGCCAGACGAGCGACGTACTGGGACTCGGTTTCTTTCAAGCGATCGAAAGCGCACCGGAACCCAACGCCTTTTGGACCTCCTCGGACACGTACCGTCTGCAGTTACTGACCGACTGGGGTAGCGGTGACGACCAAAATATCCAGTTCGGAAACGTCAACTACAGCCAAGGCAAGAAATGGAGCGCCCCCGTTCCCTGGGGCCGCACGTCGATCGGTCTGGAACTCGGATGGTTCGGAGAATTCGGCATGATTGACGAAAAACGCATCTTTGACCTACCGGACCAAGGCGGTGACGTCACCACTTGGGGTCAACTGGGCGGTTATGCCGGTGCCGACCTTTATCAGCAAGTCATACGAGATCGCGTTTCCGTGTTCCTATCCAGCCAATATCGCCTCGGTGCTTTGATCGCGGACAGTTCCGACAGCGGTCTCGGCATCTTCCAAGATTCCCGGTATCGGGACACCATCACACTGGGTGGAGGCCTCGAGGTCCGGTTGTGGAAGGAACCCGACTTGACCGCTCAAGTGCTGTACTCGGTCAACGAAAGCGCGGATGACCAAGAAACCATGTTGATCGATCGTCAGCAGGTATCGTTTAGCATCAGCTTTTAGCGATTGCGACTCACGTACGTTCGTCGACGCTCGGCCCTTCTCAATCCCTAAGATGAAGCCTTCGCTTTAGTAGATGACGCCAGTCTCTGGAGCAACGCGTTGTTCAGTTCAATGTCGATCGTGTGTTGGAGCGTTTCATCGTTGTTCAGGTTATCGAACGGAACGCCATCGGCTCGACACTTGAAGTGAACGACGGCACGTAGCTTCCGAGAATAAACCGCCTCAAACTGGCAAACGAATCGCATCCGAATGTTGTGGGCTTCCGCTGTTCCCACACGAGCGTTCACGACCGCATTGCCGTGGAAACGGGTCGCTCTCCCTCCCAAGTACGCGTCCTCTGTCACGGTGGAGATCGTGGGATGGGATTCGAAGACCGGGTCACAGTTGGGGCTGATGCGACGCATTAGTGTCAGCAACCGCTCCGCATCGAGCGACTGGCTGCCCGGCTGAGGGAGTACCGCCTCGTCGATCTGGATCGGATGAATGGCAGCGATCGCCGGAACAGAGATGCTGCCGTTGACGCTTTCGAGGTACTTGTCATCGGATCGGTCCACTTTCGCTTCGCTTCCAAACGTATCGATCGAGTGACGCAGCACACGGTGCCGGAGTTCACCGACGGACAAGGATGGAGGGAAGGGGATCCCAAGAAAACGGTGCCGACGACCTGAAATCGATTTGCGGTCATCTCGATAGACGGCAATCGATCCCTGAGGTCGTCCCCATTGGGCCGGAACGGTCGACCGGATGCTGTGTTCGGCTTCCAGTTGCCTCGTCAATACCAACTCGGTTGGGCGGTCGCCCTTGTTGAGCTGAAACGTGCGTGTGACTTTCATCGAGCGACTCCATTTGTCACCCACCGCACTTTGGATGAGGAAAGGGGCCGTTTGGTAGGCCAACACATTTGCCGCGCGATCAGTCTGGGGACCGAAAATCGCCATCGGAACCTGCTTGCTACCGTAGGCTTCCGTTTCATGGGCGACTTGGTCGGTCGTGTAGCGCACCAACTCGGTCAATTCGACTTTGCCGTTTCGGTTTCCAGCCCGATCACTGTCACCCTCAAGCCCCTTCGCGAGGAAGTGTGTGAAGACTCCGTTGCCGCCAGCCGCCAGTTCCCAAGATGACTGACCAGGTGAACAACTGGCGAATGTCACCAAGCCACGCGCGTCGGAGAACTGCAGCGGCAAGGACGCAACATCGAATTTCGCATCGAGTGACTCGTCGTCGGCGCTGCCGCTTCGTTCCAAACAACAATCCAAAATGAGGATCTTTTGCCGGGCCTGCAATGACTCGAGTTGTTGCATCACCCGGTTCGCTGAGAGTGCGGTTCGCGGCAGGTCCTCGACATCCGATTCCTGCGTCGCGAGGTATCCCTCGCCATCGTCGGAAACAAACCCGTGGCCGGTGAAGAAGACCAACACATGGTCGCGCGGATGAACTTCCGCAAAAACCCGCCCCAGCTGGTTCGCGATGTTGTGTTTCAACGGCCGTCGCGCCGTTTCGTGTTCGCCGTCGGTCATCAGTGTGATGAACCGTGGCTCGTACCCACAACGTTCTGTCAACACCTGGTACATCCGCTCGGCGTCGTGACGCCCGTACTTCAGCGGTTGCAATTGGCTGTATTGATTGACACCCACCAAGATTGCCCACTTCCGCGGCGGGTTCCCGGAATCGCCTGCAAGGTCATCGATGGATTCCCCGAGCAAAGGGCTAGCTAATTCGCCGATCAATTGGCCCTGTGCAACTGACGAAGCAAACATCAGCCAAAGCAAGCCGATTCCGATCCAACGACGTTCATTTCCCACGCGATTGTTCCCTGTCTTCCAATCGTTGACGCTATCCGTGTCGATGTTTCCTACTGGGCCGGCGTTTCCTACTGGGCCTGCGGGGGCGTTTCTTGGTGCGAGACGGTTCCGATCGTTGGACCAATTTCAGGCGCACCCTGGGCGTCGGAGTCCTCCGTTTCGACGCCCGAATCCAAGTTCATGAAGGGTTCATACAAACCGTTGTATAAGCGAATTCGGATGGGGCCGTCCTGTTGACGACTTTCAAAAGCCAAAACGTATGGCTTCAACAGTGCGACGCGTTTTTCTTTGGTCTTGCGATCGTTGTACCAGACCGCGACCTTGGCGGCTCGTTGCTGAGCATGGTCCATGAATTCATTGAATTCCGCCGAGTTGGCGACCTCCAACCCCAACAGAATGGCTTGCGTTGCTCCCAAGCCCTTGCTGTTGGGAACGTCCAACTCGCCACCGTCCATCCACGCGGAGACCCAAGCTTGAACTCGGTCGTCGATCTCATCGGGTGTTTTGGCGTCGGTCTCAATGACGATGGAGGGTTGCTTGCGCATCAAGGCCGTTTCCAACATCATGTCGAATCCGTCGCTATCGGAAAATCGAATCTGATGTGGTGGAAAATCCTTGGGTGGCGGACGGCGGAGCGGTCGTTTGGACACCGGCGAGGCGACCCAGGACTGCACCGATGAGCAACCCACCAACGCTCCGGAATTGATCAATGCAAAGACCAGGATGCAATGTCGACGATTCAACAGCGATGGCATCCGTCCAACACTCCTTTGTGAAATTCGGGCCTTCATGGCTCACGTCCGGTGCGCAACCAACCTGTCTGAAATTCTTCTCATCGTGCCGCTCTATTAGTCCATCCGGGTGGGTCGCGTCAAGACAGCCGCTTGACGGAATGGGCACCTTGACGAATGCGACTTCAATGCAAGCTGCGACTGTCAGGGTGTCCTGGTTCAGTGACTTGTATTTCTGGGTAACTGCTCGCGTGACAATGTCGCGTACAGGAAAATCACGTACCTACGTTCACGTGCTTACCACGGGCGATCCGTGGCAAGACAACCACCTCATCATCGGTGGCACTGCTCGGATCCAATGTGGATGGCGGCTGGAAGGGGAAACTGCTCGAAATTGCGGGCCAGTCGGCGTTGGCGACACATTGACGGAACGGTGCCGCGATGCTTATCCTTCGCTTCCCTCAATGTAACACTCGAGTTTCCGTCGACCCGATTTCCCGCCATGGCCGTTCCGAAACGTAAACATTCCAACAGCCGAACTGGCAAACGTCGGTCCCATGATCGCGTCAAGAAACGCCAGATCGCTTATTGTCCCCAGTGTAGTGCGGCGGTGCCGACCCACACGATTTGCCCCAAATGCGGCTACTACCAGGGCCGCACGGTCGTTGAGACCGCCGAAGAGTAGATCTCGCGTGCCGTTCGCTGCTCAGAGCCCCGCGATCTTATTTCCCGGCCAAGGGGCTCAAGCACCCGGCATGGGCGTCTGGTTGCGCGACCACCATACGCTTGCCGTCGATCTTTTCGATGAAGCATCGGACCTTCTCGGCTATGACTTGGCGGCATTGTGCCAAGACGGGCCCGCCGAGAAATTGTCCGAAACCGTGTTCAGTCAGCCAGCCCTGTTCGTCGTCGGGATGGCGGCGGCGAAGGTCCATGAGGAATTAGCGCCCGAATTGTCCGGCCGGATCGCCGCGTCGGCCGGGTTGAGTTTAGGCGAGTACACTGCCGTCTGTTACGCAGGGGGTATGTCATTCGCTGACGGTGTGAAGTTAGTCCAGGCGCGAGGCGAGGCCATGCAGGCGTGCGCCGATGCGGCTGACTCGGGCATGGCGAGTGTGCTGGGGCTGGAGTTGGAAACACTGCAATCGGTCTGTCAAGAAACACTTGGCCAGAGTGCCGACGAAGTCTTGCGACCGGCAAATCTTTTGTGCCCAGGCAACATTGCGGTCTCCGGTCACTCCTCAGCACTCTCGCGGCTCGAGCCAGTCGCATCCGCTGCCGGCGCGATGAAGGTTGTTCCGCTTAGCGTGGCCGGGGCCTTTCACACTTCCTTGATGGCGGATGCGGTCGACCGTTTGACGGCGGCGCTCGCGGACGCATCGATCTCGGACTGTCGGATTCCCGTTTACAGCAACGTTGATGCGGCTCCGCACACGAGCGCCACCGAAATCCGAGATTTGTTGGCCAAACAAGTCGTCAATCCCGTGTTATGGGAAGCGTCAATCAGCAACATGCTGGGCGCCGGCATCGACGGATTCTTGGAAGCCGGAACGGGCCGCGTCCTCCGAGGGACCATTAAACGCATCAATCGCAAGATCGCGACGGACGGGTTTGGAGACGGTTGATCAGCTAGACTGGTCGCATGTGCAATTCGTCGGCGGCCATCGATGCCCGTGCATGGGCTGAACTAGCTGAGCATCTTCGCCAAGACCAAATCCAGACCGATGCCGCATCCAGAGCCGCGTTCGAGTCGGATGGTTTGTTGGCCTACCGCCAGCGTCCTGTTGGCGTCGTCTTTCCTGATTCATCGGACGATGTGGTCTCGATCTTGCGTTGGTGCCATCGACACGGAATTCCGATGGTTGCTCGAGGCAGCGGGACAGGATTGTCAGGAGGATCGATGCCCCATGCGGACGGGATCGTCGTCGCGCTGAACCGTTTGAATCACGTGTTGGACATCGACCCGGTCTCACGAACCGCGCGGGTTCAATGCGGCGTCGTCAACGCGGCCGTATCGGACGCGGCGCGACCATATGGCCTCATGTATGCCCCCGACCCGTCGAGCGGATCGGTTTGCACGATTGGAGGCAATGTCGCATTCAACTCGGGAGGTGCGCACTGCCTCAAGAATGGCATGACAGCCGGACATGTCATTGGGATGAGTGTGGTCCTGGGTGATGGCACGGTGGCAACGTTGGGGAGCGAATCTCTGGAATCGGTGCTTCCCGATTCGAGCGGATTTTTCTGCGGCAATGAGGGATTGTTTGGTATCGCCACCGAAATCACGCTGCGTCTGGTTCCACTGCCCGAAACGTTCCATACGGTGCTGGTCGGCTACGACACGATTCGCCAAGCCGGCGAAGCGGTTGCCGACATCATTGCGTCGGGACTCTTGCCAGGTGCCATGGAGATCATGGACCCGACCTCCATCAAGGCAGCCGAGGCCGCGGTCGCGTGCGGCTACCCATCGGAAGCACATGCGGTGTTGATCGTCGAACTGGAAGGCGCGCGAGAACGCGTCGATCATGAGATCACGATCTTGCATCGCGTTCTGGAGGGAACCGACCCCAGCGTCGTCCAAGTCGCCGCCGATGATGCGGAGCGACTTTCGATTTGGAAGGGACGCAAGTCGGTCTTCAGTGCCGCCGGCAGGCTGAGTCCGGATTTCCTGGTGCAGGACGGCGTGGTCCCGCGTTGTCGGCTGGGGGAGGCGTTGGAGATGATTGAAACCATGAGCCACGCAACGGGCATCCCAGTCGCCAACGTGTTCCACGCTGGCGACGGCAACCTCCATCCGTTGATCATGTACGACGGCAGCATCGAAGGTGGCTTTGAGGCAGCCGACGCCCTGGCCGGTCGTATCTTGGAGCTTTGCATCGAGATGGGCGGTTCGATCACGGGCGAACACGGTGTTGGCGTCGAAAAAACCCACCATCTGGAGGCCATGTTCGACCGAGATACCCTCGATTTGATGAAACGCGTCCGACGATGTTTGGATCCCAAGGAGATCTGCAATCCCGGCAAGGTCTTTCCATCCGACCAGCCGGCGACGTTGACCACATCGGGATTGCATCCACTTGAAAAAGCGGGCGTGATCTTTCGTGACTGAGCCGCTATCGCCTGCTCGGTCCGTGCTGAATCCGTCCACCGTTGGTGAGCTCGTCGACGCGATTCGCCAGTGCGATGAGAAGTCCAATAGAAAATGCCTAGCGGTGGGCGGACGAACGAAACCCGCCTTATCGGCCGACCAAGACGTGGACCATATCTCAATGCGCGGCATCGCCGGCATCACGAAGTACGATCCGTCGGAATACACGATCACGGTTCGTGCGGGGACGCCCATTGTGGAGATTCAGGACGCCCTTGCGCACCACGACCAATGGCTGCCATTTGATCCTCCTCGATCGGCCATGGGGGCGACGATCGGAGGCGCCATTGCCTGTGGCTGGAGCGGTCCGATGCGTTGGCGTTTTGGCGGCATTCGAGACTTTTTGTTATCCGTGGAAATGGTCGATGGGACCGCAACCGTGACCCGATCGGGTGCGGCCGTGGTCAAGAATTCGGCCGGATTCGATATTCCCAAGTTAATGATCGGCTCGGCGGGCCGATTAGGAATCTTGACGGAAGTGACGCTCAAAGTGTTTCCCGCGCCGGCGCGATCAGAGACCTTGGCGATTGGATGCGCTGATTTCGCTGAGGCATCCAACACCATCCATACGATCGCTAGATCGCCCTGCGATGTGTCCGCCATCGAGTGTGTCACATCGACGTCGGTATCGGAAATGCTGGCGTGCAAGAATCAGTGGATGGATGCACCCATCCATGTGCTGGTGCCCATTGCGGGTCCGGCCAAGGTCTCCACTCCAATCGCGGCGAGGTTGAGGTCGATGATTCCATCGGTGAGATCGGTTCGACAACTCGATTCCGACTTACAAGATCTGTGTTGGTCAACACTACGTGATTGGGATGTTACGTCTGAGACCATGCTCGTTCGCATTCCCGTGTCACCGCGTCAGTTGAGCCAGATCGAGCGATTCGTTTCGGAATGGGCAACGCACCGGCGCTGGTACCACATTGGACTCGGGGGGAATGTGCTGTTCATCGGTGCTAGAGAGTTCAATTCCCAGATTCGACTCGAATTGAGCGAACAACTGATTGAGAATCAATGGCGTGGAATGATCATCCAAGGTTCGGATCCATCGCACGGTTATTTGATCGGGCATGGCATCGGCGACGGGCTGGTGCAAAGAGTGCGTCCGGCATTTGATCCTCATGGACGCTTTGCGGTACCGATAGATGCAGCATGATATTCCCGTCGTCGATTTAGGTGCTGATGGCGAGTCGATGGCGGAAGCCGTCAGCACGTGCATCCGATGTGGATTCTGCCTGAGCGCTTGCCCGACCTATGCCGTCGCGGGCGACGAGTCGGATTCACCTCGAGGTCGAATCCAGTTAATGAAAGAGGTCCTGGAAGGAAAACTTCGCGCCGAAGAAGTCGCCACGCACGTCGACTCGTGTTTGGGTTGCCTGGCGTGCGAACCGGCATGTCCATCCGGTGTTTCGTATCGCGACCTATTGGGTCCTTATCGCGCCAAAGTTCAGGCAGAACGATCGGTCATGAATCGTGGCTTAGGGCCCCGCCTACAGCAATGGCTGGCACAATCGACGCTGCCCTACCCGTCGAGACTTCGACTGGCCGCATCGACCGGACGATGGGCCAAACGACTACGACGAATCGTCCCGCCTGGAATGCGTGCCATGCTGGACCTACTACCGGACCGCATTCCGCCACGCGTTCACTACGATGCCGTCTATCCGGCCGTCGGGCAACGTCGCGGACGAGTCGCCTTATTGACCGGATGCGCTCAGAGTGTGCTGGCTCCTGAAATCAACCTGGCGACGATTGATGTGCTGAACCATGCCGGTGTCGAGGTGTACGTGCCGAAGTCACAGGTTTGCTGTGGCGCGTTGGACTGGCATCTCGGCAATCGTCAGCGTGCGGCGCGGTTCGCCGTCGCCAACCTAAGTGCATTTGACGGTTCTGGTACCGATGGCGACGCGGATCGGCTGGATGCCGTGATCACCAACGCAGCCGGGTGCGGCAGCGGCGTGCATGAGTATCCCATGATCTTACGTTCAACGCCCCACCAAGCCGCCGCGGAACAACTGGCGGACAAAACCATGGATATCGCCGTCTACTTGGAACGCATTGCATCGCATTTACCCCTGACCAAACCTGAGGGAATCAGCATGTTGGCGTATCACGACGCTTGTCATCTAGCCAACGCCCAAGGAGTCCGCGATCCACCGCGAAACTTGCTGGCGTTGATCCCTGGGCTCACCTGTGTCGAGATTCCGACGAATCAAGGATGTTGCGGATCCGCGGGGATCTACAACGTCGTCTATCCGGAGACAGCGGGAGAGTTGGGACACAGGCTAGCGGCGGCGGCCGTCTCGACGGGTGCCGATACGATTTGTTCCGGAAACATCGGCTGCCTGACACAGCTATCTCACCACGTCAGGACCTTGGAAGGACACCGTGTGTCCCGAGTTTGGCACACCATGCAGGTACTCCAGGCCAGCCTGAAACGGGCCTGAGGGGACCAATCGACCAATCCCGATTTGACTCATCACCATCACTGTGCGTCATTGGGATAAACGATTGGCATTCCGGCACGCAATCTTGCGTCAATGGCGGAAGCGGAAACGTCCTCGACCAACCTGGCCACCTCGCGAAATCGCTCGCGCGGCGCGTAAGGAAACGAGGACGGCTGCTGCAAGAGACGCCGGACGCGAAACAAATGATTGAACGTTCCCTGCTCAATGGGTGAACCCTGATCTCGCTGCATCGTTTCAATCATCTTGGCAACGCCGTAGGCGGTCGTCAGTGCAGTGAGGCTCTGATTGGCTTGAATCGCCGCGACCATACGAAAATAGGCCACTTCGAGCTCGTTGATGTAGGCGGCATTGCTATCTATCAACCCAATCACCTCTTGGCATCGCATCAATTGATCTGGCGGCTGCGATTCCAACCGCCAAGGCAGACGGATCTTCAAGATGGTTTCGAACGCCTGATCGTCCACGCTGAACGTCGACAGGAACTCGTCTTGAGTTCTCGCCGAATCCAGTTGGTTGCGAAACGTCTCGGCGATGATGGGGAGCACTCGACGATGGCGCGATTCGAGACACTCCATTAAACGCGCACGGTCGTTCTCGTTGAGCGTGTCGAGCTTCCCAATCGCGTCGGCATGGAGGATGTGATACGCGACCAAAGGATCATCCGTGTCGAATTGGCTTTCCAAGTAGTCTTTCCACGCCGCCGAGCCATCTTCGGCGCGACGTCGCAGCGCAGCGAGCAACCCACGGTGAGCGTCTGACGTCATGATCGGCTCGATTAACTCAGCCGTTTCATCGGCTTGGCCGATCGCCATCATCCGTTGGCCGAGGGGAAAGAGGTCCACGGTGGGACACAGCGACGCGAGGGCTTCAACGCCCCGCGTGGCAGGATGGAATGACCGAATGAACGCTTTGACGGCGTCTCCGTCATTTTGCTGAACTAAGAAGGGTGCTTGCATCGCGAGTAAATTTCGTTCGTCACGAATCACGTCGCCCAACTGAGCGACTTGCTGCATCGCTTCGTCATCAAGGGACAGCGTTGCCAGTAAATGCGTTTGGGTCTCGATACCCATTCGGCGTTGAGCATCCACATCCACGTCGGGAATCGACCAATCGGGATCCCATTCGGGCCGGATCGGCTGGTCGGAAGCGACAAAGAGAAGCAGCCCGGGCTGCGGCTGATACATGCGGGCAAACGGGAACACATCGAGCAGTGTCGCGGACATGCTCGCCACGAGCGAATCATTAACGAAATCCGATGCCATCCACTGCAGGAAGATACCGCCGGGGTTGAGATGTCGACGCACGATTGCCGCGAACTCGCGTGTGTAGAGGTGCGATGCGCCCGCGGTCCACGGGTGCGACGGCTGAGACACAATCGAGTCATAGGTCTTATCGGTAAGTGCCAAAGCGTTTCGCGCGTCATTGAGCACGATTCGAATTCGGTCGTCTTGAAGCGGGTCACGATCTCGAACAGGTGCCACGGCGCGGTTCGCTTCCAGAACCGAGTCGGAAATCTCCACCACGTCCACGCTAGCGACCGACGGCGGGACGGCCGATGCCGCCACGCCGCCTCCTAGGCCAATGATCATCATGGAATCGATGGACGGTCGAACGACACTGGGAAGTGTCGCCAACCACGCACCACTGTGCCGATAATTCAGCGCCCCCCCGACCGCACCGACGCCTGACTCGGGCAGACCGTTGGTCTGAAACCGCATCTCGCCATCCTGGTAAAGCACGGTCACGGTCGCGGACTTTCCGACGCTGTTGAACGCGATTCGACCTGGTGTCAACTTGCCATTCAAAGATGACACGCGGATAACGTTCTCGGGCATCTTGGGGAATGCCAGCAGGAGAATGACCAACCCCACGACGGCCACCACTCCATGACGCCGAGGAACTCGGAACCAAATGATCGCTGCCGTCGCGATGGAAAGGTTGGCGATCACCGCCAGTGCCGTGGATCCGTGATAGGCCCCCATGGGCATCAAGACAGCGCCCGTCAGCAAAGACCCAATGATGCCCCCGATCGTACTCATCGCATAGACGCGAGCTGAAGCGGCCGCGGCCTGCGTTTCGTCGCGTGCGAATACTCGAATGGCGAACGGGAATGATGCACCAACGGCAATCGCCGTTGGGAGTAGGATCACGATGGACGTGAGCACCTGGACCAACGTGTTCGAAGTGCCTCCCCACTGCGTCCAATCCCATCCCGCCAACGAATCGACCACATGGAATGCCAGCAGGATCCCCATCGCTGATCCAACCTGCGCGTTCACGAATCCGATCGCTGCGGCGCGGCGCGTGACGGCAAGTCGGGAACAGACAGCACCACCAATGGCAATGCCGGCCAAGAAGCCCGACAGCATGGTCGCGAACGCAAAGATGCTGCCACCAAGGAGGTGTCCCAACATACGTGTAAATAGGATCTCGTAGCAAAACGAGATCGCGCCCGAGAAGGCGATCAAGATCAACACTCTGTGATAGGCGGGCTCGGAAGCGCCATCCTGGTTTGGACGATCAACTGGGGACTTGTTGGTCGTGCCTCGTGGGCGACGTGGCTCAGGTCGGGCCTGGCCCGTCTTGGCGGTAACGGTTTGCGCATCCGCCGAGGCCACGTCAACCGAACCGGAATCAACTGTGCCGTCGATTAGACGGGCAAGCCATATCACCAGGGCGAACACCATGGCGTTGCCCGCCGCACCGACCCAAGTCGTTGGTCGCATTCCCAGGGATGGCATCAACAAGAACGCCGCACTGAGTGTGCCGACGACAGCACCGGCGGTGTTGATCGCGTAGAGCATTCCGATCCGAGGTCCAAGTTCTTCATCCCGTCGAACTACATGCCTCGCCAATAGAGGCAGAGTCGCCCCCATGAGTGTTGTCGGGATCAGAATCAAACCGGCCGTGATGACTAGATTGAAAATCATTTGGGCGGCCGTTCCGGCCGGCGGCGGTTCGGCCAACCCTCCGAGCCATAGGCGCTGAAGCACGCGTGACCCACTCAATCCAACCGGCAGCAGCAATGCTGCCACTGCAATGCCAAGTTCAAGAACGCCGTACGTCAGCAGAGGTCGTCGAACCTGGTTGACAAAGCGACTGGCAATCCACGAACCCAATGCCAGGCCACCCATGTACGACGACAAGACGATTGCCAGGGCCTGCTCGCTGGTGCCCAGTAGGATCGCAAATTGACGCAACCAGACGGTTTCGTAGAGCAGCGCCGAGAAACCCGACACGAAAAAACAACCAGCGATCAACGCCAGCGTCGTCCTTCCCAGGTCAACGTCACTTCCGTTCACCTTGGTCGAATCATTCACGGCACGGACCGGCGGAGATGACTCAGTCACGATCCGCCTTGACGCATGAAAGGAAAAGTCGGCCGGTGGGTTCGAGCATCCAAAAGGATCCGCCATATCTACGAGTCGTTCGCAACAGCCATAGCATGATCGATGGCGTAGCTCGTTTCACCCCCTCGACGCTTCGACCACGATGCCGGCAGTGCGACCAACATCGTTTGGTCACCCCACCTCGCCGTCTTGGTTGCTGTTGTGGTCAAGCGGCCAGACATTCGTGACTCGTCCAGACGTCAAACCTCGCCCCACGCGATGTCAGTCCTCGCCGCTCTGGGGAGGAGGCTCGAAGGCGAACTCCTGCCACTTGATGGCCTTGTCCATCGGTACAATCTGAAGGATCAAAAACCCATTTTGGTAGAGCCGAACCGTGCCGGTCGACTGACTGACGACGACAGAGACGGCTTTGGTTTTTCGCGAGATCGCAGCGGCCGCCCAGTGACGTGACCCGAGTCCCTTGGTCATCTTGAGATCTTCGTGCGAGACCTCGAGCATTTGCCGGCTGCGCTCGATCACGCCATCGGCGCTGACGACAAAGGCGCCGTCGAGCTGGGCGATCTCCTTGGCATCCTCCTGCACCTTGGGATCGAAAAGATTCCGTGCTTTCTTGTTGTATCCGCGGTACGGGTCCGCTCCCAAGTCTTTGGCGTGTTCAAGGACCTTACGAGTATCGCCAACAACAAAGAGCGTGCCGACGGGTTTTCCTTCACGTCCTTCTCGGCCGATTTGCGATGCGAGATCGACCACGGACTTGATGGTCGTCAGCGGCACGGATGATTCGATCGTCTGCAGGTCCCGAGATGTGAACCGCCTCATTCGTTCGTCCAACTGCAGATGACTGATCGAATCGAGACGGCCCTGTTGGAAGCCGCTATAAACGGCAATGACTTCGCCGTTGGTGCGGATCAGCTCGTCGGCGGCTGCTTCCAAGAGGGCTTCTTGAAGCCGTTCCAGCAGAGGCGCTTTCTCCTTGTTGAGTGCCAACGGTCGCAGGCCAGCCTCGGCCGCACCGTCCAAGTCCTCCAGTGTATCGACGGCCACAATGACCGTATTTTCCGGTGCGCCGGTGAGCTCCGAAATCCGCTTCCAATCCATCATGCCATCGAGCAACAACAGCAAAGCATCGGATTCACGCTCAGCCAACATCGTCACGCCTGCGCGGACCATCGCGGCGTTATGCTTGGTCAGACGTTGCGTTGCCATGAGAAGAACGAGCGATCAAGAGTCAAAGAAGAGGCAGCTGGTCCACTGCTGGGTTTTAGGATAGTCCATCCATCCGGGCATCCAAACCCGTCGCGCTCTCAAGCCAGCTCGATTTTGGCTGTCTCCGTGCGATCGGCAGGTGCGTGATCGGGGGACCCTTGAGCCAGTAACAGCCCGTGGATCTTGACCAGCTCGTCCAGGTGCACATCATGCCGGCGACTGATCGTCAGCGGGACATCGAAAATGGCCTCATCGTCTTCACCCGTCTTCCCTTTCGCGGTGATCGTATGGGTCAACCATCCTCGCGTGAGCGTTGCGGTCGCGCTGTCGGCCAACCGAATCCCATCGCGACGGAGTCCCCAATTCAGCGGTGACCAAGGGGAACCCGGTATCAGACGGGCACCATCGCCATCCTGGATCAGTCGCAAGCACGTCTTCGCGGGATAGCCGCCCACCTCCTCGCGACAAAACGCAACCAGTCCTGTTGCCGACGGCGCCGCGTAAGCTGGCCAGATTCGTGCGAGGACAGGATCGAGCAACATCGTGCGGTGAAACTTGACCCTTCGCCCGATCCATCGAAACACCAACAGTGCCGCGAGCAAGATCAACAGATTCAATGCCGTCGCTATGGCAGGGCTGACCGCGTAAGTCGCCATCAGCGCAGCGCAGAGCGATTTGTTGCAAATCTCAAAAATCGCGTCGATCGTCGGAAATGGCGTCAGCCAGGCTAGAAACTCAAAGAAGAACTTGACGCTATTGACCACCAAAATATTGATGGCCATTGCGATCATTAAGAGCGTATCCGCAGTCAAACTCAGCACACCTGCCTGTGCCACCATCGGCCCTTGCAAGGCAACTTGGGTCTCCAGGTCGACATCCCCGGTCGATACCGAGGACATGACTTTGATAACCAACAGAATTACAATAACCGCGTAAGCCTCGATTCGGTCGACGGCTTGGGCGAATGGTTTGCTCACCTTCGTCATGCGAGGAACGCTCGTCACCACCGTCAAGACGGCAAAGGTCGCAAATACGGGGGCACTGCATAGCGGGCTGGCGGAGTTCAACAACGCGTTGTCAGTCACCCATTGTGGGCCCCAAAGCGACAAGCCGGATAAGCAGGCGACACCGAAAAACGGCGACAGCGCCAGTGGTGCCAGCGGCCCGAGCCAATCGGCCAGATGCAGTTGGTCGGCCCAAGCGGTCGCGGCGGCAATGTCCTTTGGTTTAAAGTCGCCTTGCAGGGCTTCGGGTACGTCGATCTCGCCGGAGTCGATGCCGGTGGGCTTGGGATTCGAGCCAGTCTGAGCCATGACCATCGATCCGGGCAGCACTTGCATACCTAGAACGGCGATCACGATCCCCGCTACTGCGGTGCATCTCGTTGTCAACATTCTCGTCATCTCGTAGCGTAGATCTATGAATCAACCGAAGTCCCATCTTTATTTGACCGGCTATCGGGGGTGCGGGAAAAGTACGGTGCGGAAACTTTTGGCCGGACGTTTGGGATGGCCATCGGTTGACCTGGACGACCTCATTGAGGAGGAGGCAGGGTGTTCCATCGTCGAAATCTTTCAACGCGAACATGAAGCCGGCTTCCGTCGACGTGAATCCGAAATGCTGCGCAGCGTCTCGTCGATGTCTCAGCGAATCATCGCACTGGGCGGCGGGACCATCCTGGATCACGGTAACCAGCGTCTGATCCATGAGAACGGTTTTTGCATCTGGCTGGATGCCGATAACGCGACGCTGGTGCGCCGCATCGCCGGCGACTCGACGACCGCCGACCGCCGGCCTGCACTGACCGACCAGCCTTTGGCCGACGAGGTCAATCAAGTCATGGCGCGGCGGCGACCGATCTATCGTGCCGTTGCCGACATAACCGTCGACACAACCGATCGGTCGATCGACGAGATCGTCGACGAGATCGTGTCCAAGATACCGGGCTCCTGATAAAGTAGGGCATTGAAGGTTGGCTCGCCGTGGATCAACGGTCATGGACCTTCGTTTCTTCACAGCGTTCAACCGCCCGCACTCGACACCGCACGGATCATCTCGATGGAGCAGTCTTTCCTGGCTTATCTTCGGGGTCGCACGCGCTCGCTGCCCCAGGTCGCCATCGGCATTGGTGATGATGCCGCCGTGATCGACCGGGTCGATGGCGAGGGCGTCCAGCAAATCGCGTGCGCCGATCAGATCATTGACGGCGTCGATTTCCGATCATCCGAACATGCCGGTTGCGACATCGGTTTCAAAGCGATGGCAATCAATCTAAGTGATGTGGCGGCCATGGGGGGAACACCGACGGCCGCCATCGTGACGTTGGCTCTTCCAATCGAGAACGCAACCGAAATCGCTGGCGACGTTTATGAAGGCATTCTCGAGGCCGCCGGAGCGTTCGACATTGCGATTGCTGGCGGTGATCTCACGACATACGACGGCCCGCTTGCCATTAGTGTGACTTTGCTCGGGACCGTCCGCGGACCGTGGCTTCGCTCAGCGGCTCAAGTCGGTGATGCCGTTTTGGTATCGGGTGCACTCGGCGGAAGCATTTTGGGCAGGCACCTGAGGCCGGAACCCCGACTGGAACTGGCCCGCCAGCTTCGTCAACATGTGGATGTTCACGCTGCCATCGATGTCAGCGACGGCTTCAGCCTTGACTTGGATCGGCTATGCGCCGCAAGTGGTGTGGGTGTGGAAATTGAATCGGATCGCCTCCCCATTTCCGATGACGCGCATGAGTTAGCGCGATCGAGTGGACGTTCGGCATATCAGCATGCATGGAGTGATGGCGAGGACTTCGAATTGATCGTCACGATGTCTGCCGCCGATGCCGACCGGATGAACGACACTCCATTGGCCGCGCCGTTAACGCGAATTGGGACCGTGGTCAGTCGTACCGGACTGTGGAAGCGCACCGCCGACAGCAAGTTCCAGCGAGTTTTTCCGCAAGGCTACGTGCATGGCACACTCCCACCCGAGACGATCGATGCCGTCACGGGGGCGACTTCATGATGACCTTCGCCATGGGAGAGTTCACGGCCGAGTTTCCCACCGACTATCTCTATGCCTCCAACCACATGTGGGCGCGGACCTCGCCAGACCAGTCCGATGGTCCGGTGTTGCGGTTTGGACTGACCGCTTATGCCGTTCGGTTGCTGCAAGATGTTTACTTTCTCGACTGGGTAGTCGAGCCGGGCATGAATCTGGCGCATCGTCGGAACATCGGGGCAATTGAAAGCAAGAAGGCGGAAAGCGACTTATTCAGTCCGCTGGAGGGAGTGCTCACGAACATCAACGACGACGTGCTGGCTGAACCTTCGCTGATCAATGCGGACACTTACAATCGAGGATGGATGTTTGAGATTCGATCTGCCGATACCGATGGTCACCTAATGGACGTCGATGCGTATCGATTGCATTTGGAATCCGCTTGGAAGGTGGCCCAACGCACCATCCGAGGGCAAGCCAACCAGTGAGCCCCAGGAATGAATCGTGGTCCATCCGGCTTGTCCCACGACGTAGCCGGATAGCCCTGCACAGTTCGGTTCGATTACGGAGTTACCATGTCTGATCTGGTTCGAGCCGCTGGCGTGCTCGTCATGACACTGGATACGCCAACGCAATTTCTCCTGATGCGGCATGCCGACCGTTGGGACTTGCCTAAGGGCCACTGCGACGGGGATGAGACCTATGAAGCCGCTGCAAGGCGTGAGCTAATGGAGGAGACTGGGCTAGCCATCCCGGACGATCGATTCGATCCCGTATTCATGTGGGACCTGCAATACGATGTACGCTATGGTCGGCGAGCGAAGCAATTCGGTGGGACACCCGGTGAGATCCGTCGCAAGAACGTACGGTATTTTCTGGCGTTTATCCCCGAGATCACTACCATAGAAGTAACTGAGCACGAATCGAGCCAATGGTTTCCGTGGTCGCCTCCTCATCAAATCCAGTCACGGTCAATCGACCCGTTGTTGGCTGCGGTGGCCGAGCATTTTGAATCGGCGCCCAACACGATCGAGTCGATGCTCCGCTGACGAATCTATCATGACACCCATCTATCGATTTCTTCGTATCGGCATGGTCCTCGCCGTCACCGTGATCCACGTCGCCGCCGGCGGTGATTTGGCCGCCCAATCCGGTCGCTTGCCGATGCAGCGTGCCGCACCACCCAAGTTTGATTCGACGAGTATTTCGCGAGTCTTTTTTCGGTCGTTGGATGATGCTTTTCGTGGACCACGCCCCACACGGAGCGACTTACGGCAAGCGGGTCGGCAACAACCCATGGAAGCTCCGTCCAAAGCGTCCGATGCCGGTTCCGAACAGGACATCTGGTCGACCCTGGTGTCGGCTCCCACACTCGAGGACGAGGTCAAGCGAATCAAACTTCGATACGACGGGACGCTTACCTCTCCCGGTGCTTTCAAGAGCGGCGGCTATCAAGACGCGCGACTCGATCTATCCGTCCTGGCGACTCTATTTGCGGTCATCTCCGACTATTCCGGGGATGTTCGCTGGAAAGACCAGGCCGCTGCGGCTCGTGACTTGACCGCTCGGACCGCACAGAATTGCGCAGCGGGTTCGACACAGGTTTTCAATGAAGCCAAGTTGCGCCGCGCCGACCTGCAAGACCTGGTATCCGGTGCCGCGATCACGATTAGCAAACCACCCGATCCCGCCAACGATTGGTCAGCCATAACGGAGCGGACGCCAATGATGCAATACATCGAACAGTTGCTTGAGACACTCGAGGATGAGAGTCGCGACGCCGCTACCGCGGAGAGCAACGCCGATTCGATTCGTCGGGCCGCCGAGTCCGTCGCCATGGTCGGCGAGGTGCTCGTGCAGGAAGGTATGGATGATTTCGACGACGAAGACTATGCGTTGCTGAGTCGGGCTATGTCGTCGTCGGCACGATCGGTGGTCGATGCGCTGCAACGGGAGGACTTTGAATCCGTCCGAGCCGCCGTCGGCTCGGTTAGCCAATCATGCGCGGATTGCCACGAACAGTACCGTTGAGCCAATCCTTCGAATCCGCCGCGAGTTCGGGACTTACCGATGCTCGACCCGAGACGGTCCAGTCTGGGGCGGCGATTCAGCGCTGGATCGGGCCATCATTGGCGCTGCTGATCGTGGTGGCCATGGCCTTCAACCCGATTGAGGTGAAAACCTCCGCCGAGTTCGATCGGGCGACTCAATCGCTGGGTTTTCTAACGCTTTCGAAACTAGGCATCTCGGGTTTCGCCGCCGTGGCGGCTGCCCTGGGACTCCTATTGGATGCCCGCACCCGTCGGCTCTTGATGTCCGTCCCCGGATCGCTGCTCGTGTTCCTGGGCGTGATCTTTGTTTTGACCAGCGTGTTCGCGAACAAAGAATTCGCAACCATCAGTCGAGCATCCGCGATCCTTTATCTCGTTTACCTCGCTTTGACAGCGACGGGTCTATCGGTGCTGGGATGCCGAAAAATGATCCTGGCAATCGTCGCCGGGGCCGTTTGCTATCTATTGCTGACCTGGTTCCTGTTCATCCTGGTACCGGAAAAAGGTCGTTTCCAGGAATACGTCAGCGCAACCGAAACGGTGACGCGAATGGGCGGCACCGGCCATCCCAACAACATTGCCAAGATGGCGATCACGGTAGGGTTGATGTCGACATCGTTGATCTTCGGGCGTCGCGATCCGCCACTGGGTGTCGGCGTTGGCCATTGGCTCCAGCGCGGTCTGCTCGTCCTGGCGATCTTGCTTGCGGCGATCACGCTGGTGGCGACCTTTAGTCGGACCGCGACGCTAGCCGGTTTGGTGGCGCTGGTTGTGATGTTCCGAGACCGGCTTTATGGCCGAGGCGGCATCGTGTTGGCGGTGGTCGGCTCGGCCGTTGTGACGTGCCTGATGATCGTGATCACGCTCGCCAATGGAAACAGTCCGGTTGCCCAAAAAGCCGTCGGTGTCATCACCAAGAGCGGCGACGTGGAGGAATTGACGTCACTGACAGGACGAACTGCCATCTGGGAAGAGGCGTTGGGTTTCATCTCGCAACGGCCAATCACCGGATGGGGTATGGATTCGGCAGCCAGCATCATGTCGAAGCGAGCCACCGGAACTCACAACTTGCTGCTTCACGTGGGTTTTTCCGCGGGTGTGCTGGCGGCCATCGTGATCTTGATTGTCTTGGTCTGGTCTCTGATTTTCGGCATCACTTCCAATTACGAATGGATTCGAGCGGTGCTTGTGTACGTGTTGATCTCAGGTTTGGTCGAAGACACGATCATCGAGTCATTCGCATACTCATTGACCATGTTGTGGATGATGGCGTTGCTCGCTCCGACTTTGACCGCGCTGGCACCGCAACCGAGCACGGTGGGAGCACCGGCGGCGGCTGGTTAATTCCTGGGCGACATGCCGCGAAATCAATCAACATTGCGGGTCGACAAAGGCCATTTCGGCAACATAAGGCAATGGGACCATTTGATTTGGCGACGATATTCGCTGCCTAGGATTGTGCCTGCCAATCGAGCACGTTTACCGGCAGGTTGCTGACATGGCGAGCAACCGGACGACAGTGACGGGATCGAGCGAGACATTCCGACCGCAAGGATATTTCCTAAAGTTCGCCCTTGGAGGCACTTGCGCGTTCAATTTGATTCCTGTGCTAGCAAATTGGCGCGGGTTGTGCTCAGGTGTTCCACGACGTGCTGTGAAACCCAGTTCGAACGACTCGCGAGCGATTAAGGATGGCCCGGGCAGGAGTTGGACGGCAGGCGAGTTCCGCAGTGTGTCGAACATTGCAGGCGGAAGTGCAGAAGGCGATTGCAGGTACGCAGTCACCCACGACCGCTCGAGAGTCCGACCGTTTTCGAGAAGAGGGTTTACGGAAAATGAATTCCATGTTCGCTACAGATTCAACCTTGCAGTTGGGAGCCCGGCGCGGGCCCTGGCTGATGATCGCTCTCCTTGTGGGGATGATGGGGATCGGTTTGTCACTCGCGTCGGTTGCTTCGGCTCAGGACGATGCCGTCGCAGCAGAGGAGGCTGTGGAGGCCGCCGACGCGGGTGACGCCGACTTAGGCGTCGGTTACGCCTTGGACAACGCCGTGCTGTTCCTTTGCGCTGTCCTCGTTCTATTCATGCAAGCAGGCTTCGCCATGGTCGAAGTCGGGCTGAACTCGGCCAAGAATACGGTCAACATTCTTGCCAAGAATGTGATGGACCTTTCAGTCGGTGCTTTGCTCTACTTCGTGATCGGTTTTGGTTTGATGTATCCGGGTAGTTACGGCGATGTTTCCAGCGGCTATTTCGCCTTTGGTGGCATTGGACTGGACGGCTATGCGTCGGCATCCGATCGGACCTTCTCGCCTCAGGTTGACTGGTTTTTCCAGGCTGTCTTCGCCGCAACCGCCGCGACGATTGTGTCGGGAGCCGTCGCGGGTCGAATGAAGTTCACCGCCTACTTGGTTTATAGCGCCATCCTCACGGGAATCATTTATCCGATTAGTGGATATTGGAAGTGGGGTGGTGGATGGCTGACAACCTTTGAAAATGATATGGCCTTCCAGGATTTCGCAGGATCGGCAGTGGTGCACGCGGTTGGTGGATTCGCTGGCCTCGCAGGTGCTCTTTTCCTTGGGCCGCGTTTGGGACGATACACATCGGATGGCAAGAGCGTGCCCCTTCCCGGTCACAATGTTGCCTTCGCAGCATTGGGCGTGTTCATCCTCTGGGTAGGCTGGTACGGCTTCAACCCCGGCAGTCAATTGGCATTCCAGGGCACGGGCGATATTGACGCGACTGTTTTCATCGCCGTGAACACGACACTTGCGGCCGGCGCTGGAGCGGTCGTCGCAACATTTGTCAGTTGGGGCTTGTTCGGAAAGCCTGATCTCACGATGAGCCTGAACGGTGCGCTAGGTGGACTGGTTGGTATCACGGCGTGCTGTGATGCATTTACGAACTGGTGGTCGATCGTGGTTGGCGCCGTTGCGGGAGCCCTAGTTGTTCTTGGAGTTGTGTTACTCGATAAGGCGAAAATCGACGATCCGGTCGGTGCTTGGCCCGTACACGGCCTTTGCGGTGTTTGGGGATGCATGGCACTCGGTATTTTGCCAAACACGCACCTGGCTTCCGGCAGCACGTCCTTCATGATTCAGCTCATTGGTACGGCTTCGATCTGCATTTGGTCCTTCGTCACCATGTCCGTTGTGTTTGGTGTGTTAAAGGCAATCGGAATGTTGCGGGTATCACCGGAAGAGGAACAAGCCGGTTTGGATATCAGCGAGCATGGCATGCATGCATATCCATCCGATGCTGTCGCGGGTGGTGCGGTTACCGCGTGACCTCGGTTTGCTCTACCCACCGCAGCTTCGCCATCGAGTTCCATTCACTTGCCAGTGCGTGGAATCGGTGGCGGGGCCGCCTCGGGGAACTCTTCCACTGCTTCATTGGCGAGCCAACCGGACACGCTTCGTTTAGCTCCATCAAAGACTGATCTTCTCGGCTCTTGCCTGGGCCAGAAGAAGCCCCAATGGCTCGTGACGAGTGTCCGCCTCATTCGTCGCGGGTCGGGGTTTTTTTGATCGTCTCCTCTGTGCGGTACCTCGTGGGTACGCGACTTGTCGGTGGTTCATTAAACTGTCGCGTCGCTGTGTTGCTGGCGACAACGCATGATTGTTGGCTGGTAAGACGCGTGTGCATGCAGTTATCGGTTCATGCATGACGTCAACTCCCGAACTTGCCTGCCACGTAGGTTGAGATGAAACTCATATTGGCGATTATCCAACCGTCCCAACTCGAGGCGGTTAAAGAGGCGTTGACCCGGGTCGAGGTCCATCGACTGACGGTGGTCGATTGCCAAGGCTTCGGCCGACAGCGAGGCCAGTCCGGTGGAAGTTCGCAACAGGATTTCGCCGTCAAGCTGCTCCGTAAAGTGCAACTTCAAATCGGCGTTAATGAGGAGTTCGTCCAGCCGACCATCGATGCGATCCTGGAAGGGAGTCGCTCAGGTGAACAGGGTGAGATTGGGGACGGAAAGATTTTCGTCTTACCCATGGATGATTGCGTTCGGATTCGGACTGGCGAGCGCGGCAGCGAAGCGATTTAGGTGTCGGTCCTGATCCGATGATTCTGTCGTCGCGATGGACGGTTAGGATTGCAGCACTCGGCGATAGACTTCGGCGGTCTGCGTCGCCATGGTTCGATCACTAAATGAAGCGGCGTGACGCTTCACGGCAGCCTCGGACATTCGTGTCCAATCGACCTGTCCGGTGACCAGGCATTCGATTTGTTCCGCTAATGACCCTGCATCGTTGGGTTCGGCCAACAAGCCTTCCACGCCATGCTGGACGGCTTCGGGAGTTCCCTCGACACGAGTCGCGATGACGGGCGTTCCGGCAGCCATGGATTCCAAGACGACCATGGGTAGACCTTCGCCGTACAGACTTGGCAACACCATCGCATCTAAGCGTGAGAGTTCAGAAGGAACGTCGGTGGTGAATCCCAGCCATTCGATTCGATGGCCAATTTGACGGTCGCGAATCCGTGCGTCGATTTGTCGTCGATATGCGTCCGTTTCAAACGGACCAATGCATCTCAGGTTCACGTCCACTCCGCGGGCTTCCAAATCCGCAATGGCGTCGATCGCAATTTCAAGACCCTTGCGTGGGCGCATCAACGCAATCATGCCGAGCGTCCATGGACCACCAACGATCGGTCGACTCTCACGCGGCGGGCGAATGGCGGGAACGCCATTGAACACAACGGTCACGGAGTCTGGATCGACACCAGCTGCTGTGATATCGGATTTGAGGCTGCTGGAGACCGCGATTTGATGCAACACGTTTCGAAGGCTGCGTTGTTCCACCCAAGCGTTGATCCGATTTCGTATCCATTGGGAACCATCGCGGGACGCCGGTGAGTGGAGATGGTAAATCCAAGGGATCCCCGTGATGTCGCTGGTGGCGGACGAAATCATGGCGGTTCGAGGCGTGTGCGCGTGCAATAGATGAACGCGTTCCTTCTCAACGATATCGATGAGCTTGTTGACACAAGACCGATCCCAGCGGCGCCGCATCGGTATGCGGTGGCAATGCCCCCAGTGCTCCTGCGTGCCATCGCGCTGATCGAGCATATCAGCGAATCGCCCGGGTTTGACGCAAACGAAGTCGGCTCGCACACCCAAGTCGGGAAGGCATCGGCCAAGGTGGGACTGCACGCGTTCGGCACCGGCGAAATGCTCACCGTTGACAATGTGCAGGACATGCAGCGAATCTGGTTGATGGCGGTTCGTACGAACCTGGGATGCCGTCGTGCTTTGGATCGGAATCGAACTTTCAATACCGAAATCGGAGACGTCGGTAACCGTCGAGGACGCAGACATGCACTTCCACCAAAGCGAAGATTCACAAAGCAAGACCTCGCAAAGATGCGTCACGATCCAACGGGGCGAAGGCCTCGTTCAACGCGGCCATGCCACGCTGCCGCAAATCCCATTGGCCGGTGCCAGATGTTCCGAATTTGCCTGTTTGACGGGCGGATTCGGACTCGATGCCAACCTGATCCAATGGCCGAAGCATTGGTGATCTCGATCCAGATTTTCCATGGCTGATCACCATGAAGACCGATCGGCTCATGACACTTCGGTACCATACGACAATAGCAGCCAAGGGAATGGAATGTTGACACCTGCCCGTTGCAGAGCTGAGCATGGGATTCTCTTTGGTGTATGACCTGAACACGAAAAGCACCCAGTGAACCTTTACTACACCGATCATTTCGAGCTGCCGCTGCCAGCGAGCCATCGTTTTCCGATGGATAAGTATCGGCGGTTGCGGCGGCATGTCGTTGGTTCTGAGGAGCACCGCAACGATGCCTTGCTCGTTCCGCCGGCTGCCAGTGACGCGCAACTGAGCCTTTGTCATGACCGAACCTACGTCAGTCGCGTGGCGAGTGGTCAATTATCCGACGCGGAAATACGCCGAATCGGGTTTCCTTGGTCACCCAAAATGGTTGAGCGGTCGCGCCGCAGCACGGGTGCAACCATCGCCGCCGCCCGTGCCGCAATGACACAACGTATTTCGGCAAACCTAGCCGGTGGCACTCATCACGCATTCGCCGACGCTGGAGAGGGATACTGCGTCTTCAACGATGCCGCCGTTGCGATTCGAGTGCTGCAGCAAGAGGGGATCATCGAACGAGCCTGCGTCATTGACTTGGACGTTCATCAAGGCAATGGTACCGCGTCGATTTTGGCGGGTGACGACTCGGCCATTACTTTATCGATTCATGGCGTCAAGAACTTCCCACTTCGCAAAGTACCAAGCGATTTGGATATAGCATTGCCCGATGGCACTGGAGATGACGCGTATGCCGAAGCGGTCGAAAGAGCCCTTGGTGAGTTAGACGCGGTCATGAAAGCATCCGCTCGATTTGACTTGGCGATCTATCTGGCGGGGGCGGATCCTTATGCGGGCGACCGCCTCGGCAGACTGGACCTCACTTTTGAAGGCCTCTCACGACGAGATTCCATCGTTTTGGAATGGTGCACGCGCCGCCGAATTCCGTTGGCCATTGCAATGGCCGGTGGATATGCCAACGAGATTGATGACATTGTTCGGATCCATGCCCAGACGCTGAAACTGGCGACGAGTTCGTGCGACCGACAAGTGGAGAATCGAATCGACGAATCGACTGGCGCGGCTTATGATAAGTCGTCGGGTTGAGGAACGGGCCATCATGTTGGAGACAGCCTTGCAATGACGTCCGTCACCGAAATTTTGAGCAGCAGCCAAAAGGGCAATGCCCAGAAAACAGATCAACTCTTTTCCGTGTTGTACGAAGATCTGCGTCGCATGGCGGGTCGATTCCTGCAGTCGGAACCACAGCGGCAAAAACTCAGTAGCTCATCGCTGGTCCATCAGGCTTACATGCGTATGGTGGATCAAAACCACGTCGATTGGCAGGGGAAGACCCACTTCTTTGCAATTGGGGCGACGGTCATGCGCCGCGTGCTGGTTGACCACGCACGTCGAACCAGGGCACAGAAACGCGGGGGTGGTTGGGTCCGTCGCGAACTGGATGACGAAGTGACTTTCCTGCTCAGCCGTGACGAGGATGTCATGGCCCTGGATGAACTATTGAACCAACTGAATCAACTCAGCCCCCGCCAAGCGAAGATCGTCGAGCTGCGATTCTTCGGAGGCCTGGCCATGAAGGAAATTGCTGCGGAGTTGAACCTTGGACTTCGAACGGTCGAAAAAGAATGGGCCATGGCCCGTGCGTGGATGCGGCGCGAGCTCCGCGGGTCCGATGAAGGGACCGAAACGGTCACAGACTCGCCGTGAACCAACGCCCGATGAATGCGGATCGTTACCGGCGGGTCCAAGACTTGTTTTGGGATGCGGAGTCATTAGCGCCTGATCGACGTGAATCGTTCCTTACGCAACAGTGCGGTGATGATGACGCGCTGCGTCAGGAAGTCGAGTCGCTCTTGCGCGAGCATGATCTGCAGGCCGCCCTGCACGAGGGAAACGAGGTGCGCCGAGAACCGATGTCCATGGATGTGGACTCCGACACCATCATTCCCGACGGTCGAACTCAGCGAGGACGCACCTCATCGGTCAAGGATGCGAGTTCGACCCAAACGGCACCAGGCGCCGAGCGCACGCACGCCGCGCCGAGGACGATCACACCAAGTCCCCAGGGATCGTCACGTCGACGATTCACGCGAAGCGAGGCGGCGCGAACTCCCTCGCGGACGCTAACGTCCATCGGACCAGGTGAACCAAAACTTCATTGGAAACGCCGATGGGCAACCCTTTCGATGCTTTGGCTCGTGCCTCTCTTGATTCTGGCCTTCTTGGTCGGCGCCAGTCGCCAGCGAGAAACGGAGATTCGCGATCATCAGCGATTGAGTCTATTGCTCGAGGACCTGGGACGATCCATTGAAACCCAACTGGATGCGGGCCGCATCGCGGTGGAAACGGCGGCATCCTCCCCGATCGTCGTAGCCGATATTGCTGGATTGCAACGCGATGCCGGCGATAAAGACGCAGTCGAACGAATTCGCGCATCTCTGGCGCAACATCTTGCAATTTTCTTGCGGATTTTGGAACCGGATAAGAAGTCTCCGCTGTCGGTCGAGTCTTCGTTATCCGAACAGTCCTCCGAGGGCATGATCGAATCCCGGCGGCCCAGCTTCGCCGTATGGAGTCGCCAAATGGTGCCGCTGGCTGTTTCGTCGAATCTTGTTGCCGAGTTTGGTACCAAGCGAGGCTCGTTCCTTAAACCGGCGGCGGTTCCAGTGGAAGCGACCGCCGCAATTTCCGAGTCTTTGGAGGGTGACGCGGTCTTCGTTGGTCCGCTTCCCCGCAGCGATCTCTTTGGTGGTCACACGCTTGACCCGAGCGACGTGATCGTGGGATGGATCGCTCCGGTCAGGATCGCCGATGCCACAGAGTCGACCGAGGCAGCTCTGTTTCTGAGCCAAGCGGAGACATTTCGATCCATCGACGCGACGATTGCCGAGTTCGCAATTCGGCATCGTGTCGACGCGTACTTGGTTGATCGCGACGGATGGATGCTCACCAACAGCCCAACAGCATGGCAATATGCGGTCCACGATGCGTCGGAGGACCAAGTGTCGACTGTCGCCCAACGGATCCGAGTCACCGACCCGGGCCGGCCGTTGGACCGACTGCAACTAACCTCCAACGAGACCGACCGCAGCGCAGCTTCGTCGGCGAGCAGCAAGAGTCCCACGACGTCGGGCGCAAGCGACTTTGAGCGACGACTTCGCGAACGTCGGACGCCGCTAACGGTGGCCGCCGCGTCAACAGCGCTTGGCCAAAAACTTCATGTCCATCCAGAGCCATATCGAAACTACCTCGGCCGATCGACGCGGGGTGCTTGGAATTGGTTGGGTGATTTTGGCCTCGTGATCGAAATGGATCATTCTGACGCGTTTGGACGGCTACCCCAACTCTTGGCGACGCCAGCGGGTTGGCTGTCGCCCGTTTGGATCTGGTGGTTGCCTTTGTCGGTCTTGGGTGTCGGGTTGAGTGGCTTGATCTCCTGGCAATCGGCGCGAGAACATCATCGGATACAGCAACATCGACAACCGCTCGGGCGTTATCAGGTTGAGGAGGAACTTGGATCCGGTGGAATGGGAATTGTGTATCGAGCCCGGCACGAACAGCTCGGCCGGGACATTGCTTTGAAAATTTTGCGAGGCGACCGTCAGGCGACCGATGACCAACAGCGATTCGACCGCGAGGCTCGCTTGGCGGCGACGTTATCGAATCCCCATTGCGTGACGATCTATGACTATGGTCGTAGCGAGTCTGGCGACACTTTTTGCGTGATGCAATTGCTTCGTGGTCTCACGCTACACGAAGTGGTGGCGCGGAGTGGGTATCAACCCGTTGGGCGAGTGCTTTGGATCTTGCGGCAGATTTGCCAGGCCATGCTGGAGGCTCACGGTCACGGGCTAATGCACCGCGATCTGAAACCGCAGAACGTGATGTTAGACTTCGACTCGATTGTCGGCGATTGGGCGATCGTATTCGACTTTGGACTGGCCAAACCTCTCGAACCAGATCCCGGCATGTTCCAGACCGCCGAAACCATTTGGGCCGGAACACCGATGTACATGGCACCGGAACGTTTTCGTGACCCCACCGTCTTGGATCCACGCAGCGACATCTATTCCATCGGATGCGTTGCCTATTACTTGCTCGCAGGTGCCCCACCGTTCTCGCAGTGCGATCCAGAATCCATGTTCGCGCTCATCTTGTCGGACAGCCCGATCGGCATTGATATTCATCGCGGCAGTTCACTGGATGCTGATGTCAATGAATTGGTCATGCGGTGCATGTCCAAGGACAAGTCCGATCGGTACGGTTCTGTGTTGGATCTCGTTCGAGCATTAGAATCACTTGCGGCAAGTCATTCGTGGACGCGTGACGAGGCTCAATCCTGGTGGCAAACGCATGCAAACGAACTGATGCCCCATATCAACGGATGATGGGGGAAGAGGAATCCGTTGACCATCTTCGCGACGCGTCACGACAGCGGAGACGAAGTGGTGGCAATGGCAGTGGCGAGATTTGCACTGACAACCCAGCGTTGCGCCCGCGAGGGATTTCGCTACACTGAATGGGTGCTCTAGATAGCGGCATGATCGTCCCCAGCCTGAATCAAAGTTTCGGAGAGACCAGCTGTCGCGGGCTTGATTTGGGCGATCAAATGCATTTCCTGGGGTCGAGCCCTGATTTGGAGACACTGACGAGAGAGCCGGGGGCGTGAACGTGGATGGCGTCCCCTGACTTCCCCCCCATGACGCGCTGCAAGGAGCGATGACGTGATCAAGTGCCTTAGGCAATGGTTGCCACCCTTTCGAACTCACCGGACACGGTTCGAACTAGCGATGTTAACGATGTGCGTTCTGACCGCATCGGTTGGCGTCGCACAGGATTCCGCAACCGACACATCTGATTCTTCCGAGGGTGCTCCTATCGAAACCGACAAACTTCCCGAGCCGATTCGCGAGATCGAAGGCATCTTTCAATACCAGCTCGAAAACGGCGTCGAGGTATTGCTGTTCCCGGACAACTCCAAGGAAGTCGTGACCGTCAACATGACCGTCTTTGTTGGCTCGCGGCACGAAGGCTACGGCGAGGCCGGCATGGCGCACCTTCTTGAACACATGCTGTTCAAGGGCACGCCAACACATCCAGAAATCCCCAAGCTACTCACGGACCGAGGGGCGCGGTTCAACGGAACGACCTGGCTGGATCGAACCAACTACTACGAGACGCTGCCGGCAAGTCAAGAGAACTTGGACTTCGCCGTCGGTCTCGAGGCGGACCGCCTCGTCAACAGTTATATCAAGGGCGAGGATCTGGCGAGTGAAATGACCGTCGTCCGAAACGAATTCGAACGAGGGGAGAATTCACCGATCCAAGTGTTGATGCAACGCATCGAGTCGGCCGCCTTTGACTGGCATAACTACGGGAAGTCGACGATTGGAAATCGTAGCGACATCGAACGCGTGCCGATCGTGAACCTCCGTCGCTTCTACAAGAAATTCTATCGCCCCGATAACATCATGGTGATCGTGGCAGGTAAGTTTGATCGCGGTGATGCACTTGCGTCGATTCAGAATCACTTCGGACCGCTGGAGCCTCCCCCAACACCCATCGACGAAACCTATACCGTTGAGCCACCGAAAGATGGTGAACGAACGGTTGTGCTTCGACGAGTTGGCGATATCCAAGCTGTGGGAGCGGCCTACCATGTTCCCGCGGGCAGTCACGCGGACTACCCGGCGATTCGGGCGCTCGCTCGAATTCTAGGGGACGAACCGTCGGGACGCTTGTACAAAGGATTGATCGAAACCAAGATCGCAACATCGATGTTCACGATGTCGCAAGGGTTCCGTGAACCAGGCCTGCTGATGGCAATGGCCGAGTTGCCGGAAGACCAATCCATCGAAGTGGCTCGATCCAAGCTCTTGCAAGTCATGGAGTCCGATTGGGTGAATAGCGAAATCACCGAAACGGAAGTCGAGCGTGCGAAGCAAAAGATTCTCAAAAGTCGTGAGCTGGCCGCGGCAGATACCGATCGCATTGCAGTGACTCTTTCGGATTGGGCGGCCCAAGGCGATTGGAGGTTGTACTTTCTCTATCGCGACGCGGTGGAAGCGCTCACCGTCCAACAGGTGCGTGATGCGGCTACGAAATATCTGACTCGAAACAATCGTACCGTGGGTCTTTTCATTCCGGCGGATGAATCGGAGCGGGTTTCGATCCCGGAGGCGCCTGACTTGAATTCGCTGTTGGCCGGTTACAAGGGACGTGAAGCCGCCGCGGCCGGTGAAACCTTCGATCCAGAACCCAGTGCCATCGAGGCACGTGTGCAGCGCGGCGTCATGGTCGGCGGCATCAAGTACTCGCTGCTTCCCAAACGAACGCGCGGAGACAGTGTCACTGTGCAAATGACGATACGCTTCGGCAGTGCCGAAACGATGAAAGACCGACTCGGGGCGGTCGAATTACTTGGTTTGTTGATGGCCCGCGGAACCGACGCATTGACGTATCAAGAACTGCAGGACGAATACACACGTCTGGGTGCCGAAGTCTCGGTGTACACGTTTCCGGGTGTGTTGCAGGCAACCATCAAGACCAAGCAGGCGACGTTGCCCGCGGTGCTCGAACTGGTGGGTTCCGTATTCCGGGCACCGCGATTGGAAGCCACGGAGCTGGACGTGATACGCCGGCAAATCATCGCCAGCCTGGAAAAGAGCACGTCCGAACCGAATGCTCTGGCGCCCCGTGCCGTCAAACGCGCCTTATCACCCTATCCAAAGTCAGACATCCGTTATGCGATGACCATTGACGAAGAGATCGCGATGTATGAGGCCGTCACGATTGAACAAGTCCGCTCCCTGCACGCTGAGGCGTTGAGCAACCAGTCGGGCGAGTTCGTCGCCGTCGGGAATTTCGACGCTGACGCGTTGTTGAGTCAGGCTAGCCAGTTATTCGATGACTGGACGACCCAAATGATCTACGATCGAGTCGACCGGCCTGCAAACGTGGGCATACCTGGCGAATTGATTACCATTGAGACTCCCGACAAGTCCAATGCGTTGCTCTACTCCAGCCAGCAGTACTCGCTGAAGGACACCAGTCCCGAATATGCCGCGCTGACCCTAGGTAATTTCATTCTCGGTGGCGGATCGCTTTCGAGTCGCTTGGCCGATCGAGTACGACAACAAGAGGGTTTGTCCTATGGTGTTCGCAGCGGTCTGACGGCGCGTGCCAAGGATGACCGCGTCGACATGACTTTGTATGCAATCACGAATCCGGCCAATAAAGACAAATTGCTCGCCGTCATTCGGGAAGAGATCGATCGGATCCTGGCCGATGGCGTGACGGCCGATGAACTCGAGAAGGCCAAAACGGCTTACCTTCAATCGCAACGCGTCCGACGAACCGGCGATGCCGCTTTGGCGGGGATGTTGCTCTCATCGATGTTCAACGAGCGAACACTGATGTATCACGCTGAGCATGAACAACAGATCCGCGATGCAACCGTGGAAAGTGTTAATGCAGCGCTGCGCAGGTTCGTTGACCCCGATAAACTAATCATGGCAGTGGCGGGTGATTTCGAGAGCGTCGCCGCGGATGATTTGGATCCTGTCTCGGCGGGATCATGAACGAAACCAGCCCGCAAGATCTAGGCGACCAGGTCGTTGCGTCGAAAGCAGACGCAAGCCATCGCTTGGTCGTCGAACATGTCGCCAAATCGTTTGTCACACCCGCCGAAACGCTGCAAGTTTTGCACGACGTCTGCCTTTCATTGGTCGGTGGCCAGTCACTGGCGGTGATTGGGCCATCCGGAAGCGGAAAGACGACTCTGCTGCAGATCATGGGTGCGCTCGATCAGCCCGACAGCGGCACGGTCAAGATCGACGACCAGGATCCGTTTTTGCTTTCGGAGTCCGCCAGGGCATGGTTTCGGAATGAGATGATCGGGTTCGTCTTCCAAGATCACCACTTGCTGCCGCAGCTCTCGGTCATTGAGAACGTGTTGATTCCGGCCGTTGCTCGAGGCAGCGCGACCAAGGAGCAGGTTGAGCGTGCCGATGACTTGGTCGAGGCGGTTGGCTTGGCGGATCGCCGGTCACATCTGTCAACCGAACTTTCTGGTGGCCAGCGAGAGCGGGTCGCGATTGCCCGGGCGCTGCTGATGAATCCGGCATTGCTTTTGGCCGACGAACCCACTGGTAATCTGGATTCGAAAACGGCTGCCAAAGTCTCCGAACTCCTGCTTGAGTTGCAACAGAGGGAGGGCACGATTTTGATCGCGGTCACCCATTCCAATCAACTTGCCGCCACGATGAATGAGACTCGCGTGTTGGTGGACGGCCGGCTTCGAACACCCGACTGACGATGCCAACCACACTGAGTCCCGAAGCATTACAAAAGATCAAACGCTTGGACCTAAGAGCACGGATGGTCGTGCGTGGGTTCCTACAAGGCTTGCACACCAGTCCACTCCAGGGGTTCTCGGTCCAGTTCAGTGAACATCGTCGCTACAACCGCGGTGACGATCCGAAATTGATCGACTGGCTGGTCTACGCCAAGACGGACAAACACTACATAAGACGCTACGAAGCCGAGACCAATCTGACCGGTTATTTGGTGATGGATTTATCGAAGTCGATGGGCTTCGCCGGGTCCAGTGGCGGCGATTCGATGACCAAGTTCGACTACTGCATGTGCTTGGCCGCGTCTTTGACCTATTTGATGACGATGCAACAAGACCCCATCGGGGTCCTCACGTTTCGCGACAAACTCAGGGCCGTGCTTCCAGCGCGAAGTCGTCGTGGTCATCTGGGCGACGTCATGGCAGCCTTGTCATCCATGACTCCCGATGGCACGACGGAATTACCGCACAGCCTCACGCAAGTCGCCGCCATGATGCGGCACTCCAGCCTGATCATGTTGTTTAGCGACCTATTGTCGGATCCGGAAGAGACGATTTCGTCGTTGGCCCGACTGCGCCACTCGGGTCACGACGTGATCGTCTTTCACGTCCTCGACCACGTCGAAGTGGATTTTCCGTTTGAGGGTCCTATCGAATTCGAAGATCCAGAGTCCGGAGAGATCGTCACGGTCGACGCTGCCGGGTTTCGCGATCAATACCTTCGTACTCTCGAACGCTTCCGAACAACCTACCGTGAAGGCTGCCATCGGGTTCGTGTCGACTATGTGCCGCTGGACACCAGTGAACCCTTCGACAAGGCATTGACGGAATATCTGATCCAGAGGCAATCGAAGTTCTGATCGCGGTCAAGTGAAGCTTGGGAAGATGATCCCGGTCTGGTTAAACTAAGCACCGTCGTCTCGATTTCCCACGTCGCTATGTATTTCTTGCTGTCTCATGCTCCGAGCTTTCCTCTTTCTGCACGTGACCGTTGGATTGGCCACACCGATAATGGTTTCGTCCGATGAAGCTCGTGTTGCCACAGGCGATGTCGTCAACGAATCCGCAGAGCCGACGAAGTCCATTCCCGACGCCGTCCCCGATAGGGATGCGATGCGCGTGATGCAGAGTCAGGCGATCCAAGGTCAATCGGCGACCTGGGGCCGTTGGGGTAATCGTGCGGATAAATACAGTTCGTGGACCAGCCACACCAATCGGCTGGTCCCTGTGTACACGTTTGGTATGTCACTGTCCTCATGGCGAGATCAAGGTAGCCCCTATCGCGATGCCGATCGCATCAAGCAGCTCTACGGTCGACTTCCAGCTGATAGCGTGGATGCCCATGCCAACTACTTTGACCAGTCTCAAGTGCACGACCTAATGCGAACCGCCGTGCGGCAAGGCAAACGGCACATCATTGCTTTTGTATTCGACGGGATGGACTGGCAGACAACGCGTGCCGCGGCGATCTATCGTAGTGGCGTTGCCAATTACGATTCAGGACGTGGCACGGGGCTGTCATTTCAAGACTATCGGGGGGCGCCGACTGACTTTGCCTTTGTGGTGACGTCACCGGCATCCGGCGGTGCCAAGCCCAATGTCAACACACAAACGATTCAGGCAACCGCGAAACCGAATGGCGGTGGATTTCATCCCGGCAAAGCCGGGCCGATGCCCTGGATGGAATCAACACAGAGTGCATACCCGATCGGCCTCGATCCAAAGTCTCCTCATGCGGTGACGGATTCGGCCGCTTCGGCGACCAGCCTGTTCTCAGGAATCAAGACGTACAACGGGGCAATCAACGTGGATCCGAATGGCGATCCCGTCGTTCCGATCGCCCGACGCTTGCAAGACCAGGGTTTCCGTGTCGGAGCCGTTACCAGCGTCCCACTAAGCCATGCCACGCCGGCGTCGGCATACGCCAACAACGTGTCACGCAAGGACTACCAGGACATTTCACGTGACATGATTGGACGCCCCTCTTCGGCCCATCGACGTGAACCCTTGCCAGGCATGGACGTCGTGATCGGCGGTGGCTACGGCGAAGGCGTCGGCGAGTCGTCCGTGCAGGGTGATAATTTCATGCCAGGGAATCAGTACATCCACGAATCCGACGTGGACGCGGCCGAGGAAAACTATGTCGTGGCATCTCGAACCAAGGGCCAGTCCGGGCGTGAAATCCTCTCAGCCGCCGCGGCCTCGGCTGTTGCCACTGGAAAGGGTCTGCTAGGTCTGTTCGGCGGCCGCGGCGGCCACCTGCCGTACAGAACAGCCGACGGGGACTACGAACCAACTTTTGACGTGCGAGGCGCCGAAAAATACAGCCAGGCCGACCTCAATGAAAATCCGACACTCGCAGAGATGACTGCCGCCGCCCTGACCGTTTTGTCGGCTCCGTCGAATTCCGAGCCGCCACCCGCACGATTCTGGCTACTTGTCGAAGCCGGCGACGTCGATTGGGCAAATCACTCGAACAATATCGACAACAGCATCGGCGCCGTCCATTGCGGTGCGGACGCTTTCGATGTGGTGACCCAGTGGGTCGAACGACACGATGCTTGGGATGACACGCTAGTTGTCGTGACGTCCGATCACGGACACTATTTGGTGCTGACCGATGTGGATGAGATCGCCGCGGCGGGCAAAGCGAATCGCGCTGCGTCATCGGCCGAGGATAGCAAGACGGATCGAAAACCACGGTGATTCCTGCCAACAACATAGAAATTCATCTCGTGACGTGAACGGATTTTGTTCAAACTGAGACGGTCACTTGTCCAGTTTTGGTGGAATCACCCATGCTACGGATCGTCCAGGGCCTCTTTGCCTCGATGAGCCTGGAACGCAAATGTCTGCTGTTCTTTGGCTCGGCGCTCGTCGTGTTGATGTGTGGTGCGTTTTGTGTGGTCCTCGTCCTGGCCAACAGTTGGGTCAGTAGTACGACTCAACAGCAGGCCAGGGACGCCGCAGCAACCGAAATGATGTTGCTGCATTCCGAGGCGGCCTACCGCGATTACGTTCCCAGCGAACGCGCCGAAGCGGCCCGACAGGAAATCGAGGGGCTACGCTCGCACCTTCTCAGCGATGAAATCCAGTTTGACATTCTCGGCCTGGAGGATATCCAGCCTTTCGAGAACATGGCACCCCCTCGGCGTCCCAGCAATGCAGAGGAGCTCAAGATCCTCCAGGATCTCGAGCCAAGGTTCCGAACGCGGTTGGCGCAGCGGCTTGATGAAAATGCCGGCGACCTCTCACTCCAGATCAATCTCGGCGACGACGCCGCGATGAGCCGGATCGGTATCCGCAACCAACCGATCTTTGATGAGTCAGGCCCCGTCGATGGACGGTACACCTATTACGAACCAGTGTTCATCACGCCCGATTGCATCTCCTGTCATGCGCCCACGGTCAAGCCAATCTCGTTGACCGCCGATGTCGACCCCGTTCAACGCGCTGCAGAGCTTCCCTATCGAGTGAAACGCATCACGATGCCAGACACCGACATCGTGGACGACACCGACGGAATTCGAGCGATCTTGGTGGCCGTCGCCATGTTGATCGTGGCTGTCACGCTGTTCGTGCTACACGCCATCGTGCGTTACCTGGTGCTGCAACCACTATTGCACCTGCGTGATGTCAGTGACGCGATCACTCACGGCGATACCAACCAACGGGCCGCCATCGATACCGAAGACGAATTCCGGGAACTGGCCGACGCATTCAATCGAATGCTGCGTCACCTCACTGAAACCGAGAGTGAACTGCAAAACGTCAATGGCGAACTGAAAGCACGCGTCGATCAGTTCGCGCAGTTGAACCTCCAACTATACGAAGCCAACCGGTTGAAGACCGATTTTCTGGCCAACATGTCTCACGAATTGCGGACTCCGCTGAACAGCATCATCGGATTTTCCGAAGTCTTGCAGGGCATCGATGCATTGTCCGATAAGCAGCGACGTTACGCATCGAATATCCAGAAGAGCGGTCGCTTGCTGCTGGAGATGATCAATGACATCCTCGACCTTGCCAAAGTCGAGGCCGGCAAAATGGAAGTTCGGCGCAGCGAGTTCCAACTCGGGCGTCTCGTCAATGCTCAGTGCGACATGATCCAGGCGCTGTCGGAGGACAAGAACATTTCATTGACGGTCGATGCATCCGGCGATCTACCACTCGCGTTCCAAGATCCCAACAAGCTGGGACAGATCATCAACAATCTGCTCTCCAATGCCATCAAATTCACCCCCGAAGGCGGCATGATCGCGGTCAAGATCATCGATCTTCACGATGGTCGATTTCGGCTGTCGGTTACCGACACCGGTGTTGGTATTGCGGAAGAGGATCAGCCGATCATTTTCCAGAAGTTCCGCCAGAGCCAAAAACTGCTTGATGGTGACGGCCTCACACGCGAGTTTGCCGGAACCGGATTAGGACTATCCATCGTCAAGGAACTTGCCGTCCTGCTTGGCGGCGAAGTCGACTTTCAAAGTGAACTCGGTCGTGGCAGTACGTTCTGGGTCACGCTCCCATACCGTTTGAGTGATCACAGTCTCGAAGACGACATGTTGACGACGTCACTCGCCACAGCGTAGCCCTAACCAACGACCCGGCTCTGTATCGTAGAGAACCTCGCATGCGCCAGCCGGTCGTTTGCTGACGTCACCGGCGTATGCCGACCCTCAGCGCCGGCGCCCACGCCCGCCTCGCCGAACGTCTTCACGGTTTCCACGTCGACGCGGATTCGCCGCTTCGGATTCGGCAGGTGACGCGGGCTCCACCGAGTCTGGCTCCGTTGCGATGGTGTCTTCGGTGGCCGTCAAGGATTCAAGCAGAGACGTCAGTAAGTCGATCAGGAAACTCAGGAACGGAAACGGCTGCGAAAGGTAACCATCGCACGCCGCGATGACATCCTCGGGCTCATCGCTGGTGTCACCACCGACGTCGTCGCCATCATCCGAGCCATCATTGGCCGGAGCCGGTTCCATGAGAGTGGTGTCAATCCAACCAGCATAGGCATCGACCCGCGTATTGAATGCCAAGTCTCCCAGTGTTGAATCCAATACGGTTCCACCAGAAGTAATGCAGGCGATCATCTCCACACCATCGACGAGCAAGAATCCTGGACCGCCGGAATCACCCGACGCGGTGTTGGATTCGGCTGGATCGTCATACAGCCACTCCACCAACGTGTCGGTGACATTGTCGATCGTCGTGATGCCAACTCGTTTGGTACCAAAAGACCCGTCGTTTCCCTCCGTCGCAGTCCCGGTCCCACCAAACCCAACAATGGAGAGCACGTCCCCAACGAGTGGCGTGCCTCGAAAAATGGGTGACGGCTCAACGCCGACAATGGGTTCGGACAACCTCAGAATGGCAATGTCATTCTCAAGCGTGAACGAGTTGTAATCGGGATGGATAAAGACCGCTGCCGAAGTGACAGTCACGCCGTCGACCTCAAACGTCCCCCTATCAGACGATCGGATGACCTCGGCACAGTGCGCCGCCGTAAAGACATCCGTCGATGAAATCAGCGTACCGGTGCAGAAACCTCCCGCGTCCAAGCTTCCGACAATCCCCACCGACTCATAAGCATTGGTCTCCTCGCCCACCAGAATCTTCGGAATGATCTCTTCCGATGCGGCGGGAAAAGCTGGGCAACAGACCAAGCTCAAAAGCAAGCCGAAAGAACAGCCTGCGGCGACTGGGCGCCTTGGGTTGAGTGATTTTGGCATCGTGAACTCGTTGTGGCGGAAAGCAGATGGCCGTCCAACCCCAGCGATATGGCATGGTTCCGCCGCAATGGGCCATTCGGCGACATCACACACTGCGTGACATCGCCCAAGACGATGCTACTTCTGGCCGCCCGCATGGGCAGGAACCGTTTCCGGCGTTTCGGCCGGAGCGATCTCGCGCTCCGGTTCCGTGCTCACATAACGCTCGTTCTCTGCATCCCATTCAATGTCGTGGAAATCATAGGGGTCACCGACGACAGGAGGACGTTCGAAATTGTAATAAGGTGGAGGGCTCGTGCAGTGCCACTCCAAGGTAGCGCCGCCCCAAGGATTCGCCGGGGCCCGCTTCCCTTTCACAACGGAGACCAACAGCGTGACCAACGCATAAAGAAGGCCTGCCCCCAACAGCAACGCACCCATCGTGCTCCAGAAGTGCAACGTGGCGAACTCTGGATCATAAGTCGCGTAGCGGCGAGGCATTCCGCGGCTTCCCAGAACAAACTGGGGAAGAAACGTTAGGTTGAAGCCAATGAAGATCAATCCCGCACCGATGCGACCGTGGAACTCGTTATAGAGTTTCCCAACGATCTTCGGCCACCAGTGAAACACCCCGCCCAGGAAAGCAATCAAGGTCCCGCCGACCATCACATAGTGGAAGTGAGCAACGACAAAGTAAGTGTCATGCAGGTGCAAGTCTGTCGCCAACGTACCGAGGAACAGACCTGTGAGACCGCCGATCGTGAACAGAAAAATAAACGACAGACCGTAACACATTGGTGTCGTTAGACTGATCGACCCTTTCCACATCGTTGCCAGCCAATTAAACACCTTGATGGCCGACGGAACGGAGACCGTGAAGGTCAGTGCCGAGAAAATGATCGTCGTCAGCGAAGACATTCCCGATGTGAACATGTGGTGTCCCCAAACCAGGAAGCCCAACAAAGCAATCGCAATTGACGAATAGGCGATAAAACGATATCCGAAGATGTGCTTGTGACTGTGAACACTGATCAGTTCGCTGATAATGCCAAAAGCCGGCAGAATCATGATGTAGACGGCTGGGTGACTATAGAACCAAAAGAAATGCTGGTACGTCACCGGGTCCCCATTGAACTCGGGATCGAAAATTCCAATGTGCATCACGCGTTCGGCGATCAGCAACAAAAGTGTGATTCCAAGAACCGGAGTTGCCAGCACCTGAATGATGCTGGTGGCATAAGTCGCCCAAAGGAACAGTGGCATTTTGAACCAAGTCATTCCCGGCGGCCGCATCGTGTTGATCGTCACGATAAAGTTCAGACCCGTGAAGATCGAACTAAAGCCCAAAATGAACGCACCCAGTGTTGCCAGGATCACCGATGTGTCGGTGGTCGTACTGTAGGGCGTGTAGAAAGTCCATCCAGTATCCAGACCCGTACTAAACAGGGCGCTGACGAAGAAAATCGCCCCGACCACCCACAAGTAAAAACTTGAAAGGTTCAGCCTCGGAAACGCGACGTCCTTGGCTCCCAACATCACAGGAACCAAAAAATTACCCAGTGCCGCCGGAATCGATGGAATGATGAACAAGAACACCATGATGGCCCCATGCAGCGTAAACACCTGGTTATAGATGTTGTTCGCCTCGGGACCGCTGAACATCCAGCCTTCCGGTGAAAGCAAATGGAGACGAATCGCCAGTGCCAACAGCCCTCCCACCGCAAACGCCGTCACCACGCCGATGAGGTACATCAGCCCGATGCGTTTGTGGTCGAGCGTGAACAACCACGACAAGACTCCTGACGAATTGGTCAGATAATTCTCGCGGCTCGTCGGATAGCCCGGATCACGACTCGTTGCGGAAGCGGGGATAGTGGACATGGTCGAAATTCCTCGACGTTGACAAAATGGTTTCGTTATTCAGTGTACCGGTAACCGCTCGCACCGGAAAACGGGAAATGGGTTCCCCTAAGTCGACGGCGAGTCCGTCGTATTCGTATCTTCCTCGACAGTCCCAGCCGCCGTAGCCGAGGGGGCATTGCCGCTGATCGACGCCAAATACTCGATGATCGAGGCGATATCATCATCACTCAACTGACCCTTGTAGCTTGGCATGACGGGCTGGTAACCCGCGACGATCTTCGCCTTCGGCGCCAAAATCGACTCACGAACGTAATTCTCATCGACCACGATACTCTCTCCGGTCGTTAAACCATGCTCGGATCCGAACAAGTCCTTGAATGTGGGGCCAACCAGCTTACTGCCGTCAATACTGTGACACCCCGAACAGCCCCGGCGGTTATAGAGCAACTGCCCCCATTCAGCCGGTGCCATATCACCGGGACGAGCACTATTGGCCTTGATCCACGCATCCAACTCGTCTTGAGTTTCGTGCACGACGACCGCGGTTTGCATCTCCGAGTGATTCTTTCCGCAGTACTCGGTGCAGTAGAGGTCGAAGAAGCTATAGCCCTCCGGCGTCACTTGATGTTTGTCGTAATCCCAAACGGCCCCTTGGTTCTGCTGCTTGAGAACAGCGAGTTCCTCTGGAGGAATCTGTTCATTGGCGACCGTAGGTTTGAACCACATATAGTTGTAGCGACCTGGCACAATGTCTTTCTTGGCCCTGAACGCCGGCACAAACAGACTGTGAATGACATCCGTGCTGCGCATCGAAAGCTTGGTGGCTTCATCCTTGACGATGTGCAATTCAGGATGGAAGACGCCACCTCCGTAATCAAACGTCCATCCCCACTTGAATGCCTGCACACCAACGTCGTAGCTGCCCTCCGGAGGCGTTCGCATATCCAAATAAGAGATGGAACCCTGGATGAACATCCATACAAGCAGCACGGACGGCCCGATGGACCATGTCAACTCCAAAGGCGTGTTGTGGGACACCTGGCTCTCGGCCTTCTCGCCCTTCTTTTTGGTGTAGCGATAAACGAACCAGCACATCGCACCCATCATCGGAATAAAGAAAACCAATGATACGTACAGGATCATGTCGTAGACCCAATCCACCTCTCCGGCAAAGGTCGACGCCTGCTTGGGAAACCAAAAGCTGTCATTCAGATCCGCCAGCATGCGGAACGAGATTGCATTCATGATCATCAAGCTTTCGTTGCCGCGTACCACGGCGAGGATGGATTCAAAATTCTCAGGAAAGTAAATGCGTGGCTTTCAGGGGCGAACCATGTGGTTCGTCCGAGACCTCTACCTCAGCGGCTTCTCCGCTTCCCAATGCTACCGGTGCGCCCTTCCGCCCACGCCAATACGGCAACAAGGCCGCCGCCAACAGCATGATCGTCAGTCCGCCGCCCAGTCGCATAATCTTCCACGCCTGCGGGACATAACTGTTTTCGGCGGGGTCGTAGGAATAACACCACAAGACGAATTGATCGACGATTCCTCCGACGTTGCCCCGTCCGGCTTCCACAAGTGCCAAACGCATTTGATCGGGTGGAAAGGCAACTCCCAATGAATACCGTGTAATGACGCCGTCAGGTGAAAGGAATGCCAACATCGCCGGGTGAGCGTACTCTTTTGTACGAGAGTTGTACCGATAGGAAAAACCAACGGATTCGGCGATCCGATCAATCGTGGCTTTGTCCGTTCTCGTGAATGCCCAACCCTCGTCGGCTCGGGTGTGGGACGGTACCTGGACGACATAGCGTTTCTTGGTCTCACGGAGACGTTGATCGGTCTCTTTCGGATCAATGCTGACGCTCAACAATCGGAAATCTGCTTCGATCTTCAACTCGGACTCGTTGAGCGACTGCGCCAGCTGATTCAGCTGCACGTTGCACAGCATCGGACAATTGCTGTAATTCAGGGTGAGAACGAGCGGTCGATCACCGTCGAGATAATCCCCCAACCGTCGCTTCCGTCCCATCGAATCGATCAATGGCGCATCTACCGGCACCTGCGCCCCCAGTTTCTGATCGACGGAGACGTCGCGCAGCTCCCGTGGAACTCCATCGTTCAGCAGCACCGGTGCACCGTCCTGCATGGCGCCGGTGTTCGGCTGAGCAACCGCATGCTGGTCAACGGCCACCAACACCCCGACCATCGCCAAAGCGACGGCAAGGAAGGCATGCTTCGCGGTTCGGTTCAGTGGCAATCGCATTGTACGCAGAGAAAAATCACAGACTCGCTTGGTCATCCGCCATTGGACTCGCAGCCGCCTCGGCGGCCATTCGCTTCATGGCCTCTTCCACAGGAATGACCACATTGCCCGTTTCCGCGTCCACGCCGTACCGAGACACGTCCTCGGCCTGCTGAGTCAGTATCCGG
>JBCDIU010000015.1:0-139342 GCA_038748615.1 Planctomycetota bacterium | reverse complement strand
GTTCATCGTCTTCATCAGGGCATAGTCGTCGCGATATTGATTGTAATGGATCCTGAGGTCCGCCGAAGGTTGGATCGCCTTGGGCAGACGGCCGTGCCTCTCGAGTTCGTGATCCGTAAATCGACGGATCAGGACCTTGAGAGGCACGGCCGTCGTCGCGAGCGCCATTGTGCGAGATATTCGTGACCCTCGCGTCAAAGACGTTACCGTCATCTCGGTCGACGTCACGCCCGACATGCGCGAGGCCAAGGTGAACGTGAGCGTGATGGGCGATGAGTCGCAAAAACAACTGAGCATTCGCGGACTGCAGAATTCCGCCGGCTTTCTTCAGAGTAAGATCGGCGATCGCCTAGATACGCGTTATACGCCCAGACTGAAGTTTGCCCTCGACAAGGGACAAGAAAACGCGATGGCGGTCGGAGAGATCCTTGCCCGAATTCGCCGCGAAAAAGAAGCTGACTCGGACGAGCCAACATCGTCCGCCTCGACTGGCGTCTCCGCCGGTGAGGACGACGCGGTCGATCCCGACTCGACGACCCTACCCGATCAAGACTGATTCAATCACCACCTAATCACATCGACCCTATCGACGCACATGTCCGGAACCCAGCGAGCCAAGCTGATCGCAAAACTGCAATCGGCACTCAAGAAAACCTATTCTGCCCCCGCCGCGACTCCATCGCGGCCGCTGCTCGAGCACGCTTTGTATGCCAGCTTGCTGGAGGATTGCCCGGCCGATTTGGCCGACGAGGGTCTTGTTAAATTGGAACAGGACTACTTTGACTGGAACGAAGTTCGCGTCACCACCGTGACCGAGATTAAGTCGGTTCTGTCGAGTCTCCCGGATCCCGCCAAGGCGGCCCAACGCCTGAAGACCAACTTGCAGGGAATCTTTGAGGAGTTCTACACGTTCGACCTCGATCACCTGAAAAAGGAAAACCTCGGAAAGGCCGTCGCCAAGTTTGAATCGCTGCCGGGGATGACACCGTTCGTGTTATCCCACATTATCCAACACGGCCTGGGTGGTCATTCGATCCCAATCGATTACTCCGCCATGGTCTTGATGCTTGTCACGGGTATCGCCAACCAGTCCGAGGCCGCTGCGGGCCGCGTACCAGGCCTTGAACGAGCCATTCCAAAGACAAAGGGGGTCGAATTCTCCCAGCTGTTGCACCAACCGGCTGTGGCGTTGTCGCAAAACCCGAAGAATAAGAAGGCACGCGCGTTCATCGAATCCATCTCCAAGGGCGCCTCCAAGGTGCTCGATGAATGGCTCGAAAGTAAGGAAGCCGCCAAGGAGCGAGTCGCTGCCCGACGGGCCGAGGAACGCGAGACAGCCCGCAAAGAAGCGAAGGCCGCCGAAGAGGAAGCGAAGCAAAAAGCCGCGGAGAAACTGAGCAAGGCCTCGGTGAAGAAGCCGGTCAAGAAACCGCTGTCGGCAGCGGAACAGGCCGTGCAAACCGCTGAGCGCGCCGCTCGGGCGAAGAAAGCCGCCGCGCGCAAGACGGCCAAGAAGTCAGCTGCCGCGCCGGTCCCAGCCAAGACAGCGGCCAAACCCTCGGTCGGCGCGAAGAAACCAGCCAAGTCGCCGCCAGAGAAGAAGGTCGCCAAGAAGTCCGCCGCGGCAGAAAAGGCAAACAAGCCCGCAAAAAAGAAGCCGATCGTCAAGAAACCTTCCGCAAAGAAGGTGCCCGAAAAGAAATCGGCCACCAAGAAGGCCGCTACAAAGAAATCCGGCGCCGCAACGAAGCCCCTCAGCAAAAAGACGACACCGGCCAAGGGGAAGGCTTCCAGTGCCGCCGGCAAGAAGAAACCGCCGAGTTCCGCTGGCAAGTCGGCCAAGAAGAAACCCGGCGCCAAGAAGTCCGCAACGGCCAAGAGCAAGGCAGGATCCGCGGCTGGCAAGAAGGCCACCAATCGAAAACTTACCAAGCGCAAGCCGCGATAACATGGACGTTCCCTCGTGGCGTTGACATCCCTTTCGACGATCAGGAACCGTATCGATGGCCGGTCATAGTAAATGGGCCAACATTCAACATCGTAAAGGCCGCGTGGATGCCGCACGTGGCAAGATGTGGAGCAAACTGAGCAAGGCCATCATCGTCGCCGCCCAAACCGGCGGCGGCGATCCGGTCCTCAACCTGCGACTTCGCAAGGCCATTGATGACGCAAAAGCGATCTCCATGCCCAAAGACAACATCGCTCGAGCAATCAAGCGTGGCACGGGTGAATTGGAAGGCGGTCGCGTCGAAGAAGTTCTCTACGAAGGTTACGGCCCAGGCGGCGTTGCCGTGATGTGCAACGCCATGACGGATAACCGAAACCGAACGGCGCCCGAGTTGCGGACGATGTTTGGCAAACACGGTGGTGAACTCGGCAAAACCGGCTGCGTCGCGTACCTGTTTGATCGAAAGGGCATCTTTGTTTTCGAGGAGGGTATCGACGAAGAGACGGTCACGATGATTGCCCTCGAGCACGGCGCGGAGGATGTCGAGGCGGACGAAGATGGCAAGATTACCGTCACATGCACACCGGAGAATCACGATGCCTTGTCGGCAGCATTTGTCGACGCCGATCTAGCGACGGACGTCAACGAAGTCGCACCGATCGCATCAACCAGTGTCGACGTGGATGTATCGACGGCGAAGAAGGTCATGTCCCTATTGGAAGCGCTCGATGACCACGACGACATTCAATCCGTCAGCAGCAACGTGAATTTTCCTGACGAATTGGCCATGGATGATGCGTAGCATGAATGACCTGTTTCCGGCCGAACTCCAACACGTCGTCTCCGAAAATCAGCCACTTCGTGATTCGTTGTGGTTGGGCATCGGTGGTCCAGCTCGATTCGTTGCCGAGCCAGTGGAGATCGATCAAGTGGTCGCTTTGGTTCGTGTCGCCAAGGACGCCGGCTTGCCCCTCCGAGTGCTCGGCCAAGGCAGCAATGTCCTTGTCCGAGAAGCGGGCTTCGATGGATTGGTGATTTCATTGGCCGCTTCCGCACTGAGTGGTCTGCGAATCGAGGGCACACAGCTTCACTCCGGTGGGGGTGCGAAGCTAACCCACGCCGTGATCAAGACGGTCGGAGAAGGCCTGGCGGGCCTGGAACACCTCGTGGGCATCCCAGGCAGCATCGGCGCCGCCGTCGTTGGGAATGTATCAGCCGAAGGCCGTGACATCGGTTCGGTCGTGTCGTCGATGGATGTCGTCGACGCCGACGGCCAGCGCCGACACGTCGACGCCGAAGAAGCGGGTTTTGGCCACCGGAAGTCAACCTTGAGCGGTGATGTGGTCCTCTCGGTGACCTTCGATCTGGAAGCCAAAGACATCACGGCGCTGACCAAGCGGATGCAGAAGCTTTGGATCCATCGGGGCCAAAGGCGGCCCAAAGATGCTTCGCGGATTGCCATGCCGTTCATTGATCCCGACTCGATTCCCGCACATGAACTGATCGCGAAAACCGGCCTGGCAGGCATCCGCGAAGGCGACGTTTCGCTTGATAGCGACGCGCCCCACTTCATGATCGCTCACGAAAGTGCCACCAGCGACCAATGCCTGGCACTAATCGCCCGTGTTCGCGAGCAGGTACTGCTGCAGACCGGGATCGACTTGCAATTGAATCTCCGGATTTGGTAACCAGCAGGGTCGGCGGGAGCGGTCCATCAAAGTGTCCAAACATCCGCCCAGGCTTGGCAGCCGGAAATGCATGGTTTTCTTGTGACTGGTCGACCATTGTCCGAATCGACATCCGAATCGAATCGCGTTCGCCGGCGACAGCGGACCGTCGCCGAAGACGCCTCCGGTCGATCCAAGCTGGGTCTCATCGCATCCCTGGTAGCTGCGCCAGCGATTTGGTCGATCGCTTGGCCGGCATTGCTCCTACTATCCGGATACGCGGCGTGGCAGTGGTGGGGCGCCGAGCATGTCGCGACAAAGTATTACGGTGTCGATGTCTCAGCCATCACGGTCTCCCCGCCCCCGCCAGATTTTGTACGCGGAAACATCGTCGAAAGCGTCTACAGAGACACCGGAATGGAAACGCTCTCGTTACTGGATCGGCAGGCGTGTGCGAAGGTCGGGGCGGCGTTTGGCAGCCACCCATGGGTGCAGCGAGTGATGAGTGTTCGCAAGCAATCCAACGGTGCCCTGGAAGTACGGCTGGCGTACCGCGAGCCCGTTGCCATGGTGGACGTCATTAGCCGTCATCCAGAACTCGATGGCGTCGGTTGCTTTGCCGTCGACGGTGCCGGTGTCCTCCTACCACCGTCGGACTTTTCCGAGTCCGAGACGCTCGACTTCATTCACATACAGGCTCGCGGTGCCTATCCAACGGGCGGAATTGGGACGCCATTCGGTGATGCTCGTATCGCCGCCGCAGCGAAGCTAGCCGAGCTTCTGCATCCGTTCCGCAACGAACTCGATCTGCACAGCATCGGTGTCTACGGCGATCTGCGGACAAACCCGATCGTGCAGTTGGAACTCGCCACCCAGGACAAGGATCTTTTTTTCTGGGGGAGCCCTCCCGGCGAAGAGGTGCACGGCGAACCACCCGCCAAGATGAAGCTCGACACGCTGCTTGGCGGCGTGAGCGCCGGTAGTGACCTCCGACGGATCTACGTGTCCGCTCCACAGTAGACGAGTCCGATCGGCCACGGCTGGGCACGGCACCCTCGTATCAATCCGGTTTGCGCCCGTGTTGCCCCGAAAACGCTGGCGTCGCCGCGGGCGGCATCGATCGTCGCTGTCCGGATTGCTACGATGCCTACATGAAAATTTACACACGAACCGGCGACACTGGCACGACGGGATTGTTTGGTGGACCGCGAGTTGCCAAAGATGACAACCGGATCGAGGCTTACGGGACCGTCGATGAATTGAATGCGACTCTCGGCTTGGTCCGCTCTTGCATCGCCCGCGATCAAGTCACCAGGATTCACGGTGACGACGACCGCGTCGCAGGGCTCGATCGCCTCGATGATCATCTTCAACAGGTCCAACACGAACTGTTTTCGATCGGTGCTGAGTTGGCCTCGCCAGATCCGGATGAATTCAACCTGCGAGTCATTTCGCAACAGCACATCGATCGCGTTGAAACATGGATTGATGAAGCCGAATCGGATTTGGCGCCGCTAACGCAGTTCATCCTTCCCGGCGGATCATTGACCGCGTCCAACCTGCATCTCGCCCGCGCCATCTGTCGGCGAGCCGAGCGTCGCGTGATCTCCTTGTCGGATGATGTCGAGCGGGAAGCGCCCATCAGCTCCGAGATCATCATGTACTTGAATCGGCTTAGCGACTATTTGTTCGTGGCGTCCCGATGGTCCAATTGGATGGTGCACATGGACGACGAACCATGGGTGCATCCGGAAACGCCCTGACCGACCGTCCCCTGCACGGTTCCTGTAGCTTAGGAACCGATTCGAGTGATCACTTTTTTGGAGACGCACCATGGAGGCTTCACGCGAGCATGAATGATCGAATCGCGTTGCTGGTTTGGTTTGTGTTTCTTTCGGTGGCATCTGCCTCGGACGAAGTTGTTGTCGACGCGGTCGATGAGCTGGTTGCGGCGGTCCAGAATCAACCCGCGGGGACTCGAATCCGGATCGCCGCAGGAACGTATCGGCTGGGCGCTCCGCTGGAGCCAAAGACCGGAATGACCATCGTCGGTTCTGGCGAAGGAGCGACGGTCCTAACGCACGTTGAGTCCTGGCAACCCAGCACGGATTCGCTCCCGGATCCGGAAGTCAAACTGCAGGGACTTGATTCGCGAGCCTATCTCATACGGATCCAAGACAAAGCGGAAGCCGTCGAGATCGCCAACCTAACGCTGACGGGCCCAAACCTGCATGGCGCAATCTTTTCGAAGTCGGGCCGACGCATGCACTGGCACGACTTGACGATCCAAGACTTTCGCTGGTGCGGAATTCGAACCTTTGGATTGGCTGAGTCTCGAATCACCAAGAATGAATTCATCGATGCAGGCGGCAAATGGAAACGCGGTGGCATCCCAGGACACGATGGTGGCATATCGGGAGGAGCCGTTTTTGCGGCTTGGTCGACCGATGTGGAAATTGCAGACAACCGAGTCTCCCGCACAGCCAAAGAAGATCGTTCCCGAGCTCACTATGGCATCAAAGGCCGCGGGGGAAAACGAGTCCGGATACGTCGCAACACGATCGATGTGAACTTCTCGATCGAGTTTCCATTCGAGAATGCCGACCAATTTGAGATCGATCACAACGTGCTCCACGGTGTCGTTTCGATTCCTAAACATGCCGGAGGGAAAGTCCCAAGTAGCGGCGTGACCTACGACATTCATCACAACTACTTCACAACGAGCTACGCCATCGAGTTTGTTCGTAATGGCGTTACGATCCACCACAACTTGTTTGACCTTGATGTCGAAAAAGACGGTGGGAATTTGATATCGGGTTTCGGTCGGGCCGCGGCAGACGGACCCGCCGAATTTCATAACAACCTTGTTCGTCATCCTGGACGAGGCGTGATCTGGATCAATGAACCCTACAATCATCTGATCGTTCGGAACAATCATATTCAAACACGCACGACATCAACACCTCGACGCGAGGGACTCTTTGGATTGAACCGGAAGAGTGATTTCAGCACGATCGAAATCGTCGACAACATCATTGAATGCCAAGGCCTCTCCCGCCCACTGTTGCGTGTCGAGGAGAGTTACGCAGCGACCATCCGGAACAATCGTCTGATCAACGTGTCCGATGCAGCGCAATTCGACAATCCGATGACCGATGCCCCAGTCGGGCTTGAGTCCGAACTAAGTTTTCGATGTGGAGTTGACGGTGAGTTGTCGGTGCAACGATGGTCCGTTGAAGTCAATTGATCGATGTCGTGCACCGCGATCGACCGTGTCGCGTGTCGCCTAGTCGATTGCGACCACGATTCCGAATGGACCGTTGTACTTGGCGATCCAGAAATTGATTGCCGTCGCAAACAACAGCCAACCGAAGTAAGGGACCAACATCCAACCGGCCCAGCGCTCGATCCGCCCGTAGACAATCACCATCGATAGCACTACCCCATCAAGTACCAGAATTTCCCAGAACGCGGCGTCGGGTCTCTGCACGGCAAAGAATAGAACCGACCAACCTAGATTGAGTCCGAACTGCAATCCGTACAGAAACATGCCCAACTGGCGGTCACCAGCGGTCGCACGGTCCTCACCTCCGACGATCCGTTTGGTGGCAATGGCAAGCAGTGTGAGGATGAAAAACCACGCGGGCGTAAACGCCCATCCCGGTGGTTGATACGGCGGGAAATCAAGGGATTCGTACCATTTCCCCAAACCCAACGACGTCAAGGCTCCGCCTGCAAGCCATAGAACCGCTGACAAGGCGAGCCATAGGCTGATGCCGCTGGACCAAACCGATTTCGAATCAACAGCGGTGGATGGCGGCTGCTCCGAGGTAACACTTGTCACAACCGATCACCAATGGGGTCTATTTCGTTAGGATCACACTGACCGGCGGCCCGCCCGACACGGCATTTTCAATGACGGTGCGATTTGGCTCGTCTACACCAGCACGGACATCGAACTCGCCCTTCGGTGGGACCGACGGATCAAATGTGTGACCGTTGATGCGGACGGTATACAACACATCTTGGCTAGACGAGTCGACCACCTGCACCACTGGATCCTCAACATCGAACGTCAGCTGACCAAGCTTGCTCCAGGACGGTGGGTCGAAGTTATCAAACTGCGAGATCGTTCGCGGCCAACCGATATACGGCTTTACGTCGGGATCGGTGATGTCGACGTTTCGCGGCCAGCATTCCATGGTGATCTCGCGAGACGTCGTATTGAGGCGAACCACCCCGAAACCAGCCGCCCGCGTGTTCAACAAACTGCCAGCTGGCTTCTTCTCCGGATTGGCGGCGGCAAAGTTCGTGACCTTGTTGCCGAATCCGTCAAGCTGATCGCCCGTGTAGTCGGGTGCCCCTGACTCACGACCGTCGCCCGGTTCCAATGGATCCCACCATCTCAGATAGAGGTTGGCAATCGATGGCACGCAAAATGACCAAATTGCGTCTCGGTGCTCGTCGATTCCATGCTGAAAAATCGTTGCTAGATGCTGATCGCCCGCGTAATGAAATGCGAACCCTTTCCTGAGAGCGTTCAACGCCCGATTACGACCGGTCTGTGGCCAGCCGTTGGAATCCATGTCCGCGTGTAGCCTGCCGCTGGCGGTCCCATGAACGTGGGCACCGCCACAAAAGATCGTTTGAGAGAGCGCGACCTTCATTTGCGCGTCTTTCCAATCGGTCGCCCATCGATCCAAAAACGCCAATTGGCGGCTACCCAACAGGACGGCTCCTTCAACATCGACGCTGGCGGGGTCGTAGTCAGGATTTCGAATGTGGTCCGGCCGTGGGCCTTGCTTCGGCACTCGACCGGCCGGTCCCGTCTTGAACTTTCGATCTTCTAAAATGGCGAAATCAATTCCGCCCCAGTTCAGATTGGTAAAGTAAACACTGATGTCTTGGCCGATCGAACGCGGGTCGACCGGATCTGGCAAATGACTCGTTTGGGCGCGTTCGACCTGCCTCACGTAGGGTCCTGGCATGGCATAGCCTCCATCGGCGGCACCCGGCAACGTCGAGATTTTTCCGCTCTCTCCCCAAAGATTGGGCTGTCCGACATCGTGGTCATCGGGCAAGCAAATCGTGGGACGATCCTTGATGATTTCGCCGAAGTCACGCCCGAACTTCAGCCAAGCCAAATAGTGCCGACGATGGTCGTAGACTTGATCACCAGAGAAGAAAAGGACATCGGCATCGATACGCTGGACGTTGTCGATCAAGTCTTGCTTCGAAATATCGCCACCGTGCTTCGGGCTAACGGAGTTGCCCGTGAAGCCGGCAACGATGACGGTCTCTTGATCGATCGGATTCTTTCGAACCGTTCCCTCGTACGTCGCTTTCGTTCCATGCCGCACTCGGTATCGATGGCTCTTGGAATCATCCCAGTCCTCGACACGAAACGGCGCCGTCCACCCATCTTCGATCACATCGGTTCGATCGACCTCCGTCCAGCCATCGGCGGATTCGACCTCAAGCCGTACGACGCGTGGAGCATCGTCGCCGAGTGGATAGAGTTGTGCGGTGAGTTTGAGCGTCTGATCATGGACGGTGTACAAGGCAAAGCAAATCACTTCGCTCTCGGTAATCGTTGGCATCTTCAGGGGATCGGCTTGGTTCTTTCTGGCACCCGATTGTGCCGATACAACTCCGGCCACAAGCGTTAGGTTGCAAATCAGGAACGTTAGCTGATGTAGGTTCATGGATCGCGGATTTCGTCAGTGAAGAGTTGGTTGGATGTCAGAACTGGGGCGCCATACGTAAAGCAGGTATAGCGGAATGAGGAAGTGCGGCGTTCTTAGGATGGCCTCGTGCAAATACTGATCGGCGCCGAAGTAGTTTAATCCAATTGACATGCCCGCGGCTGGCCTGGCGATCGCCGTAAAAAAGCCCCATGCGGTCGCGTAGGCGGCGCCGCCGCGGCGAAGTGGAGGCACCAACAGCGCCACGCAAACGCCAAAATCAAGCCCTCCCGCGATTCGCAAAAACAGAACACTCGCGTCGTAGTCGGTGCCGAGTATCACGGCCGTCATCGCGAAAAACGTGCTCGGCGTTGGCCACAGGCCGATCGCGTAGCAGCCGTGGCCGGCAAACGTGAGCACCACCGCCGCGACGGCCACGATGACCGTGACGCGGTGCCGAGGACCATACGATAGCGCGAGAACAAACAGGATGGGCGACAGCATTTGCCCGCCGTGCTCGATCAGCATGGGCAGTTGCTGTTGACTGGCGAGATACTTGGCATCACCAATCAGAAACAACAATAAGCTGCCGATGATCCCCATCGCCCACGCCGTTTTCCCCGGGCTTCGCACCAGGGCCACGCCAACGGCTGCAATGAGCAACGTCCAACCAATCCCCCGCTGTAGCCGCTGAATCAAGCCATCGTTGGCACCGGTACCGACAAATTCGTCCCACGAGTATCCGAGTTGTTTAGCCCATTCAAGCGTGTTGTCACTCCATAGCAACACCCCCAACGGTCCTTCCCAGTAAAGGTGCACCCACGCCCAGGCCGCCAGACAAAGCGAGACGGAAAAACGTAGGATCAGGACGAGTCGGCCGCCGTGTTCATTTGAGATCTGGCTGCCATCGCTCGAATCGTTTTCGGGATGGTGCACGGGCGGTCGACCTGCTCAGGAGTGTTTCAAGGCGGACGCCTATGATACTTTGCATCGTTGTCGCATCCATCGTCATCCAATGGTTTTGCTATCCCCGTGACATTCTCGACCGCCCTGCGATTGGTGCGTGCCAGCATGGTGTTTCGTCCCGGCCGCGTGATCGCGGTCTCCGTCGCGTTGGGATGCACGAGCATGTTGTTTTTGTTGGCGATGTTGTCACTGCAGTCAACGCACCGTCGTATTGAACGGTTGCCTGGATCCTTGTTGCGAGACCGAGAGATCTTCGTCGTCGCGACGGATCCGATCGACAACTCACTGTCAGAAAGATGGTGGTCTGAGATCGAAAGCGACGATCGCGTGGCAACCATTCAACGGCGATGGCGAGCTCGCGCGTTTGACCTGCCGGCCACGGAACATGGATCCATCGACCAGGAAGCGTTCTTCCGTGGACCCCTGTTAGGCTGGATTCCCGGAAAGTCCATGGAGCTGGTCGCTTGCCAGGGCCAGAACTTTCGAGGTGAGCTGTTCGAGGGGCGATGGCCATCCATTCGCAATGACAATGTGATGGAGGTGGTGGTCCCTCAGCATCAGAAGTGGTCCATGCAAATCGGCGATCTTCGTCGTTTGGAGAGCGACGCGGGCGCCTTTCTCGCGAAAGTGGTCGGATTCTCGAAGCTGCCTGATTCGTTTGTCGCTAGCGATGAAGCAAGACGACTTCATCCATGGTACGTGTGCGACGCAGGTGTTCAGCGGCTGGCCGGTGGGAGCATCTCTCCCAGCGAAGCCTTTGTTGAGCTTCGAAACGCCAAAGACAAGTCAGCTTTCCTGAGGGATTGGCTACCCGAGTTGGCCATCTTGCCAGGGCGAATCGAATGCTGGGACAGCGAGCTCATCCGGTCGCGCGCTCGTGATGCCATGGAACTTTCGACCTCTCGCATCATCACGACGTTCCTCTTGGTGCTGACTTCCGCCGGTGTGGTTTGCATGGCGATTAGCCTCCAGTGGACGTCCATGGATGAAAAGCGGGAACAAACGATCTTGTTGAGGCGATTGGGCCTTGGACGTCGACGGCTGTTCACAGTGGATCTGCTGGAGTCTCTGATCGATGCATCACTGGGGCTTGCCGTTGCTATCGCCTTGTCTTGGATGCTGATTTGGATGTTGCCTGTCCTGAGATTGGAATCGCCAATGAATGGTCCAAGCCTAGCAGCCACCGCGGCGGTACTCGTACTGGGTCTCCTCGCGGGTCGACTGTCCGGATCGATGATGGCGGGCGATCCAACGCGTTTGGAGTTGGGTGATCGCTTGAAAGGTTCCCTTGGATCGAAACAGGTGATTTGGAACGTTGCACTTGCCTCGATCCTGGTTGCGCTAGGCGCCAGTCTTGTCATTGGTTGGGCATCGGAGTCGATCCATCGAGCGAATGTGCTTGCTTGGGTGACACTTCCGTTGTTCTTTTTGCTCTCCGTCATGGTCGCGCGTAGGGTTGTTCGTGTGGTGAACCGTGTCTTGGCGCGGCCGATGGCATTCTTGACCCGCGTTGACTCGCTCGTGCTATCGAATCTTTCGATCGCCAACGAAACTCGCATGACCGGGTCGGTTCTCTCGATCTCGGTTGGACTGAGTGCGTTTCTATGGATGATGATTTGGGGTGCTTCGATGCTTCGATCGTTTGTCATTGATCCTGAAATGCCCCGATGGATGGTATCCGTTTACCCATATGGATTGGATGCTGACGAAACGAGCCGTGTCCTTCAGCAACCCGAGTTTCGCCAGATGGAACCACTCGTGCTACTAGATTCAGAGATTTCGTGGCGGACGACGTCGGACGAAGCTGTTGACGGGAAGACATCATCCGGAGGATCGGCGATTCCGACTCTGATCGTCGCAGCTCGCCCGAGCTACATCAGCGAAGAACTACCCATCAGTTTTCGAGACGGCCCATTCGATTTGGTACTGGAGCAGGTGTCGCGCGGCGATCACTGCCTGGTGGACTCGTGGTTTGCCGACAGCTGCGGTTTATCCACGGGAGATGAAGTATCGCTTGCGGTGCCGGGCTGGTTGGACGAAAACCGTATCGCCAAGAGCAAATACACGATCGCTGGAATCATCGATCTACCTGGATGGTTGATGTCGACCAAACAAAACAAGACTCGCCGTTATGGTCGACCCCATGAGGCGATGGTCATGCTGGCGATCGATCCCGCTCGCTCTCGCTTTCGAACAGCCCATGCCAACTACTTCTTAGGCGATCCCGCACGAGGCATCACGGGCAAGATCCCCGTCTATCCATCGGGTGTTCGTCTCGACGAAGGCATCGAAGCGACAATGGACGATCGTACCGCAATGTCTCAGTCGGTCGCGCGCGTCGTTGATCTCAAACGACCCATCGAACATCTGGTAGGACGCATGAGAACCGTGACGCTGAACGAGCGCAGCGTTCAAACGGATGATCTCGATCGAGTACGTGATGCGTTGAACGGTCCTTGGGGAGCGGCTTCCGTTCAGCGTCTCGGCTGGCTCCCTCTTCTCTTTCTCGGTTTAAGCCTACTGTCGGTGACGGGTAATTTGATGTCAGCGATGCGTTCCCGTGCGCATGAGCTCGGCATCCTGCGGAGTCTGGGCGTGAGCCGCTGGGCATTGCAGCGTCTTGCATTGGCCGAAAGTCTGCTGCAAACCATTTCATCTATTCTCATCGCTTGCTTGACTGGCATTGGGGGGGCTTGGATCTCCTTGCAGATTTCTCGTGTCGTCGGCCTCAGTCAAAGATGGCAGGGTATTCAGACCGACATTACCGTTCCGTGGGCCTGGCTCGGGTCGGGATGGCTGTTGACGCTCGTGATCGTCTTTGTGTCCGCATGGGTTGTGGGTCGACGGATTGGTCGTGCCGCAACAGCCGGACTTTTGAGAGGCGTCATCCGTTGAGCGGAGGCAGTGACATCCATCCCACCGACGTGTCGACGCTGCGATCCGCGAAAACGGACGATCCAATACTCGACGTATCCAACGTGTCGAAGTGCTTTGGTCGTGCTCCGCTTACTGTCAACGCGGTCGTGGGGATTGATCTTCGGCTGAGCGCGGGTGAGCAGGTGGCGATCGTTGGTGCGTCCGGTTCTGGGAAGACGACGTTGCTGCATCTGATCGCTGGATTGGAACGCCCAGACTCGGGGATGATCCAAGTCTGCGGTAAATCGATTTACCCAGCGCGTGAGGCTGTCGTCAATCAGATTCGAATGAATTGCATCGGGATGGTGTTCCAGGCACAAAATCTGCTCCCGACGCTCAACGCTGAGGACAACGTTGCGTTGGCGTTGCAGCTTGCCGGGGTACGCCGAAATGAAGCGCTCACGACGGCGCGGCAGCGGCTCGAGGACTTGGGCATGGCAGATCACCTTCGCAATCGGCCGGCGCAGCTTTCCGGGGGGCAACAACAACGAGTTGCGATCGCGCGAGCTTTGGCGACCAGTGCACCCGTTATCCTGGCCGATGAACCCACGGGAAGTCTGGACCGAGTCAACTCGGAGTCAGTTACCGCCATTTTCCGAGACGTCGTCCGTGATGGGAATCGTGCCGTTGCAATCGTGACGCACGATCCAATGGTCGCTTCTCAAGCAGATCGAGTTGTCGTGCTGGCCGACGGAAGCGTCGCTGATCAGTTCACTCGCGATGATTTCACATCGGCAGAGGAGTTGACCCTCCGAATCCTGAGAGGCACCCTTTGATCCTCGCACAGCGCGTGTTCTTCCATTCGAAACGAAGTTACCATCGGTACCGCCATCCAATGGGTTACTGAGCGGAAACCAACGCACTGATGAGCCAACCTCCCTTTGAAGCCGTTCACGTTCAGAAGTCGTTCCAGCAGGGAACGAGTCAGGTCGTGGCGCTGCGCGACGTTAGCCTGATTGGCGTCGAAGCCGAATTTTTGGCGATCATGGGAGCTTCGGGATCGGGAAAGAGCACGCTATTGCATGCGCTGGCGGGCCTGACGAACATCGATGACGGGGTCGTTCGAGTCGAGGGAAATGACTTGGGTGAAATGAGTGACGCCCGGCTGACTCGATTCCGTCGGGAGCGAATCGGCGTTGTATTCCAAGCCTTCAACTTGATTCCGACACTGAACGCCGAAGACAACGTACGACTGCCCATGCTGGGAATGGAAGGACTCGGTGACCAGGTCGGTGCGCTGTTTGAATCGCTGGGGATCAGCAATCGGCGCGACCATCGTCCCGACGCGCTGTCCGGTGGGGAACAGCAGCGCGTCGCGATTGCCCGAGCACTGGTCAGCGACCCGGCGCTCCTATTGTTGGACGAACCGACAGGCAGCCTCGACTCGGTTGCGGGGCAAGCGTTGTGCCAGATTCTCCGTGATTTATCGACGCAGCAGGGACGAACCGTTGTCGTGGTCACGCATGAGCCAGCCGTAGCCTGCTGGGCCGACCGCGTCGTGGTCCTGCGCGATGGGCTGTTGATTGATGAGTACTCGACTGCAGGAATCGACGACGCGGAGACGCTCGCGCGTCGCTATCAGGCATCATTGCAGGTGCCCGTGGTGGAGGGTCGTTCGGGAACGTGAAGACGATTGCTTTGCTGATCCGGTCCAACCTGCTATCGCGACCGACTCGGACCTTACTGACAACCATGGCGACGGCGGCATCGGTTTGCCTGTTGATTTGGATCGTTAGCGTCTATCTGTCGGCGATTCGATCCTTTGACTTGTACGCCTCCCGAGCCCTAGGACGCTACCAACTGATTGTCGATCCAGTTAGCCGCAAGGTGAATCGTGAGGTGGATCCCCAAGCGATCGAGATTTTGAGAGCAAGAGACGAGGTTGCAACGATCGATCCGATGTGGGCTCGACTGTTAACGGTTCGCGCAGAACCTGGCGGAGCGAGCATCCATCCAGTTCGTCAGAACAGCAACGGATACGCGGCTGAGGAAGTCTTGATCGGCACCGACGCGGCGGAACCTCCGTTTGATCTCATCAACGGTCGCTGGGTTGATGGCGACCAAACCGAGTCACTCGAAGTGGTCATTAGTAAGGCACTCTCTGAGCTGCTTGGCGTTGGGGTAGATGACGGATTGGTGATTCCTGGGCCGACGAACGAGCGACCTCGATTGGAAATCATCGGCGTCATTGAGCCGCCACCACCCACGGTGACCGGGGCCATGGTCGGATCTCGGATGCTGCCCAGTCCGAGTGTCGGCGGCTTGTTTTGCTCGATGCGTGACGCCAGTTGGATTCACCGCACCAAGCCAATCATCACTTTCGCTGGTGTCGTGTTGACGAACCAGGCCGACGTGCACGCGTTCCGATATGAGTTGATGCCGGAGTTATACAAACTGGACAATCCAGCCCAATTCATGACCGACTTGGACATGGAGGAGGAAATGTCGGAAGCCGCCAAGGCCGGCAGTCTGAGCGTTCAGGCTTACGTTGTCGGCGCGCTGGCAACGTTGATGTCCTTCCTTGCGATCTACTCGACGCTTTCGATGGGTGTCAACGAGCGGACTCGCCATTTGGCACTGTTGCGAGCCGTTGCACTGACGAAACAACAGCTGGCGATTCTGATTGCCGGTGAGGGATTGATTCTGGTCGGGCTCGGACTTGCCGTCGGAGTTCCGGCGGGTTGGATCCTGATCCGTATCGTTGATTCCGCAACAAAGGGACTGATCCGACACGGCATGGATGTGTTTCCAGTCGGCATCCTGATTTCGATAGGGATCAGTGGTGTCGCGGCATTGTTGGCGGCGATGTTGCCGGCATGGCGGGCGACTCGTGTCCGTCCGCTCGACGCCATTGCGCCAAAGAATCAAGCGTTGAGCGGCCGACACAATCGAACAAACGGTTGGTTGGTCGCAATTGCGATTCCGCTTCTGGCCGTGTTGCCTTGGATAAGCTTCATCGACGCCCCCGGCCCGGCCGATCCAGTGCTAGGACGATTGGTATTCGGTTCGGTGGCCCTCGTCATTGGCTTGTTATTGTTGACGCCCGTTCTAATTGGGATCGTGGAGCGATCGATGGCGACGCCGCTGGCTCGATGCCTGCGACTGCCACCGGAGTTACTTGCCAAACAGTTAGCGAGCCAACTACGGCGAACCACTGCCTGCGCCATGACTCTCAGTGTCGGCGTTGGCATGTTCGCTGGAATCCATGTTTGGGGGCAATCGATGGTGCAAGCATTCATTCCCACCGCCTGGGCGCCCGATACAACAATCGTATTTGAACAGCCGCTTTCGGATCTAGCCGTCCGGCAGGCAACATCACGTCGTGACGAGTACCGAGTGGAACCGCTGATCGTCGAGCAACCTCGGCTACGAGACGACGTTCTCAACAGTGCTGAGTTTCCATCGGTCACTCGCCAGATGGTCGTGGTCCTGGCGGGGATTGATCCGGAGAATGCGTTTGCGGGCCCGGATCCATTCATCGAAACGGATTGGATTGCCGGTACACCCACCGACGCCGCCGTTCGAATGAAAAAAGAACGCGGATGTGTGGTGCCAGATCACTTCTTAACGCAGTCTGGATTGAGTGTGGGTGATGAATTGGTTTTCGTTCCGCCCGAGAGTCCTCAACAAACACGACGCTACACGATCGCAGGTGCGGTTCGGCTCCGCGGCGGTCAGTGGATGACTAAGACGACGGACATGAGGCAGCGAACCCATCGATCCGCTGGACTCATCTTCGCGGATTACCAGCATGTCGCTGAAGACTTTTTGTTGTCAGGTCCCCGACATCTTTGGGTGCGTTCCGGCGGTCGTCGTCTCGATCGCAACCGCCTCACGGAGGATGCGAAGTCATTGGACGGCCAGGATGTGGCCAGGTCGGCGGGGGGGCAACTGGACACCATCCGAATCATCCCAACAACCGACATTGGCAATCAGATCCGTCGATCGGCCCAATTTTGGCTATGGTTCATGAGCATCGTGCCCCTCATTGCGATGGCAATTTCCAGTCTGACCATGGTCAACATGTTCCTGGCATCCGTTCAAGCGAGGCAGTGGGATTTTGGAATTTTGCGAAGTATTGGGTTCTCGCGAAGTGTGCTCGTTCGAATCGTCATCGCGGAAGGAATCCTGGTTGGAGTCATCGCGTGCGCCGTTGGGACACTGTTTGGAATCATTGCTGGTTGGAGTGGCACCGCATTGACCCAAGCGACCAGTTGGTTCGGCGGGATGCGCATCGATGTGGCGATGCCTCTGACCAGCCTGGCGATTGGGAATGGCGTCATGCTGTGCTTCGCCGCGTTCGCGGCAGTCTGGCCCGCACTACGAATCGGGTTGACATCTCCGTTGACGCTGTTGTCGCAAGGCCGCGACCCGACTCATTGAGTCTCGACGCGGACGCCTCAAGGGGACGCAGCCACGCAAGTCCGGCCGATCTCAGGCAGCCAAAACCCAGCTTCGGTCGGCCGGCGACAAGACAGCGAAGCAAATGGTTGAATGACCCTTCGTTAGGGCTTGGGCTCCTCGTCCAGTTTGCCTCGCGTGAACTTCGCCAGTTCAAATCCTTGCGCGTCAAACACGGTCGTGACCTGTTCTTCTAGAGGAAGTTTCCCAACTTCCTTGGCGCAGTCTTCGCATAGAACCAGCAATTGGACTTTGCCGACCATCATGGTTCCAAAGTCTTCATCGGGCTCCTCGCCGCTGAGCGGGCAATTTTGCTGGCGGTACTGTTTCGTTAAGACGAGCTGGTAGTTCGCGAATGCTTCCTGTTTTTCCTTGCCGGCGTCGAATGACTGCATCGCCTCCGGACTGCTGAAGTAAAGCCACGCATCTTTGTAGTTCGTGGCATTTTCCCGACGCGCCCTTTGATCCGGGTGCACGGGGCACACCGCATCTTGCAGCCGCTCACTCGTCACGTGTTGCTGCTGTGTCGCTACCGCGTCCTCAGCGTTCAACGACTCACACCAAGTGATCGAGAGAACGACGGCCAAGCATGACAGAATTCTCGACGGTTGCATGATCGTAATTCTTCGGCGAATTTGGGTAACGGTCTCAGCCGACTAGGCGACCGGACTTGGGGCATCGATTCCTGAATGACTCCGTCCCCGCCAGTTTTGGCGGGAACGTGTTCCGACGAGTGACCGGGTTCCAGGACACGATGGTTCCTCGCCGGCCGAGACTATTTTCAACAACCTGACAATCAGGAAGTCTCTTCCTTCTTCAGCGTAAACTTTCCAGTTTCGAAACCAGTCTTTCCAAAGACGGTCTCGACCTGCTCTTCCGCTTCGAGGGAGGCGACTTTGGCCTTGTGTTCATCGCTGGAGAAATAAACGGCGACCTCACCGGTTTCTAAACCGATTTTCAGCATGGGAGATGAATCCGAGATCGCTTCACCGCTCACCGGGCAGGCCATCTGCACGAATTGTCCGGTCTGGACCAATTGGTGATTGGCTTTGGCTTCATATTTTTCGGGCGTCTTGGTCATTCGCTTAACGCACGAAGAGCAGCACAGGTACAAGTCCGCACCTTTGTACTCCATGACCTTCTTACCCTTGACATCTCGCTTCACCATGATGAAGCACTTCAGTCCGTCGAGGGAATCGTCGGCCTTGGCGATTTGAGCCGTCGCCACGACGACTAAAGCAAGTAGAAAACAACTAACTGAACGTTTCATATGATGCTCCTTGAGCAAACAACGTGTTGGATGGAGATTCTTGTTCTAAATGGACGTCCGCCAGAGGCTACCGTCAAAGTAACCCACTACAACCACACTCTATCGCCGGTTGAAGCCGAACATTGCAAGAGTCGTTCGGTCGATTGGACACGTGCGATTGACTCGGACGAAGCATTTTGTACGCCTTAGTGTAACTGACACGGTGGCGCCCCGGCACTCACCCGGGTTCCGAATCGGTCGTCGGGCAAGAAACGCGTTAAGCGTGTCTTATACGACAAAGAAAGGCATTTAATGGGCAAATGGCCGACAATACCAGTCCTTGGTCCTCATCCCCTCCTCTCAACCACGACGCCCGCCGATCAAATCGTTGGCGGGTGGAGACCGTCGGCGTTGTCGATCGGACACAACTTTCATCGAGATCCTCAAGATGGCGGACCTGAGATCATTGGGTTAGCGGTCCAGTATCGGATATAGAATTCATGCGAATCGTCAGTCTACTGCCCAGTGCCACCGAAATGATCTGTGAACTGGGGCTTCGGGATTCGCTCGTAGGAGTGACGCACGAATGCGATCACCCTGCTTCCGTTGCGGATCTACCCGCAGTCACTCGCACGTCGATTCCGCCCGGTTTATCGAGCAGCGATATCGATCGCTTGGTGCGCGAACAATTGCAGACAGAGACGGCTCTGTACCACCTGAGAGGCGACGTATTGGAAAAACTGTGTCCTGACCTCATCGTGACACAGGCCCTTTGCGATGTATGCGCAGTTGCCGAGTCCGAAGTCCGGCGCGTCGTTTCCGGTCTGCAAGGCTCGCCCCGCGTGATCAATCTCGAACCGAACTGTCTGGCCGATGTCTTTGACTGCATCATCGAAGTGGGGAAGGCCGCCAAGATTTCGCATCATGCCGAAAGCGTGGTGAACCGCCTGAAAGATCGTGTCGAGTCGGTAGGCCGACGTACCGAACAACTTCGCGACCGAACCTCCGTCGTCTTCCTCGAATGGATCGACCCACCATTTAGTGCCGGGCACTGGTCGCCCGAGTTGGTGCGTCTGGCAGGGGGACAGGAGATGATCGGCAACGCGGGTCATCCGTCGCGGACAGTCTCATGGGAAGAAGTTGTTGCCGCCGACCCCGAATGCATCGTCATTGCTTGCTGCGGTTTCGACGTACCGCGAACGCTCGCGGACATTCCAACGCTTCAACGCCAACCCAATTTCGAGAATCTGCGATGCGTTCGAGATGATCGCATCTACGTGATGGATGGAAATGCTTATTTCAACCGGCCCGGACCTCGATTGGTCGACAGCCTGGAATTATTGGCGCATGCATTCCACCCCATGAGTCATCCGTTGCCGGAGCACTTAGATCCCGCGACCCGTGTTGGCAACGCTGCAACACCCTAGAACTGTCATTGCGGCACATCGCGATGCGGCGAGATTCACTCCTCGTCGTCGCCGGTTCATCGGCAGTGGTCCCGAACCGGGGGAGAACCTACCTTCAAGTCGATCGCATCATGACCGGCCGACGTCAAGTGGATCGAATCGTTGGACTGATCGTGTTGCAGCCAGTTCCGGGCGATAACGTCTTGTATCGCTCGCTGGGCCAACCGCGGTGATAATCCTAGCTGAGTGTGCAGCCTTGCGACGGCTTCCTCTTTGACGTCGCAACCATCCACCAGTTCGGCCGCCAGACAACAAGTGACGTGGGCTTTCTGTCGCCGATCGGCAACCCACTGACCGATCAGACCACCGGTGGGATTGAATACAAATGCCAAGAGAAAAGCTCCCCCAGAGACGGATGCAATCGGACCCGTAGGCGACACATCCATGGCACGCGCTACATAGAATCCAACGACCGCACAAACGGCGGCCATCATCACAGAAAGGCATAGGAATGGCACGTACCGTTTCGTCAGCAAATAGGCAGACGCGGCAGGCGCGATCATCAGCGCGACGATGAGCACCGACCCAGCGGCGTCGAACGCGACGACGGTTGTTAACGACACCAAGGCGATCCAGACATATCCGAATAATGCTGGTCGGAGACCGACACACGAGGCGTGCGTGGAATCGAACACCATCGCTTTCACTTCCTTGAAAGCGATCAGCAGGAACGCGGTCACCGCCGCCAGGGTCAATAGCATCGCGATCAACGATTTCGGAACGCGGCCGAACCCTGGAACCTCAACGCGATCTAGCGACGCGAGTGCGAGATTGCCATCGACGACGCAGTCGGCATGAAAGTGCGCATTCCTTAAGTACATACTGACCAGCAAGACTCCGAAGCTGAACATCGCGGAAAAAACGATCCCGAGACCCGCATCGGTTTCGACTAGACGAGTGCTTGCGAGCATTCGAGTGATTAACACCATGATCAATCCACTGACTGCGGCCGCAACAATCAGCCAAGGCGATTCAAAACTGCGTGTGACCATGAATGCGATCACGATCCCGGGCAAGACCGCATGGCTTAGTCCCTCGCTGACCATTGCCTGGCGTCCTAGCAAGAGCAGGCTGCCGCACAGACCGCACGTTGCCGCCGTAACAACGGCAATCAATAGCGTCCAGGTCTCAAGTGACATGGATATCGCCTTGTCGCCAACGGGACAGCAAGCCGCGTCGTGGTGCCACGATCAGCGAACCTAAGAAAATCGCCGTAACGATCAACACGATCACTGGACCCGTTGGTAACGACTTTCCGGCGGCGCTAATGAATCCACCCATCGCGGCGCTGACACCGCCGATCGCCGTCGCTAGCCAAACCATCTTCCCAAGTGAATGGGTCCATTGCCGCGCCGCGGCGGCGGGCGCCACCAACAAGGAAACCATGAGCACGACGCCCGCGATTTGAAGGCCAATGATGATCCCCAGCACGACAAGCGTGAGCAGGATGACCTCATGCAAATTCGCGCGAAGTCCCATTCCCATCGCAAACTGCGGATCGAACGTGATGATTTTCAACCGCGACCATGCGAGCATCATGAGCATGATGGAGGCCGTTCCAACCACGCCGATCATCCAAATGTCCGCCGTATTCATTGCCGCCGCCATGCCAAAGAGGTACTGATCAAGGCCAGCTCGTCCGGGAATCGGAGGACGGCTACGTTGCAGATAACGCAACAGCATCATGCCAGTGCCAAAGAAGATTGCCAGCATGACGCCCAGACTTGCATCCTCCTTGAGACGCGATGCCGTCCCCAGCTTGCGTGTTAGCATCAACGAGGCAAGGCCAGCTATCAACGCGCCGGGCATTAGCAACAGCAATGAACGGCTGCTTTGCCCGGTGACAAGGTAGAACAGCCAAAAGGCCAAAACGATCCCGAGCAGAGCTGAATGGCTAACGACATCGCCGACCAAGCTCTGACCTCGCAGGTATGCAAAGCAACCGAGCGCTCCACTGACCGCGCCGACCATCATGCTGCCGAGCACGACTACCTGCACCGTATGGTCGCCGATGAGTTCCAAAAAGCTCATGCGGTCAAGAAGCCAGCGTCGACACCATAACAGGACTCCAAGTTATCCGAGTTGAAGATGGTCTTCGTCGGACCTTGATCGATGAGTCGACGATTCAGGAGCACGACGTTATCAAAGTAGTCGTGCACTCGCATCAGATCATGATGAACCATCACAATCGTGGCTCCGTCGTCGGCGATCCGTCGTAGAATTTGGAAGAGATTGCGTTCAGTCTTGGCGTCGACACCCGCGAATGGTTCGTCCATCAGGTACACCGATGGATGTTGGACAAACGCCCGGGCCAGGAAGACCCGTTGTTGCTGGCCGCCGGACAATTCGCCAATTTGACGGCCGGCCAGATCGCTCAATCCGACGAAATCGAGCGCGTCGGCTGTTTGCTGTCGCTGCAGTTTTCCGGGACGTTGAAACCAGCGGAGTCGTCCGTAGGTGCCCATCATTACGACATCGAAGACACTCGTCGGAAAATCCCAATCAACGGTGCTGCGTTGGGGTACGTATCCAATTGCGTCGCCCATGAGCTGCGTACCGCTGTCGTCCTGTACGCGACATTCGCCCGCAGCCTTCGGTACGATCCCGAGAATCGCTTTGATCAGCGTGCTCTTACCGGCCCCATTCGGGCCGATGACCCCGGTGATGCCGCGACGCGGGATCGAAACACTGACGTTCCACAAAGCCGGCTCAGCACCATAGACCACCGTCAGGTGGTTGGACCCAATGACCACATCACCGGGATCGCCCATCCAATCGTTCATGGCGCGAGCGATTGAACAATCAAATCCACATTGGAGTTGAAGGCGCCGAGAAACGTGTCTTGGGGTGCCGAACTACCTAGGTCGTCCGAATACAGTGGCTGATCGGCAATCTCGACCTGCCAATCACGTGACTGGCACGCTTCTTGGAGAGCCTGCGTCACTTTCGGGTTGGTGATCGACTCAATGAAAATGACGGGCACTTTTTTTTGGCTGACCGTCTCGGCCACCTCGCGCATCTTTCGAACGTCGGCTTCCGCGTCGTTACCGACTCCGAGGACAGCAACGGCCTCAAATCCATAGTTCTCCGCGAAGTAGTTGAACGCATCATGAGCGCTGACCAACACGCGACGCTCCTCCGGGATGGCCCCGAATCGCTCGATGGCTGATTCATGCATCGCCAGAATCTCGTCGACATATGCCTGACCATTGGCGCGGTAGGTCTCCTCGTTGTCTGGGTCGGTCGTACAAACCTGATCGATCAACCCTTGTACACAAGTGGCCCAACCAGGCAGGTGATTCCAAATGTGCGGGTCGAACGGTGCTTCGGGATCGATTGTGCCGTCTTCGATCCAGTCGAGTCTGGCATCATTCGGAAACGCCGATGCCATTGCCCAAGACTTCCCAGCAAATTCGTGGTGCAACAGCTCGTGAAGCTTTGCTTCGAGGTGAAAGCCGTTGTAGAAAATCGCATCGGCGTCTGCCATCGCCTGAACATCACCGGTGCTCGCGGCAAACGAGTGCGGGTCCATACCAGGGCCGCAAAACAACTTGATCTGAGGATTCGTATCGCCGGCGATTCGCCGAAGTGCATCCGCCACCTGACCGGTTGTGGCAACCCAGTACTGAGTCGCACTTCCGGGCGACTCCATGGCTGAATCGACCTCACCGGTTGCTGGGGATGGATTGGAATCCGTCGAGGAGTCGCAGCCGAAGATGCACACCAAGAGGTAAAGGCTGCTAAGAAGATGAATCGAGGACTTCATGGGTAGGCTGATCCAAGATCGAGGAGTTTATATGTAGCCGAGTGCGGCAAAGGCCGCCGCCGGATTATCGCTCAAGCGGGTAGATCGCGTACTTCGCGAATCCACCGATCACTGCGATTGTCGCGTTGCGCGCCTGGCTTGCGAAGGGCGGGCTGCTCCTTCATCTCAGGGAATTCGACAAAGACTGCCGCAATCAGACGCTCGCCGGCATCGATTCCCAATCGCTCGAACACCGTCGCTCCACCGAGCGTGCCGCCGCTGGACCAGTATGTTCCCATCTGATGGGCTGTTAGCAGCAGTAGCAGATTTTGGACCATTGCGCCCGTGGCGGCTAAGTGTTCTTCGTCGCGACAACGTTGCTTTTCGAGGGAGCCTCCTGAAACGGTCGTCTCCGCCGACACTTCGGGCAACCATGTTACCAAGATCACAGCACCGCATCCCGCCAGCATGTTAGGGATTTTCGTCTTGTCTCCCAGTTCATCGCGAAGCTCCACGGCGAGTCGCCGGGCTGCCGTTCGCATCAACACGTGAGCTCGCCAGGGTTCAGCGATGGCGTCAACGCCGCGGTTGAAATGAAACGGGGCCATTCCGGCTTGCAACACCGATTCACGGATCAGTGGCCGATACTTTTCCTCTAAATCGTTGCCGACTGCATGGTCCGAATCCATTTCGGCGATGACTTTCTCGGTCCGTCGAGACTGGATGAGCGACTGGAGCCACTGGGGATGGCCTTCGGATTCGATGGATTCAATCACGATTTCGGTGCTGGTTCCCGCAATGAAGGTGGAGGCGGGCTCGAAACTCGGTCAGCCCAATGACAATCTATCGAAATGAGTGGACGGGGAAACCATTTTGCCATGATTCTCGGTCGAATCTTGACTCGTTGGGTTGGTGTTGTCCATCGAAAGCGGATCTCACGATGACGTTCTCGAGCGGCCAACGGCACTCTTAAGACCAACAGGCTCGTCGACGAATGCGTTTTGATGGGTCAATCGATCTCCACAGCAGTGATCACGGACATGGAATAACCGTTTCAGTTGGTGCAAGTGATGACAACCGAGCGGACGGTATAGCCAGCCAAACGTCACGATCAACACGGGTGCACTTTCGACAGCGGTCGTGAATTTATCCGTGCGTCGCGTCGAAGGTATGTCTTGGCGGGCCGGTTGTACTCCGGTTTTCTGCGATTGCGGACTTCGCCGGACTAGTGCAATGGATTGCCAGACACAGGCGATGGATCGCCGACTTAGATTGCATGACGGTTGCACGGATCAATAGCCCATCCTCTCCCCATCTAACATCAAGCCGAGGACATCATGCTCGTCCTATCTCGACACCGCGACGAAAGCATCATGATCGGTGACGACGTGGTCGTAACCATCGTCGACATTCGAGGTGATAAGGTTCGCCTAGGAATCGAAGCGCCGCAAGCGATTCCCGTCCACCGCCAAGAAGTCTACGACGCAATCCAACGTGAAAATCGGCGATCGTCCCAAACCGGTGCCGGTGCGACCAAAGACGTTCGACCGCCACGCACATCCTGAACACACCTGGATGCTGCTGACTCCAGCCACGATTCGGAGCGGGTCAGCAGTCATTCATCCCTGTTCCGTCGGGTTCATCGGCACCCGGATGAACCCAACACGTGGATCCCGATTGGAAACGTTCCTGTTTCCAGATCGGGATCTCTTGTTTGAGCGTGTCCATGATCCATGCGACCGCCTCAATGCACGCGGAGCGATGAGCACTTCCGCAGCCGACCAAAACACTGCACTGTCCTACCGGAACCTCACCCAGCCGATGGACGATCACGACGTGCCGCACGTCAAAACGCTGCACGGCCGAGTCAGCCAACTGCTGAAGACCGGCCTCGGCCATGGGACGATGAGCTTCGTAATAAAGGGTTTCCGTCTGTTGGATCCGCGTGCGATCCCCGTTGAGCACGGTCGTCGCACGCGTGACACCACGAAACCAAATGTGCGCGCCGATGTCACCATCGTTGAGGTGAACATACCACTCCGCCTCCTGAATGACTGAATCGACAAGCGCAACCAACTGGGTCATCGAACCTAACCTCCGCTAACCGGCGGGATCAGCGCGACGTTGCTGGTCGATTCAATTGAGTCATCATCACCGACGTACGCGTGATCCACCGCCAGTCGACTACGTGACGCCAGTCCCGCCAACGGCGGGTGTTGGTGCGACAAGGCCATGAGCACATCCGCGGCGGAAGCCTCATCGTGGACCTCCACGTTCACGATATCCGTACCGCCCATGGCCTCTTTTGCACCGGCAAATAATTCGATCTGCACGATCACGGGATTGGCTCCCCTAGTCGTCCGTAGGCGCTTGCCAGCATCTTCAGTGGATGCACCGCATGCGCGCCCGTGCCATGCTGCATCTGCAAGCGACAGGCGCTGCATTCGCTCGTCCCCACCGCGTCGCCGCGATTTCGCACCTTGGAGATGAGTGGCCATCCGATTCGCAGACTATTGCGGTAGTTCTTTCGCTGCAGTCCCCATGTTCCCGCCATACCACTACATCCTGCATCGGCAGACTTGACGACCACGCCCGGCAGCAATTCCATCAACCTCGCGGCGACGGGCTCCTGCTGCAATACTCGCGAATGGCATGGGTGGTGATAGAGCATCTCGCGCATTGTTGGAGGGTCGCTCGTGGTCACGAAATCCAAATCGAGCCGCTCGCCCTCGTGCAATGACCAAAGGTACTGACACGCCTCGAAGCTGTGCTCGGCGACCAAGTGAGCATCTTCAGTATCGAGCAAATTCGGGTACTCGTGCGTCAGACACAATGCTGCCGACGGCTCCGTCGCCACCACCGTATATCCTTGGCGTACAGCCTCGGCCAGCACGCGAACGTTTCGCCGAGCGATCCGTCGTGCACCCTTTAGATCACCGGCGGTGATGCGTGCCATCCCGCTGATGGTTTGCGACGGTGGGACGTAAACACCAATTCGATTCTGTTGGAGAATCTCGACAAAGGCGCGTCCGATCTCAGGGTCGTGATAATTGGCGAATTGATCCACCATGTAGACCACCTTGAGACCACCGCTGGGTGACACCTTGTGCCATCGACGCCGAATGGCGTAGCGGACAAACGACTCATTGCTGAAAGCGGGAAGCTCCCGGGCCGCCGACACACCAAAGAAGCGATCGATCATCCAACGCGCTAAACCATTGCGCAACAGAGGATTCATCAGGAAACTCAATCGCGCCCCGGCAGACGAAATCGAATCGACGCGTCCCATCAGCCAATCCGAGACTGGCAGCCCATTGGTGGCGACGTATTGGGCTTTGATTTCACCGACGATCTTGGGGATGTTGACCGACGCCGGGCACTCGACGCGGCAGGAATGGCAATTGAAACAGAGATCCGCAACCGCTTTGGCTCGTTCTCCCGTCAACGAATCGACCGGTAGCTGGCCGCTAATCACACCACGCAACAGGTTGGCCTTTGCCCTTGGCGATGCTTCCTCGGCAGCCGTGATGCGAAACATCGGACACTGCCGCTCATCGCTGGCATGAGCGCGACAGCGAGCACAACCGTTGCAATCACGAGTCGCTCGCGCTACCGGATTACCGCCGGACCACTGCTGGAGGACTTCCAGTTGTGGTGGAGGACTGTGGGGTAACAAGGATTCGACCAAACGCGCCGTCTTGGAACTGGTCGGCGTAGCGTCGCTGGGGTCCGGCGACGCGATGGCGTGACCGTTGCGCGTTGCATCATCATGCTCCCCCGGCTCACGTTGATTCTCGGCCTCATCGCCACCATCATCACGGTGTTTTTCGGCAGACTCGGATTGCTTGGCGATGCCGAGGGCGACCGACTGCGCGGCAGCGCGCGACATAGGCAAGACGCTGCGCCCCGAAGCAACGATCTCGATGGTTTGGTTGGTCGGCCGAAGGTTCTCCCCGGGCTTTTGTAGGACGGCTCCAAATAGTTTTCCGGGGTTAAAGCGATGAGCAGGGTCAAAGAGTCGTTTGACCTGTCCCATCGCTTGCCAGAGCTCACCAAATTGTGCGGGCATCAGATACGACCGGCTCAAGCCGGCGGCATGCTCCACTCCGATTTGGCCGCCCCGCCTCCAGACCACCTCCGCGATCGCCTGAGACAATGGTTGAAGCCGCGAGCGGTCCTCGGCGCGCGCCATATCCAGCATCGGGCGAACATGCAGTTGACCGTGTCCCACGTGAGCAAAAATCGTTGCCGTCGCCTGATGTTCTTTAAGCACGTTTTGAACGGCGGTCAACATTCCAGGTAATTGATCCGGGGGCGAATAGATGTCCTCAACAAATGGCAGCGGCAGCTGATTGCCTCGAACCTGATACTGTCGTGGGATGACTCGACGGAATAGAGCCCAATAGAGATCGCGTTCTTCATCGCGAACCGTATCCAACGAATCAAACGCGGCGTCGGGACCACTGGAGAGTGTTTGACGCATCACCGCGAGTCGATCATAGAGGTCACCCAGAGACTCCCCTTGGATTTCCACCAGCATGCCCGCCTCCGCCTCGCGCGGAAGCGTCTCGGCAAAGCGACGGTCACTCTCCCGAGCAATTTCGAGCAAACGTCGGTCCATGACATCGGCGGCAATGGGTCCGTACTGCAATGATCGAACGGCGGCTCGAGCGGCGGAATCAAGCCGATGAAAGAACAAGAGTACGACGCCACGATGGGCTGGGATAAGCTCCGTCCTCAGGGTCGCGTCGACCAACACACCCAACGTACCCTGCGTGCCGGCAAAAAACTTTGCCAGATCGACCCGCCCGGAATCATCTCGCAAGTCGTCAATTCGGTAGCCTCCCGAAGCCGGCGAGCGCGGAAACTTGGCTTGCGGACCACCGTCGGCGAGCGTCGACGCAGACGGTTGGGGAACGAATTGCTGTTGAATTTCCGTTAGGCCGACGGCCACCCGGGCGGCGAAATGGCTCGAAGCGATCTGATGAGGGTCACCCCGCGGTTGAAGGCGGTCGGTCGTTCCCGTGGTGGAGTCCTCCGAGGACGCTTCGAACTGCAGCTGGCGGCGTGCCTCGCCTAGGTCGTGCTGCGATAGCTCGACCAGCTCGCCGCTGGCGGTCACGATTCGCGCGCGAATCATGGTGTCCCTCGCCGAGCCGCTCCGCAAATAGTGGCTCCCCGAAGCATTGGTGCCAATCACGCCACCCATCGTGGTCACCGATCGCGTCGCCGGATCCGGACCGTACCAACGCCCATGGGGGCGCAACGTCCGATTGACGCTCCAAAGTGGCGCACCGCTCTGAACGTGCACGCGGCTTCCGTCGTCGCTGGGCTTGATTCGACGCAGGTGTGTCGAACAATCCAAAACGATTCCATGCCCGATGGATTCCCCGGCGACTCCACTTCCGCTGCCGCGTGGATGGATGGGCAATTCTTGTTGAGCAGCGTACTGGACGGTTGCGACGATATCGTTGGCAGTTCGGGGGCGAACGACGGCGAGCGGTCGAACCTGATAAAGACTCGCGTCGGTTGAATAGAGCTGGGTGGAGAGGACATCGCACAAAACGTCACCGGCGACGAGACCGCGCAAATCGTCGTGCAAGCGTTGGCGGTCAAGATGACGGTGCATGGTTGTATTACGCTCTGCGGTCGCTCAACCCGTCAAGGCCCAGACCGATCGGACGTCCGTCGAACTGTACCCGGGCGATGTTCATCAAATCTTCATCATCGTGATTTCATTCACATCGTAATACACGTCGAATACGGCTACCGGCCGCTTCGCCAAATCAGGATCCGATTGTTAGAATGCGTCCGGTCCATTTCATTCATTTCAAGGTGGTGACGTCATGCCAGGCGAACATTCGTCTGCCGCCGCGCCGATTCTGGATCGGGACGCCCGTGATTTTGTCAAACGAGCCCTCGCCGCCGGTGTGGTGACGGTCGACGAAATCAAAAAAGTGGTCGCTTCGTTGATGACCGATGACGTGGTCTTCACGCCCAAGGTCATGGCCGACGGACTCGTTGGGGCGGGCATGTTGACACCATGGCAATCCAGCAAGCTATTGGCTGGAAAGCGAAAAGGTTTCTTTTTGGGACCGTACAAGCTTCTGCGCCCTCTGGGTCGGGGAGGCATGGGGATGGTTTACCTGGGTGAGCATCACGTGATGAAGCGCCAGGTCGCGTTGAAAATCATGTCGACCAAATCGGTCGACGATGAACGTCGTGTCGCCCGTTTCAAGGAAGAGGCTCGAGCGTCGGCCCAAATCGATCACCCCAACGTCGTCCAAGCGATTGATTTCAATTCGTCTGGAGGCAAGTTCTACATCGTCATGGAGTACGTCGACGGTGTGGATCTTCATCACGCGGTGGTCAACGATGGCGTGATGGCCGTTGACGCGGCGGTTGATGCTGTTTACCAGGCGGCTCGAGGAATCGCCCACGCTCACGACCGAGGTATCATCCATCGTGATATCAAGCCGTCCAATTTGATGCTGCGAAATGACGGAATCGTCAAGGTCAGCGACATGGGACTAGCGAGGGTCGGATTCGGAGAGGTGGTTTCATCGGGTGATGATTCGCGTTTAACGGGGACAGCGGATTTTATCGCACCCGAGCAGGCCATCGACAGCCGGACAGTCGATGCTCGCGCGGACATCTACTCGCTCGGCTGCACGCTCTATTTTCTGTTGGCGGGCCGGCCGCCGTTCGAAGGCCAGACGCTGAGCCAACGTGTCGCGAGACACCAAACCGCGCCCATCCCGGATGTCCGCGTGCTGCGGCCGGAGTGCCCATCGAACGTTGCCACCTTGATCACCAAGATGATGGCCAAACAACCGGCGGACCGTCCGGCATCGGTGTTGGAATTGATCTCCCAACTGGAGCGACTCCGCGGAGGCTCGGGCAGCATCGCCGGTCATCAAACCCAACTGGCCGCGATCGCTTCCGTGACCGACACAACCGTCGAGGAGGGGTTTTATCGCGCCTCGATCGAGGACACGTCCTTTAGTGACAGCAATGAACCCATCCAGGCATCGGTCGCGATCGATGAGTTTGATTTTGATTCGATTCCGACGGTGGCAGGTGTTTCGGGGCAGCCATCCGGTGCCAGCGCCGGCAAGTTCCCCGAGGTGAAGACACGCGTTCCCCCGCCGATTGCTAAGACGACTCCATCACCAACCAATGGGGCTTCTCAGATGGTGCTGTTGGGAATTGGACTGACGGTTGCCGTCATGGCGCTCATGACCGTCCTCGCGATGGCCGCCTACACATTGACACGCCCGATGAAAGAATCGTCACCGACTTTCAAGGCAACCGAAGGCGACCAGGGCGAGCAGATTGTCATCATGCAGTCACAGCGATGACCGCGTTGACAGCCCAGTTGGTGCTCGCCTCGGGTAGTCGCGCCGGCATGGTCGCCGCGATTCATCCGGGCTATTACCTGATTGGACGATGCAAGGAGTGTCAGATTCGCCCAAAGAGCCGATCAGTCAGTCGGCGCCACTGTTTGCTGCACTGGGACGGACGTTCGTTCTTGGTTCTCGATCTAGGGAGCACGTCAGGAACCCGAGTCGGTGGCGAGAAGATTACGCCTCGGAATTGGGTGGCGATTCCAATTGGAAGTGAGTTGCGATGCGGCAAAATTGCATTTCGAGTCGATTCGAGCGGTGGGAACGACCGTTTCCCGCCGAGCGATGAGAGCGATCTAGGTTTGACCGCCGACCGATCCAATTTGCCCGATCTCGAACATATGGCGTCCGTCGCGACCGAGGAGGTGGATGCCGATTGGATGGCTTCAACATCCGTGGATCATCTCGACGATGATACGGGTGATTCGATTTCGGACGCCTTCGGCTCGGCTTCGCCGGATTCGAACGCGCCGACTCCTCCCACGACAGGATCCATGTTGACCGGAGCGGCTTGGCAGGAGGCGGATGTTGCCGACTTTTTGGCCGCCCACGACGCCTACGATCGCGAAGTGCGATACGACTCGATTCGTACAAAGGAGACTCGTCGTTCCGTTTCCGAATCCAGGGTGAACGGACAGCCGATTCGCAATGCACCACGCACTGACGAGGAAAAACCGGTGGCTCCATCACCGGATGCGGCGGATACCTCCGACAAAACGCCATTTGTCTCCAATGCTCAGGAGGGATCTGCGCCTCCATCGAAAACTGCTCATCTGAAGAAACCTAAAAAGAAGTCGTCGATGCGCGTGGGCGTCGCGAACGCGGTAGCAATCGATTGGTCGCGACTGGGGCTCCTGATCACCGGTTTGGTCGCTCTGTTAGCGGTCGGTTTCGTGTCGTTTCAGGTCTATTCGTTCAGCACGGCCAAGCCGACGCCGATAGTGACAGGGATTGATTGATCGGGTCCTGGAAGTCCGGAAATCCGAACTATAATTCTTTCACGATGCGAACTGACTCATTTCCGCCGTCTGACGGCACCGCCCTGAACTCCGCGGACGTCGACGCACGTCCCAGTGTGGAGCTGGAAGCGTCAACGCGGTGGGTCCAGTTCGAGCGCTTCAGGGCGTTTGCACAGACGGTCGGTTTCGCATTTGGAATCGTCGCGTTGCAGATGGCTCAAGGCATCTTATTGGCGCGTCTGCTGGGACCAGAGGGTCGCGGACAATACGCGACGACGGTGCTGTACGTGCAGATGTTGCTCTATGTCGGTCTCTTCGGCGGGCTGGAAGTCGTCTGTCGGTACGCCGCCGACGGGTCGGACGGATTATTGCTTCGACGTGCCGCAATGTGGCTGGGCGTCACGACTGGCGTGATCACCATGGTCATCGCCGTGTTGTGCAATCTGTTGGCATTGCCTGAAAACAAACGGTTCTTAATGCCCCTGGGCTGCCTCTGTGCGACCAGCATGATTGGTCAGCATGTGATGTTGATCATGACGGCGGTTGATCGAGGTGCGGGACGTTTCAATGCTTACAATTGGCGACGGTTCATTGCAGCGGCGGCGTTCCCAGCTCTGTTGTTGTCGGCGGCAGTCTTGACGACGGTCACGTTGCAGCTCGCCTGCATGTTGTTCGTCGTTGCATCGGTCATCTCGATGGCTGTTTGCTTCGCCGGTGTCGATCGACCATTCTCGGGATCTTCAGCGCCGCCGGTACCGAAGCTATTACGAGAGAGCCGCCCATATGGAGTATCGATGCTGGCGACGGATCTGTTCGAACGACTCGACCTCTTGCTGGTGTTATGGCTGGCACCGTTGGTGACACAGGGATGGTATGCGGCAATGGTTCCGGTGGTCTACCCGCTGACCGTGATCCCTAACACGTTAGGAATTTTTCTTTTCAATGCCGGCGCGGATTCGGGAAAGCGTCTAACGCGGCGCGATATCCATCGCATTTTGGGCGGGTCCCTGGCGACGCAGGTGGCCTCGACGATGCTCTTCATGATCTTGGTCGGCCCACTGGTAAGGCTCGTTTACGGTGAGGCCTTCGCCCCAGCAATCCCCTTTGCCCTGTGGCTCGCCCCCGCGTCGGCCATCAAGGGAATCCTTCAAGGGCTCGATAGCTACGTCAAAGGTCGCGGTCGACCGCTGGCACCAGTCCGGGCGCGGCTGGCCGCGACCATCGTCATGTTTGTGGTCACGTTTAGCCTGTTCGCCTCCATGGGTGCTTTAGCGATCGCCATCGCATCGCTGGCGGGCCAAGTGGTCTGCCTGATCTGGCTGGTCTGCATCGTCTACGCGGACGTCACGCGATCCGATTAGCACGACGTCGTGAACGTCAACGGTGATGTGACGTTGCGATCGAAACCGTCGGAATGTTTGGTGGTGTCGTCAGCGAGTCAACGCCACAAGCATCCATCGGCGGCGACCACACGACCGGACAGCGGTCGCTGAATCGCCCCCCTTGAAGCTGTTGTTGACGCCGATGGTGTCGATCCACCAGATCAAAGAAACGGTGAATGATCGTCTGTCCATGCTCGGTCAGCATTGACTCGGGATGGAACTGAACGCCGTGCACGCAACGAGCGTGGTCGGCCACGCCCATCACCAACGGATTCCGCGCGTCCGTGGAATCGTCGTCAGCCCAGGCCGTGATCTGGAGCGCCGGTGGCAGCGTTGCGGCCTCCACATGCAGGGAGTGATATCGCCCAACGCTCATGGGTGAAGGTAGATCGGTAAACACCCCGGTTCCGTCGTGCCGGATTTCACTTGCCATGCCGTGCATCGGCGGTCCAACAATGACGCGTGCTCCATAAGCGGCGCCGATCGTCTGGTGGCCCAGGCAGACTCCCAGAATCGGAATGACACCGGCGAGTTGGCGGACGACGTCGAGGCAACAGCCCGCCTGCTCGGGGCCATGCGGCCCCGGCGACAAGATGATGGCTTCCGGAGCGAGGTGCCGGCATGCATCCGCTGTGATCTGATCGCTGCGAATGACTCGCGTTGATTTGCCGGCGCAGCGAACGTAGCGAGCGACGTTGTGAACGAACGAATCGTAATTGTCTAGCAGCAGAATCATCTGCTAACGCCGAGGTTTCGCGAACTTGATCTTCTCGATCAACTTGACGACTTGGCCTGCTTCCTTATAGCCGCTGACCGCGCTGATGGAGTCGATCACATATCGATATTGCAGATTGAAGTCGGTATCGATTTCGATCTCGGGCCCCGATCCGGCTTCGACCGCGACAGGCGTCGAGGACGACAGCATTCCCTTGATTTCGTTGCGAAGTTTCTGGAATGCGACATCATCGCTCCCGAGAGCTCGATCGTTGAGCTCCATGCCGGCAAGGCGTCCATCGGAAGTCGATCGCAATCGAAGTTTCAGCGGCAGATCCGTGGGATCCACCACACCACTGGATTGTCCCGCCAGCGGCATCTTGATGCTGAAATCGCCCTCAAGTTCCACGATCTTGAATGTCATGACGAAGAAAATCAGCAACAGAAAGACAATGTCAATCATGCTGGTCATGTTCAATTCGTTCTTCTCGGCGTTTCGCCGATTTCGAATCTTCATGAATCACTCATCCTGAAGGTTTTCTTTGACCCGCAGTGCAAAGTTGGTCAGCTGAGCGTCCTGAGCGACACGAATCACCTCTTGGACGTTTCCGGCGGCAACGAACTCGTGACCTCGGATAACGACGTTGGCGTCTTCGGGTTTCTTCCCTTCGGCGCGGATGACTGCCAGTTCTCGGTCGAGTCCAATCTTCAACGTCTCGGGCGTGTAGTCATCGCCACCGAGGAACACCCGTCCATCAGCGCCAACATGAAGAATGATTGGGAACTCCAGGGGCGCCTCGGGCGGTTTCACCAAACGGCTCTTGGGCAGCACGACATTGTCATTGGCTTCCGTCTGGGCGAAATTAATCAGCACCATAAAGAATGCGATTAGCTGAAATGTCATATCGATCATGGGCGTCATGTCCGCCTCGGCCATGTCGACCTCTTCGCGTTTGACCCTCATGGTTATCGACTCCCTGCCTTCGGAGCGACATCCTCAAATTTGCTCATCAAGTTTTCGCTTTCGACACCCACCTCGAGCAGCAATCGAGCGACACGGTTACGAAGAATGTTGTAGGCGGCGATGGCAGGGATCGCGACAGCGAGGCCAACCAGCGTGGTGAACAGTGCCGTGGAAATCCCCGCGGCCAGGTCCGACGGTTTTGGCGTCGCACCGCCTTTGGCAATCACCTGGAACGAAGCAATCATTCCCTGAACCGTTCCAAACAAGCCGATCATGGGCGCCAGATTGCCAATCAATGCCATGTACGAAAGCCGATGTTCCAGCTTCATGCTCTCCTCCTCACCGACCTCTTGCATGCCCTCGATGGCCTTGCTGTATCCCTTGGAAACCTTCGCTAGCCCAGCGGCCAATACCTGGCCCAAAACCGACTCATCGCTCTTGGCCAAGTCATAGGCACCCTGGTTGTCGTTGGCATCCAATCGCGAGCCAAACTCCTCGATCAACTCGGTTGGACAGAGAGTGTCACGGCGAGCCGCAAGCATGTTCATGACAAACAAAGACACAAGTGTGACCGATAACAACAGGAAGACGATCATGTACGTCCAGCCAAGTGACTCAATGACCCAACCCAACAGCGACTGGTCGCCACCACCGCCGCCGCCACCGCCCGTGCCACCCGCAGCTTCACCGGCATCAACCGCCGGTGCTTCGACAGGAGCCGCGGCGGGAGCCTCAGGATCACCGAACTCATCCAGTGCCGCATCCTGAGCGATCGCCATTCCAGGCAATGAGACACCGGCGAGCGCCACCAGCAGGAAAAGGAAACGCCCATTCACAAATCGAAACGTACGCGTGTCGATCATCGACGGTGAACTCCGGCAGGAAAGAGAAGGCAAAAGGAAGGCCCTAGCGAATCGCTCAGCCCAAAAATTAGGATAATCGACGGGTTGGGGCGACGCATCACCCCCGCCCAGGGTGGCAAATCATGATGTCGCCGAAACAGACGCATACCCGTGGGGATGCGTCCGGTGCCAATCCCACGCCGTTTGAACGATCTCGGTAATGTCGTTGTACTTGGCTTTCCAACCAAGAACCTGGTTTGCTAACGAGGCGTCAGCGATCAGCTGATCGGGATCGCCGGGACGACGCTGGCCCATCACTTCCGGAATCGGATGTCCCGTGACCTCGCGACATGCGTTGACGATCTCGCGCACACTGGTTCCGCGTCCGGTACCGAGATTGACGCGAATGCCTTCGCCGGGCCGCAATCGATCGAGAGCCCGCAGGTGCGCGTCGGCCAGGTCGTCAACATGGATGTAGTCTCGGATGCACGTTCCATCGGGCGTGTTGTAGTCATCACCAAAGATCGTGATGTGATCCCGCTGACCGAGCGCCACCTGCAGCACAATCGGGATCAAGTGTGATTCCGGATCATGGTGTTCTCCGATGCCGCCGTCAGGACTCGCGCCTGCGGCATTGAAGTACCGCAAAGCCGCATAACTCAATCCATAGGCTTGGGCATAGTCGGCCAGGGCCTTCTCAATGACCAACTTGGAGAACCCATACGGATTGATTGGGTTCTGCGGCGTCGTTTCTGGAATCGGAATGATCTCAGGCTGCCCATACGTTGCAGTGGTACTGCTGAAAACCAGTCGATTAACCTCCGCCGCGCGCATCGCTTCGAGCAAACTGAGCGTGGCGACGACGTTGTTCTGGTAGTAGATCGCAGGATCCTTGACCGACTCACCCACTTCAGCAAACGCGGCAAAATGCATGACCGCGTCAATGTCTTCTTCACGCAACGCCTGCTCGAGTTTCACGCGATCGTGCAGGTCGCCTTCGATGAAGCAACCCGCCGGGACAGCATCCGCATGACCACGCGATAGATTGTCGTACACCCGAACGGTATGCCCCTGTTTTTGCAGAGCCGCGACAGCGTGAGAGCCAATGTAGCCGGCACCACCGACGACAAAAACGTTCATGAACTTGAACCCAGTGAAGAAGAAAGTCGATATGGAATCAGTGTTGGTCGATTGGTCGGAAGACAGTCAACACGCCCGAGTCCCCGGCGGACCAAGGGCGGGCCATTCGATCAGTCCATGTCAGGACGGGGAATACTGTGGCTAAACGAGCGACTAAGTTGCAGATGCTGCGGCAACAGACCGCCTCAAATGTCATGACCGGCACCGAACAATCGGTCTGTACCGAATATTTGACCTATTTGCGGCGTGAATGCCACCTGGCCGACAATACAATTGCGGCGTACGGCCGCGACTTAAGACGGTTCGTCGGCTGGCTCAATGGCCGTCGTCCCGGAGAGATCAATATCACGCAGCTGTCTGGCTTCGTGGCCTACCTGACCGAGCAGTCGCTCGCACCAGCGTCGATCTCCCGCATCATCGTGGCCGTTCGAACGTTCTACAAGTATCTGCAGCTCGAAGGTCTCGCGACGGAGAATCCCGCCGAGCTGCTGGCGACCCAAAAACAATGGCAGCGGATGCCGGGCGTGCTCAGCCCAATTGAAGTCGACACATTTCTCAACTCCGTTCGCAAATCCGAGACGTTTTGGCAGCGTGATCGTGCTCTGCTGGAGGTTCTGTACGCGACCGGTTGCCGGGCGTCGGAGGTTTGCGGCTTGCGGCTTCAGGATTTGACGCTGGGCGAACGACACATTCGTTGTCACGGCAAGGGTGATAAACAGCGAATGGTTCCGATCGGTGGACGCGCCATTTCGGCGATTGAACTCTACATCGATCACCAACGCGCCCGGTTGGCCGCCAAGTTGCCGACACCGACCGATCGCCTGTTTTTGTCGCGCAGTGGAAAACCGCTCGATCGCATCCAGCTTTGGCGGCTCGTGAAACGCTATGCCACCATCGCCGGCATTCGCGCGGATATCAGCCCTCACAGTCTGCGGCACAGCTTCGCAACGCACCTATTGGCCGGCGGAGCGGACCTTCGACTCGTGCAAGAAATGCTGGGTCACGCAAGTATTCAAACGACGCAGATCTACACGCACGTCGAACATTCACGCCTTCAAAAAGTCCACCAACAGTTTCATCCGCGAGCGTGACGCGAAGACTGCCCTGTGCCGACAATCACACCAAGACAACAACACGAAGTCAACCGCAAACGACGAGAGATTTCGGCGTTCAAGACGACGGCAATCGGGGTGCCCGCAACGATCGGAGGAAATCGATCAGCATTTCTTTCTCGAACGCCTGCATTGACCGATAGAGTTTTCGCGAATGTCCAGCGGCGCCATGATGACGGTCAATGGCAGCTGATAGAGTCGGCGAGGCTCCATCGTGAAAATATGGCGCCGAATCAGCAACACCCCAAAGCGGCGGAGTCTGCCAGTGTTCGGGCAATGGCACCGTTCCCGGCCGCTCAAATTCCAATTCGACTTCAACGGTGCCACCATAACCGCCCCCGGACATGCGACGATCCTCGAGCGAATACAACATGAAGTCGCTATAGAGCCCATCGATGTCACCCAGCTGCTCAACGTGACAGTCATTGCATTTGGCTTGGTCGAACAGTCGCTGGCCCACCTCGACCCGTTTGGCCATAGCGTGATCATCGGGTACGACCTGGCGGGGCCGAGGCAACGTCGCGACAAACGCAATCAAGTCATCCAGCTGTCGGTCCGTCATGTCGGGTCGGGCGAGCGGGTCTGGGTTGTGCTCGCGCGGGATCGGTTGGCGATGTTGACGATTGCTTAGCCCCAACTCCATCGCACACGCCGCCGCGACGAAATCGCTCAAACTGGCAAACTGACCTTTCCAACCAAACCGCCCCAGACGCTGACCTTGGGGCGATCGCGCGAAGCCCGTCGAATTGTGGTCAAACTTGCCCCTGAAATTGTCCGCCGTTCTCCGGCCCAATCGCTTGACACTGTGCAGCGAGATCGCCGAGTCGCGAATCTCATCGATCAGGCCGACGCCAAAAAGAGCCGGTGAATGCACGACATCGAAGTGCACCGGGTTGTGGTCTTGAAGACGAATCGAACAACCGCCAATCACCCGGACGCCGCCCGGAATGGGACGGAATAGACGGCGAACCGTCCGCGTTGATTCCTTGAATTCCTTTCGCGTCGCGGATTGGTGGACCACGTGCGTGGCGACCTCGCGACGTTCACGATCCGGATCGACCTCAAACGTCGTGACGTTACCACTGTTGTCGCCGGCTCCACCAACGCCTCCTTGGAAATGACAGGCCACACAAGACGTCGCATTGAACACTGGACCCAGCCCGTCACCATCGCCACACAACGGATCATCGACCGTGAATTCATGGGTGAACAGAACACGGCCCGCGGCAATCTGTTCAGCGTCATAGGTCGGACCTCGAAGTGCGATGCCCACGAATCCGCCGCTCAAGACGCACATGGTGATCACTCCCGCGGCCATCTTGCGTGCGTATCTCTGGTCGCGTTGCGTCGAAGACTTCGTTGGCATGGCATTCGTCCTTTGAAACAGGCGGATCCGATGAATCAATCGCGCCGTGGCACCTGAATTCGATTCAGGTCGAGCCGCTCGCGTCAGAAGCCGGATGGGTAAAGAGGCATGACAGGGATCGATCCGAGGCGAGGCGCGCCGATGGGTAATTGGATCGTGCTATCATGGATATCTCGAGCCGTTTGAACCCCTTGAATCCATTCAGCATGACCCAAAGAACCATCTTCCCCGCGTTGTTTCTGTTGTTTTGGGGAGCGCTGCCCTGTCGCGCCGACCTAGTGTTGCCGCCGATGTTTGACGACCACATGATTTTGCAACGAGATCAGCCCGTTCGGTTTTGGGGTTGGTCCAGTCCCGGTTCGCGCGTCGATGTTGCAGTCGACGATGGACCCTCCGCGACTACCGTTGTTGAATCAAACGGTCGATGGGAGTCATCGCTGCCGTCAATGCCAGCAGGTGGACCCCATGCCGTCACGATTTCAAGCGACGGTACCGACATCACCATCGAGGACGTCTACTTCGGCGATGTTTGGCTCTGTTCTGGACAGTCCAACATGGCCATGACGGTTGCATGAGCTGACAATTCGGTTCAAGAATCAGCGGCAGCGGATTTGCCGATGATCAGGATGTTCAAGGTGACTTCGCCGCACGCCACATCGCCGCAACAACACTGCCAAGGCGAATGGTCAATCTGTTCGCCCGATAGCGTGGGCGCGTTCTCGGCGACTGCGTACTACTTTGGTCGACGGCTGCATCGCGAGCTACAGGTGCCCATCGCGTTGCTTCACTCGTCCGTCGGTGGCACGTCCATCGAATCGTGGACCAGTTTGCCCGCGCAGCGGTCGATCAAGGCGATCAAACCTCGATTGGAGGCGTGGGCCGATGAAGATGATCAATTCGATGAGGTAGCCGAGGCGGCCAAGTACGAGCGGGCTTTGGAAAAGTGGACGGCAAGGGTGAAGGCGGCGAGAGAGGCCGAACAGTCTCCGCCGCGACGACCGAAAATGGCGGAACAGCCGTCGGCCTCACGGAACTATCCGGCGAACCTTTACAACGGCAAGGTTCATCCATTGGTCGGTTACACGATCCGAGGTGCCATCTGGTATCAGGGTGAAAACAGCAGCTCTCGAGGCTTTTCGCATCTATACGGAGTCCAATTGAAAACGCTCGTGACCGACTGGCGACGACGATGGCAACAGGGTGACTTTCCATTTGCCTGGGTACAGCTACCGGATTATCGACAACCTCAAACCGATCCAAACGAAACGACCGGATGGGTGCTCGTTCGAGATGGGATGCGACACGCATTGTCCTTGAGCAACAGCGGTATGGCCGTCACGCTCGGTGCGGGCGACGCCGGCGACATCCATCCCAAAGATAAACAAACAGTCGGATCTCGACTTGCTCAGTGGGCGCTGGTCGATGTGTATGGTCAGTCCGGAATGCCGATGGGGCCCACCTATCGGTCGTCGTCCACAAATGATGGCAAGATCTCGATTGAGTTCGACTACGCCGACGGTCTTCACTCGATCCACGATCGGATCGAAGGATTCGCAATAGCCGGCCCGGATCGACAGTTTGTTTGGGCCGATGCTCGCGTGGAGGGCCAACGAGTCATTGTGAGTCATCCAAGTATCACCAACCCCGTCTCAGTTCGGTATGCTTGGGCGTCCAATCCCAAATTCAGCCTCGTCAATGGTGATGGAATCCCAGCTTCGCCGTTCCGAACGGATGACTGGGACGAGCGAGGTCGATAAGGCTAAATTCTAAACCTCTTGTGTTGATCGGTTGGTTCTCGTTGATGACTCATGAAATGAAATCTACTTTTTGCTTTTGTTGTGCTAGCGTCCTCATCGCTGGGCTGTCGGCGTCGCCGCTGTTTGCCGATGACGCATCCGAGGTGGGTTATGTCTGGCCGCAATGGCGCGGCGCGCATCAAAACGGCGTTGCCGGGTCAAGCGACATTGCATCCGCGAAATCTTGGAACGTGGATGATCCGGTCTGGGCGGTCGACATTCCGGGGCTCGGTGGCAGCACGCCTGTCGTCGCTTCTGGACGAGCCTTTTTGACCAGTGGTGTCGATGGCAACAATACGCTGCGCGCACTCGACGTGAATACCGGCACCACGGTTTGGACGATGGAACTCGGCGGCGATCGTGGCAATAAGCATCGAAAGGGCAGCGGCAGTAACCCGTCGGCCGTCACCGACGGGGAGTACGTGGCGGCATATTACCGAAGTGGCGATCTCGCCAGCCTGACCGTGGACGGCTCGCTGGCCTGGCGCATCAATCTGCAGGAGGAGTTTGGGGAAGACACGTTGTGGTGGGATCTTGGTTCGTCGCCGGCCCTGATCGATGGCATGGTCGTGGTAGCGGTCATGCAAACAGGTCCGAGCTATCTGGTTGCCTATGACCTCGCCACCGGTCAGCTGCGGTGGAAGGTCGACAGGATGTTGGATGCACCCGAAGAAGCGGCGCAGAGCTACACGACGCCGATCGGCGTCACGGTCAATGGTGAATCGATGATCGCCGTGATGGGCGCCGATCACCTGACACTGCATCGCGCTGTCGACGGACAAGAACTTGGACGTGTCGATGGATTCAACCCCGATGGCGAGGAGTATTTTCGATCCATTTCATCCCCGGTCGCCAGCGATTCCAGCCATGGACCACCCATGGCCATTTGCCCATACGCGCGAGGTTCAACACTCACGGCGGTGAACTTGGAGTTGTTGGCAGCCGGAAAGACCGACGCAGCCGTCATATGGTCACGCGACGATCTTGGCAGTGACGTTCCAACACCGGCGATTCATGACGACGTCGTCGTGCTCGTCTCCGATGGAAAACGAGACAAGGGAAGCGTCTATGGATTGTCGCTCTATTCGGGAGAGACGTTATGGAAGACGCAGTTGCCACGAACACGCAACAGCTATAGTTCTTCGCCGCTCTTGATGGGATCGACGGCCGTCGTCATCGGCGAAGATGCCAGAATCAGCCTCGTGGGCCCATTGGATGCAACACCGGCCGTGATCCGTACCATGGAGATGTCCGATCGAGACCCATTTACCGTTGCCAGTCCGGTTCCGCTTCCTGGCGGTGACTTGCTGATACGCACTCGGCACCAGCTGACCAGGTTGACCGCGAGCAACTAGTAGGCACACGCCATGCCGCGGCGTCCCCTGGCGGCGACCGCTGGTGTTCGTTCTGCCGCCGCTTCAGCACTCTTCGGAAGGGTGAATCGAATCTCCGCTCCTTGCGCGGCGTCTGGATGGACCCAGATTCGACCGCCGTGTCGGGTCACGGCCTGTTCGCAGACCGCCAGACCGATGCCGTTGCCGCTGAAATCTTGTCGCCGGTGCAGTCGCTGAAATGGTTTGAAGATCTTGCTGATGTACCGTGGGTCGATTCCGATCCCGTTGTCTTCCACAGCGATGGTGTATTCGGCATCATCTTCCAAGGCTGTAATGCGAATTTTGGGTGGTCGGTCGACGACGAACTTCAACGAGTTGCTGATTAGGTTGAAGAACAGCTGCGATAACAACCGGCGATCACCCTGTATGACCGGTAACGGATCGACTTGAAAGATCGCACGCGACTCCGCGATTCGAAGATCCAAATCCGTCTGGACTTGCCGAACGACATCGTTGAGATCCACGCTCGTGTGGTCGCGGTCGACACCTCCGAGGCGTGACAACGCCAAGACATCCCGCACCAATGATCTCATGCGGGTGGAGGCTTCGGCCAATTGCTTCAAATAGCGCTCGCAGTCTTCCGAAATCGTCTCGGTGTCCAGGTCTTCCTGAAGAAAATCGACGAGGATCGAGATCGCGCGAAGGGGTTCTTGCAGATCGTGACTGGCGACGTGGGCAAAGTCATCCAGTTCCTGATTTTTTGCTGTCAACAATTCAACGTGGCGGGCGATCTCCGCATTGGCGGCGATCAGTTTGCCGCTCTTCTCGCGAAGACGTTCTAGCTGCACATACTGATAGGAAACGTCTTGAATCGTAATGATTGCCCAGCCCTCGTCTCCGGGAATTCGACGGACTTCGGTCTGCTGAATCATTTCATCGCAGTCCAGTCCGTGGCGCGCCGGAAAGGGTAGGAGGTGTTTGTGAAATACAGGCGAGAAGGTCGCGGGCAATCCCGTTTCAATGACCTGTCGAATGCGACTGCGATCCGACTCGTACTTCGCATCGGGGATCAGATCCGCAAGCGACATCCCGACGATCTCATCGGCGGGCAATCCGGACCACTCGGCGAGCTTGTCGTTCCATCGTTGCACGACGAGATGACGGTCCACGATCAAGGCACCGATTGGCAACAGATCGAGCATCATCGTCGCTTGCGAGACGCCGTTGATTGACGTCGGCGCAATCGTTTCGAGTGCCGTTGCGATCATTGATAGACCGCTTCCAATGCCTCAGAAAGGCTCTGCAGCGAACCAAGGCTGAATGCGATGACGACAGAGCCTTCGATGTCCAAATCGTCCACAGAAAATTTTGCGTCGGCTATGAGTATCGGTCCGGTGGCCGGGGACGCTCCTCGGCGTTGTTCGATCAGCGAGGTGATCGATTCGTCCAAAAAGAATTCAGGAACTTGAAAAACCAGATCCGCTCCGATCGCATTGGCCAACGAGCCGAGAACACCGTTGAGAACAATATTTCCGAGTTCCGAAAGAATTCCGGCGAGCTCGAATGAATCGAGCATCTCCGCTGGTTCGCAATCGCCAACCAAATTAGCTAGTTTTCGACCTGATTCATTCGAGAATGCCAGTAGGGCGTTGCCCGCAACACGCCCAGCAAATCCCTGAACCACGGAAATCCCATCGGAGCTTTGTAGCTCTTCATCGGATCCATCCGCGATTCGGATCCGAGGGATCTGCAACTGAATCGCCGTTCCCAGCAAATCACTCAAAGAGCTCGCGGCGCGGCCCACCCCGATGTTGATGATCTCACCCAGCGCATCGGTGTCATCCACGGAAAGTTCCATCGAACTATCCTCCCACCGGGCTGAATGACAACGCTTGACCGACCAAGTGGAGCAACTCATCGGCGGTATAGGGTTTATTGAGAAACCCATCGATCTCGAGTTCGTCCAGTCGCCGCCGTGTACTTGCTTGGATGTCCGCACTGGCGACGATGATCGGCTGTGTGATGGAGCGTTGGCGCAACGCTGTAATGAACTCGAAGCCGTCCATCACTGGCATCAGTAGATCCGAAATGATCAGATCCGGTTTGCCTTCGTCGAACACTGCCAGACCTTGTTTTCCGTCGCAAGCCTCCAACACGTCATATCCGACCGTGCGAAGCGGTTGTGCCAGAAACCGCCGACGTGACAATCGAGAGTCATCGACCACTAGAACTCTTGGCGCATCCATCATCTTTCCCCCGTGCCCAATGCGCATTTCGTGCCCCGAAAAATGCACCCGTTCATAACTGAATCGCTACCGACGCTCTTCGCGTTAAATCGGATCGACGTCCGTCAATGGATGCCCCCGCCAAGAGTAGGTTACGTTAGGGCTTGGCGACGCTTGGAACATCGAAATCGGCCGGAATGCTGAACAACGTCCGTTTCCGTGACTTGCGTTGATTGCGGCGGTACGGATCGAAATCAGTCCACGATCCAAGAATCTTCAACGGGCGTACGCGAGCTCGACCGAACCGTCACAACCCTAATCAGCCTCCCCAACCTTCTTCATCACCAGTGAAATGCAATTGACATCGACATTATGAGCGACCCCGATACCGACAATCGGATCATCATCGCTTTCGATTAGCTGTCCCGCCATGTCGGCTCGACCACCATACCACGGTGAATAATAAGACTGGCTTTGTTCGATTTTACCATTCACCAGGCGATCGAATCGAATCTGCATGCCATGAACACGCGTGCCCCACCGGATACGCATCGCACCCACCACAAATCCAGGCTTGGCGATCTCCGTTTCCATTTCGCAGGATACGTCGAGGTTTCCGATCAGCGGGCCCGTATGAGTGATGGTTGGATCGGATCCGCGGAAGACGGGTTGGATGCATTTGATAATCGGGTCTCCGCGATATGAGAACGTGCAAAAACGAAACCCAACCAATGGCCATCCATCTGGATGCAACACAAAGTCGGTCGGTGTTTTTTTGCCACCCAGTGCTCGGGTCACCTGCGCATCGCTGGGAAGCGGCACAAAACCATTAAAGTCGGACTCAAACAGCGATTCCAACTCGATCATTGCCGCACTCTCCTGAGGCAGAACCGTTAATGGAGTTGACCGGCCAATTCCGTTGACAACCGGCCCCGGTTGAGTCGCAGACTGTCGGCGTCGGATTGCCCAAACCGCAGTGGTCGCAACGCCTAGAGCGGCGGCAGAAACCAGCCAAGTTCGCCGAGATTCTAGAACTTTGGTCGAACCCGTCGGTTTTGAGACGGAGCGTTTGTAGGCGGCGATTGCCTTGGCAAACTGGTTGCAACTGGCGTAGCGGTCGCTGGGTTGCAATGCCACCGCCGGAGCAATCACATCGGCCAAACGAGGATGATTGGTTTGCAGCAGCTTCATGCGACGCAGCAATTCCGCGCAATACGGAGCAACAGGAGATCCAGCGACTAGATCGCCGTCGGACTCCGTTCGCCCTTCCTGACAGATCGACTGTGTATCGGCGCGACCGAAGCCAGTCGGAATCGTGGCGTCATCGGACAAGTCGCGCGTCAGGAAGCTCAACGCAACGACGCCAAGTGCATAAATATCGGCGCGGAAATCAATCACGTCGACATTGCCGGACGCTTGTTCGGGGGCCATGAAGGCGAGCGTGCCGATGATGTCACCCTGTTTGGAAAGGTGATCGGTTGATTGAGCACGGTTCTTGGCCAAACCGAAGTCGACAACACGGACGCTGCCGTCCTGATGGATCAAGATATTCGATGGCTTCAGATCCCGATGAATCACATCATTTTCGTGCGCGTAGCCGATCGCGGCGAGGACATCTTGAAGCTGGCCGAGGACCTGATCGTGAGACGGATCGTGCTGCCGTACGTGGTGGGCCCACGACACTCCGTGCACGAGTTCCATACTGTAGTAGTAGTGTCCGAATGCTTCGCCCGACGTGTAGATGGTGGCCAACCCCGGATGATTCAACCCGGCAGCCAATTCGATCTCTCTCTGAAACCGCACTCGTGTATTGGCCAATCCAACGATGGACGGCAGGATCGTCTTGAGCGCGACTTCTCGATTCGTCGAGAGTTGTTTTGCCATCCAAACCGTTCCCATGCCGCCACGGCCCAAAACGGACTTCAGCTCGTATCCCTCGATGCGAGGATAAATCTCGACCGCAACACGTGGGAAATCAGAAATCGGTCCCTCAGCGCCAGGGTCGTTGGAGGCATATGCTGGGCGGGTCATGTCGTCCCACTGGCAAGCAGCCAAGTTCGTACCCGAAGCTTCAACGGGTGGTACCCCATGTACCGTCACATCAATCGTTGACCCACCGACATGCGCGACCGACAGATCCCGGCTGGTCTCTTCCTCGTCTGTTTCGGTTAGGTGTAGCTCAAAGATGCCGCAAGAGCGTTGATGCTCTGGGTCCATCTGAACCACGCGATTGCCATCGAGCAGTACGACGCACCCAGAGTCCCGATAGCTGTCGGGAACGCGGCACATGGCGTTCAGGCGATTGTCGCTGGAGATTTTCAAGGCGAGCACAGCAAGTCTTCAATCGAATGGCAACCGAGGAACACGGTTCAAGCGAGGCTCCACGCATACGTCAAGCTCGACGCCCACGCGATTCCTGGCACGCCTCGGCTCCGATCGATGCTCAAGAGTGGGCCGTCTGGAGATCGGATGCCGCACTTCATCAACTTGTCGAAAACCGCTAGCCCGAGCGGTTGTTTTTCCTTGACAAAAGGGGGGGCTTTGCGGACCGTGTTGGATTCCATCGCATCTGGGGGTTTCTGGAAGGCTTGCCAACCCAACGACAACCGAGGAGAGCGATTATCGCAGATTCTCAAGCGTCCAACAACGAATGGGCACCCCTTTTTCTCCACACTGAACGAGGCTCCTCGCAATGATCGATGTGCTTGCTTGTCGTCAGCTCGCTGCGTCCGCCGTTGCCGGTTATCGACCAAGACTCTCATCGAAATCCGATCAAGACCAAGCGACTTCCACGCCGAGCCGCGGAATCGTCACGTCCGGAGGCGGTCCTGTCTATTTCGTTCAGGCATTCGTCATGGCCACGCTGCTGCGACGACTCGGCTGTACGCTGCCCATCGAGTGCTGGCACTGGGGCGAAGCGGAGATGACGCCTCGGATGCGAGCGTTGCTGAAGGACTTGGATGTCGTTCCATGCGACGCGATGACGATAGCCAAACGGGAACACATCTCCCATGTCGTTCCTTGGGTGATCAAACCCATGGCGGTCTTACACAGTGCGTTTGACCAAGTACTCTTTCTTGACTCGGATTGTGTCCCCATACGTGATCCGACTTACTTGTATGACGATGAGAGTTTCAAACGCTACGGGTGTTTGTTCTGGACGGACCGATACCGCGGTACGGGCTCCGCGTTTCCCACGGTTCGCTCCGCCGCGTGGGCGCTCACTAACGTCCCTTACCGGGATGAGCCCGAGTGCGAGTCAGGACAGTTTCTGTGTGACCGCCGTCGCTGCGAACGTGAACTGTTTCTGACCTACCATTTCAACCAGCAGTCAGATTTCTACTACCAAACACTCTATGGAGACAAAGACACTTTCCGGCTTGCGTGGCATCGACTGGGTCGTCAATTCAACACAGTCCCTTTTGGACCGAGCAGCCCGGCGGGATACCGCGTCCTGTACCACTTCGATCCATCGGGCCAGTTGATCTTTCAACATCGCGCTCGAAGCAAATGGTCGCTGCATGGCGATAACCCCGAATTACCAGGCTTTCACCATCACAGCGAGTGCATCGCCATTCTGAACGAGCTAAAGGCGCACTGGGAACGGATTCGATGCGAACTGGTGGAGTCCGTTTCACCAGCAATCACAACGGCCCATGAACAAATTCTCGCGGAACCAAGACGCTGGTGTCGGATTGGTGGCCGAAGGTGGCAGCCCATACTTTTCCACGATGATGGATCGTTGGAGATCCATTCAAACTTGGTTCCGACGCACTGGCATGTGATGGAGCAACCAAGCGGTGATGTTTCGCTCAACCTGGTCGGGGATCGTGCGGCGCCGATCACGTTGTATCGCGACGGCGATTCCTGGACGGGGCAACGACTTGCTGGGACGCGGCCAGCCATCACCATTACCAAGGTTCGAACGGAAACCGACGAGATGGCGTCGTCGGCAAGGAACACCACCGAGGGCAATGACGGCGTCGCCGACGCGTATCCAAAGGATCCTGAAGCATTCACGACGGAAGTAGCAGGATCCGAATCATATGAAGTAGCGCACCCAGACTCAGACGCCGGCACGATCATGGCGTTTGGCGCACCCTACCTGACCAAGACGTCGAACGAACTATTCGAATCCGCGTCCAGCATTCCGCAGGCATACTCGGCGGAATCCGAGTTTCGCCAAGGAATCCCCTATCCAATGTCCAGGCCGAGAACGGGTTTGGGCCACGAGTTTGAAATCCCGATGCGTGATGTCGCCTCGCTGTCGCAACGGAGGCCCCACATTGAACCTGTCGGTCCATACCAACGGGCAACGCTCGCGAACGTGTACCAAGCCAATCAGCGCCAAACGGTCAACCACACAAATGACCGACCAGGGCAGTACGCGTATCGAGAACCGGCACCGGAACCCATCCAGCTATCGCCCGATCGACATGCTCGAATCAAGATCCATGGCCTTCCCCGAACTTGCACGAACCTGCTGACAGTGCAGCTCGAGCGGCACTTCGATGCCACCGTCTATGCCAACGACTTGGGGTGGAAGCATGGTCCCAATTTATTTCGTCAGGGTGATGTACTGCACCGCGAACCGATGCAGTTCATTGTATGCGTCAAGCATCCCTATTCATGGTTAGTCTCGTTCTTCAAGTTTGACCAAAGTGCTCATTCGTACAAAACATCGTTTCGCGACTTCGTCTTGGGTCAATGCCGAACCTATGGCGGCCATAACCCGATTGATCGATACAACTTCCTGAATCGAATGTGGCTGGCGGCAACCACCGATGCGCAGTTTGGTCAAACGGTGCATAGCGAACGGATGCAATCCAACCAAGTGGAAACCCTCGCGTTGCTGGAGAGCCGTTTGCGAATTCGCCGGACACGCCCTAGCTTGCATGCCGAAACACGACGCATCGGCCCCGACGAACAGATCCGACGGCGAGCGTTTGACCCTTCACCTTATCGAAGCCAGGATTTTCTCCGTCTCTTTGACGCCAATCTGCTTCGAGAAGTCAACGAACGGTTGGATTCCGATGTAGTGACGAAACTAGGATACCGGCTGAGTGACCGTCCGTTTCCATTCGCGCTCCTTGCCAACGATTGATGCAGGTTTCCGCTGTCAGTCTCGCATGGCCTCGGATGGAGTGGCCGTTCGTTTCCCAGTGGTGCCGCCACCTGGCCAACCACGGAGTCGAACGCGTCATATTGGGACAACACGACCGTCCGGCACAAGTCTGGGACAAGCGACCCAATCCCGCCTACTACCATCCGCTCCTTCGGGACCACGAGATCAAGGAACGATGGCGCGACGCCATTGACAAATGCCGTCGGCACCTCAAGGTCGACATCCACCGTATCCCGTCCCATTGGACCCAAATGGGACCAATGCAAAGTCGCCTGTTTCGCTATGCACGGCGGCGAGCGATCGATGCCGACGTGGACTGGGTGTTGTCTTGCGACATGGACGAGTTCCCGATACCGGCTCAAGGCGAAACGCTCGTTGAGTTCGTGACGGATCTTGGCAAGCGACGTCCGAACGTCGCAGCTGCGCACTTTCGCCAATTGGTCTTCGAGTCTCGTTGGGACATCTGGAATGAATTCGCGCCTCGTGATTTGTCGTCTCCATGCGCGTATCACCCTCGCGTCATTCGCTTACACAAATACCTTTATCGACCTGGGCTCGCGCGACCCTTGAATGCTCATCGAGTGGCCTCCATCGAGTCGGGGGCAAACATCATCAATATGCCCGCGACGCGAATCCTGTTGCACCACTTTCGTGGAATCGAAAGCGCTAATCACCGACAGCTCGGTTCCATTCAAACGCTTCCAAACCGCACCGCCGATCCGCTCGCTCCTGTCCCCTTTATTCGTTCCCCCGCGACGTGACGTCGTCGACCGTTGGACCAATGGACCATGAGTTCGGACATTGAGATCGCTTCGCCCGACCGCGTGCGGATGTCGGCATGTTCAACAACGATCCGAATGCAATCAGCGGATCGGCTGGATTCCGAGAAACCTAATCCGAATGGATCGGCGCGAGCGGCACATGAATGTTGGACGAGTGCAACTTCTGTTCGCTCGGCTCGGCCGCGCAAAACAACACCTTGGGCACGCCATCTTCAACAAATAGCTGGGGGCGTTCGAAACGATGGAATGATTCGACGCTGCCGTCATCCCATCGGACCTGCCGCCGGCTCACCAAAGGTGAGTCGGCCGGCTCCCAGTGCAGCGCGTCCATTGAATGGAACAGTGCAAGCGAATCCGTGCCTGTGTTGTTGAAATGACCTCGGTGGTCGTTCACAATCGCCCAGCACCGATTTCCCTGAGCCCAGATAAAAGGATCTTCCGCGGGGAATGGAACCCCAGGTGCCGTAAATAGCGGTTGAAGCTTCTTTCGGAATGGTCCCGTTGGAGATGCCGACGTCGCGGCAAGGTGCACCACCGGGCCACCAAATGGTAGTCGACCTTTCTTACCAACGGCTTTGTAGATCAGCACATACAGCCCATCGTCCCGTCGCAGAATGGAGGGGTTGCTGACCATGAGCGCATCAGGCGCATCTCCGTCGGGACTGACGTCGATCAACGGCGTGTCACGACGTTGCCATGGACCGTCAGGATGTTCGGCGACCGCAACGCCGATGCGTTGATTGTTGCGGTGGATCGAGTTGAGCTTGACGTTGGCTTCACCATTACCGGTATTACCCATGTAGTAGAGATAGTACTTGTCCTCAAACTTGTGAACCGTTGGATTATGCGTGCAGAGCCCGTCCCAATATGCCGCGCCGCGCGGCGGTAAAACGACGTCAACGAATTCGTAGGGGCCCAATGGATCGTCCGACACGGCATGGGCGATTTCCGAATGGGTCACCCAAGCCATGTGTCCCAGTTCGCGGGGCCAACGGCTGTAAAAGAGATGACACTGCCCCCCTGCGTCACGTGCCATGGACGCGCCCCAAATGTACCATTCGTCATCGATCAGTTGGCTTTGACGAGGCACTGGCTGGATCATCGCTTCGAGGTCCAACTTAGGTCGCGATCGGTCACCCCGCGAGGCGCGGGCAAGCGCCTCCGTGCGAGTTTTCTCTTCCTTCCGAACATTCTCGCCATGATTGTCGCGAAAGTGGGGCTCCAGATTCGTCGCGTTCCATTCCTCCAGCAGATCAGCCAGACGCCGAACTGTATCTTGACTTTCCATCGACAAGTCGCGTTTCTCTCCTGGGTCGGTCTTGAGGTTGAACAATAGTTGACGGCTCTTGTATTGGCTATCAATCAGCTTCCAGTCCCCATTGCGAACCGCATAGCCGAAATCGCTCTGTCCGACGGCGTATCGCCAGAAAAGCGTTCGCTCCTGACCGAACTCTTCGGCGCGGTTCAGTCCAGGTAACAAGTTAATGCCATTGAGATCGTCGCGTGACGCAGGATCCATCCCAACAGCTGCCATGACGGTGGGAAAAATATCGAGAGCCGAAATTGGCGCATCCGTATCCTGTCCCGCCGCAATCTGATCTGGCCATGTCATCAAGAAAGGCACACGAATGCCTCCTTCGAACAGCATGCCTTTGTGCCCGCGCAAGGGAACGTTCGATGCGTGCTCACGGCGGCCACCATTGTCGCTCAAGAAGATCACGAGAGTGTTGTCCAAAATCTCTGATTCACGCAGCTGATCGACGACCCGGCCGATACCCTGATCCATCGCGGCCACCATCGCACCGTAGACGGCCCGTCCTCCCTCTTGAATATGATTGACTTGCTGCAGGTAGTCATCAGTGACTTGGTCGGGCGCGTGAGGTGCGTTGTAGGCCAGGTAAAGAAAGAATTGTTCATGCTCATATCGCTGTATGAACTTGACCGCCTCTGTGGAGAAGGTCTCCGTGAGGTAGCGCACCGAATCACCTGCAACGGGTATGGTGCCTCGGTGCAGACCGAGCGCCGGATCACGCTGACCCAAGTCGCCCCAATAGCTAAGTCCACCACCGCTGAAGCCGAACCAATCCTTGAAACCGCGGCGGGTCGGCCAATACACCTGATGGTCACCCAAGTGCCACTTGCCGATGGCGCCTGTCACATAGCCAGCTACCTGCAACGTATCCGCGAGAGTCACTTCCGTGAGAGGCAAGCCCTTAACGGCCGAATCTGAGGTGTGCAGATCCGGCGACGGATTGCACTCATGCCCGAATCGCTGTTGGTATCGCCCAGTTAACAGCCCCGCACGGCTAGGGCTGCAGTACGGGTGGGATGCGTAACCAGCTGTAAACACCACACCTCTCTGGGCCAGCTGATCCAAGTGCGGGGTTGGGATGTCTTGACAGCCATTAAAACCGACATCGCCGTAGCCCAGGTCGTCGGCCACGATGAGGACAACGTTGGGTGGACCTGCACATGCGAACGAAGAAGCGAGGCAGCCGATCAACGCCAAATGGCGGACGAGAACCATTCCGCTGCCTTTCGTTCACGGGGATGACGCGCCGAGACGCGTCGCAATACGTTGCATCAGAGACAACCTATGAGTGCCTCCCCGATTCGCTGCCCCACGCATGACCTCATAGGAGCAGTGAGCTACGAGGATCTGGGGCACGGACCGAAGCCATACCCATGATTCCGATGAAGTCAGATCGCAATGAGATCGACCGTCGACGCTAAGGGTGGCTGAGGGGACTCGAACCCCCGACTTTCGGAACCACAATCCGACGCTCTAACCAACTGAGCTACAACCACCGCGAATCGTCGAAAAGGTTATCGGTCGACAAGAGGACGGTCAATGGCGGGCCGGTCTCTTGGGCGGCTCTCAGGAGCCGGTCGCCGATTCCCCGGTAAGCAGTCCTCCGGTTGGCGCCGGCACACGGGTAATTTTTGGGGGTAGCCATTTCGTCCGGGCACGACCGAGTTAAACTACGGCTCCGGTTGATGGAATCCACCCATTGACGAATCTTGGACTTCAACCCGCATGGGCGATCCGCGGTGGTGCGGCGATGGGATTGATTGAATGGCATGAAGAATGATTACGATGGCGATGAATGGATGCAGCCACCGGCATCTTCGGAGACAAAGACGCGTCGATTCAACGACACCGACACGCGCGTCCCGCGTCAACGTCCCCGAAAGCAAGAACCGCCCCAATTCCCTGAGAATCAGTTCTGCGGACTGACGCTGGGGAGAAATCTTGGCGCTGGGTCGCACGGTTGGGTCTTCGAAGCGCAACGCCCTGACAAGGAAGTTGTGGCGCTCAAGATCCTGCCAAACCCATGTCGTAAAGCGAGCGTGAGGGCGAAGGCGGGATTTCGCCGAATGGTGGACGTCGAGCACCACGGCCTGATGAGTCTCTATCAGATGCATCTGCGTCAAGGTTATCTGGCGTTCGAGATGGAGCACATTGGTGGATCCAACTTAGATGCTGTCTTTCGAAAGTGGCGTCCGTTGCCATTCGAACGAGGGTGTGAGCGTTTAACGGAAATGGTTCGCCAAATCGCCGCTGGGATAGCGGAAATGCACTCGCATCAATTGGTTCACCGCGATGTGAAGCCTAGCAACTTGATGATGACGCAGGACGGCTGTCGTTTCGTGCTCGTCGATTTCGATTTAGTCAGTTCGTTTGATCCCGAGCTGGATTGCGACGGAATTCGCGACTATTTGGTTTGGACGCCACGCTATGTCGCTCCCGAGGTTCTGTCGCGACAGACGTATGTTCCAGCCAGTGATATTTTTAGTCTCGGCATGGTATTGCTGCAGGGCCTGAGGATCATTTCATCCGGCTTAGAGGATTCGCTAATCTCGCGGGCTTCCTCCAATTCGGATCGCAAAGAGCCGGTCCATCCCCGGTCGGACGCGGACGCGATTCGCCGTGATCAAGACAGCGCAGAACACGATCGTGTCCTGATCGAAGGCGCCTTAAAGGGTTTGCATCCTCGAGTCCCTCGATTTCTCGTCGAAACTCTGAACGAGATGTTGGCGGCGACGCCGGCGGATCGACCGATGGCCGTATCACTGACCCGGCTCGGCAAGACGCCGAACACATTGTCAATGCATCCGCCGGACTCGGTATCTCCACCAGCCTCCCGCCGTTTCGACGCCCACATCGCATCGAGGTTCAAAGGTCCGCTCGAAACCATTGATAAGTGGATCGCCGAGGTACTCGATGGTGGCGTCAGCCGATTGCACTTGCAAGGGCAAGCATCGACTGGCAAGTCAGCGGTACTGGGCGTGACACTGCAGCGCTTACGTGTGATGTCCTGGTCGCAGTGTTTTAGCGCGAAGTGCATTGTTGATGAGGAAGCGTGCAAGACGCCGGTCGAACCATTTGGTTCGTTCCAATCGATCATCGATGACGTGATTGGTCGCTACGGTCGTCGAGATCGGGAAGCGGTCGAAGTGACGCCAGAGACTCGATCGCGATTGCTACACCACCTACCAAGTCTCGGATTGATCCTCAAGAAACCGAAGTCCGCCAGTCCCGCGGTGGATTCGATCGGCGATCCCGATCGCTTCCAACACGCGTTGGTGCAGCTATTCAATGCGATACGGCAATTTGGTCCTGTCTTTCTGGCCTTTGATCGCACGTGCCAGGCGGATGCGGAGACGTTTGGAATGCTTGACCGACTCCGGCGCGAAGCAGCTGTCAATCAGGGCCCCGACGGATTGCCAGGTTTAGGCATCATCACCGTGTCGCGAATCAACGAACAGCCTCCTTGCACCCCGGCCGATCGAATCATCACGCTGCCATCTGATACCGGCGCAAAGGACGGCACGTCGGGAGCGGATCCCGATGGGCCTGTCGCATGACACATTGAACGATTGTCAGGTCCGACCCGGAAACCAAGAGTGACCAGTCGAGACCTCGACAGGATTATCCAACAAGCCCAGCTCGAAATCGCGTCTTGTTTCGTTTTAGGAGGTGGGCACGTGTCCTGGGACGATGAGGACCGGATGCGGGCTGCGACGCAGACGGTCATGCACGAAGCCTTGCGTGAAACGATCATCAACCTCAATCGGCATCACTAGAAGTTGGATCTCTGGATCGTTGAGCGGGTTCGGCGGGGCAATCGCACCGGCTTGCGGTAGAAGGTGATAACGCATCGATAGCGATTCGGCGGTCTTACTCATCGCGCCATGCAGCGTTTGGTGTGTCTGGATCAGCACCTCCGTCAATTTCGCTTGACTGAGGGGCTCATCAGGTCGCATCGCATCCAAAATCGCTCGAATGTTTTCAAAGTGCTCATTCTCGACGACGAGGTTCAGGCTCACCTCGGCGCCCGGGCCGGCAAGACCAAATGCCCAAGCGGCGGCACGGTTTTCAACATCACACTCGCTACCGATCAACACCGAGACTCGCTGGCGTGCCGTCAAGAACACTTGATCCGCCCGGCGCGTGACCAAAATCGGTACGCGGCAACGTGCCAACAGGACGTCCATCACCGTACCGACGCTGTCCTCGCCCACCGTTTCAAAGGCACGACCGAACGGACACGGAACGATCACAAGATCCATGCGATGGCAATCGAGCGCCGCCAGAATCGCCTCGAACGCTTCACCGTCTGGCCGATCGATGCCACGACTTCCGCTGACTTTGGCTGCGGCTTTCTTGGCGTAGTCGGGCTCCGATGACTGCTCGCGCGCATCCAGAAACAGCGACTCCGTGTTGAATTCGTCTCGAAACGCTTGAGCCGTCGCCACCGTCGCGTCGTCTTGGCCGGACCCATCCAAAACCACGAGGATGCGCGAGGCGCGAACGGGCGTCAGCGGCACCGCCGATCCAATATGAGAACGCTCGAATAGTCGCATCGAGTCGTCGACTTCGCGGTCAAAATCGTGAGAGTCCGCCATCGTCGTGGATCCTTAATGGAACCGGAAAGAAGAACGCAAACGGGATTGCTTTCATCGGTCAGTCAGCCGGTCGGGATCGCCGGTATCCAACCCTGAGAGTGCATCCACAGGATGAACGCGATCGCCCCGGCGACCTGAAAAACCATGATCAACCCGCCTAATTGTAGGAATGTCCCCCAGCTCACGTGCACGCCGGCCTCGCGTTTGAGCGCGTAAATGGCAATGACGCACGAGATTGAACCGATGGGGGTACCATTGCCGCCAAGATTGCAGCAGATCACCAGCGTCCACCAAAGCGGTTCGGCTGGAACACCGGTGTCGCCACCGGAGATGTCTTGAACGATGGGGATCAGCGTCGCAGCAACGGGAATGTTGTCGACGATGCTGCTGGCGACCGCCGAGAACGCCCCCATCAAAGGCACCAACAAGCTCAACTGATTATCGGACAGGGCTACGACTTGTTCGGCGACCCACTTGAGCGCACCGGTTTGTTTCACGCAGCCAATGATGACGAACAAGCCCATGAAGAACAGGATCACCGTCCAGTTCACCTTGCCAATCGCATCCTCAACACCCTTGCCGGCGAAAAACAGGGCGGCGGTCGCACCTACCAACGCAATGAAATCCATGCCGACACCAAGCGGTTGAGCCATGGCAAATCCCACGACCGTCAACAACAGGATCGCGGCGCTGCGATAAAGCACTCGTCGATCCTCCACCATTGCCCATGGATCAAAGCCGTCGATCTGCTGTTTCAACGTTGCACGATCGTCGGCGGACTGGGTCCACGGGAGATCGTTGCGGAAGAAGAATCGCAGACCGGCGATCGCGACGATGAGGCTCACGGCGGCGTAGGGAAGGCTCACCTGCAGGAAAGCAACGTATGGTATCTGAGCAGCGGTACCAATCATGATGTTGGGCAACCCCGATGCGAACGTCGCAATGGCCCCACTGTTGGCACAAATGGCGACCGACAAGAGCAAAGGCATCGGCTTATAACCAAGTGATCGACAGATCACGAGCACCAGCGACGACAGTATCAACATCGCCGGAACGATGGTCAGCACGCTGACAAATAAGAACGTCACCACGCAGAGTGTCAAAAACAATCGATTGGCTTGACCACCGGTCGCTCGGACAATCCAAATGCTGATGAAATGAAACAGGCCACTTTTGCCAACGACATCCACCAAAATTCCGGTGCCGATGATCACACCGAAAATATTCAGATCCTCCTTCAAGAACTCGTAGACTTTGGGGTATTCAAACAATCCCAACGCGATCGAGAGGACGACCAGGACCGCAGCACCGGTCAGAGCCGCAACCGTTTTGTGATAGCGTTCCAGTGCCACTCCGACGTACGTCGCCATCATGATGGTCGCAAACAGAATCATCACCCACGCGGGTGACGAATCGATGGGCATCTCGGTGAGTGATGCGGCGAGGAACGTCATGAGTCCGGCCATCGAGTGAATTGGCGTCAAATGGTGTTTGGCAGGCCAGGGAGAAAATCGTCAACGGACCGCTGATGAATCCATAGGTCGAAGTCCTCGTCCGCGTTACCGCCGAGTTTCGTTGTTACCGTCCGTTGCGATGCGAGCGGCGGGCTCGACGGCGCCCGGAGTAGTCGTAGTGGGAGGCTCGGGAGAGATCAAACCATCTGCGGCGGAACGATTCCCATCCAACAGCGGCCAGCCGTTTTCAAATCGCGTCTCGGCAGTGTAGTCGACCGGAGGACGATCAAAGTTGGTTGGAGGCGAACCGGTCTCTTTGCGTCCGAAACGGATGAGCTTGCTGCCCGCAAGTCGGGTCTCCTCGCGAATGGATCCGCCCTGGAATGGGCCGACGCCCATCACCCAGGTATCGCGTGCCGTGGAGCGTGACTGACTGATTCCGGATTGCCAGACGACATGCCGCGAGTTCCGGTCGTATGCGAACGCGGCGATCTTGGCAGCGCCCTCGCGTGCATCTCGCCGGGCGAACGCAATTTCGGGAACTTGAGGTACGTTTGGGGCACTCGGGATCAGTGTGGCCGCCGAACTAAGTGTGTTGTTCTCGGGCACGCCGAAGGTCACGCGGTGATCGTCAGCGCCGAGCGTGCCGATCCGCGCCTCGATGATGATGTCGGCGTCTTTGCTACTGTCCTGCAGCAAGCATCCTGCTGCCATGATCTGTTGTCGCAGTGCACTGGTGACATAGTCCGCGTTCACGAACATTTGGCCCTTCACGGTGCGCAAATAGCTGGTGTCCAGATACACAATCTGACCTGATAACGGCCGGAAATCGATCGTCGAGACGCTGCGATCGACTGCATCGGAAAGCAGAAGCTGCTCGGTGGCTTGATGTTCGCGCGTGGTCCCGCAACCGGCCAGCACAGTCGTCAAGCCGATCAGCAGGATGTTGGACGATGACGGACTGAACCAACGTTTCAAAATGACGGTGCGAACGATCGGGATGGAAACCAGGCGAGCGATTGCGTTAGGACGCGAATCGGCCGAACAATTCGGCGAAACAGACTTACCAAAGCGAGCCGGTTGGGCTCAAGGCACATGCAAATAACGCGGCGGCCAGCCATCGGTGCCATCACAAACGCCTAGATCCCGTTGAAGTTAGGGTTCTCCCAAGGAGCCGATGGGCGTTCGACGTCGGCCCTGGCCTGGCCCGGGTCCCGGACCGCCTCGATTGGGACGCGGGTCGCCGAATCGAGGCCCTTCGCCTCGTTCGTCAAAGAATCGCGGAGGACCGGGACGACCGATGGGAGGGCCGTCGGTGGGTCTGGCCGCATCCTCCAGTTCAGCTCGATCGAGAATCCCGTCGTGATTTCGATCCGCCTGCATCATGCGGGCCCATTCCGGTTCCGGGATCTCATCGGCCGTCAGTTGATTGTCTCGATCACGATCGAACTCCCGGAGCAGCTGATTGGCAAAAACGCGTTGCTGGGCTGAGACTGGCGGCCGCGTGCCGTCGGGATCCACCCTGCGGCGGGCGCGGGTGGGTCCTTCGTCGGAACTGTTGGACTGACTTGGGGGGATGCCCTGGAGAACGTCTTGCTCGGGCTCCAAGCTTGAATCCGTCGCAATCGGATCCGTTCGTGCAGCGTCCGAGGCTTCCAAATCCTGCGTTTCGGCCGCCACGACGTCCTCGATTGATTCGGTGGAGGAATCATCGGTGAGACGACTCATTCCCGTCCAAACGACGACCCCCAAAACCGGAATGATGATGGCCGACACCGCCGCAACCATGGCGATCGGCGGCAATGAACCGAGGAATGATTTCCGGGGTGCGCGAGCCCCGCGGAACTGGGTGACGGGTGCCGAGGCGGCGGGGCCCAATGAAATGCTTTCGAATGGATTGTCTTGGACCGGGGCATTCGCCGGCGTCGCAACCGTATTCTTCGCAGGTTTCGAGACCACCGTTTTTGGGGTGGGAAGCGATTTCGCCACCGTTTGGAGACCAGGGGTCGTCGCACCGCTTTTCTTGGATGAACGCGTTCGAATGAACTTCGCAAGTTCCGCCGACATGGCTTTCATCGATTCAAAGCGATCCCCCGGCTGCTTTGCCATTGCCCGATCCACGATTGCAAGCAGCCGTTCGTCTAGCCCCTGACGGACCGAAGCAAGTGGCTTCGGACTTTCCGTCAGGATGTTCGACAGCAATGTGATCGTGCTCGATGCGTGCTCAAACGGGAGTCTTCCGCACAGCAACTCGTAAAGGACCACGCCCAATGAATATTGATCCGAAGCTGGGCCGATCTCGTTTGGATTGCCCTTGAGTTGTTCGGGAGACATGTAGGCTGGGGAACCCAGCAGTGTGCCTGCTTGGGTCAAGCGTGATTCGTCGACACCGTCACTTTGGCACGCGAGTCCAAAGTCCATCACGATGGGCTCCTTCCGCTTGTCGACCATGATGTTGGCCGGCTTGAGGTCACGGTGAAGGATGCCACTTTGGTGTGCCTCCTCCATCGCCAAGGCGACCTTGTAGATGGTCGTCGCTGCGGCTTTGGCATCCGGCGGTTTATCGACGTCGATGTAATCCGACAGAGGTCGACCTTTGATGTATGCCATCGCGATGCAGTGCACCCCGTCGATCTCGGCAACATCGTAAATGGCACAAAGGTTGGGATGTGACAGCGTTGCCGCGGCTCGGGCTTCCCGATAAAAGCGTTTGATCGCCGTATCGCTTTCACCTGACTTGAATCGGGGCACTTTGAGCGCCACGTCGCGGTCAAGTTGTTTATCGCGAGCTCGATAAACGGCCCCCATGCCGCCGCGCCCCAATACTTCCTCGATCAGATAGCGTCCAAGTTCGACAGGCAACGATTGCTCGTCAATCGGCCCCACGTCCCCTCGCGTGTCTCCCGAGGATGAATCCATGGTCTCGCTGAAACTACCCGAAGGCATTTCACGCGTTTCATCGATTCGTCGGGTGGGATCATTCATTCATCGGGCCTTGGATGCTTCGTGGCGCCCGATCCGCCTTGGGAGGGGCATTCACGAAGTCAACGGATGTTCGCGGTGGACGGACTCGCGACCTCCCTAGGATAACCGCTCGACGATGCCGCGCTATCCCCAACTCGATGCGGTCGCCTGCGGCAGCGACGGAGTCGAAAAGGTCGACTTCCGTCAAGAGACGCTTTGATTTGCGAAAACTCGGTCGACCTCGATCTCGACAGCGAAAGCCCAAATGACCCCGTCCCGGAGCTACCACCTCGCCGGGAGTTCCATGATGTAGTCCCGATAGCGATGCTCAGGGCGCTCACCGGAGGGCGGGAAAGTGTTGGCAACGGCCTCCTGCAACTGAGCCGTTAGCTCATCGACCAAATCACGAACGCCAGGTTCCTTGATGCGATCGCCATATGCCAAGTTGCGTTTCTCGAATGGATCGACAACTTGATCGTAAAGCTCTGTGCCGAGTTCCCCATCTTTCCACAAGGTGAATCGATGCGTCGCGGTTCGCAAGGAATAACCCTGGTAGGGCGGCTTCCCCTTTCCGGTGCTGCGTTGGACGTGGGTCAGGGCATAGCCGCGTCCTCGTTCATCGACGTCCGCCAACATCGGCTTGAGCGACTGTCCCTGAAGCGGCCCAGTGGTTTCGACACCGCACAGATCGGTGAGGGTTGGATAGAGGTCAATGAGCCCAACGGGTGACTTGCAGACGGCGCCACGGTCAGCGTGGCCACCCGCGTGATCGGCAATGCCCGGCCCAGCCATGATCAACGGGACGCGCGCACTTTGTTCGAATAGGCTTTGCTTTTGCCAGAGTCCTTTCTCACTAAGGTGGTAACCGTGGTCGCTCGTGAAGACCACGATCGTATTGTCGGTCAATCCGTTGGCGTCGAGCGCATCGAGCACCTTGCCAATTTGTGCGTCCATGAATGTCGTGCTGGCGTAGTAGGCCTGAATGGCTTGCCGACGCAGGTCATCGGACATCTCGTCTTGGACTCGACGACTACTTAGCAACGAAGCCTTGGGTACGTCGCGCACATCTTCGGCAACTTCCTGGGCTACCGGCATCTCATCGAGCGCATAGTGTTCAAAGTATTTGGCCGGTGCCACGTACGGAGTGTGGGGTCGGTAGAAACCAACCGCCAGAAAAAATGGTCGATCGCGTCGCTGTGCGCATCGCTGCAGGACCCAGGCGGCGTCCTCGGCCATGATGCCGTCGGTGTGCTGCTCGTCAGGACGTGGCGACGCGTACCAGGAGAGAGTGCCACCGAAGCTCTTCTTGACGAGCGAGAAGATATCTGGCTCTTCGATTAATCGGTCACAACCCGCCGGGTTGATTTCCATTTCCCACGATACGGGGTCATCGTGTCCGTTGGTGCCGACGCTCTTGGGAACATGGTAATGGTAGAGTTTGCCAATTCTCGCCGCAAAATAATTGGATCGGCGAAAAGCTTGCGGCAGCGACACACGTTCGGGAATCGTATCCCGAAAAATCTGGGCATTGGCGACGATCCCAGTGCTGTTGGGGTAGAGCCCGCACAACATCGAGTTCCGACTCGGGCCGCAAAGCGGGTACTGACAATACGCGTGTTCGAAACGCACCCCGCGTGCGGCCAAACGGTCTAGATTCGGCGTTAGAACCTGTGGGTCTCCATAGCAACCCACGCGAGTGTTGAGATCATCGGAAATTAGAAAAAGGACGTTCGGCGGCGGTGTCGCCTTCTCGGCAGCCAGCAACGTCGTGGTCGATGCCAAGAAGAAAAGGAGTGCCGTTCGAATGGAATTCATGCGTTGCGGGGTCCGGTCAATGAAGCTTGGAGATGGGTGCCGCTGACAACTCCACCTCGGACTGGGTGGATCAGGGTCAACCATCTTAGCCGGAAAACTCACCAAGAGCCGAGCGCCGAGGCAATCAAGCATTGCCCACCAGCCGCCGTGCGGCTGGTGAGCTCCAGCAGGCGTTTGCGTGGACGCCGACTCAGTTCAGCATCGATTTCACTTCGCTCATCACCGCGGCGATGTCGAGGGAATCGGCGGAGAACTCATGCCGCGCCACAACTTGGGAGTCCGAAGCGACAACGACGGTGATCTCCACGTCTTGGTTCAGCTTGTAGCTGCTGGGCCCCGCTTCGCTATCTTTGGAGACAACGATCGGTACGTTCTGCGGATCGGCTTGGCCGGCCAACTTGGTTGCCGAGTCGGTTAGCCGAGCGGTCTCTGCCCCGAACATCGTCACCAGCCCTCGAAGTTGGGCGTCGGCGTTGTCGGCAACGGCGGAGTCAATCTGTTTGACCAACTCCGTGACCTTCTCACCGGTCTGCTGAGCGAACACCATCACCATGGGACGGCTACCATATCGACATCTGTAGCAGAGTGATTCGCCCTCATCAATGCCGTCGTCTTCGGCTCCGGCGACTTTGGTGACGTAGAAAGCGTCAATCGGGTCGCCTTTGCAGAGTCCCTCGTCCGCGGTCGCGGACACCATCATGGAGGCGGACAGGGCAACAAGACAAACCAACGAGGCCGTCATCAACATTCGTAACATCAGAGTCGTTCTCCATCGGGTAAACATGGCGGCCGAACATCGGCCAACTCAAGTAATATTGAAACGCGTCGACCCCTGAATGTCGAATGTGGCTCTAGATCCGCCCAAGCCATGCGTTCGAACGACATGGAGACCTTCACGAGTCAACGTAGGCGATTCTGCCATGGCCGATAGTGGCGTAAGTCGATTCGGACTATACTCCCGCGGCAGGCTCTAAAGGCAAATGCAGCCCCGTTCACCATCAACTCGATCGGATCAGAATCACACATGGACAATCGAAAGAAGCTGCTTTTCGCGGGGATCATGACGCTGATCGCCGCCGGGATTGGATTCGGCGTTCGAGGGGGACTGCTGGGCATTTGGTCGGGCCAGTACGGATTCACCATGACGGAGCTTGGGCAAATTACCGGAGGTGGCTTGGTCGGATTTGGTGTGGTGATCCTGTTCGCGGGATTCCTGATTGACACGATTGGCTACAAGAGACTGCTATTGTTTGCTCTGCTTTGCCACATCGTTTCGGCGGTTCTGCTGTTCGCGGCGACACCCGTTTTCAACGCGAGTGGTAAGGATGCCGTCTATGCGTTGCTGTACTGGTCGATGTTCATCTTCGCAGTTGGCAATGGCATCTGTGAGGCAGTCATTAACCCGTTGACCGCCACACTGTTTCCTGAAGAGAAAACACATTATCTGAACATCTTGCATGCGGGATGGCCTGCCGGATTGGTGCTGGGCGGACTCATCGTGTTCCTCGCAGGGAAGGTGCCTTGGGAAATCCTGATGGCTACCTTCTTGGTTCCCGTCGCGATCTATGGCGTGATCGTCCTGATGGAGTCGTTTCCAAAGACGGCCGCCGAAGGTGGAGAAATTTCGTACGGAGGAATGCTGACGCGATTGCTCGGGCCTTTCTTTTTGGTCTTGCTGATCGCGCACGCTTGCGTTGGCTACGTCGAATTGGGAACCGACAGTTGGATCAACAAGATTACCGGTAGCATTCTCAACAGCGAGAGGACCGGAACCACGCTGTTCATCTACACCTCGTTGCTCATGACGGTGTTGCGCTTCTTCGCAGGCCCGATCGTCCATCGAATTTCGTCTTTGGGGCTGCTGCTGGTCAGTGCGGTCATCGGGGCGACGGGACTCTACTTGATTAGCATTGGCACGAGTGTTGGTTTCATGTTCCTAGCCGCGTCGGTCTACGCGGTTGGGAAAACTTTCTTGTGGCCCACCATGCTGGGTGTTCTGGGCGAGCGTTATCCACAGAGTGCCACGATTGGCATGGCGATCATGGGCTGCGTGGGGATGCTCTCGGCCGGGCTGTTGGGTGGTCCAGGGATCGGCTACAAGCAGGACTACTTCGCGTCAAATTATTTGCAGGATGCGGCTCCGGAGACGTTCGAACGAGTCAAAGCTCCCAACGAGAACCAGTTCTTGATGTTTCCCGCCATCACGGGAATCGATGGCTCCAAGAGTGCCATGCTGGGCGATAGCGGAGGCGCCATTGAAAGTGATCGACAGATCGCGGGCGATGACTGGGGCGGTGAAAAGTACGATGAGCTTCGTAAGCAGTACGATTGGTGGGAGGCCAACAAGTCCTACGCAGACACCGATCAGGGGCCGGTCGCAGAAGCGACCCTCTACGGCAGCCGAATGGCGTTGAGGGTGACCGCGCTCGTTCCGGTCAGCATGGCCGTGATCTATCTATTCTTGTTGGTCGCTTTCAAGGCGCCCAAGGAAGACCACGGTGAGGGTGTCGACGCCACGCCGGCCGAAACTCCCGAACAATAACCGACAGACGGTCAACGGCGTTTTCGACTGCATTCGTTCGGATCACGCTTGGCGAGCGCTCGTCATCGTCTGACCGTGCAATCGAGTGCCTCGTCGAGCGAGAATCGCTCTAACCGTGACGCGATCGCTGACGCTTCGACGCGGCAATGGCCATTACGAAGCTCTCGACGTGAGGTTTATTCGGGCCGCACCGATCCTGCCGATTGCGGTCCCCTGCGCGGTTGCGGCCATCCGAAAATCGAGTCGCAATTTTCTTGCTGGCAGGAATTGCGACCCATGGTTTGGGTGGACAAGTCGTTTCCATGAACGACGCGTCCCTCAACCTAAAAACAAACCCAACTTGGGACCATAACCATGACTCGAATTAACACCAACGTTTCCTCCTTGGTCGCCCAAAACCGACTTCAAAACAGCAACAACGACCTGCAAGAGTCACTCACCCGACTGAGCACTGGTCTCCGTATCAATACGGGATCAGATGACCCGGCCGGCCTGTTGGCCAGCGAAGCTCTGCGTGGCGAAATCACTGGCTTGACGAAGTCCATCAGCAACACGCAGCGTGCCAGCCAGATCATCAGCACGGCTGACAGTGCCCTGGGTCAGGTCAGCAACCTGCTCAACGATGTTCGTGGTTTGGTCGTGGAAGCGTCCAACTCGGGTGCGTTGAGCAAGGAAGAAATTGCGGCCAACCAGCTTCAAATTGACTCGTCATTGGAAGCCATCAACCGGATCGCTCAAACGACGACGTTCCAAGGCCGAAAGTTGCTCGACGGGTCGCAGGATTTCGTCAGCACGATCGGAGCCGTCTCGAGTGTCAAAGATGTCTCGATCGATCAGGCCAGCCTTGGAACGGCGAGCCAGCTCAATGTTAGCGTCGATATCAAGTCGGCCGCGACGCAAGCGACGAGCACGATCGCCGACACCGCATTCAACGCCGACAACGTTGCCGAAACGACCAGCACTCTGGCTCGGGATAGCGTTACATTGGCCGTCGGTACCGAAACCCTGACGATCTATGGTTCGGAAGATGACCTGGCCAGCATCGAGGTGACTGTCGACAACGCCAAGGGCGCCGTAGCGACGGCATCCAATTCCTCGGGTGCCATCACCGTTGAAATCGACGGTGACAGTAACACGTCAACCGCTCAGGACGTTCTCGACGCTCTCAATGGTCTCGACGGGATCGTCGCCGTCACCGATGGAGCGGGCACGCAAACGATCACCGCCGCCGTCGCATCGGCCAACGCCTCCGCCGATACGGCCGTGGGGCTGAAGGTCGTTGCGACAGGTAACGAAGAGATCAACTTGGTCTTCGCTGCCGCTGGCGTTCCCGCCACGCCGGCTGCCGCCTACGACAACAGCACCAACACGATCACGGTCACGTTGGGGGCGACCGCCTCCAACAACACGCTGACCGCGATCGAAGCAGCCATCGATGGACTGAGCGTCGCAGGCAAGAGTTTTGCGGCAACGGTGGTTGATAATGGCGGTGCAGACCTGGCGGGATTTGGAGACTTGCGTGTCGACGATGCGACCGCTGCCGTCGCCGGAACGTCGGCTCAGACGACCGTCGCTGGATTGAAAGACTCGCTCGTTTTCCAGCTCAACGGTGCCGATGGAGCTGAAACGTTTAACTTTGGCGTCGGTACGCTGAAGTCCCAGATTAAGGACGCGATCAACCTGGTCAGCGACTCGACGGGGATCACCGCCGATGACACCACGACGCTTCAGTTCACCAGCGAAGCTTACGGCAGCGATGCACTTGTGGGCATCGACGTCATCAGCGAAGGCGGCTCCGGTGGCTTCGAAGCCGCATTGTCCGCAGCACGCGTGACGGGCACGGATATTCTGGCGACGATCAACGGTGTCGAAGCCAATGGCAATGGCAATAGTTTTTCAATCAACACGTCGACGCTCGATCTGAGTCTGACCGTGGATGACGGAAACTCGACGGACTTCTCGTTTAGCATCACCGGTGGAGGAGCAACCTTCCAACTCGGTCCTGACGTGACGAGCACTCAACAGGCCACTTTGGGAATTGGCAGCGTCTCGACAGGGAAACTGGGTGGAGCTTCGGGCCGCTTGTACGAACTCGGCAGCGGCCAGGCCAAGAGTCTCGCCAACGACGTTAGTGGAGCCGCCAAGATCATCGACGAAGTGATCGCCAAAGTGGTTGGCACGCGTGGTCGACTTGGCTCCTTCCAAGCGACGACGCTGGAAAGCAACTTGGTCAGCCTGAATGAGACACGAGCGAACTTGCAAGAAGCCGAGAGCTCCATTCGTGACGCCGACTTCGCTCAAGAATCGGCCAACCTGACTCGAGCCCAAATCTTGGTTCAGTCCGGTACGAACGTGTTATCGCTGGCCAACCAGAACCCGCAGAACGTTCTCGCGCTGCTGCGATAGTTCGCGACCTTTAGCGACGACCGCATCAGACGCGGAGCGGATGGGTCCCAACGGACCGGTCGGCTCCGCGTCTCTTTTTAGGTCCTTTCCGTCGTGACGGTCATCGCATGCCGAATCGTTCGTGGGGCACATCTGGCAAGTTGTGACGATGATTCCGCCGCCGATGAAGAATTCGCTAACACTGGACGATCTGCTTGAAGGACCCGTTGTCTTCGTAGCGTAATGTTCGGCAGGTGGTCTTTGGATTTCATGGCCCGTCCGGAAACACGTATGAATGATTCGAACAGCTCGACAGTGGACGTTTCGGGGCAACGCCGTGCCGATCAATATCTCGAATCCATGATTGCGACGGCGTCTCCGGCGAAACTGCGTCTCATGCTGATCGAGCGAGCGGTCGAAGTTGCCAGGCACTTGGCATCCGTATGGCGTGAAACTCATGGACGCGGCACCAACGAGCATTCGCTGAAGCTCCTCGAACTACTCTCCGAATTGCTGTCCGGCGTGACCGATGAGTCGGTGGAGGTCTGCCAGAGTGTGGCTGACTTGTACGTTTTTCTCTGCCAACATCTGATCGCGGCCGAAACGACCGGCGACGCTGACTCGATCGACGAAGTACGACTGGTGTTGGAAACGGAAGCCGAAACGTGGCGAATGGTTTGCGCACGAGAGGTCGGTGTGCAAGCGTCTCGAGAACGAACCGGTAACATCCTTAGCGGTGGCCTCAATCTCGAGGGTTGAACATGCTGCGTGACTCCCATTGTCTCGTGACAGGCGGGGCCGGATTCATCGGATCCCATGTTGCCGCCCAATTGCTCGCCGAAGGTGCCCACGTGCGAGTGCTGGACAATCTCAGCACCGGATTTGAATCGAATCTGGATGTGTTGCGGAACGAAGACCAGGGCAATCGATTGACCGTGATCAATGGAGACGCGGCCGACGCATCCGCAGTTGCCGAAGCCGTTGACGGCGTCGACTACATCTTTCACTTGGCCGCGATGGCCAGCGTCCCACGCTCGATGCGCGAGCCGGCACTTTGCCACCGATGGACCGCAACCAGCACCGTTGAATTGCTAGCGGCGGGCGCGAAAGCCGGTACGAAGCGTTTCATTCTGTCGTCGACGAGTGCGGCATACGGGGACTCGAAATATGTATCGAAGAGGGAAACCGATCCGGTGGCGCCCATGTCTCCCTATGCCGCAGCGAAACTCGCCAGCGAGAACTACTGTGCGGCCTTTGGACGTGAGTTCAAGATCGACACGGTGATTCTCCGGTACTTCAATGTGTTCGGGCCCAGGCAGGATCCCGCGAGCGAATACAGCGCCGTCATCCCCAAGTTCGTCTCTCTGATCCTGGAGGGAAAACGTCCAATCGTCTTTGGCGACGGCGGGCAGTCACGCGACTTCATCTATGTCAGCGATGTGGCAGCGGCGAATTTGTTGGCCGCAACCCACGACGACGCTCCGGGTCGCATTTTGAATGTGGGACGTGGCGAGTCGACGACCTTACTGCAGTTGCTCGATGAACTTCGGCTGTTGCTCGATCGAGACATCGCGCCCATCCACGAACCTGCACGAGCCGGTGACGTGCGTCAGTCGCTGGCAGACATCACCGAGTTGGAGTCGACACTCGGCTATCGACCCGAAGTCAACATCGCCGACGGTCTCCGCGCCAGCATCGACTATTACCAGGCGATCTCGTCGCACGCCTGACCACCCATTCGCGTGGACACAGAGTGCCTTGCTGATCGATCGGGTTCGGCAGCCGAGCCAGACTGGACGGCGCACAAAAAAGCCCCGACAGTCATCCTGCCGGGGCTTACTGGGTCTTCCTTAAAGTCGTGAGTGCCCCTCACTCTCGTGGTCGAATTGCCCCCGTCAGGCCGCTGTAGTCGACTCGGTCCGTGGTGTGCCAAAGAGGCTGGCCAAGTTCGACTCGGCGACGTAGCACCTCGATCTTCTCGGCGCTGCCGGCCGGGGCGTCCGTGGGGATGAACTGTGAATCTTCGTTGGGTACAAAGTCCTCATCGTGACCGTACCGAAGGATTGCTTCAAAAACGTTTTTGCAACCGCTCATACTTGTTTGGTTTCCGTCGAATAGGCCACAGACTTTTCCAAATACGCTGTGGCGTGTGAAATGAAATACCGCCCGCTCGACTCCTTCGTGCGTTCGAAGTTCCAACGGGGTGATTATTCGTGATCAAACGTATTGGTCAAGAAAATTCCCGGTGTTCGTTGTGTCCTGAGTCTCTGCCCCGCGATGCATTCGAGGATGTGGCGAGCCGGTCGGGTCAGGAAGTTTAGGGGGGCAAAAATGCACCCCGATTCTTGCCGATACGGCGCCGCTGAGGTCAAGGGAGTGATGCCTTACCTTGCACCCGTGTCAAGGTGGCTTAGGACGAGCTATCGCCCTCTTGGCGGTTGTTCCGCAACCATACGAGTTTGCCACCATCCACCCATTCATTACAACGCGAGGATTCCCCCAGTCTCCGCTGACATTTAAGAAACTCTTGGGAATTTTTTCTTGATTTTTATCGAGTCGAGGTCGTTTTGATGGTGTTTTGGTGGCAATCGGAGGTGATTTTGCCCCCGGCGCGGCGCGGTTTTCACTTAATCACGCCACGAATCATGGAGGCTGTGGAGGACTTGGGACGCATTCAGGCCGGGCTGATGCACGTCTTCATCCAACACACGAGTGCGTCGCTAACCATCAACGAAAACGCGGACCCCGATGTGCGAATCGACTTCGAAACGGCGATGAACCATGCCGTGCCCGAAACGCTGCCCTATGTCCACACGCTCGAAGGTCCCGATGACATGCCGGCACACGTCAAGGCATCCATGATGGGTAGCAGCGTCAGCGTCCCGATTGGCGGTGGACGATTGCGGCTGGGGACGTGGCAAGGCATCTACCTCTGTGAACACCGCGATCATGCGTCCTCGCGACGTTTGGTCGTCACGATCCAGGGTCAGGGGCAATGAATGGGCCACGGTGCTCGGTCCAGGCGGAATGCAATTTTCCAGCGAACGGCTCGAGAGCGTCAGTCGCTCGACAGGTCGAGCGAGTTGCCTCCGGTCGGAGGTAATTGAGACTGTCCGTATCCCGACGCGGCCCGACGGGTATTGCTCGATCGCGCCATTTCGTCGGCCATGCCATCTCGGCGCGACGTCAACTGTTTTTCGCATGCCGACTCCCGACTGAGGAGTTCCGCGTGCAGCGAGTCGCATTGTCGATGGCGAGACCTCACCGAATCGGATAACGCCAATGGCTCCGGGCATGAGTCTCGTACTGCCCGGAGCGTCTGACTCAACCGGACAAATTGTTCGACCAGACGCTGCTTTGTCGATAGCACCGCCATCAACTGCGACATATGCCCTTCTCCGACGGCAGCTTCTTGCTGAGTCGTTTGCTCAAGCAACTGATGCATCACGTCCAAACGTTCATCGATCAGCTGTTCCAATCGGTTTTCGGCATCGCGACCGTCGATCATGGGATTCCTCTTCACTTCAACACGGATCAGTCAGATTCCACGGACCAGTCATGCACGCGTCGTTCGTCACGACGCATCGGCCAGTTCGATGCGTTTGGTCATCCAAGTCAAGTACGATCTCCAACCGTCACGGTCATACCTGGTTGTTCGCGAAAAGTCGTCATTGAACTCAGAACCGATTCGGTCCAACACCATGTTGGCTTGTCGAACGAGCATGTCCGCCTCTCGGTCTCGGCGGATCTTCCGCAGGACTCTCGACTGGCCCAGTAGACCTTCCAAGCAAGGCGGTTCGTTCATGTAGCGCAACGCGATGTCACGAAACGTGTCGGCCGCTTCCTCGTTTCGATTCATATCCATCAGCAGATCCGCCGAGGCGACGAGGCTATTGCGAAGAATGGCTTCCTGTTTGTTGGAAAGCTCGTTATCGCGACGTTGATCGTCGAGGAATCCGACAAGCGACTGAAATTCATCGAGCGAAGCTTGGCGGTACTCGTTTGCCTTTGTCCGCAACTCTCGACGGACCGAATCGCTCAAATTTGGCAGCCCCATTTCAGTGCTGGGAAGTTCCGACAAGAGCCGCTGCGTCCGCGCCAGCCGATAGGCAGCGTCTTGGGAATCCACCGAAGGCCAGTAACGCAGTTTGGCCTCGTTGAGTCGCCGGTTCGCCTCGACCATTTTGGGCTCGGCGGCCTTGAGAGCATCGACACGTTCGTTTCCATCGAGCTTGGCAGCTCGCAGCGATGCGATATTGGACTGCCCGTAAAGCATTTCTCCGAGGAAGAACAATGAGTTGCGCCAAGGCGGACTCTGCGGAGCCAATTTGCCATCGGTCAGATTGTCGCGCAGCCACGTTTCGGATTGATCGACATCGCCCTGCTCGGCGGCGGCTTGCGCGGCCATCAAGCGGGCGTCGTATCGCAACGGGTCCCTTTCAAACTCGACCATGCAAGTTCTCAGTGCATCGATCGCCTCCTCGGTTTGCCCTTCGGCGAGCAGAGCGCGTCCAAGGGCAACCAATCCGCGGGGCTGACGAGATCGTTCTTCATATCGCAAGTAGGAACGCAATAACCCAATGCTTCTTTGATAGTGTCTTCCTTCTTGAAGGGCTTCAATCGCGTTCCAAAGCGTGGGCAGATACTCGTTCGTTGTGAATCGCAGGTGGGCCGCATCAGCCAAAGCGTCTCCGGCACCTCGAAATCGGAGTCGTGCCAGCGCGGAAACGTCGTCGGGAATATCACCACCGCTCGTGCGGCCGGTGTCGAGGGTCCGATTCGCCCAGTCGCGATAGGCAATTCCCTGCTGCTCCAACGAAACAGCGGGGGTCAAAATGGGGGTCGCGGCTTGGGCCGTTTCGATAGCGTGTTGACACTGGTCCTGCATACGAAGGTGGGCGAGCGAGCTGACGATGCGTCCACCGACGGACCGCTGTTGCTCTGGGTCAAGGCTCAAATGCCGACTCTGACTGATCTCACGGATCAAGACCCGAGCCGTTTGGACGACTTCCGGTCCGCGCGCTTGGTGCGCCAATAACTCAAGCTCGGATAGGCCTCCTTCCATACCTGCGTCAGCAAAGGGACGCTGCTGACGGAGCTGGCTCAGCGTCGCCAAAGCTTCGTCAGGTTCATCGAGCAAGAGATAGCATCGACCGGCAGCCAATCGAGCGTCGGCAGCAATCCGCGGCGGCGCTTCGCGTTCGAGTGTACTTAGACTCTTCAGGGCGGAACGGAGTCGCGTGACGTCTTCCGCGGCAATCTGGTCCGTCAGTCCGACGGGCGTATCCGAAATCTGGATGGTTCCGGGAGGCTGCTCCAGCTCATCGATCACTGCAAACAACGTCTGCTGGGATTGACGCAGTTTGACTTGATCATTGATTTCGAGGGCCCAAGATTCGTGGGCCTCCAAGGCTTCATTGATCAGACCTTGTGTTTGGTCGAGCGTCGCGCTCGCTTCATCGCGCCGGCGGGCCCGAATCAGCCAGTCGATCCTTAGCAATTTTGCTTGGGCTTGGTCTGCCAGGCTGAGCGACGAATCCAGCAAGTATTCATCGATCGTTTCGATGGCATCGGTGGGCGGTGCCCCAATGGATGTGTTGTCAGCCTGCGACTGAGCCAACTTGGGCAGCAGCTCGTTTCGACGAGTCAAATCGCCGTCGGCGGCAAACTCTAAATTGACAATGGCTTTGTCGTGGAGACCCGCATAATGCTGGGCAAGGCCCAAGAGTCGGTGACCTTCGGCAAATCGACCTTCCGGGAACCCGGCTTCCAAGGATCGTTGCAGCGGCTCGAGCACCTCGAGCATCGCTTCGCGTCGGTCACGTGGCGAAACCTTGAGGTCGGCCTTCGCGAATGCCCCGGCTCCCATCAGAAAGTGTCGCAGCGACCGCCAAGGGGCATCTTCTTCCGTTTCGGGGTCCAGTACGGCCTGAGCGGCCAAGTCGCCCGCCACGATCACGTTTCCATCGACGTATTGGCTGGAAGCCAGCCTCAGCATGCGATGCGCGTCGATGTTGTTGCCTTGGATCCAAGCCATCATCACCGACGCCATCCCGCCCATCGTGACCAATGTCAATCCACCCACGGCGGCGAGCAGCCAGCGATTGGCCGGTTTCGGCCCGGTCTTGCCCGGTTCGTCGTCGGATCGGTCGGCCAATTCAGCTCTCTCCCAGATACGAACGGGCTGTTTCAGTCGGGTCGCCCGGGACTCCTGTTTCTCGTCGAGGGGTACCAAACGTCGGTGTACGGCGGCAAGCCAACCGGCCCGGTTTCCCCCAACGACCGTGTCGGCAACACCGCCACGTTCGGACCGATTTCGCCGTGTTTGGGCGTTTGGTGACTCTTGGGCCCGGCTCGATTGCTAGATGGCCCAGGAAACTCTACGTTAAACTGCGCCTCAGCGTGACTTCATTCAGATCCCCCACCCGAAACGGAGATCAGCCGCCCGGAAAGACCCACGGGCGGTTCCATGATCGTGCCCACAGCGGAATGGCGGGGTTGGCAGCTTTATCTACGTCCTCTCACCGTCCATGCAATTTTCAAACGTCGTCTTGGCCGGAATCGGCGTCACGGTCCCTCCGATCCGACTGACGAGCGACGAGCTGGAGCATCAGCTTGATCCGCTCTATCGTCGTCTGAAACTACCACAGGGTCGGCTTGAACTGATGAGTGGGATTCGCAGCCGACGGTTGTGGCATCCAGGAACCGTTCCCAGCGAGCCGAGCATCGAGTCAGCTAGGGCTGTCATGGAAGCTGCCGGATTCAATGGCGTCGACGTCGGTGCGTTGATCCATGCAAGTGTCTGTCGAGACTTTCTGGAACCGGCGACGGCATCGCGTGTCCATCATGAGTTGGGCATTTCACAGAATGCGTGGGTCTACGATGTCTCCAATGCCTGTTTGGGAGTGCTCAACGGTGCCGTGCAGATCGCGACCATGATCGAATCGGGAATGATCTCCGCGGGAATCGTTGTCGGGTCCGAGAACAGCCGACCGCTCACGGAGGCGACCGTGCGAATGCTCAACGAAGACCCTTCGATCACGCGACGGAGTGTCAAACCGGCATTCGCCTCGCTGACGATCGGATCGGGAAGTTGTGCGTGGTTGTTGTGCCATCGTCGACTCCGCCCAAACGCGACGCCCATCCAACATGCGGTTTGCCGTGCCAACACGCGTCATCATGACTTATGCCGGAGCGATCAAGATACGGCCGGCGCGGCGATGCAACCGCTCATGGAAACCGATAGCGAAACGCTGATGGCCGAGGGCATTGCGACGGGCGTCGCCTGCTTGGGCGAGTTGTTGTCGCAGACGGGTTGGTCTCGCGACGCGGTTGACCGCACGGTTTGCCACCAGGTCGGCATTCGACATCAAGCATCCATGTTGGAAGCGATGGGGTTGAGCGTTGAGAACGACGCCGCGACCTTTCCCGTGTTGGGAAACACGGGCAGCGTCGCGTTACCAATCAGTGTGGCGGCCGCGGTGACGCTCGGCCGGCTCGCTGCCGGTCATCAAACCGCCATGCTGGGCATTGGATCAGGCATCAATAGTGTCATGATAGGAACTCGTTGGGGCGACACCGTGATCGCCGGCAATTGGGCTGGTTTGCTGGACGAGTTTGAGAAAGCCACAACCTCGGGGCACGTGCCTGCTCCACATCTGCGTCAACATTCAGCCGTCGCAACGAATTGAGCTTGCATCGTTGCGGTTACGAATCCGATCGTTCCTTCTTTCATAACGAGTGCTGGTATGAGTCCTGTCATTCGACGAGTCGCTTGGTTGGGCATTGGCGTGTTCGCGTCAGTCGCCATTTTTCTGCTGAAGCCGGTTCTGGCAGCACCACCAACGATCGCACCGCCGATCGAGACGACCGACGGCGCGTCAAATGAGGCTACCAAGGATGAGGTGGCAGCCGCCGGCCCATCCGAGCCGCTCTATGTCCGCGTTCACTCCGTCGACGGGAAACTCAGTGCTCTGCAGACGGCCACGGTCCGATTTGTCGGCAAGCCCAACTCGCCCTACGCCGATCGCATCGTGGATTTGGTGGGTGTCGTTCATATTGGTCAGGCCGAATACTACCAACAGTTGGACGATCAGTTGGCATCGTACGAGAAGGTGCTCTACGAGTTGGTGGCTCCCGATGGCACGCGTATTCGGCCGGAAGACCTTCAGGCCAGGCGATCTCTGCTGGCATCGGTTCAAACAGGCATGAAAGACATGCTGAATCTCGAGTACCAGCTCGAAAGGATTGATTACCTGGCGACCAACTTTCGTCATGCGGACATGAGCCCCGATGAGTTCGTCGCGGATCTGGAACGGCGCGGCGATAGCGTATGGAAGATGGTCGCCCGCATGATGGGTGCTGGGCTGGCGTCTCAAGCACAAACCGGTGGCGACGCCGGACTGTTGATGGCACTGTTCAGTCGAGATCGTCCGAAGATGATGAAGCAGGCGATGGCCAAACAGCTCGTCGACATGGAATTGATCACCGCCGGGATCAACGATGAATCCGGGGATAACACGCTGATCAAGGGTCGAAACCGAAAAGCCTTCGAGGTTTTGAGAGAGGAACTCGATGCGGGCGGCCGCAAACTGGCCGTTTTTTACGGTGCCGGGCATCTCAACGACATGGCCGAACGCCTCGAATCGGACTTCCAAATGCAGCGAGGCGAGACCACCTGGCTGGATGCTTGGGATCTGACTCGCAACTAGTCGATTGACGATCCTCTTGACGATTTACCGCGTCGGTCATTACTCTTTCGCGACGCGCCAGCGTAGCTTCAATTGGCAGAGCATCGCATTCGTAATGCGAGGGTTGCCGGTTCAAATCCGGCCGCTGGCTTTGTTGATTTTTCGGTCCCAGGGAAAGTAGACGGATCATGAGCGAAGTCGAACTCGAAGTGCTCGACTTGAAACAGATGGTCTTGACGAATAATTCGTTTGGTCCTCGTGATGTGGCGGAAATCCGCCAAGCGATCACGGAGAACTACGGCCACTTTGCCGAATTGCGAGACGCCGTCAACGAAATGTCCGATGATGGGGCGTTGACACCCGCCGGGCAGACCAAGCTGGGCGTCTGTCAGTTTCTGTTGGGGCGTTTCAAGGACTCAGGCCAAACGCTCTCGGCCGCTGACGGCAGCGCCATGGCCCTGTTTTACGCCGCGAGGTGCCATTTCGAACTTTCGGATTACGATGCCGCCATCGCCGGTTTTGAGCAGGCAACCAAGTCGGGCTACAACGAGGACGAATGCAAAATTCGCATCGCCGAGTCTCACCGCTACGCCGGACGCATCGAACAAGCCATGGCGATGCTCGATGATATCTTCGGACCAGCCGAGCAGACGTCGGAATACATGTACCAGCGTGCGGCGACGGCCGCACAGATTGGCGGGCGAATGGAAGAAGCACTCAATCTCTATCAACGCGCCGTCAACACTGACGAAAACCACGCCGGTGCCCTTTTTGGTCTCGCACTGGAGAACGATCGGCTCGGTAACGATGCCGAAGCGTTGTCGCTTTATGAGCGGGCCGCGAAAGCGTTTCCCACTGGCATCGGTGCCCTGATCAACCTCGGTCTGATTTACGAAGACAATAACGAGTACGAGAAGGCCCAACTCTGCTACAAACGGATCCTGGATTGCTACCCGGATCACCCGCGAACTCGGCTGTACATGAAGGACGCCTCGGCGACGGGCAACATGCTCTACGACGAGGAAGCCCAACGCCGCAACGATCGGCTCACGCAAGTCCTCAACATGCCCGTGGCCAACTTTGAGCTTTCCGTCCGTAGCCGGAATTGCTTGCAAAAGATGGGTATCAACACGGTCGGTGATCTGACTCGGCATACCGAGCAAGAGCTGCTGTCGAGCAAGAACTTTGGTGAGACCAGCTTGGTCGAAATTCGGGAGATGCTGCAGCAAAAGGGCCTGTCACTGGGTCAGTTCGCCAGTGAGAAAAAGTCCAACGATCCACCGATCGATACGTCACACATGTCGCCCGATGAGCAGGCATTGCTCGAACGACCGATCGCTGATTTGAATTTGTCTGTTCGGGCTCGCAAATGCATGACGCGATTACAGATCAACTCGATCGGTGAATTGATTCGCAAGACGGGTGACGACATGCTCGAGTGCAAGAACTTCGGCGTGACGAGCCTGAACGAGGTCCGTGAGAAGCTGGCGGATCTCGGTTTGAAGATGCGGGGAGACTGATCGACGCGTTTCAATTTGAGCTTCACGGTGAAGACACTTCGCTCAACTGCGACGACGGGCTGACGCATCCGCGGGTGCTGTCAGCTCGGAGGGGTTCTTTTCATACGCCCCATGGTATCGTTCAGACACCAGGCTTCATGCCTGTGGGAACGCAGGGTACGGTCAAGGGCTTGACAATTGATCAAGTGGCAGCGACCGGCGCCGACATGATCTTGGGGAACACCTATCACCTGCGGCTCCGCCCCGGGCACGAAACCGTGGCCCGGCTCGGCGGCTTGCACGCGATGACTGGTTGGCAGGGTCCGATCCTGACCGACTCGGGCGGATTTCAGGTGTTTTCGCTGGGCAAGTTGAATGAGGTCACCGAACATGCCGCGACGTTCCGCTCTCATATCGACGGAGCCAAAATCGTGCTCACGCCAGAGCACTCCATCGAGATCCAGCAAGCACTCGGCAGCGATGTGGCCATGGTTCTGGACCACGTCATCGGACTGCCGGCGCCCGAAGCGGAGGTCGAAGACGCCCTGTCCCGGTCGATTCGCTGGGCGGCACGTTGCCGCGATGCGGCGGATCGAGAATCGCAGGCGCTCTTCGCCATCGTTCAGGGTGGGTTGGACCCGACGCTGCGGCGACAGTGCGCCACCGAACTGGCGTCGATGCCCTTTGAGGGCTACGCCGTCGGCGGCCTCAGCGTCGGCGAGCGACCTGATCAGATGTATGCAACAACGGCCGCCACCACACCTCATCTACCCGCCACGAAGCCTCGCTACCTCATGGGCGTCGGCACGCCCACCGATCTCCTGGAGAACATCGCCCGCGGCATTGACCTATTTGACTGTGTGATGCCGACACGAAATGGACGCAATGGACTCGCCTTCACAGACAAAGGACCAATCAAGATCAAGAACGCGGTGCATCGAGAGTCCGTCGACCCAATCTCCGAGGACTGCCCCTGTTTAGCTTGCCGCCACAGCCGCGGGTACTTGCGGCATCTGTTCATGGCCGGTGAGATGTTGGGACCAACGCTGCTCTCACATCACAATCTCATGTACTATGCCGAACTGATGGTTGACGCTCGTCGCGCCATCGAACAGCAGCGTTTCGGAGAATGGGTGGCGGAGAAACGTCGCGGGTGGGAAAAACAAATCGTTGCACCATGATTATCAAAATTCTGACAGATCAGCAGTGGGCCGAATTCCAGGCCAACGGCGTGTTTCGCGGTTCGCCGGCCGATGCCGCCGATGGATTCATTCACTTCTCCACCCCGGATCAGGTACCGGGCACGCTTGAGAAACACTATCAAGGCGTCACCGGTCTTGTGCTCGTTGAGGTCGACGAGACTCGTCTGGGTGACGATCTGAAGTGGGAAAGGTCACGCGGCGGCGAACGATTCCCACATCTGTACGCCGACCTTTCGCTGGCTGCGGTGGTCAGTTCCCAGGAAGTGGCAAGTCAAACCTCGGACCGAGGATGAGCCGAGAGTCTGTCTCGACGACACTCGCCACAACGCCGCAGTCGATTTCAAACATCGATGGCAGCGTGAGCGGTTGTGGCTAGCGACAGGAGTGGATCGCGTTGACCACATCATCCGGATCAATGTCGCCCATCAGTTCGACATGCCCGATCCGTGTGGGAAGCACGAATCGTAGACGCCCGTGAGCGACTTTCTTGTCGCGGGCCATCACGGGTAGCATCAGTTCCGCATCAGCGTCCGACCATGTGACCGGCAGACCAACACGGTCCAAGAACTCGGTTTGTCGACTCATGATCGATTCGTCGCAGAGGCCGAGACTGGTGGCCAAACTCGCGGCCATTTGCATTCCAATCGCCACCGCCTCGCCATGCAAGAAGTGACCGTAGCCGGCGGTCGCTTCGATCGCATGAGCAAAGGTGTGACCGTAGTTGAGGATCGCTCGGCGGCCGCTCGTCTCTCTCTCGTCGTCGGCAACGACCCGGGCTTTGCAATGGCAGCTGGACGCGACCGCATGCCGAATTGCCGTTGGATCGCGATGGAGGAGATCGTCGACGTGGTTGAGCAGCCAGTCAAAGAACACCGCATCCTCGATAACGCCATACTTGATGACTTCAGCAAGTCCCGAAAGGTACTCGCGCTGAGGCAGCGTGGCTAAGTTGGCCGTGTCCACCCAGACCAAGTGTGGTTGCCAGAAACTACCGACGAGATTCTTGCCGCCCGGAAGATTGATCCCCGTCTTGCCACCAACACTGCTGTCGACCATCGCCAGGAGCGTGGTTGGCACTTGAACGAAGCGGAGACCCCTCGTGAAAGTGGCAGCGACAAAGCCGGCTAAATCTCCCACGACCCCACCACCGACTGCCATCACAACACTCCGTCGGTCCGTCGCCGACGCAAGCATCGCCTGGCTCAAGCGATCAAACTCGCTAAACGATTTGCTGCCCTCGCCTGATGCGACGCCCAACAACGTTGCCCGTATCGACGCTTCCTCGATCGCCAATCGGATCGGCGTCGCAATTCGATCGGAAACCGCCTCGTCCGCGATGATGACGATGTGCGTGCAGTCCCCCACAGCGGCTCGGAGTGCATCGACCAAACTTCGGGCGGCGGTGGCGCGATCGATTCCGGTGGTCAACTCAATATGATATCGACGTTCGCCGAGTTCGACGATGACCTGGTCGGACGTCGCTGCGTCGGTCGTGGGAACATCCATTGGCAGTTCCGTGCCCATCAGGGACAAAGGGGAATCGAAATCATCCATCGTACTTTGGAGATCCACGTTGAGCGATCCGACTAGCGGTGAAATCGCCTCGGTGAACGACACCGAAGAGGCGGTCGACGACCTGCATGCGGACAAATACAACGACCCGCGCGTCACGGTGACGTGGCAGGGTGTGATCGCGCTGATTGCCATCGTGGCCGGCGGTGCCGTCTTCGCCGTCGCCAGCGCTCACTTTCGACGCACTCGACTAGGCAAGACGACGGAGTTTTGGGGGACGGCGACCATCCGTGCGATCCAGCTAGGTGATGAAGTGCATCTGATGAGGATGAATGCCCCTGCTGAAGCGGAGATTGAATTGACCGCGATGCCGGGGCTGGGGCATCTGCGCCGTGCCTTTCTGGACGAACGCCACTACGACTGGTCAACGCAAAGTGAGCAGTCTGTCGAGAACGCTTGTCGCGACGAAACCGATCCCGATGATGACGACCTGATCGACCCAAGTGTGCGCTGCGTTCAGCTACGGTTTGCCGATTCTCGATTGGACCGATTCGCGCCGACGACACTCTCGATCGATCTGGCGACTGGGTATGTCGGCCCGGTCGATGGCGTGGGGCGCGTCAAAGTGAATGAGCGTGTACGTCCGGCGTTACGTCATCAATTGACGTTGCTGATGAATTTTCAACAACAACGAGCTGACGATCGCTGACACCGAAGAGCGTCATGGGCATGACCCTTGAGTTCTCAAGGCTCCCATGGTCTGGAATCTTGATATTCCTCGCCCATCTCCACCGGCGTCACCCTCCGCCGATCCGATCGGTGGATCGATCAATAATCGCAGAGTAATCAAAGGGCATATCCTCGCAGGTTCCAGGTTTCCCATTATCGGACCGCTGATATACTAGGACGTTGTGGGGAACGGTGTGGAGGGGCTTCATTCGCCTTCGTCGCCAAGACGCCTCGCAAAGTCAAAGCTCTTTACTAGCGGTTTTGAATGACGGCTCCTCGCAAGAAACGCTCTCAGCATTTAGATGACTTGCTCGGCGATTGGGAATTCAATCCGTCGACACTGAACGTCCGCTTGATCAAAGGGCGCGATGGTCGAGATGTGATTCAGATGCGCGTCGACATGGGGATCCTTCAACTGGAAACAACGGGGCGTCCCGATGGCAGTGTCGTCGAGGAAGCGGATACTTACCTGGACCATCTACTCTCCAAACGGCTTGCCGATGAGTCCTATGAGCTTAGCGAGATCGATTGCAATGAAATTGATCGTGAGTTCATGCAGTTCTACCATCGACGGATTTGTTGGCTGCGTCTGCAGTACTACCATCGGGCGGTCATCGACGCGGATCATACGTTGCGTTTGATGGACCTTTGCGGGGAACTGTCCGACGACCCCGAGTGGACCTCAACGCATGAACAATATCGACCGTTTGTGCTCTTCCACCGAACTCAAGCGGAGGCACTGGCGGAATTGGAGGAAAACACGCCTGAAGAGGCGATCGCCGCCATCAATGTCGGTTTGGACGTTCTGCGGGAATTCTTCGTCAAACACGATGCCGAGGAACACTTTGATGATGACGAGTTGATTCAGCGACTCGTTGAACTCCGAGAGTCCCTGAGGACGGAGTACAGCGTCGGTCAGACACTACGCGAGCGGTTGGACACAGCCGTGGAACAAGAGCAATATGAATTGGCGGCTCAATTGCGTGATGAACTGACCAAACGCGAAACGCACTGATCGCACTCCCAGTTCACTGCTATTGGATGCGTCCAACCGTTCGATGCTGATCGCACCTGCTCAACTCGGCTCATCGACGTGGCTGCTCCGCCTGCGTACATTCGCGGTCGTCGGCCAATTGGTGACCATTGTCGTCGCACGCGCCTTGACCCCAACCGACTTGCCCATGCCGCCGCTGTTAGCGTTGGCGGCCGTCACGGCGATCACCAATCTAGGATACGGCTGGTGGTTATCACGAAGTGGGCTGAGAGACCGCGACGATGTGATTCGACCTCAGCGAGTCGCTTTCGTGATGATGGCCATTGATCTGGTGACCCTGACGGTCATGCTCTCCCTGACCGGAGGAGCGGACAATCCGTTTAGCTTCTTCTATTTCGTCAACCTGGCCGTCGGTGGCGTCATGCTGGAGGTCGCCGCCGTCTGGACGCTGTCGGTCATGGCCATCGTTGGCTACGCGGTCATCTTGATTCAGTCGCGTCCGGTTGCCGGTTTGACCGTGGCCACCATTGAAAGCCCCAATTGGGCCCTGGGTGCATTTGATCTTCGAGGGATCGGGCTGTGGTTCGCGTTTTCCGCGTGCGTGGGCGTCGTCACCCATTTCGTGACCCGCACGACGCGACAGCTACGCGATCGTGAACGTGACCTACGGAAGACTCAAGCCGAACGAGCCGATGCGATGCGACTGGAGGGTTTGACAACGCTGGCCGCCGGAGCCGCCCACGAATTGGCAACGCCGCTGTCGGCAATCGATGTCGCGTGCCGCGAGTTGTCCCGCCACCTGGACGCCGTTCCAAAGCCCGATTCGATTCACCAAGATCTGGCGTTGATCGATGGCCAGCTGATGATGTGCCGACAGATTCTTGCCCGAATGCGGTCGGCGGCTGGTGACGCTGCTGCCGATCAGTGGAACCGAACGACATTGGGCGAGCTCATCGACCGGACGTTGGAGGGAATTCGAGATCCTCATCGCGTTGAAATCGTTGACGATGAGTCTTGGGAATCGCAATCGCTCTATCTACCCGAGGAAGCGGTCGCTCAGTCGATTCGGAATCTAATCCACAACGGTCTGGATGCGAGTGAGCAAGGCGAATCGGTGACGATCCGGCCGATCGTGGAGTCGACCAGCGTCGCCTTGCACATCATCGATTCAGGAACGGGCATGACCGATGATGTCATGGATCGTGCGTGGGACCCTTTCTTTACGACGAAAGATCCGGGTCGCGGCATCGGGTTGGGATTATTTCTCACCCGCAATGTGATCACTCGCCTGGGAGGAACACTGGACTTCAAGAGTTCAATCGGCGCGGGAACCACGGTGATTGTCACCCTGCCGGTGGAGCCAAACCCCAGTTTGGCGGCTCAACGATGACGTTGGATTGATCTGGCCCACCCGGTCAATTCCCGTGCGGTGACATGCCTTGAGTAAGGGGCATGCTCGTTGACTGCGAGTGCGTGCGACCAAATGCCGTTCAACAGAGAGCGCTGACTCTTCGACCCTGGAATGTTCATTCGGCTAACTTGCGATAGAATACTGTGATCATGCCGTTTACACCTGATCGAAACGAGTCGAAGTCCATCTGCACATCCAGTGATGTCGGAGCCAGCAGTATTTTGCTCGCTGACGACACGGCGGTGCTCCGAGATCGCCTTGCGATGGCAATGGAGAGCCGAGGCTTCCGCGTATCGACAGCGGGGAATTACGACGAAGCGGTGGCCGTTTTTCAACAATCGCCAACGGATCTCGCCGTGCTTGACCTGCGAATGCCTGGCAAGAACGGATTGGAGCTCTTACGAAAACTTCTCTCAATAAAATCGGACTGTCGCATTTTGATGCTGTCTGGGTTTGGCAGCATCCCAGCATCGATTGACGCAGTTCGGGCCGGTGCCGTTAATTTCCTTTCCAAACCGGTCGACGCGGACGATATTTTGACGGCTTTCATTCGCGGCGACGCACCGACCGTGCCCGAAGGCGGTCTCGCATTTCCGGCACCCTCGTTGGCCCGCAACGAATGGGAGCACATTCATCGAGTGCTCGCAGACTGCAACGGCAACATTTCCGAGGCCGCTCGTCGACTCGGAATCCATCGAAGGTCGCTCCAACGTAAACTGCGAAAGCGGGCGCCCGAGGACCCGCGAGTACCGGACGAAGATGACACATACGATCCGGCGGACGGGAATCCGGATCCGGATGAAGACATGGGCCCGGTGGAGTAGGAATCCAACAATCGTGACATTGAATGGTAAAGTCGTTGCCGTAACCGGCGGAGGTACGGGGATTGGAGCGGGAATCGCTCGCGGACTCGCGTTGTCTGGTGCGAACGTCGTGGTTGGTGGTCGGCGGATGGAGGTGTTGCAGCGTCTTTCCGAACAAGTGGACTCACCGACGCCAATCCGTTGTCACGCGATCGATGTTGCCAGCGATGACTCCATTACTGGATTCTTTGACTTCGTTGAAGCCGAATGCGGCAAAGTCGATATCCTGGTCAATAGCGCTGGCATCAACATCGTGAATCGGACCATGGCGGACATGGATCCGGAACAGTGGGACCAAGTCCTACGAATCAACGCGACGGGTGCCTACCGATGCATGCATCGGGTTCTTCCGGCGATGCGATCCCGCCGAGATGGCTTGGTAGTGAATGTCAGTTCCATCGCTGGCAAACGAGCGATCACGCTCGGGGGAGTTGTCTATTGCGCCAGCAAATTCGCCATGACCGCTTTGGGAACAGCGGTTTCTAACGAAGTGCGAATGGAGGGCGTCCGCATCACCAACGTTTACCCGGGTGAAGTCAACACGCCGATTCTCGATAATCGGCCATCACCTGTATCCCAAGAACATAAAGATGCCATTCTGCAGCCGGACGATATCGCATCGCTGGTCACGACCATTTGTCAGCTACCGCCGAGGGCTCACGTTCCTGAAATCGTGATCAAGCCAACGATCCAAGAGTGGGTCTAATCGTTTTGAGACGCGAGCTTGCGGAAGTAAGCTTCGATGGCATCGCGGTAATGCGTCGGCAGATCACGGCTGATTTGCTGGATCGATTCCTGACGCTGGGCGGGCGGCAAGTTGCCCCAACCGGCACGATCGTCGATTGACTTTCGATCAACGTCACCTTGCCCGTTCGCGCCGGCAATCCGGCTGTCCTCCATCGGGCCACCATCGCCGCTGTTTTGGCCTTGGCTCCCGTCACCGCCGGACTGTTGTTGCTGTTGCTGCTGTTCTTGTTGCTTCTTTTCCAAGTCTTCAATCATCTTGGTGAGCTTGTCGATAATGGCCTGCTCTTTGGTCCTCGTCTCTTCACTGGCCCGACCAAGCTCCAAACGACGGGTCACGTCCGTCATCATCCTCGAAATTTCATCAAGCGAGTCTTCCTTGAGCGGCTTCAGATCAGCGACCATCAGGCTCGCCGTACGAGCGAATCGCACCGGGACGTGGTCCTCATGGCGGAGCAGCTGGCGGAGGTCGCGGAGCGCCTCGTCACGTTTCAGCAATGCGTGATAGCAACTACCGCGATAAAACAGCAGTGATGCCGCATCGGGGCACGTCAACGGATCGACCTCTGCGAAGACGGGTAGCGCTTCGTCATAGAAGCGAGACCGCACGAGTTCTCTGCCGATCCACGTTCGGATGGCCGAGCGTAGCTCTGGTGGCAACGATTCAATGGTGGCGTACTTCGGCCCACTCGGATCCAAACTGGACGCAACGGCAATGGGATCGATGACAGTCGCATCGACGATTTCCGCGAGGCCGTTAACCTCGGCTGCTACCGTGCGAACCCATGCCCCCAATGCTTCGGCATCGTGCACCTGTGTAGCCCGCAAGAAATCTTCAGCGGCGGCGTCGATTCGACTTGGTGCAACGCCAATTAAATCGAGGCCGATGCGGATCCAATCGGCCATCTCTCTGGTGCTGAGGGGGCGCCATTCCGCCGACGCGGCCAAATCGGTTGGCGTGGCCAGCGGGGCGTCATCCGATAGCGAATCGCTTCCAACAGCCGCAAATGGAGTCGAGTTTGCACAGATCAAGAAAACGAGGAGGCACGGACACCACCACCTCGTCATGGTCCCAGACGCTGGCCAATCGCGATCTTCCCTCATGCCAAGTCTCCTTCTTTAAACCGCCGAATCATTCGTATCGGATGGAACGATCGCAGCCTGTCACCGAACAATCACTGATTTCGCTTGGTTACCAGATCACGCGTGATCTTGTACAAACGATCTTGTCGTAATGATAAGTCCTGTAGCAAGGGCAGCACGTCTTCTAGGGAATCCGACGAATCCTCCATCATTCGCCCATATCGATCCGTGGATCCCTGAATTCGAGTTTGCATCGTCCGAATCAATTTTAGTTCCGCGATGGCTTCGACGAGTGGTTCATTTCCGGATCCCCCGGATTGTTGTTGGCCGCCCTGCTGCTGTTGCTGCTTGGCCTCGAGATCACGCTGGGCCTTTTGAAGGGCAGCGATCATCTCCTCAAGCGCTGACAAGATGTCGTTCTGGATCCCTTGGGTGATGGAGTCAATCCTCGCCTGACCCAGCCTTTGGGCGACTGTTTGAGTGTCATCGCGAAGTTGAGAAACGACTTCAGGAAACGCGACACTTGAGCCTTCTTCCCTCAAAAGGAGCATCGCTCGGTCGGCTTCGAGGGTGATTTTTTGCTCTTCGAACGACAAATCGCCGGCACGCAAAATCGTCGTGCGAGACCTTTGGCTCAGGGGAGTCTTGGCTAGTTGAACAGTTTCATCTCGAACCGAGGTTTGCATCGCGAGCATTCGCTGAAGCCGCGCCTCCAGCCTCGCCAGTTCGCGCTGGATTTCCTCTTCCCGCAGTTGACGAAGGATCTGCTCGAGTTGATCAATCGCCTGTCGCAACTCCTCTTCGGCTCGACGTTGCTCGGCGGTGGCACCCTCGCGATTGTTTTGAGCTAGACGTTGTTCGGCTGCTTTCATCCGTTCGATGGCCCGCTCGACGCGTTGTTCGGCCGCTTCCTCCGGCGACCGCGGAGGCGAAGACGATGGATCGCCCGATGCGGACTCGCTCGAAGGAGATCCATTCGGCTGAGACTCATTGGACGGAGACTCATTCGGCTCAGACGCGCTCAGTGGCGACGGATCGGACGGTGATCCACCGGACGGAGATTCACTTGACTGCGCTTCCCTTGACTGCGTTTCACCGCGTGGTGATTCCCCCATGGGAGATTCACGAGGCGGTGATTCGCTCGGCGCCGCGTTTTCCGCCGACGGGTCTTCTCGCAACGAAGAATCCTGATCCTTCGGCTGGTCGTCACTTGACTGTTCGGATTCGGACTCGACCTTCTCGCTCGCGGTTTCCCGGTCGGATGCTTCGCTCGGTCGATCCAAGGGCGTGTCATCGTCCGATTCATCCTGTTCCGAACGATCCCCTAAGCTATTGCTGAGCTTTTCGGTCTTCTCCGTAATGGACTTCTGTTGTTCTCGAACTTCTCGCAACTCGACACCATTTTCGGTTCGTGCCCGGACGCTTCGTTCATTGCGTTCGGCCAGTCGTAGTTGCTTGATCAGCTCGGCAATCCGCTTCTTTTCATCACGGATGCGTGTACTTCGGTCTTCGCTCATCAGTAGCTTGAGCAAACCCCGCAGTTCCTCCGTCGCATTCTGTTGGTCGGCAACGGCTTCACCAAGCTGCCCCTTGGAAATCAGCGTGCCGGCATCCCGAAGTTTCTCCAAGACAAACTTTTGTCGGGATTGCTTGGCGACCCGTTTCAACAACGCAGCCCGCTGGGGATTCTCGCGTGCTTCCACATCGGCCAGGCGAAGCAGCAACTCTTCGAGCCGGGCATATCTCGCCGCGATGCTGGCTTGCCGTTCCGACAACTCCGCATTGGCATCTGCCGCTTGCGTCATCACTGACATCGTAGATGCAACCAGAAATACCGCTGCCTTGCGGTAGCAAACCCAACCAAGACTCAACGCTGATGAACTGCATCGCGCATTCGACGCACTGATCCGTCGTCCGGATTTCAACTCGCGACGACTCGGATTGGCTCGCTTCCATGAGACAACTCGACAGGCGAGAACGTCGGGGGTGTCGGTCATCAAACCATTATCCAAATGCATCCGGTCGCGGTGGTGTCGACTGTCGACGCTGTTGTGACGCCGCATCGCGCTGGGTTGTGAACTGGGAACTATTTGAACAGATCAAGCACCGACTCTTCACGCTGTTTGCTGGTTTCCTCCGAAATCTCTTCTTGGTCATCAATCAGTCCTCGCACCATGTCAAGGATCTCATTGAAGCTCTCCAAGTCGAGCATCTTTTCCAACACGGCCTGCAGGGATCGCAGCACTTCATCGTTGGTCACCAGCGCCCGGTCGGCTAATTCAGTCAATTGCTCCCGAGCGATTTCGCTCTTGGTCCCGTCGCTCGACTGAGTTTCCTCGTCGGGCCACGCATCCTGGAGCTCGCCGATTTGACGCTTCAATCGTGGGATGGGTTCCCGCGTGACCAGATCCAGTGGGTCACGGACTCCTTGCGTCAGTCGCTCACGGCGATCCACCGAATCAACTCGGTTGTTGATCATTTCCAGCAATAGATCGTCGACACCCGCAACGATGCCAGCCAATTCCTCGCTGCTCTTATCAATCTGCAGTTCGGATTGACGGATTCTCAATTTGAACCGCTGCCGCGCTCGTTGGGGCGAATCCGTTTCATCAGCCGATGGCTCGGCAGGTGCGGGGGTCGTTCCAAGCCAATCCAGCGCATTGTCTCGCAGCGCCGCAATCCCCTGTCTCAGTCGACGCGTCTCATCAATCAATTGCTCGAGACGGGATCGAAACTCGAGCTCGCGGCCTTCGAGTTTCGCCAGCAACTCTTCGGCGGTCACAACTTCGAGTTGGAAAGTTTCTCCATCGACCTGATGAACACCGTCCAAATCGTAGTCGTCTGACGCACTCATGACGATTTGAACTCGCTGGCCAGGTTGTGGCGCCGGGATCTGTTTCTGTTCCGAAAGAGTTCGAAGGTCCACGTTCCACTGAGTCTTACCAAAACGGTCCCGAGCCGGCTGAAACTTGAGGCTTGAGGATGAGTCGTCTGTTTCGCCGTCCTGCTCGCGTTCACCGGCGACATCGCCTCGGATGGCAACGATGAGGTCCGTCGTCGCGACCGCGTAGTCATCAGTCACCGTGGCTTCGACCGGGATGTCGGCGATCGGCGTGATCATCGTGCCGATGCCCCGTAGTCGCATCGTGACCTCCGGAGGTTGGTCCTGCACAATCCCGACAAAGTATCGATAGGGTGCTTGAACGGAGATGCCATCCGCGTCCTGAGGCACAAACCGCGCCGTGACCGGACTTCGAATGCCTTGAAGCTCCACCGCGAACGTCAGGCCATCGTCCGAAATGATCGCGTCCGCATCGTCGGCCGAATCCAGTGAATTCATGGCATCGATTGCCACATCCACCGCACCGAGGGCGCGATTGGACACACCGCGAAAGACTAAGGTGCTCCCCTCGCGAATTCGAACCCCCGCCTCATAAGCAAAGGCTTGGTCGAACTTCGTTTCCGACACCGCGCCCGCACGAAGGTAATCGGGGTATCGAATCGCAAGCTGAAGTTCGACAAGTGACGGTGGCTCGACGGCTTCGATTCGGTAACCACGCAGTGACGAATCCAATCCTCGGATCGTTAACTCGACCGAGTCGGTCAGCGTTGCAACCGGCGGGCCGTCGAGCACGAATGACTGATAGCCATTGATCACGCGACCAACGCGTCGCAAGTTACTCTGGCCCCGAACGCCCGCGTCCGTGACATACATTGCCGTACAGACGTCGGGGACGACGTGTCCTCGATCTTCGTTAGCGGCACGAATCCGAAGCGTGGTCGAGCCCCCGCGCGCTAGACGTATCGTTTGCCGACCCCGATCACCCTCAAATGCTTGGAGTCGTGTCGGAGACAGTTCCGTGTCCAACGCTCGAATCACAGGAACTTCCACTCCGACCATTTCCAGCGATGCGAGTCGAGGCCAAGGCGAATCCGAAAGCAGCGTCAGCCGTCCGACGGCACGCCCTAGTGCTCGAGGGGCAACGGTTGCCATCGCGAGCAAAGCCATTAACAAAGGTGTCAGCAGCCAAATCTTTTTTCGTATCGGCTGCCATCTCAACACTCGAGCAATGTCGACGTTGCGAGCCGAGGAACTCGCGTCGCGATGAACTTGGCGTAACAACACATCGGAACTGCTATCAATGTCGCGTGCTCGGGACGTCAACTCAACCGCCGTGGTCAGTCGACCTCCGAGGTCCGGATGATGTCGCTCGATCAGCAATGCCAACGACTCATCAGGCAATGGCCGTGTCAATCGCTGGAGCAGTGACTTCCAAAGGAGCCACGCGATGACCATGAACAAACCAACCAGCACCACCGTCCGAGCCGATCGAGGCATCTCCGTCCCGCCGAGACGTACGGGCAAGTAGTCGACCGCCAGGGCGACCCAGAACACTGTCAACGTGACCGCCACAACTGCCAGGGCCGTGTCCCAAACAATGTAGCGACGGATCTTGTCCCTCAAACGCTGCAACAGCTCGCTCAGCGAAGGATCAAGAGGCTCATGGAAGCGGGATGGTTGATCAGTTCGGTCGTTGGGGATCGCGGCGCTCATGCGAGTTTATGCAGTCTCCGGACGAGCCACTCAAAAGTGATGACCGAGGCCATCAGCCACATGAGCACAACGTTGCGCCGGAGTGCAAAACTCGCATCCGGCGTGCCCGCCAATACAGTGACTTGGGGCTGGGGAGCGATCGTCTGGGTCAACGAATCACTCACCACTCCCAGTGTGGCGATATCGTTAACGGGAAAGTACTCACCTCGAGTCGCCGCCGCTAGCGTCGCCAGCTCATCATCGGCACGACGAGGTTTCTCCAGCTCGCTGGTCGGCAGACGAACTTGGACGTCCTGCCTCAGCACCTTCTCGTCAACCGACTCGCCAACGGTCAGTTGAATCTCGTAACCACCCGCGGACGTGACGACAAAGTTGCCTGTGTAGGTTCCGCCGGCAGGCGTATCGGCCGCCTGCATCAATCGAACGTCCTTGATGCCCCCGTCCGGGGCCAGCACACGGGCGGTAACCGACGGCTCTTGCAACGGCTGAAACTGATCATCCACCAAGACGGCACGAACGTTCATCGTTTGGCCAACCATTGCTCGGGTGGAGTCAACCAACAGGACTCCCCGAGTACTGTCGCGTAGAAGGCGCCCTTCGCTCACCCATCGCACCAGTTTGGTGTAGTAGGCGTCAAAAAAACGTTCATCGGTGCCGCGAAGACGCCACATTTCTCCGCTGGCCTGGAAGAAGACTCGACCAGCCCCATAAAACTGACTCGCCATGAAGACCGGCAAGCTACCACTCACTTCCGTCGTCGGGTCTGAAAAGTAGGCGTATACCTTGGAACCAGGTTTAGCGCTCTTGACGCCGACGTAGTCATAGACGCCTTCGAATTCATCCCAGACCGCGAAACTTTCCCGCGGAGATTCGTCGATCCAGAGGAATTCCGCTCGCTGAGCCTCCGCCGTCAGTTTCAATGCCCATGCGTCATCGCCGCCCTGACGCCCTCGACTCAACAGTGAGCTGGCCGAGGCCAAGTTGACAGGAAAGAAACTTGCGATCTGGGCGGATCGCGAATCGCTCCGGTTTCCGCCGACGCGAGGATGATAGACCGGGCCCGCTACCAGGATCAATCCTCCGGCCTGGGCCGTCAGAAAACGATCCAACAGGTCCAGCGAAGCGGAATCAATCGCCGACCAATCGGGATCGAACATCAAGATCGCGTCATACTCGAACAAATCGTCGGCCGTCGGGGGAAACTCGCTGAGCACTTGGTCGGCATCCTGGCTGATTCCCGGTTGTCCGGTTTGGAGCCACACGTCGAGTTGCGTCGACGCGTCGCGAAACAGCAAGTTGCGAATGAAGCGGTATTCCCGGGTCGGGCCACCAGCGATTGCTAGCGCACGAAGCTGGCGAGCGACGACTTCATAGCGAGCCGACTGTATATCGTCGGCGGCATTGCGATCATCCGGTGGTGCGACGATGCGAACCGCGAGGCGACGACGACCAACCGACTGGGGCTCGATTTCGAATCGCACCTCCGAGAGTGCCGCGTCCGGTGAGAGTCGAACGCGCTGGGAATCGAGCACTTCGCCACCGGGAAGCGTGAGCCCCGTGGAGGTCGAATCTCCCATCGCCGTCGAGTCGGGATCCGTTTCCGAGTTGTCCAACGCGTCGACCAGTTCCACGTCGACTTCCACATCCTGGTCACCTGTCGCTTGCAGCACCGCGGACACCGCAAATCGGTCACCAGGATAAACGCGTCGAGGTGCCTCCAAATCAACCACGCGAACGTTGGTGGGTGGTCGGCTGCTGCCGAGTCCGACCGGATAGACCGAGACTTCGCCGCGACGCGCCGTTGCAAGCGCCGACGACAACGCCACCCCACCGTTATTCTGACCGTCGGTAACCAAAACAATCCCCGCCAGTGTGCTCAAGTCGTGGTCCACCAAGATGGTGCGCAAAGCGTCTCCAATGCGACTCTGCGTCCCCACGGCTGTCAGGATTTGGTTCCAGTTGACGGGAACGACGGTATCGTCTGACTCGGAGTCCTCATCGAGTTCGACATCCGCGATCACGTTGCCGTTCGGCGCCATTTGCAACAACTGAGCGAGAGTCCACTCGGTTCGGAGTGCATAAGTGGAGCCAAGTAAAATCGTTCCGACCACCATCGCGCTGGCCGCCGTCGCAATGGACCAACCGACCCACGGGGATCGTGATGCGGTCGCGCCGATGGCGAAGGAAACCATGCTGGAAACGATGGCAATCAACAGGAAGACCACACCAACCCTCGCCCACACGTGCGCCGAGCGAACGAGAGACCACGTGGTCGTATCGGAAAGGCTACCTGGCATGGCTTCGGCAGCGTCGGTCTTTGATTCGGGAAGCCACGTCCGGACCAACTCCGGTTCGGGTTGGTCATCGATCAAGTACACACTGGTGCGATGTTCTTGACGCAGCCCTTGAACAAGGCCGTTTTCATCGATCAATTGCCGGGCTAACTCAATGCGGGAGCTTGCCCCAACGCTCCGACCGGCCGGCAACGACATGCTTTGACTGACGTCGACCAAGACGACCGCCTCGCTCACACGCTGGACTCGTCGCTGTGAACGTCGAATGAGATTGAAGAAGACAAAAACTACCGACAGGATCATCACCAGGCGCAGCCCGATCAGGGTCCAGCGGACCGGGGACGGCAACTCGGCAGCGTCGCGGCGGTAGTAGAAAATGCATGTAGCCAACGCAGCTAAAATCGACGCCAAAACCGCTGCCCAAATCCACCAGCCGTCGATGCGTTCGGCCCGGGCGAATTCGATCACCACTTCAGAAGTGGCATCCGTGACTGTTTGTGCCAAACACGGAGTCATGACATCATCTCCGTGACACGAATCGACTCAGTTGGGAGCGGCTCGGTTGATCGCTGGGAGCTCGGCGCCGCTGCAACGATCGCCTCGGGCATGGAACCATTGGACCGGCGGGAGCGTGTCGACTTGGTGGGATGATACGACGCCCACGCCGCCAACGATTGCTCAAGGGCCAACAGCACCGCCAGGATGATCAGCAACGCCATAATGATCGAGGACATTCCCGCGACGGGACCGTCGTCCAGCCAATCATCAGCCGACAAGAAAGCGACTTCCACCGGCATCAGATCGCGGACGAGCTGGCCTCTGGATACGCGCCGAAGATCGCTTTCCCCAAGACGTAACACGGACGCTTGGGGTATCACGCTAGATCGCCCATCAACAGCCGTCCTCTGCCATTCAACAAGCCCCGGCTGGAGTAACTCATCCAGCCCGCTCTGGTCGGAAACCAGCAACTCATGTGGTGCAATGCTGATCTCATCGAAGCCCCTTTTTGCCGAAATCTCAATCGCCAGTCTCGGCGGCTCACTCGACGGCGGCAAAAGCGTTGCCGTAGGAAGATACCCGTCGACCGGAACGTTCAGCTGGACCACATCATCCACCCAGCGGGACGTTGGCGGTGCCGCACCGCTGAACAACATCGCATTGGTCTGCAACATGAAAACGACAAATGAAGGGTCTCCGGGCCAGTTGTTCCACTCGCCGTCGAGGCCAGTCGTGACCGTCACAACGCGACCGCGTCCAACTTGGTGTCGAGTTGCAATCGGGGTGCCCTGAGACCGCTGGAGCATCGTTTGGTAAGTCGGCCGGTCGTCTCGCTGAAGATCCGATTCCCTCGACGGCTCCGGATCCGGGATCTCCGAATCCGATGACTCTGGGTCCGTTTGAGTCGCCGCAGGGCCCCAGGATCGATCGATCTGAACCAACGAAAAGACCCCGTTACCGGCCTGCGCGATGGGACCCAAGAGATCACCCCGCGGACCAAAGAGAAGGTCATTAGCAACGGAAGCACTTCCCGACGGATCACTTGAATCCGTTGGGGTTTCGGGCCTCTCGATGGTGCCCCCCAACCGAAATGGCAGCAGCGATGTCTTCGACCGATCATTGGGGCCGAGCACAGCGTTGTAGGCGTTGACGTCGACATTCCCACCCAAGAACCAAGCCAACCCTCCGCCGTCGGCAACAAACCGACTCAAGGCCTCAGCGGCGGTCGCATTGATCTCGGGCACATTGATCAAATACACAGCTCGATACGGCTCAATCGTTTGGCTGGTCAGGTCCCGAAGGATCGATACTGGCCGGACATCCGGGATCGCCCCGAGTCGGACTTGACTGCCCGGATTGAGCACCGCCGACACCAAATAAGCGGCGAGCCCCTCATCGTCCCCGTCTATCACCAGTACGCGTTGTGCATCGGCAAGCGGGAGCGTGCAGGCGCGGGAGTTGTCGATTCCAAGCACATCCTCCGGCAGCGACGCTTCAATCACATGCGTGCCTGGTTGATCGATGAATACTTGGAATGTCTTGGTCAACTGACCATCCGCTGGGATCGTTTCAACGTTCAGTGTGGTCAGCGGTTTGACAACGCCGCTCGTGGTGACGGAGGGATCCACGCTGGTGATGTCATCGCCGTAGGTGACGATGTTCACGGAAACAACGACGTTATCAACCGGGCGTTCGGAGTGATTCTGGATCGTCAAGTCCATCACCACGGGCACGCCCGCGACCCAAACATCTGGTTGCGGTACGAGGTCGGTGATGGACAGATTTCGCCTTGCCATTTCGGTCGGCATCCCACCATCGGCGCAGTCGATCATGCGAATGGACGCGCCCGACTCGTCGGCTCGCTGAAGTATCGGAGAAATGCGTCCCGTCGATGCCCAATCCCGTCGCGAAAAATCGCTCATGATGTAAAGCATCTTGGTGTCAGCCGCTGTGGCGTCCATCAAGTCCGCAGCTAGTTCCAATGCGGGAACCAGATCGCAACGCAGCGATGATGCACGGCTGCTCATCAATCTTTCGATCTGACGTCCCTCGCCCGTGATGCTCTGTGCCGAAAGGTCGGCCGCAACGTCGGCGCCGCCACCATCGACTGTGTCGTTATTGACCAGCGTGGCGCGACTCGCACGCATGACCGTCAGTTGGTGATCGCCGTCGCCACTGGCCAAACGACGTGTCAAACCCGAGAGCGCGGACAGCGCACGGTCATAGGCGTTACGGCCTGCGGTGGCCCCCTCGGAACTCGACGCCGATTGGCCGACCGACTGCTGCATGGAGTAACTGTCATCCAGCACGACCAGATGGTGCGTCGTCTGGCCGCCCAACACATTCATCAAGGGCTTGCCACCGATCCAGCCCACCAGCAAAGCGACCAACACGGTTGCCAACGCGAGTCGCGAAAGCAACAGCAGCAATTGACGCAACACAATCCATTTTCGTTGCCGTCGGTAGCTAGCCAACAAGAAATCCATCGCTGCCCATTTCGTCTTCCGATGGCGCAGCAAGTTGATCAGGTGCACCAACAACGGGACCGCAACAAATGCGAAACCGGCGATCAGGGTGGGATACAGGAACAAAGCTGGTCGAGGTGAATCGTAAGAAAAGGAAATGCCGCGATAAACGACTATTGTCGCAGTTTTGGCAACGCTCGGCGAGCCGCTAGGAATCGGGCGAGAATGGCGTCGAGTGGATCGGACGTTCGCATCAACATGTAGTCGATCTGCATACGACCACAGGCGCGTCGGGTATCTTCCAGAAAACGATCGAGAGCTTGAAGGTATCCATCTCGCAGTGCGGCGGGGTTGCAGTTGAGAAACAGGTCGCCTTCGAGCGCCTCAAATCGAGTCGCACCGGTGAACGAGAATTCCAGCTCATCATCATGCATGACGTGCAACAGGACCACGTCATGCCCCCGACTGCGTAGTGCCTGTAGCCCTTGGGCGACGTTGGTTACACCCAACAAGTCCGAGACGATTGCAATCACACTCCCCCGCGGAATGGTCGCGGCAACTTGCCGCGCCACGCGCGATAGATCCGTATCTCCGTCAACATCGGCGCCAGCCAAGCACTGAAGCATCCGCGAAAGCTGGTGCTGATTGCTCCGCGCGGGAATGCTGTCTCGAAGGTCGGTATCAAACGTGAAGAGTCCAACGGCATCTTTTTGTCGCAAAGCCAGATAGCCGAGCGACGCAGCGATCGCGGAGGCCGTGTCGAACTTGTTGGTCTCACCGTCGCCGTAGTCCATGCTGCCGCTGCAATCGACCATCAAGTGCAGACGCAGATTGGTTTCTTCTTCATACTGCTTGATGTGGAGGCGATCTTGCCGCGCCAACACCTTCCAATCGATGTGACGCAGCTCATCGCCGGGTGAGTATTGCCGATGCTGCTGAAACTCGATCGATTGCCCGAAGTACGGGCTGCGGTGCATACCGGATAGAAAGCCTTCGACGACTCGACGGGCGGTCAATTCCAGCCGACGAATCCGCGTCGTGACTTCAGGACGCAAATATCTTTTGGAATCTCGCATCGCCTGTCAGATCATCCTCGGTCGTGGGCGTGGCGTCGATGATCCGAGCGACCACCTCATCGCTAGTGATGCCATCGGACTCGGCGGCAAAGTTGACCACCATTCGATGCCTCAAGACTGGAGCCGCCAGCGCCTGGATGTCATCGACCTGGACATGTTGTCGGCCTGACAAAAGCGCCCGCGCCTTCCCACCTAAGATCATGAACTGAACGGCGCGCGGACCGGCACCCCAGCCGACGAAATCGTCGACGAACTGGGGCACGCCATCCGAACCGACTCGCGTCTGGCGAACGATCGACAACGCGTAACGAATCACATGATCGCTGACCGGCACCTGTCGCACGAAATTCTGTAGACGCAGAATCTCCGGTCCCGTCAAAACGGCTTGGGCATCCTCACCGGCCATTCCAGTGGTCCGGCGGGCAACCTCAAATTCATCTTCAAAGCTCGGGTAATCCACCTGAATCTTGAACATGAACCGATCCTGCTGCGCCTCGGGAAGAGGATAGGTGCCCTCCTGCTCGATCGGGTTCTGGGTTGCCAAGACGAAAAACGGATCATCGAGCTGATGTCGCTCGCGCCCGGCAGTGACTTGCCGCTCTTGCATTGCCTCCAGCAACGAAGCCTGCGTCTTCGGTGGAGTTCGGTTGATTTCATCAGCCAAGACGACATTGGCAAACAGTGGTCCAGGCATGAATCGCAATTCACGATGTCCCGTCGCGCGATCTTCCTCCATGATTTCCGTCCCGGTGACGTCAGCCGGCATCAGGTCGGGCGTGAACTGAATACGACTAAACGATAGGTCCAGCGTCTTGGCGAGCGTGCTGATCATCAGGGTTTTTGCCAGCCCCGGGACACCTTCCAGCAAGACGTGACCGCGGCTGAACAGACAGATCAGGATCTCATCAATCACATGAGCTTGGCCAACGATAATCTTGCCGAGTTCACTCATCACCCGCTCGCGAGCGTCGCGCAGCAGCGTCGCGTCCGCCTCCGTGAATGGCTCGGTCGGCGAAACGTCATCGGGTGCGTTCATGCGGCGGCTCATGGCGTGCTTTGGCCGGAGACGATCGACCCCGCGTCCGGCCGTTTCAATGGGAGTGCGACTACAACGTAGCCCAACGGGTCGACTGCGAAAGCCCCCCGCCGCTGGGCCGCCGACCAATGGTCGCGTCCGACCTCGTTATCGAACGTCGAGGATTAATTGGAACCAATACAGTAAAGGTGCGTGTTCGAACGGAGGAACAGGCGACCATCACTAACCGCGGGAGTTCCACCGAATCCGCTCGCGTCAGCACTCAAATCGTTGGCAGCCAATTGCTGAAACTCCGGCGTCGCCGCAATCACGTAGATCACTCCCGCGTTGGTCGTGATGTAGATCTTGTCACCTGCAACGACTGGGGAAGCGTAATCGCCACCCCCACCTCGACCGCCGCGGCCACCACCAAACCCGCCTCGGCTGCCGAATCCGCCCCTACCACTGAATCCACCGGGCCCACCCGCGCCGCCACCAAAACGACTGCGATCACCACCGGCAAATCGATCACCGCCGCGCACGTTCTCATCCGTCTCCGCCGGCGCCACGCTGCTACCACGCGAAAGTCGTTCTTGAAACACTCGCTCGCCGGTGCTGGCATCCACACACTCAACGACGGTGCCACTGACGGAGAAGAGGTGCCCTCCGACCAACACGGGCGTGGCATAGCTGGTGCGAATCCGTCCTTCCCAGACGGTGTTGTCATCGGTTAAATCGCCTTTGCCATCCACCCGCACCGCGACCCCTTCCTCACCAACGGCGTAAACCACGCCCGCATCGTCCACGATCACGCTGACTTGAGCGTTTCGCGAATTGACGCCGGCGGCGTACCAACGAAGTTTGCCCGTTGTATTGCTAAGCCCCCAGATTTCACCAATCACGGAAATGGCGATTTCACTATTGCCGTTGTTGTCGACCAAGACCGGGGTCGTCCAACATTCACCCAGTCCGTCCGCTTCGGCACGAAACGACTCTTCGCCGCTTTGTTTGTCGAGCCATACAATGGACAACGACTCATCGGCCGCGTTGACGATGACGTGCGTGTCATTGACGATCGGGCTAGCTGCGGAGCCGAAACCCTTGAAGCTGGGTTCGGCACCGACACTTCGGTTCCAGAGTTCGTTCCCCTCCATATCGAAGGCGTACAGACCGGATTTGCCAAAGAATGCATAAACCGCCTCGCCATCGCTCGCAGGCGTGTTACTGGCATAGCCATGGGTCGTAACACCCGGTGGTCGATATGGGTCCTCGGGCATTTTAGCGGCAACCGTCTTGGTCCATAGCGTCTCCCCGGTCGTGACGCTGACGCAGACCAAGTGACGCTTGAGATCTTCCAATTCGCCAGCATTGTCGCCCATGCCATAGCCTGAGTAGCAAGTGACGAAAACCTTGTCACCGACCACGATCGGACTGGAAACACCACGACCGGGAAGCTCTCGTTTCCAAAGAAGATTTTCATCGGCCCCGAAACGGGTAGGCACCGACGATTCAGCGATCCCCGATCCATTCGGGCCACGAAAACGCGTCCAATCGCTCGACGCTCGGTCGGCAACCGTCACCAGAAGTAAAATACTGAGACCGCGAGCAAACAATGGCTGAATTGGCATGGTCCGACTTTGTGCAGCGGGAGAAGATGATAAGCCGTGAGGATGTGCTCCGCATTCGCGCAGACGATCCCCGGACTCCAAACCCGCTGAACTTTCAATAGTTTCGGCAAAAAAAGACGCGACGCCGACGTTGCATATCACGTTGCACCCGGCGAATTGCGTCGGTAGTGGCACGGACGACGCATGCCCAAATCCTGTTCTTCATTGGTTCCATCGTGGATACTGCATTCCATGTCCAACCCAACCATGCCAAACACGGATCCTCCTCCCGAGTTACTCGCACCCGCTGGGAATTGGGATTGCGTTGCCGCGGCCATCGAGAATGGCGCCGACGCGGTCTATTTCGGCTTGGATACCGGATTCAATGCCCGGCATCGCGCCGCCAACTTCGGCCTCGGCGAAATGGATGAGCTCATGGCCACGCTGCGTCGGCGTGGCGTGCGCGGTTACGTGACGCTCAATACGTTGGTGTTCCCTAGCGAAATGTTGCCGCTCGCCCGAGTCGTCGAAGCCGTCGCGTCGGCTGGAGTCGATGCCGTCCTGGTACAGGATTTCGGCGTGGCCAGATTGGTCGAAGCGATCTGTCCCGAGATGGAGCGGCACGCATCAACCCAGATGAGCCTCACCAGCGCCGAGACCATTGACGTTGCAGCCCAGTTGGGTTTGTCGCGCGTGGTGCTCGCACGTGAATTGTCGATCCGCGAGATTCGCAAGATTCGGCGTCAAACCGACATTCCATTGGAAGCATTCATCCACGGTGCGCTCTGTGTGGCGTATTCGGGCCAGTGCTTGACCAGTGAATCACTTGGAGGTCGGTCGGCCAACCGAGGGCAGTGCGCTCAGGCATGCCGGTTGCCCTATGAATTGGTCTGCGACGGGGAAGACCGCGATCTAGGCGACGTGAAGTATCTGTTGAGCCCGCAGGACTTGGCCGGCTATGCCGCCATCCCCGATATGATCGATGCCGGGGTAAACAGTCTGAAGATCGAAGGGCGTTTGAAGACTCCCGAATATGTCGCCAACATCACAGGCCATTACCGCCGAGCGATCGATCAAGCGATGGCCTTGGGAACCGTCACCGTCGATGAAACCGACCGTCATGAAATGGAGCTTTCGTTTTCGCGCGGTTTCACGCCCGGTTGGCTCGAAGGGAATGATCACAAGCGACTCGTGCCCGGACTGCGAAGTGCGAAGCAAGGTGTTCAATTGGGCAATGTGTTGGAGCACGATGGCGACGCGTTTCGGATTCGTCCGTCATCCACGATTCGATTGGGGGACGGCATCGCTATCTCATCGCGATGCAACAATGACCTGTCGCTCGCATCCATGGCGTCTGGCCACGCGGACCATCATCAAGGCGGTCGCGTCTATAGCATCCATCCGGCCGGACACCGGCGAAGCCACACGAAGTGGAAAGAGGCAGCTGCCGGACAAGACGTCTGGATCGGACTGAAACGCGGTGACATCGACTTCCACCGTGTTGATGCTAACGCGGTCGTCTTCAAGACCGATGACCCACAACTCCAGCGTCGATTGGCTCAATCATTCCGTGGCAAACCGGGCCGCTCATTGACGCTCGACTTCCGGGTGATCGCCGCCGAGGGTTCTCGATTGCGGATCGAAGCATCGACAGAGAGCATTCATGGCCGACGGACGACCGAGATCCAGGGCGACGAGCCACTCGAGCGAGCCAAGAAGCATCCCGTGACGCCGGGCATGCTGGCGGACAAACTGGGACGCCTCGGTGACACCGTTTTCCGTTTTGGAAACCTGGAATCTGAAATCCATGGATCACCGATGGTTCCCATGGCGATGGTCAACGGTCTCCGTCGCCGCCTTGTACAGGAGCTCGACGCCCAAGTGAGTGCTCGTCCGTCACGATCCATTGATGCTCGCGCGGGAGCGCATTGGAGTCAGCCGATCGAGTCGTCCGATCCATCGTCCGACGGAGGCCCTTTGCTGGGCGTGCTTTGTCGCACCCGTCAACAGCTCGACGCTGCGATCGACGTGGGTGTGGATCGCGTCATCGCCGACTTCCATGATGTTCGCGATCACCGCCAAGCCGTCGATGCCGCGCGAGCCGCTGGCGTGCCGATCGAATTGGCGTCGTTGCGAATCCAGAAACCCGCTGAAATGGGGTTGGTCCGGCAAATGATTCGGTTGCGGCCCGACGGGATCTTGGCCCGCAATTTGGCGTCGCTCCAAGCCGCAATCGAGGACGAGATCCCCGTGGTGGCGGATTTCTCGCTCAACGCATCGAACCACCGCAGTGCGGAATGGCTGCATGACCTCGGTGCGGATCGCATGACGGCATCCTATGATCTGAACGCCGACCAATTGGACGACTTGATCGGTGCACTGCCCGCTCATTGGCTCGAAATCGTTGTGCATCAACACATGCCCATGTTCCATATGGAGCATTGCGTTTTTTGCAGTGTCTTGTCGGCCGGCATGAACAAGACCAACTGCGGACGACCCTGTGATCGACATGTGGTTCAGCTGCGAGACCGCGTTGGTAAGCTTCACGTGCTGCAAGCCGACATCGGTTGTCGCAATACGCTTTTCAACGCCGATGCCCAAAGCGCAGCGGAAGTCGTGGGTCGCTTGATGACTCGGGGTTGCCGATATTTTCGGGTGGAGCTGCTGCAAGAGTCGGCAACTGAAACGCGTCGCGTGGTGAGCCTGTACCGCCAGTTACTTCAAGGTGACATTTCCGGTTCGGAGGTGTGGAAGCGGTTGTCGGCGGACAATCGTGTCGGTGTCACGCGTGGCACGATGGAGGCAAAACGCGATCCCCTGGCGATCCTCTAATGGCCCAAGCAATGCTACCAACCGACGTTCGACACCGCCAAGGCGGTTGGTTGTTCATTGGTATGTTGCTAGTGTTTTTTCTCAGCAGCCTGCTGTTGTATGCGATCTATGCGGCGACGCGAGTCGATGACATTCAGAGTCGTGTCCCGTTGCCTTCGAGTTTTTTATACAGCACGATCTGCCTGCTGTTCATAAGCGTTTTGGTTCACGCATCCACACGTGCCGTCCGCCGCTCACGCCGATTCCAAACGACGACGCTGCTGTCGACGAGTGCAATTGCAGCCATCCTCTTCATGGCGATTCAGTACGAATCGATGATCCACATGCTCGGTGGTCCCGCGTTGTCTGGCGGAACAGGCAAGGGTCTTGCAGGGATGATTGCCGTGCTGGCGTTCCTGCATGCTTTGCATGTCGCCGGCGGCATCGTCGCGTTGGGCATTGTTTCGGTTCGGTCCGGGCTAGGCCGCTATGATCATGAGCGTCATTGGCCGGTCGACTTTGCAGCCCACTACTGGCATTTCCTAGACATCATCTGGATTTGCATGCTCGGCTGCTTTGTTTGGACGACCGGCGGTTTCGCTTAGTACCCGAGCCCAGCCCGGAACAGGAACGCATCATCTAAACTAAGATCGTCGGGGGATTGGTCGTAATCAAGCTCGCGATCGAAGACGTAGCCGAATTCAAAGAATGCCGTTCGCTGCCCGGCACGAATGAGGTCACTGCGACCCCATTCCCAACCAAACATCACGTCGATCTGATTGAGATCAACGCGTTCTTCACGAGCGCTGTTGCCGTCGGATCGATTCGCGCGTTTGATGGTCCACGAATCGCCGCCGAACTCCCCGGCCACATACCACCAAACATCCTGTGTCCCAATGGTTCGCCAGTATCGGGCAAATTTTGGCTCGGGGAAGAAAATGTCGAACCGCGTGAACGGGTTTGGCTGGCACAACAGCCCACCAGCAGGCAGCATCGAGATACTGTGGCGATCCAAATAATAGATGCCGCCTTTGAGCGTCGTCGTGGGGGTTAACCGAAACGACAAGAGTCCTTTGCCTTGGATGCGGATGCTATCGTCGTTGAACGTGTCAAAATCGGTAAAGGCACCAACACGTACGCCCAATTCACCTCCAACAATCCGATTGGGATCGCTTTGCCAACCGAAGTCGATGAAACCTCCGTAGGCGTTGGCCGGTAAGTCTTGGAACTGACCATTGGCCACATCCGACCGCGGTCCATCGAATAAGTACAGGGAGAATGATGGAACCACGTACAAAGGCCGCGTCGAAAACAGAAAGTTATTGAACGCGAATCCGATCGAAACGTCGGTCTGATTCAAGCCCACATCGTCAACGTCGTCACCCCCACTGATGAAAGTATGACGCAGCCGCGGACCATGCAGGAACCGATAGGCCGACAAGCCTTCGGCGAGACCATTGGGAAATAGGGGGCCGTTGGGAAGTCCATAGTTGAAACTAGGTGCGGCAAAACTCGGAGCACTCAAACCGCCTGGAAAAAGGGTGGACGGAGCGCCCGACGGATACGCCGATGACGGAAACGGGGCCCCGCCGATTCCAGTGGTCGGCGCGGTGGGAAACCCGGTGGCGGCTGGCGGCGCACCGTAGTTGTAAATCGGCGCCGCGGCATACGGGGCCGATCCGGCAGGCAGTCCGGTGTATCCGGCGGAACTTGCCGAACCGCCAAAGAGTTGGCCGGAAAAAAGTCCGTTCAGGAGGCCACCGTTGGGATAGCTCGGGTTACCAACCGCCGGAGCACCCGCGACGGTCGGAACGCCAAGTGGCGTCATGCTCGAACGCGGGCCGTAAGGATCAAAATTGGTCGGTGGCGGAACAAACGTCCCCGCAGCCGGAACGCCATAAGCTCCCGCTCCACTTGGAACGGGACTTGTCGTGGGCGGACCAATCGGAGATAGGTTGGTCTGTGGCAAACTCGATTGGCCGCAGAGCCTTGCCGCATGGAAGCCGTCGAGCACGATCACCGTGATCGCCGCCAGCAGGATCGGATTTGCCTGGCAGAATGTGTTGTCCCGATGCCGCGTGCGTCTTCTCCAGCGGTTCGGTCCAAATACCCGCAGAATACGGGATTCGTTTCGGCAGCGAATCAAACCAAACAAACGACTATCCGGAACTTGAGACAATTTTCGAGCGTCGGTTCAGAATTAGCGATTTTTTAAACGTACCGTCAAGAGACACCTGCGATGGAAGACCTCGGAGTGTCGGAGTTGGCTGCTTATCTGCACCTGACCCCCGATCAAATCAAGAAAATGGTGACGCGTGGGAACTTGCCGGGGCGCAAGGTGGGCGGACAATGGCGTTTCAATGAAGCCGAAATCCACCATTGGCTCGAAGAAAAGATCGGCCTAAGTGACTCCGGCGAACTGGATCAAATGAGACGGGTGTTACACCGTCGTAGCGAAGCCGCACCCCCAGAATTGCGTCAGCTATGTCCGGTCGACTTAATTGCCAATCCACTGCAGGCTCGAACGCGAGGAAGCGTGATCCGGTCGATGTGTGAACTCGCATCGAGAACAGGCATGATGTGGGACGCCCCCGCGATGTCCGAGGCCGTTTCCCTGCGGGAGCAGCTGCATCCCACCGCGTTGGATTGTGGTGTCGCGCTACTTCACCCTAGGCGTCCGCAGACGTCACTCATGGCCGAATCGGTGCTGGCGCTGGGAATCTGTCCTTCCCCGCTACCGTTCTCCGATGCGGGTCAGCTGACGGACGTTTTTTTCCTCATCTGTTCCTACGATGACTCCTCACACCTTCGCATTTTGGCCAAACTGAGTCGAATGATTGCCAACCAAGCGTTTCTCGACGGGCTGCGCGAGAGCGACACGCCTGGTGACGCGTGGGCGATCTTGCGCGATGCCGAGGAGGAACTCGATGAAGCACACTCGTTCGGTGGATAACGCTCGCAAGACGGAAGTCATCGGGGTTCTTGGCAAGGAAACGCACCCGTTGACCATTCAGTGCATCCGACTTTGCCGGGATCACGCTGACGCCGTTGTGCCAATCTCGTCGATGGATCAGCTGCAACGTCTGCACCAAGACGATGTTCTGACGCGGGCCCTGGTCGTCATCACCGATCGCTACACGATTGCCTGGGAGTCGTACGGGACGTTTGGTCAATCAACCTGCGTCATCAGCCAACAGTTGCCATCGCTGGCAACCATGATCGTCCGGGGACCTGCCGCGGCGGTACCCCTACGTGAAACAGGATCCGATCAGGTCACCTCCGTCCATTGGCTCGATGCTTGGCATCGATTGCCATCCTGGATTCACAGCAAACAAGAACAGGATGGCAATGAGACCGTCGCTGTGATGTGTCGTGACCGATCTCTGGCGCACGCCTACGTTCAGCAATTCGACGCAATCGATTCGGTTGCGACAGCGGTTTGGTTGCCGGACGAGGATGCAAACACCATTCGCGGCCGCGGCATTGCGTTATGGGATCATTCGGCGGCACCCGCGACCTCGACGGACCAGTGGCGTCGGCGTCTGCATCGGTTGGATCCATTCAGCGACTGGAGGCACATCTGGATCACTCCCGATGCAACCAAACGAGATATTTTCGCCGCCCAAGCAGCGGGCGTCATCGGTTGCCTCCATCGCCCCGCCACAAGTGCTTCATTGACATCGGCGATCTTCCAGTCACGCCGGATTCAAATTGCCGCTACGGCAAACGGACCGGCTCAGGCCAACGAATCGCTTGCAGGATTTCCGTCTCGCGATTGAATAGTCTTGCCGAGTTGGGGTCCGTGACCCTCGGCAGACGACGCACGCCAGTTGGGCTGAGCTTTTCGGACTGATCGCCATCGAGGGAGGTTTCCGCTTCGATTGCCGGCTTTGTCTTCGCCAACAATTGCTTGGGTTCCCCTGGCACTGCAGCGAGTCGAGATGGATCCCCATCTTTCAGGGAGGATCGGGCGCCAGGCGATCCCTCAACCCACTGGGTCCACCGGGTCAATGTATCCAGCAGCATCGACTCGTGCTCCGCAATCGGTGGCGTCGCGGTCTTGTCATGTAGGCCGTTCCGATCGTGTTCATCGCCATGGAATTGCTGAGCCCAATCAAGCCAAGAACGGTCTGATTGGGTTTTGATCGCGGCCACGGTGCGTCCAAGATTACGTTTTGTTGCCGAAACGGGACTTCGCCGATCGCGAAGCGGCATGGTCAGAGACCAAGTTCCGGAGTGAAACCGATCATCGTGGCACTTGCCGCACCGCGAAAAGAGAATGGGCTGAATGCGAGACGTATACGTATGCAGCAACCTCGGATCAAAATCCGCCAAGTCGTCGACTTGGCGATCGAGATCTTGGCTCACCGGCAATGACCCAACGTCGGACTCAAAGCTAACTCGTTGTACCCGCTTGGCTTCTTCAGCGGGCGGATGATCCAAACGATCGGCAAACCGATCAATCCGAGGATCGGTGGGATCAATGCGCCGGGCATTGGCCAGAATCGCCCGGACCTGCCGATGAAGTTCGAGGTCCCAACACCACTGCGCGTCACGAAATAATCGGTTCAACGCATGGCGCGGGTCGTGTCCCAATGACTGCCAGTCTTGACCCCGGCGCCGTAAAGACTGCTGCCTTGAAAGGTGCAGCATTTCCGGACTCGACTCGATGGCGACGATCTGGCGTATGGGGATTGAGAGCGTCGAACGCGTCTCCAACTCAACCGTAACCGACTGGCTTGTGGCTGTTAGCATCCGACCGGTCAACACTTTATCGCTTTGCAGCAGGACGTATCGCTTTTCAGATTCGTTCGCCTGAATCGGCATGCCGGTGATCATGAGCGCAGCGACAGAGAGCCCCCACAACGGCCAGACGCCGGATGGTCGACTCGATTGGGAGTGGACTGCTTTGGTGAACATGTCGGTCAAGGTCGGACGCCGCAATCATCGGGATTTGGCCGATGCCGTGATCGCCCGATTTCAAACTGGACGTCGCTATCAAATTGACCTCGCCCGGGTCAACGCAATTCGCAAATCAGCCATGTAGGCCAATCCGCTCTTGGGGCGCTGCATTGGTTCTTGGAATCCTCCGACTCGATACTTGATTGGATTTCGTTCTGGACACTGTGAACGAATCGGGGGTATAGGCCCTCTTCGGCGATGCCGCGACTTGCCGTCGGCACCGCGAATTACCTCAAATACATCGATGCGAGACCCGACATGGATTTCAACTTCTTCGCGTGGCTTCGAGATAGCGTTCGCCAATCCGTGTTGCTGGGAGTCAGCGACGCGGTCGAACAGATCGGGACTCCGGATAAAGACGCCAAGATCCATCCTGAGATGGCCGCGTTGTTACAGGCAACTCCTGGCAACGGAAAGCCGAAAGGACGACGTTCCGGCAATGCATCGGGTCGAAAGCGTCTCGGAAAATCGCTTCAAGAGATGAATGAATCCTGACAAAACATGCTCAAAATTCGCGTGCATCACATCAGTGGCGTCGATGACACCTAAATGCTATCCTTCAGGTAGATATTCCGTCATCCTGGTTGATTTGTTGCCTCCGCGCAATGATTCTGGGAACCTTCTGGGCATCCGGCTGGAACCGATGTGGCGACGGTATCCTTATCAACTGCCCATACCGTTACTGATAAGAGTCCAACGCAACGATGCAAATTCGACTGGTCGTTCAATCTGGTAGCCATCAAGGGCGAGTTATCGAAGTCGTCGGCGAGAGGTTCATGATCGGTCGAAGTGAGTCGTGTCAGCTTCGACCCAAGAGCGAATCGGTGAGTCGGAAGCACTGCATCTTGGCGATTCACGATGGGCGGGTCCTGCTCCAAGATTTGAAGAGTCGTAACGGGACCTTCATCAACGACAAACGGCTGCCGCCAGATAAAGCTAAGGTGCTCAAATCGGGCGACATGTTGCGAGTCGGCAAGCTCAAGTTTGAGCTCTTGATCGAACACGGCTTACAGGCAGCAAAGAAACCCGTTGTCAAAGATCTTGCCGATGCCGCCGAACGGACCGCGGAGTCCAGTGGCGGCGAAAGCCGGTTCGAAGAGGTCGACGTCAATTCGTGGCTCGACGAAGCCGACGCGATTGATCGTGTTCGCAAACAGGCCGACCCCGATACGCGACAATTGACCTTATCCGACTTGCAACGAGGTGAAGATTCGGAAGAAAGTACGGATCTCTCCGTCGAGGGGTCAAACCAGTCCGACGGCGATTCGAAAGCAGGAACGCAGCAGGTCGTTGAGGAGGGCAGTTCCCGCGTGATTCCGCCCAAAGGCGGTAAGCCGGGTAAGTTGCCTGATCACGTCAAGGCGATGATGAAAGATTCATCCCGTGACGCGGCCGACGATGCTCTGAAGAAATTCTTCAGCGGACGTTGATTCGATCTCCAAAGAGGTTGCGACCGTGAATCACGATGCGGCGGCGATCCCGTCCAATGCTCGTCTCGTCGACCGGTTCCGCAATCGCGACGCTTCCGCGTTTGACGAGCTTTTTCGTCGGCATCGCGATCGGGTCTACAGAATTTGCCTTCGAGCACTGGGACACCACCAAGACGCCGAAGACTTAACGCAGGAGACGTTTGGGCGTTTCGCCCGCTCCATTCACCGTTGGGATTCGGCCCGCCCGCTGGAGCCGTGGCTCGCAAAGATCGCGACCAATGCATGTCGAACATTTCTTAGTCGTCGCCGCGGGGAAGTGACGGGAGCCGATTGGACTCAAGTCGTGCCCGCCGTTTCGGTGGACGCCGTTGACGAGGCCGGCCATTTGGCGGGCGAGATGATGTTGATCGGCGAACTGCGAGACGTCCTCGGACGTTTGCCACCGGATGCCGCGCATGCGTTTGAACTCATTCATCAACACGGTTACTCCTACCAAGCAGTCGCAACCCAATTGGGCTGCCCCGTCGGGACGGTGAAGACCTGGGTGCATCGAGCACGTCTTCAATTGATTGATCGACTGCGCGATTGTGAGGATGTTCTGCCGTGAGCCCCTCATGTGAGTCCATCGACGCCGAGATCAATGCCCTCATTGATGCCGCAACAGAAGCCGGTGCGGCATCGGCTCAGTGGCGTCAGCTTGAATCGCACCCGCACGTGATGTCCTGCCAACGTTGTCAACAGTCGCTGCGATTGTGGAATCGAATCGATGCAAACCTCAGCAAGGCTTCGTTGACACGGATGGCCACTTCCGAGTTGGCCCCAATCGACCAAACGGATCCTTTCGACCTCAGTGAAAGGCCGGCTCGCCGCATTCGGAGGAATCCGGTTCGAACGCAGCTGGCGCTGCTTGCGGCGTCGCTCGTTGCCGTTGTGGGCTGGTCCATTGCGGATGGCCTGACGACCAGACTCAATTCGTCGGCGCGCAACCCACCTCCGTCCTCACCATCGAATCCGAGTTCCGCGACGCTGGCCGAAACATCCTCGAAGCCGCTTGCGGCGAGTTCACCCATGATGGCCATCGCGTCCTCGCCGCAGTGGATACGGCATTGGGTGCGATCGGCGGATTTCCCGCTAGGTGTCAATGATCTATGGCCCGGCGCGGACGACTGGACCGACCATTGGTCGGACGTGACGACGCCGACCTTGATTCGGCTCTCGACCGGGATCGATCCGATCCAACGAACCTTCGTCGGTGTCGCGAGATCCTTCACAGGGGTCCCCATGACGATGAGTGCTGGATCAACAGGTGGACGTAGCATCGCTCCCGCCAGCGACCGACACCAGCCGACTCGGCTTCGTCCCAGTCAAATCGATTCGGATATCCGAGAGTCTGGGCTCCAAACCCGTTTGGCTGTCGATGTGGTGGCACCGACGTGAGGGGGCCTGGCCAGTCGGTATCGAGATGCACGCATCTCGCGATCCTCCTGGTTCTAGCGTGGATCGTGACCAGCCCATCGGCCACGGCGGAGTTTCTCATCCCACTCCGCAATGGCGTCACTCTCCCGGGCGCGTACCTGCCGGTCGCCACACTGGATCAGAACTCATTCGCCGCCGGCGCCGACGGCGGAATTCAGATCCGTCCCATTTGGAACGTTGACGACGGCTTGCGCCGAACGTACATCCATGCCCGCGGCATGGTGCAGGCCGAACCGGTGCAGGTGCCTGACATTGGGCAGACGCTGGAGTTTTTTCAACCGGTGCCCAAGGGTGCCAACGCCGTTTCGAACCTCGGTTTAATTCTGAGTCGGACCGCTTTTGACGCCTATGGGCGACGCTCCTTAACGGTTCGAACCAGCGATGGTCCCTTGATCCTGCATCAAGGGATCACGGAGTTGAACTCCCGGTATCTCAAGGCGGAGAGCCTAATCGGCGAGAAGCCCATTTCGTTAGACATGCGATTGCCCACGTCGTCGATCGACTCCGCCACATTCCGTCGCATTTTTAGTCAGCGGATCCCACAGGATGACGTCGACCGTCGACTTGATGTGCTGCGTTTCTTTATGGAAACGAAGCGTTACGGCGATGCCTACGATGAGCTCGCGAGAATCATCAAGGACTTCCCAGAAGAAAGCGCGCAAGCATCTCAGTTACCCGCACTCGTCGAACAGCACGCTTTGCAATTGTTCGATCAGGCGGAAGTCCGACGCGATGCCGGCCAACCTCAACTCGCCAAGGCAATCCTTTCGGAGTTTCCGCTATCCAAGGTGGGTCGAGTGACACGAGGTCGTGTTGAGCGAGCCATCTCCGAGCTGAACGACATTGAGCAACAGTGCACGGAACTGGGTGACCAACTCGTAACTCTCGTGGCCATGCTCGACGAACCGCAAGCGGCCGAACTCGATGAAATCGTGCAGGAGATTCGCGCTCACCTTTCGTCGGCGACGCTGGCACGTTTGAGCGACTTTGCCCGTTTTGGCGCCGACGAATCACGCTCGCCAGATAGTCGGATCGCATTGGCGGTAGCGGGCTGGTTATTGGGGAGCGGGTCCGGCGAGCAGAATCTCAAGATCGCCACCGCGTTGATTGAGGTTCGTCGAGTCGTACGGGCGTACCTCGCCGAGCCGACCCCGGCGCGACGGGGACAACTGTTGAACCAATTGGTCGGCCTGGAAGCGTCCCGTGCGGAGTACATCGCAAGAATGCTACCACTGATGCGGCCGGTATTGGATCGATCCTCGAATGCCGTCCCGCTTTCGAAACAACCCATTGCGCCCGAGGACACGCTGGCCGACAAATCTGTTCGCGGCCTATTCGGCTGCGGTGGTTTTGTCTCCGATGGTGAACCTGTCGCGTTGACTCAGTCTCCGATCGACAATCCTGGCTTCCTCGTTCAGTTACCACCCGAGTATGACCCGCGGCGATCTTATCCGTGCGTTGTGGCGTTGCATGCTGCAGGCGCGACGCCAGCAACCCAGATGAATTGGTGGGCGGGGGTTCCATCACGCCGCTTCCTGGCGAAGGAATCGGATGATAGCGATCTTGACGAAGACGCTGATGCGGTGGCAACCAAAGACGCGGACGACGATGCCCGTGCGCCCGATCGAGCAATTGAGCCCACCATGCGACTGGGCAATGCGATGCGGCACGGGTTCATTGTGGTGACACCACTTTGGACGCGAGATGGGCAGCGGCAGTATGAGTTCACGCCGAGGGAACATGCGATCGTTCTGCGCAGTGTCCGCGCCGCGATGCGACGATTTGCATTGGATGCCGACCGCATCTTCATCGCCGGTCACGGTGCCGGAGCAACCGCCGCGTGGGACATCGCGCTTTCGCACCCGGATATTTGGGCTGGATGCGTCGCCATCAACGCGGACCCTGAAAAAACGATCCTGCATTACGACGCCACTTCGGACCGCATCCCGATTTATTTGGTGATGGGCGATAAAAACGGCCGTCCACTCAAACGTTATGGCGCAGTCTATGACGATTACATGACATACGATCACGACGCGATGGTCGTGCTAATGCGAGGACGTGGTCGCGAGTTCTTCACTGAAGAGAGCGACCGGATTTTTGAGTGGCTGATGTCGTCGAGTCACACTCGACCGGATCCGCCCCAGAAAATCGAGGCGGCATCCATGCGGGAGGGCGATCAGTTCTTTTGGTGGCTCGAGTGGGAAAAAACACTGCCGGCCGTCTTGGTGGACCCGATTCTGTGGGACGATGCACCGCGACTCAAAGCGGCCGTCGTCGAATCCACCATCACCGCCAACAACGAAATCGTGATCAACCAGGCGCCCGCCGAAAGGTTCATTATTTGGATCGCCCCTCACATGCCGTTGGCGTTCAATCAACCGATCACGGTGCGCTATCGCACGCGGCGCGTGGACTTTCAATTCGATGGACGACTGGACGTACTGCTGGAGGACGTCCGAACGCGCGCCGATCGAGTGCGCCCGTACTGGGGAAAGGTTGCCATTCCCTAGCAACAGCCTATCCGGTCTGCACCGCCCGACTTCGAGCCCGTTGTCCCGGGACCATGATTCATAGCGGCAAATAGATGTCGGTGATCAGATCTTCCGGCGCCGTGTTCGATGGATTGTTGACATAGACCTCCAAACCCTCGCGTTTGGCAATTTTCATCTTGTGGGCTCGCGCGTACTGATAACCACCGGACCAGGCATTTCCCAGGTGTTCGTATCGGCCCGTGTGCCGAATCCTTAGGTAACGGGCTTTCGGGATCTCATGGCAAATCAACCCCGAGGGAACAACGGAATCCGGATGTTCGAAACCGCTGATGAAGTCGAATCGTCGTTGCTTCATGTCACTGGACGCTAGATAGCAACTCATCAATTGTCCCGGCGGAGAATCCGTATCGAGAGCTGATGTTACCTGTTCGAGGGCGCGCCCCATCGCAACACCGATTTCGTCTAGTGACGACGACGCCTGCACACCGATCAAACGCTTCGCGGACACGGACTCTTCACCCATGACCTCCAACTTCGACGCCACGGCGCCGGTCTCCACGAATTCCTTCAGCATCGATAGACCTCGTTCGTAGTCCATCCCAACGAATGTTTCCATGCTTGACTTCATGAAGAACAGGAACCAAGGCAAATTCCCATCCATATGCCAAGTCACACGGGTCTCGTTTCCGGCAGGTTCGATATCGAATCGCACGGAACTAACTGATTTAAATGGCTTGATGAAACGAAGTTGGTCTTCAGTCGATGACGGCCGATCCAGTTTCAGATGCTTCATGCTCCCGGCGCCAACAACCGGTCCGGACCATTGATAGTTGCCACCGACCGATGCCGGCTCGTCGCTAGTCGTCACTTTGGCGTCAGCATCAATGCCCAGCCATGGTGACCATGTCGGCCACGTGCCGTAGTCGGCAATGGCATCGAAAACGGCCTCTCGGGACGCGTTGATGACGGAGGATCGTTGAATATGAAACGCGGGCATGAGTGCCTCGGGAATCGATGCGGGATGGAACGGTCATTAGATGAATGCCGGCCGCTGCTCGTCGACCGAACGATCGTGGGGTCGGTTCTCAAGGCGAAAGGGCAACAGAATGCTGCGGCGAATCCACCACTCGACCGTGAGGCAGTGTAATGTCGAAACGAGTTCCGCGGGCGACGTGATCCGTTGCACCGGCCGAATCGCGGTTGGAATCGGTCGGTGGAACGGAATCGTCAACGTTGACGGCATCGACCACATTAATGCGACCGCCGATTGCGTGAGTAATGTTGCGAACCAAATACAGCCCCAATCCGGTGCCAGGACGACTGCGTTCCAGTTCATTGCCGAGCCGGACAAATCGGCCGAAAATCTTGCGTCTTCGATTGGCGGGAATGCCGTCGCCGTTGTCGCTGATACTGACGATGACCGATCCCGATTCATCGCAACTGGCTTCAACCCGTACGCGTGGCGGCGAGCCGCCATACTTGACCGCATTGTCGATTAGGTTTCGGAACATGATTTCGACTTGGACCGAAGGCGCGTTCAAGATGATGTTGGGGCAATCGACTTTGACCGTGTCTTCAACGAGTTTGTGTCGCAGGCACGCTGCCCGGGCGGCCTGTTCTAATAAAGGTTGCAATTCAAAGTCAGTGGCAACTGGCTTCTCGCCGCGTTCGATCCTGGCCGTATCGAGCAAGTGATTGATCAACGAATCGAGTCGTTCCACATCGTCACCCATGATTCGATGGAACTCCGCTTGTTGCGAAGCGCTGACGTCATGTCGAGCCATCGTCTGGAGGTAAAGCTTCAGTGACGCGATCGGACTCTTGAGTTCATGCGTGACCGAATCGATGAAGTTGGATTGTCGACGGTTCAACTGGAACGCTTTGACACTCAGCGTTAAATACATGATCACGCCTGCCAGGACGGCAACCAACAGAACCGTGCCCGCGACCATCAGGCCGATGAATACGCTGGAATTCTGGGTGTCGGCCAGAACGCCAATGATCAACCCTGATATCCAAACGGCCGTCAGGATGACGACCAGGACAATCATGACGACGCCAAGAGTAACTGGCGCTCTCAGTGTGATCGGCCGACGATCGCGGTTACGCGTGTTCATCCCCCGCGCACGTCCCAAAGTTCCACAACAAATCTCAACGTAGCGTTGGGTGGGATGGCGCCCGGCATTCCTTCGGAGCCGTATCCCAGCGACGGAGGGATGATCATCTCGATCATGCCACCTTCGCTGACCAATTGAAGACCCTCGCTCCAACCATCAATCACACCCGTCAAATTGAACTTCGCCGAATCAGGTCTTTCGTAGGAATTGTCGAACGGGTCTCCGGACTCCAGCGTGCCGATGTAGTCCACCGTCACAAAACTCTCCGGGGACGGAAATTGACCGTTTCCCTTTCGCATCACGCGATATTGCAGTTGAGACTCCGTGGTGGTCCATGCAGATGGCGCATCCTCATCGGCGGGTCCCGGCACACTTCCTCGTACCCGCAAGCGACAACCGCAACTCGTCGCCAATAGGACCAAAGTGAGAATCGATGCGGTCATGCTGCTAAACCGCAATAGGCCGATCGACATCGTCACGGTCGATCGGAGATAACATGCCACTGCCAGAATTCCTCTCCATCGTTTGCCAGACTGGTTTCCCTCGCCAACGCGGCCTCGCGTCGAACACGAACAGACTAACCGGATACACGAAACCATGCCACGTTATGCCATTTGCAACGAGACTTTCGGGGACATGCCATTGCCCGCCGCGCTGGCACTTACTCGCCAGTACGGGTACACCGGCTGGGAAGTCGCACCGTTCATGTTGGGCAAGTTGACGTCCGACGCGCCATGGACCGCCCACTTCGGACCGCGTCAGCGGGAGGCCTATCGCAACGAAGTGGAGTCCGCCGGTTTGTCGATCGTGGGTATTCATTGGTTGTTGGCACACACGACTGGATTCCATCTGACGACCGGTGACACATCGGTTCGCCGCGCCACCGCCGATCACATGGATGATCTCATCGATCTTTGTGCGGACTTGGGTGGACAAGTCATGGTGCTAGGATCTCCGGGACAACGGAACCTGACGGAAGGCCAATCGATGGAACAGGCCATGGAGCGCGCCGCCGACGTTCTGAAACACAGTCTCCCTAAACTGCACGAACGAAATGTCCGAATCGCGTTGGAGCCGCTGGGGCCCTCCGAAGGTAATTTCCTCAACACCGCCGATGACGCCGTTCATCTAGCCGGCTTGGTGGATGATCCCGCGGTGGCACTTCACTTGGACGTGAAAGCCATGAGCACCGAGTCGGATCCGATCGAACAAGTCATTCGGAAGCACGCTGACCAGATGATTCACTTCCATGCCAATGATCCCAATCTCTTGGGGCCAGGGATGGGGGACGTCGACTTCCAGCCAATCATGGCCGCCCTCGCCGAAGTCGGCTACGACGAATGGATTAGCGTCGAGGTGTTCGATTACACACCGGGCGTGGAAACCATCTTGCGTTCGAGCATGGAAACGCTCCAGACGCATTCGGCGACTTGAAGGTGTTGACTGCGTCGCTAGACCAATTCGTACCACCACGTGATCGACACGATCGCCGTTGCCATCACTAAGATGCTCAGGGGTAATCCAAACACCAAGTAGTCCCGCATCCGATAACCACCAACGCCATAAACCATGGTGTTGGTTTGATAACCGAACGGAGTGATGAAACTGGCCGATGCGGCAATCATCACCGCCAACACCATCGGTGTCGGATCGATCTGCATCTGCTCTGCTGAACGCCATGCGATCCAAAACATGAGTGCCGCCGCGGCACTGTTGGTGACCAACTCGGTACACACCACGGTTGCGATATAAATGGCGATCAATGACGGGATGATCTTCGCGCCCGCCATGGACAACAAACCACCCGCAATCCAGTCAGCGGCCCCCGAGAGCCGCAAGCCTTCGCCGATGCCGATCGCCGAGCCAATGATCACCAGCAATGACCAATCGACACTTCGTCGAGCCTCGGATGTCGTGCAACACCTCAGAGCGATCATCGCCAGCGCCGCCAGCATGGCCGCCGTGACAATGGACAACCAACCCAGCGCCGCGGCCAAGACCATCATGACCATCACGGTAATCGCGACCGGTGCTCGATCGTGCCGCAAGACTTCGCCGCGCTCCACCGTGCTGACGAGGTAGAAATCGCCGCTGCTACGCTGACGATGCATGAACGAGGGCGCCGTCTCCAATAACAGAACGTCGCCAGGCTCGATCCGTACGTCACCTATCTTACCCTCGATACGGCGGCCTCCACGCGCGACCGCAACCACCGCGGCGTTATAGTGACTGCGAAAACGACCTTCCCGAATCGTTTTCCCAATCAGACTGCATCGTGAACTCACGACCGCTTCGATCAGCGTTCGCCGCCAAGTGGGCACCTCGAGCTTTCGAGCCTGGTCGTCGGGCGTTTGCAGGCCTCGAATTTTTCGCAGATCCACCACGCTATCGAGGGCACCGACGAGGATGAGCACGTCGTCTCCGTAGATGCGCTGGCCAGGTTTGGCTGGTTCGATCCGCCCGTCGGCACGCTGGATTTCTGCCACGTACAGTCCCGGCAGAGCGCGAAGACCGGCCTCCTGCAGTGTTCGCCCCTCGAGCGGACCACCTAGCCTGACCTGCATTTCGACCGTGTACTTCCTCGGATCATCCGTGATGCTGACCGCAGGCTTTCGCTCGGGCAACAACCAACGCGAGCAGGTCAGGATGTAAATCAATCCGAGAATGGCTGCGGGCAAACCAACGATGGCGGGCGTAAAAAAGTGCAACGATGACGACATCGCCACGGCGCCATTGGCGACGGCTTCCAAGTTGGCCAACTCGACTTGCTCCACATAGAGTTTATGGACAATCAAGTTCGTACTGGTCCCGATCAATGTCGTCATGCCACCCAGAATCGCCGCGTACGATAGGGGCAACAGCAGCCGACTGGAACTCACTTGCAGTCGCTTGCTGAGGTCGTGGACGACCGGCAGCAATGCTGCCACCACCGGAGTGTTGTTGAGGAAGCCACTCATGGCGGCAACCGGAATCAGCATTCGCCGCTGCGCATCGGGCAGACTTCGAGCTTTTCGTAGCAGCCAGCCAGTGGCCAATTCGGTACCACCGGTTAGTTCGAGGCCCGAAACCACTGCGAAGAGCAACGCAATCGCGACGAGTCCTTCATTGCCGAACCCGGACACCGCAACCGAAGGCGATGGAAGCCTTGGGCTCCCGGTGATGTCCTGAGCCAGGACCAGGATCGCCAAGCCAGACAACGCGATCAGCTCGGTCGATGCCAAACGAAACGTCAGCCCAATTAGCAGCCCCGAAGCCACCACGAGCGTCAGCACGAATTCCCAGTTATTCATGCGGCAAGGTTAGTCCAATCCCGCTAGATCGTCGCCCCCGATCGAGCCGGTCGGATTCCACGTCGGATCGTCGTCGCGTTACAATCCGCCGAACCATTGTGCCCATCACCCACTCGGATTGCTCATGCCCGCCGAAGCCAACTCGCCAACTCCCGGCCGCCGCAAAGGTCCACTCGTCATCGCGACCGCCGTCATCGTGCTGCTGATCCTTCACCAAGACAACTGGTTTTGGACGGACGAGACGCTGGTATTTGGATTCCTGCCCATCGGATTGGCCTGGCATGCGGGAATCTCAGTCGGCGCCAGTGTCACCTGGTTCGCCGCTACCAAAATCGCCTGGCCCGTTGATGATGCCGGTGACTTGGCCGCGACGAAGGAGAATGCATGATGTGGCAGCCTGGACTCCCTCAATTAATCATCATCGCCGTTTATCTTTCGCTGTTGCTAATACTCGGCTTGTTCTCCAGCCGCCTATTTCGCGGCACGAAAGAGGACTATCAGGTCGCGAGCCATTCCATCGGTCCGTTTTTGCTCTTGATGAGCATGTTCGGCACCACCATGACGGCTTTTGCCCTTGTCGGCAGCAGCGGCGAAGCATTCAAGGAAGGAATCGGCGTCTACGGCATGCTGGCCAGCAGTAGTGGCATCGTTCACTCGCTGTGCTTTTTCCTGATCGGCGTCAAAGTCTGGAAACATGCCCGTCGAAACGGCTACACCACGCAGATCGAGTTCTTCCGCGATCGTCTCGATAGCGACTTCATCGGACTATTGCTCTTTCCAATCCTGGTGGGCCTGATCATTCCCTACCTCTTGGTCGGCGTGATTAGTGGTGGGTCGGTGATGCAGTCGCTGACGGCGGGTTTGGCGCCAAACATTGAGATGTTCCAAGCCTTCAAGCCGGATGGAACGGTCAATCCCGCAATGAACGGCGGCGTACCCAGCTACATCGGTTCACTCGTCATTTGCATCGTCGTCTTGGTCTACGTCTTCTTCGGAGGCATGCGAGGCACGACTTGGGCAAACACCTTTCAGACTTTGGTCTTCATGGTGCTCGGGATTGTCACGTTCTATGTCATTGCGGACCGGTTGGGGGGCGAAGAGGGACTGTTTGCCAACCTCAGCAAACTGGCTCAGTCGGTTCCTGAGGAAAAGATCACTCGGATGGAGATGAGCAAGACGAAGTTTTTCACCTACCTTTTGATACCGCTGTCGGTCGGCATGTTCCCGCACCTTTTCCAGCACTGGATGACTGCCAAGAGTGCCAATTCATTCAAGTTGCCGGTCGTTTGCCATCCGATCTTCATCATGATCGTTTGGGTGCCTTGCGTGTTGGTCGGCATCTGGGCGACCGGTGATCTGATTCCACCGAAGCCGCCTCTGCCGAGCAACCCCAACACGATCCTAGCGTTCTTGGTGAAGACCCAAACCGGACAAGTACTTGGTGGCTTGCTCGCAGCCGGAATTCTCGCGGCCATCATGTCGAGCCTCGATAGCCAATTCCTATGCATCGGCACGATCTTCAGCAACGACGTTTATTGCCACTACAAGAGAGATGTTAGTGATTCACAGCAAGTCTTCGTCACGCGCATGTTCATCATCGGGATTGTTGCAGTGACCTACTTGCTCAGTCTTGGGAATCCAACAAGCGTGTTTGCGTTAGGGGTCTGGTGTTTCAGTGGATTCAGCGCGTTATTCCCAATTGTTTTTGCGGCCTTGTATTGGCGTGGTCTTTCCGCGGCCGGTGCCATTAGCGGGATTTTCGCGGCGATCATCAGTTGGTGCGTGCTGTTTTATCACGGCTTGCAAACACCCGGTGGCCTGCGAGCCTTCCGAATGGAGGTCCCGCTGGGCGACTCAGCGTTTGAAATCATGCCCGTCGTCGTCATGGTGCTCAGTTCACTCGTCACGATGGTGGTCGTCTCGGTAGTGACGCCCAAACCCAAACCAGAGACGCTGGCCAAATTTTTCGATTGAAACACAACGGTTCTCTTCATTCGCTGAACACGGTTGAGATTCTCGCTCGCTTCCCTGATCGTGCTGACGCTCGCGGCTGCCTTGGTGTACCTCGAGTTGATGTTCACCGGCACGCTATTGGCGATCACATTGTTGATCGCTCCTACTTCGGTCATGTTGGTTGGCTTAACAGCACCAAGCGGCCCAACATCCGATCGCCGTTCCAGTTCTTCTGGAATACTTGGCAATGGCGAGAGTGGCTCTCGCACTGAAATCCCGATACCGGGTTCTTGGGTACCCGATCAGTGAGCCGCCTGATCAGAAAGCAATCGAGGCCGAACGAAGGCGCGTCGACGCCCATGAATCGCGCCGGTCCGATCCGAATCGGCGGTCACCGTCCATCGGATCCCGACGCGAAACGCAGGCGTTGCAAGAATCCAGGCGTGACAACCTGTTTGCTTGACTTCTTACGCTTAAAAGTTTAAGCTTGATTTACCTCGCATGAAAGAGTGCATTTGAGCGGAAACCCAACCCCAACGCAGCGTGAACTCGACATCCTCAAGATTTTGTGGGCTGAGGGAGAGTGCACGGTTCGTCAGGTGTACGAAGCCATTCGCGACGATGCCCCAATCGTTCAGAACACGGTGCAGGCCATGCTTCGCACGATGGAGGACAAGGGGTTGGTCAAGCATCGAACGGTCGGGCGCGCTTTTGTTTACCGCCCGACGAGCAAGAAGGACCGAACCATCAAACAGATGGTCGGAAAATTGCTCGATTCGGCGTTCGACGGATCGGTGGATCAACTGGTGCAGAGTCTCTTTGCGTTGCGCGCGCCTAGCTCCGACGAACTCGATCGGCTCCAAGCATTGATTCGGTCACAGAAACACAAAAAACGTTCCCAGAAATAAGGTGAGATCGTGATGACCTACTTGCACGCCTATCGCGCCGTCTCTGCCTTGGAGCTTATCGTCGGTGTAACCTGTTTGCTCGCAATCGGTGCATTGGCGGTTTCGTTTCGGCGGTCACCCGCATTCAAACAGCGTGCCGCCGAATTGACGTTATTGATCACACTCGTTTGGACTGGGCTGGCACTGGTTCCCTTTCCGCGCGTCGTGGGTGACATCTTCAACAGACCAATGGTTCGAAGCAACTTGATCGTCAAACCACTCGCAATCGGGACCCAAATGGAGACTCCCCGCGAAGGGGTCGCGACGGAGTCGGCGAAGCGACTGAATCCGCGACCGCAAGTGGGTTCGACTCCAAATCCAGCCCATCCCACCGCCAGACCGCACGACTGGACAGGAGCCATCACAACAGGTTGGTTTCTGGTCAGTGGATGCTTGTTGGTCTGGATTGCGGGTGCGCGAGTTGCGATCGCGGTGGCTTGTGCACGGTCACGCCCCGCCCCACCTGGGGTGGAAGACATCTATGCGTCAATGAAGATGCGAACTCGGGCTCGCGTGCTCATCTCAAAACGTCATGCTCGACCGATGTCATTTGGCGTGTTTCGCCCGGTGATCATGCTTCCTGAGAACTTGCTCGAGCAATCGGAGAACCGAACACTTCGCCATGTTCTGTTGCACGAACAGGTTCATATCGATCGCCGCGACGCCATCGGCAACGCAATTCTGATTGCTTCGCTACCAATTCTCTGGTGGCAGCCATTGTACTGGTTCTTGCGTCACGCCATCGGTGTTTCACGAGAGTTGATTGCCGATGATGTTGCGGCGAATCAATCCGACAAACTTGCTTATGTGGATGATCTGATCGAGTTGATACGCAAGCCAGGATTGGCCTGGCCCGGCGCGATGGGCACGGTCGGTGTGCTTGGGTTTCGACACCCTTTCACTCGACGAATGTCCGCACTGATGGACCGGACGACGCCGTTATCGACACGCGTTGGATCACTCCAATCGGTCGTGATGTCGATGACGGCGGTCGTCGTCCTTGCGTTGGCGGCGACGAGCGTCGGAGCCGACCACGGTGGCAACCAGGATCGCCGTGATATGGAACGCTCCGCTGAGAACGCGACTGAGACACATGAGCCGAAATCGGCCGAGCCGCCCATCGTCGCGGAGGCAACGCCAAAAACATTTCGGTTTCCCGACGGGCTTGTTCGTGCTGCGGCGGACCTTTCCGTGACCGCCCAGGACGACGGAACGATTGTCGAGATCCACGTAGTGCCGGGCCAGATGGTTCAGAAGGGAGAACTGCTGATAACGATGCAGAACTCGGAACTGGAACATACCGTTGCCGAGGCTTCCCAAAATCTTTTGATTCTAGAGCAGCAGGTCGCAACGAACGCCAACTATCGAGATGCGCAGATGAGTCTGAAGATCGCCCGATACCAGCTTGCGGTGGCAGCGCGGAACCCCAAACAAAATGCCCGCGATTTGACGGATTTGGAGCAAACGGTCGCGCGCGGTGAGCTGCGGGTCGAACTTGCCAAGTCACAACAGGAACGCCTCGAACTGGAACTGCAACGTGATCAATTGCTGATGAACCAGCTGCAGGACAGGTCGAAGCGATTGCGGGTGCGAGCACCGGCAAGTGGAACCATCGAGTCCTTGGATGTGAATGACGGCCAGGCCATCCACCGCGGAAAAGACTTGCTCCGACTGGTGTCCCTGGAGAAGTTCAGGATTGAGTTTGATGTGCCATGCAACGAAGTGTTTGCACCTCAGCTATTGCAGCAAGATGTTTCCGTCACGATTACCTATCCAGTGCAATCACCCATTCAACTGAGTGGTACGGTAACGTTCATTTCATCGGAGGTGGATCTTCGTGGTCGCACGTCCGCGTGGGCAGTGTGTAACAACGTTCGCCGAGATGGGCACTGGTTGGTTCGACCTGGAATGAGGGCGGACGTGAACATCGGGCTGCCCGAGACGGAGGCCGTTCCGCTGGAATCGAACATGACAGGTCGCGACGCGGGGAACCACGACGTATTGGACGCTTTGGATCAACAAGCGGCTGACTCCCTCGAGGAGTTGATTGCGTGGCAGACCATGCACGTCAAATCGGTACAACACCAGGTAGAAAACGGCATTGTGTCAAAGCACCAAGAATCGTTGGTCACGCGTGACCTTTGGAGGAGCAAGGCGGAACTCGCGGTGGTCCTGCGTAAACACCAGGACGCTCGCAAAGCTTATGAAAACGCAATACGTTTTGCCGAGTCTGCCGAAGCCGGACTTCAAATGAATATGGACCGTGGACATGGCGACGCATCAGAGTTGTCGACGGCCAACCGACTTAAAACCGAGATTCAGCTGGATTATCTTCGCTACCAGCGATCGCGAGCCCGCGAACCGTAGTGTTCAATGGAATGGAGAGTTCGAGCCGAGAAATGCATTTGAAAATGGAGCCACCAGTGAACTCAATTCTGCTTCGTCGACTATCGGTCGCCATGATTGTCTCGCTGCCGTTACCCGCGTTGTCGCACGATTGGCACTGGCACGCCGCCGATCCCGTCAATGAATCGCCGTCCGCCGCCGGATCCCCGCCGGAGCGCATCAGATCAGGTGTGGCGCGATACACGCTCGCCAATTTCACGACTGAATCGAGCGACACGCTTAAGCCAGCGATTGCAGCCCACTTCGAGCACTTCGGTCGAGTCAAGGTGCGTTGGAACGACACGCACCTAATCATCGAGTCGGACGGCCTGCCGGAACACAACATGATGGTCGGCATCCGGTCTTGGCAACAACAGGTTCCGCTGCCCCAGCCTTTCACGGGTGCCAACGCCTGGCAAGTTCCGTTGAAACCTCGCCTAGCCCTCGAACCGATCTCGGCCAAGCGGACGCCCATGCGTGGTGCCATTGCGCTGGCCGTCAATGGCGTGCCCATGTTCAGTCCGCTGAACAATCGAGGTGAAGATGCATTCCTGGCCGGTGAACTCGATCGATGGGGTGGTCATTGTGGTCGCGGTGACGACTATCACTACCACGCCGCTCCCGTTCATCTGGAAGCAATCGTTGGGAAAGGAAACCCAATTGGTTTCGCTCTCGATGGATTCCCAATTTATGGATTGACGGAACCGGACGGCTCGGCAGTTGGAAAGTTGGATGAGCTCAATGGACAGTTCGACCGGGATGGCAACTATCACTATCACGCCACCAAGACGTACCCTTACATCAATGGTGGGCTTCGTGGCGTGGTCACGCTGCAAGGCGATCAGATCGTACCGCAACCACGTGATGCACCTGTACGTCCGGCGATGCGGCCGCTTCGCGACGCGGTGATCACGGACTTCTCGACGACGGGGTCACGATCCGTACTGACGTACCGCATTCGAAATCAAATCGGTACCGTTTCCTTTTCGCCGGATGGCGACAACGCTTTCCAATTCAATTATCGCGAACCGAGCGGGAGATCCTGGACGGAGGTTTACCAACGACGCAACGCCAATGAGCGAGGTGGACGTCGACCGCAGCCTCGTGATGGCAGTCGGCCCCCACCGCCGCGACCTCGTCGCTAGGCAACCGGCAATCAATCACCGGTCTTCGTGACCGCCTGGAGGATTTGTTGCTCTCGTTCCTGAAGCACGTCACCTTGCATACGGAGCACTCGAAGGTAGCACCAGCCGAAAACCGGCAATTCAGCAAGCGTCACCGTTAGGAATACTGGGAAACCCGGCGCGAAACCGATGTAATCAGCCAATCCGTCCAACGCGAGCGCCAAAGCTGCGGGAACGAGCGTCAATGGCACCGTGAGCATGGCAAAAAATTGTGTCAGGAACACCCTGAACGTCATCGATTTCGGTTTCATTGTTCCAGTGGCCATGCCGACGGGGGCCACCATCGACACGTGGTTGCAAATCGGAAAGAAAACCATCAGTGAAATGACAATTTGAACGAGCATCGCGACGATGTGCATCGCTTTCGAACCGCTGGCGATTCCCAAGAAGACTACCAGAATGACACTGAGCACCAACGTAATCGGCAGAGTACCCAAATTCTTGCCAAGCAGAACATCGCTTCGTCGCACCGGCATCAGCACGTAGGCTTGAAAGCCGCGTCGATCAAGCCCGAACGTGTTGAACATCAACTGGGCCATGCCGAAAAGAGCCATCCCGATGGAACCGATACCTATCCACGGACGAGCTAGCTCCGGCAAATCCGACATCGCACCATTGAACATCATCGAACCAAAGACGCATGAGAATATCAGCGGTGTCAGCAGGGCCATCTTCGATTCTGGCGCGCGCAACAGTGACTGAAACGAAGCCAACGCAACCGCCGCTTGGGTGTCGCTCAAAAACGGTAATGGAGTGGCAACAAACGGCCGCGAAATCTGATTGGATTGATGCTTCTCCGCCCGGACGGCGGTGAACTTCGTTCGTTCCCCCGTGTAGTCCCGCAAAGTGCTTCGGAAAGCAAGTGTCAAGCTCGCGACACCAATGAACGTCATACCCACAAAACACAACCAAGGTGTGAACGTCGCTCCGGCTGCGGCGACACTAGCACCGTAGGGGAGCCATCCAATTGGCAGAACGGCGTTGATCTTCTCGGTCCATTCTCGTCGCGCCTTCGCCTTTGTCTCCCGGATCGAGTCTCTTCGCTGGTGGAACGTTTTCTCCTCTGCCTCTACAGCAATCCCATACTCAGACTGACTTAACTCGCCTGATTCACGTCGCTCTTCCAGCGTTTTGAGCTGGTCGTCGTATTCAGTCCGAGCTGATTGCATCACAATGTTCTTCGAGCGATTCGATGCGACATTCAAGAACATCGGAATCTGAAAGAACAGCACAAACAACATCGTCGTGATAGCAACCACCGTTCCCCGCGTCCGTTTGTTCTCCATCAATCGCGCCAGCCAACCGCGAAGTTGATAAGACACGGATGTCACCATCAGTAGAAATGCAGCGACGAGTGCCAGTGTCACCAACGAACCCGCGCCAAAGTATGCAACCGACGCCAGTCCAAGACCAAGCATCGCCGGCACGACGAGCAAGACAGACAAGCTCGCAAGCGAACTGAGATAGTTCAGAAAGAAGCCACCGGACAACGAAACCGGCAGATGAAGCAGATTCCTCAGCGACAGCGTTTCAGACCGCTGAAGCTCCGTCATCATGGAGACTGCCCAACCAAACAGAAAGCACGCCGCCACACCATCCCACAAATAGATCGGCGAGACGCGCTCCATCAAGAATCGCCCAACGCTAACAAACATCACGAAGGAGCCCACAGATGCCAACATGGCGAGTATCAGCAACGTCGGCATCACCACCTTGTTGACACGACTGGAACGCGCGAACTGGTTACAGAACAGCCTCCATCGGACCCAGATGATTGCGGTGAGGTGTTGCCAATTCACGATCAAGCTTCCAATGCCGAATCGATTGCATCCGACGGCGGCGGCACACTCGAATCCAATGAACCCGAATCCAACCAATCCAACTGTATGGGCTCTTCGTCGGTTCGTCCGACCCGTTCGAGGAAACGCTGCTCCAGGGAGTCGCCTCGCCGAAGTTCTTCCAATGAAGTTTGCTCGACAAGTTGGCCGCCTGCGATGATCCCGACATGGGTGCAAATCCGCTCGACGATCTCGAGCACGTGCGACGTAATGAACACGGTCGCGCCACGTCCAACGTAAACCGCTAACAAGTCTCGGATGACGCGCGACGTCACGGCGTCGACGCCCTCAAAGGGTTCGTCGAGGAAAAGCAAATCCGGATTGGGTAACAACGCCGCCGCAAGTGCCAGCTTCTTCCGCATTCCGTGGGAGTACTCGACGGTCAGCTTCTTCTCCACGTCTTCCAGTTGCAGCAGGGACAACAATTCCTCGGACCGCTCACCTATCGTCATCGCGTCGAGTGAATACATGCGTCCGGTGAAGGTCAAGTATTCTCGGGCCGTCAGATAGTCAAAGAGGGCCAAACCTTCCGGGACGACACCGGTTTGCAGTTTAATCTGCAATGATTCGGCTTTATTCCAGGGACTCTTTCCAAGCAATGAAATCTCGCCTGCCGATGGTACAAGCGTTCCCGTCAACATCTTGATCGTCGTCGACTTTCCGGCTCCGTTGGGACCTAGGAATCCGTAGAGGCTTCCGCGTTCCACGGCGATGTCAACGGCCCGAACCGCTTGAACACTTCCAAAGTTCCTCGAGAGTTTCCGCGTCTCAATAGCCAGTGTCATGTGTTCAGAATTGTATGAAGGACCCGAATTGGCGTGCGATCAGCCGCCGGACCAACTCAGGCCGGCCCAGCACTAATCGGGGGCGCGGAAAGTCCGTTGGGAATGCAAGTCGCCTCAATCGGCGACGCGATAAACCAATCGGGACGACGACCCAAATCCTGTGTTCAGGAGAACTCCTATCTCGGTTCGGGACGGTCTCGGAAACAGGGTTGATAAAGCGAAGGAAAATCGTTGTACACCGATCCATACGCGTATGCGAAATTCTCGCGTTGATATCGACAAGCGGCGTCCTGGGCCACTTGATGATTGGCGTAGCTCGAAACCCATAGAAGAGGCCCGAGCCAATGAGGATTCGCCATCGCTTCTTCGTCGAGAAGCTTCAGGGCACCCTTCCAAACCCGGGTCTCATCGGCACCCATGGCGGCGAAATAATTGACGTTGCCGGAAAAGCTTTCCGCCAATCGAATATGCGAGATTGCGAAGACCTTCTCTCGAATCTCGGGGTCACAATTGCTGACGGCTGTCTCAATGTACGAGGCGGAATCACCCGTTTGTCCTCCCCACCGAGGCAACAACCAAAAACCGAGGTTGTGCAAGATCGACGGACAGTTGGGATAGAGCCGATGGCAGCGACGGACGTATGGCTCGACCGATTGCTTCGTACGACTCGTACCCCGAGCGGACTGTAGCAGTGACGAAAACACGACCATGGGTGGCCGGGGGCGTTCTAGCAAGTCCAAACAAATCGCTTCGGCTTTCTCGCACTCAACCTGAAAGGTCTCCCATCCTTCTTCGGTGACTTGACTCGCGTAACCACCACCTCGCGCCCGCCACGCAGCCTTGATCGCGCAATGGGCTTGGACCGCCGCCGCCGTGACGCTACCGGTTTCTTGCCATCGCTTGATCTTCGCGAATGCATCCTCGAACTGCGAATCCCACTCAGCGTATTGATCCATTCGCTCCTGAAAGCGGTCGTCGTCCCAGGTCAGGATGTCGCGGTTGTCTTCCTTGAGTTGTTTGACTAATTCTGGATCGGCTTGACCTTCCGCGTTCCATATCTGCTCGCATAGACGCCGTTGGCGTTGGTTGATGTCGTAATCACGCTGCCAAGTTGAAATCATGTCCACCAACGGGGTTTCGACGTATTTCATGTACAACTCTTCGGGAACACGACCCCAATGCAGGCCCATCGGCAACTCGCGAAGACGTTGCCCTGCACGGTCGATCTCGGAGCGATCCTGATCGCTGCCAAGAACACGAACCCGATACCAATCCCGTACTTGATCCGAATCAATTCGCTCCCACGGGTTGCGATAAATCACGCGAACGGTCGGCTCAGGCGAAGCCGGATCGAGATACGCAACGCGAGAGGCATCCGTGGAAACCGCGACGGTGGGACGTCGCCGAGTGAACAATTTGGATCTCGCTAAGACACGATCATCAAACAATTCCGTGGCAACCGAATTGCCTCCCTGTCTGGAGTTTTGATCCCATAGACTCCACATCGCCGTGCCGTCTCGAAGTCGGCGCAACCCAAGGACCGTCATCCCAGTCTTGGGACTGAAAGCCCCGCTACGCTGCGGCCACATGGCGACCGGACGCCAGATGATCTTGTTGATTTGATAGACGCTCGCCACAGCCCCCTCATCCACGTTGGGCTGATCGCTATAAACACGCTCGTCGTCGCACCAATACCGTCCGTTGTCGGGCCACACGATGGTCACCGCATCGCCGTCCAATGGCTCCGGAGCGATCGACGTGACCGTCTTCTTCCCGTCGCGGATCCAGGTTGTCGCCGGTTTCCCCTCGACAAGTCCAATGAATGCGTTTCCACTCGAATTGAGCGCGATCGACTGCCGACTTTCGATCGAATCTGCTGGCTGTACTTCTGCGCCGACGGCCGTCCACGATGTTTGCCCTTCACCATTGAAATACACACTCCCTTCATCGGTCGTGGCCAGGATGTGACCAGCATCCATGGCTGCGGTCAGATAATCGAGCGTCTGGGGCGGGTTTTTAAATCGCGACACGATCTCACCCGATGCCGGATCGATTCGTCGTGTCGACTTGGCTGCGACGACCACCAGCTGCGACATGGGAGTCTCCGATGTCGCATCGCGTTGAGTCGAATCGCCATCGTCTTCAGCTTCCAGTCCGAGATCAAACTCGTTGTCGACCGAGCCCCCACAAGCGGTGACCGCTAGATAGACGCGGTCACCTCGACGGCCGTCGGGAAGATTCAAGCTCCATAGTTTCTCCTGGGCTTGTCCAGTCGGCGTGCCCGCGAAGGGCACATCCTTCTTCCAATCATCCGCAATCCTGTATGCGTCAATGGTGGCTCCATCACAGATGTAGAGGGCCTCCCCATCCGCTGAGAAAATGAACGAAATGGGATCCTCGGTGACGCTCAACTCCGCAATCTGCAAATGGATCGGCTTCATCTGAAAGGGCGTGAGCGGGTTCGTACCTAGCGAACGCAAATATCGAAACCATGCTTCGTCCTCGAGTAGTTCGGGATCGTTGGGCGACTCAAGGTCCAATTCATCAAGGGGTTCTTGATGAAGCCCTACGAGGGACGCGTAAATCGGAGGACGCCGAATCGCGAATCCGCTACGTGACACGGGCCAATCAAAACGACGGACTGTCGGTTCCACGAGATCGAACGTTTCGCTTTTGCCTGGCTCCAACTCGACCGTTCCAGGGACGGGTCGACAGCCTGAGGTCACCCACAACGATGCAAACGAGGCCAGCAAATACCAACCCAACAGCGGCAATTTTCTCATCGCTCCGGCTCGTCAAATTCAATGGAGTCCACTGCGTCGTCGGCAAAGAACACGTTGGGCGTGAGCCGGATGAAATCATCCTTCGGCATTGCCTCGAACGAAGTCCCCTGGCTGGAGAATGTCGTGAACATTGTCGTTCCCATCATCGGATTTCCTGCGAAATCTTGTTTAAAAATGGGCATCCTCATTCCCTGCGGTCCACGGACATAGAGCAGGCTGTCCGGCTCGGAGTCGACAATCAAACGGTCCCGATCAAGCAATTCAGCTCCCAACATGACGGGAATGTCCGTTCGAATCATTCGGAATTTCGCGTTTAGAAAATGCCGCGCCACCGCGTTTAGCGCAGCTCCGTCAACGCTGGAATCGATCAGCGTCAGATGCGTCATCAAGGAACTTGAATTTTCGATAATGAATCGACCCATGGCCGCATTCAGATCGAAGTTTCTCACCGTGAGTCGATTCAAACCCGACAACGCGAATAGGCGTTGCAACTGCGGTTGCGTCCAGCCAGCAAGATCGAGGCTCAGCCTCCGCCAATTGCGTTGATCCAGAATCCTATCAATCATCTTCTGGCTGAAGACAAGATCATCCACGTGAAGGTCGATCAACGTGGGCGACTTCAACGCGTGTTCGACGGATGCCTCCGTGATATTGGTCTTCTTAGCGCTGAACGACTCCAGACGAGACGGATCCAAACCCAAGAACGCGTCGTCATCGAGCTGGCCATGTCGAACGTCGACCAACGCCATTGCTCGCCCCTCAAGTAAACGCCGAAATCTTTCGGAGCTAATCGATGTGCCATAGAGCTGAACAGATTGAAGTTGCTCGTAGCTGGCCCAGTCTTCGGTCATCGCATCGCTCACCCACTCACCACCCACGGCGATCGTTTCGAGTCCCGTCAATCCGCTGATGATGGCGTCTTTGCAGGCGGGTCCGTCGATAATGAGTTGTTTCAAACGTGGCAAGTCTTGGATCGTCAAATGGCGAAACTGACCAGCATCGAGCCGAATGGGGTCCTCCCAATTGGGCAAATTGACCAATCGAAGGGCCATGCAGTACGGGAGATGACAACGGTTCGGGTTGTTTTCCCCCGGGATCGAGTCGACCACCCCTTTCAAGTGCGCGTGATCCTCGACGCGTAGCCGATCAATCTCGTAGAAGTCACCGTGCCATCGCTCCAGCCCCGGCATCGTTCCAATGAGCTTACCGAGGTCGCGTCCGTTGATATCGCTGTCATGAGCCGTGACCATCTTCAGCGTTTCGTTGCCACGAAGCGTCTGCAGTTGTGCCGTTTCAATGCCACACTGGTGAAGGAAGAGCTCTTCCACTGCCGGGTTCCGCAACAACGGCGTCAGATCGGCGCCGGCCAAAGGAACCGCGGCATAGTCGATCCGCCTTGGTCCTTCGGACTCGCCAATGCCCTCCATGAACGCTCGCGTCGCATCGGCAGGAACAACCGAGTCGTATTGTTGCACACCTTGGTAGCCTGAGGGCACTAACTGAAAGACGCCCGGACCTGCCATCTCCCAATTCGGCGTTCCGGTGAAACGAAGGTGGCGCAAATCGGACGCGTAAAACGTGAATGTCTTGAACGAGGGCAGGTTCTTGGCATCGATGGATTCCACCCACAAAACGCCGGGTGCTCTCTGTTCCGCCGCCAATCGAAGTGCGGTCTTATAGCTGAACGGTCGGATCTCTTTGAGTTTGGGCAGATCCGTCAGTTGGAACGAGTATTTTTGCAACATATCCAGATGCAAAACCGTCAACTCAGGACAGCCCTCGATATTCAACCGAGTGACCTCACTATTCTTCATCCCGTCATACGACAACATCCGTAGCTGCTGGAGACTCGGCATCGGGGGCAGAGTCAACGTGGTGGACTGCCCCGCCTTGGGTCGTGGCAATGAAAGCAGCTTCAGTGACGGCATCTTTGACAGAACGGACGTCGTCTGGACGTCACTTAGATCCATGCCGCTGTCAAATACATTCAGGGCGATCAATCTCGATGCCGCCACCAAGCGTTCCGAAAAGAGTTGTTCAAGCGAACTCAACGAGACATTCGTTCTGCCCAAATTCAAGTCGCGAAGATTCGATAACCGACGAACCCGCGCGAGCGTCTTATCATCCAGCAGTCGGCCATACAAATGAAAACCGGTCAATGAGGCGTGGCTCGGCAGCGCACTGAGTTTGTCCAGGTCATAGTCGCCACCACCAATCGCGACGGCCCGCAAGTGCGGCATGGAAAGTGTGTTCTCGACTTGTTGATCGTTGGGCGCGCGCAGACGCACCTGGGTTGTTCGCAAAAACAAGTTTTTGACCGATGGCCTCAACAGCGATGCTGGAGCCCAATCCGCGATGACCTCAGGCAAGATGGCCTCGCGGACAAAACTCACATCTGGACCGAGAGTTCTCGCCAATTCGAGATCAGCGTCCGAACGTCGTTTGAGCCACTGATAGGTCGCCAAAGACACTGCGATCAATGACGTCAGCGCCAACAGATCCGAGATGCCGAGCCGAATCGGAGTGGCGCGTATTCGTTGCCACCGACTGAGTTCCCCAGAGTTTGGTTCCGCCGAGGATGGCTTCTTGGTGGCACGCGAGCGATTTCGTTGAAGCAAGTAAGTGATCAGGCTGAGCGTCACGATCGCCATCATTCCAATCGCGACATTCATTGAAAGCCTGAACACAGACCACTGGATGTACGGCTCCACGTTGGGCAGATCGTCAAATCGTTCGTAGAAACGCATCGGCCAGCCCGCAGCGACCGGGAGTGGCAAAGACCCGGAGTGAAAATCGAACTCGCCCGCCCAGGTCTGCAATTGACCTATTTTCCGAACACTTGTTAGTTGCATTGGCAAGTTCGCTGCAAGCATTGTCATGCTCACCATGACGGACCAGCCGGCCAGGTGTCGTGCGAATCGGGGCATGGATCCAGAAACTCTTGCCAACGCTCGAGTATTTGACTGACGAAACGACGGCATCCAATGTAACCAACTTGGGGGTCCCCGTCGGCTCATTCCTGGGGAATCGTCGCCGGCGCCTCGCGAGATGAAGCCCGTGTTTGGCGGCCACTGAGACTATGCGGCGTTGTCTGTAAATGGCACGTTGATGCTCGAGGAGCGTCGTGCTGAGCGAAACGACAGGTCAATCGACCGGATTCTTTGTTGGCTTGCCAAGAAACCGATCACAACAAGTGCGATGCCAAATGTGGAGGGTTCCGTGACAGCGGATGCCCGCGATGCGGCGCCATAATCCATTCCCAACGCGCTGGTGAACGAAATGTTGCTGATCTCGTTACCAGCCAGATCCGTCACGCCAAACTCAATCGAGTCAAACGTCTTTTCAAAGTTCAGGAATGCCTCGAACTCGGGCTGTCCTTCGCCAATAACGCCCATCGTGATATCCAAATCCAAAGAGAACAACGAGTCGAGGACAAAAGTCTCGCGTTGTCTCGGTAGCCATCATATCACTGATGCCCGGCGCAGCTTCGAGGAGGAATCACCGACTCATTGGTCGTCCTCATTCATGCGGAATTCGCGGACCTGCCAGATAGAACGATCGTCGGCGAACTCTCCGAGGTCGCTCTCAGACGGCCATCAACCTGGATCGCCGACCCAAGACTGGTTGGCGATCAACGAAAGATCCCCGCGTCGTTGCCCGATCACAAGCCTCTTGTCAATGAAGAAAAACCTGGCCAACTAATTCGCTGGCTCGCAGCGAGACGCCTTGCCACTCGCAAGTCGATTTTGCCGCGGCACGTTTCCTCAATCCCGCATTTACAAGCGACCACCTTCTCGGCTGAGGCATCCTCTCCAGATTGCATCTCGTTAAGGTATTGGGTGACCTACTCAGACATTCGACCATCCCATTCGCCGGCGCAAACGCATGCGTTGCCCCAATGAAGGCGACGGATGCCTCCATTTCGCAAAAAAGCCAAGAGCCGTACTCCTCTAAAGGTCATTGTGCCCCGCTATCGTGACCAACGTAACGGAAGTTGCGGGCAAACCAGGCCAAGACAAAATGAGTCGCACCGAACAAGCAGCCAAGAATGAAGGTCACCGTTGGAATCCCCCAAATGTAGGCGAACGCGTCAAGGCGGGCATTGGCTGGAAAGGTTGGGTCGTACAGGACAGCAACACGGTCACCAACGTTGCCTGGCGAAGGCGAAATGTGACTGTATGTCGAAACGGAGTAGTCGCGCCCACCAATGGCAAAGGCGAACGTAGGCTTAAATAGCAAGTCACCGTCATCACTGGTCTTCGTATGCAGATCAACGATCGTACCGGTCGTGCGTTCTGCGTCTCGAAGAAAGTCGGCCGTGAGAACGGTCGCGATCAACGATACTAGAAGCGAACATCCCGCAAGCAGCGGAATCAAAACGCGAATAAACGTAAACCAGTTTCGGATCATCGTTAACGTGAATTCCATCGACTCAAGGGACGGATGATTGGACGGGCAAAGATCGACAACTGAGTCGCTGCCTGCTCTTCTGGCGGGAACGCCGCGACATTAGGGCGTTTTTTTGCTACCTCTTACCCAGATATCAATCCGCTATGTTGAATCGAGCGTCCATTGAATCCGAGCAGGATCAATCCGCAAAATAGCGGTCCATCCGGGATTTCCGTGGGTAGTTGGGGCTTGGTGGATTTTGGAGGCTTGGCGGTGTTGTCCGCGTGATTTGTCGCAGAGAGAGGGAGTTGCGAATCACTTCCATCGCCGCGAGAAACGGAAGCAGTCTCTGCGGGGACGCGGGCCTACAGGGGATATCGCAGTCGGGGTGCGCCGAGAGTTGTTGCGTTGCTAGCTTCGGAAGTCATCGATCAAGCGATTACAGAGCGAGGCGCCCATCGGCATCGGACTCATTTGCGTTGCCCGCCCAAGTCAAACCCGTTCAGTGGCGACTCCACATCCTGGCGGAACCTGACGAACCTGGAGAAGAATCCAGTCGGGGCTCAGCGAGCCAATCGACGACCCCGATAACAGGTGTGACCACACGATCGAGACTCTTCCCGATGCCATCGGATGCTCCGAAACAGCGGTGGATCCAAGGACCGTGAGTGTTTGTTTGAGCGGAGGAACCCGGAACCGACGGTGCACCGGATCCTGCCGGCGATGGGTTGCCGCGACGACGCGGGCGGTCTTGGTGACGTGCCGATGAGCTGACGGCATGATCGGTCGCTGGCACGGATTGCTGACGTCGCTGATCGCGTCGTTGTGCTTGCGACACTTGAGTCATCGCATGCCCCCCAACCTCATAGGCACTTTGCTGACAGGGTCCTGACGAGCGAAACCAGACGGCCTCACAAACCACGCAATTGTTGAGGCAAGATAAAAGAGCCCAGCGGCAAACGGACGGCTGTCGACAGTGGCACTCGCATTCCGGGGAACGCAAAGCGAACTTACTTGAAAAACCGACTGGCATCTTGGACGGTGCAAGACACCAATCGAGATCCTGTCAGCAACCCTCCCTTCGCAAATCAAATACTCGACGCGATCACCGATGGCCTTCGATCGAAGTGAAAGCCGGCATGCCGAGGAACATGAATTTTGCTCTGACGACCGATCAGATACTCAGGCGGACCAAAACGGTCACACTAAAGTCGTTGGCATTAAACGTCGGAATCGTCATCTGCGATCTCAGTCGGACCGTTGATCCCAACGACGAAGGACATGGCGAACAGGGCAAAGACGACAATGCCAAGCACGAGAAGTGTTTGCAACATAGATACGAACCTCTGGATTCAGGATGATGAAGTGTACTGTCAATCGCCATCGTCGTTGGTCAGATAACGCCGAGTTTGCGAATACAGGATCGTGATCGCGAGTATGCCGAACGCCGTGACCAGGAGCCCATGCAGGAGGCTCGCGAACGGTTCGTTGTGTTCCGTCAAGAAATATATCGGCAAGGCAAACACTCCAAACGACATTGGAGAGAAGATCAGCCAAACGCCAATGAGTACAAGTTTCGTTCTGGGGGCCGTCGCGAGCGCGCTATATCTGGGAACGAAATTATCATGAATCACATCTTGGTTGATTCGCTCACACAGAGGCGTGTAAGTAGTCGATTGCTCGGTATCAGGATTGGACATCAGTTTGGGCTGAAACCATCAGTCTCGGAACGACCGCGATAACCGAGTCGCGGGATTTGATTTTCTATTGCGAAATCGCCCGGCTACCGCGACTTCGGGCGAGTAGGCCGATGGCTCTTTGGTTTAGGTTACGGTTTGTGTTCCCTGTTGGCCACCTGTTTCCGCTGGTGGTGTCACAACATTGTAACCGTGCCGCATTGCTGCACCGGCCCCTCTCAGATCCGGACGTGCCACTTTCTAGCATCCGGCTCCCAACCAACACGGGTCACCCCCTCAGGTCGCGAGCCATTGCGATCAAGTCCACCACCCGAGGAGGTAACGGCAACGGATACGCATCGACGAAACGATAGAAGTCGGGCCAGTTCACATAACTCTTCTGGCTCCGCCGGCTCAGGTGTCGCTTCGCCATTCGCAACGCGGCACCGCGGAACACCATCAGCATCGGCCAATTGTCATTGATTCCGTAGTACTGATAGTGGCCTCGAACCTTCGCTTTGAGTGACTGCCACATCTCGCCAATCGGAGTCGAAAGTTGGCTTGCGAACCAACGACGGAGCTCCATCAGTTTCATGCGTAGCTTCTTCGTAGACGTCTTCCTCTTCAGTTTGAAAAGACCCGATCGACTGTGACCGCAGTAATGAGTAAACCAAAGGAAGTCGAACGTCTCCGGAGAACCCTCGCCGCGACGCTGGCAATCGCGTCGTGCAAAGCGTCCAAACCGAATCAACTTCGTCTTCTCCTCGGAGACCGATAACGAGTAGCGTGCCAACCGTTTCGAAAGCACCGCTTGGTAGCGCCGGGCATCACGTTCATATTCAAAACAACCAATGAAATCATCGGCAAATCTGAGTAGGTACGCTTCCCCTCGCAAACGCGGCTTCACTTCCGTCTCGAACCAAACGTCCAAGACGTCGTGGAGGTAAACGTTGGCGAGTAACGGCGAGAGGATCGCACCTTGCGGCACGCCCTCTTCGGTGTCCTCCCGTTGGCCCTGGACCATCACGCCCGCTTTCAGAAAACGCCCAATCAGCTGGAGCATCCGGGGGTCACCGATGCGATCTCGCAGCAGTTCCTCCATTCGCTCATGACACACGTTATCGAAGAAGCCTTCGATGTCGGCGTCGCTGATCCAGTTCACTTTCCGTGTCGCGATCGTTTGACCCAAATCCGCCAAGGCTCCGTGGGGTGAACGCCTGGGACGATAGCCATACGAGAGGTCTAAAAAGTCCACCTCGTAGATCCGTTCCAAGATCATCACCATCGCTCGCTGGACGAGCTTGTCTTCCACGCAGGCGATCCCGAGCGAGCGGGTCTTGCCATTCCCCTTTGGGAATGTCCTTCCGCAGGCTCGGACGCGGTCGGTAGCTGCCACGATGAAGACGCTCCAGAAGGGCTCGAAGATTCTCTTCGAGGTTCTCTTCGTAGTCCTCCACAGTGACACCATCGACTCCCGGCGTCTTGCCTCGTTTGAGTCGGCGAAACGCGTACCACAGCACCTCGTAGGTGAGCAGCGTGAAGAGATTGTTGAAGATGTCTAGCGACAATTAGATTTCGCTCGCTGGGTGATGCGATCCAGCCGCGTTAGCACCGACGGCCCGTCACTGAGTACGGTCGATGCGTGGTCTGAATCGCGTCTTGGCCCGACCGCCTTCCCTGCACCGGCATTACCTGGCTTCGATCCACCTGATTGGGATTCAGGTTTCAACGGTACTATGCGGTCGTCCGACTCCCTGAAAGTCATTTGTCGTCATCGCTTATTCCACTCCTAGGACATACTCGGTTCGTCACGATTGGAATTCGTCATTCGAACCAAGAACTTCAGGGCCTCACTGGTTGCCCGATTGACTTCGTGTGTCGCGCGAATGGGCCGCCGACCCCGGGCCTCCAATTGCAACTCGCCTTGACGCTGCAAGTGGTGTTGTCTTCGGGTATGCACAAACCTTGGACAGGATCCGACAGGTACCAAATTTCGGGGCTAATTCCATTCAACGTCGCAGGGCCACCTACGATCGTTTCATCCTCGCTACCTTTCTGCCCGCGTTAGCTTGGATAAATCCTGGGCTTCAACATTCGACTTCAGAAACATTCCTTATACGAATGCTGCAACACTCGATACTGGGCGTGTGGCTAGCACTTACCCAGGCGGGATTCACGCCCGCTAGTCAATCGGACCTTGCCAGTCCGCACGTGCACCGATTTCGATGAAAGAGTTAGACATTTGAAAACGCGGTTCTCCGAGAATCTGGGAACCGGGTGATTCGTGGCAAAGCCGCGAAGCCCAAATTGTTCTATGTCCCTCTC
>JBCDIU010000014.1:0-142487 GCA_038748615.1 Planctomycetota bacterium | reverse complement strand
GACGTCGATGGCACCAACCTGGGGGTGAAATCCGACGAGGCGTGGTTCCCTATGGCTTGATCGTGATCGAGCCACCTCTTTATTCAACCGCCAGATCACCATGACGAATCAGCCCGAAGAACAAGTTTCACCCGAGACCGTCGCATCCGCTACGTCACCCTCTCCCAATCCCGTCGCCCGACGAATCGCGCTTGCGATTGTACTCGTCCTTTTGTTGGTAGCGTTGGTGTACGACTATGGCGTCGCCAGACCGAGCGTGAATCAGGCTTACGACGCAGTGATGGCAAAATTCCAGGATGCGAATCTTTCTGCCGTGACCCTGACACGTGGTGAAGTCGAGTCCCTCTTGGATCGCCCGTCCAGCGAAACCTTTTCCGACGGCGCCAATACGGTGGACGTTTATCAGTGGGCATCGGGTTTGCCATTGAAACATCACGATTTATTCGTGGTCTACCGTCCTGGAACGGATTCCGACGAGTTCGTTCGGCATTTCAAGTTTGCTTACGAACCCGGTGGTAGCATGCAGGTGGCGACCGCCGAGGCGTTGTTGACCGAACGTGTTGGCCGCGAGAACTCGACGGATTCCGCTGCGGCTCCGACCATGACCAAAATTGCCGACGGTAGTGGTACGAAGTCGGTTGCCGTGCCAGAAACGTCGGCAGCCGACCCCACATCGCTTCCTCCGTTTGCTGAACTGGATGGGAACGAGGATGGCGTCCTCGAAGCCAGCGAATGGCCTGATCAATACAAATCGATTTTGAAGTCGATGGACGCCAACGGCGATGGCACGGTCGATGCGAAGGAGTTCGCCGCCGCGGGCAGCGCCACTTCTGACCCAGGCGAGGCCGCAGTCACCGACGAACCGTCCTAGGGCAGCGTCACAGCTTCGTTCTAGGTTTGGCGCGACGTCGTAGCATAGGCTTCCAACCTGTGATTTGCCGCGTCCGTTCTCGATGGCAGGCAGGATGCCTACCCCGCTTTTTGGAGTTGACGCTGCACTCGTTGGAACGTCATCGGACGCATTCCCGAGAACACTTGCGTCTGACCAAGTCGTTGTCATTTCTGTCGTGATACAGGATCATTAGGGTCCAAGGTCGAGAGCTTGCAATGATGGCATATTCCTGGCTGTCATGGCTCCAAAATCAGTTTACAAATCATGCTCCGCCGACCTTCATCATGATGGATGGTTGCTTGGTTGAAAACGCAACCGAATGGGTTGCGTCTCCTCCACGGGTCTAGGCAAGGGCTGGCTCGGTAGCCGTTGCCACCACGTCCTGTCACCCGACTCAAATAGCGTGTGGCCGGGTCGCGTGGGATCCTCCTTGCACCCCCATGCGTGATAAAGAACGGAGGCGAAGGTCTTGGATGCGAAATCTTGCTTGGTTGCCGGCGGCATGACGAGGTAAAGTCCGTGCTTAGCGCGGGTCAGGGCGACGTACAGCAAACACATCGCTTCGGTCATGCGCCCCCGCACACTCGATCCCATCGCTGACTGCCAGCGTGGCGTCAATAAGTGCCACTGCTGATGATCATGGCTGCGGCTTAGGCCTGTTGCCGGTTCCGCGACGTCGGGTCGCTCGAGCACCACTTGGGGCGATGGTCCCAGCATCGGTTTGTGCAACTCTGGCAAAAACACCGAATCAAACTCGAGGCCTTTGGATTGGTGGATCGTCATGACCCGAACCGCCGCCGCTCGCGGTCGCTGAACGCGTTTGAGCTCCACCATTTCAATGAAATCACATAACCGCACACGGCCGATCGCAGGAAACAACGTCGCCAACTCCACCAATTGTTCCAGTCGTACACATTCGGCGTCATCGCTGATCGCCATCAATGGTCCGGCTAGTCTGGCAATGGTTTCCGGGATTCCGTCTCGCTCCAGACGATCGCGCAGTTCGCCGTCCTGGTTCGACAGGTAACTTGCCAATGGGCTGTGACGCACGTGCAGTGCCCAACGTCCATCGCCTGGATGTTCGATGGATTTCAGCGCCGACAGAATCCACCGCACCGCGAGTGAATCCACCAACGGATTGCCGCCCTCGGCGCTGACATCCACCTCCAATCGCCTCAAGTGTTCGATCATCGCCGAGGCAGCCGCATTCGTGCGCGTCAGCACTCCCACGGACCCTAGCGGGCAACGACGCTGCAGCGAAGCGACTCGCTGGCCGACATCCTCGGCAAGTTGTGCCGACCATTGATCCGCGGTTGGTCGATCGGCATCGGATGCGGGCAAACGGCATGTTTCCAATCGAACATAGCCCGGCAAATCCTTGGCTGCCGTGTGCGTTGGAAAGGACGCAGCGAATTGATGAATTGCCCTCGACTCGTAAAGGTCGCGACTTGCCGGATCATGGTTCTCCACATCCGCCATCGGGTGCCTGGTTAGATGCTGCATTGCATCGGTGACGGTGTCGAGGACCACGGCACTACTTCGATGACTCTCGTTTTGGCTGAGCGACGCGACGCCCGGGATCTCACGATCGACGGCGTCGAAGATCTCCGCGACGCCGCCGCGCCAACCATAGATGGCCTGTTTGGTATCCCCGACGCAAAAAAAGGATCTCCCCGCCGTCATCGGTTCCGCGTCATCGGTTGGATCGGTCGTGACCAACATGGCCAAGGCCCTCAAAACCGACCATTGCACTGGAGACGTGTCCTGAAACTCGTCCAGCAGCAAATGATCGATGCTCGCGTCCAGCCGATTCACGACAGCACCCGGTACCACCGATGCAAACACGGCCGCCAAACGCGATGCCACGTCATCGAATCCGAACGCCGCCATCGAGTCCTTCAATGATCCAATGACGTGATCATAGAGAGAGACCACTTTGCCGGTCGCGTGATTCTGGGCCCGCAGGAGCGACCTCACCTCCACCAACACACACCGGTACAACACATCCAAAGCCGGATCAAGTTCCGCAGGGATCTTGCTGCGACCATATTTGACGACGTCGCCTTCACGGCGAGCACGATGCAAATTCTTGATCAACGTTTGGCCGGCGAGCGGACCGAAGTCACGGGCGTCGAGATGATCCGCAGCCAAGTTCAATTGTTTTTGGACGGACTTTTGGGGCAACGACGCGGAACGCAATTGACCGGCCGCCCGAGTCATCGACGCCGAATCGGGCATCCTGGGAACATCGAGCGTATCCCAAACGCCTTGGTCGGCTCCCCGCGAGAGGCCATAGACCCCTTCGATCAACTGCACCAATTGGCGGGCCACATGGCGCTTGTGATCGCCCCGGCCCAACATCGCGATCAATGTCTCGGTCTCGGATGGACGAAGCGAATCGATTAAGTCACTAACGGCCGACTGTCGCATCCAAGACTCCTCCACTTCATCGGTGAGCCTCCAGCCTGGCGGCATCGCGACTTCGAACGGCAACGCGCGGGCCAATTGCGAAAAGAGGCTGTCGAGCGTGCAGATTCTCAGTCGGTGAATTTGCTGCAGCACCTCGTGCAACAGTTCGGCACACTTCTTGGACGAAAGACCCTCCCGCTGAACCTGCTTGCGAAGCGAGTCCAAGGCGCCCGACTCCGGTTCGATGGCCGCTTGTGCGAGCGAGATCAAAACGCGAGAAAGAATCTCACCGGCGGCTTTGCGTGTGAACGTCGTCGCCAGAATCGTCTCCGGTGCCGCGCCCGCCAACAGGATCTGCATGTACCGCGCGGTGAGTTGATAGGTCTTTCCCGTCCCCGCCGATGCGCGAATCAACGTGGGCGCAAAACCGTCATCCCGGGTGGCCCGTGTATCGAATAGAGACGGCTGCGAGACGCTCATGAGTGCGACTCGGATACCGCGGTCATTGAGGCGGCTTCCGTATGCGGGCTGGCTCTCCGATTCATCAACCACTCGTAGTCGTCGTAGAGGACCGTGTCGGTCGTCGGCTCAAATTGGCCCGCCTGCACCGCTCGAACGCACCACTCGATTTGTTCATTCGCATCGTCGAACTGTTTTGGTGTGAAGCCGGCCAAGTTGATCTTCGTCTCCGAATCCTTTTCAGCGACGTTGAAATATCCCAGCTCGACCTCATCCGGGTTCGCCGGAATCCCAAGATCCGGGATGAATCGGCGATAGAGTGGGAGCTGAAGATCCACCCACTGGGTCGAGCCATCGGAGTGCTTCTTCAAGTGCTTTTTTTCCGGCGGATGGCCGTGCGTCTTGTAGTCGAGGATCGCCCAGCGACCTGAATCCGGATGGTAGTCGATTCGATCAAATCTCCCTCGCAGGCCCATGAACTTGCCGTCGACGGTGATGCCGGTTGGCGGCTTCGGTCGTCCCGTCTCTGAATCGACGTCCGACTCATCAACAGATGCTTCCACCGCGTGGATTCGCCATCCAGCCGCCACCCGCTCGGCCTGTCGTTGTGCGACCGTTCGCAGTCGCCGTCTCGCTTGGCGAACTTGGATTGCGACCGTCGCGGACGCGTTCTCGCCGTAGACCTGAGCCGCATACGCATCCAAGGCCGTGATCAATGCGTCCTCGATGCGTCGCGGATCCGCTTCGTCTTTATCGTCGCCGCGACCAAACCATTCCAATGCTCCGTGCACCATGTCGCCGAATTGATTGGCAGCGAGTTCCATCGCGGAATCATCGATCGGGCGCATCTTGAGGACGTGTCGCAGATAGAAGCGATAGGGACATGTCAGATAATCACTAAACGCGGTGACGCTCATCACCGATATCGCGGGATGCGGCTCAACCGGCGGAGGATTCGCCCAATCGTCCAAGGAGGACTCGACCGGGTATGCCTCGCGATCGATGTGCTGCATCACTTTCACGGCGGGTCGCTTTTGCGTTAGCAAATGGAGCACCGTTTCCGCCGCATCGTTGGCCGGCTGTGCGGAGATCAGTCGACTGGGTGGCGTTGGTGAACCGTCAGCGGCGTGTGACCCAACGACGAAACGAATGCTCGGGCGTGATGCGATCATTTGATGCAGGGCGACGACGTCGCGGGCATATCGGCGGTCATTGGCCGATTGAAGCAGGGTCAATCTCAGCGAGCGAGGCAGAAACGGGTCACCTGAAACCGACTCGGGCACAAATGGATGATTCAAACCACATAAAACCATGGCCGGGGACGTATCCAACGCCAGATCAAGCCATCCGTACACGCCGATTCGATCATCATTGGCTTCATCAAGTGATCGCGGTCGCTCGTCGGACAACCGTTCGCGACCGATTCGTGCGGCCAGCATTTCCAAGGCCGCGACACCATTGACTGGCTGGTCGAGTGATTGCGATACCGATGCCACATCATCCAGCACGAGCTTGGCGACAGCGAATCCGCGGGAAGTTCGGTCCGACGGTGCGCTGCCGCGGCTGCGTCGAACGCCGTCGACCTGCTCAAGTAGCGATGCCAAGACGCGTGCCCATTGAACGATCGTCCTTCGCCGGGATCTCCAAGGCGACAACCATGTTTCAATGATGTCGCGAACGCGGGTCACGGTCTCGTTATGGACGGACTGCGGTGGGAGATCGCCGTCGATGTCTCTCGGAAAACAACTGGCCATCACTTGATCGAGTTCACCCAACCATCCGTTGGCATCCTCCACTTTGAGTTGGTCACTCAGCATGGCCATCACGTCGGCGTGACGAACCAGCGACGCCAAGGACCGCCAGCGACGTTGCTGCAAGTGCAACAGGATTCGATCCAGCAAACGGCCGACCGCGGACTCTTTGACCGTGTAACCCATGTACCGAAACGTCGACCCGCCGGCCAAACGACACTTTGTTTCAATCAGCGGGACTTGAGTCTCATCGGTCACGCCTACAACGACTTGATCGACCGAATGAGTCTTACCAAAGTGAGCCAGTGTTTCGACGACGGCGTCGGCTTGATCGGCCATCCCTTCGGCCGCAACGAAGTGACTGGGTGACAGAGGCACATGATGATTCAACCATTTCGAGGCGATCACGGCGCCGTAGGAATCGAATCGGTCTCGAAGATCGCTTGAGCATCCGATCAATGCCCAGACCGGACCCTCCCGTTTTGCCAACATGCGTCGCACGAGTGGCGAAAGATCTGTTGTCCCAATGAGAACGACCGCCTTGTCGTTGTCGCGATGACGCCATGAGTGGCCGGCATCCATGGATGCCAGCGCGGCCTCATCGGAATCGACTCTTCCCGCCGAGACGAGACAATCGAGATACTTTTGATGAAGCTGGACCAAGACTCGCCAGCGGCGGACTTCGTCCTTGCCATCGGCATAGCTCGCCGCGTCCTCGAAACTGATCGCTTCGGCCGCCAAGGAAGCGTGCAGTTGACCGATCACTTGACCGATCTCCATCCACGTCGACAACTCGCCCGACTCGGGAAGACTTGGAAGAAGTTGGGCCAACGACTCGGCGTCTTGATCGGCGAGCGCCGACGACCAAGCGAGCGTCTGCTCGAATTCCGATGCTGGATCGACATCCGGTTGCACGCAACGACTGACAAGGTCACCCGTCGTCATCACCTCGATCCCGATGGTCTGGACCCCATCGGCTCTAGCGGCCTCTCGCACCATCGCTTGCAGCTGGTCCACCGCGCGGCGTGTCGGAAGGACAACCAATGTCTCATTGGCTCGCAGGTCACCCGAACCAAATTGTTTCAACAACCAAGGCGCTGCCTGGCAAAGCAACGGCTGCCGCCAATCCATCACGACGACGCGATCGGACTGGTGGTTGGAGAATTCCCGATCCTTGGTGGATTTGTCCATTGCCGCTCTGCCGTCCCGACGCGAGGTATACACGACTTCGCGTCTAGGATGGGCGATGATGAACCGACCGACAAGGTTCCGGCGGCGGGTCTCCCACGAACCGCGTCAGCTCACCGACGAGGGAGCCGGTAACTCGCGAGACGGACGACTCATCAGCGCGTTGGCCTGATCGTCATTCTTAAATCGTTCCGCTTTCGGGTCCCAGTGCAATTCGCGGCCAAGCATGAGAGAGATGTTGCACAAATGACACGACGTCATCGTGCGATGGTGGGTCCACACATCGGAGATCGGCTTGCCGCCCTCCGCGATGCACTCGAAGAAGTTCTGCATGTGATTGCCCGGCTGTTTGCCATGGCACAAGTCGATGATGATCTCATCGAGTTCGGCGCGGTCCGAGTCGGTCAATTCGTTAACCGGGCGGCCTTCGAGTTTGCCTCGATTGACAAAGATGCGTCCCCGGTCGCCTTCGAACAAAATCCCATTGCCGAAATCGACATTATCCCCTTCGCGTCGGTAGTGATGATTGACGCTCATGGTGGCGCCGCTGCCGTAGGTTAACTCGATACTGAATTGGGTCGCGGTGTTGTAGCCGTTGGGTAGCGAAGCCTCCCCGTTGAGGAACGAATTCCAATTGAAATCCTTGGGGACGATGCCTGGGAACTTTCCATCGCCGACGACCTTCACCGGGCCGTCTTCGCCCGGTGCCAAAGCCCACTGGGCAATGTCAATGTGATGCGCCCCCCAATCGGTCATCTTGCCCCCGGAATATTCAAAGTACCAACGGAAGAACCGACGGCGTTCCTCCGAGTAGTCGGCTTGTGGTGCCGGTCCAACCCAGAGATCCCAATCGATATCCGACGGTTCAGTCGTCGACTCAAAGGGTCCTCCATCGGGCGCCCCACCGATCGCCACGAACGCATTGACGTTGTTGCCCAGCCGCCCACTGCGGACCATGGCAACCGCGGTCAGGAATTTCGACTTGGTGCTCCGCTGCTGGGTACCGACCTGGAAGACCAGCCCGGTCTCCTCAACGACGTCGCGGATCTGCTTGCCTTCGTCAATCGTCAGTGTCAACGGTTTTTCGCAGTACACGTGGGATCCGGACCGCAAGGCCGCGATGGCGATCGGGACATGCCAGTGATCTGGGGTGCCAATCGTCACAACGTCCGGCTTTTCCTTCGCCAACATCTCGCGATAGTCGCGGTACATGGCGAGCCCGCCGCCAAAGGACTCGTTGAATTCGGCGGTATGCCGATCATCGACGTCGCAGACCGCGATCATGTTCGCGTGCTTGGCCGCGCTTCGTGCGATGTTGCCCCCGCGGTTATAGCGGCCTCGACTGCCGCCGACGCCAATTGCGGCGAGTCGGAGTGATTTCGAGTCTTGGGCGGCCGCGTCCGATGTGGCGGCAACGACCGCGCCGGCAACGGCGGTGGATTGAATGAATTGTCGACGGGATGGGTTCATCGTCGGATTGGCTCCCGGGGATGGCTTGGATTGTTTTGGTGCAGAGCTTCTAACGCCGCTGAACCTCACATTAATCCGCCGAGCCGCTCCGGTCAGCCCCCTTCGCTGATGACCGCTACCAGGCGGCGGCCTCATCGGAAGACTCATCGACTCCCAGACGCGTCTTGAGCTGGCTGAACTGGTCGTACAGTCTCTCGCTGCTGCTGTGGACATGCTCCGCCTCGGTGATGAAGCGCAAACCCTCTTCCGGGTAGATATCGGCATCGATGAGGGATTGCCGGAACCCGTCGAGCGGATCTCCGTAGGCGATCAACAACTTGTGCTCGTCGAGTTGAACCTCTTGTTGTTTCGCTGGGTTGATGACCGCAATCCCGGTGCAACCATCGTTGAGCAAGACATCTTCGAACTCCATCAAGAGACTTTTCAAGACGGGAACGTCGATATGCTCGCGATAAAGATCTTGATGATGCGAGTCACTGTGATGGCTCGTCTCGAGGACGACGTCAACGACTTGTCCCAAATGGTCAATCAGATCCAGGAAGGTATCCATGAGGATCGGGCGCGTCGCGGAGGCCATGATGACTGGCGTTTCATGGCCGCTCGCATCGTCGACGTATTTGTCGTACCGAAATCCCTGACGCGGGGGAATTTGCACGTCGTAGGACGGACGGATGGCATCCGTCAGTTCGAAAACACCGTACTTCCTGATCCCCATGTGAACTTGCAGTTCCTCATCGGTCAGCCGTTCAAAGCTGCCCGGTGTGGATACCGCGTCGTTCTCGTCCACATTCGTGGGACGAAGAATGCGTTTGAGAAAGCCCATAAGTTCGGTAGATCATGTTGCTCGTATCGGTTTCGGGCTTCACTACCGAGGCGTGGAGAAACGCGGTCGGGTCGTGATGGGCCGGTCCGCCCGATCGTTGGGCGAACATCCAAAGCTAGGTCACGGTCGAACAAGCGACGCGTGCGGTTGGCCCGAGCGGTGAAAACGCGCAAACTGAGCAACTGGTCAATCGAACCAAGTCGTGCATCCCTTAGAATCAGCACGCACGTCTCCCGCAACGGCCAGCAAAACGCCTGATTGGAACTAGCCAAGCCGCGGTCGCATCTGATTAAACAGTTCCTATGACGAATCAGGCTGGGGCTCACTCCCGGCCCACTTGCATGACCGTCCCCGTGCCGGTCGGCACAAACCCTCCAGGCTCCCTGATTTCCCACATCGTTTGATGGATCGTTCCTCCAGATCATCTCGCTCACCATCGATCCAGACACGTGCTGTCGGGGGCATTTTCGCACGCGGGCTTCTTGTTGCCAGCTGGATATGTGCGGGTTGCGACATTCCCGACCGTCACGACATCGCCGCATTTCGACGGGATGATGCTTGGTCGCCACCCTCGTCCAGCTCCGTTGTGGGAGGGATCGACCCTGGATTGGCCAACATGGTATCGATCCGGCCCGGCGATCAGCCCATGCCCGCCGAATGGGAAACGCATGAACTGCGTTTCCGAAATAAGGACGTCGTGGGCGCCGTGCATCTAAAGTCCGAACGTGATGCCGACGACGGGATCATCATTGAAGTCGAACAGCGGTCTCTGCGGCGAATCGGCCAAGCAGAGATGCTCGAATCAACCTCGCAGAGGATACTCCACGACAGCGACGGCCAAATCCGCCGAACACAAAGCCTCTGGAGAACCGGCCCGATCGAACGACAACAGGTGGCCATGGTGACTGGCGATGCGATGGAATTTGAAGACTCCGTCGAACCAAACAGCCGAAAGACACGCCGGTCGATCCCCGATTTTGTCGCGGGACCAATGTACGTGTACCAAAGCCTCTTGAGAGAGCCGATGACCGTGGGCCAACGGCGTGAGACCGACGTCGCTATCCCTGCGATTGCCCAGATCTCGAATATGCAAATGGAGTGCACCGGAGATGCCGGTGCCGTCGGTCTGATCCCGACCGCCGAGCCCCTGCGCGAGCTTCGAGTGCAGACACGGATTAATGATCAATCGCCCCGCATCATGTTTCACTGGTTCGATTCGCAGGGCTACGTGCACAAGACCAATGTCGCCGGCCAAATCGAATCCAACTACCGATGCACGCCCCAGCAATATCAGTCGCTCGGGGAATCCATCCTGTCGCTCGAACAACCGATCACCTTGGAAGTTCCGGGCAAAACGATTCCTAGCGAACCGCTGCGGCAAGTCGGATACGAACTTCGAATTCCGGCCGGTTTGATCCCATTGGAAACGGTTGACGATACGGAAGAGTCGTCGGAAATGGAGCCTCGACTCTCGCCCGTTGAGAAATGGATGCAAACGCTGGTCGCACCGCGCCAGTATGCCCAGCGAGTCAACGATCAACTATTCCGTGTGATTGTTTCCGCCGACGAAGTGTCCGAGAGCAAGCTGGCTGGCAAATTCATTTCGTTCGAAGACCAACCCAACGAACAGGATCTTGCTCGCAATCGGTTGGTCGACTCCAACTCGCGATCAGTCGTCCGACTGTCGAACCTATCCGTTGCAGGCAGCGATTTGCGGACGACCGATACGGCCTTGGCGTTGACTCAAACCGTCCATTCTGTATTGACGCACCAACCGCTCACGCAAGGTTTTCGCAAAGCCAGCCGAGTCGCCGAGTCTTCGATTGCCAATAGCACGGAACAGGCCATTTTGTTGATGGCGATGTTACGGGCGCGGTCGATTCCTTGCCGGATGGTATTGGGCGTCCGACACCGACCCGAGCCGATCGGGGACGAAGATTCAGCCCGCACAAGGTTTCGTTCGGACGATGATCAACCAAAGCTCAATCGCCTCGGATTTCATGCTTGGGTGATCGCGCATGCCGATGGCAAGTGGCTATCGTTGGATCCGGTGACCGGAGGCCGGGCGGATGCCGGTTGCCTGATGCTGGCCCAATCCGATTTGGCCAACGCGTCTTCGGAAACCATCTTGGCCGACTACCTCCAACGCCTGGCGAACACTCGATTGAAGGTCTTCGCCGCCGTGATTCGCTGAACCGATGACGGGCTGGCGATCACTTCAGCGCGGCGTTGGACGAATCCGTGCCTGTTCGTCAGCGCAAAAAAACACCCCGTCGCGAGCAAGTGTCGCGTCCGGGGCGTTTGAGGTTCGTGTCTGAGTGACACAGCAGTGCTGGTCATTCACTGAATCGTTGACCGCCGAAGCGGTTGGATTCAGCGAACGTAGCGGGCGCTGGCCTGAATGACACGACGATTGCGGGAAATGCTCGCACTCGGGTCCACGATGGGAGCCGGCGGCATGGGAGCGGCTTCGACGGCGGGAGCCATCGGGGCAGCCATCACAGGAGCGCCGCATCCGCACGACGTGCTGCAAGTGTCGCAGCCGGCGTCGCAACCGGAATCACAGCTGCTGCTTTTTTTGCTACAGCTCAAGTTTCCGAACAACTTGCTCAACAAGCCGCCCTTCTTCGAGCTGCCGCATCCGCTGTCGCAGGAAGCGGTCTCGCAACCGCAAGCCGGCTCACATGCAACGCAGTCGCAAGCGGGTGCTTCGCAGCCGCAGGTGGGCTCTTCGCAGCAATCGCAGGCGGGTGCTTCGCAGCCACAAGTCGGCTCTTCGCAGCAGTCGCAGGTGTCGCAAGCGGGAGCTTCGCAGCAGCTAGAGCTGCTCGCCATGCAACCCTTGCCGCCGAACAACTTGCTCAGCAAGCCGCCCTTGCTGGAGCCACAGCTGCTATCGCACGATGCGGTCTCGCATCCGCAAGCCGGCTCACATGAAACGCAGTCACAAGCGGGTGCTTCACAGCCACAGGTGGGCTCTTCGCAGCAATCGCAAGCAGGTGCTTCACAGCCACAAGTCGGCTCTTCGCAGCAATCGCAGGCGGGTGCTTCGCAGCCGCAAGTCGGCTCTTCGCAGCAGTCGCAAGCAGGTGCTTCGCAGCCACATGCAGGCTCGCAAGACGTCGCACAACCGCAATCGGTCGTCGCTTCGCAGCCACAAGCAGGCTCTTCGCAGCAGTCGCAAGCGGGTGCTTCGCAGCCACAGGCCGGCTCGCAAGGCGTCGCACAACCGCAGTCGGTCGTCGCTTCACAGCCACAAGCAGGCTCTTCGCAGCAGGTGCTGCAAGGAGTCTCACATCCGCACGTCGGTTCTGCACAGCAGGTTGGCGCTTCACAGCAAGAGCTGCTGCTTCCGCAACCTTTGATGCCCAACATGCGATCCAGCAAGTCAAATCCATAGCTTTGCGTACAGACCGAACTGGCCAGGATCATTGTCAAAGTTAAAATGGTCCGCTTCATCGGAGAATCTTCTCCCTCTCTAGAGATTGCGGGAATCGGTTGAAGAATCCGAATCTCGTTGATGCGGCGTGTGCCTGATCACGGGATGGTCGCCAGGACAAACATGAAGGGGACGCGGTCGTTGGACGAAGTCGCCAACGATCAAGTCCCGTCATTGAGTCCCGAAACTCCGACGAGCCAGGTGCGAGCACCCAGCCCGCTGACTTCGTTCAGTTTCGTTGCGATCTCAGCCCGCAGTCGCACTCAACATGTTTCAGGGACATGCCGAGAATGCGTGCGGCGTTTCACATCGGTTGGTTGATTCGTTTCTTCGCCGCCGACATCCGCTGTCGGCGACTCTGGGTCATCCGAGAAATCGCCCTGAACCGACTTGGCCAGCCACGCAACCGTGCCAACCAGCCGGGACATTTCCCGAACACCTCTGGGTATCGGCGACCCATCTTCTCCAGACCAGTGCATCGTTGGTTTTTTGGCAGCTTGTTAAGCTCTGCGAATTATCACGATTTGACCTGCTCTTGGCTCGTCATGGTTTGGTTGATCCTTGGAAGATCCGTGCTCGCGTATCCGGACCAACCCGACTAGACTCCGCATTCGTCACGTGCCGTCGACCGCGTCGCATCGCACCATCCGCACCCGATTGGCCCCATTGCATCGCTTCCGTGATTCCCGCGTCCAACGCCGAAGTCATCGATTTGACCGCGATCACGCCGGTGGAGTGCCCCTGTGGTCAAGCTCGCCGCGCCCTGGCGGGTGATCTGCGGTTTCCGGGAACGCTGCACCTAACCGACATCTCGGAGGATGCCCGCGCCCACCATCATACGGAGCACACCGAACTCTACGTGATCGTGGAATGCGATGATGACGCCGCGATTGAACTCAATGGCGTTCGCCGACCCGTTCGGCCGCTCCATGCCGTCCTGATCCCACCGGGCGTGGTGCATCGAGCCATTGGAAGGATGCGTGTTCTGATCATCTGCGTGCCTGATTTTGAGCCCGACGATGAACACCTGGCTTCCCTCAGCCATTACAATGAGTAGCTTTGGACGAGTCAGGATGAACCGTCAAAGCCCGCCCAGATTCCCCCACCGTTCAAGTCCACTCAATCGCATGATGCCCATGATCGATGACCACTGCGTCGATTCGCCCCTTCCTCAGAAGAACAACGTCAGCTGTGTACGCCTCGGCAGCCTTGTGATGGTCTGTGTATCAGCGCTGACGCTTCTTACAGCCGATCTTTCGGCCGACGAGGCCGATTGGACCTATTGGAGAGGTCCGCATTTCAACGGCGTCGCTGAAGCGGAGAACCTGTTCGATGAATGGGACTCCGAGGGCGGCGAAGGCAGCAACCTGATTTGGAAGAAAGATGATCTCGGCGGCCGAAGCACCCCCGTGGTGATGAACGGCAAGCTCTACACGATTTTGAGATCCGATCCAGGGACGCCCGTCGAAGGCGAGCGCGTCGTTTGCTTGGACGCCGACTCGGGAGAGTTGATTTGGGAGAACCGGTTCAATGTATGGATGTCGGACGTCCCGGATACGCGGGTCGGGTGGTCGAGCGTGGTGGCGGACCCGGAGACCGGCAACATCTATGTTTTGGGCGTTTGTGACTTTTTCCAATGCATCAGCGGCGAAACCGGCGAGACGGTTTGGTCGAAATCACTGCATGAGCAGTTCGGCATGCTCAGCACCTACGGCGGTCGAACGAATTTTCCCGTCGTTCACGAAGACTTGGTGATCATCAGCGGTATCATCATCAACTGGGGCGACCGAGCCAAACCAAACCATCGCTTGTTAGGTTTGGATAAGCTGACCGGCGAGGTGGTTTGGTTCAGCGGGACCCGAGACCTGCCCTATGACACCACCTATTCCTCGCCTTCGCTTGCAACGATCAACGGGCAGCGGCAACTCATTTTAGGTGCCGGCGACGGCTCGATCTGGGGCCTTCAACCGCGCACCGGGAAACCGCTTTGGAACTACGCTCTTTCGCGACGCGGCATTTTCGCCACGCCGCTTGTTGACGGCCAACGCGTTTATGCCAGTCACAGTGAGGAGAATGTGTCGGGCGTTTCCATGGGTGCGGTGGTTGGATTAGAAGTCTCTGGTGCGGGTGATGACACGTCGGTCGCTGAACTCTGGAAACTGGATGAATTGGTCGTCGGCCGCAGTGCCCCCATTGTCGTCGACGGTCGCCTTTACATCGTTGACGATCGGTGCAAGCTGTGGGTCATCGATACCGACACGGGTGATCTGATCGCCGAACGGATCGCCATCGGCGATCGAAAACAGTGGCCATCGTTGCTATACGCCGACGAGAAGATTTACGTCTTCACCGAGAACGGACGCTGGGCCGTCTTGGAGATCACCGAAGACGGCGTCGAATTCATCAGCAAAGGCCGCATTCGCAACGAAGCCTTCTATGGCTCGCCCGTCCTCGCCAACGGCAAGATGTACATGCAGGGAACGTCGGCGCTCTATTGCATTGGCACCGAAGATGCCAAGCAGACACCGGTCCATCTTGCCGAACAACTCATCGGCGAAACACCCATCTCCCAGAACCCAGGCCCGAGCCAACTACTGGTCACCCCCGGCGAGTTGTTGTTGCAGCCTGGACAGTCGGCCGAACTGTCGGTCCGTCTGTTCAACGAATTAGGGCAACGACTTGGCGATCCCGATCCTTCCGATATCGTGTTTGAAACGGCCGGTGCCGGCACCGTCAGCGGAACCATGTTCACAGCCGCCTCGGATCAGCCACACGCGTCCGCAACGATCATGGCACGCGTCGGGGACGTCAGCGGGCAGACGCGGGTTCGGATCGTTCCTCCACTGCCGTGGAAATTTACCTTTGATGACCTAAGTGATCCGCCGATTTCGTGGGTCGGCGCCCGCTATCGACATGTGATCCGAGAGGTAGATGGTTCGCCCGCCTTGGTGAAGGTCAGCACCATCCCCAAAGGTGCTCGCAGCCGCGCGTGGATGGGTTCGAGTCAACTTAACAATTACACGCTCGCGGCGGATGTGCGCGGATGGCGAGCGGCCGACCAGTTGCCCGACATCGGCCTGACGGCACACGGTTATGTCCTGGATTTAATGGGCAATAGCCAGCAGTTGCAGATCCGTTCTTGGTCGCCGCAGTTGAGAATGGCGCAGACGGTCGACTTTCCCTGGGAGGAGGACCGCTGGTACCGAATGAAGTTGCGTGCCGAGATCGAATCGTCCTCCGATGGTCCGGTGGCGGTCCTTCATGGGAAAGTCTGGCCGCGGGATGAAGAGGAGCCAGATGATTGGACCGTGACCGCTCGGGACGCGTCGCCCAATCTGGCCGCAAGCCCGGGCTTGTACGGGAATGCCAAAGTCGCCGAATTGGCGATCGACAACCTCGAAGTCAAAGCCAACCAATAACGATGTTGCCACTGGATCGCCGTTCGGCGCCAGTGATTTCAACCACCACCCTCAGCGTTTGCGAACCGTTGCGCTGACTCGCCCCTCGACTTAGAACTCTCCCCCATGCGATCTGAATTTTCTGCTTGGTGTTTGATGCTGGGCTCCGCGTTGGCGGGGACCGTGGCCACATTGCTCTTGAGCGGCTGTGGCGCGCGATTGAACGCGGCTCCACCTAACGATGAGGCCACCACGCTCGTGGTGGCACCCGACGTCGAGTCGCCATCCTCGGACGTGGATGAATTCGAAGCTCCCTCCGCCATCCTGTCCGCCGGCAAAGACTGGCCGCAGTGGGGCGGAACCCGAGTCCGAAACAATGTACCCAACGCGTCAAATCTTCCCGAAAGCTGGAATATCGGCAAGTTCGACCGTCGCAGCGGCGAGTGGGATGGGTCGCGTGCGGAGAACATGCGATGGTTTGCCAATCTCGGTAGCCAAACCTACGGTAATCCCGTCGTCGCCGGCGGAAAGGTTTATGTCGGGACCAACAACGGAGCCGGGTATCTGTCACGCTATCCCAATAAGGTCGACCTGGGCTGCCTGATCGCGTTTGACCAAGCCAGCGGCGATTTTCTTTGGCAACATAGCAGCGAAAAACTAATCACTGGTCGGGTACACGATTGGCCGCTTCAGGGAATCTGTTGTGCTCCGTTGGTCGAAGGCGAACGTTTGTGGTTCGTCACCAGCCGCGGCGAAGTCCGGTGTGTTGACACCGAAGGTTTCTACGATGGTGAAGACGATGGAGAGGTCGTCGGTGAGGCCGCTCGTGTTGGCGACGTCATGAACGCTGGAGATGGAGTCGACTTCGCGGCGTCGTTGGCCGCATTGGCAGAGGGAAAACTTTCGGAAGCTTTACTCGGCATGTTGGCCAAAGCCGAACATGCACTTGAAGGCGATGCAACGATCACGACCGTCACCGACAAGAAGATTTGGACGGTGTCGGGCAACTTTGGCGGTATCGATCGAACACTCACCATCAAACAGATCGGCCCGCGAATATCGGTCTTCAAGTCATTGGGGATTCACGACAAAGAAGACGCTGATGTCATTTGGGTCTTCAACATGATGGAAGAACTTGGTGTCAGCCAACACAACATGTGCTCATGCAGTGTCACGTCCTACGGTGATCTGCTGTTTGTTAATACGAGCAATGGCCTCGACGAGTCCCACATCAATTTGCCCGCGCCAGAGGCCCCCAGTTTCATATGCATGGACAAGAACACGGGCGAAGTGTTTTGGACGGATGACTCTCCCGGGACCAACATTCTGCACGGTCAATGGAGCAGCCCATCGATTGAAGTCCTCGGTGGCGTTCCGCAGGTCCTCTTCTGTGGCGGAGAAGGATATCTGTACAGCTTCAAAGCGGATCGAGGCCAAGGTGGCAAACCCACGTTGCTGTGGAAATTTGATTGCAACCCAAAGGAATCCAAATGGGTGCTCGGAGGAGAAGGTACCCGGAACAATCTGATCGCGACTCCCGTGGCATATGATGGGCGTGTTTATGTTGCCGTCGGTCAAGACCCTGAACACGGCGAGGGTGAAGGACACCTATGGTGCATTGATCCGACGAAGCGCGGCGATGTTTCGCCTCAATTGGCGGTCCAGTTGACCGACGGCGAGCGTGTTCCGATCCCTCACAAACGGATCCAGGCAGTCGATCCGGAGAAAGGCGAGGTTGCCATCGACAATCCAAATTCCGCCGTGATTTGGCACTACAGCCAGGCTGACCAAAACGATGACGGCGAGATCGACTTTGAAGAGGAAATGCATCGCAGTTGTGGAACGGTCGCGATTAAAGATGACGTTCTTTATGTCGCCGACTTTTCCGGCTTGGTGCACTGCCTGGACGCGCGCGGCACCGATGACGGCCAACCGATTGTGCATTTCACCTACGACATGTTCGCACAGAGTTGGGGAAGCCCGCTGATCGCCGATGGCAAAGTTTACATTGGAGATGAGGATGGGGACGTTTGCGTCTTCGAGTTTGGCGCTGACAACAATGAGCCCATCGAGGAGATCAACATGGGTACGAGCGTTTATAGCACCGCCGTCGCCGCCGACGAGACGATCTACATCAGCACGAAAGATAAATTGTTCGCGATTGGTAAGCCGCGTGATTGAGTTGGGCGGCATGAAATTGCCGCAATGGATACACCTTTGCGTCGCGTTCATCGCGGTGGCAATCCACTCCGCCATTTCGTGCTCGACTGCGATCGCCCAGCCGGCTGGCATCTCGTCACCCAACATCCTGTTCATCCTTTGTGATGACCACCGGTTCGATTGCCTTGGCTCGGCGGGGCATCCGTTCTTGGAAACGCCGCATCTGGACTCAATGGCCAAGGACGGTGTCACGCTGACTCGCACCTATGTCACGACGTCGCTCTGCTCGCCCAGTCGTGCCTCGATCCTGACGGGACAATACGCCCACAACCATCGCGTGATTGACAATTATCACGAAGTGGATCCGACGCTGACGTTTTTCCCCCAAGTGCTGCAATCGGCGGGCTACCAAACGGCTTTCATCGGCAAGTGGCATATGGGCGGCGACATCGACGATCCGCAGCGTGGATTTGATCACTGGATCTCGTTCAAGGGACAGGGAACCTATTGGCCGGACGGTCACGGAACGACACGCGAGGTTCCGCAAACGACCTATGATGGATTCAACATCAATGGACGCCGCGTCGCCCAAGAGGGTTACATCACCGACGAATTAACCGACTACGCCCTCCAGTGGCTCCAGGAACGTGATCCGGGCAAGCCATTCTTCATGTACGTCAGCCACAAGGCCGTGCACGCCGACTTTGTTCCTGCCGATCGTCATCGTGGACGCTACGACGAACAGCCACTGCCCGTCTCCGAGCCGACAGCCGCCGACATGGAGCAAGGCAACCTACCAATGTGGGTTCGCAACCAGCGCAATAGCCGACATGGGAGTGATTTCGGATACAACCTGGCCGACTTTGATCCCGCCGTGTATTACAGGCGTTATTGTGAGTCCTTGCTCGCCGTCGATGATAGCGTCGGGAGGATGCGAGCATTCTTGCAAGCGAACAACTTGGCCGATAACACGATCGTCGTTTACATGGGCGACAACGGATTTCAGTTTGGCGATCACGGACTGATCGACAAACGCACCGCGTACGAAGCCAGCGCCAAGGTGCCGCTATTGATCGTGGCTCCCAATCACCTCGCGGCCGGACAAACGTTCGATGGACTCGTCGGCAACATCGACATCGCGCCCACGTTGTTGGAGGCGGCGGGTCAACGGCCGACCTCGCCCGTCGATGGAATCAGCGTCTGGGATGCGTTGAAGTCGGGCGATTCGTCAACCTTGGACGGACGCACGATCCTCTACGAGTATTACTGGGAACGAAACTACCCGCACACGCCAACGCTCCATGCGATCATCGGTGGCCGTTTCAAATACATTCGCTGTCATGGTTTGTGGGATCGTGATGAGCTCTATGACCTGGAATCGGATCCCGACGAAATGTCAAATCTCATTGACCTTCCTGAGCATGCCGATCGAATTCGTGAGCTCAATGCGCAGCTCTGGGACGCGATGCAGTCAAGCGACGGCATGGAGGTCCCGTTGCTGGAGGACCGAGGACCACGGTTTCCGTGGAGGCACCCCGATCACGCCGGTCAGGCGTCTTATCCCGCCGAGTATTTTCGAACGTCGGAACCAGATCCCCCATTGCGATAATGCACGCGAATCGAATTTGGCTGGCGAGCCTCATCTGTCTTTGGGCGACACCATCCTTCGCCGCGGGTGATTCCCGATTCGCCCATTCCAACAGCAACGCTCGGTACCTTCACCACATCGATCTGTACGACGTCAACAATCGAAAGATCACCGCGGACTCCGACCAGCCGTATTCAACGCGAAACACATGTGGACGATGCCACGACTTTGAGACCATCTCTCATGGTTGGCACTTCAATGCGTTCGCCAACGAAATTCATTCCGGTCGAATCAGTGAACCATGGATCTGGACGGACATGCGTACGGGCACGCAGTTGCCGCTGAGTTATCGAGGCGGGGCAGGGCGGTTTCATCCGGATGAAGTCGGGATCACGCGTTTTGAGATGACGCAGCAATTCGGGGCGAGATTGCCAGGAGGTGGGTTGGGAGACATCACGACGTCGGCATCCGCGGATGCCAACGATTCCTCAGGTTTGTCGCCGCGCTGGCAATTCACGGGTTCACTGGAAGTGGACTGCATGGTCTGCCACGCCGTATCGGGCGCCTACGATTTCCAATCACGGCGCGAAGCCATCGAAGACGAGAATTTTGCTTGGGCTCCGACCGTGGGCTTGCGTCTGGGCGCCGTCAGCGGACGCGTGGGTTCGATTCGTGATGGTTCGGACCCGGATGATGAACGAGTTCGTGCCCGTCTACCCAAAGTCGCGTACGACCCCCAACGATTCGGTCCCGATGGAACCGTCTTCATGGATCTGGTCCGCATGCCCACCAACAATGCTTGCTATCAGTGTCATAGCATGCGGCAAGTCAACGACGAGGGCATCGAAGCTCGATGGATTCACGACAACGATGTGCACCTGATCGCTGGAATGAATTGTGTCGACTGTCATCGCAATGGGATCGATCATCATATCGTGCGTGGCTATGCCGGCGAGCAGAATCCAAGTGGCGTCGACGTCGCCACCCTCTCCTGCCAGGGATGCCACCTCGGAACGGAGGCGCCCGTGACGTCGGCCGACACGGAGATTTCATTCGTCTCGATCGTCCAGCGAGCTGGTCGGCTCGGATCACCGACCCCAAAGCATGAGGGACTTCCGCCGCTCCATTTCGAAAAACTGTCATGCACCGCCTGTCACGGTGGCCCGGCGCCTGGTGAAACGACGAAGCGTCTCATGACATCGCTGGGACATGGTCTCGGCAAAAAGGATCATCTCAGCGGTAATGAGATGCCCATGATTGCCGGCCCCGTTTACGCCGCCGTTCCTGACCAATCCGATGCCGCGGTCACGCCACAGCGAGCTAGCTGGCCCGCTTACTGGGGCCGCATCCAAGACGACGTCATCGAACCACTACCACCCGAACGTGTCTATCAGTCGACGCGTCGGGCGTTGCGTGTCCGCAAAGACTTCATCGACGAGGTCATCTTGAAGGATCCCGATGATCCTCAGTTCGACGCCAAGGTGAGCGCCGCTTTGGCCGCCCTGGAAAGCGAGTTCGAAGTGGAGCAAGCCGCGTACGTTTCCACGGGGCGGATCTATGTTCGAGGAGACGAGGATGCGACCCTGACCACGCGGACCGTTGCCAACGTCGATGCCGTCGAGATGATTCGGTGGCCCATGGCCCATAACGTGCGACCAGCCAATTGGTCCCTGGGCGCAACGGGATGCCTGGAATGTCATTCCAACGATGGTTTGATCTTTGCATCCACGGTCATACCCAGCGGCCCCGCGATCACGGAAACCGATCCCATCACCATGGCGTCACTGCAAGGCATCGATGAAACGGATCGCGATCGATGGAATCAACTCTTTGCCGGTCGCAAGCAGTTCAAGTTCTTGACGGCGGCGTCATTGTTGGTGCTATTGATCATGAGTCTGGTGGGATTTGGTTGGCAGATCGTTCGACTTTACCGTGGCTCAGGAGACCAGCATGCTGCGTCAGCTTGAACGCTTGGCCATGGCGGTCGTCGTGCTGGCGACCCTCGCCCTACTGATCACATCGATTCCATGGACACGAGGGGAAGAGCTGCATGGAATGTGGTTAATGGCCCACATGGGCGCCAGCGGGCTCTTTGTGGTCGGGTTGCCGCTGCAGGCGGTCCTGTTCATCGCTCTACAGCGAGCCATCCCCACGCTCCATGAATTGGAGAAGACTCTGATTCATTCGCTGTATGTTCTGGGTGTGCTGACGATCGGAACGATGTTTGCCTGCATGCTACCGATTGCCGCCACGGATCAACTTCGCACGCTGATACGGCTTCATGGCTGGATTGGAATCTCCGTGGTCGTCTTGCTGGTGGTCATCGTCATCATTCGATTGACGACCCGTCCGCGAATCATTCGCAAGTGGCGAGATCTTCGTCAGTCAGGCTAGATGGCGTTTCGATTGGAATCGAATCCGTTATGATTCATCCTCATGGCATCCACGGTGGTCGTCGTGTGATGAACATTTGAGTGACAGCCAGATTGAATCGGCCCATGGAAGTCTTTGGCAATTTGCTGCGCTGCGATCCCGATCGGCCAGGGCACCTGCGTCTTGATCGCGGCACGATTCGGGTTCGCGATGGGTATGTGTCGGAGATCATCCTCGGCGACCAACCGTCCAGGTTTGATTTGGGTGGAGAGGACCGCCTGATCTGCCCGTCGTTCATCGATACCCACGTTCACCTGCCTCAGTTCGACATGATTGGGGCTCACGGATTGACTTTGCTGGAGTGGCTGCAGCGTCACACATTTCCGGCCGAAGTCCGATGGAATGACCCCGGCTACGCGGAGCGCATGACCCACCGCGTCATGGACCAGTGTTTTGCTCACGGGACCACGCGCATCGCGGCGTATGCGACATCCAACCACGAAGCAACTAAAGCGGCCATGAACGTTGCCAGTCAGCGCGGTATGGCGGGCGTGATTGGTCAGGTGTTGATGGATCGCGGAGGACCCGATGAGTTGCTGCACCCGATCAGCCGACAGTTGGATGAGGTCGCCGACCTACTCGGTTCGAGTGTTTCCGCCGCGCGTTTGGGCACCGCCGTCACGCCGCGTTTCGCGGTCTCATGCAGCGAGCCGCTTCTTTCCGGAGCAGGGAAGCTGGCCGAAGAGTACGGCGCGATCATTCAAACCCATCTCGCGGAAACGATTCAGGAATGCGACTACGTCGGCGAACTGTTTGGCGGGCGCAACTACGTCCGCGTCTACGCCGACACGGGATTGTTGACACACCGAAGCATCTTTGGACACGGGATCCATCTGACGGATCTTGATCGGAACCAGCTAGCAGCCAACAAGGCACATGTGGCGCACTGCCCGACGGCCAACTCATTCTTGAAGTCCGGAACGATGAATCGAGATGCTCATCGGTCACAGAATGTTCCGATATGCCTCGGCAGTGATATTGGAGCCGGTTATGAGCGATCCATGGTCCGTGTTGGGCGGGCGATGCTGGAAGCCGCAGCCGTCACCGGCGGTCACCAGCCAGGTGCCAATCACGCTTGGTGGATGATCACCCACGGTAACCTCGATGCATTTCAGGAGCCGACGGACGAGCGTTTGGCAGTCGACCGTCCCGCCGACTTACTGGTGATTCGACCGGATGTGGCTTGGGCCATTCCCGGCGAAGACATCGATACCACGTTGTCACGACTCATGTTTTCTTGGGACGATCGGTGGTTGTTGACCACGATCTCGGAGGGAAACATCACGTACCAGCGTGACTGACTCACGTGGGGTCGATTTCCAGTTCGTCCCGTCGCTGAAGCAGCTGAGCGGCGATGCTGATGGCGATCTCCGAGGGTAAATTGGATCCGATCGGCAGACCGACGGGGCAATGAAATTGCAACGGCGCGATGTCGGGTAGGCGTTCACGGAGTTGGCGACGCAGGGCTCCCGCTTTCGTCTTGCTACCGATCACGCCGACCATTGGGAATGTTCGATCTAGCTTGGCGATGGCTTCCAAGATGGGCAAATCCGTCGAATGACCGCGAGTCATGCAGACCACCGAACTGTGATATGGAATCTCTGGCACGTAGCTTTCCAGACGATCCCGTTGGACAGCGTCGACGCCCTCTGGCAACTTCGCCAACCAGTCCTCTCGCGAGTCGATGCAAGTGATTTGGCAAGGCAGCGTTACCAGCACCCGTGCGAGCGCCTGAGCGACATGTCCGGCACCGAAGATCACGACCTGCCATGCCGCGGCATCGTACGATTCAAAAAATAAGGTGACGCGACCACCGCATGTCATCCCCAAATCACGGTTGAGGTTCCAAATGACCATCCCGCTGGGAGCACGCTCGTCGATCATACGCGATGCGTGGTTCAGGGCCGCGTGCTCGACTCGGCCCCCACCGATCGTCCCAAAATCAAGACCTTGCTTGGTCACGATCATTCGTGCGCCCACGTTCTGCGGTACCGAACCTTCCGCCGCAATCAATGCAACGGTCACGAATCGTTCGACACGACTGAGCAGATCAAGACAGCGCTGGTGAAACGACGCACTCAACCAATCAACTCATCTGAAAACGGTCCATCGACGCTGGGGTCCCATCCTCGCAAGTGCCCAATGTTTGTCCCATGCAACGCAAGTTTTCCTCCGCCGTCGCCGGTAGCTTCAAATCAGGAATCGCGCCCCCGCTCAGCGACGACAAAGCATCCTTGGCGGCGCACCAGACGGATGTACCGAGCATCAACGGTGGTTCGCCCACGGCTTTGCTCAAGCGCACGTTCTTGGAGTGCTTCGGATTTGAGATGAAATCGACACGAAAATCTCGAGGGATGTCCGTCACATCGGGAATCTTGTACGTCGTTGGTCCTGTCGACAACAGCGCACCCTGCGCGTCATAGACCAGCTCTTCATTGGTACACCAGCCCATCCCCTGAACAAACCCGCCAATGACTTGACCACGATCAATCCCGGGATTCAACATCTGGCCGATGTCCATCAACAGATCAAGTCGTTCCACCACCAACTCGCCGGTGAAACGATCGATCGTAACCTCCGCCACCGCGGCGCCACTGGTGAAATAATAAAATGGCGTTCCCTGTCCGGTCTCTCGATCAAAGTCCACTCCAGGCGTTGCATAAAACGATCGCTGTCCCAGATCAACGCGTTCGCGGCGCGCCACATCACAAAATTTGGCGAAGTCGAATCCGCGCTCGCCGGTCCGATCACGTCCATCGTAAATACGACCCGATTCAAAGACCACGTCCGACGCCGAGACAGGCTCTAACTCGGGTTCCTGGCAGGTCAGCATGCTCGCCGCAAGCTTTGCCATGCGATCTTTGATCTGCTGGCACGCCATCACCGCGGCGGTCCCATTGAGATCCGTACCGGCGCTGGCGGCCGTCGGAGACGTATTGTTGTTCTTCTCTGTGGATGTGGTCATCAGAATCACATGGGCGCAGTCCAACCCAAATTCGGCCGCGACCAACTGTCGAATCTTGGTATTGAGTCCTTGCCCCATTTCGGTGCCACCGGTCGATACCTGCACCGTGCCGTCCATGTAGACGTTCACCAAGGCATTCCCCTGATTCAGGAATTTGCTCGTGAACGAAATCCCAAACTTGATCGCCGACATCGCGATCCCTTTGACATGCGTGCGACTGGCGGCATTGTAAGTGGCGATGGCATCCCGTCGCCGGCGGTAATCGCTTGTCGATTCAAGTTGATCCAGGATCTCCGGCAACACGTGTTCGGCCACCGTCTGACCGTAGGGCGTCGAATTGCGATTCGGATCACCGTCGTGGTAGAGGTTGATTTGCCGAACATCGATCGCATCGAGTCCAAGTGTTTGCGCGATCTCCTCCATGACGTTCTCGATGACAACAACGCCTTGCGGGCCGCCAAAACCGCGAAAGGCCGTATTGGGTGGTAGATTGGTACGGCAAACCTGGCCCATGATCGTGACATGGGGCAAGAAATAAGCGTTGTCAGCGTGGAGCATCGTCCGCTCCATCACCGACGTCGATAGGTCGGCAAAGGCGCCGCCATTGCTGAAGAAATCAAACTCGGCCGCGGTAATGCGACCGGCATCATCAAAACCAATACGATATCGGCTCACGTAGGCGTGACGTTTTCCAGTCACCATCATGTCCGTATGTTTGTCGTACACGATGCGTGCTGGTCGCCCCGTGGTTTGAGCGACGATCGAGACCATCAGCGCGGGCAGAGCCGATTGAGTCTCTTTGCCGCCAAAACCGCCCCCCATGCGTTTGCATTGACAGACGACTTGATGCATCGACAAACCTAGAACCTCAGCCACGACAGCTTGAGTTTCGGTTGGGTTCTGCGTCGAACAATGCAATGTCAGCTGATCCATTTCACCCGGGATCGCCAAGCAAGCCTGGGACTCCAAGTAAAACTGCTCCTGTCCGTTATTGCGGAAAGTACCTTCAATCACGTGAGTCGATTCTCGGAGCGAGGAATCGCTATGGCCCCGCTGAATCTTCCTCATCGGGCCGAGGTACGATCCTGCGGCGATCGCATCATCCACACAGAGAATCGGCTCGACGGCATTGACCTCGACCCGAACGGCGCGTTTGGCCGTTGCCAATGCCTCGGGTGATTCCGCGGCGATCACCGCAATCGGTTGTCCGACGTAGGAGACCTCTTGGTCCACCAGAAAGGGCTCATCATGGAAGATGGGGCCAAAATGATTCTGTCCTCGGATATCCGCCGCCGTCAGAACAGCAACCACGCCGGAGCAGTGCCGAGCCGAGCTGCAGTCAAGAGACGCCAATCGACCTGATGCAACCGGAGACCCGACGAAGCCAACGACCACTTCACCCATCAGAGGTGACAAATCCTCGATGAAGTCCGCCGTTCCCGTGACATGGCCGACAGCGGAATCGTGTGGGATCGCCCTACCGATCACACTTTTTGCTGGTCGCTCATTCATACGGCGACTCCCTTTGGGAGATCATCCATGCCACTCTCCAATTCATACGCACACTTCATGAATAGATTCTCAGTCAGTTGCCGCCGGTAGTGGGCACTGCCGCGAACATCACTGATCGGCGTGATCTCATCCCGTGCGATCCTCCCGGCTTCGAGCATGACCTGGGGCGATAGTTCTCGATCTAGCAGATACCGCTCGGCGGAGGCGACACGAACCACTGTGGGACCAACACCACCCAACGCAATCGATGCTGAAACGATTTGGCGATCGCGCAAGGTGATCGAAAAGGCTGCGGCGAGAGTACTGATATCCATGTCGCGTCGCTTGGAAATCTTATACAGCTTCACATGCTGGCCTGCCGTGGGAAGTGGAAGGCGAATGCTGTGAATGAGTTCTTCGTCGGACAGCACCGTCTGTTTGTATCCAACATAAAAGTTGGCGACCGGGACGTCGCGGATTCCATCGGGCCCCACACAACGAATCACGGCATCGATGGCGTGGAGAAACGGAATCGAATCAGCAATCGGTGACGCATTGGCCAGATTGCCACCAAACGTTCCCATGTTCCGAATCTGAGGACTACCAAATCGCCGAATCACGTCGGCAAAGTCAGGGAACGGCGACTCAATGCCATGAAGCACGTCCGACCAAGTGGTCGCGGCACCAATCAAGATGGCATCTGGTTCCGTTTCCACTCTTCGCAACTCGTCCACGCCCGAAAGATCGAGTCGGACATCCCCGATCAACAACCCGTGATTGTGCTGCACTCCCACATCCGTCGCTCCGCTGACGGCCCGAACGCGCGTCGAGGTTCGCTTTGCTTCGACAGCATGTTCCACGCATGAGGGGCGAAAGACGGTGCGGTCACCAGCCTCGATCCGCACCATGGTCGACGGCATGGAATTCCAATGGGCGATCATCGCTTCGGGGGGATACCTTTCATTGAGCGATTGCACGTCTTCGAGCGTAATCGACTGAGCCGCCTCCATGATCTGAACATAGCCGGTACAACGACACAAATTCCCCGACAATCCAAGTCGCCAATCGGACTCGTCCAGAACACACGACGCCCCAGTCGACTCCAGTGCAGCTTGTTTGCATTGTTCCAACAGCCCTTGGATCGTCGTCACGAATCCCGGCGTGCAAAATCCGCACTGGCTACCGTGGCAATCCACCATGGCCTGTTGCACCGCGGAGAGATCGTTTGGTGTTCCTAGCCCCTCCACGGTCACGATATGGGCACCATCGAGCTGGTGCATGAAGACAATGCACGAGTCAACGGCCATGTAGTTCAACGAATCGGATTGATTCGTGCACCGTCCAACCATAACGCTGCAGGCCCCGCAGTCACCCTCCGCGCATACGATCTTGGTGCCCGTCAATCCTCGGCGCCGACGAAGGTAGTCCGACAACGTCTCGAAGGCATCGGCACCAGCGACCGTCTCGTGATCGCCATTGATGAAACACTCAATCGTCTCACGGAAAATTGGTGTCGAGGCGTTCTCGGTGGAGGCTGCGGACATGGTTTCCTCAGATTCAATGTCGCGTGAGCTTGGAAGGCCCACTGAACAAACAATTCGATCGACGCCGCCCGTCGCCTCTTGCACCGTAGAAGGTCATCAATGTTGCGTCAATCAAGACTCGCCGTAGCGGCGGCGTGATGTCCGAGACCCCCTCCATAATGGAGCGGCGGATCGACGCGCCTCATCAGCCCCGCTAGAACTCTAATGTAGTCCGGCACCAACACGTGAGTCCCATCCATTGTCCGTTTCACGGCCACTTCTGAGCGAATCCATTCATCGCGCGGTCAAGACATGCATGGACCGCTGCGACCGAATCGCGGAGATCACTGAGACGCCCGGCGAGATCACCCGTACCTACCTCACGCCCGCCATCGCGCAGACTCACGAATACTTGCGCGGGCAAATGAACCGATCGGGACTCGATGTTCGTGTCGATGCGACCGGAAACTTGATCGGACGATTGCGGACGACTGCCGAAACGAATCGAGTCCTGCTGTTGGGTTCCCACCTCGACACGGTTCCCAACGCGGGACGCTACGATGGGCTGCTTGGAGCGTTGATTGGACTGGCAGTGGTCGAGTTGATCGGCAAACACCAGCTGCCGTTCCACCTGGATGTGGTCGGTTTGAGCGAGGAAGAAGGCGTCCGGTTTTCCAAACCCTATCTGGGAAGCGCCGGCCTGATCGGCCGATTTGACCCCCAGTGGCTCGATCGCAAGGATCAGCATGGCATTACCATGCGGCAAGCGATCAAGGCATTCGGTCTGCAGCCCGATCAAATTGGTGAGGCCGCCTATGACGTCGACGATGTGATTGGATTCATTGAACCACACATCGAGCAGGGACCGCTGTTGATGCGTGTGGGTCGACCGGTGGGACGCGTGGGCGCCATCGCGGGGCAGTCTCGATTGCTGGTGCGACTCGACGGCGAACCTGGACATGCCGGCACCGTTCCCATGCCGTTTCGTCGCGACGCCCTGGTGATGGCGGCGCGCTGGATCGAGCATGTGTCTCAGTACGCACTCCAGCGAGATGGACTCTGTGCGACCGTCGGGCAAGTCCACGCGCATCCAAACGTCCGCAATGTGATTCCCGGCCGCGTCGATTTGTCGCTGGACGTTCGCGACGCCGATGACCAACGTCGGATGACCGCAGTCGATGAGTTGATCGCCCGCGCGAGGGAAATTGCCGCGGCGGCCGAGGGTCAATTTCACGTGCTGGACCACCAACAGCAGCCGGCCTCCAGAATGGATGAAGATCTCTCCAGCCGATTGGTCGGAGCGATGGCAGCCAAAGGAGTTCATGCGATTGACCTGACCAGCGGCGCAGGGCACGATGCCGCAGTGCTGTCGACGCGTTTTCCCACGGCGATGCTGTTCATCCGGCAACCACGTGGTATCAGCCATCATCCCGATGAAGACGTGACCGCGGATGATGTTGGTGTCGCCATCGCCGTCTTACACCACCTTGTGATGTCCCTCGCCGAATCAAACACGCTGTCATGAACCTACATCCACTTGGTCAGACTCGAACGTTTGTCAAACGTGATCACGCGATCATTGGTACCGACTCCCACGTCCGATCCGCGATCTTTGGCTGGGAGAGTACGGAGGGCGTCGTGCTGATGAGCCCAGCCATGCGAGCGCCCGGATTCGTCATGTATCTGGCATCCCTGGACTCATTGTCAAAGTCCACCGGCGCGGCGTCCGGTGTACAGCGATTCGTCTATGTGCTCGATGGCGAAGCGGTCCTCGGTCAGGGGGATGAAGCGGTCAAGCTGCGTTCGGAGAGTTATGCCTATCTGCCGACCGACTGCGATTTGCAGATTGGCAGTGAGTCGCAGGCCGAACTGCTGGTCTTTGAGAAACCCTATGTGAAGCTACCCAACGTCGACGCGCCGAGTTTTCGGCACGGACACGTTGACGATGTTTCTGCAGAGCCTTTCTTGGGTGACCCCGATGCTCGACTCGCTTGTCTCTTGCCAGATGAGCCCGGGTTCGACATGGCGGTCAACGTGTTCACCTATCAATCTGGTGCGGCCCTACCATTTGTCGAAACGCATGTCATGGAACATGGCCTTTACATGACGGCAGGGCAGGGCGTCTACCGTCTCAACGAATCATGGTACCCGGTTGCCGAAGGTGACAGTATCTGGATGGGTGCTTACTGTCCCCAGTGGTTTGTGGCGATGGGCGGTCAGCCGGCGCAGTACATCTATTACAAGGATGTCAATCGTTCTCCGTTTGACTGAATCCAACGACTTGGTTGGACAGATCAACCAGTAGCCGCCATCATGATGGATTCCCAATGGATTCATGAGGTGAACGATTGTCGACACAGACATCTCTGACGATTGACAAGAGCAGGTTGCTCAGTGAGCTAACGACACTGGCGAATTTCAGCTCATGTGAGCAACCCGCCCCGGCTGTAACACGTGTGGTCTTCAGCGACGAGGATCTGGCAGCACGCGAGTATCTCATGTCACTCTACGAGGACGCGGGGCTGCAAACCCGTGTGGATTCCGTTGGCAATACTTTCGCTCGATGGATCGGTGACGATGACGCCCTTCCCGCCGTCGGAACCGGAAGTCATACCGACGCGATTCCACATTCGGGGATGTATGACGGCACGGTCGGGGTACTGGGAGGGCTGGAGGCGATTCGCGTCTTGCAACGAACCGGATTCCGACCCCGTCGATCGATCGAAGTGTTGATGATCACCAGTGAAGAACCGACCCGATTTGGCATCGGCTGTACCGGTAGCCGTGTCATGGCAGGTCGGTTGGTCGAATCCGAGCTAAGTGACTTAAAGGATTCCGATGGCGATGACTTCCATACGGTCCGGCATCGAGCTGGGTTTAGCGGTGACATTGCGTCCGCCGTGCTTTCGCGCGACTATTTTCACGCTTGGACCGAACTACATATCGAGCAAGGCCCCGAGCTTGAATCCAAGGAGTTGCCGATTGGAATAGTGACCGCCATCGCGGCTCCCGCTAGCCTGATCGTCACGCTGACGGGTGTCGGCGGTCATGCCGGAGGTGTCCTCATGCCCGGTCGTCGCGATGCGATGTGTGCGGCGGCCGAAATGATGCACGCCATTGAACAACTCGCGATCGCGTCTCCATCGGATGACCTAGTCGCCACCGTCGGCGAAGTCGATGTCTATCCCGGTGCGGTCAATTCCATTCCCAGCAAAGTGCGATTTACGATCGATCTGCGAGACGTCGATCGTGACTCACGCGATCAATGCAAGAGCGCGATGGAAACACAAATCGAATCCATTGCCAAGCGTCGCAATATTGAATTCGACATCACGATTGTCAATTCGGATCCGCCCGCGACATCGTCGCCCATGATCACGGCCGCCGTGGAACAGGCATGCCAAGCATCGGGACTCGCATATCAACGGATGGTCAGCCGCGCCTATCATGATTCACTGTTCATGGCACAGGTCGCCCCGATGGGAATGATCTTCATCCCTTGTCGCAATGGTGTGTCGCACCGTCCCGATGAATTGACCACCCCCGAGCAACTCTCCGATGGTGTGGAGGTCCTGGCGCGGACACTGGCAACACTGTCGATGTCCTAATCGTCCTTCCGGACGGTCGCTTGGATGTATCCGTACGGTTCATCGGTCACGACAAAAACATCGTTGTGGTTCTCTCGTCCAAACGGCGTTAGATCGAATGGAACATGGTGCTTGTTTGGCATCGTCAGTGTAATCTCGCCGACGCCGGGCCAAGCCGATAAGGCTGCCTCGCCCATCAACATCAACGTCTGTTGAACACTGACACTGTAGTGATCAATGAATCTCGCCATCATTGCGGAGCGGATCGCCGAACGGGCGTCCGCGAAATCACTCGGGATCGTCGCGTAAACCCAGTCAGCGGTGACGGATGTCGCCATGATCCGGTCGTCTGTGTCCGGCAAAGTCCGAAATTCGTCACGATGAAAGTCCGCAAATCCGCTTTGTGTTGTCTTGGCAATCACACAGTGATCGATTCCGGCCTGCACCGTTGTCGCGTCATCACGGTTTGCAACCACGCGGGCGGTCGACACCTCCGAGTCATTGCCGGTGAATGCATGCGGACAATCAAGTAAACGTTGCCATCGCTTCTCCCGCAGTGTCACCGTTGCCCGCGTCAGATGGTCATACTGCGAAATGAAATGTTCGGCAATGCAGATGCCAAATGACTCGACGGAGTCGAACGGATTGTCCTTGGCAAGAACGTAGATCGTGTTCTTGCACGTATCGGTCGCAACGATGCCCGAGTTGTCCGCGTCGGTATAGCCCGACGCCAGATCACCTTCCAGCACCACGTTGACCGTCGCTTCGACCAGTTGATGTCGACCCGAATCGGAAGGGTCCCGTCGAACCTTGCTCACACGAACGCGATGTTTACCGTACGTATTATGCGCAAGTCGAATGGTCATGGTCAGCTTGTTCCTGGATGGGGATCTTGGTTGAATGAGTTGGCCCGACGACCTCAATCGACAACTGCACGTCGGTGAGCCACGGCGGTCTTCAGTCCAAGTCTACCCATTTCCCAGACGACCAATTGCCGCCAATGAAATCGCGAACCGTCGTTCGAAGCCGAAGGGTGTTTCTGCCCGCACAAACGCGGCCTGCCGACGTTCCTATCATCGATGGCATCATTCAGTCGATCGATCCATATGGGCAGTCAACCGACGACGTGATCGATGTCGGCAACCATGCCGTGCTGCCTGGCCTGGTCGACACCCACGTCCATCTCAACGACCCCGGCCGAGAAACATGGGAGGGGTTTGACACGGGCACACGGGCCGCTCGCGCGGGCGGGATCACCACCTTGGTCGACATGCCCCTGAATAGTTCACCAGTGACCACAAGCGCCGCGTCACTGGATGCCAAGGCAACCGCCGCGGCGGGTCGACTTCACGTTGATGTCGCCGCTCACGCCGGACTAGTTCCGGAGAATGCTTCGGAAATCTCCGATCTCATCCACCTCGGCTGTTTCGCCGCGAAGTCGTTTCTTTGTCCAAGTGGCATTGACGAGTTCCCCCATGTCACCGAGGAAGATCTTCGCATTGGGATGGCACAGTTGGCGTCCGCCGACAAACCCCTGTTGGCCCACGCGGAGGTCATCTCCAGCGTGCCGGCGATGCAAGACCCCAGGTGTTACGACGACTATCTTCGAACGCGACCGGAACGCTTCGAACGTGACGCGATTGGCATGCTGCTGGACCTCGCGGCAGAAACCGGCTGCCATATTCACATCGTTCATTTGAGTGACGCGGGTAGTTTGCCCATGATCCGATCCGCACGGGACAGTGGAATTCGCGTGACGGTCGAGACGTGCCCTCATTACCTGTGCCTTGACGCCGAGTCGGTTCCCGACGGAGCCACGCAATTCAAGTGCGCCCCACCAATACGCTCGCGTCAAAATCAGAGTTTGCTCTGGGAGGCATTGATTGGCGGCGAAATCGATATGGTGGTCAGCGACCATTCTCCCTGCCCGCCCGACCTGAAGCACCTCGACGACGGGCGATTCGACCTTGCGTGGGGAGGCGTTAGTTCGCTCGAGCTGGGACTGCCTCTCATCTGGACGCACGCTCGCCAGCGTGGTGCCTCGCTAAGGGATGTCATCCAGTGGATGTCGATCGCTCCCGCTGAGCTTGTTGGAGTATCGTCCGGAATCGAAGTAGGCAACCGGGCCCATCTGGCTGTGTTTGACGAGGACGCAAGCTGGACCGTCGACCAATGCCGCTTGCAGCACCGGCACGCGATCACTCCCTATCACGGCATGGAACTGCGGGGTCAAGTCATTCAAACGTTCGTCCACGGCATGAGTGATGACCGACCGCATGGACGTTGGCTATCTGTACTGACCATCGATGGCATGAACCACCTATCGCCGCGCCAAGCGATCGAGCGATGGAAGTCGTGTTGCGGATCAACGCGATGGTGTTCTGAAATGGCAGCCCGCCGGCCTATGGGTTGCGTCGCGGACATCCATGCGGCGGCCGATGAGTGCTTTAGCAAGTTGACTCGCGACGATTGGCTGGAGGCATTCGAATGTCATCCGAAACTTGGAGATCTTGAGTCCTTGCGAATGAAGTACGCTGGCAACCGACAGTGGTCATCGGGTGAGCAATCCGGTGTTGCCGCCGCTGACGACGCAACACTCAAAGCACTCGCCGACGGCAATCAGGCCTACGAACAGAAGTTTGGTTACTTGTTCATCCTGTGTGCCAGCGGCAAATCGGCCGCAGACATGCTCGCGTCGCTCCAGTCACGAATCGGTCATTCCCACGATCATGAACTGAACGTCGCCGCAGCCGAACAAACCAAAATCACTCACCTTCGGATTGACAAATTGTTGGCTCACAGCGAATCGACTTCATGAAACGCGATCCCATCACGACTCACATTCTCGATACGGCACGGGGTTGCCCGGCCGCCGGCGTCTCGGTAACTCTGAGCCGGCGGCAAGACGGCGTTCATACTGTAGTCGGTGAATCCACGACGGATTCGGATGGCCGAATCATGTGTGGGCTGATTCCACCTTCCCAATTCCGTCCGGGCGTTTACGAGATACGGTTCGCGATGGAGCCATACTATCGAGCGCTGGGCGTGGAGTGTTTTTTTCCGGACGTCACCGTTGCGTTTCTCGTGCAGGTTGGTAGTCCACACTATCACGTACCGCTGTTGGTTTCGCCGTTCGGGTACTCCACCTATCGCGGTAGCTAGTCGTCCGTCATGGTCGCAATGTCACGGCAAGGACGCCTCCGAGGTCCCTGTACGGCCTCTCACGTCAAGAACGAGCGCGGCGTGGTCGCTCGAGGCCACCGACGGGTCTTCGTCGGGATTGGTCAGTGCAAACGTCGCGCGGTCAAAGAGAAACGTTCGCTCGACGCCGAGCCGTTGCTGGTCCAGAGTGATGCAGTCGAGGCGCCCCGGCCAAAACGTATCGGATGGATTCACCCCAGACCACGTCATCGCGGATCCGTCGATCAAGGACCGAGGCAAGACTTCGGTCAAACCCACACCGCTCAACTTTGTGAGCGGCTCGCGCGATCCAACGAGGTTGAAATCGCCCAACACGACGACGCCGGCATCCTTCGCGGCTTGGCCATACTGACCCTGACGCATCTGACGGATCCGATCGATCAACACATCAATCGCCGCGATCCGCTCCGCCTCTTGCTCGCTTCCAGCGTGACCACAACAGGGCAGGTGGATACTCACCACAACCAACGATTCTTGATCGCTCCGATGAACCAACCCCACGGCGCCTCGCTCAAGACCAAACGGCAATGACTCCATCGGGGCACGCGTCGCGATGGCGCACCCATCGCTCCATACGGTTTGCCAATCTTCGCCGAAGTCCGGCAAAACATTCGCGACACCCTCGATAAAAAGCGGCTCCTCCCACTCTTCATTGAAACATACGACGTCGGCGGCGAGCTGCTGCAGCGTCCGCCGAATCAAGGGCCCCCGAACTGGATCACACGTGCCTTGGTGGAGCGTGTTCAGACTGACCACTCTCATCGTCCCGTCAGGCTTGGCTAGATCCAACGAAGATTCCACGGCATCCGTGTCCGCGATCGGGGGCACCACCATGGCTAAAGGTCGTGACATCGAATCACCATCCTCAAACTGGAGGCGCAAGCGATCTCCGGGTTGAACTCCAACGGCCGATAAATCGCAAGTCAGTTCATACGCATCACTCATGAATGTCGGCTGCGCTGCGAACCGGAGCGTTTGCCAATCGACCGTTCCGCTCCGGGAACCATCCTCGATCGTGGCAGTTCGCCCGCGAAAATCGATGCTCAATCGGCTGGTGGGTGACAGTTCGATGGCCAAAACGAGACTTCCATCTTCCTCCGCGCCGCTCTGCAGGCCAACGGCGCCGGCAAATTGCATTCGAAGATGCAGCAACGTGCCGCGCATCGTCACGGCAACATCGGTCAAATCAAATACTGAATTGGTATCTCCTGCGGGATCGGACACCACGGACTCAATCGCAGTCCAATCATCCCACTGCCCATCGAGCACCATCGATGGTTCGCCATCCATCGATAACTCGATCGGCATGGGCAAAGGGGGTTTCTCTTCGTCTTCGCGCCTCGTGCAGCCGCACGGCATTGCGGCGAACACCAACGCACCAAGAATCGCGGCCTTCCAGGTAAACGAACCCATCGGCTCCGGGTCGGAATCCGTCATGGAACACTCCAATGATCGACCAACTGAAAACGATCACCATCGAACAAGCCCAGATCACTCAGTTTCAACGATGGAATCACCAACAATGCCATGAAGCTGAGTGTCATGAACGGTGCCTGCAGCGTGCATCCCATCTGCCGCGCCAACGTATCAATCTCTTGATACCTCGCCGCGACCACGTCGCACGACTGCGTCGACATCAATCCCGCGACGGGCAACGGCAGCGTCTCGATGCGCTGTCCATCAACGACAGCGAGTCCACCTTCATGACCAATGATGGCATTGACCGCCTCGCACAGCGATTCGTCATCGGCACCGACGCCCAAAATGTTATGGGAGTCGTGCCCGACTGATCCCGCCAGGGCACCGCGTGAAAGCCCAAACGAACGCACCAACGCGACCGCCGGGTCGGCATCGGCGTAACGGTTCACGACCGTCAGTTTCAGCAAATCGCGATCTGGATCCGCAACCACGCTTCGGCTAACCAGCGTCGGAGAAACCGTTTCCGAACGAGTCGTTAGCAGGCGGTCTTCGGCGACGATGACTCGCATGTCCGTGGCATGAAGCGCCGGCAACTTGAATTGGTCGGGACGTTTGAATCCACAGCGAAACTGATTCATCGGTTGGGCGGGTGGAACCGTAATCAACGATCGTCCGGCTTCGCTGACACAGTCACCATCGATGATCGTCCTGCGAACATCAAATGATTCAAGCGATTCCAGTTCCACAAAATCGGCGCGGTCTCCGACTCGGCACTGACCCACGTCCAGTCGGTAATGACGAACAGGAACGATGCACGCGGCCGTTAAGACGTGGAACAGATCACAACCCCGACCGACCGCGCGCCGGCAGAGTGCGTTGATGTGTCCCGAGACCAGTTCGTCGGGATGTTTGTCATCACTACAGAAGGCCACGCGGCCGGGATACTGGTCGATAAGCGGATACAGCGCATCGAAATTCCGAGCCGCCGAACCCTCGCGGATTTGAATCATTGCACCGGCCGCGAGCTTCTCAATCGCCTCGTCAAGTTGCGTGCACTCGTGGTCCGTGGTGATGCCAGCGGCAAAGTATTTCGACACATCGTCGCCTCGAAGCCCCGGTGCATGGCCATCGATGGGTTTGCCGCGTTGGCGAGCCGCTTCGATTTTGGCGAGCACATCGGGATCCTCCTGAAGCACGCCGGGGAAATTCATCATCTCGGCCAAATAGCCGATTCGATCATCATCGAGCAGTTCCGCAGTTTCCTCCGGTGAGATGGAAGCCCCAGCGGTTTCAAAAACAGTCGCCGGAACACAACTGGGTGCTCCGAACAAGAATTTGAAGGGGACGCGAGATGCGTCATCCAGCATGTAGCGCACACCGGGTAAACCCAACACATTGGCAATCTCATGCGGATCACTGACTGTGGCGACCGTGCCGTGGATGACGGCGGCGGCCGCAAACTGCGATGGCGTGAGCATCGAAGATTCAATGTGAACATGGGCGTCGACGAAGCCCGGCACAATGAATGTGTTATCGACGTCGCCCGTTTCCAACGTTTCAATCGAATCGATACGCCCGGCCGAGACCCGAATCTCGACCGGACGAATCGCACGCGCATCAATATCCACCAGCTGAGATCGCACGGTCGACACGGCGCATGGCGAAAACGAGGGCCCCGGCGGCGTCACGTCGATCCCCGTCGACGACGGGCGACCATCTTGCCGTGACCGAGCGTCCCGGTGAACTGACCGTCGCGGGCGGCAATCTCGCCACGACACAGGACCACACTCGGTCGACCTGTGATCTCGAACCCTTCAAACCCATCGTAGTCGGTGTTCATGAGATGGTTCGATGCCGAAATCGTACCGCGATAGTTTGGGTCCCATACCACGATATCCGCGTCGGCGCCGGGTTGAATCGTGCCCTTGGCGGGGAACATGCCGAACTGCTTTGCCGCGGAGGTTGACGCGAGTTCGACGAAACGATGCAGGTCGATGCGATGCTGATCCACACCATACGTGTACAAGAGCGTCACCCGGTGCTCCACCGACGGGATCCCGTTGGGAATCTTGGTGAAGTCCGATTCGGGTGGTTGTCCCATCCGTTTTTGATCCTCGAAGTCAAACGGAGCGTGATCCGTCGCGACGGTGTCAATCCACCCGGCGGCAATCGCGTCCCACAGGTATGCCTGGTGGGCAGCGTCGCGAATCGGTGGACTCATGACGTATTTCGCCCCTTCGAAATCGGGCCTCTCCGCATAGGTCTTATCGAGCACGAGATAGGGAATGACAGTTTCAATCGCCACGTCGACACCGCGTGCTTGGAACGCCATCGCCGCAGTCACCGCATCGCGGCAAGACGTATGCACGATGTAGCCGCTGGCCCCGGTCATCTCGAGGAACGTGCAGAAGTGATGCACGCCTTCCGCCTCGACGATCGCGGGTCGTGACGGTTCATGAAACTCGGGGCCGACGTTGCCCTCGGCAAGCAGTTTCGATTGCAAACTGGCCACCAGTTCCGCATTCTCGCAGTGTGCCGTCACAACCACGCCCAGCTCACGAGCCAATGCACATGTCTGAAACAGTTCATCATCGGTCACGCCGAAAGCACCCTTGTATGCCAAGAACACTTTGAACGACGTCACGCCATCCTCAACGATGCGTTTCAGTTTGTTCGGAGTGGACGAATCAAATTGAGTCACACCCATGTGAAACGAAAAATCACACGCCGATAGTCCCTCCGCTTTCGAACGCCAGAGCTGATACGCCTCCCAAGGATCTTCATCGCGACCCGGGCACACCATCTCGATCAATGTCGTGGTTCCACCGACCAAGGCGGCTCGGCTGGCCGAATCATAGGTGTCCTTCGCGTGAGTCCCCATGAAGGGCAGGTGGATATGCACGTGCGGGTCGATGAAACCCGGAAACACGTACTTTCCCGATGCGTCAATCACTTCATCGGCCGCGTCGGGAAGGTCACCACCCACCTTTGAAATCGTTTCGCCATCGACCAGCACATCGGCCAGCATGTCCTGGTCGGACGTGATCACTCGTCCGCCTCGAATCAAGATCGTCACGGACTCAATTCCCCACCAGGTCGTCGGACTGCTTCACAAAATCGTCACCGTCCCACTTCTCGTCGGCGGTAATGCCCTGCCTGGCTTTCGCCCTAGCTTCCTTCGCTTCGGCTTGCCGATGAACCAGGTCCGCATGCGTTGTGAAGTAAGGCAAGGCTTTCCCTTTGAAATCGTCGATCGTCTCAAAGCCATGCTTCTCCATGAACGCGAGCAACTGTTCCGACAATGTTCGCACGAGCTTGTAGCCATATTTCATCACGCCGGTGCAGACCTGGACCGTGTCGGCACCCAACAGAATGAACTCCGCCGCATCCTCACCTGTTTCAACGCCGCCGATTCCTGATAGCGTTGCCTTGGGGAATTCTTGTCCGATCATCGTCGCGATCTCCATCGTCATTCGCAGCGCGATTGGTTTGACCGCCTTGCACGAATAGCCGCCCGGTGTCGTGTAGCCTTCCACCGTGGGCATCGGCCGCAGCGTCTCCAAATCCACGCCGATGACGCTACGAATGGTATTGATCGCCGAGAGACCATCCATGCCGGCCTCCAATGCCACTCGCGACGGGTCTTCGATGTGGGTCACATTGGGCGTCATCTTTGCCCAAACCGGTTTCGTGGCCGCCTCGGCCACCCACGAGCACACCTCGCCCAATACGTCCACATCCTGTCCCATCGCTGCGCCCATCTTTCGTTCGGGCAAACCGTGGGGACACGAGAAATTGCACTCGAACATGTCCACGCCGGCGCCTTCGCAACGTTGGACAATTTCGAACCACGCGTCTTTGTTGTACTCCTCCATGATCGACGCGATGAGGACGTGATCGGGGAACTTGTCTTTGACCTGCTTGAACTCGTCGAGCCACTTTTCAAACGACATGGTGGAGATCAATTCGATATTCTCCCAGCCGTAAGGATCGCCTGTCGCGTCCTTCAGCCGACCATAGCGCGGCGCCACATTGATGACCTTCGATGCATCCAAGCTGACCGTCTTGGCCGATGAGCCGCCCCAGCCATCGGCAAAGGAGCGGCAGATCACACGAGCATTGGTGCCGGGAGGCCCTGAACCGATTACGAACGGATTTGGAAATCGAATTCCGTTGACAGTGGTCTCCAGCGTTGGCACGGTGACAGCCTCTTCGATTGCTAGCAGCACGAGTGATGGATCAATCTGCCAGCTTAACACAATCGATTCAATGGACTGACGTGCTAACCAAGTTCCCCACGCATCGCTTCACTCATCGTGGAACTTCAAATATCCCCACGGTCGGGTCCGCGATCCGCACCGCAGATGCAATCGACTTTGGATACAATTGGCTGCGGCGTCGAATCACCCCGACCGCGCCACCAGCGTTGCCCTGGATGCCCGAATTCAAGTTGTCTATCTCCGGAGTTCATTTGCCGTGTTGATCGATTCCCTTCTTGACGCCGTTTGCAAGGTCCGTTGGTGCGGCATTCTGACATCCATTTGTTTGATCGGATCTGTCGCCGGGCGCGCTCAAGCGGATGCACCCAACGTATTGTTCATCGCGATCGATGACCAAAACGATTGGATCGGCACACTTGGTGGGCACCCGATGGCGCAAACACCCAACATCGACGCGTTGGGTGATCGTGGGACGGTTTTCCTCAACGCCCATTGCAACGCGCCGCTGTGCAATCCATCACGCACCAGTTTGATGCTGGGTTTGAGACCCACGACCACGGGTATCTATGGGTTGGCTCCTTGGTTCCGCACCCTGCCGGAATGGAAGGATCGTGTGACGCTAGCCCAGCACTTTGAGCAGAACGGCTATCGCACGATGAGCACAGGTAAGATCTTTCATAGCTGGAGACGCGCCCGACGTGGGGAAACCCATCCCGAGTTTCAGCTGACCGGACCAACGGGAGGTGTTGGAACCAAGCCACCGCAAAAGCTGATTCCACCGACGCCCATGGGAAATCATCCCTTGATGGACTGGGGTGTTTGGCCAACCGACAATGACGATTCCTCCAAAGGCGATTACCAAGTCGCGTCGTGGGCGGTGGATCAAATCGCCAGTGCATCCAAAGACGAACCGTTTTTCCTGGCGGCGGGATTCTTCCTGCCACATGTCCCTTGCTATGCAACCCAGAAGTGGTTCGACCTCTATCCCGATGACGATACCGTCTTGCCACCCTATTTGGACGGCGATCGCGACGACACACCTCGATTCTCCTGGTATCCACATTGGGATTTGCCGGAACCGCGATTGCGTTGGGTCCGAGAGAACAATCAGTGGCGAAACTTGGTGCGCAGCTATTTGGCATGCACGAGCTTTGTCGATGCCCAGGTGGGTCGCATCATGACAGCTTTGGAAGAATCCGGCTTGGCCGACAACACCGTCGTGGTGTTGTGGGGTGATCACGGCTGGCACCTCGGCGAGAAAGACATCACGGGCAAGAACACACTCTGGGATGATGGCACTCGCGTACCACTCATCTTCGCCGGCCCTGGTGTCGCATCGGGGCGGTGTCAGCAACCGGCGGAGTTGTTGGACATCTATCCCACGCTCATCGAACTGTGCGGACTACCTGCCCGAGATGACTTGGAAGGCCTCAGCCTCGTACCGCAGTTGCTCGATGCCGATTCGATTCGCCGCCGCCCCGCCGTGACCAGCCACAATCAAGGCAATCATGGCGTCCGCAGTGAAAACTGGCGTTATATTCGCTATGCCGACGGCAGCGAAGAACTCTACGATTTGCGAAACGATCCCAACGAATGGACGAATGTCGTTGACGCCTCAGCTCATCAGGCTGTGGTTGCGGAACATCGACGTTGGCTACCCTCGATCGATGTGCCGCCAGCCGCCGGTAGCGCTCACCGGGTGCTGACATACGACGAGGAAACCGACGAAGCAATTTGGGAGGGAACCACTGTGCGGCGAAGTGATCCGATTCCGCAGTGATGGGCGTCGTTGCGGCAGAATCAGATGGGCGAGTGCACCTGCGTCGGGCATAATACGATCGCCTGGATCGTTTCACTCGTTTACCGGATGCCAAGACTCATGCATCGATTTCTGATTCCCGGCTGGTTGGTCGCCATCACTTGGAGCGCCCTCGCGGGACAATTGGCCGCTGAATCGCCCGGGCCAGCGACGTCCAGCCTCGAATCGGGTCGTTGGTTCAACGCGAATGCGGCTGATTGGGTGGAGCTGTATGTCGAACTGCACCAGAACCCCGAAGTATCGTTCTTTGAAGATGACACCGCCGATCGTCTCGCCACTCGATGGAGGGCGCTCGGGCTGGACGTCACCACAAAGATTGGTGGACATGGCATTGTTGGCATTCTCAAGAACGGTAGCGGTCCCACGATTATGTTGCGCACCGACTTGGACGCCTTGCCCGTCCAGGAACAGACAGGACTTCCGTACGCATCGACGACCACAACGACCGACGGTGACATCCCGGAAACCTTTGTGATGCACGCATGCGGACATGATGTGCATATGACCAACCTGACCACGGTGGCCGCCTATCTGTCGTCACACCGTGAACTCTGGTCGGGCACGTTGATGCTCATTGGGCAACCCGCCGAAGAACGCGGTGCCGGCGCCACAGCCATGCTCCGCGACGGATTGTTTGAGAGGTTTCCGAAACCCGATGCCGCCTTGGCGATCCACGTCGCCGCAGACCTCCAGGCGGGTCGTGTTGGCTATCGACCAGGTTTCTCGCAAGCCAACGTTGACAGCGTTGACATCACGATGCTCGGTCGGGGTGGGCACGGGTCGAAACCCGAAACGACGATTGATCCTGTCATGTTGGCCGCCGAATTGGTCGTCTCACTTCAAACCATCGTCTCACGCGAGATCAAGCCAACCGACCCCGCTGTCGTCACGGTGGGTTCGATCCATGGTGGAACCAAACACAATATTATCGGCAACGATTGCCACCTGCAGCTGACCGTTCGCAGCTACGATCCGGGCGTACGAGCTCACTTGCTTGATGCGATCCAACGGAAGGCAAAAGCCGTTGCGATGGGGTCCAGAGCTCCTGAACCGATCATCTCGGTATCGGAAGGCACACCGTCGTTATTCAACGATGAGTCACTCACCATGCGTGTCGTCAACGTCTTCCAAGACGTCCTCGGCAAAGACCAAGTCGTTGAGAGACCGCCTTCCATGGGAGGCGAGGACTTCAGCCAATACGGGATCGCCGGAGTGCCCATTTTCATGTACGCCGTCGGCACCGTCAGCGCTCGGCAAATGGAGTTGGCCAAGAAGACCGGAGTCCCACCACCCAGCCTGCATTCGTCGAAGTATGCACCGGATCTGGAAACCACCTTGCAGACGGCGTTCATGACGTTGACCGCCGCGGTCCTCGAACTGATGGCCTCTCAATGAGATCCAAACACAATCCGCGTCAATCAAAATGTCGGATATTCATCGCAGGCAGTGGGAACCTGAGGCAATCCACACGAACGCCCTCGAGTCCCTACGCCGTTGGCCGATTCATGATGATCTGGTTGCTGGGACTTGCTTCGAACCTGTCCGCGGCGGACCTGGAAATGGTCGATGCCTTTGGCAACATTACCGGCGTGGTCGATTTGAGTTCGCGAGGCGTCACGGTTTACGAGAACAACGGCGCTCGTTGGTTCTATCGGCGCGAACCTCGCTATGATTTGCCTGGTGGTCGGTACCTTGGCTTCTACAGTTTTGAGCTTAACCGAGCCATTCGATTTCCCAGCACGGGTGTCGGCCCGATCGAACGAGCCGACTTGGGGTCACCACTGCCGCAATTCACACCGGCAAGCGTGACGGTGCGGCTGATAGGCTCGGGTCGAGGATTCGTGCCGTACTTGGATGCGTGGCAAATCCCGCCGCCCGTCGATTCGGTTTACTCTCCCAAACCAATCACTCCACCAGGGACCAGTTACGGCGATTGGCCCGGTATCCGATACCCTGGACTACCCATGATCGGCGGTGGCCCCGCATCGCCACTGGTGACGGTCGCGCCGCCAACGTCGCTGGTCCTTGAAACCAAAGTCGAGGACTTACCCGCCCTGCCGAAGGTCGAAATCAAGCTCATCAACACTCAGCCGGATCGTCTGCGGGTGACGCTGACCGATGCACAGAATCCCGCCATCACACCTCAGTACGATTTGCCGCCGGGAGGATCTCAGCGGGTGATGCTGCCACGAGACGCCGGGCAGGTGCGTGTGCAAACCGTTCAATCTCAAGACCTGGCAGGACAGGTGGTCCAACGAGAGGTGCGTGTGAACATCCCTCCGTCGAGACGATTCGAGATCATCGTCCATCGTTGGCGCATCCAATCGATCGCCATCGACCGCACAGGCAAGAGCCCCCAACCAATCGAAGACGTTCAGTTTCAAGGGGTCGGCGTCGGTCGATTCTCATTGCCGCCGGGTGACCAGCTTACCTCCGGTACCATCGATGTATTTGCAGCGGCAAGTGGTGCGCAGAACGCCGGCATGGTCACTCCGATCGTGCCAACACGTTAGAGGCCCATTCTCTGTAATACCGTCACGGGTCAGCTTGCCAATCGAGCTTAGGCGAATTGAGGATCCGATTCGATCTTCGTCAAACACTCGTCGATGGTCGCCAACATGAAATTGGCGTCATCCGCCGTAATGCACATCGGTGGCTTGATGCGCATGGTGTTGCCGAACAGCCCTCCTTTGCCAAGGATCAATCCGCGTTGACGAGTCAGCTCCATCAGTTCCGCCGCTTCCGCCGTCGCCGGTTGCTTGCTTTTCCGATCACGCACCAACTCCATCCCCAACATCAGACCGATGCCACGCACATCTCCGATGAGCTTGTGTTTCGTCTTCAGATCGTCCAAACCAGCTCGAATCAACCCACCAATTTGATCAGCATTTTCTTGAATGCCCTCGGCATCGATCACTTCCATGGTTGCTAACCCCGACGCCATCGATACGGGGTTACCTCCATACGTGTTGAAGTGAACTCGATTCGTCATGGTTTTGGCGATGTCGGCGGTCGTCGTCACACCGCCAAGCGGCGCGCCATTGCCGATTCCTTTCGCCATCACAATCGCGTCGGGTTGGACATCCCAGTTCTGGTGGGCCCAGTAGTGTTTACCGGTACGGCCAAAGCCTCCTTGAACCTCATCGGCAATGCACAGGCCGCCGTGCTCACGCACAATGTCGTAGACGATCTGGAAGTACTCCGGCGGGGGCGTCACCGCACCGCCGACACCTTGAATCGGTTCGCCAATGAAACAGGCGATTTGACCGGGCGTCTGATACTCGATGACGTTCTTGATATCACGAGCACACTTCAAATCGCAACTTGGATACTTCAATCCGAACGGACATCGATAGCAGTATCCCGGCAACGTGTGATGAATGTTCGACTGCGGATTGGACGGAAACTTCCACGTGCCGTGGGCGGTCAAGCCCATCGTTGCGGACGTTCCACCGTGGTAGGCGTTCCGCAGCGCCACCACATCTTGTTTGCCGGTGAATTCCCGCGACATCAGAATCGCGATCTCGTTTGCTTCGCTGCCCGAATTGGTGAAGTACGACTTATCCAGTGGAGCGCCGTCCGCGTTGGAGGGCATCTTCGAGGCGAGTTTCGCAGCAAACTGAGCGATCGTCGGATGCAAATAGATCGTCGTCGTATGTTGCAACGTCCCGGCTTGCTGCTTCACCGCTTCGGCAACATGCGGATGACAGTGGCCAACGCTGACCGTCACGATTCCCGCAAAGGCATCCAGGTAACGTCGCCCCATCTCGTCGTAGAGGTACTGCATGTTGCCTTCGACGATCATCAGAGGATCGCGATAATACGTCAGCACGCCCGGATTGACGAACTGATGTCGCATGGCCAACACCTCATCGCGGCTTGGACCCTCGTAGGGTGTTGGCTCGTGAGTCGTTGGTGGTAATGGCACGACGGGCAACGGTGCAGAACTCATCTCGCTTCTCCGTACGCAAAAACAGTTTGGATGATCGACGCGGCCACACGATCCTCCATCGAATGATCAAATCAACAAGAAACTAAGACGGGGTGACGACCGCCTCGGTGACCTCATCTCCTGGAGAAGGATCGATTTCAACATCCTCCTCGAGCCCGCGTTCGGACAACGTGCCTGGAATCAGATTGTCCAGCGCGATCCCGAGAATTGCCGCAACCGCCATCCCCGTCTGACCGATCGAATTGATCACCGCATCAATCCCAGACGGAAATGCTGCACTCACCGCATCCGATCCGCCATTTTGAAAATAGTACGGCACACTTAGCCCCATGAACAAAGACAGGCCGCCGACAAACAGATTCCGATCGCTATTTAGGTCACACCGTGCAAACTGACGAATACCAACAGCCGAAATCAATCCAAACATCGCGCAGTAAAGACCGCCCACCACTGGTTGCGGAATCGCGGCCGCCAACGCGCCGAACTTACCGAACAAGCCCAGGAAGATCAGTATCACGGCCGCGATCTGAACAACGCGGCGTGACCCAACCTTGGTCAATCCGATCAAGCCAACGTTTTCCGAATACGACGTCGAGCTAAAGCCACCAAAGACGCCCGTCAAAGCGCATCCGATGCCTTCGCAACCGATGCCGCGAGAGATTTCTTCTGGTGTGGGATCACCACCACCGGCCATCTGCTTGCAGGCGTGGTAGTCGCCAAAACTCTCAATCATGGATGCTAAGTACCCGGCGGCGACCGCCACGATGAAACCCGTGTCGAACTTGGGCAGGCCCCACGGGAAAATCACATCGGTCGTTCGAATCCACGCGGCTTGTCCGAAGGCATCCAGGTTCGGTTTAGCGGGATGGTCACCTGTGAACCATCCGACCATCGAACCCAGAGCACAAGCAGCGACCGCGACGATGATCGCCAACAGCATTGGAAACAATCGGAACACCGTCGAACGAGGCGCAAGGACAAATGAAAACACCGCGATGCCCGCAACCGTCAAAATTGCGATGGGCCAATGGGATGCCGCGATCGGGGCGCCCGCTTGGTAGAGCGCCAATCCAATCAGCATGATCACGGGTCCCACGACGACGGGCGATAAGACCTTTCGGATCCAACCCATCGCGCCACTAAAACCGATGATCATCTCCAACGCCGCACCAACCATCACAGCGCCGGCGATGTAAGGCATCGCCGCGCCGGCGGGAGCCGTTTCCTCAAGCACAACGGTTGGTTCTGCCGACGCTGGCTCCGCCGACTCGGACGGATGGACGGCGGCAATGATCATGAAGAATGCCGCCAGGAACGAAAAGCTGACACCCTGAATGATCGGCAGACGCGAACCGATCGTGGACTGAATCAGCGTCGCAACGCCGCTACAGAACATGACGCTGGAAATCAATAAAGCAATCTGGGCCGTGTCCATTCCCATCGGCGGGCCCAGCAGCAATGGAACTGCCACCGTGCTCCCGCACATCGTCAACACGTGCTGTAGCGACAGGACCACTGCCTTGCCGTTGGGCGGGACATCATCAAGTCCATACAGGACGCCCGATGCACTAGGGGAATCGTTCATGGTCACAGTTCCGTAATCGCTCCATAGGTTTCAGGACGTCGGTCACGGAAGAACTGCCAGGTATTGCGCACCTCACGAATCATGTCGAAATCCATGTCGCCCATCACGATCGCATCGTCGTCACGAGAATCCGTTTGGGAAAAGAGCTGGCCGCGCGGATCACAAAAATAACTCTGGCCATAAAATTGACCAATGTTCCACGGCGGTTCGGTCCCCGGCCGATTGATGGCACCGACGAAATACTGATTGGCCACGGCGTGAGCCGGCTGCTCAAGCTTCCATAAATACTCACTCAGCCCCGCCACGGTGGCGCTGGGATTGAACACAATCTCCGCGCCTCCCAACCCCAGGCATCGGGCCCCATCGGGGAAGTGACGGTCATAGCAGATGTAGACGCCCACCTTCCCAACACGCGTCTCAAAGATCGGGTAACCGAGGTTACCGGGGCGGAAGTAGAACTTCTCCCAGAATCCTGGGTTGCAATGCGGGATATGGATCTTGCGGAACTTTCCGAGGTATTGCCCGTCGGCATCGATCACAGCGGCCGTGTTGTAGTAAACGCCGGCGATGTCTTCTTCGTACAGTGGCACGACGAGCACCATCGCATGCTTCTTGGCCAACTCCATCATCAATTGTGTCGTCGGCCCATCCGGCACGGGCTCGACGAGGCTGTACCACTTCGTGTCCTGCTCGGCGCAGAAGTATGGTCCATAGAATAATTCTTGAAGACAACAGACTTGGGCACCCTGGTCGGCTGCTTGAGCAATCATGTGGACGTGCTTGTCGATCATGGACTGCTTAATGACATCGATCGGCGCATCACCCGGCTCGCTGAGCTTCGCTTGAATCAGGGCACCACGGACCATTCTCGGCATGAATTCGTCTTTCCAAAAGAGTCGGCGGGCGCGTCGTCGGGGTTGCGAACCTTAACGACTTCTACACAAATACAGCAAAACAGAGTTTAACCGGGAGCCAACCATGGAATCGACGCAAGCGCCACTGCAGTGCCTGATTGGGACGCAATGGACGACCAGTCACAACAAGACGGATTCAACGGCGGTGTTCAACCCGTCAACGGGAAAGGTCATCGCGACCACACCCGTTGGAAACGCGGAGGACGTGGACGCGGCGGTTGCCGCGGCGGTTGCCGCGGAACCCGAGTGGGCTGATACCCCCGTCGTGGAACGCGCGCGAATCATGTTCGCCTACCGGGAATTGATCCAATCTCATTTCGAAGAGCTAGCCCGTTTAGTCACCCGCGAACATGGTAAGACGCACGCCGAAGCCATCGCCGAAGTCCAGCGAGGACTCGAGATGGTTGAGTTTGCATGCGGGATTCCGTCCATGATGATGGGCCAAACGTTTCCGCAGATCGCCAGCAGCGTCGACGGGGAAACCAATCGCCATCCGGTCGGTGTTTGCGTCGGTATCACGCCGTACAACTTTCCCAACATGGTGCCGCTGTGGATGTTTCCGATCGCGATTACCTGTGGTAATTCGTTCATCCTCAAACCAAGCGAAAAGGTCCCGCTGTCGGCGATTCGTCTGGTCGAGTTACTGCATGAGGCGGGGCTGCCAGAAGGCGTGATGAACCTGATTCACGGCGGCAAGACGGTCGTCGATGCATTGCTGACGCATCCGGATGTTGCGGCGATTTCATTTGTGGGTTCCACGTCCGTTGCCAAGCATGTCTACACGACCGCCTGCCAATCCGGAAAGCGAGTGCAAGCCGCCGGTGGTGCCAAAAACCACTTGATCATCATGCCCGATGCGGATTTGGAACAAGCGTCCAAGGCACTCGCGGCATCCGCCTTTGGTTGTGCCGGGCAGCGATGCATGGCCGGTTCGGTCGCACTGGCCGTCGGCACTGCGGGAGACGCACTGATCGAAGAGTTGAAGCAGGTCACCGACGGAATGACGACGGCACCCACCGACGGCAACGACGCTGCCGACATGGGCCCCGTCATCAGCGATCAACATCGCCAAAACATCATCGGTCATCTCGAAACTGCGGGACAATCCGGAGCGGAGATTGTGGTGGATGGCCGAGACGTGAACGCCGGTGATGGATTTTTGATCGGCCCGAGCGTCGTCGACCACGTCACCACCGCCATGCCGCTGTGGCGAGATGAAGTGTTCGGTCCGGTGCTATCGGTCGTCCGAGCAGGCACGCTCGACGAGGCCATCGCGGTGGGCAAGTCGTGTCGCTACGGCAATGGAGCGTCAATCTTCACGGGAGATGGCCACGCCGCACGGGAGTTCAAACGGCAATTCAATGCGGGAATGATTGGGATCAATGTGGGCGTCCCCGCACCGATGGCCTGGCTCCCATTCACGGGCTGGAATCAGTCCTTTTTCGGCGACTTGCACATCCAGGGTACCGAGGGCGTCCATTTCTACACTCGCCAAAAGATGACGCTGACCAGATGGTTTGAATCGTCAACGCAGTCGCACGTGGATCCGGTTTGGAAGTCGTCCTCATCCGTTTGACCATTGTCGGGCGCCTCGTTCGCAGCTAAGGTGATTTGGACATAGGCGGTGACGAGACTCTTTAACCCAATGGTTTTTCCGTGTTTGGACAAACTCATAGTCGCGTACTGTTGGCCCTCTTTGCGTCGCTGGTCATGCTAGCGAATACGGGCTGCGAGCCGGGCCGCGTCGAGGTCATTGAAGAGAACGAAGAGTATTCTTTTGACGACGTGGCCGCACAGATCGCGGCGGAAGAAGCCGCCTCCGAGGAGGCTCGTGAGCCGTGATGGACACATTCCACACCATCGATAGGGGCGGCGCGCGAACGCACCACCGAATCGGGTTCACTCTGGTCGAGTTGTTGGTGGTCATCGCCATCATCGGTGTCTTGATCGCGTTATTGCTACCGGCGGTGCAGGCGGCGCGTGAGGCAGCCCGCCGAATGAGTTGCAGCAACAATGTCAAACAAATCGGCATTGGCATGCACAACTATCATGCGGTCTACGGGCAGCTACCCATCCACGGCGTCGGGCCGACCAACGAAAGCAACAACACCGCCGGCGCTGCATGGGCCAGCGACGGAACCGGATTCACTCGGCTCGAATTGTCTTATCTCGTTGGCCTCTTACCGTTTGTCGAACAGCAAGCTGTATGGGAACAAGTCAGTCGACCGATGATCGAAGCAGACGGGGACATATGGCCAGCGTTTGGACCACGTCCGTTCCAGGGAAACTATCCACCATGGTCGACGGAGATTCCCACTTACCGTTGTCCAAGCGATCCCGGTCGCGGATTGCCGGCACTCGGCCGAACCAATTACGCCGCGTGCACCGGAGACAGTTTCTACGATGCCGAAGAGGGCGTCACCGTTTGGAACACTGCCGCAAGCCGTTGGGAGTATGAATCCGATAGCCGCGCCATGCGACGATCACGTTGCGGCTTGCGAGGCGCTTTTGTGCCACGCAAGTCGATGCGGTTTCGCGATTTTACGGATGGCTTGTCCAACACCATCGCCGTTGGAGAGATCGCGACGGGTCTTGGCGATCGCGACAAACGTAGCATCGGATTCACGTCTCCGCCCAAAGGCGGGTTCTTTGCAGTGGCCGACAATCCGAAACGGTGTAATGAGTTGGGCGTCATCGATGCGGAGCGTCCACTGTTCTGGAATCAAACGGCCAATGTCTATGCGGCTGTCTCGGAGCGAGGTTTTCGGTGGGCGGATTTTCATACTCTGCAGTCGCAGTTCAACACCATCCTCGCGCCCAATGCGGAGGTTTGCCTGGTCGGCCATAGCGATACCTACGGCGTCGCGCCGCCCAGCAGCCGACATGTCGGCGGATGCCACATTTTGATGGCGGACGGTGCCATTAAGTTCATCACGGACTCGATCGAAGCGGGTGATCCCAGCATCCCATGCGTCTACTGCGAAGCACTCGCGGCCGGTACCGATAGCCCGACCGTGGTTGGCTCACGGAGCCCGTACGGTCTCTGGGGTGCATTGGGAACACGTGCTTCATCCGAAGTGATTGACGCCGAGATCTAGCCACGCGACGACTCGGTAAAACCGTCATTGTTTTGCAATGCAGGGATGATCTCGGCGGGCGATGCGAATCGACCTGGCGAGCCCTTGTCGACGCAATCGCTTACAATAAAAGGACTTGCGACTCAATCAACAACCGCCGATCACCAATTGGCATGCGGTCTGCATCGACTTGAAATCGGGTTGCGTCATCCGCGCGACCACGAAAGTCTTACGCCGGTCAGATTATTCACCTGGCGTCTTCTCCATTCAACAGACCGCCCCCAAGGGCAAAGGACAATGCCATGTTGGTTCTCTCTCGCAAAATGGATGAAACGATTCGAATCGGTGACGACGTGGAGATCACCGTATTGAAGATTCGCAACAATCAAGTCCGACTCGGTATCCGTGCACCACGAGACGTCCGCGTGTTGCGGGGCGAACTTCAAGTGACGGATGCTCCCGCAGTCGGCGAGGTTGACGTGCCGCCGCTCGGCCGCGCCGTTGACTCCTCCGTAGACAATCCGGTCAAAACGTCGGCGTTAACGACATCGAACGTCTCCACGAATGGCGAAGACACCGCCGTCAAACACCACGGCCGCTTCGAGCCGTTCGGAGCCGGCAAGATCAGCCCCGACCGCGACGGCGGGTCCCCCAAGCCGCAAAACCGTTGCGACCCGACACCGAGCGTCTTCACCGGCCGACTCAACCCTGTCACGGGATCCGCCAAGATGCGAAAGACGCCGCTGGGAAGCTTCTTCACCGCACCTTGAGGATTCATCACAGCACATTGAGGAGAAAGCCATTCCCGGTTGCGCTGATGCAACGTGATGCATTTTTGACTCATTGATGTTTGCGACCTAGGTATTCAGTGGCCCTTCGGCCGCCCGACACCTGGAACCAACATCATGCATGATTCAAAAACCATACTGCTTGTTGATGACGATCACCATCTGGTCACGTCATTGGCCCAGTGGCTTCGAGAACTCGACATGGTCGTTACGACCGCGGGTGATCTCGCGACTGCGAAACAGCACTTGAACTCCGACGACTTCGACTTGGTCATCACCGATCTGCGGCTCGGCCCGGACGACGGGTTTAAACTGATCGCTCATGTTCGGCAGCACCACTCGGCGACGGCTGTATTGGTCATGAGTGGGTACGCGACACCCGGCACCGCCGTGGAAGCAGTCCGCGCCGGCGCCTTCGATCTACTGACCAAACCGGTGATCGACGACGAGCTCTTATTGGCAATCGATCGAGCGGTCAACCAACATACGATCGAGCAACAAAACGAGTCCCTGCGACGACAGCTCGATGCCAGATCCGGGCTCGAAAACATTCTGAGCCATGACTACCGAATGATGAAAATCTTTGATGTCATCGACAATGTCGCTGACGCCAAAGCATCCATCTTGATAAATGGCGAAAATGGCACCGGCAAGTCCATGATCGCCCGCGCGATCCATTCGCGAAGCTCTCGGCGCGGTGAAGCGTTCGTCGAAGTCGCATGCGGCGCGTTGCCCGACAACCTCCTGGAGAGTGAACTGTTTGGTCATGTCGCCGGGGCCTACACTGGCGCCAACACCGATCGCGTTGGTAAATTCGAACTCGCCGACCGAGGCACGCTGTTCCTCGACGAAATTGCCACGGCAACACCGGCAATGCAAGTCAAATTGTTGCGAGTGTTGCAAGAACTGCAGTTCGAACCTCTCGGTGGCACGTCGACCAAAACGGTCGATACTCGAGTCATCCTAGCCACCAATGAGGACCTTACGCAGGCCGTCGAGACGGGTCGTTTTCGTCAGGATCTGTTCTATCGGATCAACGTCATCAACATCGTCCTGCCCGCCCTGTTTGAGCGACCCGGCGATATCCCGTTGCTCGCCGACCACTTCTTGCGCGAGGCCGCTGAAACCGCCAATCGCGATGTGGAGGCATTCGATCGCGATGCGATGGCTTCCATGCAAGCCTATCGCTGGCCCGGCAATGTACGACAACTGCAAAACGTGGTTGAACGAGCCGTCTTGCTTTCGAGCAACCGCATCCTAACGAACGAGGATCTACCGCCTGAAGTGTTGGGGATGGTTCCGGCGATGCGATCACCTGTATCGGCCAATCCGAACGCCCCCGCACCATCGCATTCGCCGTCGATGCCGAATCGGCCGATGGCTGCCACCACCCTTCGCGAAGCGCTCGAGGCGCCTGAACGCGAAATCATCCTGGAAGCACTTCGCAGGAACGGTTGGAATCGAAATGCGACGGCAGTCCAACTCGATATCAATCGAACGACGCTCTACAAAAAAATGAAACGGCTCGGGCTCGACGATCCGCGGTTGCAATTTAGCGGCCAGCTGCAGTAGCTCACCCTCCGTGGCACTGCGATCTACCGACCGACTACACTAACGCTCCTTGGGCTGTCCCAGTACGGTTCTGTGCAAGGGGATTCACTTGGCGGTTTGCTTCATACTGTTCGCAGATGATGCATCGATGGATATCGATGCGTTCAAGATCCAGGACACGCATTCTTGGACGCACGGAGCCCAGATCACAAGTGTGGCGGCTAATGACGATGGAATCGTCTCGGCAACGTTCGAGCGTCCGGGTGACAGCGACGAGCAGACCGGCCACGTTCTGATCTCGCCGATGGCGGCCCCAGTGCCACCAAGCGAAGACGGCGGTTTGCCCGGACGCATGCTCTGGCCAGAGGCACAATTCGAGCAACTTCGGAACCATCGATCGCACTGGATCATCGCTTCGGCAGGCCCGTGGAGCCCGCTGGTCCGAGCGTTGATGGTCACGCAGGTCGCCGACGCGATCCTCCGTTCTCATCCAACGGCACTCGGCGTCGTCTGGGGCCCGGACACCCTGCGGATCTATGGCCCCGCTTTCCAGGAAATTTCTCGGCTCCACGGGCCGGATCATTTGCCGATCATGCTTTGGATTGCGATCACGATCACATCGGCGGGTGAAGGACTTCCGTCGATGGCAATGACATCGGGCATGGAAGTGTTCGATCTAATGGAGATTGAATGCATCGAATCGCCGGAGTCGCCGACGGCGCTGCGTGAAAGGCTGACCTTTTTCGCTGAGTACGTGATTGAACGCGGCGCGTCGATCGCCGACGGGGAGACGATCGGATTCAGTGCCGAGGAACGCTTGCAAGTCGTTCACGGGCCGTCACTGGTGGATCCAGATCGAACGGTCATGAAGATCGTGTATCCAGATGACTTTGATGCGGACCGTGCATCGACAGCCGGCTGCTTGAAGTCATCAGCAGCCGTGGCAGGTCTGTTGGCGATCATGTTCCTCTTGATTGGCGTGATTGTGTTGGGTGTTCAGTGGGCCACCCAACCCAACGTCGCGACCACAACACTCCGCTCGAATCGCCCAGTCGATCCGACGCCGCCCGCCATGCCGACTCCATCATCCGTGGTGGATCGTCGTCCAACGGATCCGTCAACAGCCGCTTCGGGCGCATTCCAACCAACAGCCAACGATCAAATCCTCCGCGACGCACGGCCTCCAAAGAGCCCTTACCAAGATGTGTCGATCGAAACCGTACCGCATGCGTCTAGCGACTCGTCGCCTCCACTAGCAACACGCCCCGCGCCAAGGACGCGACCGAGTTTTCCGACGCGCATGCAACAGCCCAGGTTTCCTCGACCCGACGTGCCGCCACCGGTTCAGCCAGCACCAGACGACTTCACAAACGTCGGCAATCGCGCGCTGACGGATGTGCGTTCGGCCAAAATCCTGGCTCGCACCGATAGGCTCGAGACACCACCATTTTCGATTGCATTTTCCAATAGCGGCGAATTCGTTGCCGTGGCCACGCGAGGCAAGCTGACGATCCATGATGGTTCAACGCTCGAATCACTCGCCGTTGGCAAGACCGATGCCCCCTTCGGCCGTTTGGTCCGCACAATATTCACCCCCAATGATGGATTGGTCATCGCTAGCAACGGCATGGGTCAATTTCGTTGGTGGCGGATCGACGTCGGAGATCCCGCGGTCAACCTCGTTCGGCTACCCAATGCGTTGCGGTCGCATCAGCGCGCTGTATCGGCCATGACTCTGGATCCCTCGGGCAAGTTACTGGTGTCGATCGACCAATCAGGGCAGCTGATCTGGCAGCGTTTACCTGACGACGGCCAGGAAGTCCCGTTTGTCGAACTCGAAACGGAACTCGAGGGTGCCCGAGGCATTCATCTGGATGCCTCGAGCATGACCGTTCAAATCTGTGGCCGGAACGAGTCGATGACAGTCGACCTCCGGCAACGCCAGATCTTGACGTCTCAGTCGCTCAACTCGAACGCGGCCGCCCTATCGCAAGATGGAAATCGGTTGATCGTATGCCGCGGCCCGTCTGTCGACGTCGTCAATACGGCAACGAATGAATCGATTCATCGGTTTGGAGTGAGCGGAGTGCCGACGCATGTTGGATTCTTGGGCCGCGAACACGTTTACGCGTTGTCGACGACTCGCTTGGATGTGTGGAGTCTCGTCAGCGGTGAACGAACAAGCCAATCCTCGCAAACGTCTTGGCCACGTCCAATCGCCGCGATGACGGGTGATGGCAGTCGATTGGCCATCACCTCGACAGTGACCTCCGAAGGCGTCTGGCTGTTAAGCCCCTAAAGAAACGCCAATCATCCATTTGCGTACATGCCCTCGCTTTGAATCATTGCCGCCACCGCATGGGGGACACGAAAACGCACACTTTGACCTCGCGCAATTCGTTGACGCAGGTCGCGACTGCTGAGCTCAATCTGCGGCATCGAAATCTCGTGCCGATGGACTTCGGAGATTTTCTCCTGATCCGTCATCGGTTCAAGGATCGAATAGTCCGGCCGCACCTCTCCACCGCGAGCCACAACGGCCAGCGTTGCTAAGTCCAAGATTTCCGACGGTTTCGACCAACGATCCATGGACGCCAGCGAATCCGCCCCAATAACCAGGAATAATCGACGCCCGGAATACTCCTCGGACAGGTGCCTCAAGGTTTCGACGGTGTAGCTCACCGTATCTTGCTTGAGTTCCCAGTCGTCGACGACATGCCCCGTTGCTCCGCCGATGGCCAACCTCAACATCTGGAGCCGCTGCTGATTCGAAGCAGTGGGACCCTCTGGTTTCAGCGGACTCGTCGCGGCGGGGATCCAACGGACCTGCTCAACCGGCAAGCACTCCAGAGCCGCTTCAGCAATCCAGAGATGCCCCAAGTGAACTGGGTCAAATGAGCCGCCGAGAATGGCGATTCCGTTTGATGGTTCCGATAGCTGGTGTTCCAACGAATCACTACTCCCTTGGAAATGGGCAAACGCCGACACAGCGGACCAAAGGTGTCCGCGACCAAAAACATGATCAGGTTCCAAACCCCCGAGTCCGCTCTCCCAATCGTGCTATGTTGTCGCTCGAATCCGCCACTTTGACCACCCAGCCCGCCTGCGCATCCGTGCCGTCGCCCCCAAGCCCTCCCGACGACGAACCGTCTCAAGCGGAGTTATTCGACAAAAAGCCCCCGCCGTGGGAATTAGCGGTCCAGGACGATGTTTGGTTGGCATCCATCGTGTTTCCGCAGGCACCCCACGGCCCATTTGACTATGGAGTGCCCGACTCACTGCGAGACGTCTTGAACCCGGGATCCCGTGTCGCCGTCCCGCTGGGGCATCGCAAACGGCCGACCCAAGGCTGGTGCATTGAGGTCAAGCAGGGGCCGATTGCCACGCACAAGTTACGTGACATCGACGAGGTGCTTGATGAGACACCACTCTGCGACACAGCGTTGACCCGCTTGGTACTCTGGATGAGCCACTACTATCAGGTTCCGGCGGGCCAAGTGTTCGACACGTTGATTCCATCGAGTGTGCGATCCAACGCGGGCACTCGCCAGACAACTTACTTTGCCCCGGCGAAGACGATCACCGAAGAGCAAGTGAGCGAGCTGCCGCCGAAACAACGGCTAGCAATGCAATGTTTGATCGCTCAACAACGTCCGATGACGGCTGCGCAGATCGCCGTCTTGGCCCAATGCACGGAAGATCCGATTCGGCGATTACGCAAGAAGGGGCTCATCGTTGCGGAAGTTCGTCGCGAGCTGACCTCCGACATCCGCATCCGATCACAGGTCAATGATGGCGAATCCAACCGAACTCACTCGTTAACGGATCACCAAAACAAAGCATTGCACCGGATCAACGCAGCCGTGGATGCTGGCAGAGGCCGGACGCTATTGCTGCACGGCGTCACGGGCAGTGGCAAAACCGAGGTCTATATCAAAGCGATCGACCACGTCGTCGCTCAGGCGGGCTCGGCGATTGTGCTCGTTCCAGAGATAAGCCTGACACCGCAAACCCGTGGGCGTTTTGAGAGTCGATTCGATGGCGTCGCCGTCCTGCACAGCCAAATGTCGCCGTCGGAGCGTCACTATCACTGGCAGCGCATTCGGCAGGGAGACGTGCAGGTCGTGATCGGTCCGCGCAGCGCCGTATTTGCTCCGCTGCCAAACCTCGGTTTGATTGTCATCGACGAGGAGCACGATACGTCGTTCAAGCAGGACACCCAGCCGCGTTATCACGCGAGGAAAGTGGCTCACGCCCGCGCCATGTCGCTGGGGATTCCATTGGTACTTGGAAGCGCGACACCATCACTGGAAGCTTGGCACGCGACTCAATCGGGCCACGCTGAGTTGATCTCCATGCCCGAACGGGTTGCCGATCGCCCAATGCCCGAAGTGCAGTTGGTCGATTTGCGAATTCGTGATGATCGCGCAGGTGGTGGCGCGATCAGTCGACCGCTGGCGCAGGCTGTCTCTCAAACCATCCAAGACGGTGGCCAGGCCATCTTGCTGCTGAATCGACGAGGCTTCGCGACGAACATACAGTGTCCCGCGTGCGGCCACGTCGTCGCGTGCCCCGACTGTGATATGCCGCTGACCCACCACCGCGACGGGGGCAAGGCAATGTGTCATTACTGTGACTACACGATTGCCACTCCACCTTGGTGCCCGGCGTGCCGCTTTGACGGATTGCGCTACGGCGGATTGGGCACGCAACGTCTCGAGGTTGAGGCCAAGGCAAGGTTTTCCAACGCCAAGATCGCGCGCATGGATAGCGACACGATGAAGCGTCCCGGCAGTCACCAACGCGTTCTATCGGAGTTTCGTAGCGGTCGGCTCGACATCCTATTGGGGACACAGATGATTGCCAAAGGATTGGACTTTCCCAACGTGCGTTTGGTGGGCGTGATCAACGCCGACTCCGCGCTGCACTTCCCTGACTTCCGAGCGGCCGAGCGAACGTTTCAGCTTGTCACACAGGTCGCCGGCAGAACCGGTCGAGGCGACCAAGGCGGACGCGTCATTGTGCAAACATTCACGCCGGAGCATCCCGCGATTCAGGCGGCTTCTCGGCACGACTACGCACAGTTTGTCGAAGAAGAGATGGTTCACCGTCGCAAATTCAACTATCCGCCGCTGGGCAGCGTCGCCAGGATCATCGTGCGCGGTGCGGTCGAAGACAAAACGGAAGCCGTTGCCGATGCCATCTTGGGAAGACTCGAAGTGGCTCGCGATCATCTGCAAGCGGAGGTCCGTATTTTGGGACCAGCACCGCCGCCGATTATGAGATTGCGTGGCAAGTTTCGCTTCCATCTGCTGCTGCAGGCCACCGAATCGGCCGTGCTGGGTGAAACCATTCGGCGTGGGATCGGGGATTACAAAGTGGATCCCAAGGAAGAGATCGAGTTCCTGATCGATATCGATCCGGTGAACATGCTGTGAGGCACCACTTGAGTCCGCGCCAACATTCGGACGACGAAGAAACTGTGTTTCAGACCACGAGCTTGCCTTGATTCGCTCGCCAGGGGACCATGACGCTTTGGGTCGCCCTCCATCTCCGCGTGATTTTTTCGTGAACCGATCAACCGACGCATCCGAATCGCCGCCGATCGAACAGACCATTGCCATACGAGTCCGGTATGACGAATGCGACCCCATGGGAATGGTTCATCATTCGCGATACCTGAAGTACTTTGAAATCGGCCGAACCGAGTTTCTCCGGTCATCGGGCGGTCGCTACCGAGACGTCGAAGCGGCTGGTTTGTTCGTGGTCGTCGCCCATGTTGATTGCCGATATCGATCGGCGGCGCGTTACGATGACGTGATTGATGTTACCACGCGCGTCGCCAAAGTCACCGCGGGAAAGATCGTGCACGAGTATGAAGTTCATCGCGACGGTGAATTGCTAGTCGAAGCAAAGGTGACCCTGGCGGTCATTGATCGCGAGGGTCGATTGCAGCGCGTCCCTGAATCCATCATTCCAAAAGCTTCAATGCCATGAAACGACGTCAACGTTCGAGCAACCGTTACCAACCCGATCGTCGTGAATACCTGCGATGGACCGCCGCGATCTCGATGGGCTACCTAGCGGGGCAGGGCAGGGCGGATGAGCCAGAGCAACCGCGCGACGCTCCTCTGCCTCTCGAATTGGCTGGCCCGAAGCCAGTGGAAACTCAATCGGCCCCTTGGCTTCGAAAGACACTGAAAGCAGGGATGGCTCGGCCTCCCAAGGGGACGACGGGGAACCTCTGGCCTCGCAAGATGGCCATGGCTGCCGAAGCCGGATTCGAAGGCATGGAGATCAACACCGGAGAGAACATCGACGTCCACGCCGCCGTGGAAGCGGCGAAAGAACATGGGATCGTCATCGACGGGACCGTCGGCGGCTATCATTGGAAGGTTCGCCACACCGATCCCAATGATGATGTTCGTGCCGAAGCGATGTCGTTGCTGACGTCCTCTCTGCAGCAGACCGCCGACCTGGGTGCGACAACCTTTCTAATCGTGCCGGGACACGGCAAAGACGGTACCCCCGACGAAGTTCTTCAGCGGGCCCACGGCGCCATTGAGGCGGTCATTCCCCTCGCGGAAAAACTCGGCGTTGAGATTCTGATCGAAAATGTTTGGAATCACTTTCTGTACGACCATGACGGCGACGAGGATCAATCCGCTCAGCCGCTAGCCGACTTCATTGACTCATTTGGTTCACCTCTGGTTGGGTGCCAGTTCGATCTTGGCAATCATTGGAAATACGGCGATGTCGCCGACTGGGTCCGGACTCTCGATCATCGCATCAGAAAACTTGACATCAAAGGGTTCTCCCGGGCATCCGGACGGTTCTGCGACATTACCGAAGGCGACATTGACTGGGCGTCCGTACAGTCCGCACTCGTGGCAATCGACTTCACAGGCTGGTTGGCGGCGGAAGTCGGCGGCGGTAATCAAGCCCGACTGAATCAAGTCGCCGCCCAGATGGATGCGGCCCTGGAATGCGACACACCGATGAAGGCACTTCGGAAACGAATCGGTTGAACGACCCTACGCCCGCGGCAGCCTCGACAACGCAACATGTCTCGGTCATGCCCCGTGAAATTGTGGAGGCGGTCCAGGCGTGCAGTCCACGCGTCATCATTGACGGAACCTACGGTGGCGGCGGACATAGCCGTCGATTGATCGAAGTCTTGCCCAACGAACCTACCGCGCGGTTGATCGCGATAGATCGAGATCCGGCCGTGCTGGCGCGAGACGAGTCCGCGCCCTGGATTGCAAACGATTCCAGGATTGAATTGTTCGTCGGTAGCTATGAAAACGCACCGGATGCTCTGAAACACTTCCAGATCCAGTCAGCGGACGCATTGGTGCTGGATCTTGGTTTATCAAGTGATCAGCTTGCCGACCCGTCCCGAGGATTCACGTTCACCACCGACGATGCGGAACTGGATTTACGGTTCGATCCTGAAAATGGCATTCCGGCTCACGATTGGCTATCACGCCACACCGAACGAGAGATTGCCGACGCGATCTATCGATTCGGCGAAGAGCGATTCAGCCGTCGTATCGCGCGACAGATCGCGCTGCGAGCTCGCCAACGCGACCCGGTTCGTACGGTCGGGGACTTGGTGGCGATTTGCCGTCGCTGCGTCCCGCGAGCTAAGAACCATGATATTCATCCGGCCACGCGTACCTTTCAAGCACTACGCATCGTCGTCAATGATGAATTGGCGATATTGCAACGCACCTTGGCGGCGGCGGGTGACTGGATCGCAAGCGGCGGCCGCATCGCCGTCATCAGCTTTCACTCACTGGAGGATCGCATCGTCAAGCACGCTTTCCGTGACGACGATCGCTGGGAAGTCGTTACCAGGAAGCCGATGCGTCCCACCGACGACGAAGTTCGCCACAACCCGCGGAGTCGAAGCGCCAAGCTGCGTGTCGCCCAACGCCACTAATGAGCGGCCAACTCTTCCAAGGGGGAGGGTAAATCCGCGATCGGTCGGGTCACCCTCCACCCACCGATTGGCGACGGCAGATTGAAAGCGGTGTGGTACTCGCGTTGACGAAGCTCGATCCAAACCAGTGTCCGCTGCGCCAGCTTCGCGTGCGCCGGGGAGACTGCCGACAACCGAACGGCTTCGGTCGCGCGCTGCTTGGCGGTGTCAAAGTCCTGCCTTGCCGCCGCCGCGATCGCCGAATTGATCCAAATCGCCGGCAGACGTGGGTGGTTGTCGGCGATCCGCATCCATTCCTGTTCGGCCTCGGGCCATCGACCCGCCATCGCCAATGCATTGGCCGCTCGAATGCGACGACTACCCCATCGGACTCGCGGATTGGCCAGGGAGACCTCTTCCTTACGAACCACGGGATCCACCAGGCCGTTCGTTTCCAAAATGGCGGCTTGGCGTAGTCGCGCAGCCGGATCCGAAATTGCCATCAGCTCGGGGTATTGTTCTTGGATCATCGCGAGGTTCACGTGAATCGGTACTCCACCGCCGGTGGCGTTTCCACTTAGATCCGTTAGCCGCCAGAAAACGCTCAATCGCTCATCACTATCATCGCGCCCTGTCGATTGGAGCACTTCTCCCCGCAGCATGAAGCCGAAGCCGGCATTCCGCGCCGATGCGGCGATGGACATATCCGTCGGCGCGGATTCGAATGTCGATACCAACGCAATGTCCGACGCCGGAGGTAACGAGTCCGACGAGACGACATGCAGGCCCTCATGCGCTAGCAACTCACGCTTCAGCGACGACGCGATCACGTCCGGCCCGCCGATTCCCGCCAGGACGATGGTCTCGTTCCCCACCGACGCCAGTTGGGGTGGCCGCCACGTGTGGACAGGAGCAACGCTCGTGCATCCGACGCCAACCATCAGACACAGCCACCACAACATCGGCGACCGACAAGGTAAGCTGAGCGATGGATAACGGAGCCAGAATTTCATTCTGGCACGCTAGCGAAACACGCCTGTTGGCGGCAAGCTATCTTGTGTGGGCCTGATCTTCCGCACACGACCATCCAGTCCGGTTTCACACACCACCCCCGAGACTAGCGCCGCATGGCTTCGTTGTTCGTCATTCGAGGACGCGATCAAGGAAAGCATTTTCCGCTGACGGAATCGGTGACCCGGATCGGTCGCGACGCGACCAACCACATTCAGCTACTCGACAATGAGGCATCCCGTGGACACGCGGAAATCCGATCGAACGATCAGTTCCATCGCGCCACACTGACCGATCTGGGGAGTAGCAACGGCACGGTCATCAACGGCGATCCCGTCACCCGACATGATCTCAAGAGTGGTGATCGGATTGAAATCGGCAGCACGCTGATGATCTTCACCGCCGGAGGGCGATTGACGGCCATGGATGCGGCCCACGGCGTCGACATCGTGCAACAGGTTCAAGCCGGTGACGCCAGCCAGATCGTCTCATCGATGGCACGACCAGCGGTGGTTCCACGCGTTTCGGACAGTTCACCGGACTCGGTCCCTGACGCCCCGATCCCTGGCCATGCGGCCGCTCAACCCGCCGTGGACTCCGATCGTTCGCTCGAAGTCATGTACTCCACCGCTCTGGCGGTCGGCCGCACGGGCGACCTGGATGAAGTCCTCGATCGGGTGCTCCGGCTGGTATTTGATTGGGTGGAAGCCGATCGAGGCTGCATCATGTTGCAAGACCCCGAATCAAAACGCCTCACGCCCGCTGCCCGGTGCGACCGCGACGGAGCCGATTCGGATACGACCCCCAAAGGACCATCACACGGTTCCGAACGCATTACGATCAGTCAAACGATTCTGGATTATGTCTTTCGTCAAAAGGAGGGGGTCCGCACAAGCGACGCCATCGACGATAGCCGGTTTGATTCTGCAGCCTCCATCGTCCGTGGCGGCGTTCGCGAGGCCATCTGCGTTCCATTGCAAGGACGATACGACATTGTCGGAGCGCTCTATGTCGACACCTATACCACACCGGGCGACTTGATCCGTTCCGGCGGTGTAAATCGTTTTCATGATGAACATCTTCGACTGATCACCGCGATCGGCCATCAGGCGGCGTTGGCAATCGAGGACACGTTCTACTACTCCGCTCTCCTGCAAGGTGAACGCCTCGCCGCCATGGGTCAAACCATTGCGACGCTGTCGCATCACATCAAGAACATCCTGCAGGGCGTCCGAGGAGGAGGCTACCTCATCGAAGCCGGCCTGGACCGTGACGACACCGAAGCGATTCGCAAAGGTTGGGCCATGGTCGATCGAAACCAAGAACGAATCAGCAATCTGGTACTCGACATGCTGACATTCTCCAAGGAACGCGTACCCGAAAGAACTGATTCGGATCTGAATGCCACCATCGCCGACGTCATTGAGCTGATGCAGACGCGGGCGGCTGAGCAATCCTGCGTGCTGTCCTTCCAACCGGACTCGGATCTTCCCGACGCCTATATCGATCCCGATGCCATCCACCGCGCTGTCTTGAACCTCGTCACCAACGCCATTGATGCGGCCACATCGCTTGTCGAAGTGACGTCGACCTATGACGCCGTCAACGGATGGGTTGTCCATGTCAGTGACGACGGGGATGGCATCCCTGAATCCGAGCGAGAGCAAGTCTTCTCGCTGTTTGAATCGAAGAAAGGGGCCCGAGGAACCGGTTTGGGATTACCGGTCAGTGCCAAGATTCTCAGGGAGCACGGAGGTCTCATTGAGGCTGATGATGCGGCGATCGGAGGAGCGTGTTTTCGGATGGTCCTGCCTCCCACCGGGACCGACCTGAACGAACTGCCTGATCGGCAGACGCAAGTCTGAAACTGATTGGGACGGCCAGAACCCGATCATCTCATGACGAAGTCGCCATACGAGCGGACAACCCCCGGCGACGCGACGTTAACACGTCGGCCCAAGTCGGGTCGTGCTCCAACCAATAGGATCGAACCCAGTCCACCGGCCCGTAGCCAAACTTGCGCGGCGTCCCCCAGCGGTAGTTTCCCCGTGGCACCACATCAATCGGCCTTGGCTTCCCATGAAATACAACGACCTTGGAATGGCGAGGTTCGGGGATCGACCGCACGATCCGGTTCAAGGGAAAGTAAGTACAACAATGCCACTTGAAGCTGGCGGTCCACTCAAAAGGCCAGTCCGTGACGCCAGTCGCAACGGCACTCAGGAAGTCTTGATCAAGCTCGTACTTCTCGAAGGCCGCTTCCTGATCCGCCATGAAAGTCTCGTAAATGGCGGTCTGTTGACCCGGATAGAATCCCAGCAAACTGCCTTGCACGCCGCGGTGGGGCCGCATCGCCAACGGCAACAAGCTCCAAAGAGTCGGGTTCCATTCACGCAACGCATTGAACCCGCCCTGGGATTCGATGCGATCCAAATAACAATCCAGTGAACCGCGAACGACGATGTCGAGATCCAGGTACAAGGTCGGCTCGTCCGGCGGCAGCAGGCCCGGTTTGAAAATCGAGAGTTTCGGCCAGCAGCCCTTCTGTTTCTGTTCCAGAGGGATACCCAACTCTGGCATATCAATGCCTTCAACGCCGGACTCAAGACCGGCCACGTTGTCCGTCACGCAAACGAATCGATGCTCCCGACGGAGATGCTTGGCGACGGCATTTCGAAGCACGGTCACGTACGAGGCGGGAAACGCGTCGAGCCAGCGGCAGCAGACGATGGTTGCCATGGACCCATTCTCCTGAAACGGTGCATGAATGCTTGCGTCCACCCAACGGCTTGACGGTCAGCGATCAAGTGAAACGACGGTGGGACGCTACAAAATCCAAGTCGGTCGCTCAAGATGGATCTGCAATTGACGTCGTCGCTGATCGACGATTTTGGTATCCCACCATCAAAGATTACGCTCCGATCAGTAGGCCGTTCATGACCGATCCACGACCAAGATTCATGAGCGTCGTGCTCACGACGTACAACTCACCCGATTGGCTCCAGAAAGTACTCTGGGGCTATGCCATCCAGACCCGTACGGACTTTGAAATCGTCATTGCCGATGATGGATCCACCAGTGAAACCAAGTCGCTGATCGAACGCGCTCGTGACGAGACTGGCCTCAACATTCGACATGTCTGGCACGAGGACGACGGGTTTCGCAAATGCGAGATACTCAATCGAGCCACGTCGGTTACCGGTGGTGACTACTTGATCTTCTCCGACGGGGATTGCATTCCCAGAGCGGACTTTCTGCAGCAACATCACCAGCATGCGGAACGCGGCCGATTTCTATCGGGTGGCTACATCAAATTGCCCATGAGCCTCAGCCAGGCCATCGAGCGGCACGATATTGAACGGGGCGATGCATTTCGGCTCTCTTGGCTTCGCGCCAGAGGATTGCCCTTGTCGGCTCGATGGTTGCGTTTGATCGCCGGACCCCGTTTAGCCCAATGCCTCAATGCCGTCACCACAACGCGTCCGACTTGGAACGGCAACAATGCATCCGGGTGGAAGTCCGACATCGTGGCCGCCGGTGGATTCGATGAACGCATGCGATACGGCGGGCTGGATCGAGAACTAGGCGAGCGACTCGAGAATGCCGGCATCCGGGGAAAACATATCCGTTTTCAAACCGTGGTCATCCACTTGGATCACCCTCGCGGCTACGCCAACGAAGCGGACCTGCGTCGAAACCTAGCGATCCGTCACGAAACAAGAACGACCGGTCGAAAAACCACCGCCTTCGGGCTGAATGCGGCGTGAGCATGCGCGGCCGCCCTTCGCGACATCCACCCCTGTTTTCGTCCCGAACTGGCCTAGCCATCCATTCATCGATTTCAGTACCCATCCATTTCGTGGGAACGATCACGAATCACCACGCGAGTCGTGCAGACCAACCAATTCTCATGCGGTGACGCCCAAATGCTAGCAAACCAAAAACCGAGCTCGTCCATCACGCGTCAACATTGCATGAACTGCGGTGGCACGGACCTTGAACTGATCCTCGATCTCGGGGAGCAACCCAATGGAAACCACTTCATTGACGCCGATGAGATCCCCGGTGAGCCGACCTACTCCATGCGGATGCTCACTTGCACCTCTTGTTGGCAAGTACAGATTGATGAATTCCCCTCACAAGAGGTGCTCTTCAACGATCATCCCTACGTGTCGGGCTTGAATGTTCCTGTCGTCGAGCACTTCGATCGGCTGGCTACCAAGGCGGTCAACGACTTCGGGCTCGGTCATGGCGACGTCGTCCTGGACATTGGTTGCAACGACGGCTCGCTACTAAACGCGTTTCGCAAGTGCGGTATGACGACAATCGGTGTTGACCCGGGTGACCGCGTCACTCAGTTGGCGAGGAAGCAAGGCCATATGGCCTGTCGAACGTTCTGGAATCTACAGACAGCCAAGTCCATGAAACAGATGGGCATCCGTCCGAAGCTGATCAGTGCCACCGCCGTCTTTTATCACGTGCCGGACCTGCACGACTTCGTCGAAGGACTCTGTGAAGTCATGGACGAGGAAACCGTCTTCGTTGTCCAAGGTGTCAATCTGCAAGACTTAATTGAAAAACGTGAATTTGATCACTTCTACCATGAGCACTCGTGCATTCACTCCGTTACGGGTCTCCAGACTCTGTTTGCGGCTCATGACATGAAACTAGTGGATGTCGCACACTATGACATCCACGGTGGATCATTCGTGGCTTATGTCGCCAAAGAAGACTCATGTCACCAAACGTCCAGTCGCGTTGCCGAAACGATCCAAGCTGAGCGAGACGCGGGACTATGTCGACTCGATACTTACCTCGATTTCGCCGAGGCCGTGCGGGGCAATGTGGCCGACCTCAGGACGCTACTGATTGAACTCAAGGGAAAGGGAAAGTCGGTCTACGGGTTGGGAGCGCCCCTAAAAGGCTCGACCATCTTGAATTTTGGCAACATCGGACCGGATCTCGTCAGTTGTCTGACGGAGGTGAATGAATTCAAAATTGGAAAACTATCTCCCGGCACCCATATCCCCGTGGTCGACGAACGAACGCTTTCGTCTCAACCCGACTACTTCCTTGTACTAGCGTGGAACTTCCTGGATTTCTTCATTGAGAAGAAGCGAGACTTTCTCCAAGCCGGCGGAAAGTTCATCGTCTCGGTACCGTCACTTCAGGTGATTGATCGATCTGTCCTGACACCGAGCGTGATCCCAATGGAGTCTCATCCAACACGGACGTCTCGAAAGGCCGCCTGATCCTATGAACAACGTCATCATTCTCGGCGCAACCGGCTTCATCGGGCGACGCCTAACGGAAATGATCCAGCAACGCTTTGGCAGCGAATGCAACGTCTTGCCTGTTGGTACCTCGACCGTCGACCTAGCCAATCAAAACGCGACCTTCGATTGGTTTGAGTCCAAGCACTGGAAAATGGATTGCGACCACATCATCCACCTCTCGGCACTCTATCGTGCCGGGGACTGGCCGGTTCGCCATCCCGCAACCCAGTTGTTTGTCAACATGAGCATGAATGTGAATGTGTTGGAGGCATGGAAGCGGTTCTTCCCGTCCGCCAAACTAACGAGCATTCTTTCCTACTGCATCTATCCGTCCCACAGCGATCCGCACCCGGAAGAGGAAGTCTACGGTACCGAGCCGGAAGATTACCTTTTCGCGTATGCCTTGACGAAGAAGGCCCAACTGATTGGCCAACGCGCCTATCGCGAGGAACATGGCCTACGTTCAACCAGCGTCGTTCTGCCCACTGTTTATGGTCCCGGCGACAGTTTCCGAGAAGACTCCCATGTGATGGGAGCTCTCATCGGCAAGTACGTCCGAGCGGCTCGGGACGGCCAGGATTGTGTAGAGGTCTGGGGAAGTGGCCAACAGGAACGTGAGTTCTTATTTGTCGATGATGCCGCCGACGGAATCATCACGGCAGCCCTCCAATCGGACCTTCCGATCGTGAATCTCGGTACGGGAGAAACACATCGAATCGCGGAGGTGGCCGAACAGATCGCAACCTTATCTGGTTTCCGAGGAAGAACCATCAAGAACGAAACCAAGTTCACCGGCGTCGCGAAACGAGTCATGGATGTCTCCCTGGCGAAAGACTCCCTTGGTTGGCAGGCCTCCACGAGTCTCCGACAAGGAATCGAGCAGACCGTGCGGGCTTATCAACAACAGCTCACGCCGATGCGACGAGCCGCGTAGTGGCAAGCGAAACGCGACGATGAGCGAATCAGGATCCGAACCAACACGCGTGTTGTATGTCGACCCGTCACTGAGGTCGCATGCAGGACATCATGGCAATGTTTGCGAAGCGATCGTCGCATCACTTCGTCAACAAGGCCATGAGGTCGGCGTCGTCGTCCACCGTAAAGCGACAGCGAGCATCGAGGGACGGCGGGTTGGCAAATTTGAAGTCTATCGTCGTATGGGCGTCGATCCGGATCGTCGCGCAGGTCAGCGCAAGCTGCGTTCGGAGACCGCAGGACTCTGCGGCGATTTGGTCCCTATGGTCGCCCAGTTTCGACCGGATGTGATTTACGCCCACTCCGCCGATGCGGCGGTGTGCGAGGCAACCCTTCGGGCCGTGGCGTGTGTCTACCGCAGCGGCGAAATGCCGAACGTCGTCGCCGAGTTACCATTTCGAAGTGAGACAACAGCCCAAAACTTCTATGGCCAACAACTCAAGGTCATGCTGGCTCGATTGAGGGCAACGAATCCCCAAATACTCGATGGCTTCATTCCAGTCACCGTCAATCGGACCACGTCGGAACTATTGTCGACCACTGTGGAACATCCTATTGAGACCGTGCCATCGCCGTACGCGTCGACGCACCGCAGACAGGCGAGAACTGATCGCAATGCCCCGGTCCGTATTGGATGCGTCGGCTATCAGGCCGAACGCAAAGGCTTTGATCTGCTTCCGGATGTCATCGCCTTGGCTAGCCAGCACGATCGGCCGGTGCAATTCTTCGTTCAGATACAGTCCAAATCGAATCCCCAAACGGTAGCCCGACTCCGTCACCTCGCTAACGAGGGGATTCCGTTGGAATTAATCGATCAACCCATGGACCGCCAAGGCTACAACGACTTCATGCGGCGCCTCGATATTTTGCTGCTTCCGTATGACCCCGAATGCTATCGCAATGCAATTTCTGGCGTGTGTTATGAGACACTTGCGCAGGGAAGTGTCATCGTCGCACCAGAGAAGTGCACTGTCGGGGAAATTGTTCGGCAATTCCAACCTCGATCGCCGATGTTCGCCGACTGGACGAGTGCTTGCATCGCCGAGAGTCTGAAGTCGGCAATCATCGGCTTGGAAACCTATGAAAAAGATGCCTTCGTTGGTAGCGATGCCTATTTGGGTCTTCATGGACCCGACAATTATGCACGATGCATCGTTCAGTACGGCCAGAAATCGGTATCTCTCTCTCCGATCGCTGAGTTCTCTTGGCTGGCAAAGGCAGTGTGGAAGGCTCGAGGATGGTCTCAAGTTGCGTGATTGCACCTTGCAAGATGTTCTTGCTCCCGATGCGACAAGCCAAGGCAGGTCGACAATTTGCAGTCAATGATGCAGCACAACCTCATCGTCGAGCCTTGACGTGCGAGCAGCCGCTTTGATAGTGAAATCGCGTTTGGGGTTGTTTTCGAGTGCACAGATCGTAGTAGGCGAGGCCGATGTTTCCGACGCTCAAGCAGTACCGCCGACAAAGACGCGAAGCTAAACGCGAAGCGCGTCTGAGAGATCCGTCCAAGTATCCCGCCGATATGGATCGTGATGTCGTCGACACAATTGTTTCGGTGCGTGACTACACCATGACATCGACCGAACGCATCCATGGGCTCTGCGAGGCGGTCCGCTACATCTGCCAGAATCGAATCGAGGGGTCCATCGTGGAGTGTGGCGTCTGGCGGGGCGGCAGCATGATGGCGGTTGCCAAAACGCTGATGAAACACGGTGAGACGCAACGCGACCTCTATTTGTTCGACACCTTTGACGGCATGAGTGCTCCGACAGACGCCGACGTGAGCCTATCGGGCCAAACAGCATCATCGCTGTTGCAATCCGAAGATCGCGGCGATGCCAAGTCCGTTTGGTGCGTCGCGGCGTTGCAAGACGTTAAGACGAACCTGCAGTCGACTCGTTATCCTGCCGACCGGATGCACTTCATTCCTGGGCAGGTCGAACAAACGATTCCCAATACGCGACCATCCAAAATCGCGCTGCTTCGACTCGACACCGACTGGTATGAGTCGACCGCCCATGAACTGAAGCACCTATTTCCCCTGCTGGCAGATGGTGGCGTCCTGATCGTGGACGACTACGGGCATTGGGAAGGGGCTCGCCGAGCCGTCGACGAGTATTTCGAATCACATGGCGTCTCGATGCTGCTGCAGCGGCTTGACTATACGGGACGAATTGGTATTCGCCATGTTGGTTTGGAGCAAGGACCGAATTCGGTTGAAACGAGTTGTCAATCGAACGTCGAGACGGTGAACCATCATGAAGCTGCTTAATGTCGGTTGTGGTGGCACCCATCACCCGGAATGGACCAATGTCGACTTGGTGGCCGCCGACCCTGCCGTAACGGAAGTGGATATCCGGCGTGGACTTCCATTTGCCGACGCATCGTTTGACGCGGTCTATCATTCACATGTGTTGGAACATCTTCCGCCTGATGCCGGCAAACGACTCCTGGCCGATTGCTACCGAGTGCTGAAGCCAACCGGCGTGCTCCGCGTCGCCGTACCCGATCTAGAAGGAATCGCGCGAGCCTACATCGCAACTGTCGACGACGCGATTGGTGCCCCCGACTGTGATCGAGCAAAAGCCAATCACGACTGGATGACACTGGAACTGATCGATCAAATGGTCCGAAGTCGATCAGGTGGAGCAATGGCCCCGTTGATGCGTGATCCCAACACAATCAATTTGGACTTCATCCGTTCGCGTCTCGGAAATGAAGTGTTCGGCAATGGACGATCGGGTCGCAAGACCGTCTTTTCTCGGCTGAAACGATTCGGCATGAGACTCCGGAAACACGCCGCTTCGGCTGCCGTCACACTCATCGATGGACAGCTAGGCCGCCGAGCGTATTTGGAAGGTAGGTTTCGCCAGGCCGGCGAAATCCATTGCTGGATGTATGATCGAGTGTCGCTCGAACAGACGCTCAACAGCGTCGGCTTCCATCAAATCCAGGTCGTCGAATCTGACCAAAGCCGAATCCCAGAGTTCGAACGATACTCGCTCGACCGTCTCAACCACCGTCCACGAAAACCGGATTCGCTATTCATGGAATCGACCAAACCGATCCAATCCGGAGCCGTTGATCAGGCCACCCGTGAGGAACGCTGCAACGTCGCGGCATAGAGGCTCTCGTACTTCGACGCCTCGTGATCGATATCATGGTGAGCGACGGCAAACTCTCTCGCCTGTCGACCCAACCGAAGTGCGAGCGTGGGTTGTTCGGCCATCGTTCGAAGATGCGAGCCCAATTCATCGATGCACCCCGACTCCGCCAGCAACCCGGTCCGTCCAGGCAAGACATAGTCTGGGATGCCACCATTGTTGAACGCAACAATAGGGGTTCCACACGCGATCGACTCCAACCCCGTGAACGGCAGGTTGTCCTCCAGCGATGGAAGAACAAACACGTCCGCCGCCGAATAAATCATCCGCTGCAAAGTCAGATCTTGAACGTAGCCCACGCTTCGTACGGGGGGGAGCTCACCTTGATCGGCGATCAACTCACCCGACCCAAAAAACAGCCCCAATACACTGCGATTCAGGCCATTGAGCCCCGAAAGGGCGGCGATCAACTCCTTCATCCCCTTACGCTCCTTCCCGAGTTCGGCGGCTCCGAATAAGAACACAAATGTATCATCATCAATGTCGAGCGCGGCCCTGCAATCGCCACGACCGACCGGATGGTAATCATCCAGAGGAATGCCGTAGGGAATGTGGTGAAAACGCGTCGCTGCGGGAAACATGGCGCTGGCCTCGGCTTGATTCAGCATCCAGCGACTTGGTGCAACGACGTCCAGGTCGATACCCTGCAGCGCGCCCTGTTTGGCGACGAAGAATTGGTGGCTCAGATCGTTCTCGACGCGATTCACTGCGTCACCGGCGGCCAATTGAGGACATCGTCCGCATCCCGATCGGAAACGCGTGCAGCCGTGGCTAAAGTGGCATCCGCCGGTGAACGGGTTCATGTCATGAAGCGTCCAAATGACCGGTGCCTGGCTGGACAAGCTGGGGAAGAAGGTCGCCCAATCCAGGAACTTGGAGATCCAGTGCAAGTGCATGACCTCCTGCGTCGTCTCCGGTAATGGACCTGCTTGTTGCTTCCAGCGAGATGCGGCCGAACCGCGGGGAGATGTGAAGATCTCGTAGCGTTTGGACCGTCCTTTCAGAGCCCGCTTCACACCCACGCGATGCATCCGAAAGGAGACGGATTTGGCTAGGTCACCAGGAAATTGGCGAACAAACGGAGCGACGGAACTAGCCTCCACCGGTGAGTCGTGGCGAGACAACCGACTCGGATAGAACAGCCTCGAATCGACTCCGCGTCCGCGCAACGCCAAGTGCAATCGAATCGCCCCGACGGCAGCACCTCCATCGAGCAACCCCGTCAACGTGTTGACTCGCATGGCTCCCCTCCCTGTTCTCACACCACTAAAGCCCGCTAGGTGATTGAGTTTACGTGAATCAGGGGTTGCAGTCGACTGATCGTATTTGGAATAAGCCGGTTCGAGTTGTCAGTCACTACCGGAACCGATTCAGCATGGACGATCGCAGCCTCAACGTGGCGATCATTGCCTTCAATCGCCCCGTTGAAACGGCGAAGGTGATGAGTACCATCCGACGAGCGGAGCCCCAACGACTCTTCATCATCAGCGATGCGGCGCGTCCGGATCGTCCCGAAGAAGAAGCGCAAGTTCATGAGTGTCGAAGCATTTGCGAGTCGATCCACCCAAGCTGCGACGTCACGCGAATCTACGCAACGAGAAACATGGGCTGTGCCAAACGCGTCACCAGCGGGATCACCGAGGCGTTCCGCCACGTCGACCGACTCGTCATCCTTGAAGATGACTGCGTGCCTCACACGTCGTTTTTTCAGTTCTGCCAATCGCTCCTGAACCACTATCGGGACGACCACCGGATTGCGACGATCAGCGGAGACAACTTTCAGGGCGACCGCACCTGGGGAGAGGGGAGCTACTACTTTTCAAAGTACTTTCATTGCTGGGGATGGGCGACGTGGAAACGTGCCTGGGATGGTTTTGATCTCACCATGCCCTCGTGGCGACACTGGTCCGACCAGGTTGATCTGAAAGTCCTTCACCACTGCAAAGAGGAACAACGATTCTGGTACCGGACGTTCCAGGATGTATCCCACGGCAAGCTTGACACATGGGCCTACCCGTTCATGTTCCATTGTTGGCATCAACGATGCCATCACGTGCTCCCCAACGTCAATCTCGTGTCGAACATCGGTTTTGGGGACCTGGCGACGCACACCAAACAAATCAGCCGGCTGGCAAACCTCCCTGTCCAAGCCGCAGGCGAAGTGATCCACCCAGACCAGGTTCAGATCAGCCGGGAAGCCGACGAGAACAGCTATCGACGGATCTGGGCACGAAAAAAACCAAGTCGTCTCCACCGGCTACAAACCTGGCTTCGCCCCGCTGCGTGAGACACTGCCGAAATCATCGGAAGACGCCTCATTCATCAGCCGACGGCATCGTTTCCTAAAACCCCCGTGAAGATCATGTTGTCCACCTTGAAACATCGATTCCGCCTGATGCGCGGCAAAGCGAAGGCCCAACGGCTCGCTCAGAGCAAACATGAAATCTGGCTCAACCTAGGTGCCGGGCGCGTCCGGGGACGCGACGGTTGGACGACGGTTGATTGGAACAAACGATGCGATGTCTACTGGGACTTGACTTGCAAACTGCCATTTCCCAATGATCGAGTCTCCAGGATCTACACGTCGCACACACTGGAGCATCTGACGTTCGGGGAAACTCAATCCTTATTGAGAGAATGCCACCGAATCCTGCGAGTCGGAGGCGAACTATCGGTATGCGTTCCGAACGCTCGATTCTACATCGATGCTTACATCGAAGGCCGAGAGATTGATACTTCGAAAGTCTATGCCCCTGCCTGGAATTTTTTGTCGCCGATCGACGTGGTCAATTACACGGCTTACATGAACGGTGAACACAAACACCTGTTTGACCAGGACAATCTCGTGGCAGTTCTAGCCAAAGCGGGATTCGCCGATTCGGCGGCGCGGGAGTTCGATGATCAGACAGATATCAAGTCGCGTGACTACGCGTCGATTTATGCGTCGGCGTCGAAACAGAAGTTGTCCGATCCACTTAGAAAGGCTGCCTGAACGTCGTCGGGATGCACGTCGGAAAATGAAATCCGGATAAACGCAAGTCCAGACACAAAGCACGCGAAAGTGTTGAAGATTTTGTCACGATCTGTCGAGTCAACTAATCGGAATGGTCATCGTGATCGCTAAAATTTCACTCATTCAACGGCCCTCGGATTTACGTCCGAACATCGCGTGAAGACGAAAGCGATACCTCGCTCGTTAAACGCCGCTCGTCATGCCAGTACGCCAATTTCCATCCGACCATCGAATTCCGGCGTCAGACTGCGGTGACATGCGCTTCGACCGACGGTTACTGATGTTCGAAGACAACGTGCGCTGCATCGGAGGCCACTATTGGGAGATGGCGGACTTGCTAGCGCAAGGTGCCCAGCAGCATGGCTACGAAACGCACATCGCCGTTAACCTTAAATGGAGTCGTCGCTCGCACGGTCACTTCCATGAAATTTATCCCGTGTTTGATGTCCGTCGAATGAACCATTGGTCCATCGGAGACGGCGGAAACTCAACGACGCAGCGCGACCGCCGAGGCAAGCCGATCGGCGCCACCCGACGTGAACGGTTGTCGCAGCATCTACGGGACCGACTTTCACGCGCTGACAGGAATCCGGCGGGAATGCTGCGACGCTGGTCCGATTCATTCCTTCGAGCATTCAAGCAGTGGCAGCCGCGACAGCACGACCACATTTTGATCAACACCTGCGACGACTTTGTGATGCTAGCCTTGGCCGACGCCATCGAAAGCCTCGGGCCGATCGAACCGCTCCAACTCTCGTTGCTGTTCCATTTCCCATTGACGATCTCCGCGAACAACGACCAGCCATCGGATCGTTACGGTCGACAGGTGCTCGAATGCATGGACCGAATGCATCCGCACCGGATTCGACTTTGCGCGACAACCGACGCGCTGGCCAGCCAGATGCGAGCAAACGGTTTGCCGACGTCGACAGCACCGTACCCCACCCGTGCTGGACGTGCTCGATCGCGTTGTTCCCGTGATCTGTTGACATCCTCACCTTCGCAACGACTTCGAATCGTCATGGCGGGAATGCCCCGTCCTGAAAAGGGTCGCCGCAACCTGAGAGGCTTGCTCACGAAGCTTCATTCCGACCCGACTTGTCGGAATGAATGCTGTATCTCATTACAACTACCCACCAAACGCTGGAAAAGGCTGATCCCAAGCGAGTTGCACTCGTTGATCGCCCATCAACGCGATCCTCAAACCACGATGCCCGGTGCCGGATCAGCAAACGCCGCTGGTCACTTCATCGAGGTGAAAGAAGACAAGCTCTCGACCAGCGCCTATCACGATTGGATCGACTCCTCCGACATCGCGTTGTTTCTTTATGAACCGGAACGCTATACCGCTCGGTGTAGCGGCGTGCTACTGGAGATGATGATCCGCGGGGTCCCCGTGTTGGTTCCTGGTCGGTGCTGGTTGGCCGATCAAGTCGCAGCCGCGGGTCCCCAGCAAGTTGGAATGCTATTTGACCACGTCGACCAAGTGCCCGAACGATTGGCCCAAATCAGGAATCGCTATGCGGACTTCTCGGCGGGGGCTCGTCAATACGCTTCGAATGTGGCGAAGGAGCATAGCCCAAGTCGGGCTGTTCATCAGTTAGGGCTACGTGAACCGGAACCAAGTTCGGGAGAGAGATTCCGTCACGAGATGCTGAAACGGTTGGCATCATGAGTTACGTCAATGAAACATCCGTTCGCCGAACCACACGCGTGGTGCGTTGTTGGATGACCGTGATGTCGGTTGGATGTGAGCCATGAAGCTTCGATGGAAGACTCGACTTCGCGCCCATATCGATTTGCCCAAGGCAAAACGAATTCTCGCCAATCAATCCGTCGAGACAGACGGAATGACAGGGCGTCCGATCGTCTTGGATCTGCGTTCCGACAACCTGCTGATTGACTGCGGACGGCACTTGGCGAGCCTAGCGATCTACGCCAAGCAAATCGATTCGCCCTTCGTGATTCGGTGCCCAAAGCCGATCTTGGCAGCGATCGCACACAAGCCACACTCAGCGAGCATTCTTTCGATGCCGCACAGCGAGTGGGTGGACTCGAGCAAGCCTCACAGGGACATCCGAGACTCGCTGATCCTGCGTGATTATGAATCGGTGGTTAGCGGACATGGCGATTCGTGGACACTCCGTATCACGCGGAACCCCAATCCGAACAGCATCGTCTTTCCGTATCCGATGCATCCAAAGATTTATGAGTTTGCTCAGAAGCAAATGTTGGCTGAACTCAGCCAGTCGCGACCTCGAGAGGGGGTCTTCTTTGGTGGCAACATGGATCGACGTTACGGTCGACGGAAGATCTGCGATGAATTTGGCGTTACCAATCGGCTGGACCTGCTCGACCACGTCCGATCGATCGTGGGCCATTCGGTCGCGACGTTCTCCCGACCTTCCAGCAAGGATTCTTTCATCATCCAAGACAGTGAGCTCAACCCGATACCGCGTGACCTCTGGCTCCCAACGCTAGCTCGACATCGATTCTTCTTGTGTTGCCCTGGTGTGGCACAACCAGTCTGTCATCATCTAACCGAAGCCATGAGTGTGGGCACGATCCCGTTGCTCGAGTACGGCAATCGACTGACCCCGCCGCTTGAAGATGGCGTCAATGCCGTGTGCTTTGATGGCCCCGAGGGACTGAAACAAGCAATCGTTCGGATCCGCAACTTCACGCCACAACACGTCGATTGGCTCTCGACAAATGCGACTCGGTACTTCGAAAAATGGCTTCGCGGAGAACAAGTGCTTCGCCGAGTTCGCGATGAGGACGACCACCGTGCGAACCGTAGCGTATGTCTACCATTCCATAGCCACGACTTGGAAACACCTCGTCTCAGAGCGGCTTAGAAATGCCCTGTTGTGGGCCGGCAGTCAACTCGTGGCGAAACCATCTCCAATGACGGAGTCAATCGAAGGGCTGGAGTCGACGCCGCTTGGTCGGCATCAAAGACCGAGGCAGTTTTTGTCTCGATAGAAAATGGTGGTTTGGTTCCGACATGACTTGCCCGGTTTGATTCCGCTGAAGTGCAGGTGGCGGAATCCATGCTGACGCATTAAGGGAAATGCATCCGAATAGCGTTCACGATCGGAGTCATCCAATACTAACACGCCGTCCGCAGCCATTGCACGAAGTGAATGCCGAACGCAGTTGACACGATCGCGACCATCGACAATGACAACGTGGAAGGAAGCACGTTGTTGGGACGCCGCCCGGCAGTACGAACCATCGGGCGTCGAGTCACAATGCATGACCGATGCATTGGCCGGCAACATTTGTTGAACCTGCTGTTGCCAGGTCATGTCATGCTCGACGGCAAGCACGTCCCGACAGCGACTTGCAAAAAAACTGGTCGAATAGCCACTGCCAAACTCGAAAACCGATAGTTGGTCGGTCAATCGCTCGTCGAAGAACTCGACGACGTTGTAATTCATCCAGGGAATCGGCTGCCCGTCTCTACCACAGGGTCGACAGGCTCGAATGCTTTCGAGCCAACCGGACTCTCGGATGAATGCTTCGCGTTTGAAGACAAGCTTGTAACACGCGTAGGGCAACGCGAATCGCCTCTTCAGTTGCTGTCCGACCAGCGTGGCCATTGGGCGTCCCTATGATACGGCAGATTCTGTGGCAAAAGGCGTTTGTCTCACGCGTGAAACGGTCGCCGGTCGAGCTCCTTGGAGGGAAGTAGCTCGAAATAGCTGCCGGGGTCAAGTTGGATTTTGGGGGAAGCATCGCGATTGGGAGATGGCGCGACGAACGTCTTGACCGCCCGCCGATGTGACCCGAAGCTCGTGTTGACACGGGCCGGATCCCCAAATAGCTTGATGAGACTGATTCTCAACACCTGGTCATTCGAGCAAGAACCGTTCGCGAACCGCAACGATCTGAGGATAATTCGCTCCATGAACCTGCATCGTGTATTTGGTATTGCTGCGTGGTCGCTGTTATCGCTGAGCTATTTGGTGGAAGGCGACGCATGCGCGGCGACCATCGGTTTGTCCGGTAACGACCACACGGGATACTTCGCGCTCAGTGGGGTCAATACCGAGGACGTCGAACCAGAGAGCGGACTTCCGGGTTCAAAGAACCTCGATACGCCATTCTTCTTCAATACCAATGCCGGAATTTGGGACTACATCGTCGCCGTCCCGCTCATTACCACCAACGACTATTCAGCCTTTTCAACATCCGTCTCGGGCAACGGAATCAACGACCCAAATTTCTCCCAATCGGACTTTGGTTCCATTTCGTACAACGCCTCAGGCTTGACGAATGTCGGGCCCGAAAGTCTTGGGTTTACCGCCGGCGACGTCAATCTCGATCTCTTTGACTTCGGTCCCGCGAACGCCGGTATCTACGGCCTGCACAACCCGGGCAACGAATTCGCCTGGGACTTCGCCGTGGAATCACTGAGCGCTCAGGGGTCGCCCACTCTCATGTTTCAAGACGGTGATTTGATATCCATCGACGGCGTCTTCGACGTTGGGCTCGCCGTCCGACTCGGCACGAGCGACCTAGGTAAGTTTTTGACCGTCGCGAATGGTCCCGTAGCGACGTACGATGGCACACTCACGTTTGCAGGCGATCAATTCGCCTTCGCCATCGATTCGAGCCAAGATGTCTTCGCTCCTTTCTTTGGTCAGTTGACCGGTACGCGACTATTTGCCAATCGATCTGGCACGATATCAGCTGCCGTTGCCATTCCGGAACCGTCTGCGTTGATCACCTTGGTTTTCGCATCCGTCATGATCGCCTGCGGCGGACGGACGAGGGTATCGCAACAGGACCGCTTGCCGGTCTTACCGCTGGATTCCATTCGCAGCTGACCTCCGGCACGAGAGTATCCAGCGAACCGTACGCATGGTGAAGCCATGGACGCCAAGCTCACACGCGTATTCTGGGCATGGCATTTCTGGGCCGGCCTGATTGCGACACCCGTGTTGATCGTGATTTCGATCACCGGTGGCTTGTACATCTTCAAATCCGAACTGGAGCTGTGGTGGTATCACGATATCGCGGCCGCACCGTTTGAACTTGAATCGCTACGGCTCAACGATGCGGCTGAAAAGGTTCGGCGTACGCTACGCGACGGTGATCGGATCACCTCCATCGAACTCCATCCTCATGGTACCCGCGCCCCGGCACTCGTGGCTGTGGAAGACGGTGCCGAACATGGAATCCGTCGTTTCTTCATCAACCCTCAGGATCAGACAATCCTCGGTGAAATCCCAAAACCAAACTTCTTCACCTTCGTGCTTGACCTTCATCGAACGCTGACGGTTGGGATTCCAGGCCGCATACTCGTCGAGCTCACCACTGGCTGGGTGATGGCGGTCATGCTGCTCGGACTGGCGATTTGGTGGCCCCGAAACTGGAGGAAACTGCACGGCGTTTTGATTCCCCGTCTCCGGCGCAGCCAATACGTCAGCCTACGCGATCTACATGCCATCGTCGGTGCCGCCTTCACACCACTCTTGATGAGCATCGCGGCAACGGGTCTCCTCTACACACTTGTATGGGGTGGCATCGTTCGAACGACGGGATTCTATACAGGTCAGTTCGACATTTTGGTCGCCCCACCGCAATCGCAAAGTGATCCCTCCGCTCCGGGTTTGTCGATCGATGAGATCCTTGGATTGGTGTGCGACATGAATCTCGCGGCAGACCGAATCTCGATCAACTTGCCACAGACGGAGTCGGACGCGATTGCCGTCACGATGGGCGGCTCCTGGGGGCCATCGGTATTCAGAGCCGTGCACTTCGACCGTGCTACGGGAAAGGTCGTCTCGGACCTGTCATTGGGACAACTTCCCCCGATGGCGATCTACACCCAGTGGAACTATCCGTTGCACGTTGGCAGTGTCATGGGTCTTACCACCAAGTGGATTTGGCTGCTGGCGTCTTTGGTGATGGCTCTCTTGCCTATTCTCGGCGTGGCCATGTGGCTGACACGGCGACGACCCGGTCGCTCTGGATTCCCGAAGCGTGGTGATGCGATTCGGCCTCGGTGGTTGGCATTAATTCTAATTGTGGTCGGCCTAACCCTGCCGACGGTCGGACTGTCGATGTTGATGGTCGGCGCACTCGGCTGGCTGCGTCGCCTCCGACGTCAAGATCCCTCAATCGCGTCCATCCAGTAACGGGGAATTGGAGAGCGACGGACGGTGTGCGACCAGAGGCAATGAAGTCAACGACGATGCTGTTTCCTCTTGCATCTCCGGAATCTTGACTCCACTGAATCGTTTCATCTTGGTTGCGCGGAGATGCTCGACGATTTCAGTCTTGCTGAGTGCATGTTCATACAATGCGACTTCATCGATCTGGCCAATGAATCGACGATGGCTTAGGTGCGGATAGAGCTGGCCGACAACGGGACGCATCAGACCGGGCAGAGAACTAGCGTCTTGCTGGACGGCAACACAATCGCCGTTGACCCACAGTTCGAGCTGATCACCGTGTTTTTGAGCAACGACGTGTTGCCACATCCGCGCTTCGTAGGCACGCTGGCTGACGACATTGACGCCTTCGGTATAGTCTGCCGACGCCGGAGAGCGATGTACGAAACGGATTCGATTCGGTGGGATTTGCTGTAGCGTTCTCCGGTTCGTCGCGGCAACTTCGAGTAACAATCCGTGCTCGTAGCGAGAATCGTCCAATTGTTCTCCGCTGGTGAGGCAGATCATCTCGCCGTGGTGGTAACGAACCGGTTTCATCCAACACTCGATCGCGTAGTGTTCGAGCGGTTCGGCCGGCCAATGCCCTGAGGTCACGAATGACCCCGAATTAGCTTCCAGTCCGAACACAGCGACGCGGTTTTTACCGTAGCGCCGCCACTGAACATCGCCCTGAATGATCGCGTCTAAACCAGGAGTGTTTCCCAGGTTTGGAACGAGTCCACGAGAATCATCCGTGGTTTGGAATCGCCAATAAACGGCGGGATCGGACGCCAGCACCGCTCGCTCATACGTTTCATCCAAACTGAGCGGGTCAAAGCCGACCGATCGCGAGGAGACGAACTGGGCCAGCGATGCGTCTTTGGCGACGGACTCGGGTGGTTGATCGGGCACGAAGCTCACTTCGATCGCCTCCCCAGCCTGGATCGGCCGAGGCGTTGGTGCTTCCCCCAGGCATGTCGGCCGTAATAGACCGGAGCCCCGAAACACGTGAACTTCACTGACATCGCCGCTGGCCAGCAAGCCTAGCGAGGCATCGTTGAACACCTCCAACTCGCCTGCAGGAGTATCAAACACAAACGGGGTTTCGGTCGAATTCGCCACGTCAGCCGTTAACGCGCCTGACCGCAGCGCGAACTGGCCGTCCGATCGAACAAAGATGCTGGCGGGCCCTTCGACTCGGATCACTGACAAGCGATCGGGATCGGGTTGAAACTGGAACTCGGCAATCCCCTCCAGCAAATTCAGTACATCGCCCACCTCAAAGGAATCACCGATCAGCGGACGCACCGATCGTCCAGAGTTCCAAACGCACGCCGTCATGCCCACCAGTCGAGGCTTCGCGATGGCTTCGGTGGAGGTGACAATCGCTTCGTCGAGCCTCTGCGCTGCCTTGCCGGACTCAAAGCCTACGAAGGCGACGAAGCTATGCGACCCCAAAAGGAGGACAAGCGCCGCCGCGGCCCACCACCAGTTCGCGCTCACCGCCGACGAGAGCGAGCGGGTAGACGTAGGCGATTGGGCTTGCAACACCGCGTCAACGGATCGCTCGTCGCGGATCATCCGTTCGCCGCAACTCGCGTTGACAACCAAGTTTTGCTGGCCATCACGCAACGCATAAACCTGATCGAGCATCGATGCCGCTTCCCTGGCATACTCAGGCTGTTGGACGAGCCGATCCAGCTCCTGGGTTTCTTCCGACGAGAGCACTCCGTCGAGACCTCGCAAAACTAGCTCGCGCAGCCGATGCATCTGAACGTGGTTGGTGTCTCGAGCCATTTAAGTGATCCCCGTTCGAACCGGCACCACCACGCCCACGGAATCTTCTTCCATGGACCGCCGTACGCATCTCGACAATAAACCATGAACTCGCGACAAAGCACGATAGATGGCGTAAGACGAACGATTCGCCTCTTTAGCGATGTCATTCACGCTAGCGCAGTCAAAGTATCGTCGTCGGACTAGGGCCAAGTCTTCCTGATCAAGTTGTTCAAGACAGTGGGAGAGACTCGACCGTCTTTCCTGAACCGCCGCCGCGATGGGAAAGGCCGCTTCGGCGAGTGACTCCAGACCAACTTCCGACAGCAGGACGACCTTTCTCTTCGCCGCGCGACTCTTCAAAACCTCGAAGTGGGCGATTCGGCAGGCCCATGACCCGAAGTTTCCTTCCGGATCGTAGTCCGCGAATTTCTTCCACAGAACCAGACAAGCTCTCTGGTAAACCTCTTCGGCTTCGTCCGGATCTCCAAACACCAAGATGCGGATGAACGACAACAATTGACTCGTATGCACGGCCAGTAATCGAACAAATTCGTCTTGGTTCGGCGTCTCGGAAATGGCGTGAAGTCTCCCTCGGATATGGGGCTTATCAGGTTTATCTCGACAACAGCGCCTCGATTTCCGCGCTTCCGCGAGCAGGTTTAGACGTACGCTCCGTCTTTTTCCCGGGGGGACAGCTCAGGTTGGCGCTCCATTTGAACAAATGGCGTAAATTTTTACGCGTTCATGCCTCAATCGCGTTTGTCCGCGGCACTCTGGCCTAGCAATGACACCGAGAGAAGACCGGGCATAGGCAATCGCCGCGCGTTCGAGCCATTAAGGTGATCCCACGGTAGCACGCTGGCGGCGAAACGACGAATCGATCGACTTGGGCACGTCTCGATCACTGGACAGAATGCCATGGCCACGCAAGGCGTCAAAAACGTGTTGGTGATAGTCGACAAACCGGAGTGCTCGTCGCCGGTTGGCTTCCAGCGCCGAACGCCGCGACTCAAAGTTTTCCGGGGTAGTTGACTCAATGGCCGAGCGAATCTCGCCTTCGCTGGAGCAAACCACCATGCCATCCGGATCAAAGAACCTGGCGATCTCGGGTGTCCCCCAATAAATGGGGATGCACCCGCAAACAAAGCAGTCGATCAGCTTTTCGGTGAAGTAATTCGATGTCCGCATGTTCTCAATGACGACGGAGAATCGAAACGGCTCCAATGCGGATCGCTTGTCCGATAGCGGCTGATACTGTTTCCCGTAGGCCGACAGCGGCAACTCCCGCTGGCGAGCCCAATCGATGATTTGGTGCCGCAGTCGGTGTCCCTCGGTGAGACGCTTGGGACTGGCAATCAACGATACGGCCTCGCGTTTCCGCTTGTTGCCAGCAGCCGAAGGGTCGTCGATCCAGCACCCGCCATGAGCCACAAATCGAGTGCTTGGCACATCGGAAAGAAGGTTTTGGTCATACGTCAGAATCGAGTCAAATCGCCGCTGAAACCAACGCAGACCAAGATAGAACCGGCCTTGAATGCAAGGCGGTTCGCGCTGCCAATAAGCGACTTGACATCGAACACCTGAACGTCGAGCCCAAAACGCTCGTGAACAACCCTGCAGGGCGATCTGGTCGTCGGGCCCCAAGTCACCAATGCAACCTTCTCGATGGGACTGACCGTCTGGGGTTACCAAGTCCGCCAATCGAACTCGATCGAGACGATCGCCTAACTTCGGCAACGCGGGGCGTAGCACGATTCCTAGGAACATGTATCCTCGATTCCTTCGCAAACTCGACGCTCATCCGAAGTCGACGCCCCCGATACGATCTGATACCACAATCGGTATCTCGATCGAAGTTCAATCCTGCCCCGCACCATCAGAGAGTTCCAGGCTATGGGTCCCGCTATTGCCGAATCTGCAAGAATGAGCGTCGGCTACATGCACCGTTTGCTCGCCGACGTCACAGCGGCACAATTCGCTCGGCTTCCGAATATTCGCGGCACTGTCATTGAGTCGAACCATCCCGCGTTCATTCTGGGACACCTGAGTCTCTATCCTTGCCGAATTGTCAAGACTCTTTCGGGCGACTCATCATCGATTGATCCGACGGAGAAATACAACGCGTTATTCTCGCCTTCGGCGTCGTGCCTCGATGATCCTGATGGGACGCTCTATCCATCCATGGAGGAGATCACGACGAAGTTTTTCCAGGCTCACGAAGCGGCCATCGAAGCTGTGATCAACGCCGATGAGACTCAGTTTTCGTCACCCAACGAAAATGAGCGGATGCAATCTCGGTTCGCCACGACCGGTTCGATGCATGCGTTTTACTTGGGAGGCCATATCATGATCCACGTCGGCCAGTTCAGTGCCTGGCGACGCATGATGGGACTCGGCCCCGCATAGCATCGCACCAATCCCAGTTCCGACCGCGCGGGATGCTCGCCAGTCATGCGAAGCCCGCGTCGTAGTCCTCGATGGTCAATTCGCCCGTGGACCAACGCACACCGTCCGAAGGAGCGTCACCTTGGCAGCACTGCAACCATTCGCGAACGGAATCCAGCAGCGAGTCCATGCTTGAATCCATCGCCTCCACTTGTGTCAGGAACTCAAGGGCGTTGTCGGTCGGTTCGATCTGATTGTGCCGCAGTGTCACCAGACCAGCGGCCACTAACCTAGCGATTCCTGCGTCAAGCTGCTCAAACGTCAACAGTTCATGTCCCAAACTGAGCGATGTGTTGAGCACTCCCGAAAGGCCAATGGAACTGCTCCCACATCCTGCGAAGACGGTATGGAGCAAGGCGGCATCAGATTCGCAAAAGGGGATGCTATTCACTTGTAGGCACCTGAACGGGACGGGCTGATTTGCCATGATGTGTTCGCGCCGACCGGAGCGATCCACTTTCGAACGGCCCGATTGGCCGGGTCGGCCCAGAAAGGATTCGCCAGATTTTTCGCCCGCGCCGCTCAATTGACCTACAACGCGAGAATTGCGCCCCAGCATCATGTAGGTGTCATCGGCGGATCGTTACGACCGTTACCACGCCACGAACTTAGACACGTCGCTGGGGCAACAGTCTTTTCAACGCGTCGAATTGACTTAAGTGGATCGAACAGTCCACTCAAACGAGCGAGCGAACGTCCCAAATGTCATCGGCATATTGCTTGATGGTCCGATCAGAACTGAACCATCCGCTCCCGGCGGTATTGAGAATGCTCATTTGATTCCAGTGGGAGACACTCTGGTATGCCTTGCCCACGACCGCTTGGGCATCGATGTAGCTACGTAAATCGCCAATCGTGACCCACGGATCGTGAGGACTCCTCAAACCACCGATCAATAAATCGAACAGGCCAGGGTGATCGGGATTGAAATGACCCGACTCGAGTAGATTCATCACACCGGAGATATCCTCGTCAGCGGCAATGATCTCATTGGGGCGATAATCCTGTTTCGCCGTCGCCACCTCCGCCGCGTCCATGCCAAAGAGGAAAAAGTTCTCCTCGCCAGCATTCTCCCGGATCTCGATGTTGGCGCCATCGAGCGTGCCGATGGTTAACGCGCCGTTCATCATGAACTTCATGTTTCCCGTACCGGAGGCCTCTTTCCCGGCCGTTGAAATTTGCTCGGACAATTCGGTGGCAGGGCAAATGACCTCCATCGAAGACACGCGGTAATTCGGAAAGAAGACGAGCTTCAACAGATCGTTCGCCTTGTCGAACGTATTCACTACGCTGGCGACATCATTGATGAGCTTGACAATCAACTTCGCGACATGATAACCGGGGGCCGCCTTGCCTCCGATGAGCACGCAGCGTGGTGTCATGCCAGTCGTGTCACCGCGTCGGATGCGATCATACAAATGAACGACGTGCAACACATTGAGTAATTGCCGCTTGTACTCATGAATGCGTTTGACCTGCACATCAAACATCGCCGACGTATCAAACCGAACGCCCGTTTGAGCCTCCACATGGCTGGCCAACGCACGTTTATTCTGCAACTTGACGTCACGCCACTGTTCTTGAAAAGAAGCGTCGGTGGCATACGGCGCCAGCTCCCGGACCTTCAGTAGGTCATCCTGCCAACCATCTCCGATCGTGTCGTTGATCAACTGTCTCAAGGGACGATTGCAATGGGCTAGCCACCTTCGCTGGGTCACACCATTGGTCTTGTTATTGAACTTACGCGGCCACAGTGTGTTGAAGTCCTTGAACAAACCGCTTTCGAGCAATTGCGTGTGCAGCCCCGCAACACCGTTCACCGAAAAGCTACCTACGATCGCCAAGTACGCCATACGGATGTGCGGGTTGTCCCCCTCTTCGACCAAGGACATTTTTCGCCGCATTTCAACATCACCTGGCCACTGCTGATCGACGAGCTTCAGAAATCTCGCGTTGATCTCGTAGATGATCTCCAACAATCGAGGCAGCAAACGGCTGAATAGCCCGACGGACCATCGTTCGAGGGCCTCGGGTAGCAACGTGTGATTGGTGTACGCCATGCACCGCGTCACCACTTCCCAGGCGTCATCCCACTCAACGTCATGCTCGTCCATCAAGAGCCGCATCAATTCCGGAACCGCACAAGCCGGGTGCGTATCATTGAGTTGGAAACAGTTCTTGCGGCCGAAGTCGGTAAAATCATCGCCGTGCTTATCGACCCAACGGGCAATGACATCCTGCAGCGATGCCGACACCAAAAAATACTGTTGCTTCAGTCGAAGTTCTTTGCCGTTCTCGCTAGCATCATTCGGATACAGCACCATCGAAATCTGTTCCGCATCATTCTTGGCGGCCACGGCTTCGGGATAACTGCCAGCGTTGAACTCGGCCAGGTCGAACACGTCGGTCGTTGATGCTTTCCAAAGCCTCAGCGTATTGACCGTGTCGTTGCGGTAACCTGGGATCGGCATGTCAAAGGGCACAGCAATCACATCCCGTGTATCAACCAGCCTCGGTCGCATGCGACCTTCAGCGTCGTGATAAAATTCGGTGCGTCCGTAGAATCGAATTCGACGCGAGTCCTCGGCTCGTTCGATTTCCCAGGGATTCCCATCTTTGAGCCAGTGATCGGGATCCTCGACCTGCCGGCCACCCTCGATGTGCTGGTGGAACATGCCATACTCATACCTGATCCCGTAACCGACCACGGGCAACTTCAAATTAGCACAGCTATCGAGAAAACAGGCCGCCAGTCGTCCCAAACCACCGTTTCCCAAGCCGGCATCGAGTTCTTGCTCAGCCACGTCCTCCAAGACACTTCCATATTGCGACAGTGCATCACAAACATCACCATCCAGATTGAGATTCTGGACCGCGTTGGTGAGCGAACGCCCAATCAAAAATTCGAGGGATAGGTAGTAAACCTTGCGATCATCACTCCGCTGCATCTCCTTCCAGGTGTTTTGCCACGGGCCCACCAATCGGTCGCGTACCGCGATGGCCAGTGCGCGGTAGACATACTTCTTTTGTGCATCGGTCGGATCATGGCCGAGAGTAATCGTTAGATGCCGCGCCAATTCCAGCGGCAAATCTTGCAGCGTCGACTGAATGATGTTGTCACTCGTTTCAGGCGCGTCAATCGTGGTGGACATTCGGGTGACCAGTTGAAAGGAATACCGAGTCGTGGAAGGAGTACCGGGTGGCAGGCCGTTCGCCCAGAAACTCATCGGCGGGAAGTATATCGCTCGTCACGAATTCGGCCAATCTCAACCGAAGCGTGTTGCCGAGGTCGATCCGGCTACAATGCTTCGCAGTCGTTGCCACAGCATTTTCGGGGCCCAATCCGGCCTTCATCCCTTCGCTCTGTACATCGCCGCCCCACTCATGAATCGATTTCGTCCATCGTCCCTCCGGCATTTCCGCGCGACACTCTTGGCCGCGTTGGCGATGTCCTGTGCCTCGGTGCTCACCGCGGAGGCGCTCGCGAAGAACCGCTCGCCATCGCGTCCGAATATCGTCGTCATCCTGGTCGATGATCTTGGTTACGGCGATTTGAGCTCATTCAATGAGCAATCCCGCATTGAAACACCCGCTTTGGCAGCGTTTGCCCAGGAATCGATGCGGCTGACGGACGCGCATGCACCGGGACCACTGTGTCACATGTCACGGTATGGGCTCATGACCGGGCAGTATCCCTACCGCGTCGATGTCAACCGGTGGCGCACCAACGCGCTGATCCGGCCAGAGCAGGTCACCCTGGCTTCGCACCTTCGCACCGCCGGTTATCACACGGCGATGGTGGGCAAATGGCATCTCGGATTTGAGGAAAATGGCTATGACGCGCCGCTGCCCGGCGGTCCGGTCGATGTGGGCTTCGACGAGTTCTTCGGCATTCGTGCATCGACGGATATCCCACCGTATTTCTATATTCGCAACGATCGTGCCGTCGATCCGCCGACGGATCACATCGACGCCAATTCATCCGAGGGCTGGTCGCCGATCCAAGGTGCGTTCTGGCGAGCCGGTGGGATTTCACCTGAACTCGATCTGGCGGATGTCTTACCGACATTCTCTGATGAGGCCATCGGAGCGATTGATCGACATGTTCATGAGCGACCGCAGCAGCCACTTTTCCTCTACGTCGCCTTGCCGGCGCCCCACACACCCTGGTTGCCGTCGGAAATCTATGAAAAGGCCAGCGATGTCGCCCTGTACGGGGACTTCGTGGTGATGGTGGACGCGGTCTTTAGCAGGATCGTGGATCGACTGGCGGACCACCGAATCGACGATGAATCGCTGGTGGTGTTCACCAGTGACAATGGCCCCGTCTGGTACGACGAAGATGTTGCCAAATACGGCCACGACAGCGCCGGTGAGCTACGGGGCATGAAAGCGGACGCTTGGGAAGCGGGGCACCGAATGCCGATGATCGTTCGGTGGCCCGGTCATATCGCACCCGGCACGCAAAGTGATCAGCTGCTTTGCTTCACGGACTTGTTGGCGACGTTTGCCGATTTGACGGGCGTGCCGCTGCCTCCTGGAGCCGGCCCCGACAGCATCAGTTTTCTCCCGACCCTACTGCAGCATCCGTATGAACACTCCGAACCCCGAACCCGCTGGGTGATGCAATCCGGGCGCGGCTATTTTGTCGTGCGGGATCAAGATTGGAAGTGGATTGATCGACTCGGATCGGGTGGGTTTTCAAAGCCAAACGTCGTCAAACCGGCCATCGATGGCCCGACGTCCCAGCTTTACAATCTCGCCGATGACCCCGGTGAGCAGACGAATCTCGCCGGCCAACGCTCAGCGAAAGTGGCTCACATGAGAGCCATTCTGGAATCCGCCAAGTGACTCTCGGCCGCGTTAGGATTTACCGCGAAAATGAGGCAGGCGGCGACCTTGCGTCTGCGCCAGAACGAGTTGCGTTTTCAGTTCATCCAGCGATAGCGGCGTGACCCCCACGGTCATGAGATCCTGCGGGTCGATTTCACTAACCATGTTTCGCTTGCCAACCTTCTCCACCTCCTCCTCGAGGGCCTCCAGCCAAGCCGGCAAGTCGAGTCCGACGCCAACGGGGGACTGCGTCAGCCGATCAGCTTCCGCATGCAAACTCTCAAAGGCCACGCTCTCGCGACCCGCCTCGGCATCCGACATGGCGGGAGCGACGAACGCCCTCATCCGGTCAATCGTCATGGGTTGAACGAACCGTTCTTCAATGCGGTCGGCGACCGTGGGCATCCGCATCGAATAACGTTTTTGCAACTCGCGTAACTTCGAGACGTACAACTCGGCCTCCGCCGCGATGCGTTCCTGCAGACTTCGGCGCCACGCGGCGGCCGCCTGCTGAAGCCCCATTCGCACTAGGACCTGGTGCGTCCACATGATCGGTCGCAGGTTCCACGCGACACGTTCGTAACGCGTTCGCAGCCGCAGAAAGTCCAAAAACGTGTAGATCATCTCCCCACGATCGCTCTGTGTCGTTGTGCTGTTGTAATCCTGGTACTCAGCATGATGATCCAGCAGCGACTCGAACACGAGTGTGATCCAGCGAGCTGCCTCGGGCAGTGGGATTCGTTGGAGGTCCAGGTCCCGCACGAGCGCCGTATCGTCGAGCAACTCATCGCCTTCCTCGATCGCTCGTCGAAGCCAATCTTCGACGCCTTGATGCAACACCGCACGAATATTGCTCAGATGCAGGAAACTCTGTGTGAACAACGGGTCGCCGTAGGTCTGAATGAACTCGACCAACTGTTTCCATTTCTCGCCATCGCTGACGGACTCCAGTGGCGACAGTCGTAGCGTCTGGCTGTGAGCCAGCCAGCTACCTAGCATGGTTTCGGTCAACTTCTCCAGGTGCGGGATCAACACCTCCGCCACCGCATCTTGATCGGTGAGACTGAGCCCGCATTCATGATCGTCCTGATCGGAAGAGCGTTTCGAATCGACGTCGGGGTAGGGCGGGGCGGTCTCATGTAGGACCGCCTCGGCAATCGAACTGACGAGTGAACGAAATCCCGCCTTGTAAAGTCCGTCGAATTCGGTGACCGCGCCAATGCCGATTGGGTTGCGCTGTTCCATCAACCGCGCCGTCTCGATCAAACGGCACGTCTCAGCCACCAACCCTCGCCGGGGCAACCAGTGAAGAAGATGACGCAGGACGCGCTCGCGCAGCCGAGCAACGTAGATCTTGACCGGGTCTCCGCCGCGAGACAGCGGGATGTAGAGAAGGTTCCGTTTCAACAGCACATCGATGAGCCCGGGAAAATGTTCGCGTGCACGATCCGGATCATCGGCCATCAATGCGGCGAACAGCTCAATGGCGCCCGCGTCATCTTCCGCGAAGTCCTCACCTAAATCGCGATCCACGTCCGCGTCGATCGCGGCCAGCGAGCTGGCGATCAAGCGACGCGCGTTGGCCATCTCCACCGCCGTCGCGATGACTCGCTCCATCAGACTGTCACGCAGCACGCGGCGGCGATCATACTCCCGCATGGAATCTTTGTCGGTACCCGCCGGTGTGATGGCGTATGCACGCACCTGGCCAAGCAACTTCAGCAAACCGATCCGGTTTTGGATCGCTCGCCGAGCCCAGGACGACAACGCTACAATCGGCTGACAACGCTCCGAGACTCCACCACCGCCTTGGGAGATTCCGGGGTTGGTTCGGATCACATCGGCCGCCACCGACCACATTCGCGCCAACGATTGCAAGAAATCGAGATGGCTGGCAAGTCGTTTTACCTCCGCCTCAAGCTCGTCAGCGCTATCAGCATCGGCACCGCCGCCATCAAAAACCGCACCGTCATGTCCATCGTCGGTCGTATCACGATAGGTCATCCCTTCGTACGCGGCGTCGAAGAGGCCTTCGGGCTCGTCTTGGAGGTCGTCATTGGCATGCGCCAACTCGACTTCGAGGTCTTCATCGGATCGACCCAGGACCTGACGATCACCCACGACAAATTGGGGCGCTGACCAGTACGATTCGGCATTCGCCTCGAGATAATCAAAGAACTTGTTGATCCGCGGCCAGAGTTCGCCAGCATCGTCACGATGATGTTGTCGCAACTGAACGAGCCATCGCTCTGCCAGGCGGGGCAGGGAACTGGCACCGCTCCGCAGCCCGACGCGATCGGCCTGACCGAGCCAGTGGATCAGCAGCGCTTGCGCCGGAACGAAATCCTTGCGTTCCAGCAGCGCCGTGATGACCAACATGTATGCCCTTGGCGAATCAAAGAGTTCCGCATGTGGCGCCCAGAATGCGATGTCACCGCGGCGGGCCCCACCGCGATGCCAAAGTCTCAAGGCTTGGGAAACCAACCGAGCGGATTCGTAGGAGTCCCAAGGGTCAGCCGCCTCGATGGAATCCACCGTATGCGCGGCGAACTGTTGCCACCACTGAGCAATGGTTCGGTACTGTCGGTCCATCTCGTCGTAGATGGCTTCATCATCTCGCGCGGCCGCCTCGCTCCATACCCGAGCGGTGTAACCGAACAAACTCTCGACGACGTACAGGAGTTCATCCACCCGTGTGTCATGGATCGTGTTCTCGATGCCGGGATAAAGACTGAAATTCCCCGCAAATCCGAGAATGTCCCAAGGATCCATCAGGGCGCCACAGTGAATGGCGCGACGCACCAAATCAAATGTCTTCGACGGAATCGACCGCGCATCCGCGATGTTGCCGGCTCTCAAGGCTCGCAGTCCCAGCGTCATTCCGCAATCAATGCGGCACATCAACCGCGCTGATGTAGCCGAAACCACATCGGCCTGCTTGGTCGCCTGTTCCGGGTAGCCGATTCGAGCGTACAACCGAGCCAACTGAACGTGTTGCAATTGGATCGCCCGTCGACTGGCGAGGGCCGCGTTGAGGTGTTGCCGCGCCGCCCCGAAGGGCTGATGCCGAGTCTCGGATTCGGCAAGCAATCGTTTACCGTGATCGCCCTGCGTTTGGGAGATCTTCCATCGATAGAATTGATCTCGATATTGCGCGATCGGTCCCATCAACGATCGAAGCGTCACGTCACTGGAGTAGGCCCCGGGTCCCCAACCCGAAATACCCGACGCCATCAGCATGGTCCCCGCGAGTACCGACGCCGCCTCATCCAGCAACTCATCCTTGGACACATCCGACGTCTCTCGGACCCGACGAAGCAACGAATCCAAGGTCACGCTACGGACAAGGAATCGTTCATAACGGCCATCCAAATCAATCGACCGCTCGTCCCAACCTCCGAAGTGATAGTTCGGTCGTCGATTGACCGGATGATCAAAGTCGTAGGCCCGAGGATCCAAACACAACTCTCGAATCTGGCTGGGATCCATCGACGCGGCTTGCAAAATGTCGGGAGGCGCCGAACGAATTGCGGACAGCGCTCGCGCAATGATCTCCTTGTAGGGTCCTTCACTGACACCCGAAGCCAAGTCATCGGGATCCGCCGCATCCGGAACCGCCATGGGGATCGGACGCACAAACTCATTGGGGTACGGCTGGCAAGTTCGATTTTCCAGTACCGACACCGGACGATAACCGACGTAATCATTCAGCTTGCCGATGATCTGTTCGATCAATTGCGGCTGGGATGCGTCCTGATCCGATGGGGCATCTTCGCCGATCGTCTCCACGATCGTTTCGGCACAGCGTGCGAGAAAAAATCCGTTGAAGAGGAACTCCGGTTCCTGGTGGAAGAGGAGATCGCGGTGAAAATCCAAGTAGGCGGGCAGCAATCCCGACCACATCAAGCGAACGATCGCCCTGGCGCGCGCCACGTTGGAAAATGCCGATGACGTTCCCTCCAATTCGTCAATGGTCTCTTCGACCCAATGGCGAATGATCAAGAACGGTGGAGGCCCGGCCAACACGTCGCCGCCAGAGGCTTCGTCGTGAATGCGATTCCATGCACGCAGTAACGCCGACGTGGCCGGCGCCGACGAAAAATTCAGGTAGCCGACGACCTGCCTCAGATACTCCGCACCGTTGTTGGATGGCCCAAGGATCGCGGCGACGGCCTGAGGATCCACTGGATCGATCGGCGTCTCGGTGGGATCCATTGCTGGCTTTCGGCCAACCGATGCATCGTGACGGCCGCGTCGATCGTTCGATGATTCATCAGATGGCATCAGCGGCATCGCAGCGTCGGATGAAGGAGATCAAAACGCTTGCATCTGCCAAAGAGGGCGTCGGCGACCGGATCCGACCAGCACGCCTGACGTTCAAGCGAACGATTCGACGATGAACCACCCGAGATCATCAACGTTTCGACTTTTTGGCGGGCTTCTTGGCAGACTTCTTCGCTGGTTTCTTCGCGGGCTTCTTGGCTGGCTTTTGAGTGCCTTTCTTTGCCGTTCGCTTGGCAACCTTCTTGACCGCCGACTTCTTCACGGCCGTCTTCTTCACCGCGCTTTTCTTCACACTCTTCTTCGCGACTTTCTTCTTGGCCGTCTTCTTCGTTGCTTTCTTCTTGGTCGGCTTTGCTTTGGCGGTACCGCCTCGACTGAAGGCCGAGTCCCAACCGGAGGAATATTTTTCGTTGGTGCCCACGCGCAAAATCGTCATCGTGTCGATTGCCTTTGAGATGAATGAAATAGAAAGGAGGGAATGAGATAAAACGGAGGTATCGTCGCGTCCGACCCGGTCGATTCCAAAGACGGAATCAATCAGCCTGCGTGAATGCTCTTGTAACGCGACTTGGGTGAATCGTCATCGAGATCTTCGCCCATGCGTTCTCGCCGATTCCGTTCATAGGTATCGAAGTTGCCTTCGCACCAAACCACTTTGCCATCACCTTCAAACGCCAAGATGTGGGTGGCCAAACGATCGAGGAACCAGCGGTCGTGACTGGTTACGACCACACATCCCGCAAAGTTGGCAATGGCTTCTTCGAGCGCTCGAAGTGTGTCGACGTCCAAATCATTGGTCGGCTCGTCGAGCAACAAGACGTTGCACCCTTTTCGCAGCAGACTTGCCAAATGAACGCGATTTCGTTCACCACCGGAAAGGATACCGACCTTCTTTTCCTGGTCGGGACCCTTGAAATTGAATCGTGATACGTACGAGCGGGCGTGCATGACTCGGCCACCCATTTCAAACGTGTCATGACCGCCGCTGATCTCTTGATAAATCGTCTTGTTGGGATCGAGTTTATCGCGGGACTGATCGACGTAGCCCAAATCGACCGTCTCTCCGACCTTGATCTCGCCGGCGTCCGCCGGCTCTTGACCGGTGAGCATCTTGAACAACGTCGTCTTCCCAGCGCCGTTGGGGCCGATGATGCCAACGATCCCGCCGGGCGGCAGGCGAAACGACATGTCACGCATCAGGACTTTATCGCCGAAGGCCTTATTGACTTTCGAAGCCTCAATGACCAGCGAACCGAGATGCTTACCGGTTGGAATCTGAATTTCTAGATCATCAGGGCGATCCTCAAACGTCTCCGCCGACATTTGTTCGTATGACTTGATTCGGGCTTTCGACTTAGCCTGCCGAGCCTTGGGACTCATCCGAATCCACTCGAGTTCTCGGGCCAGCGACTTCTCCTTTGCTTTCTGCTGCCGCTCTTCCAATGCCATGCGTTTGGCTCGATTCTCGAGCCATGCCGAGTAATTTCCTTCAAACGGAATTCCCCGTCCGCGATCGACCTCCAAAATCCACTGGGCGACGTTATCGAGGAAGTAGCGATCGTGCGTCACGGCGACCACGGTGCCGGGATACTTGGCGAGGTGCTGCTCCAGCCAGGAGACCGATTCCGCATCGAGGTGGTTGGTCGGCTCGTCCAACAACAGTAGATCGGGCTGTCGAATGAGGAGTTGGCAGAGCGCCACACGACGTTTCTCGCCACCGGATAGGTTCGTAATCTCGGCATCGCCAGGCGGCAAATTCATCACCGCCATGGACATCTCCACCGTTCGATCCAGTTCCCATAAATTCTGCGTATCAATGGTGTCTTGCAGCTCCGCCATTTCGTCGCAGAGTCTTTGCATTTCGTCATCATCCGTGACATCGCCGAGCATGCCGCTGATTTCGTTGAAACGGTCCAGAATGGCTTGGCGTTCGGCGACGGCATCCTGCACGTTCTCGAACACCGTTTTGCTCGGATCCAACGGCGGCTCCTGCTCGAGGTATCCGACCGTATAGCCCTTACCCAACCTCGCGGAACCTTCGAACTCCGTATCCGTGCCAGCCATGATCTTCAGCAGCGTCGACTTCCCCGCCCCGTTGGGTCCCAACACGCCGATCTTCGCACCGGGATAAAACGCCAAGTTGACGTTCTCGAGCACCTTCCGCTGGCCATGTTTCTTGGTCAGTTCGATGATTTGGTAGATGAATTGGCCGGACATATCTCTAACAGTCAATGGATGGTTCGGTGAGAATGGTTTCCGCCACGAACAAGTGCTACTCCCATTCGATCGTGGCGGGTGGTTTGCTGCTGATGTCGTAACAGACTCGATTGACGCCTTGAACCTCATTGATGATTCGAGTGCTGATCGACGACAACAACTCATACGGCAAGTGACTCCAATCGGCCGTCATGAAGTCGTCGGTGTTGACGCAGCGAACCGCAATGGCATTGTCGTACGTTCGATCATCTCCCATGACGCCGACGCTTTGCACCGGCAACAGGACTGCGAACGCCTGACTGGTCTCGCGGTAGAGTCCCGCCTTCTCGATCTCCTCGACGACAATCGCATCGGCCTCGCGTAACACGATCAGCTTTTCCCGGGTGACCTCGCCGAGGCAGCGAACCGCCAGACCGGGCCCGGGGAATGGGTGCCGCCAAACGAGCTGCTCCGGTAACCCCAATTCCAGACCCAAGCGTCGAACTTCGTCTTTGAATAGATCACGAAGCGGTTCAATCAACTCGAATCCGAGTTCCTCCGGCAAGCCGCCGACATTGTGATGCAACTTGATCGTCGCGGCTGGACCGTCTCGGTCGGCGCCGCTCTCAATCACATCGGGATAGAGCGTCCCTTGAGCCAAAAAATGAGCCTCATCGACCTTGGCCGCTTCTGCTTTGAAACATTCGATGAACGCGTGGCCGATCCGACGACGCTTTTCCTGGGGTTCCTCAATGCCCGCCAAGTCGGCCAGGAAGCGATCTTCAGCCTCCACGACATGCAAGTCGGTTTGAAAGTGATCGGTGAACTCCTGCATCACGAGCCGCTGTTCGTTTTTTCGGAGCAATCCGTTGTCCACCAAGATGCACGTCAACTGACTCCCGATGGCCTTGGCCAACAGCGCCGCCACGACCGCGGAATCAACGCCACCGGACAATCCACAAATCACGCGTTTGTCGCCGACGCGCCGACGCAAGGATGCGATCGCCGCGTCGGCAAAGTCGCCCAGTTTCCACGACCCACCGCAACCGCAAACATCGATAACGAAGTTCCGTAGGATTTGCCCGCCGGAAGGCGTGTGCGTTACCTCGGGGTGAAACTGCATTCCGAAGACGGGTCGCTGCTTGTGCCGGATCGCGGCGTAAGGACAGGTCGCTGTTTTGGCCATCACGGTGAACGCATCCGAAATGCCGGAGACCTGATCGCCGTGACTCATCCAAACTTCGTCGTGAACTTCCAGACCGGCAAAGATCGAGTCGGTATCAACGAACTCACACGTGGCACGTCCGAACTCGCGGCTGGGAGCGTGATCGACGGTACCTCCGAGGGCTTGGCAGGCCAATTGCATGCCATAGCAAATCCCCAACACGGGTATCCCCAGCTCGAATAGTCCGGGATCGCAATTGGGGGCGCCGTCGGCATAAACACTGCTGGGTCCGCCGGACAAGATGATTCCGCGTGGCTTCAACTCCGCGATTCGTTGGGCCGTCAGATCATGCCGGACGATCTGACAATAGACGTTCTGTTCGCGAACTCGACGAGCAATCAGCTGTGCGTACTGTGAGCCAAAGTCCAGCACCACGATACGCTCCGACGTTAATCCTTCCGACGGCGGGACGTCGCAATCGGCTTTGGATGACGGGGGCGGCTGAATCGTGACCATGGAATTTCGTCTTCGGCACATTCGCGGGCAGGACCAATGCGGCAGTCTAGAACGTTCGCCGTAGAATCCCAAGGGGCAGAATGGCCCCATGGAGCAGATTGAATGCACCGTCATCGGAAACCCACGAACTCGGTTGATCCTGCAAAATGAGTCGTCGATGTCTACAATCCAATGGATGGATCTTCCGACATTCCTTCCCTTTTGGTGTGCCATGCGAAGTCGTACTCGAGCGATGACGTGCGTGCTGGCGATCCTGCTGACCGCGAGCAGCCGATCGCATGCCGCCGAGCCGCCAAAGACGTCACCCGACCCGCCGCGCGGGCGGCTCGACACGAAAAGCTCGCGCATCGTGTCCGCCGTCGAAGCGACCGTGCGTCGTGCGGGGGCGGCCTTCCATGGAGGCCAATTCGACGCCTCCGCCGACGCCATCCGCGCCGCCATGCGTCAGGTGGACGTGGCAATGAAAGCCAAGACCGCGACGGCAGACCCGGCGGCCCTCTACGATGCCCTGATTCCATCGATGGACCGAATCACCAACGCTCGGGCCATGCTGGACTTAGAAGGCATTCAGCTACCACCGTTCCGGAAACCCGCCCGACCAGAGGCCCGAAGCGAGCCAGAAGCCGTTGCCGCGGCGTCACCGATGTCCCCCGATTCAAAACCGATCTTTGATATCGGCCCGAGCTTCACTCGAGACGTCGCCCCGATTTTGGTCAGCAAATGCGGACGCTGCCACATTGAGTCCGGCCGTGGCGGCTTTTGGATGCGCACCTTCGCGGAGCTCATGACAGGGCCACCAGAGGGCGTCGTGATCTTTGCCGGTGACGTCGTCGGCAGCCGACTGATCGAAACGATTGAGAGCGGCGACATGCCACGTGGCGGCGGACGTGTTTCACCCGAGCAGCTGAGCACCTTGAAGAATTGGGTGGCCCAAGGGGCTCGGTATGACGGTGACTCACCCGAGGCGATGCTGACTTCGCTGACCGTCGCACCCGCCGCCAACAACACACCACGCATGTCCGCCGCCAAGCCCACTGGGAACGAGACCGTCGATTTTGCCACGGACATTGCGCCAATCCTGGTCGACAACTGCAGCGGCTGTCACATTGAAGCGATGCAGATTCAGGGGGGCTTGAGAATGGACACCATGGCAACGCTGCTGCGGGGAGGTGACAGTGGCAGCGTATTGCAACCCGGCAGCGGCGAGACGAGCCTGATCGTACGGCGACTTCGTGGCACCGAAGGCAACCGCATGCCCGCCGGTGGACGCCCACCGCTGAGCGACGATCAGATTCAACTGATCTCGACGTGGATCGATGAGGGGGCAACGTTGGCACCCCATCGTGTACCGACGCCGCTGAAGGAAATGGCGAGGATCGCGTGGATCGAGAATGCGACGCCAGATGACATCACGCAGCGTCGGGCTGACATCGCCCTTGAACACCTCCGATTAGTCGGAGGCAGTGCCACCCAGATCGATCGGCACATCGGCGACCACTTTCAAGTCTTTGGCGATGTCACCCCATCGACACTCCAAGACGTCGCTGACGCGTTGGAGTCATCGCTTGACGAGGCATCCCATCTCCTCCCACCGGAGTTGCTCGACGCCGGCAATCAGACAGGCCTCTTCAATGGACTGGCATCCGCGTACGTGATGACGCGGCGCTATGACTACAGTGAATTTGCCCGCATGGTCGAGCAACGCGGCATTCCGTCGGAATGGGAGTCTCACTGGCGCACCGACGGCTTGTCGACCTACGTCGCCGTCGTCGCGAGCGAACAAGATGACCCCGAGGACCTGCAACGCCGTCTGGTCGCACCGGTTGCGAGCCTGGCGATCGCTTCGATGGGTACTGATGTGCCACGGTGGTTTGCCGATGGGATCGGACACGTCATCGCGGCTCGGCAGGAAGTACGGGACCGAGCCGCCATCGCGGCTCAGCAAGCGGAGATCCTGACCGCGATCGGCAGTCTCCAAAACGGCAAAGCCTTCTTGGACGGAAAGCTACCGCCGGAGCGTGCCGACCGCCTGGCCGCAGCCGTGTGCGAATCGCTCATGGCGCCGGCGCGGTTGCGGAGCCTCAAAGCATTACTCGGTAGCTTGCGTTCCGGGCAAACATTCGATGCTGCCTTTTTGGCCGCCATGAATATGACACCGACCACTTATTTCGATGCTTGGCTGGCCTACGCTCGACGATGACTCAGACCAACCCATGCCTGGTCGCAGCGCTGTATCGGTTTGTACCGCTACCTCAGTTCGCCGAGTTGCGGAGACCACTGAGCGACTCGATGGACGAACTCGGAATCCTTGGTTCGTTACTACTTGCCGAAGAAGGAATCAACGGCACGATCGCTGGTCCACCGGATCATCTTCACCTGTTCGTTGATCAGCTACGGCAACGCGATGTCGACGGCAAGACGCCGTTTGCGGAATTGGAGGTCAAATGGTCAACGCACGATCGTCTGCCGTTTCGGCGAGCCAAGGTTCGCCTCAAACGAGAGATCGTGACCATGGGTGTTCCGGGGATCGATCCCAACTGTGTCGTGGGCACCTACGTCGAACCGGAACAATGGAATGACCTGATCGAGCGACAAGATGTCGTGGTCGTGGACACGCGAAATGACTACGAGGTCGCGATCGGAACCTTTGAAGGCGCGATCTCCCCTCAGACGGAAAGCTTTCGTGAGTTTCCCGAGTTCGTCTCCCAACACCTCGATCCGAGTGTTCATCGGAATGTCGCGATGTTTTGCACGGGCGGGATCCGATGCGAAAAGTCCACCGCTTACCTGAAGCAATGCGGTTTCGAAAACGTCTATCATCTGCGCGGCGGAATCTTGAAGTATCTCGAAGTCATCCCCGAGGACCAATCGCGATGGCAAGGCGAGTGCTTTGTTTTTGATCATCGTGTCAGCGTCGGTCATGGACTTACCGTCGGTGATCACCAACTGTGTCATGGATGCGGTTGGCCTATCACCATCGAGATGACGTCCGATCCCGGTTACGAAGCGGGTGTATGCTGCCCACGCTGCGTCGGTGAGATCACCGAAACTCAGGCTCAACGTCGACGCATGCGACAAAGTCAATTGGACGACCCATCTTCATCCGATCCGCCTCATGCCCCATCCATCCATTGATACCGCGGCCGCGCTGGACCGCTACTTGAAACTCACCGCCGTCCCCGGCCGCAGCGGCGAAGAAAAACTCGTTGCCGAGACCATCGTGCAGATGCTCGTCGACGGCGGACTTGATCCAGCATCGATTGACTTTGACGATGCCCATCAACGAACGAGAATCCCGGGCAATGTTGGCAATCTGATCGTGACGCTGCCGGGTGACGAGGGCCTGCCCCGGACAATGCTGTCGGCACACATGGATACGGTTCCGATCTGCGTCGGCTGTGAACCCATCGTTCAGCAGGACCCCGAATTCGGCCAAGTCGTTCGCTCCGTCGGTGATAGGGGCCTGGGAGGTGACGACCGGGCCGGGTGCGCCGCGATCGCCTCGGCGATCCTGGAGAGAATTCGTTTTCAGGCGGCCAATCCGACCGCCAAATTGCCGCCCGTTGTGATCGTTTTCTTAATCCAAGAAGAGGTTGGTCTGGAAGGAGCACGACATATTTCCGTCGACAAGATCGGCCGCGTCGACCGCGGTTTCAACTTTGACGGCGGCACGATGGAGATGATCCGCCACGGCGCCATCGGAGGCGAGCGCATTGACATCGTCGTGACGGGCCACGCGTCGCATGCGGGGGTGGCACCAGAAAAAGGCGTCAGCGCGATCACCATCGCGAGCCTCGCCATCGCCCGTTTACACGCGGACGGGTGGCTTGGAAAAGTCGAACGCGACGGCGGCGTCGGCACATCCAACGTGGGAGTCATCCAGGGCGGCGACGCAACGAACGTGGTCACGCCGCGCCTCCAGTTGCGTGCCGAAGCCAGAAGCCATGATGGAACATTCCGAACGCGGATCGTCAACGAGATGCGTCAAGCGTTTCAGTCCGCCAGCGAACAGGTGACCGACACGATGGGACGATGCGGAAGCATCCAGTGGAGCAGTCATGTCGACTACGAAGCCTTCGCACTGTCCGATCAACACCCGTCCGTGCAGGCCGCTCAGGCGGCGCTTATGGAAATGGGGTACCAGCCGCAGTGCAAGGTTGCCGACGGTGGCCTGGACGCGAACTGGCTGTTCAAACACGGCATCGAAGCGGTCACCCTGGGATGCGGGCAAGCGGCGATCCACACCGTCGACGAGACATTGCGGATCGATCACTTCCTTGACGCGTGTTCCCTGGCGACCTCGTTCGTGACGGAATCGTAACCCGGGCGTCCATCCCGTGCGGCACTACTAGGTTCCGATGCACCGGGCATTTACAATCGCACGGCGCTTCACGCTGCTTCGCTCACGATTTTGGACTTGATACGGTTGTCTGAGACCCCGCATCCCGGAATTCGATACGCCGAACTATCCCATGTGGGGATGCGACGGTCGAACAACCAAGATGCCTTTTCGGTGATGATCTCCAAGTCCGCCGATCGAATTGAGACACGCGGGCATCTCTTCGTCGTTGCCGATGGCATGGGGGCTCACGCTGCCGGCGAGCTGGCATCACAGATCGCCAGCGAGCAAATCCCCAAACACTACTTCGGTGCGACCCATCAAACGCCTGAGAACGCTGTCGTGGAAGCAGTCCACGTCGCCAACGAAGCAATCTTTCAGCGTGGACGCAGCAACCCCGAATTTCACAACATGGGGACGACGGCCAGCACGTTGGCACTGTTGCCGGGCGCCGCGTACATCGCCCATGTAGGTGACTCGCGCGTTTATCGGCTCCGCGGTCAAACATTGCACCAAATGACGTTCGATCATTCACTCGTCTGGGAAATGCACGAGAGCGGTCAGGTGCACAGCGATAGTCCACTTGGACGATCCATCCCCAAGAACGTCATTACCCGATCGTTGGGACCGGCCGCCGACGTGCTGGTCGATCTGGAAGGACCGCTGGATCTGCGGCCCGGTGATCAGTTTCTGCTATGCAGTGACGGACTCACTGGCGAAGTCACCGACGAAGAATTAGCGGTGCTGATGGGGTGCGTTGAGCCGGACGCGCTGGTGCACGTGCTGGTTGATTTGGCCAATCTGCGCGGCGGACCAGACAACATTACGGTCGTCGTCGCCGAGATCGAAGGCGACCAGCTAACGCACCCTGCCCCAGGCAGCACCGCTCCCACCTCCATTTCATCCGAAACGATGCGCTCGCGCGCCTTGTTGGCGACGATGGCGGTGTGTTGGCTCGGCGCGATCGGATTTACCAGCGCCGCGTTGATGGGGGAGGGACGATTCATCGGGTCCGCCATCGTCGCGTTTGTTCTGGGCGCCATCGCTGCGGGTGTCTGGGCAATGGGATGGTTCAAGGCGGGCACATCGTCCCACTCAAGCCGCAAGCGTGGGCACGGCGGCAACGATTCCGGAAACGCACGAGAGCACGCACGTGGAAAAGCGCCCTATCGAACGTTCGATGCGGCACCCACGCTGGAGGTGCATGACCGAGTCTGGGGGATGGTGGAGGAACTCCGACAGACCGCCGAACACAAGAACTGGATGCTTGACTGGGATGACGTCGATCAGTGGCAGAGGCAGGCGGAACAGGCCAAGACCCAAGGGAATCTTCGAGACGCGATCGGGCTTCAGTCGCGTGCCTTTTCAGCATCGATGCTGCAGTTGCGCAAACACCAGGACGAATCCGCCAGCGACACCGTGATCGATCTGTAAAGCTGCGGTTTTCTAGGTCTTCGGACCCAACACGGGCGGCACGATGAAATGCCCATCGGAGCGTTGGGCTGCCATGGATGTGGCCACGTCGGAAGACAGCGAGGGCATCGGCACGTCGTCTCGAAACCGGTTCGAAACGTCCAACGCACTCGTCATCGGCTCCACACCATCGGTGTCCAGTTCGCCCAACTGTTCGACGAAGTCAAGAATGGCGGCGATCTGGGGCCCGAACTGGGCCTTCTCCACGTCGGTGAGGTTCAACCGAGCCAGCTTGGCCAGTTTATCGATGTCGACATCGCTCATCTCGCACCCAGCCGATGGTTACGACTTTGCACCACGCACATCGAACGGCTTCGTCTTGACCGTCTTTCGGACCACGCCACTGCGAATGCACTGCGTGCAAACTCGCATCGACTTGTTTTGGCCATTGGGCGTCGTCACGTGAACACGTTGCAGATTGGGGACGAACTTCCGCCGAGTGCAGCCAGTAATCTTCGTACCCACACCGCCAAGGTACTTTGCCTTACCTCGCGTTTCGACTCGGTTGCCCATCTGGACTTTTTTACCGCACGCTTCGCATTGTCGTGCCATGGAACTCTCCGCCGCAGGGGGCCATTCATCATCTTGAGATACGGAACATTACACCCGGCGCGGCAGATCGCGCGACCCGTGACCCAAGAGGGTCCGCCGTCGACCGGCTCCGAAGAATAGCGACTGGTCGCCTTGGTTGGAACCATGAACCGGCGTATTTCGGATCGAAACCCACCCAGTTTCGCTGACCCGCAATCACGACCCAGGCCCACCGACCCCTGTCTTATGCGTGGAAGGACCCCAAAAAGAGAATTGGTGCTCGAATTTAAGATCCGGGGCAGCCTTTGCCGTCGGTCAGTCCGATCAAGTTCAGCGACAACCCGATGTGGATTTCGTCCGCATCGAAAACCTTGGTGCCACGAAACAACCCAATGGATTGTTGGGGAACAACGGAGAAAGCAATGAAGCTTAGCAAACTAGCCCTGATTGCGGCGGTTGCCTGCGGCACGAACGCAGTCAATCTGACCACCGCATCAGCGGGTGAATTGAATTTGGTCGGATGTTCGGAACCAGTCTGTGACTGTGGCGAGCCCGTATGCGGCTGCGAGCCCGTGACTTGCTGTGATGACGCCTGCGAGCCCGACTGCGGCTGCGAAGAAACAAGCTGCTGCGACTCAGCATGCGAGCCAGAATGCTGTGATTCCAGCTGCGACTCGGTGTGCTGCGATTCCGGATGCGACTCTGGATGTGATTCAGCAGCCGGTTGCGGTGGCGGAATCAGCGGATGCTTGCTGCCAGGACTCTGCGGAGGCGACTGCGACCTCGGCGATCCTCACAGCCTGTTCGATGGCTGTGCATGCGGCATCGAAATCGGTGGATGGGCCAGCATCGGCTACCACAGTGCTGCCCTGCCGCTTTTCAACAGCCGCCCCGAAGAAGTGCAACTGCACCAAGCTTGGGTCTACGCTGAAAAGGCGCTCGACACGTCCGACGGATTCGACATCGGTGGCCGATTCGACATCATGTACGGAACGGACAGCCAAGACACCCAAGTGTTCGGTATTGACGACGATCACTGGGACAACGGCTGGGACAACGGCAACGACTACGGTTTCGCCTTGCCGCAACTCTACGTCGAAGCTGGCTACGGTGACCTGTCGGTCAAAGCCGGTCACTTCTACACCATCATCGGATGGGAAGTCGTCGGTGCTCCCGATAACTTCTTCTACAGCCACGCGTACACCATGTACAACAGCGAGCCTTTCACCCACACCGGTGCATTGGCAACCTACACGGTCTCCGATGACCTGGAAGTCTACGGCGGATACGTCACTGGTTGGGACAGCGGCTTCAAGGACAACGGCGACGCCTTCTTGGGCGGTGCTTCCTTGACCCTGTCGGATGACCTGTCGCTGATCTACGCCACCGTGGGCGGACGATTCGATGACGGCGACGCGGGCATTGAGAACGGATACATGCACTCGATCGTTGCGGACTACATGGTTTGCGACAACCTCGAGTACATCTTCCAAAGTGACTTGCTCGAAACCGAAGACGAAGACGGCCTGACCGTCCGCAGCACGTTCGGCATCAACCAGTACTTGATCTACACGATCAACGACTGCTTGGCGATGGGAACTCGCTTCGAGTGGTACGGTGCCGACGAAGGTGTCTTCAACACTGGCAACGACGTCTACGCTTGGACGAGCGGCATCAACTACAAGCCGCACGCCAACGTGATCATGCGACCTGAACTTCGCTACGATTGGGTCAGCGGCGATCCCTCGGGAATCCTCGAGGACGACGACGACAGCCAGTTCTCGTTCGGAATGGACACGATCTTCCTGTTCTAGGAAGCATCAAGTTTCGTGAAACCCAAGAGGGCCGTCCGGAACGCGGAAGCGATCCGGGCGGCTTTTTGGGTTTTCGGACGTTCGCTACGAACGGCATTCGAATTCGCCGGTCGAGGTTTCGACGCCCAGAGAATCCGCTAATCGTTACAGCTTCACACATCCCCGCACAAATCTGGCGTCAGACCTTCATTGGACTGACGATCGTCTCAACTGTGCCGGTTGTTCGGGTCGATACGATTGCCTGAACCCATACGTCGGGCATTCCGGAGCGCGGCTCCGAGGCAATGGCATCCTTGTGACGATGCCCCCTCATCATGGTTACGGACGACCATGAACCGCGAACCGTGTCCCACTTTGCATGGGCATTTCGAGTCGAATCAGGCGATTGGGTCGATTCAGCCAGCGGAAGGAAACCTGGAATGATGTCAAAACGAGCCGCTTTGTGGTTGGCGTTGGGTGGATTGGTCAGCGGCGGGACCATGGCCTCCGCCACGGCTGCCGATCGAACCCATTCCAATAACAGCCCTCCAACCGTCCCGGCCTCGACCTCGTCGTCGCATGCCATCGCCCAAGTTGGCTTCCTGGATCGCCTGACAGGTTCTCAGGATGAAAGCTGTGATTCAACCTATGTTTGCGAAGATGCGTGTGACTGCGACCCCTGCTGCGACGGTGGTTCCGGCGGTGCGCTGACGTGCCTGTTCGACTGTGACCTCGGCGAGCCGTTTTCCCTGTTCGGTGAATACAATGGCTTTTCGATTGGCGGCTGGGTCCAGACCGGTTACCACACCAATGCGGTCCCTCTCTTCAATAGCCGACCCGACGAGTTCAACCTTCACCAAGCGTGGGTCTACGCGGAAAAGGCGATCGATACGACCGATGGCTTCGACATCGGTGGACGGATCGATTACCTCTACGGCATCGACGCCCAAGACACCCAGGCCTTCGGCGTGGGCAACGGCCACTGGGACACGGATTTTGTCAATGGAGAATACGGCCACGCAATCCCGCAGCTCTACGCTGAGGCGGGCTACGGCGACATCTCGATCAAGGCCGGACACTTCTACACGATCATCGGCTGGGAAGTCGTCGGGGCCCCGGACAATTTCTTCTACAGCCACGCCTACACGATGTACAACAGCGAGCCATTCACGCACACCGGTGCGTTGGCGACCGCTTCGATCTGCGACGACCTGGAAGTCTATGGCGGCTACGTTCTCGGCTGGGACAGCGGCTTTGAAGACAATGGGGACGCATTCCTAGGTGGAGCGTCACTGGCCGTGTGCGACGACATCACGGTGATCTACGCCACCGTGGGCGGACGTTTCGGTGACTCGCAAGTCGGGACGAGCGAACAGGGCTACATGCATTCGATCGTGACCGATGTCACGGTAACAGATCGACTGCAGTACATCGCCCAAAGTGACTTTCTGTCGACCGAAGACGGAATCAGTGGCGCCACGGTTCGCGAAACGTTCGGGTTCAATCAGTACTTGATCTACACCCTCAGTGATTGCCTCGCTCTGGGTGCTCGGTTTGAGTACTACAACCAAGAGGGCGTCTTCCTCAACGACAACGGGACGCCCAATAACGACGCCGACGACTTCATCCAAGAGAGCGACATCTTGGCATTGACTTTGGGGATCAATTACAAGCCCTGTGCCAACGTATTGACTCGGCCTGAAATCCGCTGGGACTTCGATGACGACGAGCTGGCGGGCTTGGACGAAGGCGACTCGCAAACCACGTTCGGAATCGACACGATCTTCCTGTTCTAAACGTCACGTCGTCCCGGACGGCTCGCAACAGAGACGGTGCACTAAACCGTCACCTCCACGCTGAGACCGTCGTCGCCCTCGTAGCGACGACGGATCGGCTCGATGATCTCCGCCATGAACTCATCGACTTGCTCGGGAGCACGGCCGACGAAAGCAAGCGGATCCGTGACCGCGTCGATATCGATTGAGGCGAAGTCGGAATCCGCCTTCAGCCGATCGAGCAAATCATTCTCGGCGGCGTGCTGTTTGACCTGCTGGGCGGCGGCCTGGCTATGAACCCGGATGCGTTCATGAAGGTCCTGACGGTCCCCACCCGCGGTGACCGCCTGCATGAGAATGTTCTCGGTCGCCATGAACGGAAGCTCCGCCGATAGATTCTTGCCGATGGTTGCGGGATAGACGACCATTCCGTCGGCGACGTTCTGCATCAACACAAGACTGGCATCGACCGCCAGAAATGCCTGTGGGATGACCAGTCGGCGATTCGCGCTATCGTCGAGCGTGCGTTCCATCCACTGGGTCGATGCCGTCATCGCCGCGCTGGATTGCAAACTCATCGCAAATCTCGCCAATGCACAAATGCGCTCGCTCCGCATTGGATTGCGTTTGTACGCCATCGCGGAGCTACCAATCTGTGTCGATTCGAATGGTTCCTCCACTTCCTTCCGACCGGCCAGTAACCGAATGTCGGTCGCGATCTTGTGCAGGCTCTGGCCAATCCCCGACAACGTGTCGAGCAACTGCGCATCGACCTTTCGCGGGTACGTCTGCCCAGTCACCGCGTACAGTTCGTCAAAGTCCAGTTTCTCGGCTACGCGGCGTTCCATCGTTCGGACCTTGTCGTGGTCTCCGCCAAAAAGCTCCAGGAAACTCGCCTGAGTGCCCGTCGTTCCCTTCACGCTCCGAAGTCGCAATGTCTCGAGGCGGTATTCGATCGCCTCCAAATCCAATACCAGGTCATAGATCCACAGGCAGGCTCGTTTCCCCACCGTGGTCGGCTGAGCGGGTTGAAAGTGGGTGAACGCCAAACACGGCAGATCACGATGCTCCGCGGCAAATGTCGCCAGATGATCGATGGCGGCCGCCAGACGTCGGGCCGTCAGCCGCAGCGCATCACGCATCAGGATCAGGTCAGCATTATCCGTGACAAAGCAACTTGTCGCGCCCAAGTGGATGATTGCTCGTGCCGACGGACATTGATCTCCATAGGCGTGCACATGCGCCATGACATCGTGGCGCAATTTACGTTCATATTGCTGAGCGACGTCCAAATTCAATTGGTCTTGAAATGCTTTCAACTCGCCAATCTGTTCGTCGCTTATATCGATCCCAAGTTCTTGTTCCGCCTCGGCCAATGCGATCCAGACGCGCCGCCATGTTCCAAACCGGCGATGGGGCCCCCAGTGCGTTGCCATTTCCGTCGACGCATACCGCTGGATCAGGGGATTTTGGTACGTTTCTTGGCTGGCATCGGGCGTCGGCATACTGGGCTTTCGGGCGTGACGGGAACGAATCGGTGGCATTTCGGATCGAATTCCGGTCCGATACCATATCTCCCGGCGGAAACGTCGCAACGGTCACGATTGCGACCGTTGTTCGTTCCACGCCGGCTGCCATGAATGACCTCTCGGACGGCCATCTTCCGACTTTGTTTGGCGATCACTGAATGACACTCCTCGTAGCTCCGCGTCCACTCCCCGTTGCCTGGTCCATCGTTTTGGTCGCAATGGTTTGGTGCGTCGGACTGACGTCACGAACCATCGTCTCGGCAGAAGAGCCGTCACTGCAATCGGCAATCGACTTCTTGCCGGACACCGCCGCGGGAGTGGTGCGCGTCCCCAATATCCCCGCGCTCTGCGAAGCCTGGGATCGAACGACGCTATCAGGACTTGCCGATGATGACGCACTGGAACCCCTGTTGGAGGCCAACTTTGGCAACGCGGGATCGGTTTGGAAGATGATCGATGAACGCGTCGGCGTGCGTCCAAAAGACTTCTATGAACTTGCCAGCGGCGAATTGGTTGCCGCATGGCTGTCGTACGCGAGTCGGCGTCGGCCTTCGGCACTCATTGTCGTCGCCGACATCCGTGGCAACGAAGCCAAAGCAGCCGATGTGATTGATCGAATTGATCAGGACATGACGGCTCAGCAAGCAGTCCGTCGCGATGTCCAACGCGCCGGCGAAACCGTACGCGTCTACACGCCCAAGGCAAAACCCGGCCAGCTCAAAATCGAACAGATCGTCGTCTCACTAACCAAAGAACGGTTGATCGCATCCGATTACGACGAAATCGTTCTCAATTTGCTCGACGCCATTGAATCCGGTGGTGGCGACGGCATGTTGGATCAAGCCGAACTGCGGCAACTGGTCACGAACCGTTCCTATGAGCAGCTCGAACAGGATAAAGCAAGGCTGCCTGCCGAGTGGCGAGAAAGCGTCGTTGAGTGGTTCGCCAAGCCACTGGAAGTTGGACGCATCATTCGCGACGTGGCCCAGGTCGATCGGGGCAATCAGGTCAAGATCATCGACCTCTTGGAAGAGCAGGGTTTCGATGCCATTGAAGGCGCCGGTGGTGTCGTCGCGGTCGGCACCGATGCGTTTGACTTGTTGCACCGCGGGTACATCCATGCCCCACCGATCCCGGGTGAACCGGATCGCTACCGTCTGGCCGCCCGGATGCTGCAATTCCCTAATTCGGACATGAACGCCATTCCGCGCTGGGTTCCCGACGACGTCGCCAGCGTGTCGCGAATGAACTGGAAGTTGTCACGCGCATTCTGGGCATCGGAAACGCTGGTCGACGCCGCACTGGACAGTGAGATTTTTCGACCCAGCATTGACGGTATCCGTGATGACGAAGACGGACCGCAAATCGATCTGGAGGCCAATGTCCTGCCCAATCTGAATGATCATGTTTTGATCCTCACCGACACCACCGTGCCGTCGAGCGTCGAGTCCGACCGCATTCTGTTGGCGATCGCCATCAAAGACTATGAAACGATCGCCAACGCCGTTCGCAAGGCGATGGAAGTCGAGCCCGATGTTTTTCAAATCGAATCCGTTCCGGGGATCGAGATTTGGAAGGTCCAGCGAGGCGAAGGAGGTGAACTGGACGAGGAGTTCTTCCAGGACTTCGGCTTTGACGACGAGGTCGCTGACGAACAAGAACCACTGCTCAATACCTGGTCCATTGCCGCCATCCCGCAGGGACCGGCAATGACATCCGCCTATCTCGTCTTTGCCAGTCACCTCGAACTGTTGGAGAAAGTCGCCAATCGGATGGCGGATGCGGCACCGACCGCGCCGCTGGTCGATGCCGAGGAGTTTCAAACCCTCATCGGGCACCTCAGCCGGTTGGGCGTGAACGAACAATCCATCCAGCGGATCGTTCGCTTCCGCTATTCACTGCGGACGAAATATGAATTGCTTCGCAAGGGTGAACTGCGACAGAGCGATTCGATCCTGTCGACACTCGTTCGCCGCGCGATCGACGAAGCCGAGTTCGAAGAGGAGTTTGATCGACCGAATCAGAGCAAATGGCCCGAGTTTGCCGCGGTTGAAAAGTACTTCCGCAATGCGGTCAGCTTCGTCGAAACGACCGATAGTGGCTGGACGCTCAACGGTTTCCTGCTTCGCTGAAGCGACGCCCTTCACTGATCAAACGCACCTCGATTGAGCCACGGTACTTAGATCGCGGGATCGGCAATGCCGTTCTCGGCAAATCCCTTTGCCCGCAGTAAGCACGAGTCACAATGACCGCACGGCGTCACGTCGTTAACACCAGGCTGAGGGTCATAGCACGACAGGGTGCGTGAATAATCAACGGCCAGCTTCAAACCCGCCCCAACGATCTCGGCCTTGGTCATTGAGATCAGTGGGGTATGGATCTTCAGCGGCCGCGTACCGTCATCGGACACCCCCGCCTTCGTTGCCAATCGTGCCATGGTCTCAAATGCGCCAATGAACTCAGGGCGACAATCGGGATAGCCGCTATAGTCCAGTGCATTGACGCCGATGAACACATCACGGCTGCCAAGCGTTTCCGCCACCGCCAAGGCATAGGACAGAAAGATCGTATTGCGAGCCGGAACGTAGGTGACCGGTATCTCGTCGCCGATCTCGTCAACGCGATCGGCCTTCGGAACCGCGATCGTGGTATCGACAAGCGCCGAACCACCTAACTGCGCCAAATCAATGTCAATAATGCGGTGCGACGCCGCTCGCATGGACTCGGCTAATTCGGTTGCCCGCTTCAACTCATGCTGATGCCGCTGTCCGTAACGAAAGCTAATCGCGTGTGGTAGAAAACCTTGATCGATCGCAATGGCTAGGCAGGTCACGCTATCAAGCCCACCTGATAACAAGACCACTGCGGGGCGAGCTGACGATCCGGGCGAATTCATAGGACGAGCACCCGCAGACTGAAGCTCACGAACGTCGCTTCCAGAGCTTGCGACCGATCGACGGATTGTAGTTGGTCCAGTTTCCGTCGGCGGCCACGTCCGATTCGATGATGGCGATATACGAGGTCAGCTTCGCATCCAAGTTATCAATGTGGTGCAGCGCCGTCGCCTCCAGCGTCATGGGTATCTTGGGGCTTCCGTACTCCAACAATCCATGATGACTGGCAATCAGATGCTCCAGTTGATGTCTCAACGGCGTCGGGAACGAATTGCCCGTGCTTGATTGCATCTGCTCAATGCGTGCCGTCAACTCCTGGATGCCGATGACGATGTGCCCGACCAACTGGCCGCGATCGGTGTATGAGATTTCTCCACCTGAACTCAGTTCGTCGATTTTCCCCAGGTCGTGCAAGAACGCCCCGACGACCAGTAGATCCGTATCGACTTCGTCATAGCGTTCCCCGATCAGCCGCGCCAACTCCATCATGTCGACGGTGTGACGGAGCAGTCCACCGGGATAGGCGTGGTGATGGTTGACCGCAGCTGCGGCACGCTGCAGAGCATGCACAAACTGGTCGTCGGACAGGTAAGTCTCCGCCAACTGTCGCAATGGCACCGTGTCGAGTTCCGCGACCAACTCGTGCAGACGCTTTGTCAAACGCTCCCCCTGCACAGGATCAAATCGCTCGAAGTCCGCCACCGAAACTTCCGACGGGTCCATGCGTTGGACGCTGGTCACGATCACCTGGAGCGATCCATTGTGAGTCTGCACCCGACCGTCACAATGGACGTAGTCGCCTCGATCAAAACGATCGAACACCGACTCGTCCGCATTCCACATCATTCCAGCGATCGTACCGGTTCGATCGGCCAGCTTGAGCAGAATGTACTTGCCACCCTGCCGATTGACTCGCAATTGTTTGTCCGCGGCGCGGAACGACTGTTGGATTGACTCGCCATCGGCAAGATCCTTGATTGCAATCCGATTCATGGGCAGGGCGTTGGCCGAACTCAATTGTCCACACACGTTTCAAGGAACCGCGCCAAACGATGAAAGTCGCAGCCCGGCTGGATGAATCGTACTTTGGTGACCAGGGTCTGCGGATCAACCAGTTCCTCAAATGGAACGAAGTGGAGATCAAATTGGCCCGAAACCGAGACCATGACGCCATTGAGCTTTTCCTCCACCAAGGCCCGGTAGGCACCCACGCCCAGTTGCGAACCGAGCATCACGTCATAGGACAGCGGCGGTGCACATCGCGACTCATAGCCCAACTGCAAACCGTTGACTTTACGTGTCTTACCCGTCCGCTCCGAGTACCGCGCGGCCAACAGACTGGATACCAGGGCCGAGAGGTTGATCGACGAGATGTTGATGTGCCCGTGATCGTCCCGCGTCACACCCTCCAAATACTTTGAGGGTAGGTACTCCGCCATGCCTTCCGCCATCACGATCGTGCCATAGGGTCGACCTTCGCGCTCGCGAGCGAGCATCATGTCGACCATTCGATCGACAACACGGTCAAGATTCATGACTTTCCGCGTCTCGCCCGTGTCCTGGTTGATGACCTCTTGCTCCGCCAACGCGCCATCAATGTCCTCGACACTCAGCACCATACTCGCTTCGCCCGCGATGGCAGCCCCATAGGCCAACCAACCGGCCGATCGCCCCATCGCTTCGCAAAGAAAATAGGCACGACCGGCGGCGGCATCAAAATTCAGGTTGCGAATCTCGGCAGCGAGTGTTTCCACCGCCGTAAAAAACCCAAAGGTAAAGTCGATCCCCGAGTAGTCATTGTCGATCGTCTTAGGCAAGTGCACGACCGGAAATCGCCGCGCATCCTGCGGCAGGTTGTCCTGAAACATCTTCAGCTTGTTGGCCGTCTTGAGCGTATCGTCGCCCCCGATCGAAATCAGTGCGTCCACTTCGAGAGAACAAAGTCCCTCGTAAACACGACGTAGCGGCGCCACCAACTCCGGATCTTTGAGATGGTCCGGGCTGCTGACGTGTTTACCCGGGTTCGTGCGAGCCGTGCCGATCATGATGCCACGGCTGCTACGGGAGTGGGTGAGGGTCTCATGCGTGAAGTGAATGTAGTCCTCACCCTCCTTCAATGGTCCCGCCGCGGTGTACTCGGCCAATCGGCTGTAACCATGCTTGATGCCGAAAACCTGCGAGCCTTCTTCTAAGAATGAAAAAGCGGCGGTACTGATCACGGCATTGGCGCCGGGAGCCGGGCCACCGGCGAACAGGATCGCGACGCGGTTGATCTCCAAATTATGCGTTGCGGGCTCGGCCACAGTTCAATCTCGGGTTGAGGGGACGTCGTCGAAGTCGCAGGTGCGACCCAAAGTTTAGTGGCCGGTCGCGGATCGCCAAGATGACAGGCGCGATCACGGTGACCTTACCCATGCCTCCAGGTGTCCACACCGAGGGAAACGTGCCCCGGCAAAGGGACACTCACCAGCGCCGAGGCGATCATCAGGCTACCCGTCCCAACCTTGGTTTGCTGAGACCCGTAGCCGGCGACGTGTGGCTCGGCGACGCTGGAGCGTTCTGACGGCCGAAATCCGCCTCCGTGGGATCCCATCTGGATTCCATCTCACGCAAGCTCGACTCGATCCGGCGAGACATATCCAGCACGGACTCCTTGGGATCGTCGAATCGTTCCGGCGTCGGATAAATCGGGTCACCAAACTGCGCCCGCACGCTGCAAAACGGCGTCAAGATCTGCATTCGATCCCATGTCTTCCCCATGATCCATCGTCGGTTTGGAATCAGGATGATTGGCAAGACGGGCACATCGGCTTTGTGAGCGACCATCGCCGCGCCTGGCTGGACTTTCCCACGCGGACCACGGGGACCATCCACCGCGATGACCGCCGAGTGGCCGGCTCGGACATGACGAATCATTTCGACCAAGGCGGTCGCGCCACCTTTGCGCCCCGTCCCACTGCTACCGCGAATCGGCACCAGCGAACAGGACCGAAGTGATGGAACCAAAAGGTCACCGTCACGCGATCGCGACACCATCGTCCCACAACCGGCTTCACTCATCGACAAGGCCGCGAGCTGGTGCGCGTGCAAGATGGCAAAGACGTACCGTCGCCCGGTCTGTTCAATGATTCGATCACGATGATCATTGAAAATGTGTCGCCGATATGTTAGACGCAACCAACCCAGTGCTCTGCCGAGCACGTGGCTACATAATGTCACCGTCATCATGGAACTGGCACGCCGCAGACGACGCGTCCATCGAAATCGCCGCATCAAGGATCGCTCTGATTGAAGTCGTCCAGACTCACCGGCCGGTAAGTGATTCGCATCGCCCGCACCTGTTGCACCTGATCACGAGCCGAAGGATCGATTCCATCGACAAACCTTGTCTGGGCGACAAGGACATCGTCGGGACTGTTTGAGTGGTGCACGCTCAACCGCGTCTGCGTTGCCACGCGACCGGCGGCTGCCAAGTGATCGTTCAAAGTCATCCGGGCAAAGGGCGGCAGACCACTGGGCCGCACCATACTGAGACGCAATGTCCAGTCCACATACCGACTGAACCTCGCCGCATGATCGGGGCGAGCTGGAACTTGCGTCGTCATCTGATAATGCGCCGCATCAAATTCGATTTGGCACCGATGCTCGTCCAACTCCTGGACCCGAACATCCATTCCCAACTGGCGTCGCTTCGCCGGATCGGTGACCTCCGCATGCCAGCGTGCGACCGCTTGCTGAAGGTACTCTATGCCAACGGAGCTGCGCACACGGCGTTGCCCATCCAGCAAAACGATCTCGCCGCGGTCAAAGTCGAGGATCGTCCAAAATCTCGCTTCCGATTGAGGCAAATCAAATGCCAGATTGCCATCAAATACTGCCCAATGAACCGAAACGGGTTCATCCGGTGAGTTGAGATCGTGAATGGTTCGGATCACCGTGAGCGGTGTTGAATCGCCCATCGGGCGAGATTCGGTCATCGAACCCGGTTCCGGTGACGCGCTCCAAACCGGCGCCGTCCACGACGGGATCAGCACCAACACAGCAACCGACAGCTGCCGCAATTGCGACAGTTGCAACCAAACTCGGTCAGCGGTGGTACAGTCGTTCATGATCACGTCAGAGGCCCGGCCTAGCATGAATCGGACGAAGAAAACTGGATCGATTTCGAGACATCCACAGCGGATTACCAATAATCCCGCTCCACGTCCAGTTCAGCCCACTCATTCTCTCCTGGCCGTCTCCTGGGCGAACGCGGATTCAGAGACTTCGCCGACGATGGTCGGCGAAACATCCAAATTCGCGTCCCGGTAACCTGAACGCAATTTCAAAACCATGGTGGCACTGGCCAACGGCCTCGAACTGACCGCCTGTGCGATTGGCAAAACGGGCGGTCCATCCGGCCTTCTCGCGAGCAGAGCCGGATGGCCCCTAACGACCGAATTCGACCGTGGAACCTCTCATCAACTCGGCGCGAGCATTGCTTGATCCTCCTGCCAACCGAAATTAGGCTCTGAGGGTGCGGTTGGGAAACTGATTCGTTGATCGAGTTCGCAGGTCGGGAAGATTTTGAAAGAACGATGAAACTGGTTCGACTCGTTGCATTATGGCTATCACTCCTCGCTGCCGAGACAAGCGTCGAGGCGGCATTGGTTCGGATCGATGATTTCAGCGATCCAGCAAACGGATCTCAGAATGCAGCGCAAGGGGATCCTCGAGCCGACTTCCCGGTTGGAACCTCGGGCGGTTCCATCATGTCGTTGGGCGGCGGGACGGACATTGCACTGGATCGCGGACTGTTTGGCGAAAGCGGTCAGGTTTCCGTCTCTGGCGGCCTACTGCAGTTCTCGTTTGATGCCGGGATCGTGTCGATCGATTGGGATTTGGACGGCTTTCAGTTTTTCAATTCCGGAGTTCCGGCAATTCGACTCGAAGGACTGACGAATACAGGTGGGCAGACCGTTTCACTGAGCGTTCAGATGTTCCAGCTGTTCAACAACGGAAGCAATTCCGTCGGCTCAGCAACCCAACAGTTTGATCTAGCTGGCGGTGCGTCAAGAGATCTGTTCTTCACTCCGCTCAACACCGAAACGGATTTCCTGGGATTTCGCTTTGTGAATTCCTCGCCCGGTGTCACGTTCAATGGTTCGCTTGCCTCCGTTTCCGCCATTCCGGAACCAGCCGCTGGCCTGGCGACGGCGCTCACGGCGGTTGCATGGTGTTGTTTCCGAGGGAGACGCGCTTTCGGACGCGTCCTGAGCTGACTTCGCCAGGACTTTCTTCTTTCCACGTTGAGGCGGACCTCATCTTGAGGCAGACCTCATCCGATTGATCATCGACAGAACGAGCGGCGGAATCGATGTGCGTGGATTCAACGGTGAACGTGCGGGGGTACTCACTCAACGTTGGCTGAACCGTGCAGACGACCCTTCTCTACTTGCAGCACGGACGTTGACGCCGAGTTGAGTCGTCCGAGAATCTGACCCGAGATCGCCATGCCACTCAGAAAGGCACCTTCGACGCCTCGACTGCCGCACCAATCCCCGCAGGCACCAATCATCCGTTGGTCATCGAAGAGACAGTGCTCGAGACAAGGATCGCTCGGAATCGCATTTCGCCATCGCTGTACCGACGATTGTTGAGGATCTGCGGTTGATGCATCGACCGCAATCGAAAACGCTTCCTGCAATCGCCGACTCACTTGTTCCGGTGGATCATCCAGGTGTGCTTCAGTCCATTCGGGCGTTGCATGCACCCGCCATGTTTCAGTGCCGTCAACACGATCAGGTTTGCTGTCATTGCGAGCGATCCGTGCAACGGCGCAATCATCGACGAACGCTACGTCGTAGCCAAGCTGAAGCGATTGCTCAAACGACATCGTCAATGCCCAACAATGGTTGGTCTCTACCGCGCCGCACTGTACAGAAAGTTCAGGTGCCTCGACCAGCATCGCCGCAGCCTGATGGGATGGAACAGCGACGACCACGAGGTCGAACTCACCTAGATGGTGGCCTTGGTCGCTTTCGAGCAGCCATCGTTCTTTCTGGCGCATTGGGGGCATGACCTTGGTATTCAGCTGAACATTCAAGTCCGATGCGAGGTGCTTGCCGATTGAATTCACGCCTGGAACAGCGATATATCGGGTGTCACCGGTCTTCTCGGCCCTGACCTTACATTTGTCGATGGTCACGACGCGACCATGCCAGGGCTCGACGATTCGGTCTTCGATCCAAGATCGAACGTATCGCTTGAAGCGATCATCGCTGGCAATGAAGTACGGAACGCCGTAATCAAAACTCCCGACTTCACCGCTCTTCTCGTAAACGCTCACGTCGCATCCATGGTCGGCGAGCGTTCTCGCACAGACCAGCCCGGAGATCCCAGCACCGATAACGGCGACCTTGGGAGTCCAAGACCATAAAGGTCGGGTCACCTTGCGTTGATAGGCGGCCAGATCGAGCCGTTTCGCATGGTGCCGCGTTGATCGAGTCCGCACCGTTCCGAAAATCGGCTGCGCCGGAGAAAAAGGACGATCAAACTGGCCGAGGCACCATAAGATTCCACCGTAGGAGGCGGGATCTCGCCCGTCCAGCGCATACCGGTGATTCAGATCAATCAAACGAGCCAGTGCCTTCTTCGCGTTTGGAGTCCAGCTCAAAACAGCTTTGCCCCATGTCATGCGGACGTTGTTGTGTAACTCTCCATGAACTAGCAGGGACCTCTGGGCAGAATCCCAGAGAGGATCCCCAGTGCAACCTCGAGCCATCGTTTCCCAAGACAGCGATGGTCGATCGTCACGCTCGTGGTCGCTCAACGTCTGCAGCGCCCATTGAGGGAGTGCTGCGACGCGTCCGTGATCGGCGCGATAGCGGCAAAACGCGTAGGCAAGTTCACGCCAAATCAGCAGCTCGTCCAAGTACTTCTCGGCCGCCTTGGATTTCACGGCTGCCGCTTCGCGGGCAATCCTCGTCGCGGCCACCATGCCGTAGTGGAGGTATGGCGACATCTTGCTGACGCCATCAACCACCGCGTTGTTGCGGCGGCGGTCGTAATTGGACAGTCCATGGTCTTTAAAGTCTTGCCATCGCTGATACCCTGCTTGCGAGCCACCAACGGTGTGTGGGACAGGGCCGACGGAGTGATCAATCTCGCATTGACTGACCAAGGTCGCGATGTCGCAACCTGATAAGTCGATGGGCTCGAATGGGAGATCGATTTTCGGGGGGATCGCGCTTCGGAGTTCACCAACCGATGGTTCGGCGGAAACTCGTTCTGCGAAGAGCTGGTGTGTGGCTTTGCGAAACTCAAATGCGCGTTCATAGCTCCGACCCACCAGTTGCATGGGTACAACGCATGCGGTGTCGACCGCCGCGACGTTGCTGGTGATCACTTGCCTCAGCGCTGTCGTCCAACGACGTAGCGGCTCAGTGGGCATGTCCTCCGTGACAACAACGGCCGCTTGATCGGCAAGTGTTCTCAGGTGGGGTCCGCGATGCCCGGGACGCTGTAAGTGCAACACATAAGCAATGTTCTTCGCCGCCAACGCTTGTTGAACATCTCGGGCTCCTTGCAATACAAACGTGTGATGCCGGTCGGACGCGTAGGGATAACGCTCGGACAAACCTTGGTAGACGAGCAGAGGTCGTGCCAGATGGTTTGCCAATTCAATGGCCGTTTCCAATGCCGGATTCTCTTCAGCACGGATCGCCGTTCGCATCCAATACAGAACATACTCGCCCGAGAAATCAGCGTTCTGGTGGCCGATCCAGCGAGTTCTCTCTGACAACGCCGGAGGCAATGATTTCAGTATTTCATTGCTGTTCATCATGGACTCAGGTGGGTCGGCATCTGGACGAATCACCGCTGATTCGATTCTGGTGGTGACGCCATTTGTTTCCGTCGTCGACATCGCTCACTGCAGTAACGGATCTCGTTCCAGCAAGCCTTCCACTTCTTGCGCCACTCAAAGGATCGCCCGCACCCTCGGCAGACCTTTTCGGGCTTTCGATTCGTTCGACGCTGACCCATTTCTCTGATTTTTTTGGCCGTCGGTTGTCGAAAGAGTGTGAAAAGTGGCCCGTGCGAATTGACACTCGGAGGTTAGCGATGTGGCAAGACGACCGTCGGCCGCCCGACTCTCACGGGCTCGATCCATCGTCGGCTCGCCACGTCAAGAGAATAGACGGGTACAGCGACGACGTTCGCTGAAGAGAAGCATCCATCCCATTGGTTCGAGACCAGTCATCCATCGCATGATGATCCTGTTGATTTTTCCTCATCAGCTTTTTGCAAAGCACCCAGGTCTCCGGCTTCGTCCGACGCAAGTGGTTCTGCTGGAAGACTCGCTCTTTTTTGGGGATCGACGCTACCCGACGCAGCTCCACAAGCAAAAACTATGGTTGCACCGCGCCAGCATGCGTCGGTACGAGTCGGATCTACGCGATCAAGGTCACGATGTTCAGTACGTCGAGTACGATCCAAGCAGCACGTCGCTTTCTGACCAACTCAAGCGAACGACTAAGCTGCATCCAAAGGAAACCTCGGTCTGCTGCGTCGATCCAACCGATTTTGTTCTTGAGAAACGCCTGCGGAAAGCGTGCGACGAGTTAGACCTGCATCTGGAAATCCTCCCCAATCCCGGATTCCTCAACGCATCGGAGCAGAACCAACAGTACCGGGCGGGCAAAAAACGCTGGTTCATGGCCGACTTCTACAAATGGCAGCGTCGGCGAATGAATCTATTGATGGATGGCGACCAACCCTTGGGCGGCCAATGGAGCTATGACCACGAAAACCGAAAAAAGGTGCCGAAAAGATCCTTGTCCACCATTCCTGATTCGCTGTCGATCAGGCGAGATGCGATCGACGAGGAGGCCGTGGCGTATGTGGAAGCAAGATTTCCGGAGCATCCCGGGAGCCTTGATCGGCTTTACTACCCCACATCACACCGATCGGCCAAGCGTTGGCTGAAACAGTTCCTCGTTGATCGTTTGGGAAATTTCGGGGACTACGAAGACGCAATCGTCGAGGGTGAGTCTTGGCTTTGGCACAGTGTGCTGACACCGTCGTTGAACATTGGTTTGTTGACACCTGACGAGGTTGTCAGAACGACCCTGACTCACGCAAAGAAGCATTCCGTCCCACTCAATTCGTTGGAAGGGTTTCTTCGGCAGGTGATTGGTTGGCGGGAATTCATGCGCGCCACTTATGAAGATCTTGGCGTCACGATGCGGACCACCAACCACTGGCAGCATCATCGATCGATGCCAGATTGTTTCTATGACGGAACCACAGGCGTGCTACCCGTTGACGATGCCATTCGGCGAATCCTCGATACCGGCTATTGCCATCACATCGAACGATTGATGGTCCTCGGCGGATTCATGTTCCTATGCGAGATCCATCCGGACGACATCTATCGCTGGTTCATGGAGCTATTCGTCGACAGTTATGATTGGGTGATGGTTCCGAACGTCTACGCGATGAGCCAGCATGCCGACGGGGGCATGATCACGACGAAGCCGTACTTTTCGGGATCGTCCTATATCCGAAAGATGAGCCACTACAAGAAAGACGCTTGGTGCGAAGTCTGGGATGGACTGTATTGGCGATGGATTTGGAATCACGTCGGCGAACTGGAGAAAAACCCTCGGTGGTCGATGATGTGCGCCATGGTCAAGAAAATGGAGACCGGTAAGCGGCAGCAACACTTGCTCGTCGCCGAGGCATTCTTATCGGAGCTTCGGTAGGCAAACGCGACGCCGATGTCAAACTCGCAATCGTGACATTCCGCCGTCCACCGCCATCACTTGACCGGTAATCCAGCCGGCACGACTGGTGAGCAGGAATTCGGCCATCGCGGCAATGTCGTCCACGGTGCCAACACGCCTGAGCGGATGACGCTCGGCCATTGCCGCACGCTTTTGATCGCTTGACAAAAGCCGTTCCGCCAGGGGCGTATCGGTCAGCGAAGGGGCAATGCAATTGACTCGGATTTTCGGTGCAAGCTCCGCCGCCAGTGAGCGGGTCAAACCTTCCAGAGCACCTTTCGAGGCGGCGACGGATGCATGCATCGGTAGACCCTGAGAGACAGCCACCGTGCTGAACATCACCAGAGACGATGAACCCGCCGATTTCATTGCTGGCAAGCAGGCTTGTAGACACTTGACGGCGCTGACCACGTTGAGCTGATAGTCATCCATCATCACCTCTGGCTTCAGACCTCGGAGCGGACCGAGATTGATCGACCCGGGACAATAAGCAAGACCATGAATTTGATCGGGCAGGTCATCCGTGGGGAAGTCGTCTTTTGTCACATCCGCCTGCACGTGGACAATACTCGAAACGCCCAACAACTCACCCTCCGTTCGTGATACGACGATCACGTTCGCTCCGCCGAGGGCCAAACGTTTGGCAAGTCCCAGCCCGATGCCGTGGCTGCCACCAATAATGACGTGGTTTTCTTGATTCATGACGTGTTGGGTTTCTTTGAATGACGTTTTGATGTATTCGTTCGCGATCTTGATCGCTTACGGCTACCGTGTCTCTTGACGACTTGCTTGGCCTCCAGCCTGGCCTCGTTCTTGCCGCGGACGGCGTAAATCCGCTCGCGAGCCGCCTTGTAGGCTACGAGGTGTTCGACGACGGGTGCCGGGTATTGGGTTCCGATCCAACAACCGGCCTTGGACTGCTCGGCCAAGGTCATTTTGTGGGGCTCAGCGAGATGTTTGTCGGGTACCGACGCTAATTCAGGAACGTACTGCCGTATGAAGTGACCCTGCGGATCTTGATCTTTCACCTGCTTTATCGGCGAATAGATTCGAACCGTATTGATGCCCGTCGTTCCTGACTGCATCTGAAACTGAGAAAAGTGAATGCCGGGTTCAAAGTCCAAAAAGTGGCGGGCCAGATAAACAGCGGTCGGTCGCCAATGCAACCACAAGTGATAGGAAGCAAACGAAACCAGCATCGCCCGCATCCGAAAGTTGATCCAACTATGCCGGTGCAACGCCCGCATGCAGGCATCGACCATCGGATAGCCCGTCTGTCCGGCGCACCAAAGTTCAAAACGCCGCTGATCGAATTCTTCTTCGCGAAGCCCATCGTAGGCCCGACTCATGTTTCGAAATTCAATCGACGGCTCGTCCTCCAACTTCTGCATGAAGTGGCAATGCCAGCTTAGTCGTGATTCAAAGGATCGAAGTGACTTTATCCAACTGCCAACCGGTTCACCTGCTCGTTTCAATTCGAGTAATTGGCCTTGCCGATCCGTCAGTTCATGAACCACTCGTTTCATGGACACACAGCCCCAAGCCAGATAGGTGCTCAGTCGACTACATGAATCGGTCGCGGTGACGGGGCTGGACATCTCGCCGCTGTAGTTTTGACCGCGGTGAGCGAGGAACGACTGCAGTGTTTCCGAGGCTGCCTCTTCGCCACCCATTTGAAGTCCAACCTTCTTGGTTGGAGGAAGGCGCAAGTCTTCGGCCGTCTGAAGGCGACCCGGGTCGACTCCCTCGACCGGCACCAGATCGGCGGGAACGGGAGCGAGCGGTTGCTTCAAGAATTCGTCTCGTTGCTTGGACCAGCCATCACGGGACCTCAATCGGCGAACCACACCATTCTGTGGAATCTGTTGCCAGGAGACACCATGCCGTTTTGCCCACTCCGCAACGCGCAAGTCGCGGTCATAAGTTAACCGGTTGCCCGTTTCCTCATGACTCCAGATGGCATCCATCCCATGGCCTGAATGCAAATCCGACAACACTTGCGGCATGTTGCCAACCCGAAACGTCAAGCGTCCGCCCCAATCCCGCAATCGGCGATCCAGCTCTTGAAGTGATTGATTAATGAACTGCAAGTGGGAGGCATCGAACTCCTCCGACTGGATGAGTTCGGGCTCGTAGACGTACAGCCACAAACACCGCCCCGCCGAGGCCGCCTTGGTCAGTGGCCAATGGTCGTCAACGCGTAAATCCCTTTTGAACCAGACGACTTGCATACGAGAGCTGAACGAGGCGATTCGAGGATTGCCGGGTGTGTCGAAGAAGATCGACGAAAGAGCGACCTACGTTTTAAGGCCCCCTTCCGCTATGCAGACCGTGATCCTGGAGTCCCGCCAACATACCCGTTGGCTGAAAAGCAATCCGAACAGGACCGCGCGTCGGTAAAGCCGATCAAGACGCCCGCTCGGCAAATCCAATCACCCTGCCTGGAACTGCCAAACGTCAAACGACCCTGATCAGCCATCGCCCCAAATCGCTTGCAAGCAAAGTTGACTCCATGTCTCCAGCGTTTCCATCTCGTCTCTCAACGCATGGATCGAGACGAACTCTCCCTCGGCGAGGTCGGATTCATTACTTCGAACGTTTGGTTGTTCCAGAACGAAACGATGGATGACGCCCAGGTGCACGCGTCCCACATCATTGGTGTCATCGTAAAGCAATCCTTCGCGGTGATCCTCGTAGGCGGACTCAATGACGACTTCTTCGTCGAGTTCCCGCCGCATCCCAACGGTGTAGGGATCGCCGCCGCCTTCGCCGTCTTCCTCGCTAATGTGGCCTCCGACGCCAATGCTGCGCCGAGCGTGCAGCCGCGATTCTCCACCGCCGCCTCCACGAGTGTAGGTGAAGACTTTGACTTCACCGCTATTGTGATCGGTCCACTCCATTAGCACGTAAGGAATCAGTTGCTTGAAACGAGGGTCGGTCTCCATCTGGCTTCTCGGTTGATAGGTGAGTTGATCGCTGGCCAGAATGGGCTGCAGGAATCGATCGACATCCCTCTCCAAACCGTCAATTTTTCCAATCGCGTTGATCACTGATTCAGGAATGACGAGGACATTCTCTTCGGGCATGGTATGACGATGTTGGCGAATCGTGGTTGAGTTGAACGTGTTCTCGCCCACTTTGACGAACCATGTCATTTCTGGGAACCGTGTAGTCCGACCGGAATCGACTGGCATCGCGGTCGTCGATGATCGCTTGCTCGGCCGCTGACGAAGCGATTACCGTCGATGAAAAATCGCAGCGGCAACTCCACGCCTTTGGATACGCCAATTCGGGGTCCCGCCGTGATTTCGATTGGCGCCACACGATGATCAGGGGTCAAAGACCATCTTGGGCTCGATAAAATATCAAGACCGTCGTAGGAACGATCGATCTGCATGACTTGGCAGATCATGGCGGGACCGGATGTCCATCGTCGCGGATCGGATTGCTGGCGACGGTCTCGCATGCCGTCGAGATTCCAGACGGGCTGCAGGGCTCGAATCAACACCGCCGCGCCAGTGTGGCGACGTTGCGTCACGAAGTTGACGCAGTACTTGGCGTGAATCGGATAGACGTACAGTCGACCCGCCGGTCCGAACATGGACTGATTGCTCGGTGTGCAACCTCGGGCGGCGTGACTAGCCGGATCGTCTCGCGACAAATACGCTTCCGTTTCAACAATGATGCCTCCGGTCCAACGCCCATCCAGCTGGCGTCGAAATCCGCATCCGAGAAGGTCTCGGGCGACGGCAATTGGATCTCGGTCAAAGAAGGTTGCGTCCATGTCGGATCATACCACCGCCACGAAGACACGCGCTCGCTGGATTCTCCCTGTCAGTGGTCCGCCGATTCGAGATGGGATCATTCAGATTCGTGGTGGATTGGTCGAGGAGGTTCGGGCCCACGTTTCGGGTGAACTCGTCGACGACGACATTGGCGACGTGTGTTTGATGCCAGCGCTGGTCAACGCGCACACGCACCTGGAATTCAGCGATTGCCGGGAACCCGTCGGACAACCAGGCATGGATCTGGCCGACTGGATTGCCGAAGCGGTTTCTCATCGGCGATCCGCTGGAACGTCGGAATGCTCTGGTGCGGGCTCGGTGGCCGAGTCGATTCGCCTCGGCATCCGAGAAGCGGTATCGACCGGAACGCGTGTGATCGGAGAAATTGCCACCACGCCTTGGCCGGTCGAGCCGACGCAAGCCTTCGAGCCGCCGATGGTCGTCATGGCGTTCGCGGAGGTGTTGGGACTGACGCCCCAGCGAGGCCAGGATCGTTTTGACGCGGCCCAGTCACATTTGGACAGCTACCCGGAGGCATCTGGATTGAGTCCCCATGCGCCGTATTCAACTCCACTGGCGCTTGTCCAGCGTTGTGTGGATTCATCCAGACGTCGGCGGTGCGGGGTCGCGATGCACGTGGCCGAGTCCGAATCCGAGCTCGAGTTATTGGCGACGGGTCGCGGCCCCTTCGCAGACCGCCTCGGTGCCATGGGGATCGACCATTCGGCTTGGTTTCCGCATTCGCGCCGCGATTACATGGAACAGCTCATCACCATCTTGGGCGAAGCGCCTCGGGCTATGCTGGTGCATGGGAACTATTTATCGTCAGCGCAAATCGAGCTGATTGCGCAAAAACCTCAACTGAGTGTCGTCATTTGCCCACGAACGCATGCATACTTTCAGCACTCACCTCACCCAATCGATGCGCTACTGGCCGCAGGCGTCCGAGTCGCGATCGGCACCGATTCGCGAGCCAGCAATCCGGATCTCAGTCTTTGGGGAGAAGTACAGCATTTATTGAAATCACGAGTGGATTTGAACCCCGCCGATGTGCTCGCCATGGCGACGGTCGATGGTCATCGCGCGGTTCTGGGACGCGACGGTGGTGGTCTGACGCCGGGGCAGCCGGCGGTCATCAATGCACTGCCGACCAAGGCCACGACAATCGATCAGCTCTACGCGGACTTGAGCGAGCATGTCGTCACCCCATGGCGAGCCAAGGACATCAACACGGAGGACTGCTGGCGACCATGAAAGTCACCAAACGCACTGTTGATGTTCGAACTCCCTTCGCTTTGCTCAACGATCCCACCAAGGCGGAGACGCATTCTTAACTCAACGTAACGCAGTTGAGCCGAGCGGGTGGACGTGCCCACTTACGCCGCGTCCGGGTCACCCCACTCAGGATCCCAGTGATCACGATAGTGCTTCGTTCGCTTGTAGGATTTCCAGAGCTTTCCGCGATTGGTTTCTTCGCCATCACGAGCTTTGCACGCCAATTCCCAGGCGGTTTCCTCGCCATACTTATTCCAAGCAAAGCTGATTTTGCGTCGGCGTCCTCCAGTTTCGACCCACGAGGCGCAATACGACCAGTACTCGCATCCGGGATATCGATTGTCTTTGGAATAGGCCACGTGCACGCCGACCTTACCGGTGTTGTTGCGGCTGGTCAGTTTGTTGCGTGTGGCCGGCTCAATGGGGCCCAACTGCTCTTCCAATTCGGCGCGTCGCGCAATCGCCGCTGTCTTGGCCGCCTTTTTCCCGCCATACGCCCAATCCGAGTAAAACTCTCGCGTGTGCTTGCCGCCGCGACAGATTCGCACCATGAATCCATGGATACCTCCATTGGTGTCGTCGTCGAGTCGCATGATGCCCGTCGAAATGGTCTTCGCCACCATGAATCGATTCCAGTGTCTTTCGAGGATGAGTTTCCAGGTTGCTGGTCGATAGCCTAACTCAAAACTGCACCGGAGACAGCCCATCCCCACGACTTTGGAATCGCCGAGGTGATCAATCGTTTCGACACGATCGTGAGATCGATCCTCCCTCCGAATTAAGAATCGAGGATTCTGTCAAGACACATCTTGGTGCATCGTTGCTGGGAACGAGTCAACGGACGTTGGTTTCCGGCACCTCGTGCAGTCCAAACATTTGTCAAGACGCAGGGGTCTCTCCAATCGAAGGGTTTCGGAGTTGGGTTCGACCCGGAGCACTCAGAGATCACAGTGTCACGATTCCACTGGGCACGACTGCGCGGGTTTGCATCGATCGCGGACGATGTGTCTCGATTCGGAACGCATCGGTGAGAGGACCGAGGCGACAGAACAGCTTGCCCGCACCGATGGTGGATTCGCATTGACCACGCGCCCAAGATCACCGGATTGCGTAGCGACTAGTTGGTGTCGTCTGGTTCCGCCTTCATCTGAGCGGCGGCGCTCCAGAGTTGAACCGCGTCGTAAAGCGCATGGGCCGTAATGGGAATCAATAGATTGCCGGTAAGAATGATGAGCAAGCCGAAGTACAACCCCATGACACCGGTCAGCACGATGTAGAGCTTCGAAATGGGATGAAACATGCCAAACAAGATTGACGAGGTGATCCAGGCGATTCCCAATCCAACGGCATCAATGCGTCCCAGCCATGAGGTGAAACCCAGCCAGCTGATGTCTTGAGAGTTCGCCGAACCGAGCCAACCGCCACTGGCCCACCAGCGGACAGGCGCCTCGGCATCGCTCGCGACCAGGGATGCGTCCTCTCCCGCCAGCAGCGGCATTAACCAACCGCGAAAGAGAAGTTCTTCACCGACTCCGGCGCACAGGCTAATCAGCAGTAACTCCATCGGACCCAGGCGGAGCATCGTGCGAATCATCGGGTGATCGCCCAGGACTTCCAGTTCTCGAACCGCTGGATGATCGATTCGTCGTACCAAGCCGATGAAGATCAACAGGGGGATCGTCGCGAGAACACCCAACCCGAGCCCACCCCAGATCGCTGGCAACCCGTTGGCGTCGGGCGACGGGATCAAGTCGCGAGCACCTGGTCCGATGATGGCGCCCAAAACGATTGCCAGGATGCCCAGACCGGCCTCCACGCCGACCGCCGTGAACAGCACACTGTCCGGCGTTTGCGTGGTCTCTTCAGTTTCGTCCGGCTGCGACACGCGGTTTCCTCAAGCGATTGAAATGGTTCGTCGACGCGGTCCTATCCGTGATGCGGACGGAATCATTCGTTAGCGCGGACGCAATCTCAGTTGGACACGCGGTGCCGGTAGGGATTGAACAACAAGTAATTGAGGTGCCGGTATAAATCGCTGGTGTTGAGCAAATCGGCGTGATTGCCTTCGCCTGCCAGGTTGGGTCCGTTGAGTAGGACCACACGGTCACATGAACGTAGCGTCTTGATGCGGTGAGGCAAGACAATGACCAAAGATCCCTGCTTGGCCAATTGGGCAAGGGCGACCAGGCACGGGTCTTCCTGAACGTTTCCCGTCGGCGCTGGTGGTTCTTTGGCAAGTACAATCGGCGGACGATGGAGCATCGCGCGGGCAATACCGATGCAGTATCGCATGTCGCTATCGAGCAGTCCGTCACCACCGACCGACGCGGTCATGGATGAGGGGCTGGATTCCTCGTCCCTCTGATCACCCGTTGGCTGCAAAAATGTGTCCAGGCCATCCGGCAATCGTGTGATCGTTTCATAGACACCCAATTGCTCCAGGGCCTCGACCATGTCGCGTTTGTCGACATTCCCATCGATTCCGGCCAGCAGATTCTCCGTCAGCGTGGCTTCCCAGAGCGGTCCATCGGGCGCCACCCACATCACATTGCGAGCAAGTGCCTTGGGATGCACATCCAGAAGCGACACACCATCAATGCGGACACGTCCCCTCGATGGTCGTCCAAAACCCATCAAGAGTTCCACCATGGCCCTCGTGGAAACGTCCTCCGTGCCGAGCATCGCGACCATCGATTTGGGCTGCAGTGAGAGGCTCAAGTCTCGCAGGATTGGTTTTCCAGCGGCATCCAATAGCGTGACGTCGTCGATCGCGACGGACTCCCGCAAGCCCGCCAAACCAACACGTTGTTCACTCGGTGGAGATGAAGTACCTCCCTCTAAGTAGAGGTAGACGGCTTCGCAAGCTCGACCGCTGCGTCGAAGCTGCGTGGCCAGTTCGTTGAAACGAGCCGCAGCGAATGCCGAGCCGGTCAACGCCAATCCAAGGACCAAGGCCGCTGGCAAGCTCAAACTCGGCTCCATCGCGCTGTCGTTCATCCCGGCGTCGTCACCAAGTGAATTGACGCCCAGGCCCAGCAGGATGACGGCGATGGCGACCGTCGAGGAAAACATCAAAAGCGGCCAGAGCCGGCCACGACGGGCATCGTCGCCTAGTACGCGGCGATCCAGGGCCTGCAGTTCGGCATCGAAGGTTTGGTCGGCCAATTGTCCGGCTTGGAGGCGTGCCATCATCGGCGCATCGCCAATGGTGGAAATGAGACGTTTCCGGATCTGGGGAATCTCGAAGCGAGAAAGTTCCAACCAGTCTGGATTTCGCAGACGCTGGTACAGCTTCCAGATCACGACGCCACTGCACACGGCCAACACTGCCAACCACGGGTTGACCGAAAGTGCCAAGGCGACGCAGCCAAAAAACAATAAGATGCTCCGGGGAACAGATCGATACCACAGGGAAAGACCACGGCCAAGGTCGGGCAACCACTGGCCGATGAGTGATTCGGCTCGCCGTCGCTGAGCGGCGGCGCCTTCAACTTCGGCGCGCCGGAGACTCTGGTGCAACACGCGTGTGTGCAGTTGCTTAACGACGCGGCGCGTTCGTTGATCGGCGCCGCGCCGGTTGAACCAAACCGCCAGGCAAAACCATCCCGTCAATAGCACCGATAGGGCGACCAACTCGGCCAGCTGCGTCAGTGGATCTTGGCTCAAGAACGCCGCTGGTAGCCCGACCTTCAAGTAAGCCCCAAAGGCGATGGTGGAGGTGGAGAAACCACCCCGGTCAAGCAACGTCGCAATCAACCCGAACACAACGATGATCACCGGAATCATGAGGCCCGCGAAGATCGCCCAAACCCAGGCGAGTGGGGACGCGGATGCCTCCGGCTCCTGACGAGCAGGCTGGAGCGACGAAAATCGGTTCAAAGCGAGCGCCTCCGCAGGTGATGGGATGATTCGACTACACCTGCGCCGAGCTCACGCCAAGTCACGATCCTCAAATAGCAGCATCGCCACCATCCAAATGGCGACGACAAACACCACAAGATAGTTGAAGGCCGCCGCGAGGTAGATCAGGGGGATCGCATTTCCTGCGTCCACCGCCGCCTGCACATTGAACGAATTCAGGTTCGGAACCACCACAGCGATGAATTTACCGACGAATCCCACCAATTCGGTGTTCTCGCTGGCGGATGCGACGAGTGGACTGGTCAGATTGCCGACCACGTAGATCGTAAAGCAAGTGATGAAGTTCGCCAGCAGTGGCAGCCTGGTCGCCAATGCGACCGCAATGCCACCGATCACCATCGTTTCCATGAAGTAAAGCCCCAGTATGGGCAACGTCGTCATGATTTCCTCGTGACCGACCTGCCAAGCTGGCGTGGCCTGGCTGGTTTCGCGCGCGTCATAAATCGGCTTGTAGCTCAGCACGACCAATAAGACGGCCGAAATGATCACAAACAACACCAAGACCGACAGCATGATTCCCGCGTACTTGCCCGCGATGAACGACCGGCGACTGACCGGTTTAGACAAGACGGTCAACGCCGTGCGACCTTCGATTTCGTCACTGACGCTGGTCCCGGCACTCCAAACCGCCAACAGCATGCCAAGCACCATGATCAACGTGACGCCGCTGTCCTTGAACAATCGAATGTCGTCCCCGAGCGTGTTGAAGGGAAAGATCCCAAACAAGAGCACGCCAAAGATGCCAATCGCCAGTAGCAACAAGTAGAGCGGTTGGGCCATCTCGTTCTTGGCCGTCGACAATGCCAACGCCCAGACGCGAGGTGCCGCCTGCCGCATTGCCAGCAGCATCGAAATGAGCAGAAACAACATGACTGCCACGGTCACAATCGAACTCGCCTCGGGAACCGCCGGCAGGTTCTTGAACGTGAAGACGACTCTCGCGTCATCGATTTCCTGGTTGTAAATGTGCAGGCGAGTCGGGTCGCTCGGAATGGGCGGTTGCTCGCGATCCTCGTATCGATACTTGATCGCCTCGCTGCTACCGGGGTTGAGTTCCAGCGGAGCACGGCTGAAGGTCGACGGATCATCGCCGTCAGCGATGAAGACCTTTTTGTCACTTTCGATTGTGACCGCTGAGATACTGCGAAAGTTGTAATCGATCTTCGCGGGTCGAAACTCGGTTCCCTCCAACGAGGGTGCAATCGTCGCAACCTCAACCTGCGTACCGTCACCGACCAGATTCACGCTCGGGACGCTGGCTAGAATCCGCTGCGTGTCGGTGACGAAGGGTGTTGAACCAAGCCCGATCACGGCAAAGACACCCAACGTGGCGAGGACATAGGGAATCACGCCTTCCTGAACCATCGACAGCAGCTCAGACCGCGTCCTCCGCCAGACTCCATAAATGAGGGCAAATCCCAGGATCATTCCGATCGTGATCAGCGGCAAAATCAGCAGCTGACCGTATTGCTCACTCTGGGGGATGTAGAGAGCGCACAGGATGGCGGTGAAGATGCCGCCAACGATCAGAGACGCTGTGATTCCGCGGCGCGGCTCATCGGCAAGCGTCCCGACGCCGGGCAACAGTGACAACAAACTCAGCAAGCCGTACACGAGGGCCACCGCGACGCCGCCGACGATCAAACCAATCGAAAGCACCCAAATCGGCGTCACGAATACCGGTAACCACTTGCCCACTTGGGCGATCGGCATCATGGATTCCATCAGGTTCGATTCGATACCGGCGATCATCATGAGCAGTCGGAGAGAAAAGCAGGGGTAGAGCAGCCGCGAATCGATCTCGATTTCTCGGAACTGGCACCATACGCATCGGAACGGTCTCCGGTTCAGGGTGATGGCCGGATTTCTGACCCATCGTGAGTCTCCCCGTTCGGGTGAGCTGAATCGTGGGTGGTCCCTGAAGACTGTGGCCGCGAACACACATGTCGATACCGATCCGTTTTCGTGGGCCTCGATGATGTTCGATCATGCCGTCCGGAACCCACCCGAATCGATCAGATGCTGACGCAAACGACGTCGGCACTGCGTCGCGAACTCGAGTACTTCTCCGGCACGGTAATCCGGATACGTCCACCGATGGTGAATCCATCGACCGCCCATGAAATTCAGCGTCACTTCGGCAAAGATCCCCTTGCGCAGGTACAGCCGGTGATCGCGGTCTTTGATCGTTGCCAGCACCAGTTTGGCTTGAGACAGATAACCGGGGTCCAAGTTCAGGGGCCGAGGATGGTCCTTGGGGAAGTGACGGGCGGCTTCGGCTTCCCATTGGTTTGTCTCGGTTTTCCAGTCGGCCAACCCCTCAGGATCGCTCAGTTCTTGTATCGCGACGAATTGTTTGATCAATGCGTCGCCCATTTGATCCTCATAAAAACCGCCGGCGGTGAACGCGGCTGGCGACGACAATTCGGCCGGCGGACCCCAACGTTCGGCGATGGTTTGCATGGCCCAGTGCCGCACGTCATCGTGCCTGGTGATGACGGCACAGAAACGGACGACGGGTTCGACGGAACGAGGATCTGCCAAGGCGATGCACGAAAAGGAATGAAAGGGATCGCAAAGCGTAGATGATGACGGTCCCCACTATCGACGGATCGGCAGGGCTCGCCTATCCCGACGACGCGTATTCAACGCGCTTGTCGGCAAGTATTCTCCCCAATCGTCCGCGTTTGGCGCGTCGGCGTGTTTGTCCCCGTTTGATCTAACTGCCCAGGTCCTTTGTCATGCATCCATGGATTGCCGACCGAACCACGTCGTTTGATAGCAGCGGCATTCGTCGGGTTTTTGACCTGGCGGCGAAATTGACCGATCCGATCAACCTGTCAATCGGTCAGCCTGATTTCGATGTTCCCGATGAGATTCAAGACGCGACCGTCGAGGCGATTCGATCGGGTAAGAATGCATACTCGCCGACACAAGGCATCGGGCCGCTACGAGAATCAATTTTGGCCGACGTGCAATCGCGATATCCGGGCCAAGATCGCGATGTCTTCATCAGCAGTGGCACGTCAGGTGGGTTGATGCTATCGATGCTGTCGATGGTCAATCCCGGCGACGAAGTGATTTTTCTGGACCCGTATTTTGTCATGTACCCGTCGCTCGTGCGATTGTGCGGGGGCGTTCCGGTGATGGTGGACTCGTACCCTGACTTTCGGCTGGATCCGGAAAAGATCGCCGCGGCGATCACGCCGAGGACCAAAATGATCTTGGTCAACAGTCCGGCCAATCCAACTGGCGTGACCGCATCGCTGCAGGATTTGGCCGCGGTTGCGGCGTTGGCGGCGGATCGCAACATCGCGATGTTGTCCGACGAAATTTACAGCCGTTTTTTCTATGACGGGCCGTTTTGTTCACCCGCCAGCGATAACCCGGACACGATCGTCATTGACGGGTTCAGCAAGTCGCATGCGATGACGGGCTGGCGAGTCGGATATGTTCATGGGCCGCCGGAGATAATCGCGACGATGCTGAAAATTCAGCAGTATTCCTTTGTCTGCTCACCGCAGCCAGCTCAGTGGGGCGCGCTGCGGGCACTGGACGTTTCGATTGATGGCCATGTGGACCACTATCGCCGCAAGCGAGACTATGTCGTCGAACGGCTATCACCGCATTACGAGCTGACGTCGCCCGGCGGCGCCTTTTACTTGTTCCCGAAAGCACCGCACGTCGACGCGGGGCAGGGCGGGGCAGCCTTTGTCGAGTCCGCCATCGAACAGGGTTTGCTCATCATCCCAGGCAACATCTTCAGCGCCCGCGACACACACTTTCGGATCAGCTTCGCCGCGGATGACGAAACGCTGCGCCGGGGAGTCGATAAACTGATCGAGTTGGCCGAAGTGTAGGAACGGATAACCCGACCAACGGTGGACATGGACACCTGATTGGCTCGTGCTTCGTACCAGTTGAAAATGAACGCTCCATCAAGGAGCCGATAGGCGTTCGCCCTGGTTATCGCATTAGGCACCAGGCGAACGCCCATCGGCTAGTCCTGGAATCCAGACGTGGTGGCAACCAAGTCGAGATGAACAATACAGCGCGTCAAAGTGAGCATCATGCCTTCCCCTGACCAGGAGGACCGTGACGTCATCAGGTTTACATGGGAGGACCATCGGCGTCGACCTAAAACAGCCCGCTGGACAGGGGCCGGCAGCACGAGACGGGGCGCGGCGGCGAATCACCCTGATTCACGTTCAGCGAGAAGTCTTGCCTAATTCAGCCGGGACGGAGACCAAGCGGATTGTCCCGTGCACACAGCCAGTGCTGGCCGATTCGAATCGCTTCGGCGGCCAAACTCTCGGGTGTTCCGGCCGCTCGCTTGAAGACACGACCAAACTTCTTCACTACGTCACACCAGCCCCTCGCATCCAGACCGATGCGAGGCAGGATCGATGCAAGATGATCCGGGATCAATCCCACCTTGTCCCGGCAAAGCTGACGACCTGTCCAATCGAGCAACTCCAGATACCGCAACATCGACACACCAAGAAAACCCTTTGTGCTGGCGCGACGCCCCGAGTCGTCCAAGCAGGCTCCCACCGGGTCGTCCTTCTCATTGATTTCGATCGGACTCATCCACCCGCTCTTGCGCCGCCGGCGACTACGTTCCCATTGATGCATACTGGGTCGGCTTCGATCCTCGCGCTCCGACAGATCATCGATACGGTCCTTGGCACCCGTAAACTCACTCTCCTCCGGCGTATCAGCAATGGCCGCTCGCACCGGATTGAGATCCACATAGGCCGAACAAGCCAACAAGCTCGCTTCATCGAGTAAGACTTGCAGCTTGTAGCGCCCTTCCCAGAAACGACCGGTGCATTCGTCTTCACGATTGGCGCGACGGGCGATGTTCTCCGCCGTGCATCGCATCCACCAGCTGACATCGGAAAGTCGCTTTCGTCGCTCGGCCAGCACCTCGGGTTGATTGACGATTCCTGCAACCTCCGGCTTCGAAGGAACCTCCGGTGAGCCATCCTTCTTGCGACGCTTAGGAAACAGCCTCAGCCACCGGCGAGCAACCTCCTCATCACTCCACTGGACGACCACATCAGGTCGACTTCGCAGTACCAAATGCAGATGGTTGCTCAACACGGTGTACGTGAGGCAATCAATCCCAAAGACCCCGGCGAGAAACTCCAAACGCTCTCGAATCCACTGCCGCCGGTGTTCAAAGCTCTGCCCGGTGAAGTCGTCCCGACCGCACAAAAAGGCTCGCCGGACGCAACTCTGAATCGTGTGAAAGACCTGCACATCGGCAGGATCGGCAACTTCATATCGAGGTTTGCGAGGCATAGGGGTTGTCCACTGAGACAAAAGTTTCACCGGAGATGCAGAGAGATCACGGGCCAGAGTCAACGTTATTCGGGTGGCCCTTTTTGTCCCCTTTTTGTCCCTGCAATTTGGAGACACCTGCCGATCCGAGCTAACCGGGCTGATTCAACAGCACTGAAATGCTGTCACTGAAGTTCGCGGTGACCAGATCGGTCAAGCCGTCGGCGTTGATGTCGCCCGTCGTCACGAAGACAGGATCATCGCTCACACCAAAGCGTTGGTCTGACACGAAGGTGCCATCACCATTGCCTAGCAAAACCGACACGTTATCGCCAAACCTGTTCGCGGTGATTAGATCGGTCAGGCCGTCGGCGTTGAAGTCGCCCGTCGTCACGGAGAGAGGACCATCGCCCACGGGAAATTGCTGCTGTGACGCGAAGGTCCCGTCGCCATTGCCTAGCAAAACCGACACGTTGTTACCAAACCTGTTCGCGGTGACCAGATCGATCAGGCCGTCAGCATTGAAATCGCCCGTCGTCACGGAGAAAGTACCCTCGCCCGCGCTAAAGCGTTGCTGTGATGCAAAGGTCCCATCGCCACTACCCAGCAGCACCGAAACGTCGTTACTGTTCAGGTTAGCGGTGACCAGATCGGTCACGCCGTCACCGTTGACGTCGCCTGTCTTCACGGACACGGGGCCATCGCCAGCAGCGAAGCGTTGCTGTGACGCGAATGTCCCGTCACCACTACCCAGCAGCACCGAAACGTCGTTACTGTTCAGGTTGGCTGTGACTAGGTCGGTCACGCCGTCACCGTTGAAGTCGCCCGTCGTCACAGAGAATGGACCCTCGTCTGCAGTAAAGCGTTGCTGTGACGCAAAGGTCCCGTCACCATTGCCCAGCAGCACCGAAACGTCGTCACTATTCTGGTTTGCGGTGACCAGATCGGTCACGCCGTCACCGTTGAAGTCGCCTGTCTTGACGGACACGGGGCCATCGCCCGCGTCGTAGCGTTGCTGCGATGCAAAGGTCCCGTCGCCATCGCCCAGCAGCACCGATATGTCGTCGCTGTTGGCGTTGGTGGCGACTAGGTCTATCACGCCGTCGGCGTCGAAGTCGCCCATCGCCGCGGAAGATGCAACGTTGCCCGCGGTGTAGCGCTGTTGTGACGCGAAGGTTCCGTCCTCGTTGCCTAGCAGCACCGATACGTCGTCGCTGCCAGCATTGGCGGTGACCACGTCGGTCGTGCCGTCGCCGTTGAAGTCGCCTGTTGTCGCGGAGGATGCAGCATTGCCGGTAGCAAAGCGTTGCTGTGACGCGAAGGTCCCGTCGCCATTGCCCAGCAACACTGATATGTCGTCACTGTTCGGGTTGGTGGTGACCAGATCGGTCAGGCCGTCGGTGTTGAAGTCGCCCGTCGTTAAGGAGCGTGGACCATTGGCCACGCCAAAGCGCTGCTGTGTCGCAAACGTTCCATCGCCACTGCCTAGCAACACCGACACATCATCGCTGAGAGCATTGGCGGTGACCAAGTCGGTCAGGCCGTCGGCGTTGAAGTCGCCCGTGGTCACGGAGAGAGGACCATCGCCCACGGGAAATTGCTGCTGTGACGCGAAGGTCCCGTCTCCATTGCCTAGCAAAACCGACACGTTGTTGCCAAACCTGTTCGCGGTGACCAGATCGATCAGGCCGTCAGCATTGAAATCGCCCGTGGTCAAGGAGAAAGGATCCGCGCCCGCCGGAAAGTGTTGCTGTGACGCAAAGGTCCCGTCGCCATTGCCCAGCAGCATCGAAACATCGTCACTCTTCCGGTTGGCGGTGACCAAATCGTTCACTCCGTCGCCGTTGAAGTCGCCTGTCGTCACGAATGAAGGTTCATCACCCACTCCGAAGCGCTGCTGTAACGCGAATGTCCCGTCACCGTTGCCCAGCAGCACCGACACATCGTCACTGCCAGCATTGGCGGTGACCACGTCGGTCACGCCGTCGCCGTTGAAGTCGCCCGTCGTCAAGGACATGGGGCTAGCGCCAGCAGCGAAGCGTTGCTGTGACGCGAAAGTCCCGTCGCCATTGCCCAGCAGCACCGACACGTCATCGCTACCAGCATTGGCGGTGACCAGATCAGTCACGCCGTCATTGTTGAAGTTGCCCGTCGTCGCGGATCGAGGTACTTCGCCAGATGCGAAGCGACGCCCCGGGAACAGCGGGCTAGCCTGCTCTTGGACATCAAAATCAATGCTAACCGGGGCGTCGCCCAGTGGATTGCCTGCGCGGTCCGTCAAGGCGGGGGCATCGATTGTGAGTGTGAACGCGCCTTCTACTGGCAATTGATAGCGCACCTGCATACCCCGACCGTTGGCGTTGAGCAAAACGCTTTCGGGTTCGATCGAGCCTATCGGCCCGTTAAGGACCAAAACCGCAGATGTGAGTGTGTTTAGGTCCATGGGCTCAGAGAAGCCCAGGTTGAACGAAAACAGGCCAGTGCTATTCACATCACCGTCTGCGAGGTTAATCGTCGAAATATTGGGCGGGAAGGTGTCGGGTACGACACGGTAAGCCAGTGGATCGGAGAGCGTCGCGTTGCCGGCCCGGTCGGTGGCGCGGAGGCGCAGCTCAACATCACGGAATGCTTCGCCGGCGGCCAGGGAGGCTGTGGCGAACTGGATGACACCAACCGGTCGATCCTCTACGGCGATGACCTCGCCGTTGAGCAGTAGCTCAACGGTCTTGAGGCTACCTGTGTCGCTGGCGGCAAAGAAAACACGAAGGTTCGCTTTCCCGATCAATTGACTGCCCGGCACCTCGGGGTCTTCATCCGGCAGGTTCACGTCGAATCGATCGATGATTGGCGGGAAGGTGTCGGGGCGCATATCGACGGTGATCAGGTCGGAAAGCGCCGTATTACCGCCGGTGTCGGTTGCACGGGCCTGGATTGTGAACTCCGCTTTCTCCATGCCATCCCCTAGAACCGGGGCGACGGCGGCGAGATTGAAGGGGAAAGAAACAGCGTTTTGGACGACCTGACCGTCAACCAGCAACTCAACATTTCGGACTTGCACGTCATCTGTCGAGTCTACACTGACTGGGATAGTGGAGCCTTCGAGCACCTGGATTCCCGGCTCGTCGGGACCGATGTCCACCGCGTCCACGTTCAGGGCGAGAGCGACGGTAGGCGCCTGCCCGGCGGTATCGAAAGGAAGGTAGTTGATTACTTGAAGGCCCGACCGTTCGCTCGCAACAAACGCGATCCCACTGGCGATCGCGACCGAGAGAGCGGGACCTGATGTCGGGATCTGCTGGCGAAAGTCATTTGTATTTTCGGGATCCGAGATGCCGTAGATTCCTACTCCCACCCCGGGAATCTCAGATCCAACCAGCGCAAGTCCGGAACCGTTGCGTGCCAGCCCGCGAGCATCAAAAAAGAAGTCCGGTCCACTGATGATTCGCATGTCGGCTGGATTCGACACATCAATCGTTACCAGCCCATTTGGGGTGCTGGAACCAGCGCCTCCCAGAACCACAAGATCGTTACCCACCGTCACGTTGACGATATTGGAAATTGCGATACCCGGGAGTTCGCCAAGTACGTTGATTTGACTTCCCCGTGGCTCCAGCACCGATAGCGTGTTCGAGCCAAAACTGAATGCGTACAGCTTTCCACCCTCGCTCGCCATCGTCACTTGACCACTGCCTGGAACGATTTCACTGCTTAGACGTTCCCCCGAACGCGGATCAAAACCCAGTATATTTTGGCCTTGAACAGCATATGCGATGCCACCGATCCACTCCACTTGGCCGAAACGACCGTCGACGGTGAGTTCAAGCCTTGGCATCATGGGATCGGAAACGTCAACGAAGTGCAGGCCCTCACTGGAACCGACGGCTGCCCAACTGAGCGTCGGATCGACGGCCACGCCCGTGTTCTGGCCCGGCAGATCAAGCTGCCCCAGTACGATGGGGTTGTTGAATTTGGAGGCATCAACGATTGCTAGGCCGTGCGACCCGGTGGCGAGGAAGGCGGTCTGCCGCGTTGCATCGTTAGTGCCACCTACGACGGTGATCTCCAATGCTTCACCTAGCAACGGCAGCGAGGCGATCACACCAGTAGGAAATCCGCGGCCGCCCAGCGGGTCGAGACCTTGCGCGATCTCGGCGGCGTCGCTGATGCCATCGCCGTCGGTGTCCCTGTTTTGATCTGAGGTTCCAATTGTTATCTCGCCCACATCAGGAATTCCGTCGTTATCCGAGTCCACGCCGCCAAAAAATTCGGCAGTCGTTGTCACGGAGGTGCGCGACCCACTTTCTGACGTTTCTCCGATCTCAATCCGAAACCGATTTGAGCTGGGTGTGTAAACGAAGAGTCGAAAACCCGTGGACGGCGGCAACACTGTGTTGAATTCGCCCATGCTGTTCGTAATCCCGGATACCTCGGTTTCTTCCCCATCCAGGTAAAACCGGTAATAGGAACGAGGGTCATCTCCAATGCCGTCTATCGTTGAAAACCCAATGTCTTCCCGCGAATTTGTGCTCGGAGAGGTGACGGACGCCGACGATTCATTCTCACTTTCAGTAGTTCGAGCCGGCGCAGCCTCTCCGCTTGGCGATAAGCTAGGCACTTCGCGGAGAAAACCATCCAGAAAGAAGCTACCTAGGTCGAGTTCAATAAATTCAGGGGCCTCAAGTGAAAACTCTCCATTTACCGATTCGATGGCTGGATCAGGTCTACCATCGCCATCAATGTCAGGTAGCGGATATTGAATTGAAACTCCCGTTCCGAACGCTCCACTGATGCCCAAACCCAATACGACCGTAACACCTCCACCACAGAGCTGTGAAAAACCGGAAAAGTATCCTGCGACTCGACATGGCAGTCCGCCCGCAGAAACGCTCAAGCTGACGCCCCCGAACGAACCACCAGGAAGCTTGACCTCTGCGAAGGTATCATCTTCGTCAACGTCAACACCTCCTGACGTCGCCTCTAATCCGATTGAAAATTTGCCTTTCGCGCCCCCTGATGCCAGTAATAGGTCGCCCGTAAATTGCCTCAAGACTCGTGCGGCTAAGCTTTCTTTACCAATGGAGAAGGAAGCATTTACAAGTGACACAGGACCAAATGGTGTGGGTTGACTATTGAAAGAAATCTTGTCGTTTATGTCGAGCAGAGGGGGCACGCTAACTTCCAAATCTACGCCCGCATCTATTCGAGGCACTGTCCCGTCTGCGGTGATTCCGATCTGAAAAGTGGTTAGTTCTTCCTCCTCCTCGTCATCTTC
>JBCDIU010000013.1:0-161704 GCA_038748615.1 Planctomycetota bacterium | reverse complement strand
GTTGATGCGTCTGATTGACCAGGAACACCTGGAACATCCCGCTCGCGGTAGCCGCCAAGTGGTGGATCATCTCACCAGCTTGGGTTGGAAGGTCAATCGCAGGAGAATCCAGCGATGGATGCGAAAAATGGGCGTTGCGGCGATCGCTCCCAAGCCCCAAACGACCGTGTCGGCGCCCGGCCACCGAGTCTATCCCTATCTGCTACTAGGTCTCGCCATCGAGCGCCCCAATCAAGTGTGGCGTAGCGATACTACGTACGTGCCAATGGCTTGCGGCCTCATGCACTTGGTTGCTGTGATGGACTGGTTCAGTCGTCGCGTGCTGTCTTGGAAGCTTTCCAACAGCATGGACGCGGACTTCTGCATCGAAGCGGTGAAAGAAGCCTTGGATCGTGCGACGCCTGAAATCATGAACACGGATCAAGGTTCGCAGTTCACCAGTCGGGAGTTCACCCAATGTCTCCGTGAGAAAGGCGTGACCATCAGCATGGATGGCCGAGGCCGCGCCATCGACAACGTGATGATCGAGCGTCTCTGGCGAACTGTGAAAGACGAAGAGATCTACGTCAAGGAATACCAGAGCGTGACCGATCTTCGCGAAGGGCTCCGAAGCTACTTCGACCTCTACGGTCAGCGTCGAAAGCACAGCTCCCTAGGCCGCCAAACCACAGCCGAAGTCTACCGAAACGGCCGTCCGGAAGCCCTCCGGGCTCTCTCTTATTGACCGAGCGCCGTGGTCCTGAAATTGGCGTCCACTTCACAGTCACAGCGTTTTGACGACTTGTTGATTGAATGGTAACCCGATGCGTCAGCAAGGGATCTATGCCGTTACAACCACCAATGAATCCCTCGCTGACGCAGCGGTTTACCAATTCGACTAAATTAACAAATCGTCGAGAGAATCAGACAATACGCTTGGATTGATACCCGCGATGGAATTTGGCAACAAACAAATCATGAGAAACTACTTTCTGTTCTTCGTTGTTCTAGGCACTCTACTGGTCGGGCAGAATTGTCTGGCTGCAATGGACAGGCCTAACATCATCTTCATCATGGCCGACGACTTAGGTTGGCAGGATGTTGGCTTCATGGGTGCAGACTTTTTTGAGACGCCACACATAGACCGGTTTGCCGCACAGGGAATGAGCTTCTCCGCCGCATACTCCGGCGGCCCCAATTGTGCTCCCACCCGCGCCTGCCTGATGACCGGCACCTACACGCCCCGGCACCAAATCTATACGCCGGGCGGCAGCTCCAAGGGAAATCCCGCCTACATGCGGCTGCTCGTTCCGGCGCGCGAACGCAAAGACAAGGCGTTGAATGAGCAGGCGGCCAAGCAATTTGCGATCAAGAACGCGCTCGCCGCTTCCGTTACCTGCATTCCGGAACTGCTGAGCCCGGCGGGTTACCGCTCGGCTCGGTTTGGCAAATGGCATCTGGGTAACGACACGCAAGGCTTTGACCTCAGTTCTGCAAACGGCAAGGGCGGGCCCGGCGGCAGTTTTTACGGCAATGTCAATGTCGCCGAGCAACTGACCGATCGCGCCGTTAAGTTTATCGAGGACAACCGCGACGGAAGGTTCTTCCTCTACCTGCCCCACTGGGATGTTCACGTACCGCACCGCGCTCGCGAGGCCGTTACTCAGCGGTACAAGGACAAGCTCGCCGAGCTGCCCGAGGACCAACGTAAAAACTTCAATCCCATTTATGCAGCGATGATCGAGGCGGTCGATCAATCCGTCGGCCGCGTCATGGCGAAGGTCGATGAGCTCGGGATCGCCGAGAACACACTGATTGTGTTTACCAGCGACAATGGTGGCCTTTCGAGTGTGTCGCAGCTCGCGCCGCTGCGCGGTTGCAAAGGCTCGCTGTTCGAGGCGGGTGTCCGTGTGCCGATGGCGATGCGGTGGACGGGTTCGATCACGCCGGGCACGACATGCAGGACGCCCATCACTTCGGTTGATTTCCTGCCAACGTTTGCGACCTTGGCAGGTGCGGAGTTGCCCAAGGAGCAGCCGATCGATGGCGTCGACATCACGCCGCTGATGAAGGGCCAGGAAATAGCCGAACGGAGCATCTTTTGGCACTATCCGCTGTATCTAAAAGGCGTGGGGTTGAATATCGATGTGCCCGGCGGCAAGACCTATTCGTGGCGCGGCTTCCCTTCGACGTCGCTTCGGCGTGGCCACTGGAAACTTATCGAGTTCCACGAAGACAACTCCGTCGCGCTCTATAACCTCAACGACGATCCTGGCGAACAGAAGAATCTCGTCCAGAGCAAACCGGAGCTTGCCGCAAGTCTGCGTCAGGAACTCGATCGGTGGCAGGATGAGACGAACGCCCCGATCCCAGGCATAAAGAATCCCGACTGCGTGCTCACTGCAAAGTGAGGCCAAATGAAATGAATGATAATATGAATCAACAAAACAACCGCCGTTCTTTCATCAAGACTGCTGCCGCTGCCACCATCGGTATGCCCACCATCATTCCTGCCAGTGCGCTCGGTAAAGATGGAAGCGTCGCTCCCAGCAACCGAATTGTTCTCGGCGGCATCGGGTTCGGAAGACGAGGACAAAAGGTTCTCGACGGCTTCTTCCAGCAGACTGACTGTCAGTTCGTCGCGATTGCCGATCCGCAAAAAGAGCGGCGGGAGTCGATCAAACGCAAGGCTGACGAGCATTACGGGAACACGGATTGCGTTACCTACGACGACATGTCCTACATCTTGGAACGCAAGGACATTGATGCGGTCATCATCACGACCGGAGACCGCTGGCATGCGACGGCTTCCATTCTTGCCGCACGTGCTGGCAAGGATGTCTACTGCGAGAAGCCGTGCGCGATGAACATTCAGGAATGCCGGGAGCTTGACGACAACATCCAAAAACACAAACGTGTCTTTCAGGCTGGAACGCAGAGGCGAAGTGTCCCGAATTTCAGAATTGCAGTCGATCTTGCTCGGAAGGGAAAGCTGGGACAGCTCATAGAAGTTCACGCAGGCATCCTTCAGTTGCAGGATTACCTTGAACCGTTGCCCGCCCAACCTGAGCCGGATCCTGCAGTCGTCAATTGGGACAAATGGTTGGGCCCCGCACCACGACTGCCTTACAACGAGGCGTACTGCAAAGGTCGCTGGCGGAACCACAAGGGACTGTATTCCGCATGGCGGTTGCCCGAGTGGGGCTCGCACACGATCGATCTGTGTCAATGGGCCGCCGGTGCTGATGGAACAACGCCGATCGAATATGAAGCAAAATCAGACAGCCTGATTCACGCCAGTTATGCCAGTGGTGTCAAACTGGTGATGCGGCTCTCGTCTGGCAAAGGCGTGGGTGATTGGATCAAGGGACTGGGCACCTGTCCTGTACGCTTTATCGGCGATGAAGGGTGGGTGGAAGCTGGCGATCACCTTGGCATCGAATCGAGCCGGGCAGATCTTCTCGAAGACATGCCCAATCATCAGATCCGCGGCACGGATCCGGTGCTACATGTCCGCAACTTCCTGGACTGTGTCAAGTCGCGTGAGCAACCCGTCTGCAACTCGAGCGTGGTCCGCTATGGACACATGGCGTGCTTTGCCGCTGCGATCAGTTGGAAGTTGGGTCGCAAAGTCACGTTTGATCCCAAGACAGAGAGGTTCGTGAATGACGCCGAAGCCAATCGACTCTGCACCTACGAGCGACGTGCGCCTTACACGATTTGAACTTAACGAGTTCGCCAGAACAATCATTGCCCCACCAAAGACCAAGAGCAACACGAGACATGCAATTACTTCTAAAGCGGATAAAGATCACATCACTCCTTGGCCTACTGCTTGCTTTTCTCATTACTCCAGCACTCGCGGAGGAACCCCGAACGCACGGTCTCGTTGGGCTTCGTCCCTTACCCCGCACTGAGAGCGATTGGAAAGCGAACCATGGTGGAAGCTGGCAAGGCACGCCGACTTATGAAGCGCAAAAAGGAAACTACCCCTTCGTCGCAGAGCATATTGATACGTTAATGGGCTGGCTGGATGGCGACTTCAAGACCAAGCGAATGTTCTTCGAACACTACTGGGGATCCGCTGCCAAACTCGATGATCTCGACCCAAAGAAGAACCAGCTCGTCCGCAAGATAAAGAGCTGGGAAGACCAAGGCGGCATCGTCGATCACATTCTTATTTGCCGCGAGTATGATCTCGTCATCCACCGTGGATACAACGATGCGAAGCCGGGGCCATTCCAGGAAGACACGCGTATCCTTTTCGAGAAGGATATTGACGACATCCGCGCGATGTTCAAGAACGCCCACAAGCAGGGGCTTCTCAAGAACGACAACTACAACCTGATCCAGATGGTGCAGCACCCAAACTTTTTCGCAACCGACGAACGGTTCCAGCCCATCATGGACAAGGTCGAAGGCATTGCCTACGAGGCTCACCAGTTCAACCGCCACTGGCCGCGTGAAACGGGTTGGGGAAATCCGGAAAAGACTATCCAGGGAGTGAATTGGACGCTCGAGCAGGGAAAGGAATACATCTTCTACTACGGCCCCGTTATCTGGAAGGATGACAAGAAGAAATACTATGAGTTCGTAGAACGTGATTGGCTGATCAAGTTTTGGAAGGAAGGTTTGCCAAAGCACCACCCGAGAATGCACTACTACCTGAACCTGTTCCCTCACGCGTCAGGACGCATGCGTCCGTGCGGCCCCGAAACCGACCCTCACTCCAAGCTCGGCTTCACCAAGTGGCTGATTGAGCAGATCAAAATGTCGCCGCAGTAGGTACATCGAGGTGAAGGATGGCGACCACATCAAGCCAGCCATAGCCTCACTGCCCGCTATCTTCGAGTTCTCCGTCACGCACAAGCATAAGGTTGCATCCAAAAAGGAAGCAGCAGACTCAGATGATTAAACAACTCCCTGGCCTGTTGGCCGCCCTGTTCGGCTTCACTGCATCCCTTCGCGCTGATTCACCGAACATCATTTTGATTCTGACGGATGACCAGGGCTGGAGTCAGAGGTCGGGCTTAATGGACCCAGGGAATCCCAAGTCTGGCTCTAGCTACCTACACACTCCGGCAATGGATCGAATCGCGGAAGAAGGTATGCGCTTTACTGGTGGCTATTCACCCGCGCCGCTTTGCACACCCACCCGGCGCAGCATCCTCTGCGGGACGAGTGCGGCTCGCTCGGGCTCGGAATTCGAGAGCAAGTGGGTGCCGGCTGACCATATGACGCTTCCACGCGCGCTGAAGCAGGCGAATCCTGAATACCAGTGTGCCCACTTCGGGAAGTGGGGCGAGAAGATGATTTCTTCACCCGAAGAGTGCGGCTACGACGTGAGTGACGGGCATACGGGGAACGTCACTGGAGGTATGGCAGACAAAATGCAGCCAGCTCACATCGTCGAAGATCCAAAACGTACTGGCTCCGTCACTGATCGGTCGATCGAGTTCATTCGCGAGCAAACGAAAGCAGGCAAGCCTTTCTATGCCCAGGTCAGTTACTATGCCGTGCACTTGCGCACCGAATTGTTGCAGAGCTCACTGGACAAGTATCAGAGGAAGGGCGCGCCTGATCGGGCTTATTCGCAGGGATGGGCTGGCATGCTCGAGGAACTGGATCGCGGTCTTGGTCGAATCCTCGATGATTTGGATGCTTTGGGAATCTCGAACAATACTTACGTGGTGTTCACGACGGACAACGGAGGACGCGGCACCGTTCCTGGCGGTGATCCAAAGAGTCCTGCGCCGAATGTGCCATTATCTGGGGCCAAGCATTCGCTGCTCGAAGGCGGCATTCGCGTACCGTTGATGGTTCGAGGCCCTTCCATCAAAGCGGGATCGGTCTGCCGAGTCCCAGTGGCAGGATACGACTTTCTACCGACCTTTTATGAGTTGGCTGGTGGGAAAGGCAAACTCACCAAAGAGCTTGATGGTGGCAGCTTTGTCACTTTGTTTTCTGATCCAGACACCGATTCGGTGAAACGCCCGATCGATGGACTGATTTTCTCTCGACCTCGGCAGGAAATGGCGGTGATTCGGTCCGGGAAATGGAAACTGCTGGCCAAGGTAAATGCAAAGCGTGAGATTCAATCCGCCCGACTCTTCAACGTCGTCGAGGATGTCGCCGAAGAGCAAGATCTATCCACGAAGCAGGCTAACAAAGCCAGGCAACTTCACATTCGTCTGAAGGACTATCTCGAAACCGTGGTTGATCCCTCTCCGACAATAAGGCGGAGAAAGAATACACAAAGGCACTAAGAAAGAAGAACCATGCGACGTCTCGACGCATCCTCAAACATGCTTCGCGGCTTTGTGCCTTGGTGCGCGACGCTGCTTACCGTGTTTCACGCATGCGCTGCCAATCCGCCTGCTTTCAAGTCAGCGTTTTTCAAGACCGGCACGCTCATCGACTCCGACGATTTCGATGGCGAGACCAACAAGATCACACCCGGTAGACCCGTTCTTCAGATCGGCCACCACATGATCCCCTTCAACCATTTGGAAGTTGGCGGTCATCGAATCAAGTTGCCGGATGGCCCGTCGTTCTCCGAGCCGATGTCGGATCTGAAACTCGGTGAATGGATTGACTTGGTCATCGAATACAGAAAGGGTGAGATCACCATCGGCGTCAACGATTTCAGCAAGACGTACAAGCACAAGGCAGTCGTCATCATCAACGAAGAGAACAAGTTGGGTCCAAGGTCCACCTTTAAAGGGGGTCCCAATGGTCGGAGCGTTTTCGACTCCGTTCGTCTTTGGAGATGCCAAGAGTAGCTGAGCTTCAATGCCCGTTTGGCTTTTACCAACGCAATTGCACGACACCATGAAGTACCGATTTAGCCTGCTTCTGCTTTTCGCAATGACAGCAACGGCTGCTGCCGAATCGCCGAAGAACATCGTTCTCATCCTGGCCGATGATCTCGGATGGGCAGATACGACGCTCTACGGAAAGACATCGCTGTATGAAACGCCAAACATCGAACGACTGGCTGCTCGCGGGATGACGTTTTCCAGTGCCTATGCAAGTCCGATCTGCTCACCGACTCGGGCCAGCATCATGACCGGACAGAATCCAGCTCGGCATGGGATGATAGCGCCGGCTGCACATTTGGAGGCTGAGCGATTTCAAGCGATCGTGAGTGAGAGTGGGCCGCCTCACCAAAAATGCACCAACGTTCGTAGCTCGACGCGTCTGGATCCCGAGCTGTCATTTTTGAGTCAGATCTTGAAGGATGCGGGGTACTCAACGGCGCACTTTGGTAAGTGGCATCTGGGGCGGGAGCCACATTCTCCGCTGGAGCGAGGCTTCGATTCGGATCTGCCGCACTGGTGGGGACCGGGACCAAAGTCGAGTTACCTCGCGCCGTGGGGCTACGAAAATCCGGACTTCGAGGAGGGACAGCCGGGTGATCACATCGAAGATCGAATGGCCAAAGAGGCAGTTACATGGTTAAAGAACCGTGATCGAAGCAAGCCGTTCTTCATGAACTATTGGCAGTTCTCTGTGCACGCGCCATTTGGGGCAAAACCAGAGCTAGTTGACTACTACAGAAAGAAGCTGGGCGAGACGGTTGCTGATCGCTGTACGCCGGAAGTCAGGAGTATGATGCTGGCCTCGCACGAGCCCGGCGTTGGTCTTCTTCAGCAATCGCCAACCTACGCCGCGATGGTGCATTCTCTGGATGACGCCGTTGGAAGCCTTCTTGATGCTCTCGATGAAGAAGGCATCGCGGACGAAACTGCCATCGTCTTCTTCTCCGACAATGGCGGCAACATTCACTGTGGCCTCGAAGAGACCTCGTCCTCGGGCGAGACCTACATCACGCCGATCACCAGCAATCATCCTTTGCGCGGCGGAAAAGGTGGGATCCACGAAGGAGGAGTCCGTGTTCCGGCTGTCGTCGTATGGCCTGGCGCTACGAAACTCGGTTCACGCAGTGACGTGCGCATTCAGGCGATAGATTTGTATCCCACGATCCTCGGCATGTTGAATGTCGAGCCGCCGAAGGACCACATCATTGACGGCGTAGATTTCGCCAAAGCTCTACGCGGCGAAGAGATGGATCGCGGTCCGATGTTCACGCACGTGCCCGGACATGGGGCCACGCCGCACTGGCTCCCCCCATCGATGTCGGTACATTACGGTGACTGGAAACTGATCCGCACCTTCTACTATGGCGAGAACGGGAAACATGATTACCGTCTGTACAACCTGGGCGAAGATATCGGCGAGAACGAAAACCTCGCCGGATCTTTCCCGGACAAGGTCAATGAACTAGATAAGTTGATCGAGGACTACATCGCAGACGCCAATGTCGTGGTCCCGCTTGCCAATCCAAACTTCGACCAAGCAAAGTTCGATCCATCAAAGATTGGTGTGCAACCTGGAGGCTTGAAGATGCCACCAAGCTTCAAGTCATCGCGACCCGGTTCGAGCGTTGGAGAGAAACCGTCCAAACCAGTGAGTGACAAGTCAATGCTCGGTTGGATTGGGCGTTCCGCTTCGGTAACGGTAGCCGATGAGTCGCTGAAGATCGCTCCGACAGGGAGCCAGTCGTTGATCGCCAATGCCAAAGTGCGAGTCGACGGTCCTGCCGAGGTCAGGATTCGTATCCGGGCACAACAGGGAGGAGAATTTCGAGTGCAGTGGCGAACTGAGGGGCAGGACTCTTTCCCCAAATCCGGACAACGTCAGCCATTCCGCGTCGTCGGTGGGACCTGGCAGGAAGTGAGTGTCCCGCTCGACATGAAGGGCCGCCTCATTCACGTGCGTATCTTCATACCCAGCTCAAAGCGACCAACAGAAATTGACTGGATCGAAATCGTTCCTAAAGAGGGTCACGCCAAAGATGGCAGACGCTGGGACTTCAAGGCCAACGACGGCAGGTCGACACGATAACTTGGCAAGTTAAGCTCAATTCTTGCTTTGCTCTTTAGCAGGGCGATCTCCGCCATTGGTCATTCAGGCTGAGCTAAAGCCGAGCTACTTGGGTGTCGCAGACCGAGGTCGCCAGCAAAAAATTCGTTTCTCACGTCGGATGCATTGGCCGAAGCAGACTGCGTCCGAGCGTAATTGGCGGCGGTGAATCCGAACTCTTTAGTTACGCAGCCCGCAACGCGACGCCATGCATCATCCAAGTTGCCGGATTGGGAGACGCCAATCCCTCGCGACTGAATCTCTAGAAAGGGGTGACGGGATTTGAACTCGTTCAATGGTCTCGAATCAACGTCTTATGGAAAATGTAGCTCAAAGACTGCGTGATTTGGAAAACGGTTTGAACTTGGCAGTGAACGACAAGAAAACGCAGAAAGCCGTTACATCTCAAAAAGAAAAGCTCGCTGCAAATCAATGCGACGAGCTGTTTTCGTTTTAAGTCGGGGCGACTAGATTCGAACTAGCGACCTCTACGTCCCGAACGTAGCGCTCTACCAGGCTGAGCCACGCCCCGATCTCTATTGAAGTGTCTCGGGGCCGACTTGATGCGTCAATGGGTTGTTTGTCGACACCGACACCTGCAATCTCGACGTCGTGGGCGCAACCGATCAACTCTCCGGCTGCAACTCGATCTGTCGCTGCAAGGGTTGCTGTGCGGACCTGGGAGCCGCCACGCTGGATTTCGTCGTCGAGCTCTGTAGCCGCTGTGCAAGCGTTTCGGCGATACGATCGGCGTGGATGTGGCAGTTTTCGAGAAAGACGCGGTACTTGCTACTCTGCGTTCCGCCGATCGCTGTTCCTGCGACGAAGATGCCGGCGCGGTCCGTTTCCATGGTTGTCGGATCATAGATCGGCCGACCTGAATCGCCCTCCGTTTGAACACCGAGTGAACGAAAAAGCCGGCTATCCTGACGATAACCAATCAGAGTCAGCACATCGTCGAAGTGGTGTCGAAATCGTTTGGCCGGTGAGTCCGAGCCGCTGGTCTCCAGCTCCACATCGGTGTCGGTGATCTCCGTCACCCGAGTTCCAAAGTAAGCAGCGATGCGGCCGCTCTGAATCAAACCGTTGATCTCGGGTCGTAGCCAGTACTTGATACTCTCATCGGGTAGTGTGGTCCGATGATAACTGAGGGTCACCTCGGCTCCCGCACGTTGCAGCCGGATCACGGCCTCGACAGCGCTGTTGCGCCCGCCAATGATCAAGACGCGACGGCCATGGTATCGATGGACTTCTCGCAGGTAGCCGTCTACGTGCGGCAGGTCTTCGCCAGGGACACCCAAACGATTGGAGTGGTCAGTTCCGCCAATGGCCAGTACAAGCGCAGACGCGGCAATCGAGCCGAACACGGGTGAGTCCCATGCAGGACCTCGTGCCACCTGAACTTGAAAACCGCATTCGGATTCGGTTGCCGCGACGACGCGTGTAAACGTTCGCATCGAAACATCCATTTGATCCGCAACGCAGCGTAGGTACGTCAGATACTCCTCACGAGTCGCCTTCGTTTGGCCGATCGTTTGCAGCGGGACGCCGGCAATAGCGATGCGGTCGTTGCTGCTAAACCACTGTGTTTGCGGAGCCCACCAGGAAATTGTGTTCCCGATGCAGCCTGCCTCGACGACAGCTACCGGAATGCCGCGCCGCTGCAACGCAACAGCCGTCTCGATTCCAATCGGACCCCCGCCAACGACGACAACTGGGGCTTCCGGCGTTGCTTCGATCAAGTGACCCGTCAAACAAGACTCCGGCGCATCCGCATGGTTATCCGACCGCACCGATCATCCATCAATAATGGTAATAGCTGACCGGCGCGACATCATACCCGACGCTAACTCCAAACGGGCTAACGCTGACGCCATAGCCGCCGTAGTACGAGCCATACCGGGCGACCGGCGCTACGACCGGAGGTGCGACGACCGGCGCGGGAGCATAGTAGGGTGCCGGTACAACCGCACGGTAAGATGCTCGATACGCAACACGGGGTGCATAGGCGACAGGGGGCGCCACCACCACTCGGGGACGGTAGGCAACGCGTGGTGCAAGAACCGGTCGATAGGCACGATAGCCGTAGAAGCCCCAACCCGCATCTGCGGCGTTGTCCGTGGTCATTGCGTGGCTCGCCATCATCACGACCGCAATCGCCAACACGGTCAGACGCGACTTGGAAAACGAACAATGAACTCGAGAGCAAAGAATGGACATGGCAACGGATCCCCGGAGGCTAGATGAGTCAATGGCGCGACAATCGCCATCGGAACCAACAAATTATATCAGGACAGCCAAACGGATGCCCCACTTCATCGGGAAGCAACTCGATGCATCGTGGCGAAAACGCAGCGAATAGCCCAAAAATCGCTCTAGTGGCACGTTTCAATCCAAAGGCCGGATTCGAATGTTGCGATACGAGACTTCGTCTCCGTGATCCTGCAAGCAAATATGTCCCCGATCCGCCTCGCCAAAGCCGTCCCACTTGGCGAACTTGCTGGCCGCCACCTTCGCGTTCCAGTCGTCGCTGCCTTTGACATATTCAACATACTTCACGCCATTGAGAGTATGGACGCACTTCTCTGGCGTGACACGGATTTGTAGTCGGTTCCACTGGCCAGTCGGATTCACGGCATCCGTTTTTGCCGCATAGAGTTGATACAGCCAGCCACATTTTTGCGGATCATGCCCACCCGAGTTGTCTTGAATTTGGATCTCGGGGCCGGTTGTATGTGGCGGTCCATCGGTTTCAACCACGTGGTACATGACTCCGCTGTTTGCCCCGGGGGTGACCTTGAACTCGAGCTGTAGTTCGAATGCCCCAAACTTTTCTTTGGTGATCAAGTTCTGACGCTGTCGAGCTTCACGTTTAGTGGGCTTCGACTCTCCGACTGCCAAAGCCAGCTCCGCTTCCTGCTCTGTCGATAAGACGGTCAGCATCCCCTGTTCGACTTTCCAACCTCCGGTTACGACGTCTCGGTTGTACTCTCGCCAAGCATCCATGGACGAACCATCAAATAAGATCACCCAACCAGCGTCGGTCGTGTCGCTGGCGTCCGATGCATGCAGCAGGGAAGTCATGAAGAGGGTCGTCATCGCGAAGATCAATCGCATAAATGGCATGGCAAGGTTTCCGGCGGAGAGGCGTATAGCGGTAGACTATTTCAGCACGTCAAACGGCGTCATTGTACTCGCGTGCGCCTGACGAATCAGCCATCGTCGATCGTCAAGCTTCTTGTTGAGTTGGATACTCCGTCCGCTCGACGCGGAGGATGGCCGCGATTAAGAATCCGATCGTGATGAGCGCCAGAATCACCAGGTGCGTGGATGTCGGTTCGCTCCCAAAAACCATCTCAGCCTCGCTTCGAACCTCCTCCCAGCCCATTCCATTGGCAAGAAGCCCACGCAGCCGGTAGTTGATCGTGAACTGATTCACCAATGCAGGGATGAATGAAACGACCCCCTCAATCACCAACGTGTACAGCGCCGCGGCAACCATCGTTCGGCGATAGAACACAACACCAATGAGCACAAACAAGGCCGCGTGAGTGATGCAAGACAGGATCGCCAGCGAAGACAGTACCCACCATAATCGGAACGAATCGTCGACATCCAGCAGCGCGCAACATGCTCCAACGGCAACGAGCGCGGCCGAGAGCGTCCATGCGACGGCAATGAGATACTTGCCGATCAGAACCACCGGTCTCCCGAAGGAGCGCATCACGATGTAGATCCAAGTTTGACCTTCGATCTCCGTGCTAATTGCCGGTGTCGCCCACAACAACAGCCCGAGGAGGCAGGTGACTTCCGGAACCAAGAAGTACAGCATGATGCCGAATGGTTCGACAATTTCGCTGGGGCTGTAGTTTTCTCGCAGCGCCGCTTTGGCGATGGTCAGTGTGGTCGCCATGATCGCGATCGGAAATGCAACCAACAGTCCCCAGATTGCCAATCGGCCAAGGGTCATCGACCGACGCAGCTCAAAACCCATCACATCAATCGGGAGCATCCACTTCGACATCATATTTCGCCTCGGTGATGACGAAGCAACGAGCCGAAAATCGCATCAAGGTCTCCGTCGGACGAATGCAGCCGGTGGATGGCAAGCCCATCGTCGTGAATCCACCGTGCAAGCCGCGAGTAGAGCTCGCCCGCGTCGGTCACGGTTAGTGTCAGTTCACTTCGACTGGAGGCGAGGTTCAACGAAGTGACCCACTCAGCGTCAGCAAAATGCGGGATCAACCGTGGTGCGTCCGGTCCGGTGATACGGACCTGCTGGGGCGTCTCGGCGAGAATGGACTCGATTTCAGCCGCCGTTCCCGAGGCAAGCAATCGGCCGCCATGGATGAGCAGAAAGGAGGATGTCACCGCCTCAATTTCTTGGAGCACGTGGCTCGCGAAAATCAGACCACGTCCCTCACGGGTCCAATCGTTGAGCACGCGCGTCATCTCGTTACGGCCAACCGGGTCAAGCCCGTTGTAGGGCTCGTCCAGGATCAGCAGGTCCGGCTGATGGGCGATCGCTTGTGCAATTTTGGTTCGTTGACGCATCCCGAGCGAATAGGTTCCCATCGGCCGATTCATCGAGTCGGTCATGCCAACCACGTCCAGCGCTGCGTCCGCCATCGAGTCGGCTTGGCGGCGGCCGATCCCGTGCAACCGAACTTGATATCGGACCCATTCGCGCGCCGAGACATTCGGATAAAGAACATCCGATGCGGGACAGAGACCGATCCGTCGGAGCACACGTCGATCCCTCGTTGGATCGGCCCCCAAAACACAAACGGAGCCCAGAGTTGGGTGCAGATTGCCGATCAGCAAGTTGATCAGCGTGGTCTTGCCCGAACCATTGGGTCCGATCAGCCCGTAGGCGGCAGACTTTAGCCGTACGCAGACGTCGTTAACGCCGACGACACGACGATACATTTTCGTGACGTGATTCAAATCAATCATCGCTTAGACACTCAACCTCGCGATGATTCGACGACGCACAACGACAAATGCCACGATCGTGATCGTCGCCAGGATCAGCATGGATGGGATCACGCTGGCCGGTGTGGCATCGAGGCCGAACACCCATGCTTCGACTTTCCCCAACGTGTGGTAGGGAGATAGCCATCGCCATTGGTCAAGATCCACGCCCAACGCTTCCCAGTCAGTCGGACCACGACGTCCACGACGACCGCGGCGCTGTTGGGTCATGGCCACTGACGAGAACGTTAACAGGTTGTAGGCGACAAACCCCATGACCCATGTGGCGAACCAAGCGAATGTCGCATACCGACTCTCGGACGTCAGTGATGAGTAACCAATCGCCAGGGCAGTGGTTGGGACAAGTAAGACGAACGAAGCACCCACTACCCGAAGCGGAATGTCCCAGGTATGCCCAATCACGGAGAAGTCGGATGAAAGCAAAACGCCAACGACATAAAGCAGCAGCGCGGGCGCCGTGATGATTAGCCCCAAGAGCGCCCAAATGACCGCCGACTTCCCCACGATGTACTCCGTCGGTGTCAGCGGTCTGGAGAAATACATCAAGTACGCTTTCGTACGAAGATCGTAGGAGACCATCAGCGGGGCGATCAAACCAATCAACGCAACCATCGCAAACAGCTGCGGATACCGAAAGAACGCCAGTATCAGCGATGACCACACGTCGTGTCGCGCCGCCGCTGGATCGTCCAAAATCAGTTGACCCAACTCGGGTTGTCCCATGGGGCGACTGACAATGCCGACGATCACCCGCTGCAACTCAGGATCGGTTGCGGATGATTCAAACGCAAAGATTCCCATCGCGGGTAGCAGCACTGGCAGCCAACCCGCCATCAGCATGAATCGCAACCAGCGTCGCTTGTAAACCAATGCCATGCCACCACGTGCGACGACGAGGGGACGCACCCAACGCGCCGCTCGACGCTGATTCCACGGTCGATAACCCAAGTCATGAACGGGCATGGTCCGATTCCGTCGTCTGTCGCATTGGCGTCCAATCGTTCGGGGAGCCGACATCGTTGGTGCCGTCACGGCCCGTTTGGCCGGCGGCATGCATGAAGATTTGCTCCAGTGAATTCAGAGCCGGCGCCAAGTCGGTGATCGCTGTACCTGTTTCCGCCGCCCAAGCCCAAAGACGAGATGTCATCGACTCATCTGTACCTCGAATCGCAAGTTGACCGCTGTACGGATTGACGTTGACATCCAAACCCTCAGACCGAATTCGAGCTTGGAAATCGCCCGAGGCGCCCGCCACGGACACATGCGTTGTCGGTTCAATCGGCCGAGAGAGGCTCTCGAGCGAATCAGCGACGCGTACCTCGCCACCAACTAAAATCACAACGTGATCACATACCGTACGAACGTCCGGCAAAATGTGCGTTGACAGGATGATGGACTTGCCATGCTGCTTGGCAAGGTTGCCGATTCGACGAAGCATCGCCAACCGTTGATCGGGATCGAGTCCCGTGGTCGGTTCGTCGAGGATCAATAGAGGAGGATCGTGAACGAGCGCCTGCGCAAATTTGAGTTTCTGACGCATGCCCGTGGAATACGACTCAACGGGGCGATAGCGTTCTTCGCCAAAGCCGCAGAAGTCGAGCAATTCGTGGCTACGGCGGAGCGCCTCACGCCCTTGCAGCCCTGACAGCTCCGCCATCAGTGTGATCGACTCAATTCCTTCGAGTCCCGCAAGGTAACAGTCGTCCTCCGGCAAATAACCGATCAGATCGCGAATCACGCGACAGCTCTCAGGCCATCGGTGCTCCAAGACTTGGCCATGGCCGGAGTGCGTGGTAACCAGCCCTAGCAGCGCTTTAATCAGAGTACTCTTCCCCGAACCGTTGGGGCCTAACAGTCCCGTCACGCCATGCGGAATCTGCAACGAAACATCCGACAACGCGACCGTCGATCCATATCGTTTGGTTACTCCGTCTAGTTCAACGATCGGGTTCAGGAAATTGGCTCATCATTGGAGTGGAACGGTCACACACCGACATCGTTGCCTATTCGAACGCGTCGATCGGATCTTGGCAGTCAAATCTGATTCCCAGCAACAAATTTTCAGTTTTCCATGCGACCAGCATAGCGATCCAGCCCGGTTACTGGTCGTTACGTCCAGGTCCAGTCGCTTCGATCCGAGTGAGCATGATCAGTCGGAATTCCATGACCTGAGATCCCGGCATCTCCAGTGAACTCAATGTCAGCGTACCGGGTCCCTTGCGAAGCTTTAGCGAACCGAGCTTCAATGGCCTGAAGTCTTTCACATAGGACTCTTTGCGGGGAAAACGATCGTGGTCGGCTCCAACGGCTGGAGGATCATGCGCTTCCGTGATCCGTCCCACGACGCTTTCGGCGCCGCATCGAAGTTCAATCATCGACCCAACGTCAGCGGCTGGACATGTGTAGTGAATCTCGACGTCAAAAACACCATCCGCCAGAACCTCGACGCCCCACGAGATCGCGTCCTTGACGTCAACCCAGTTGGTGTAATACGAGCAATTGGGAGGTTTGGCGGACCGCTTGATGTTTCCGCTCGAGCTTCCATCGCGAGCCGGGATCTGGGTGAATCGGTAGTCGGGATGCCCAACGAGGAACGGACGCGACTCCTCACGTGAGTCCGGTAGTACCTGATCGCGCCAAGTCTGAACCGCATTTCGCAAGCGTTTGGTGACCTCGGGGTATTGCTTTGACCTGTCCTCCCGCTGCCCAGGGTCCTGGTCGAGTTCAAAGAGTGAACCTTCGCTGTCCAGCATGAAGCGTTCGGTCCTCACCGTCACCTTGTTTTTCCAATGCGAGAAGATCATGCGATCTTTCCAGTCCTTTGCCGATGCGGTGAGCAGTGGCTTGAGACTGATTCCGTCCAACGGCTTCCCGTCGTCCAAATCGATTTCCACCAAATCGGCGAGCGTGGGGAGCAGGTCGATCGCGGCGCCGTTCTGTTCAATAGTTTTTCCAGCCGAGATCACCCCTGGCCATCGGATCAGCACCGGCGAACGGACGCCTCCCTCATCCGTTGAACCCTTGCGTCCTTTCATATCACCATTCCAACGTCGGCCGTTGGGCCCATTGTCACAAAAATAGATAACAATGGTGTGTTCTGAAATCTGGAACTCGTCCAGCTTCCGCAAGAGACGGCCGACATTCCCATCGATATTTTCACACATTGCCAAAGCGGCCTTCGTGTGTTGCGTGTTTTCGCGATTGGCCTCGCGATGGAGAAGTCCCAGTTCCGCGTCCGAAAACTTATCCCAGTAGCGATCGGGGACCTGCATGGGCGAGTGCGGCGTGTTGTAGGGCAGATAGGCGAAGAACGGCCGATCTTGCTTCACCGACTCTTCGATGAATTCCATCGCATGGTTGGTAAAGTCGTCGATGCAGAAACCTTCGCCGCGAACGAGCTGACCATTCTGTTCGAGGGAGGCATCGAAATAGTGTCCCCAGTGTCCCGAGCAGAATCCATAGAACTCGTCGAAGCCGCGACCGTTGGGGTGGTAAGGATACTGCATGCCGTTATGCCATTTTCCAAACGCTCCCGTCGCGTATCCATTGGCGCGAAACACATCCGCGATGGTTCTCTCGTCAAGATCCAGGCGTTCGGTGCCGGTCGAAACACCCGTCACGCCGCCGCGCGGGTGATAACGTCCCGTCAGGAATTCCGCGCGCGTCGGCGCGCACACGGGGCAGACGTAAAAACGTTCGAAGTGGGCGCCATCACGTGCCAATGAATCAACGTTCGGCGTACGGAGGTTTGTATTGCCATGCACGCTGAGGTCGCCCCATCCCTGATCGTCTGAAAGAATCACCAGGACATTGGGAGGGCGATCGCTGGACCAAGCCACCGAAGCCATCATGACAAGACAGAGTGACGTCAAGAGTCGAAACACGGATTGAGCCTTTGGTAGGACCATCGGGGAAACATCATTTGAGTTCGTGACCGCCATCGATCCCGCGAGCCACACCACATACGAAGACACACACTGCCATCGAGAATGCCATGTCGGAGATGGTCAGCTGTCGGATCGTCGTCACGTTCTCCATCAACTGGACGTCGCGATGTTGTAAAGATCACTTGCGCAGTGATGGAGGACCGTCTCGAGCTGTGGATAGGATCTGCCATAACCATCGAGAAGACCGGAGTGCTGTCGATTCTTCTTTCTGGGAACCAGGTTGGGGGCGTCGATCAACCCGCAGTAATGCCATCCGACAAAATCAGGTCGTTCGAATGCTTTGACGAAAAACTCGGCAGTCCATTCGGCACGTTCGTCCAAAGTATCGGCAACGGGACCGTAGGGTCGCGGCATTGTGTCGGTAGTCATCGTGAACGCAGAGTCGCCGTTGATGAATGGCTGATCGGTCAATTTGGACCAACGATCCAGGCCAGGCTTTTGGACCTCATAGCGTCCATACATTTGATAGAAGACGAGATCAGTGTACTGGCTCGTGATGGGGAGCACCGTGTCCAGCGAATCCGTGTTTGCGTTGATTTTGTCGCCAACGAATAGATGGTTCGGATCGTATCGTCGAATCGCGTCACGTGCCGTCTGGTAGTACTGGGCCACACATCGCTGCAGAAACTGGATGTTGTCGCGAGTCTCATTGGCGTTGGAGAGTTGCGTTTCAGGACGCCACTGCTCCGCGCGTGCCAACGCATCAAAAGAGTCGAATTCGGTCTCGTAGGTAGCATTGAATTCAACGATGTCGTCACGATAGAGCTCCCGCATTGTCCGGACATACGCTTCCTTGCCACTTGACTCGGCACCCAAGTTGCGGAGACGTCGTGGCCAGCCGATTCGCGATGCTCGTCGCCTGCCGCCGATCACGTCCGGACGCTCGCGCAAGTCCTCTTCGGTAAACATCGTGCAATCCGTCATGGAGTATCCGAGCAAATACGGATCGTCCTTCATGGGAAGTACAAACTGCTGCGCCAACTGATCACAATGCTGAGCGAACTCGGGCGAATAGATATCAGCGAAATTGCTATCGGGTACTTCCGGCCTCCAGTGCGGCGCATCGACGAACCGGATGGGTTGCATGTACGGCATCGCCGGTCGCGGCTGATTGACAATGTTGAGGCTTGCATGGACCCCGACCGTGTTGAATCGAAACCGGTCACAGATCGTTTCAAACCAGGAGCGCAAGGCCAGCTGGAAACCCGGGCCCTGAAGGCTGTCCAAACCTAGAATTCGTTTCCAAGCATCGCGATTGTAGGTTTGATTCCACAAATCTGGGTGTAGGTGATTGATTCCCCAACTCAGAAAAGCATGGCCATCGGGTGTGACGAGCCACCATCGGTCGTCTTTCTCAACGCGGAAGAACCCGGTCGCCTCAAACACTTTTCCAGTCCACCCGCCGAATCGATCCAACGGCTGCACAACGCTTGCATTGGCCTGACGGCCGCCGGTGGTCGCGAAACCGACCGCTGCTGAATAAGCGAGGAAATCGCGTCGTTTCATGGTGCTGTTGCTCATCCTAACCGGGCGTTCCAAATCGTCTTTGTCCGCATACCTCCGAACATTGTATCTGGATTTCCGACTGCCATCGTCATGAACCGTCAAGCTGCGATGGCGACCTTCAATCCGATAGCCGGCGACGACTTGCCACTTGTTGCTTCTCCGTCAACACGCGGCGAAGTTCGGCTAGTTGCGGTTCGTGGGCGGCCGACGCGGCGAGGTTGTTGCGTTCGTGAGGATCGGTGGTCAGGTCGTACAGCTCTTCACCGTGAGGCCACTTCCCATACCGCCAGTACTGATTGCGAACCGCATACCCGAGACTTGGGCCTCGCCGCACGACGCTGTAGGCATAGGACTTGGTGGGTTCGGCATCTGCATCGCGTAGGATCGGCACAATGGAACTGCCCTGTGCTTGAGACGGCACATCCAGTCGGGCCAACTCGCTGAGCGTTGGGAAAATATCGACCAGTTCAACCATCGCGTTGCTGCGGCTTCCCGGTCGCGTGATGCCGGGGACTCGGACTAGGAAAGGGACTTTCGCACCGATGTCAAACAAAGTGACCTTGCCCCAGAGAAAGTGATCGCCCAGGTGATATCCATGATCGGAGGTCAGTACGATAATCGTGTCATCCCAGAAACCTTGCGTCTGGAGTTCATCGAATACCAGACTCAGTTGGGCATCAATGAATGAAACGCAGGCGTGATAGGCTTGCATGAATTCGCGGCGTCGTGGCTCGTCTTCGACACCCAACTTGAATCCAAATGCCGTGTATCGACTGGCCGCTGCATCACTCGGAATCGTATCCCAAAGACTGGGTCGGTCGCGGTGAAACACGATCTGATCGCGTGGGTAACGTTGAAAATACTTCTCAGGTGCCAAGAACGGCACGTGCGGTTTTTGAATTCCAAGCGCAATGAAAAATGGCCGTTCGCCGAAAGGCTTCTCCTGCAGCCATCCGGTGACGCGACGCGCGTTCTTGCCATCTTTATGTTGATGATCTTGGAGTCCGCTCGGGCCGTGACCGGGCGGCGTTTGCGCATTGAGCGGGTCCAACGCCGCCTTCATGACCTCGCGCCAAGCCTTTCGGTTTTCTCGCTGGTCGACGGAGCCGAATTCGTGCTCAAACGTCTCGCGAGCTATGGTGACGACGGGCAACTCGTCATTGGTGAACCACGTCCCGCCATCGTCCCAAGCGACCGTGCCGTGGTCGGCCTTTAGGTTGTGAAACACTTTCCCCACTGACGCAGTCCAATATCCATGCTGTTTGAAATACTGAGGCATCGAAAGCGTCTCTGGCCGGGTTTGGCGAATGTCGGCCGTGTTGTCCAGCACTCCCGTTGATTCAGGGTAAAGACCGCTGAGCAGCGATGCCCGCGACGGTCCACAGACGGGGTACTGGCAAAACGCATGCGAGAACGTCATCCCGTTACGAGCCAACATGTCGAATGTAGGTGTTTCGATCGGCTCGTATCCGGATGTGGAGACGTGCGTGTTGAGATCATCGCATACGATGAACAAAATGTTCGGTCGCCTTTGCGATGCACCCACGGAAACCGCGTACACCAAAACGGTAAGGACTGTCACGAGCAGACGTTTCATCTTGAGCACTTTATCGAGCGATTGATGGACTCATGGGTCTTTATGAATCCGTGATTGGTTTCGAAACTGGATCCATTTGCGGCAGCGTGTCCGTCGCGGGCAACTCGTCTCGAAGGATTTTTCCAGCGGAACCGGCGATTCGGAGATAGTGATCGCTGGGAAATCCTTCATAGGTGAGGAATCGAAAGTCTTCACCAACTGGAGGTTCATTCGTGCACTTGAAGATGGCCGTTCCCTCATCCATTTCATCAAACATTGCCACGTAGATCATATCCGCGCCGATGTGCTTGGCGGCGACGATTTGGGACCAAAGGAACTGACCACCCAGGCGCGGAATTTGATCAAGCTCCGATTCACCATTCCTCAAGTGATGCCAGCTGAATCCGGGGAACACGACCGGCAGATAGTCTTGGCCGCGGGAATTGCACCATCGCCGATCGGGGAGCCAGGAGGCGTTGGCGTGACGACGCACGTCCTGTGGCGTGCAATATCGACCGGGCGTCCACGGGCTGATGACGTCTGCCATCTGAGTAATCTCCAGCAGTTGCGAATCGTCCACCGCATCGCGGTTTAACTCACGCCATCCCGTCGGCACACCCAGCATGATCGAACAACCAGATGCCCGGAGGTCCACGGTCAGTTTTCGACAGTCGTCCAATGTGTATTGGTTGCCCTTGTGGCGATCAATAAACCCAACGCCCCAGAGCGCCAGCAGCGGTTTCCCGTGATGATGCAAATAAGCGGGACTGCAGGTAATCTTCTGTTTTGACCGCAGACCCCGCCAATCGTCGCGGACTTGGTCGAGTGTGCCCGTTTGCATCCCCGAAAGGTCGTACATGACGGCAAAGGCGCGACCGAATCTTTCGGCACCCTGCCGAGCATGGGTCAGGACACGATCCTTGTGTCGCCGACGGTTGGCCTGATGGAGGCCTGATGAGAACCGTTGGATGAATGCACCATCGATTCCGTAGTCCCGCATCCATCGAAAGTGCCTTGCGACGGTCTTTGGGTGGGCGCTGCTGAACACTTCGGCCGTTGCGCCATCGGCACGACGGAACTCGGTATCGAAACGCTCATCGGCATCCAGTTCCGTCACGTCGGGCCACAAATCAATCCTGGCATTACCCGGTCCGAACAAATCTCGATGGCGATGTCGAGACCAATGATTCCATCCGAGCCCGGACCCATCACCTGGGCAATTGAACCATCCCTGATAGCCACACATGACTTTCCGGCTCAGTGTGGAGCAGTCGACACCATCCGGCGGCGCTGCCGCCGCCGAACCGGACATGATTGTCAGGATCAAGACAACCGCGAATGGCGACCAGATGCGTAAGTCAGAGTCTCGTACGACCGAGAGGACGATCAACAACGAGTCATTGACCAACGTCAGCTTTCCGATGGGTCGACGCCATCGAGCCACGGACCGCCCAAGTTCATGTAACTCGGCTCGACCAGTCTGCTCCCGTAGTCTCCGGCTTTCCAACCAGGAATGTGTTGGACCTCGGCGTTGGATGCCGATGCCAGTTCCCACTTGCGAGCCCAACCTGGGTCGTCTGTTGAAATTTCACGTTTGTCACCGTCGACGAAGAACACTTTGCCCTGGCGATAGCTTTGTGCACCCAGATTCACCACGGCCATGGCCGCCGCGCCCAGGTCTGGAGTGTTATTACACAGCATCGGATCACCAGCCTCGCACGCGTCTAACCAGTTCGCGAAGTGGGCGAGCGTGGTGTTCTTGACCGGCTCCGTCGCGATGCGTTCTTCCGTCTGTCGAACGTGCGTGACGGGGCCGCGTTCTGGAACAAAGTTGAATCCCTGGAACGATTCACCGTTGCCGAACAGGAATGTGCCATAGTGGCCGCGAATCAGCTGATTCACCCGCGACTCTTGGTTGCACATCGTGGCCGTGACGAGACCCTGGACGCCTTCATTGAAATCCGCGACCACCGTGGCGACGTCGGGCACATGACGGCCGGCATACTCCAAATAGATGCCGCCGGCCCCCGTGACACGTCCTGGCAATCGGAGTCCCGTTGCCTTCAACATGGATGTGGTCCGGTGCACGAACAAATCAGTAAACATGCCACTGCCGAAGGGCCAGAAACGTCGCCACTGCTTATAGACTTCGCGATCGAAGTTCATGTCCTCAGCGAGGTCATCGTCGGTTCCCAGCCAACGCTTCCAATCGATGGTCTTGGGACTCATGTCCTTTTCGAGCTTGTAGTATCGCCACTGCCCCATGTCGCTATTTCGGAAGTACTCCGTCTGAAAGCCAAGTACCTTGCCAAGCTTACCGTCCTGCAATAACGCTCGAACCTCATCCCAAACAGGCAGACTCGTCGACTGGACGCCCACCTGCATCACTTTGCCACTTTCCCGCCAATTTCGCTCGACGCTGAACGCCTCTTCGACGGTCTTCGTCATCGGCTTTTCACAGTAAACGTTCAGCCCGGCCTGCAGAGCGTCCACGGTCTGTTTGTGGTGCCAGTGATCCGGCGTGCCGATGCACACAGCGTCGAGGTTTTCTTTCTCGATCATTTCGGTGTAGTCGACGTACCGCCCCGGCTCCGTGCCGGTTTGATCGCGAATGTAGTCGGCCACTCGATCTCGCTGCGTCGTATAGACTTCGGCAACGCCAACTAAATCGATCTTTCGCCCTGCCGCGTGCAATTCACAAAGCGACTTCACGTGAGCCTTGAATCCCCGTCCTCCCGGTCCAATGAATCCGACCCGCATGCGGGAATTGGAATCGGCGGCAGCTTGGGCTCGTGCCGCCGATTGAGTCGCGATGGTTGCCACGGTCGCGGCGCCGGCCGAACGTTTCAAAAACCCGCGGCGATTCTCTGGCATTAAATCATTCTTCATCGAAAGTCTTCCGGTCAAAGTCGAGAAACGGGTGAGCGATTCCGTCTTGCGTGAATTCGCCAAACGGCCGATCGGGGAATGATTGTAGCTCCTGCGCAAGCAAATGTTGCATTTGCGCAACAACGTGCGGATGTGCGCTGGCAACGTTGTCCAGTTCGGTTGGATCGGCCAACAAGTCATAGAGCTGGTCGGCCTCAAAGTAATGTGGGTTCTGCCTGGCTGCGTGGTGGCCTAGGTGCCCATTGCGGGTCAAGTAAGGACGATCCAACGGGGGGGTGTCACCAAAGGCTTTGAACTTCAGTCCCCGGTCGATTCGAGTCTGGACATTTGGCGGATATCGAACGGCGATGTATTTCCACCGTTCAGTTTTGATGCATCGTGAATGCCCCAGTTCTCCAAAAAGAGCGTCGCGTCGAATCTGAGCATCGCCGAACAGCGCAGGTGCCAGGCTCATCCCGTCCATCACATAGCCGTCCGGCGGGTCGATCCCGCAGATGTCCAGGACAGTTGGCGCGAAGTCAATATTGGCGCTAAGGCCATCCCACTGAGATCCAGGATCGATGCTTCCTGGCCAGACGCACAACATCGGAACGCGCATTCCGTATTCATAAAGTGTCGCTTTGCCATGGCGATAAGAGCCATGATCGGGCACGAACACGATCATCGTGTCTTCCTCGATCCCGAGACCACGGACCTTGTCGATGATGGCGCCGACACCTAGATCCAACCAATATGCGAACGCCTCCCGATCCTGGAAACCGGCATGTCGATTCTGCAACAGAATTTCTGCTCGTGACGGAAGCACATCGAAACCCTCCGGCACAAACCCCTCGCCGGTCATGCGCGGATCCGCGGCAAGCGAATTCTGGTTGGCTGCGGGATTGGGGCCGTGGTGAAGCGTGGTTGATACGTAGAGAAAGAATGGTCGATCGTCGACCGTTTCTAGGAACGCCAGGGCATTGTCGATCGTCCAGTCCAAGTTGTGAACGTTCAGCGCGTCGCAGTGCAACTCCTTCAAGTTGGCAGCGTAAACACCGTCAACAAAATCAAAACCGTATTTCTTAATCTCATCGCACCATCGAAGATGATTGTCCCGCAGTCGATCATTGATCGCTGGATCCCGAGGGTCAGCATTCTGTGACCACCCGATTTGATAGGCGGTACCCGCAGTCCGATTCGTCTCGAGCCAATCATGACGGACGATGTGAGACTTGCCGACAAATCCGGTACGGTAGCCGTGAGATTGAAGAATCTTGGCCAGATTCCAACGTCCCTCTTCCAGTTCACCATTGTTCTCGACTTGAGTTTGGGCACCGGGTGGATGTTGTTGAAGGAATTGATTCCCCTCGCAGCGTCCCGCGAATCGTCCGGTTAAAAAGCTGTATCGAGATGGCGAACAGACGGTCGAAGTGACGTTGAAGTTCGTCATCCACAAACCATCGCTCGCCATCTGGTCCAGCCGCGGCGTATGGACATGGCCACCCATGAATCCGAACGTGTTCCAACTTTGGTCGTCGCTAATGATGAATACGACGTTCGGCCGATTCGAACCCGATGCGTGGGCAAGACACGCCGTCAGCAGTCCGAAGAAAAGTAACAATTGCCGAGGGAAGGGGGGCATGGCGGCCGGTTTGGGTAGTGAAAGCCATTGGCTGTGAGATAGATCTTTGTTCGCGTCAGCATAAGCATACCCGGATCTCACTGGCCGGTATCCATTGACTGAATCTCATCCTCGCAACTCCACGCGACCGAAACCGAATCCTGTTCTTGGTAGTTCCCCCTTCGAGTCCGAATTGGGTGGCGAGTCAAGTCGCGTGAGCTTCTAAAGGGAAATGGGCATTGCCAAGGCAGGATTCAATGGCGTTCAATAACATCGTTCTCGCGCTAGTGCTTCCAGCAAACACAGTTCGTGTGCCGCGTTCCGACGGGTTTTGGAATGCCGCTTCGATGTGGAGAGGATGACCTTGGATTCCAGTCAATTCCGTCGGTACCAGGACTGGATCCGTCGAGACGAAGCACCCAGGAAGATCATTGCGGAGAGTGAAGAGCAAGAAGTCGGTTGTTATCTGGTCAGGGCACTCGTCGTGGAATGTTTTGACGATCCTCCGACATCGGATCTCGTCATATTTGTTCCTGTCGCAAGCATGGTTCGAGAAACGGTGTCATTGGATCACGGGTTTGGTCGTTTCAAGTCCTGCCCGCGGACCGGCAATTTTGTCATCAGCACACCAGGAATCGGATCCGAGGTATCCGGTGCCGGGCCCTTCGAGATGCTCAGCGTTAGCTTGCCTTGGTCGACCCTCCGACGATCGATCGAATCATTGATTGATGAGCCGTTGGAACATTTGCCAGTCGCACTTCACAACAATGGTTGGCATGACGACTACACGTTTCGCCTGCTCTCAGAGTTGTGGCGTTCGGTCCGGATTCGATCATCGAGTGAGCGTCTGATCATCGACGAGCTGATCATTCAAATAACAGAACGGCTGCTCTGGTTGGGAGACGTCAAGCTCCCTCAGACCAAGTTCAACTCGGTCCTTGAGCGCGGGAAATTAATGGATGTGATGGACTACATCGGCGAGTTTTCGGCGCGTCCGATTTCGCTGACGGAGTTATCGCAAGTCGCAGGCTGCAGCCAATACCATTTCTCGCGACTGTTCAAGTCTTCGACGGGTTACTCACCGATGGAGTATCTGATTCGCGATCGGGTCGACCGAGTGCAACAAACGCTGCGGGACCATGGGGAGCTTTCCCTCACGTCCGTTGCAATGCAGTGCGGGTTTGCCGACCAATCCCATATGGGGCGACATTTCAAACGCATTGTGGGATTGACTCCAAGTCGATGGAGAGAAAAAGCGTCGATCGGTTCTGCCCCGCGACGGAGGCGGTGATCGATGGTCGCGTCTAGGTCGACGCTAACTCTCTGAGGAAATGCGAGCCGCTTTGACTTCATCCATGTGGTCATCACCCCACCGATGGATCGCGGCGAAGATCGGACGGATCGAATGCCCCAAATCAGTCGCCGCGTACTGCACCCTCGGCGGCGCCACTTGCAACACACTCCGGCTGACCAAGCCGTCTCGCTCCAACTCACGCAACTGTTCGGTGAGCACCTTTTGAGAAACGCCGCGAAGTTTTTTGCGTAGCTCATGATGACGCAGGGCTTTGTTTTCAAACAGGTGAAACAGAATCTCCGGCTTCCATTTTCGAGCGAAGATGGCAAGGGGAGCTTCCAGCGGGCAAGGACTATCGAGGTGCGTCGCTGCGTCATTTCGAGTTGGCATGGATCGTCCAAAGGAACCATGCGGTTCCTTCCTTGTTGTCGTGGGAGAGACTCGTAGAAATGGATGTGATGTGGGCGGTGAACGCTCAACGGATCACGGTCCCTTGGTTGGATTCTACGAGACCGTTCACCCTGACGTACTTCCCGAAGGAGTGATCGATCGGCGGCACCCCAATGAATTCCACTCCATCGTCCAAAGAGTGCTCCAAAAGGGCGTTTGGCGATCGAAACGCACTATCCGAGACTGCAGTCCGCGATGTGTTGATTCTGATTGACTGCTCGCTGAAACGACCCATTCATCTCTCGGAACTCGCCAGCGTCGCGGGTTTCAGTCCGTATCATTTTGCGAGGCTCTTCAAAAACACAATGGGAATCACGCCGATGGAGTTCGTGATCCGATCGCGTATCGAAAGAGCGAAGCAGATGATGCTTGCTGATGATTCGTCTCCATTGGCGTCGATCGCCTCCGCATGCGGCTTTGCGGATCAATCGCATCTGGGGCGAAACTTCAAACGGATCGTGGGGGTGACACCGCGAGAGTGGCGGAAACGCCAATTGGCGTCATCACGGTCTGAGCAAGATCGTTTTATAGCGGGTGCCGATGTGGGCATAAGATCACAATGAAGCGGTCCAACGTTTTATCGGCCGGTCCAAGGATCATTGCGGCACCACCGGCGCTCACGTGCTGAGGCCGACCGATGCCACGCGTCCGCGCGATTATGGCATCCTACGTTCGTTTCGAAGCGAACACGACATGATGGACTTCTACGGTTCGGACCTGTTCAAACAGTGGCAAACGGAAGTCGCTGATATGGTTGAAGGTGCGCCTGAGCATCGACGCCTCCATGGATTGGAGGCGTTTTTTCGAGATGGAGGGTCGCCGCCGCCAGCGCGATGGAAAATGGCGATCGTCACTTGGATTGGCGTGTTTCCAGTCGTGTTGTTCTGGTCGCGATTGCTTCCGCCCAACCTAACTTTTCTGCACCCGATTGCGGTCACCGGAGTGGTGACCGCCGTTGCGGTCATCACGCTGGCTTGGTTCGTGATGCCGGTGCTGACTCGAGCATTATCGCGATGGCTGTCTCTAGCATGATGAACGGACCATCACGTCGCGATTTCGATCCGCGACGGCCGCGTCTTATCAGTCGGCACCAATTGGTCGCCGGTCGCTCGGTTTGGTGGATTCGACAATTCCGATCTCACACCGCCCACCCACGAGCACAAACCAATCATCGGCGCGAACGGTCGGTTTTGGGAAACGGGATGCGGTTGCGGAGTTTGAGCAATAGGTGACCAACGAGCGATTCGATTTCGATAATTGGCTCAAGTTTGACGGTTGCGACGGTCGATTCGGATAAGACGGGGTTGTGTCGTGTTGGCTTGGTTGCCGGGGGCCCGCAATGGGACTGTTTGGAAGCATTCAGCAATCTGCCGGGGCTCTCAACGCAGCTCAGGTTGGACTTCAGGTTGTTGGCAACAACATCGCCAACGCCAACACCGAAGGCTACATTCGGCAACAACTCGAGCAGACGCCCGCTGTAGCGTTTCGTCAGGGTGGGCTCATCCAGGGCCACGGCGTCCGCCTCACAGGTATCAACCAAGTCATTGATCAGGCGCTCGCGGAGCGAATGTTCAATGCCAAGACGGCCGTGTCAGGGGCCGAAACGCTGACGTCGGCGTACAACCAACTTGAGGAATTGACGTCGGACCTCGATGGAGGCGGGCTCAACGAGCAATTCACGTTGTTCAACAACGCGCTGAATGATCTGTCAACCCAGCCCAATGATGCCGCGATGCGTGAGTTCGTGATCATCCAGGGTGAGACGCTCGCCCAGAGCCTTCGATCGGCTCGCCAATCGGCGTCCGATCGGCAGGAGGAATGGAATGGTGAGCTTGGTGAGATCGCAACACAGATCAATCGATTGACTGAGCGAATTGCGCGTCTGAATGTTGAAATCGCAACCATCGAAGGTGGAGGACTACTGGGCAGTGATGCCACCGGATTGCGTGACCAACGCTATCGCGATCTCGAGGAACTTGCCAGCTATGTCGACATCAACTGGCAAGAACAGGAATCGGGTACCGTCGCAGTGTTCGTGGGTGGCGACTACTTGGTCAGCAACCGAACGTATCGCGAAGTCTATGACGCCTTCGATGAATCGGCCGGTGGCATCGAAGTCCGCATCGTCGAAACCGATGCGCCGCTTCAGGCGAAGGGTGGACGTCTGGGCGCGGCGATCGAAATTCGCCAAGGCGTCTTTGGTGACTACATCGATAGCCTCGATCGCATGGCGGAAGCACTGATTGAGAATGTGAACCGCGTTCACTCGCAAGGTCAGGGGCGTCGTGGGTTTGACTCGGTAATCGGTCAGAGTCCAAGTACATCGGGCGTGCCGATCTCCGAAGCGGGACTGCCCTTTGAGCCGCAGAACGGCAGTTTCGATTTAAACCTGGTGGATCTCAATGGCGAGTTGATTTCAACGACGCGGATTCAAGTTCGGAACCTCGGGCAGTTGGGGGATGCGACCGTCCAGTCGATCGCGGATCAGATCACGGCAATCGACGGCTTGACGGCTTCGATCTCAGGCGACGGTCGTTTGCGAATCGATAGCGATTCACCTACTAGCCAGTTCACGTTTGGTGAGGACACGTCCGGCTTTCTCGCCGCAGCAGGAATCAATACTTTTTTCACGGGGACCAGTGCCGGGAACATTGGTGTCAACTCGACACTGCAGGAGAACATTGATTTGCTGGCCATATCCAGCGGTGGAATCGGAGAGGACACCGATACCCTCTATGCCATGCTCGATTTGATCGATAGGCCACTGGATGAATTAGACGGTCGTTCGATTCGAAACCTGTACACCCAGACGCAGTCGCGGCTGGCCCGGGAAGCTAGCCTGCAAAACAGTTCGACTCAAGGTCTCAACGACATGTACGCGACCCTCAAGAGTCAGCATCTGGCGATCACGGGTGTCAACATTGACGAGGAGTCGATCAATTTGATTTCGTATCAGAGGGCGTTTCAAGCATCGTCACGGGTGATTGCGACGGCGGCCGAAATGCTGGACATTTTAGTGAATCTGTAACTATACGGCGGATCCATTGAGTCCCGGCACGCAATGTCTTACCTGCACGAGCTGACACTGCGATTGGCCATGGGGGCATCCCAGTTCGATCCGACGACTCGGCGCGCACACGGTGATTGGCTCGTCGCCCAACAAAGGCCCGATGGTGGCTTCGCCGGTCGAGAAGGTGATTGTGACCCGTATTACACGGCCTTCGCACTGCGCAGCCTTTGGATTCTTGATCGACTCCACGAAGAGGTCGCCAAGCCGGCCGCTGAATTTCTGCGTCTGCGAATGTCGCATCGCGATAGCATTGTCGACTTGATGTCCCTGGTGTTCGGCGCCGCGATCCTCGAGCTGGCTGCTGGTGAAATCGTGATCAGCGATGACGATTCATCCTGGCGGCATAACATCGCGGGGCTTCTTGCCACGATGCGATGCAGTGACGGCGGGTTTGCCAAGACACCCGAGGGCCGGGCCGGTAGCACTTACCAGACGTTTTTGTCCGTTCTTTGTCATGAGCTAATTGAAATTCCGGTGCCGGATGTGGATGCCGTGGTCGGATTCATCGATTCCCAACGCCAGGTCGACGGTGGCTACCGCGAGATCCGAGTGGCCAAACGTGCGGGCGTGAATCCCACTGCGGCCGCGATCGGAACACTCAAGACGCTTGGTCGTCTCGATCCATCGGATCATGGCGACACCGTCGAGTTCATTTCGGAGATGCAAACCGATACTGGCGGCCTGACCGCGAACACGCGGATTCCATTTGCTGACTTGTTGAGCACATGCACGGGCTTGATCACGCTGGTGGACTTGGCCGCCACGGACGCGGTTTCATTGCCGAAAATAAAGCACTACGCGACTTCGATGCAGCAAACGCCGGCGAGCGATCTCGCGACCCATGGCAAATCGACAAGCGGCGGGTTTGTCGGATTCGAACTCGATGAGACGGCCGACGTCGAGTACACGTTCTACGGTCTGGCGACGCTATCGCTGACTTCCTGGGTACAAACGGCGTAATCGGCTCATCCATCGCGGGGGGCCGCGCCGATTACACCAAATAGATTGATCTTTTCGTGCCGACCTGATTCTTGAATGATGGTGGGCGCGGTGAATTCGCCCGGGATGGAATCACAGTCGAAGTCAGGATGGACCCATGCGTAGTTTGATGCTGCTCGGATTAGCCGTCGGCGCTGCCTTCATGGCCGGTTGGTTCACAATCGAACGGGACGGTGACCAAACTCGAATCGGAATTAACAAGGCGGAAATTCGCAGTGATGCCCGGCAGGCGATCGATCGTGGCCGCGACATTCTGGATAAACGCGAACAAGAGATGTTGGCAGCGCAGCAGGGGGGCAACCCATGGCCACCACAGAATGCCAATCCCATTCAGGACGCGGGGTTCAATTCCCCAGTCAACTACAATACGCCCAACTACAACACGCCGGCCAATTACAACCCACCGCCGAGTTACAATCCAAACGCGAACTACAACAACGGCTACCCAGCGGGTCCGTCGGCTAACTATCAAGGTGAGGCGTCGTCCAACGCATCGCCAAATCCGTATGGCTCGCCGGGTTATCCTCCGGCCAATGGGAACTACGGCGGGGCTGTTCCCAATAGCAACTATGCGAACCCAGGGCAGACGCCGCCTCAGCGTTGGTCCGGTGCACCTCAGCAACCTGCACCTTGGACTCAGCCCCGCTGAATCACTTCGCCACGCCGCCGGCTGGCATCCCTTGGTCAATCCAAATTTGGACGTCATCCCACGAGGCAATCCGCGGCGATGGAGCGAGCTGGCAGATCCACGCCAGAGCCTGCCAACGCTCGGCAACGATTCCGGGATCGATTTCGGTCGTGATTTGGACCCCTTCTGTCTGAGCCACCGCGACCGACCACCACGCACGAAAATGCAAGTCAGCCGCATCCGTCAATTCGTTGGCTGATCGCCATCTTGATTGAGACACGATGTCATCGTGGGGCAGATCAAGCATCAACCGCGAGACCGAGTGCAAGTCACATCGCTGGTCCGGCCAGCATAAATCCGGTTGCATTTGCAACGCCCATTGTAATGCAAAGACAGATTCATATCGCCATACCATTGAATCGATCTGCTCGAGCGAAGCATGATCGTTCAGCAGCAGTTCACGTTCATTCGTTGAAAGCGATGTCACCCCGATCGGCATCCGATCGGCAATTCGCGATAGTGAGATAGGGTTGGAACCGGCCATCGACTCACCCCGAACGGCCACGGCGAAAAGGGCGAGCATCCTCTTGGCCGCCTCGACAGGTTCAACCACGCGAATGAGGGAATGGCCCGGCAAGTCAGGCAACTCGATCGCGATCGGGTCCCGACCCCAGCCGATGAGGCGGTTCCGGAGTTCTAACTCGCTGCGTCGCCGACGCTCAATCGCATCCGGGGACGATGGCTCCGTGGTCGGGTCGGCAGCTTGAAGACTGCGAGTGTCGCTGGAATCCGGCACGCGACGTTCAGCCGATGCCCCACTTTTCCTGGAACCAGGCGACACGGTCGGCTCGGCGAGGACTGTAATTGGCAGTCGGCTTGAACTTTTCCCGTTCCAGGAAACTTAAGCACGCTGCAGCGGGAACGAAGGCATGTTGACAGATCGCGTCCGTGGTCTCTGCGTCGGCTTTCCAGTTGTACAGGATCGCCTTGTCACGCTCGAACCACTCGTCCAAGTACGTCGCGTCGGTGCTGCTGACGACCACGTAGGGATAATCCTTTTTGCAAAGAAAACCCAGGATCCGCCCTGCCATATCGCGCGTTTTGTCGGTCTCCCCGTCAAACGTCGCTGAAGCGATGCTCCAAACGCTCGCAAAGCCGTTTTCATCGGTGGCTTCGGGATCGAATTTCAATTCGACGGGTTCGGGTTTGGCGTCCGCGTCCGCATCGGCCGCGGCAGACTTCGAGGTGCTCATGAACGTGATCTGAACAGGAGTGGGGAGGTGTTTCGATCCGAACTCGCCATTAAACGCTTGATTTTCCGCTTGGTCAATCCGAGCGGACGCGGCATAATCGCCTGCCGAGGCAGCCTGGGCGACCGGGGCAAGCCGGCATGGAGCGATCGAGTTTCAAGGACGAGGGCCGTTAGGGCCAAGGAGGATGGCAGTGGGTACACGGAAGCGTGCCAAAACGGGCAAGTCAGTCGATGATGCGACCCGCCCACTGCTGTTTCCCCGTTTGGGCGACCCTCAGTATGACGGTCCGTGTCTGACGATTCGTGAGGCGGCGTCCCATGTCAGCGACGGGGCTCGCCGCGGCAATTCCGATCTGCGGCCAGAGACCGATGCGGTTGCTGCGGCGGAGCCGGCACGCGATCCGCCCACTGAAAACCATGACGACCATCGCGTGGTCGGGTTCGGGGAGGATCCGCTGAATCCCTATACCCATCGGCCGATCGAAATCGTCTCCGGCAAGTCCAAGCGCTCCCTACGCGATCAGGTGAGCCAATTATGTCCCCCGGTGCCGGGCGTCTATGGCATGTTCGATCGACATGGCGACCTAATCTATGTCGGCAAGAGTCAATCATTGCGGACGCGGCTGCTGAACTATTTCAGCGATTCGGCAAGGCGAGAAAAGGGTGGCCGCATCATTCGACAGGCTCGCGCGATTCAATGGGAAACGCAGCCAAGCGACTTCGCCGCGCGAGTCCGCGAGTTGGGGCTCATTCGCAAGTGGACACCACGAATGAACGTGCAGGGTGTCCCACAACGACAGCGTCCCGTCTACATCGCATTGGGACGCAAGCCGGCGGAGATGTTCTATCTGAGTACGTCCCCACCCGGTAAGGATGTGGTTGCCGTGGAAGGACCGTTCTATGGCATCGCTCGCATGTCGCGAGTTGTGGAGGCACTCAATAAGACGTTCGGCCTGCGCGACTGCAGCCAGCAAACCGTCTTCCAGTTTGCCGAACAGATGTCACTGTTCGATCGGCAACCACGGGCGGGGTGCTTACGTTTGGAAATCGGAACGTGCCTGGGTCCGTGTGCGGCCGCCTGTTCGCGACAAGAATATATGGAACGTGTCAATGCCGCCGAGAGCTTTCTGGATGGATTCAATGACGAGCCCATCATCCTGATCCAAGATACCATGGAAGCGGCGGCCACGAGTCAACAGTATGAGCTGGCGGCACGAGCTCGCGACACGTTGAAGTCGTTGCAGTACGCCACCAAGAAGTTGGGATATCTGGCGCACGCCCGGCAGAGCTACAGCTTTGTCTATGCCGCAACGGGATATGATGGTCAGGCCATCTGGTACTTGGTTCGTCGAGGGGAGATCGCCGACGTGGCGCCAGCACCAACGGATCGCGATGCCTACGTCGCGATGAAGCCACGACTGCAGACGTGGTCGACGATGCTGAGAAAGAAATACCAGCGTGTCGGGACGGATCACCCGCATACAGTTTCGATCGTTGCCTCTTGGTTTCGGCAGCACCGTGGCGAGTTGAAACAAACCTTTGCACCAGAGAAAGCCGGGCATCACTACCACCGTGCCAAGCGTCTGCATACAGCTTGAGAATCGTCGTCGTGTCGCCGATCCAGACGATTCCGCAAGTCGCCCATGTTGCGGGCGTCGGCACGCGTGGCCAAATTGAGACGGTTACCCGCGTCTGCCTTCGCACTCCCACACGCTGACCGTCATGCTGGATCACGCCGAATACGTCGAACAGGCCTATTTGTTTGACCTATTACGACAACGTGCGTCCGAAGCCACGCCGATGCAGGAGTTGCTCGACCAGTTGCGGCATGAATTGCTGTCAACAACCCGGCTACCCATGGCAATTGACTATATGCTGGGTGAACTGAGACATACCGGCATGATGTCGCCGGCGATGTCGAATCTGAAACACTACTTCGCGCCGTTTCAGTCCTTTTTGATTGCCGAGGCCGAATCAGAGCACGGCCGCTTCACCATGCCGATCGCGTTGCAAATCCTTCATTTCGACGCCAAACTACGAGCCGGGCACGTTGCGTCCACCACCCAGGAGGTCGCCAAACCACCTCGCGATGAGGTCGTCGAGGATGCGGTAGGGAACATGCGACGCGCCCGCTCAGGCGGTTTCTTTTTTCAGTTCGAGACACTGTGTCGCAATCGACTCGGCTACGATGCGGGCTTGGTGGCGATGAGCCATGATCCAATGTACGACGAGGCGTGGTCGGGTTGGCTGAATCACCTGCGCGCGCAAGTTGGCCTCGTGGATCTGGCTGATCTGCTGTTCTTGGCCAGCGAAGACTACCGCCGCCGCCTCCTGCAAACGGATCCGAGTCGGGATATCTCGGGACCCATTCTTTTCGGCGAAAAGGAGGGACGCATTGCCTTCGCCAATCGCGGCAAGGATCCGTTATATCTGTTTGGTGCCATGCAGCGGCATCTGGCTTACCCACCGGTACCGCGACTCATCGTCGAGGAAGAAGACCGGGACACGATTCCGAAACTACTACGACGAATCGAGCGTCTGGAGACGCGATTGAAGATCATGGAACAGGAACAAAAAGAGTCGTTCGATCTCTCCAAGTTCTATCAGAAGCCCGAATGATCCGGCGCCGATCAACCGCATCGACTCCTGGAACCACGCTGACTTCGCGTCGCCCAAACGATGTCAGAGCGAGGGGCAGGGAGCGATCGGAATGGTTCCAGAATCGCGTCGAGTTCGCATCAGCACCGGACCGCCGGCAGGTTTGACCGCGCGCCCTAAGCCCAAGCCATGTCGGCCGCGCGACATGATAGACTCAGGCGGAAGGAAGGTCTCAATCACTCGCCCAAGAGTCGCAGGCACGATGACTCCAGTGCAGGCTGCTCGCTCCTAATCTCGATGAGGCGTTGCAATGTGGTTTTCTCGGTTCGATGCGCGAGCTTGCATCCGACGGTTCAGTCTTGGTCTGGTGGTTGCCTTGCTTGTCTCGGGGGCCTGCGACCTCGGCGCGCATGCGGACAATCCCGATCCCCAAGCCATCCAGTTCAACGCCGCGCTTCGGAATTGGAGCTTGCTTGGCCCGTTCCCGTTCAGCAAGGACGGGGACGGAAAGTCGATGTCACCGATGGATATGAAATTCGTCGATGAGGAATCCACGCTGAGTCCACCAGGTCCTGTTCAGTTCGAGGGGCAAACCTTTCATTGGCAATCCTATCAAGGGCACGGCATCGACTTCGCGCGGGGTTTCAAGGCATGGGGGAACCAACGCAATGGAAAGGTGGGTTATGCCTACAAAGAATTCCATTCCCCGACCCAACAGCAGATCGATCTAAGCTTTGGCTTCGATGACCAAATCATGGTGTATCTGGATGGAGAAGAAATTCTTCGGGACGATTCCACCAGCGCCGGGGCAAGCATCGACGCCAAACGCGTGACCGTTCAGCTCGAACCCGGCTTGCACCGTTTACTACTAAAAGTCGGCAATGGCTCGGGCGCTTGGAATGCGATCGTAAGGTTCCTGCCCACTGCGATTCGACACTCCGATGCGGTGCTGATCGCCGATAACCATTCTTTTGGGAATCTTACACGTCTCCCCACTCTAACCATCCAGTTGAGAGATGAAGATCAACAGGTGGTCTTTGAGACTCTCTGTGATGGCTATCGCAACGCCAACGGATGGCAAATCCAGTTCCCGATCTATTTGCCAGAGAGAGTAGCGGCACACACACGCATCGTTGATGCCATCGTGACTTGGCAGAAGCCGGGACTATTGGACGGACAAACGCGATTCACATGGAAGGAGTTGACGGAGACACAACCTTCGATTCGCTTCCAGTCCGATTCCGAGCTAGCCGTCAACCTCGTCGACGGCGAATCGGGCGTTCCCATTGAGGGTGGCATGTTATGGCAGGGAGCGTCACCACTGGGTAACCCAAGCGACGATGAAGGCCACATTCAAGTCGCGGATCCGCCATCGCTGCGGGGGCAGCTTTTCGTCTCCGCGCCCGGCTATCAGTTCAAGGCGGTGAATGTTCCGTTCCCAATAAGGGGTCCGATCTCGGTCAAGCTCACCGAAGGTGGAAAATGCCTAACCGGGAGTGTTCTCTCTGCGGTGACCCAAGAACCGATTTCGGGCGCAAGCATTCGTTCCGGACTTTTTGAGAAGTACTCGCCAACGGTGCGAACCGATGCTGAAGGACGTTTTGCTGTCGATTCCATTCCGGAATCCAAGACAAGTCTGGCGCCGGTCGTGGAGGCGAGTGGATTCGTGGTCAAAGACACCTTTGGTCAGCCACTCAATGATCAAGGCAGCGTTACTGACGTGACCTGGTTGCTCCATCCAGCGGCAAACGTGCAAGGAAGGGTCATGGACTCCAACGGCAATGGGATCGCAGGCGTCACCGTGACGTGTGGACATGATCGATTCGCTAGCAATCGCAAAAATGCGGCGACGAAGACCGACGCCGAAGGCCGTTACTCGCTCAGCGGTGTGCCGGAGGGTGACTCGTTGTTGCACGCATTCAGCGATCACTATGCACCCCTTTCAAAGACCATCACCGCCAGCCTGACTTCACTCACTCGTCAAGACTTCCAGCTCGAAACCGGGCAGTCTGCTCGCGGCGTGGTGCAAGATCCGTCGGGGAAGCCGATCAGCGATGTCTGGATCGTCACGGACACGTGGGGTGGACACCGGATGTTCCGTCGCGAAACACGAACCGCCGAGGACGGCACCTTTGAACTGAAACACATGCCCGACTCCGATGCGCTCACGGACTTCTTGAAACGCGGGTTTATCTCCTCGCGGAGACAGTCGGTGAAGGCAGGCGACCAAATCTCGATCACTCTGACGCCGATTGTGGAGCATCGCATCGTTGTTCGGTCGACGGGAGGTGAAATGATTGAGGACATCGAGATCCACAAAGGCTATCAGTGGGCGGGTCGCTCGGAGATTTCCTGGACCAATCGCAGCCACGAGATTGATCGCTATTTCGACCGAGAAGCCGGTGTTTTTAAACCAGCTTTGTCTGAGCCTGTCGAGGGACGTGTGTATTTCCGCTTTCGCGCCAACGGTTTCTCAGAAGAGGTCTTGGAGATCCCGCAGAAAGCCAGCGTCCCCATCATCAAGACACTGTCCCTGAAACGAGCTGACCTTGTATTCGGGTACGTGGTTGACGCTTCTTCTGGAACGCCCGTGGAAGATGCTGTGGTGGTTGTGGCTACACCGGACGACCGTTTGCGCGCAGACCACTATGTTGAATTCCAGAGCCCGTTTCGTGCTCTTGATCGATTCACTGGTCCCAGTGATGTCACCGACGAAGCAGGGCGTTTTGAAATCCCGAGATCCGATCTATCCGACGACGCTTTGATCGTGGTGTTGCATCCCGACGGATCGTTCCTGGTGGTCGAGCATCTCGCAGAACTTCTTCAGCAAGAGGGCATTCGGTTGCCTCTGCCGAAAGCCGGGAAAGTGACAGGAACCGTCACGATCGCGGGGAAGCCGGTACCCAATGAACTCGTTCGTATTGGTTTGCTCAGTGGTAACGAGTCATGGGACTATCCCTTTGGTGTTGGTGGCCGAGTCGAAACGAACGCGGACGGCGTTTTCGAGTTCGCGGGTCTGGGACCAGGGCGTTATCAGTTCAATCGTGTTCGTTCGTTTGAACGCAGCACGGGATCAGGCGGCATGTCGTTCTACCTGACTGGCGAAGAGATCACCGTGATTCCAGGGACGGTCACGGTTCGTGACCATGTCATACCACAAGGTCAATCGCTGACCGGAACCACCGTTACCAAGACAGGCAATGGCGCGCCCAATTGCGTCGTCACGCTCTCCGAAACAAGCGACGCTCGCAGACGGATCGATGTGGTCCGGACCGACAAAGAGGGAGGGTTCACATTCCACCACATCGCGCCGGGTGAATACGACCTCAAGGCCGACCAGTATCCATTGACAACGTCGAATCAATGCGGGCTGGGAAGCGAAATCGGGAACGGATCGGCCTCGGTCAAGGTGTCAGGCAACCAACCCGCAACGCACGTGAACGTGACGATTCGCCCAAAGGGCTCCTATGGGCAATCCATCGCAGGAAGTCTTGCGCCTCCCTTTCGCAGCCAGCCAATCAATCGTGATGAGGTTTTTTCGCTGGATCAAAAGCTCGGCAAGGTCATCGCCATCGACTTCTGGGCAACCTGGTGCGGCCCATGCCTCGCGGCCATGCCCGAGTTGAAGAAACTGTATGAAGAACGACGAGACCAGGACGACTTTGAACTCATCACCATTTCATTGGATCAAGATCGTGAGGCGTTGGAGAACAAAATCGAGGAATTGGGAATCGAATTCCCTGTCATTTTTTCGGGCGATGCGTGGGTGGATTCGATCGCCAGCAGTTTTGGAGTACGCGGCATCCCCGCATCGTTCGTGATCAACCGCCAGGGCCAATTCGCAAGCGAATCCGTGCATGATTCGAAGCTGGCGGATGCGATTGCAGCCGCGTTGGCTGAACCATACGATCCGGCCAGCATCCAACCCTTTCAGCAACTCGAAATCGAAGCCGTCCTGGCTGGTTCGGACGTCGGCGTCCCAGGCCTAACCCTGGATCTACGCGTCTTCGATGGTGACGGTGATGTCAAGTTCGAGCAGATGACCACGCCAAAGGGTGCAGCAACTAAAACCGTTTTGCAGTTCCCAAAGCTCGCCGATGGCGAGTCATTGAAGGTTACTGTCAAAGGCGAGCACTGGAGCCCGCAAAGCGAGTCATTCGACGCAGACGAGCCGAAGGAACGACTACGATTTGAGTTCCCTGCTCCGATCACCATGACCGGCCAACTCGTTGACGGGGAAGCAGAAGTGTCTGTTCCGGGGATCGAAGTCTTGTTGGTGCAATCGGGCTCCGGGTGGAAACGGAAGGTCGCAACCGACGATCAGGGGCGATTTGAGATCGGCGTGGTTCCCGGTAATTGCCGAATCGCAATTCAGCCAACGGATCAGTGGGCGAATGAGGCCCTCGATCAAGACGCGGGCGTTGACGTGGTGACCGGAATCGACAGACAGACGTTCCAGATACCAATCTGTCCCACTGGCACGCTAGCAGGAATTGTCTATGGGGAAGACGGCGAGCCCGTGTCGGGCGCGCGGATTCAGACCGCAGCGAATCGGTCCGAGTCAGTGCAATCCGATGCGAATGGGCGATTCACGCTGAAGAACTTCCCAACGCGGGGCCATCGCGTCATCTATTCGACCTTGGACCAGCAGCAGGGTGTCGTCGAACTCACGGGCTCTCAGAATAACGACGTCGAGATCTACCTCTCGTCGATTCCGATGTATCCCAAGACGGTCCGACCCGGAGACCAAATTGGCGAGCTTGCTGTGAAGGAATGGAACGGAAACGAGCGTCACCTGGATGAAGAAGAATCGACTCTACTTCTGGTGGGAGATACTTGGCGTCGCGATCACTTGGAGTGGATGGTCGAGCAACTTCCAGAAGCTGAAAAGCGGCATGCACGACCGCTGATTCTTGCAACCGACTGGTCGCCCAACTTGAATTCGGATGCTCTCCCAATCCAGCTCTCCAATTTAGAGGTCCTATCCGCTGGCCCTGGCGGTCTCCAACTACCCAAGGATTGGACGACTCTCGCCAAGCCGTTCTGGGTGCGCTCAAGCCGGGGCGTGGTGCAAGCGGTCCGGTCAAAGTATCCCATGAATCGCCAATAGCTGGGCATGTCAGCGCGGTTGCTTGTTGGCCGCGGGAATTCTCTGCTACGGTTAGTTGATTTTTCGATTCCCTTCAGCTTGGCTCGGGCGTAGCAACCGAGGATAATCCGCAACATTTCGAGATCGGCGCCGCGATCTGATGCCCGGCCCGCGAAATGTCCCATTCGTTGAGGCGAGGTCGAGAAACATGGCCTCTCCTAATTGGGAGTCGAAGGCATGGAGAACGGAATTGAATCTGCTGCGGTTGAGTGCGAGAATCCAGTCGTTACGAATCCAATGTGTTGGAGGATGAAGCGGATGGGACATGCCGCACCAAGTTGTCCAGATCACGGGTCCGAGTCGCCAGTCATCGTCAACGAATAGCTTCCACCCACCAAACCTCGGACTTGCATGACTTCTTTGTCTGACTGACTGACGCATGAATGTCGACTCTCATCTTGAACGACTCTACGCTGCCGGGTGTCAGAATGACGTTTCGACATCTGAACGCTCTTCGATGATGTTGAACATTACACCTTCGACGGGTGTTTTTCTCGACTTGCTGGTGTCGGATTTGAAACCGAAGCGAATTCTTGAGCTTGGAACGTCAAACGGATACTCGACGATTTGGCTCGCGCGAGCTGCCCGCCGCGTTGGTGCTCAAGTCGATACCGTCGACATTTCTCCGCAGAAGACTCGCCTTGCATCGGCAAACCTCGCGGAATGCCACTTGCGCGATGTGGTAACTATCCACACGGCGGAAGGTGGCGAGTTCCTTCGCCGTTGTGAATCATTGACCTACGATTTCGTCTTCCTCGATTCAGAGCGAACGGTTTATTGTGAATGGGTCGTCGACTTGGTCCGCGTTATCCGTTTTGGATTGCTTGTGGTGGACAACGCAACAACCCACCCGAAGGACATGGTTGAGTTCAAACGTTACCTATCGAATCAACTTGGCTGCGCTGTTGCCATACTCCCAATCGGAAACGGCCAGATGATCGTTCATGATGGCAGCCTGGACAATGCCGATTCCCTCGGGAACGTCCGATCACCCGTTCCTCTTTTGCAGCCATCACATTGCGATAGGAGGTGAGCCAATTCTCAGGTCACTCCTCGCGTGGGGACACGCAATGCGACGTTGGTCTGCGTGTCCCGTCGCGGACATTCATCGCATCGCAAGAGTGTTTCGATGGTTTCTCTGGTGTTGACTTCGGGGGTCTGCGTCAGGTGCAGGTAGACTACGTCCGTTAAAAACGCGATGCAGCGCGACCTGCATCCAATGCCACGAACCCGCCCCGGTAGCGGCTGGTGGATCCCGCCGTACGCTGATGTAAAAATGCAACATGAGTGAAGAAAGACTCATACGAAGCGCCGACTTTAATTCGAAGGTGTGTGCCTACTGGTTGTTGTCTGGGGCCATCGTTCTGAGCGCAACCATCGTTGGTATTCCCCTCCTGATTCTCTGGTTTCCGATCGGCTTGGTGTTCACCAAGCGTTACTTGGATAAGATGGAGTGCCTTCTGACGGATAAGGCACTTAAGGTCAAGAAAGGAATCTTTGTCCGCATCGAGAAGACCATCCCGCTTGAAAAAATCACTGACATGGGAATGGTCCAGGGCCCCATTATGCGTTGCTTCGGTCTGCACACGCTCACGGTTGAGACCGCAGGTCAGTCCGGGCAGGGTGCTTTGGTCTCACTGACGGGTATCATCGACGCACAGTTGTTTCGGGAAGCTGTCTTAAACCAACGCGAGGACATCTCTGCAACCTCGTCCAATGTGGCTCTGGACGCTTTGCGGTACGAGCCATCCGATGTAAGTACCATACTTTCCGAAATCAGAGATTCTTTGCGTCGTATCGAGTCAATCCTTGAGAGAACAAGCAACAGCTAACCAAGCGGTCAGCAGTAGCCGCCGATCACGCACGATTGTGAACACCGGTTCTTTGTTGTCGGCCCCGTTGCCGCCGTCGTTATCCAGCTGAAAGACACGCGTCTTGATACACATGACAGTCGACCCATACTCGCCACCGGCTGAAACGGACAGTACGACGCCTGAGCGACGCTCCGTTCTATCGTTCGCGGGACTTGTTCTCGCTGCGATGCTGACGGCGATACTTGTCTTGATCGGGTTATCGTCGGCTTATCAAAACTACCAGCTCTTGGCAAGTTTCGATTACGCCTGGCAACGATTGCCGACGTATCTGCTGCTTTTACCTCTAACAAGCCTGACATGCGCTGTGATGATGGCATTCGCGGCGCGGTCGTTCGGTCAGAATCGTCCACGGCGTGGCATCTCTTGGTTTGTCGTCTCTGCGGTGGGGTTCTTTGGGATGCCTCGCGCGTTACTGTCGATTTTATACTGACGAAACCTCAGAAGATTTACATGGAGTGGGGCTTGTGGAGGAAGTTGAACTGGACAACACAACTCTCCCCGCCCGGTGATGCCGGGCGACGATGAAGTTCAGGTTGAACAAATGGTTTGGTGCGATTCGCTGACAGTTCTTTGATGACCGAATGGATTGACATGCCGTCGCCGGAGGCGTCTTTCGGTCGCTCGCCGGTTAGCGGTGACCGAACAACGACGCAATCGTAGGGTGCCGATGCACGGTTGAAACCACTTGATCGGTGTGTCGTGCGGCAGGCCTGCTCTTACCTGGAGGATTCGATGGAGCCGTAAGAGCGTCATCCAATCGTGCCACGCATTCCTTAGGGCGATGTGTCCGAAGGCTCTGGCCCGATTGCGATCGTTGGAATCCGTTTCTACGACGAGCGTATTGGCGTTTGGCTAAGAGGGTGTTGGGCACACGCGTGGACGGGTCGGGTCCTTGGGGGCGTGTTCGCTTGGGAAGGTTCCTTTGGCCAGAGAATTGATCCAACCCGAGGAACCACCGGCTTCCATGACGACAACATCCGTGTCGTGAGCCGCAAAGATGCTCGCGAGGTATTTCATTCTGGTAGGTGAGGTCAGGAGCGTTGACCTGCGTGTTTTGGAATTGAAGACACAGAGGCCGGAGTTGCTGTGCTCTTGATTTGACTGGGCCGAGATCGGGTGCGAGAATCTTTGTCGAATTGAGTTCTTGAGTTTGTCGGGTGGAGTGAATGTGACGTGCAGCCCCAAACTGCCTCGATCACGGATCCGAGTCGTCAGTCATCATTGACATATGGCTCCCACGCATCAAACCTCGGACCTGCATGGATTCTTTGTCCCGCGAGATTTTTGTCCGTTGCGAGAGGAATTTTCTCTACCGACCGACGATGGTGTCGCCCAGCTCAATGGCGAAATCATGCTGCCTGAAGAGGCTCCGCCCGCGACCGGTGTCCTGCTCATGGTACCTGGTGGATGGTTTGCCGAACGTGATGGTTTCATGGGTGACTCGTACACGGAAGCGGACCTGATGTACTTGCGGCTAGCCCGTCGCATCTGCAAGTCAGGATTCATTGTCGCGCGTTACGACAATCGAGGTGTAACGGGCAATGAGTTCGGAATTGGACTGACGGATAAAGGTACGGACCCGATTGCTGATGCGGAGCGTTACCTCAGGACTTGCATCGATAGTGACGTCCGTCGCAGTGTGACCGATGAATCCCTAGCCGCAGACGCCGCCACGTGTTTTCGTTGCGTTGTTGAGCATCGCCACGTTGACCCATCGTCAATCGTTGTTTTCGCCCATTCCGAAGGCGGGTTACACGTGGCTCGCTCGATTGGCAACGGCAGTATTAAACCCAAGGGTCTCGTATTCGCTGGCACGACAGTCTTGAGCCCGGCTGCCAACATGAAGTGGCAAATGGTTGATCGATACGTACAAGAAATAATGAATTGGGATCGGGACTGCGACGGCATCGTTTCAGCCGATGATGTTGCCCAAGCATTTGGTGATTCATTTCTCGCTGATGTGGGCATCTCCGAAGATGCGTTGCAGTCGAAAAACGGACACTGGTCGCATTCGGAGTTGACGTCGTTCTTTGCTGATCGCTACGAAAACGAAAAACGAGATGCTTTGAGTGCCTCAGACGATGCTGTGTATCCCACTGTCGATGATGACACACTGAGGTTTGTCGCTGCCAGCAATCGCTGGTACAAGCAGTGGTTCCTCGACGAAACTCCAACACTGGAATTGCTCTACGATTACCACGGTCATGTTGCGTTTCACTATGGTGAGATTGACCGCCAAGTGTCAGTTAGCCGAGAAACCAAGTACATTGAGAGTTGTACTGGAAGAATGATTCGTGAGCCCAAGGTTGTGATTCATCCGTCGCGTGGTCACGCGTTTGGATTGTCCAAGCCTATCGCGGGCCCGATGGACGATGAATCCGAAGATGTGTTGGCCAGTGAAATCGTAGCCATGCTGCGTGCGTGAATTCCCAGGTGAAACGTAACGCCGTCTTGGTGTTTGAGGATTGATTTTGAAGATGGATTCACGAGGCGAACTGAATTGTGAGTTTGGTTTGGACTGACTAACGTCCATTCCACGGACTCACCTCGGCTGCCATATTTGCGCAAGCTCCATGGTGCACGTCATGCGATCACCTACATCGGTTGGGCGATAGGAGAAGACACATCCTCTGTGAGCCGAGAGCTCCTTCGAAATCAAGACGCCTATGGTACTTGCAATGCGATGTCGGCTCATCGTCTTCCGCTCTAGCGAAGAAGAGAAGAGTGCAAGCCAATTCGCATGGAAGACGCGGTTACTCTTGAGACGGTTGGCGAGAAGCTAATGGAGAACTGGAGGTCCATCCGCCTTTATCGTGGAGCAAGCCGAAGACGCGGGATTTTTTGAAGGCATGACGGTGGTGTCCGAGGAAGTTCAGATTTGGATGTTGGAAATACCGGTGGCGGACGAAGCGCACCACTGGCCAGATACACCTCTCGACGCACCCCGACCGCGATATCCCTGGCAGGCCCGCGTCCCCGAAGAGCCTGTTTCCGTTTCTCGCGGCGATGGAAATCGATCGCAACTCTCTTTCTTCAACAAATCACTCGGATACCACCGCCATACCTCCGCAAATCCACCAAGACCCAACTACCCACGGAGATCCCGGATGGACCGTTTGATTGCCGTTCGTATTTCTGCGATCCCTACAATAGTGGTCAGCGCGGGACCAACGAAAATGAAAACGAATTCGCTCCTTCAGTGTCGTTACAAGGGGTGTGCCTACGGGCTGACTAGCTATCGTGATGTTCAGCGCGCCCAAGATCGATTGAGTACTCGACGCCGCAAAAGACTCCACTACGACACGCCGAGCGAAACTTTTAGCATTTAGGCCGATTCTTAGCATATGCATTGAGAATTCACACTCGACCCATCTAGGCCGCTGCTCCGGAGACCCGAGCCGATTATCAGGGCGGCGGCAAAGTTCAAGTCACGATCGGTACTGACTTCTCAGGTACCTGCCTAGATCGCATTTCGTTCGCCGACTACGGGCGTGACAAAGCATCCACCCTGGAAGTTACATTGGTTTTCTTCATAGTCATCCTTGCAACAGGCGCACCGGCGTTAATCGTCGTTGCAAAATTGCTCGTGTTTTTGCTCGCGGTCGCGTCAAGTTCCTTGACCCAAGTATTTGGCGTCTGGTTACGTTTGTTGGTCTTAACTTCACTGTTAGCGGCATCTGCTACGGTGTCGTTTATCGTGACACCTAGATTGATCCCATTGTTGCCTGATTTCCGCGAACAAGGAGATGGGGGTGTGGGGCTGGCGTACAATGCACTCTCCATTGGCGGACTATACGCTGGCTTGGCGATCGCGACTCTCAGTCTCTCCGTCTTTGTTATCGTTTTGCTTGTCCCGCACAGAGATGCTGATGTCGTTGACCCGCTCGAACGTTCTTCGAAGCAGGATCACGTGGGCAGTTAACTCCCGTTTCAAATGTGACGACAATCCATTGGTCGCGTATCGTTTGGATTGTTGGAAGATGTTCAATGGGATGGTCATGGGCACGCCAGGTGCCCCGAAGCGGACGATACGGCCATTCGCCGGCGATTTGTCAGTGCTGCCGGACTCAGCCGTCAGGCCGTTGGGCTCCAGGTTGATGGACTCACAGACTGGTGTCAGATCCCGTGCGGGTTCGCGTTCTTGATCGTCGTGATTTGTGAGCCTTCGGGACTTCAACGGTCAATCTCGGAACCTTCGATATGAACCTGGGTGGTCCGAGACGGTCGGCGCTGGGAATGCTTTTCAACTCGCACAACGCGAAGATCGATTTGAACGATGCTCAACTGAATTCCGTTTCGGAGTGACCGGGAGAGTTCCGCGTTGAGGATTCGGCTGGGGAGCACCCGAAATCCGAGCGGAACGGACGCTACGGTGGGTTTCGCGGTCAATGAACTGGCATCGCGGACCTCGGAGCCGGACGACATTGCCGAAGTGCCGTGGCGTGCTCTAGGATGCGGGAGAGTCCCGAATCGCATTGGAGCCTGGATGTTATCGATCTCGCCAACTTATTTGCTGTACTACCTGCCCCTGATCATCGCGATATCGCTCGTCTTTGGTGCGACGCGGCATGAGGAGACGGGATTGATCCTCCAGCATTCCCTGCACACGGCACGATGGATTTCTGGGTTCATGGCGCTCGTGTTCGTGGTGTTGTTGGTCATGGATTGGATGGTCTAGATCCATGCGCATTTTGACGCTGGGTGGCGGGACGGTCGGTCGGTGGATCGCCGACATGCTTTGTCGCCGCCGCCATAGTGTGACGCTGATCGACCACGATCCCGAGATTGTCCGGAGCATCAACAACGAACTCGACGTGCGCGCGATCGAAGGGAACGCGTCTCAGAGCACGGTTCTGTTTTCCGCTGATGTGCTGTCGGCGGACATCTGTTTGGCCGTGACCGGAGACGATGAGGTCAACATTGTTGCGGCGAGTATGGCCAAGGCACTTGGCGCGCGTCGGTCGATCGCGCGTGTCTATGCGCCAGCCTTTCGTGACCTGTCCACGTTCGACTATCAACGACATTTTCAAATCGATAGCCTGCTGTCGTTGGAGCAGTTGTCCGCGTCGGAGTTGGCAAGAGCCATTCGCAATCCTGATGCGATTCCACTGGAACACTTCGCCCGGGGGCAGCTGCAGGTCTACGAAATGGACGTCGCGGAAGGTTCCACGGCTGACGGTAAAAAGTTGATGGAATTGGATTTGCCCAAGAGTGTCCGCATTGGTTCCCTGTCCCGGGAGGGACGCATGTGGATTGCCAGTGGCGCCGATGAGACCCACGCCGGTGATCGAGTGAGTTTGGTTGGCATGCCCGATGCCGTCAGTGTCGCCCGGGACTTATTCTCGTCAGGCCGCAAGCGTCGCAAGGTTCAGCGCGTCATGATTGCCGGCGGTGGCGAGACGGGTTACCACCTCGCAGGATTGCTTGGCTTTGAGGATTTTCGAACTGTGGTGCTAGAACATGACACCCATCGATGCAACCAGTTGTCCAAGCTCTTGCCAGGTGCGACCGTCGTCAATGCGAATGCCAACACGCGGAGTATCCTAGAGGATGAAGGTGGCGGCACGGTGGACTACTTCGTTGGTTGCACTGGCAACGACGAAAACAACATCATGGCGGGCGTGGAAGCGCGTGAGTTGGGGGCTTCTCGAGTGATGTGCGTCGTCGGGCGACCCGACTATGCCAATGTGGTTGGCAAGTTGGGGATCGATCTGGCCGTGAGCGAACGAGACGTGGTCGCACGCCAGATACTTGGGTTCCTCAACGAGGGCGCCGTGATCAGCCAAAGCAAGTTACCCGACGGTTCGATTGGCGTTTATGAATTGGAGATCCTGTCGGACGCGCCGGTGACGAATGCTTCGCTGGCCAACTTGCCTCTAGCGGGTCGTTGTCTGATTTCGGCCATCCAGCGAGACGGGTTCGTTCGGGTGCCGACGGCCGATGACGTGTTGCGAGCCGGCGATATCGTGGTGGCGTTGATCGATTTGAGTGATGCCGACAATGTGCTGACATTGTTTCACCCTCAATGAGTTGCCGCACATGATCGATGTTGCGGCTGACATTGGCGGCACGTTTACCGATTGCATCGTTCGTTGGTCCGATGAACGGACCGCTCGGCGACAACGGCTCAAGGTGCTTAGCAGTGGTTTGGTTCAGGCCCGGGTCCAGCAACGTTGGATCGGTGGCATCATGCATTTGGCCGTACCAACGGCGCTGACGCATGATGGATTCTGGGTTGGAGCCGACTTCGTGGTCCAGTCCGACCACGGATCCGAGCGTCGACTTCCCATTGAAACGTGGCAGCATGTCGGATCCAGTGAGTCGATCACACACGTCGCGGCGCGGTTACCGGAATCTGGGTTCACGATCGATGCGGGTTGTCGATGCATTCTCGACGGCCATCTTGAGGCACCGGTCCTGGCGATGCGTCTGTTATTGGGACTTCCGATCGGAGCATCTTTGCCGCCGACTCGCGTCCGCCTTGGAACGACGCGAGGAACCAACGCGCTGTTGACGCGCGATGGCGCCGCGATCGCGTTGTTAACGACGACCGGGTTTGCTGACCTATTATCGATTGGGACTCAAGTTCGCCCAGAACTGTTCGATTTGACCATTCGAAAGCCCCCTGCCCTGCCCCGTGCGGTCCTCGAGATCGATGGACGATTGGATCGCAATGGAATCGAGCTGGAGCCTTTGAACACGGATCGAGTGCGTCAGGATCTGAAGCGATTGCGACGCTCGAATCCGGAGCTTCAGTGCCTCGCGATTTGTCTGTTGCACTCCGCTCGCAGCGATGTTCACGAGCGCCGGGTGCACGAGTTGGCCGTGGAAGCGGGATTCGATCGAGTGGTTTGTTCCAGCGAGGTCGCAGCGGTTCCTGGGATGCTGGCACGTGCTTCGACGGCGTGCCTGGATGGCTACTTGCAGCCGGTTCTGGACGACTATGTTGCTCGGGTGCGGCAGCAACTGGGAGGCGAGAAACGGTGTCATCTTCGATGGATGACCAGCAGCGGGAACTTGGTTTCATCCAATCGGTTTCGAGGACGTGATAGCGTCTTATCGGGACCGGCGGGTGGTGTTGTCGCGTTGGCAACGATCGCGAAACGCCTCGGTGTACCTGTGGTCGGATTGGATATGGGGGGGACAAGCACGGATGTGAGCTACTGCGACGGACAGATCGGTCATCGACATGAATCGGTCGTGGCCGGAATCCCGATCCTCACGCCGATGATGGATATTCATACGATTGCCGCTGGTGGAGGTTCCGTCTGCGACATTCGGGATGGCAGGCTCACTGTCGGCCCGGACAGCGCCGGAGCGGAACCTGGGCCGGCGTGCTACGGCCGCGGCGGGCCTTTGACGATCACGGATGTGAATCTGCTATTGGGACGGCTGCTGCCGGACCGTTTTCCGTTTCCCTTGGATTTGAGGGCCGCCGATGTCGCGTTGAGGGCGGCCCACGCTCGGTTGCCGACCACGGTCGAGATGACCGAGCTGGAGCTCGCCGAGGGGTTTCTCTCGATTGCCGTAACCGGGATGGCCGAGGCGGTGCGGGTGGTCACGACCGCCGCGGGTCACGACGCCCGCGAGATGACGCTGGTTGGCTTCGGTGGTGCTGCGGGCGGCCATGTTTGCCGGGTCGCGGACGCACTGGGCATGAAACGCATCATGGATCACGCCGATGCGGGACTGCTCTCGGCAGTCGGAATTGAATCTGCCGAGATCGGACGAATTCGATCGGTCTCCGCCGAGTGGGCCTTGGCGGACGGGGCCGCGGGGCCGCGCGTCTGCCATGGCGACACGATGGACGCGATGTCCAGATTGGCGGACCGTCTGCGTCGCGATGTGACCGAACAGCTTCGCGAGGAGGAGCTGCTCGGATCCGAACAGGACCTCACGTTGCGCGAGGAGGTTGACCTGCGATATCGCGGAACGCAGTCCTCGTTGACCGTACTTTACGGTCCGCCGGCCAGCTTGGCGGATCGATTCGACGCAATGCATCGACAAGCATTCGGGTATTCACGACCGGAGATGCCTATCGAAGTCGTCGCGATGAGGGTGGAAGCCAAGACGTTGAGCCACCGCGATGCAAGCATTCCTCACCGTGAGTGCGCCTCCAAGACGCTGCCACATTCGTGTGGCGATGATGACATGATGAGGATCGACCGCGACGAACTATCGCCAGGTACTCGCGTGGATGGGCCGTGCATGATCTCGAGTGCCCATTCGGTTTTGATCGTCGAGCGGAATTGGTACGCCGTCATGGGAAGAAGACATGACATTCAATTGCACCGGAATCCTCGAAGTCAGGTAGATGCAGCCGGCCATCATGAGGCCATCGAGATGGAGATCGCCACACGAACGATCCAGGGTATCGCGGAATCGATGGGCGAAGTGATTCGTCGAACGAGTGTGAGTGTCAACGTTAAAGAACGGCGTGATTATAGCTGTGCGGTGTTTTTGGGCGATGGGTCCCTCATTGCCAACGCGCCCCACGTTCCGGTGCACCTGGGTGCCATGGGCCATTGTGTTCGTAGTCTGATGAAGACCTACCAGACCATGAGCGATGGCGATGCCTATTTGTCCAATGATCCATTTGCTGGTGGCTCGCATTTGCCCGATGTGACGGTCGTGACACCTGTGTTCTGCGATGATCCACACGAAAGGCCCGACGGTTGGCCCTGCGATTTTTTTGTTGCGTCTCGATGTCACCACGCGGAGATCGGTGGCATGGTCCCCGGGTCGATGGCACCGAACGCGACGTGCCTGGCGGAGGAAGGCATCGTGATGCGCAACATGCCGTTGGTCCGCAATGGTCAGTCGCACCATGATGCTTTGCGGCGGCATCTCCGTGCCGGTCCATACCCGTCACGCAATGCGCTCGAGAACATGGCCGATGTTTCGGCTGCGGAGGCTGCTGGACGCGACGGTGCGAGGCGATTGATGCAAGTCGCGAAGTCCATGTCCACGACTTGCTTGCACAAGCGAATGCTTCGGTTGATGGACGTTGCTGGGCATGCGACCGAGCAGTGGATTGAGAGCCTTGGTGACGAGCCAAGGACGTTTCGAGACAGGTTGGATGACGGCAGCATCGTGCAGGTCACGATGAGGCGTGATTCCGAGGAAAAGAAGCTCCAGATTGATTTCTCAGGGACGGCCGATGTTCATCCATACGCATTCAATGCGACCAAGTCCATCGTGACCTCAGCCGTTCTCTACGTGCTTCGATGTGTTTCGAATCACGAGCTTCCGCTTTGCGATGGGGTGTTGCGCCCTATCGAGTTGCGTATTCCGAGTGGTCTTCTGGACCCGCCCGGCGGTGACGACCCTTCGATGTGTCCCGCGGTCGTCGCGGGCAATGTGGAAACTAGCAATCGCGTGGTCGATGTGCTGTTGGGGTGCCTTGGTGTGGCCGCCGCATCCCAGGGGACGATGAACAACTGGTTAATGGGTGATGACACATTTGGCTACTACGAAACGGTGGGTGGTGGAGCCGGGGCGACGCCCGACGGCGATGGCGGCGACGCCGTGCACACGCACATGACCAATACGCGGATTACGGATCCCGAGATTTTGGAGTCGAGGTTACCCGTTCGTTTAGTTCGATTCGCAATTCGGCGAGGAAGTGGCGGTCGAGGCGCCCACCGCGGCGGAGACGGTGTGATCCGCGAGGTGGAGTTTTTGCAACCATTAACGCTCTCACTGATTACGTCCCGTCGGACAACGGCTCCTTATGGAATGGCGGGCGGAGAACCCGGGGCACCTGGTCAGCAAAGCCTGTTGCGCGACGGACGGTCCGAGTCGCTACCACCGGTGGTCACTCGGAGTGTTGTGCCGGGCGATCGGCTGCTGCTCGAGACACCGGGGGGTGGTGCGTGGGGCAGTCCAAGGTCGACAATCCATGAAGGCAACTCGACGTATCCGCGAGACGAACGCTGATTCTCGCCATCGATTCCCCTTGGTTGTTATGACATCACCGGATCCGAATTGGCTCTTAGAGATTCCGTCGTCCGACCCGGCGATTTTGCTGCGTTATCGAGATCGGCAGTACGCGGCCGAACTCATTGCAACGGCGATTTTGAAGTTCGACTTCTTCACGCACTTGGGCAAGCATCCTGGTTCAACACGCCAGCAGTTGTGCGAGCACTTCGGTTGGCATGTGCGGCCGGCGGATGTATTGCTAACGCTTTGCCGTGCCAGTGACTTGATCCAAACGGATGGAATGGGTCGATGCACGCTCACACCCACGGGCAGTGACTTCTTGAGGAGCGATGGTGCCCATTTCATGGGTCCCTATTACAGGCCGCTGGCGGACTCGCCGATCGTGGCCGGATTCGAACGGGTCTTGAAGACCGGCAAGCCAGCGAATTGGCAGGCGAAGTCCGATGGCGCGGACTGGCATGAGTCGATGCTGGACCCAGACTTCGCACGTGAGTTCACGGAGCTAATGAATTGCCGTGGTACTGCGTTTGGAAAGTGTTTGGCGCAAGCGATCGAATCGGATCTGGGTTCGAGACGTCGTTTGCTGGATGTCGGTGGCGGATCGGGAATCTATGCGGCCACCCTTGTGGCCCGCTGCCCCCATCTGCGTGCCACCGTGTTGGAGCAACCACCTGTAGACCAGATCGCGTCATCCGAATTGGATCGCCTGGGCCTATCGTCACGGATCGATGTGATGTCGGGTGATATGTTCGACGATCCTTGGGTCACGGGAACGCCGGACGGCCGACCCGACGTGGTCTTGTTCTCCAACGTGTTGCACGACTGGGATCAAGCCGAAGCAGAAGTACTGATCCAAAAAGCATCCGAGGCTTTGGAACCCGGTGGTTTGTTGGTCATTCATGGCGCCATCCTACGCGCCGACAAGACAGGGCCATTGCCCGTTGCCGAGTACTCGGCCTTGTTGATGAACATCACCCAGGGCAAGTGTTACAGCGAAGCGGAGTATGGCGAGATGTTGCAGTCGGCAGGATTGGTCCCGGAGCCTTACCGAGGCACGATCGGTGACCGCGGCGTGATGACGGCTTTGAAGCCATCGTCGAGTCGCTAGAACTGGTCCCAAGCCGATTTCACGGGGCGATCACTGGCATCGGCGTCGCCGGAGTGATAGCCTGCCGTAGTGGGTGGCGCGAAGGGAGATCGTGTGCCGCTGGTGTGCGGGTCCAATTCTGTTTCTCTTGAACCGGTTTCGTGTCATGGCCAAGATCCTGTTGGTGGAAGATAGTGCGACGCAAGCAGTCGAAATGACGATGTTGCTCGAAGCGGCCGAGCACGACGTCATGCACGTCTCCAATGGTGCCTTGGGGATGGATGCGTTACGTGATCAATCGCCAGATGTGGTCATCACGGATTTGGAGATGCCGGAGGTCAATGGATTGGAACTCGTTCAACAAATGCGGGTCGACTTTTCACATGTGCCCAGCATTCTGGTGACGAGCCACGGTAGTGAGGATCTAGCCGCCGAGGCGCTGCGCTGCGGAGCGGCGGCGTATGTCCCCAAGCATCGATTGTCGGAACTGCTGAACGATACGATCATTGATGTGCTGGGAGTCATTCGGACGGATGCCAGCTACGAAAAGTTGATCTCAACGCTGCGTGAGAACGTATTCGCATTTGAATTGCAGAATGATCCTGATTTGATTACTCCTCTGGTCGGCCTGCTGATGCAAGTCTGTTCGGGTATGGAATTGCTCTCTAGCGTCGACGCGGTCCGTTTGGGCGTTGCGATTGAGCATTCGGTCGCCAATGCGATGTGCCACGGGAATCTCGAGTTGGATGCGACGGACTGTCCGAGTCATTGCGAGTTGGTTCGCGATGGTGTTCGGGGCGACCTGTTGAGTCAGCGGCTGATCGAAGAACCCTATCGCTCACGACGCGTGCATGTTCGGGCGCAAGCCACCATGTCGGAGATTCGAGTTGACGTGACTGATGAAGGCAGCGGATTTGATACATCCATCGTTCCCAAGGAGGGGCAGTTCGAGCCCCAGCGGTTACTCGCCGATGAAGACTTTCCTCAGGGGAGTGGGTTGGTACTGATGTCCAGCTTTGTCGATGAGTTGACGTTCAACGACGTTGGGAATTCGGTCACGTTGGTCAAACGGGTCGGTTGATCAAGACGGATCGATGACGCTGGCGTGGCAACCTGACTTTCGCTGACACTCCGGGCAGAAAAACGTGCTTCGCTGTGCCTGCACGATTCGACGGATCTCACCAACGCATCGTGGACATTGGCGACCTGCGCGGTCATAGACTCGGTGCATGTTTTGATAACCACCGGTTTGATTCAGCGCATTGCGGTAGGTCCCGTCACTTAAGGTGCTTCCCTCGTGGGCGATGGCGTCGTTGAGGACGCTGGTGATGGAGCCGTGTAGCCGTTCCCACTGTGGACCGCTGAGGCGATCGCATCGCGTTCGGGGATCAATTCCCGCAACAAACAGCATTTCCGCCGCGTATAGGTTGCCGATTCCCGCGACGCGCGTCTGGTCCAGCAAGGCCACCTTGATTGGCCGGCGACTCCAACGCATTGCCTCTCGCAGTTGGTCACGTGTGATGGATAACGCATCGGGACCGAGCCGTGAATCAATTCGTCGGTCGAAATCAGATTCCCGCATCCAACGGATCGTTCCCAGGCCGCGTCGGTCCCAAACCAACAATTCGTTGGGCTGGCCTGATCGATTCCGAAACTGGATGCGGAGTCGAAGATGATCCTCGTCGGGCGGATCGGTTAAGAGTACCAATCCAGTCATCCGAGGTTCGATGACGATGCGGCTGTTGCCATCGAACTGAATCATGACACGCTTGCCACGACGCAGGATCGCGGTCACCGTTCGGCGGTGCAGGCACCGATGCATCTCCGCAACGCCTGGCTCGATCAGGCATGGCCTGTATGCACAGGGTGGCCGCTCCACCCGAGCGACTTCACGTCCGACGACCGCCGCGATGCCGCGGCACATCGTCTCCACCTCCGGAAGCTCGGGCATCGCTAAGAGTCGATTTCGACTCGCTCACCATGTTGGTCGCGGCAGTCGACTTCGAGGTGTTCTGGGAAGAGCCCTTCGCTGCCGAGGATTTGGACCGTCATGTTGCCGGTATCTTCCATCTCACTGACGGTACGACGTTTCTTGTTGTTCAGGAAGGCGGCGACTTCATCATTGACACGCACGGTGACTCGAACGATGTGATCATTCTTGACCGCCAGGGCGAGCATGCGAACGACTTCGATGGACATGCTCTCGGGGGTTTTGACCAAACCTCGTCCCTCACAGCACGGGCAGTCTTGATAGATGCTGCGCTTGAGACTCGGGCGAATCCGCTGCCGGGTCATTTCGATCAAACCGAACGGGCTGGTTCGAAGAATCTTGGTTCGCGCTCGATCGCCAGACATCGCGTCACGCAGGACTCGTTCGACCTTGCGACGATAACTCTCTTTTCGCATGTCGATGAAGTCGTTGACGATGACGCCGCCGAGATCGCGCAAACGAAGCTGTCGAGCGATCTCTTTCGCAGCGGAGATGTTGAGTCGAAATGCGTTCTCCTCCGCCGATCCCTTGCCTCGAAAGCTACCGGAGTTGACGTCGATGGCGACCAAAGCTTCTGTGGGATCAATCACGATGCTGCCGCCGTCGGGGAGTGCGACTTGCCGCTGATTGATTTTGACGATTTCCTCTTCCAGGTTGTACTTATGAAACAGAGGAACGTCGCCTTCGTACAGTTTCAAACGATCGATGACTCGCGGCATGGTTTGCTTGATGAATTCACGCGCTTTGAGGTAGGACTCTTCAGCATCGATCCAGATCGTGTCGATCTCATCGCTATAGATATCGCGAATCGTCCGAATGATCAGGTCATTTTCCTCGTAGATTTCACCCGGTTGCTTGGTTTCTTTGACGCGTCGGACGATGGCCCGCCAGAGACGCAGTAGGTAGTCCATGTCGCGTTGCAACTCGGCTTCCTTGCGACCGGCACCGGCGGTTCGGACGATGAATCCGAGGCCCTTGGGCGGATCCAGAGATAGGAGGCATCGCTTGAGCCGTTTTCGATCGTCGTCATCTTCAATTTTTCGACTCACGCCCACTCGGGCCAAGGCGGGCATTAACACCAAATATCGGCCGGGGATGGAGATGTACGTGCTCAGTGTGGGGCCTTTGGTACCAATGCCTTCTTTGATGACCTGAACGAGCACCTCATCGCCGCGTTTGAGCACTTCCTGGATCGGTGGTTTGTTGCGAGGGCGTCCTCCCTTAAACGCGCGTGGGTTTCCGCGTCCCGTTTCACGGTTGCGTTCCGCGGCCGCCTTTGCCATTTCATCGGATTCCCGCATGATTTCCTCTGGGTCGTATCCACCCTGACGGAAGTACTGCGGCTCGACGTCACTAATGTGGAGGAAGCCGTTGCGACCGACGCCAAAGTCAACGAAGGCCGCCTGGATACTGGGTTCCAGGTTGACGACTTTGCCCCGGTAAATGTTACCCGCGAACGTTTCGACGCTCTTTCGTTCCACATAGAGTTCGTCGAGTCGTCGATCCTCCAGGACTGCGATGCGGCTTTCCTCGGGCTGCAAAACGTTGATCAACATTTGTCGTTTCATATCAAGTCCTTCTTGATGAATGTGTGGGTACCAATTCGACCCTTGTTCGGATGATGGTGCTGCCACGTGACAGCCAATCGGAAAGGCCAAGGTGGTCCAGAAGATCGGTGACTTTGAGGGAAGCGCCTTCTTCGATCACCATGCGTAGATACAAGTGATCGCCATGAAGCACTAATTCGGGGACGTGATGACCTGAATGAATCGTGACGGCTCTGTCTTTCCGCTGCACTTGAATCGTCGGGCTGGCGCGGAGCGACTCGATGGACGACTCCACGATGACCCGTTCGGACTCATCCCAGTCGTCAGGAACGTTCACTTGATACTCGGTCGCCGAGAGGCGGGCTTTGGCTTCGCGTGGCGCCAATTGGACGACGTTGTGGATGGTCAGCCCTGGCTGTCGGTCATCTTGCAGACGTTGCAGGACTTCGCTGCTGGGCAGGTCTTCGCAAAGTTCAATCTCAAACACCTCATCGAGACTCTCAACGCCCAGCGGGAGCGCGGAGGGAAACGACAGCCTGGGCTTTTGGTGGAAACCCTCGGTCATCGACAGTGGTAGATCGACACGCCGTGCCACCCTTTCGATCAGAGTGGATAGATCGCGATGGCTAATCCAACGCAAAAGATCTGTTTTTGAGAAACGGACGCGGTAACGAACGCGTATGGCATCCGGAGGCGCAATGTTGGGTGATTGTCGACTCATTGGGTCATCACCAACTCCGGTGCCAGGATGCCGAGTTGATCCAACAAATACAAATCCACATCGCGTGCCGATTCCAGAGTCATGACTCGATCCGCGATTTCACGGCACTGAGTGATGGACACGCTTCGGATGGCTTTCTTGACACGTGGCAGTGCAAGCGGTGGGACGCTGAGGCTACGAACGCCCATGCCTAACAGCAGCAGCGCTCGTCCAGGGTTGCTGCTCATTTCGCCGCAGACGCTTACCGGTGTACCGGTTCGTTCGCTCACGTCGACGCTCGTCTGGATCAACCGCAGCACGGCCGGATCGCTCGATTGATAGAGATCGGCGACGTACTCGTTGCTGCGGTCCACGGCCAACGTGTACTGAGCCAAGTCGTTGGTTCCGATGCTGAAGAAGTCGACTTCCGGTGCAAAATGATCCAGCATCATCACGGCCGCGGGCACCTCCACCATCATCCCGATGGGAATATCGGCGCGGTAGGCAATGCCCGACTCATCGAGGTCTTCGGCGACCACATTCAAGAGCATTCTCGCCTGACGCAATTCGCCAACGGTGGTGACCAGCGGGAACATGACGCGGACGTCGCCGTGGACCGCCGCACGCAGCACGGCACGCAACTGTGGGCGGAACAGATCCAAGTTGCGAAGCGACAAACGAATGCTCCGGAGACCGAGGAACGGATTGTTCTCTCGAAGCGCTAGAGCACCTCGTCCCATTTTGTCGGCACCCAGGTCGAGGGTGCGAATGACGACGGGTCGTCCGTCCATCTTGCGCAGCACTTCCGAGTAGGCGCTGTAGTGATCTTCTTCGCTCGGTTCGGACTCGCTGGCCAAGTAGAGGAACTCGGTTCGATACAGGCCGATGCCGTCGGCGCCTCGCTCGAGGCACGCGGTCGTCTCGTGAGGGAACTCGATGTTGGCGCTCAATTGAACTTGGCAGCCATCGGTCGTCTTCGCGGGCAATTGACTCAGCTCGGCCAATCGCACCGCGAGACTGCGTCGGTATTCGAACCGCTGTTGATAGTGATCCAGAACGTCATCGCTGGGGTCAACAATGAGCTTGCCACGGTCACCGTCAACGATGACGCAGTCGGCACCCGCGATGGCGTGCAGGAATCGTCCGATGCCGACGACGGCCGGCAATTCAAGACCTTTGGCAACGATGGCCGTGTGCCCACCAGGCCCGCCGGTCTCGGTGCAGAATCCCTTCACGAATCGTCGGTCGAGGTTCGCCGTTTCGCTCGGCGTGAGCACGTGTGAGAGCACGATGACCGGATCGGAAAGGTCCGACAGTGGTTGCGGCGTGACCGCGCCCAATTGGGTGAGCAGTTGACGTTCGATATCCAGGACATCCTGGGCACGATCGGCCAACAGAGGATTGTCAAGACGTCGCAGCGCAGACGCATAGTTGTGCAGGACACCGCTGACGGCAAATGCCGCCGATTGTTGTTCTTGTCCGATGCGTTTTTGCAACTCACCGTGCAAACGCGGGTCGTGAAGCATTTGCAGTTGGGCGGCGAAAATGTCCCCCGTTTCACGTCCAGCGGTGGCAGTCGTTTCCAGGCGACTGCGTTCCAAGTGACTGCTGACGGCGTCGACGGCCTCGTGCAGGTGCGCAAATTCGCCCTCGACATCTGCAGCTGCCACAATGCATCGCGGGATGCGGTACCCATCGGCATCCAGCACCAATGCCGGTCCGATGGCCACGCCCGGTGAAACGGGAATGCCTTGTAATTCAAGCATCGCGGTTCGATGCGACGTGTCATTTCGAATCGCCAACCAGCCCAAGGTGGCGTCATTGCATCGACAGACGTCCGTTCAATCCATGGTGGACGGACACGTCGAGGCTTTGGCTGGGCCGGCCGTTGGAGCTGACTCTTCGGTCGCGATTGTTCGTCGCAGCAAAATTGGCGACGGGCTTCGGGTTTGGCGGAGGCTGCGTCCAGGGAGTAGCTGGTCGGCAAGTCGTGCCATCGCGAACACGGTGTCAGCTCGGGCGGATCAAAGTTGATCAGGCGGAGCCATCGAAACAAACGGCATCTGGGACTCTCTTTCGATTATTTGGTTGGAGGTTCGGGGTCGCCGGTTGGCGGCTGGTCAGTCGCAGCACCGAGCGACGTCGCCACGGGCGGCGACGGATCGTCATCAAGTTCGTGAAATCCGGATTCGAATAGTTCACCGACCGCATGAAGGGCTTCATCGGCGTCGGCGCCCTCGGCAGTCACGACGAGTTCCGCACCCTCGGTCGCGCCGAGCGTCAACAATGACAAAATGCTACGGCAGTCGACGGATTCGGAGCCCTTGTGAATCAGGATTTGGGATTGGAAGTTGGTCGCACAGCGCACCAGCAGATCCGCCGGTCGGGCGTGGAGCCCTTGGCGATTGATCACGCGTACAGTTTGCTGAGACGACATGTCGATTGGAAAGCCTCGAGGGTCGAGCCATGTAGCGGAACCAGCGATCGCCGCGAGCGTCAACGCGGGATGGATCCGAAGACGGGGTCGTGGTGAGGGTGGATCGGGTATTCGGGAGTGGGCCGTCGTTAGGGACGCTTCTTGGACGACCTTGTGCGGATCAACCGGCGGCGAACTGGTTGTCATCAGCTTCTTGGAGGAGTTGCTGGATGTCGTCCGACGATTTGCTTTGTTTCAAGAAGCGACAAAACGTTTCATCGCGGAGTTGGCGCGAGATATTCTCGAGGGCTCGCAAGTGATCGCCGGGACGTTCCGGCGGGCTGATCAAAAGAAAGAAGAGTTGGACTCGTTCGCCGTCGAGCGAATCGAAATCGACGCCTTGGTCGCTAACGCCCACCGTTCCAACGAGCTGCTGGACACTGGGATGTTTGGTGTGGGGAACCGCAACCCCGCGGCCGATTCCGGTGCTACCGAGCTCCTCTCGCTTCATGATGGCGGCGATGATGTCCTCTCGCTGATCGTCGGCGATTTCGCCCGCGTCAAGCAGTGATTGAACGAGCTCCTCAATCACGGCTTCCTTCGAATTGGATGTCAATTCAGACCGAATGGCCTTGGTCTTAACAAAGTCAGAAAACTTCATGGATCGGTTCGTGTAAGAATGAAATAGGTGGTTGGTGTTTAATCGTCGGATGCTCCCGCCTGAGAGGGCGACGGAGCATCAATGTGCTTGGAAGCCGTTGCCCGGTGACCGGTCTTGCGGTCCTTCAATTTGCGTAATTGCTGTTCGGCTTTCGGGATTGCCGCATCCAGGGCTGCGACGACGGTGGTCGCCTCCGCGGTTGCGACGAGATCATCGGCATGTTCAACGGACACTTGGATCTCGACGTGAGGTTTGTCGAGATGTTCCAGGTCGATGGTGACATTGATCGCGTTGACGCGATCGTAGAGTCTCCGCAGTTTCAGGGCTTTTTCCTCGACCAGATCGTGGTCGCCGGGTTGCAAGTTGCCGTGTCGAGCGGAAACATTCACCTGCATGTCGAACCTCTCGCGTTGGGATTGGGAGACGGCTAATCCGTCATGGAACCTCCGCTGGTCAACTGTATCCGACATCGACAGATGAGGATAGCGAGGCTGGACGTCGAATTTTGCCGCTCGGATCCCCCGTGACAAAGTGCGGGTGGGAAGATACGCTTCGCGGTTCGGCACATTGTACGTTCGAATACTCCGCTAACCCCACGACTTTGATTTATGGCTCGCCAGGTCGTTAGCCGTCAGGAAATTGCTGCCGCGGCCGAAGCCGCCGAAAAGCTGGCGGCTGAAGAGAAACGCAAGAAAGCGTCCAAACGCAAGACGAAGAAGGCCGCCGCCGACGTCCGTTTGCGACTCTACTGGGGTGTGTTCAGCCAAAATCTGAAGCGAGTGGCTGTCTTCGAGTTTGACCAACAGGCAGAAGCCGTTAAACGAGCCGATGAACTCAGCAAGGGCGGAAAGTCGCCACACTTCGTGCAGAAGGTGAAGGAAGAGATCAAGCCCGAGTGAATGCCAGCTTCGCCCCGGATCGGCAAGCGGGCCATGGGAATGGCCCGCGTTTTCCAGCCGAATGGGAACCTTGCGAGGCAGTGTGGCTGGCTTGGCCGCACAATCGATCGACTTGGCCGGGACGATTCGAGCCTATTCTGCCTGCAATGGCTCATTTTGCCGAGAGGATTGCCGAATCCACACCCGTGCGGGTCCTCGTTGGGGATCGCCATGTCCGCGATTGTCGCCAGCACGTCGCGGCGATTGACGGTGTCGATCTGGTGCCGATCGACACCGATGATTGCTGGGTTCGCGACTACGGCCCCGTCTTCGTGATCGAGGACGGTGAGCTCGTGGGAGTGGACTTTCGATTCAATGCCTGGGGCGGACGCTATCAGCCGTATGGAAAAGACGCCGCGGCCGGTCGCCAGATGTGCCAACACGCCGGGATCCGCCGCCGAGGCGCCACGCTGACAGTCGAAGGTGGAGCCCTGGAGACGGACGGCCAGGGAAGGCTACTGGCGAACCCGGCTTGCTTCATCGATCCCAAACGCAACCCAGGTCTGACGAAGGAGGCGGTCTCTCGAGCGATGTACCAACTGTTGGGCATCACCGAGATTGTCTGGATCGACGGCGGCGTCCTTGCCGGCGATGATACGGGTGGTCATATCGATCAGCTGGCCCGTTTCTTGGATCCAGAAAACGTGGTGGTGTCCGTGGCGAGTGATCCCACTGACGAAGCTGCCGAGGGTCTCCGTAACAACTTTCTTCAACTCGATTTGTGGTCGACACAGACGTCGCCGGAGGTCACCGTGCATCAATTGCCCACGCCACCGCCGCGGCGCATTGAAGGTCAACGCGTGCCCGAGAGTTATTGCAATTTCTTGCGTTTGGGCCCCGAACGCCTGCTCGTGCCGACCTTTCATCACGACCCGACCGATTCGGATGCCCTGGACCGATTGACGCAATGGTGCCCCGGCGTGGACGTGGTCGGCGTGCCCTGCGAAGACTTGGTGTGGGGTCTTGGTGCCCTGCATTGTGCTAGCAGCCATCAGCCGGCGACCTGACCGCCATCCTTCGACTGATGGCCGAGATCCCGGTGCGGGCGACGTCACTGGGACATTCGTTCGCGGCACCGAAGTTGATGACCTCGGCCCGAAATTGGGCCGGAGGCGCGTTTCACCCTTGGGCAGATCTCGTTGGCACGTTATATCTAACGCCTCAAGCTGCAGTCCCTAGCGGTCAAACCCGACACCGTGCGACGGTGGCAGCCCGGCTGAAATCTTTCGCCGCCCACCTGCGGTCGCAGATCGAGCGTACAACCCATTTCAAAGCATCCGGCACGTTGTTGGACGGGTGCATCGGACGAATTTTCTAAATGCCAGACAATTGGAATATCCTCGCCAGCATTCTGGGCACCCCCAAGCCGCCCGAACCACCTCAAAAAGACGAAGATCTAGCGAACTCGAACGAGGCCGACGCGGCATTGTCATCGGACTCCGCAAGCGATGCGGAAATCCACGACGACGGACCCGTTGAGGTTGCCGAAGCCGATTTGAAGGCTGTCGACGAGGTTGAAACGGCCTCCCAGCAGGTCGACGAGGACCCACCGGTCGATGACGTCCTGGAAGCGTTGACGGCGGTTGCCCCGCCACCCAAGCTTCCAGGATTTGGTGTTTCGCCCGAAACGGAGGTCGAGTCCGGTTTGGAACTGGATCGTTCGTTCGGTGCCCGCCAGAAGGAAATTGAGCAGCGCGACCGTCAACTGCGCGACGGAAGCGACGACTCCCCGGCGCGTCAGCGGGATCAGCGAAAACGCCGTGGTCCAACGGAGCCCAAACGGGAATCCAAATCGACCTCTGGTTTCGGCGCTGGGCTGCCTGGATTTGTTGAAGATGAGACCGATGAGGTGGAGGCGACTGAGTTTGCCAACGAAGAGTCCTTGCAGGAACCCGATGATGTGATCGACGACTCGGCGGACCACGAAGTGTCGACCGAAGTTTCGGACCGACCACGTGGGCGATCATCCAGGCGGCGTTCCGAATCATCCGGTGACGAGCGTCCCCGTCGGACTGGACGTCGCGGACAGCGGCAGAAACTCGCCGGCGACGCAGCATTCGATGATGTCGCGGAACCGGATCCATCGCCATTGGAAGACAAGTCAAGCTCAGAGTCGTCCGGAGAGACCGGGCGCGGTCGTCGCCGCGGACGTCGAGGCGGTCGGGGCCGGTCGCGTGGTCGTGACGATGCTCGAACCGACGATCGCAACGGATCCACTTCGGTTCGGCGCGGTGACTCCAGTGCCGTCTCGGATGACTCGGACTCGGGCCAGTTTGATGAAGAGTTTTCGCTGGGCTTTACGTCATTCGATGACGACCCCGCCGAGACAGAGTCGGCCGATTCCTCGGAGACCCATGGTCGGGGAGAGCCCCTCGACGATCAGGGACCGCCTGCGGGAAGGCGTCGGTCGCGACGCGGCGGTCGACGGCGGGGCCGGGGTGGGCGCGGTGCCTCCGACGACGCCGAACAGCGAGATGGTGATCCAGGCGTCGCCGCCGATGACAACCCACTGCCCCAATCGGCGTTCGACGACGATTTGGAGGATGATGCGGAAGCCGATGCACTTCGTCGCGGAGGGCGGTCACGCAACGGATCGACAAGGTCCAACGGGGAAGACGATCGGGAACCATCTTCTCGAGATCGCGGTTCCGGCGATCGAAGGGGTTCTCGTTCGCGTCGTGGTCGTTCGCGCGACACGGGCGATTCGTCGCGTCGCGATAGCGTTCCAACCTGGAAGGATGTGGTCAACGTGATCGTTGATAGTAATTTGGCCAGTCGTTCCTCAAGGGGTTCGCGCGGAAGCGATGGCGGCGGCTCTCGCGGTGGTCGCGGTCGACGTCGATCTTGATCCCGGGTCTTTAACCAAACAATGCGCCGGGGCGAGGCTCCGCGTGCAAAAACAAGCGATTCATTTTATTCACCGTAGGAACCGACACATGTTCAAGAACTTTTGCCCGACGGCGTTGGGGATCAATGGACGCCAGAGCGAGCTGATCGAGTTGGCGTTGACGTATGCCTTTCGCGGAATGGACATCGACATGCACGACATGGTTCGTCGCAGTCAGCGAACCACGTTTGAGGATTCCGCCAAGTACTTGCAGGCGGCTGATATAAAAATCGGTTCGTTCGATCTCTCGGTCGACTTGGATGCAGACGATGACGCCTTCACCGCGGCGGTCGCCCAGCTGCACCCGCTTTCGGAAGTCGCGGAGAAACTCAAAGCTGACCGCGCCTTGGTTCGCGTTCCCGCCGCGACCGATCGATTGCCGTTCAACGAATTTTTTGAAGTCCAGCAGAAGCGACTCGGGCAAATCGCGGAGGTCTTGAGCGGACGCGGGATCAAGTTGGGCGTTGGATTCCATGCCGGGAATGAAATGGTCGCCGATAAACAATTTCCATTCGTGAACACGGTCGAGGCCTTCCGCGCGTTGGTGGACTCCATTGCCAGCGATTCGATCGGTTACGTCGTGGATACATGGGATTGGGTGATCGGCAACGGCGCGATGGATCAATTAAGTGAAATTCCCGGGGACCGAATCATTGCCGTTCGGTTGGGGTCCGTCGCCGAAGACGTCGATCCGGCGGGTGCCAAGTCGGCCGATCGGGTCTTGCCGGCCCAATCGGGCGCACTCGACCATGTCAAAGTCGTTTCCCATTTGGACTCCACTAGCTTTAGCGGGCCGATTAGCCCGACCGCGTCGACGGCCAATTACAAGGGACAGACCCGTGAGTTCATCGTTCAAAAGGCCCAAGAGGCGATCGATGGCATTTGTACGGAAGCCGGACTCACGGTCGCGCCGCTGCCGATGGACCTGATCGAAGACATCCCGTACGAACCGACACCTATGTAATTCGTGAGGTCGTCGAAAAGCTCATCTTCCCGGAGTCGCGTGCACAATGACGCCAACCTCTCGCCGCCCAGTTGTCTTGATTGTTCGCGATGGCTGGGGACGGAATCCGGATCCAAAGTGGGATCACTGCAACGCGATTGTTTGCGCGACGAAGCCGGTCGACGATCGATTGATGAGGGAATATCCCAACGTTCTGATCCATACGTCTGGTGAGGACGTGGGGTTACCCGCCGGCGTCATGGGCAACAGCGAGGTCGGGCATCAGAACATCGGTGCCGGGCGGATCGTGGACCAGGAGGTCATGCGAATCACGCGGGCGATTCGGGACGAGTCGTTCTACAGCAATGCCGTCATCCAGGAAGCCATTGGGCATGTGAAGGCGTCCGGAGGCCGGCTGCATTTGTTGGGGCTGATGTCCGATGGACGAGTCCACAGCGACCTGCAACACGCGATGGCGGTCATCGAACTTGCCAAACGTCACGGAATGACGGGAGACCAGTTGGCGATTCACGCCATCACGGATGGTCGCGATACGTCCCCCAGGGGTGGACTGGGATACCTGGGCCAAGTTCAGGCCCAATGCGAGGCAGCCGGCGTGGGTGTGATCGCGTCCGTCATTGGCCGGTTCTACGCGATGGATCGTGATCTGCGTTGGGAACGCGTCGAGGCGGCCTACATGATGTTGACTCGCGGAGCTGCGACGACGGCCCCCGACGCGGCCACGGCCGTGCAGCATTACTACGACCAGCCGACCGAACCGAGTCGCGACGGTGATGAGTTCATCGTTGCGACGTCAATCGTGCCCGACGGCGGCCACCCGGTTGTGATCCAACCGGGTGACTCGGTGATTTTCATGAACTACCGCGGTGATCGAACACGCGAAATCACCAAGGCGTTCACTTACGACGATGAGGCTTGGTCGAACATCGATGGTGGTGGGTTTGACCGCGGGGCGAAGCTGGATGATTTGTATTTTGCCACCATGACCGGCTACGAAACTGGGCTGCCTGTCCACGTGATTTTTGACAAGCCTCCAAAGATGCCCAACATATTGGGCGAAGTCATTTCCAAGGCCGGCTTGACTCAGTTTCGCTGTGCGGAGACCGAGAAGTATCCTCACGTCACGTTCTTTTTCAATGACTATCGCGACGACCCGTTTGATCATGAGGAACGTGGCATGGCCGCTTCGCCGCGGGACGTGTCGACTTACGATCAAAAGCCGGAAATGTCGGCGGCGGCAATTACTCAGAACGTGTTAGAGCAAATCGCCAACGATGGTAGTGACGTTTATATCGTCAACTTTGCCAACGGAGATATGGTTGGTCACACGGGTGTCCTGGAGGCAGCCGTCAAAGCGGTTGAGACCGTCGATGAATGTGTCGGTCAGATCGTGGAGGCCACGCTCGCCAAGGGTGGTTGTCTCGTGGTCACGGCGGATCACGGGAATTGCGAACAAATGATTGACCCGGAGTCTGGTGGCCCCCACACAGCCCATACCACGTATCAAGTTCCGCTGATCGTGGTGGATGACGCCGCCAAGGGCAAACGGCTTCGCGAGGGCGGCCGTTTGGCCGATATCGCTCCGACGGTACTGGATTTGGTGGGCTTGGACGTGCCGCCGGAGATGACGGGACGATCGCTGCTGCAGCCTTAGCGGTGACCATCAACTCGCTGGCAATCAGGTAATCCAGCGCTGCCACCGATGTATCGAAAGGAAAGGGAAGGACCATGGTGAAGCCCTCCCTGCCTCACCATGGCCCTATCAGTGCTGGAACGATGGCACCGACCGTTCCACCCTCCCAATCCATGGTATTACGGTGATCGGTTCGAACCGTCGGAGCGCTTGATTTGTTTTTGGCGTTTGCAGAATTATTTCTGTCGGAGGACGCGGGCGCGAGGCTACGTCACGTATTCCTCTTCGCTCTCGCCGCTCGGCCGCGAGATTTCGCCGCTGTCTTCCAGGTGCCTCACGATGTCCACGATTTTTTGCTGAACACCCTCCACCTCGCTCAGCCGGACGCTGCCAAGGAAGCCCATTTCTTCGCGGAGATTGTCCGCCGCACGTGAGCTCATATTTCGCAACACTTTCTCCTGCAATGCCTCGCTGGCTCCCTTGAGCGACATCGCCCATTGGGCCGTTTCGACATTCTTGAGAAGGGCCTGGATATCGCGGTCACCCAATTTGGCGATGTCTTCGAAGACGAACATGAGCCGACGAATTTCATCGGATAGCTCTGGATCTTCGCGACCGAGGCTCTCCATCAAGACTCGCTCGATGCTTCGTTCGACGACGTTGAGGATCTCGGCGACACTCTCGACGCCCCCGGTGGCACTGTGCTGCTGGTTGACCATGCTGGACAGACGCAATTCGAGGCCTCGCTCCAATTCAGCGACCGCATCTGGACTGGTCCGCCCGATCGAAGCGATGCGACGAATGACCTCCAGTTGCTTTTCCGGTTGCAACCCCGCCATGACTTCGGCAGCGTAGGGTGCCGGCACATGGGACAACAACAACGCGATGGTCTGCGGATGTTCCTCACCAATGAACTGCAACAGCGTTTGGGCGTCCACTTTCTTGACGTAGCCAAAGGGCATCGCCTCGATCGTCTGCTGCAGGTTGCCAATCAGCTCGCCAGCATCGCGTCCCAACGCCTCCTTGATCAGCTCCTTGGCGCGTTCCAGGCCACCTGGGCTGGCATAGATGGAGCTCGCCTTGCTGGTGAGGAATTCCGCGATGACGACCTCTTGTTCGTCTCCGCCGACGGAGTCGATCTGAGCGATCTTGATGCTGATCATTTCGATCAGACGCGGCGGAAGTTGCCCTAGAACCGTCGCCGCGACCTTCGTCGGCAGGCTCATCAGCAGAATCGCCGCCTTGTTGATTCCCTGTTCCTGCGGGGAAGTGGCGTTCATCAGGGGTGATGACCTCGAGACATCAGGCATCCGGTTCGGCGAGTGGTGTTCTCAGTCGACCCAAGCCATGTTGGATCGTCATGGGATCACGCGGGTCGCTGCGGCACCGTTGATGCGATCCTCCGACCACGGCGCAGCGATCGACCAAGACGCAGCGATTCGGACTCATGGTAACTAGCGCGGCAACACACCAGAATCATCGGTCGGCTTCGCCGCCATCCGTCGGCGATGCGATGGATTCTGATTCAACTTGATGACCCAACACCCGCACAACCATGCCAATCGCTAGAACGCTTGCCAGCAAGCAAATCCAAACCGAGACGCCAAAACCCACCGGAATGGTTCCCAGGACAACGCAGGCGGAGGCCACGGTCAGCGCGTAGGGCAGTTGCGTTCGCACATGAACGATGTGATCGCACCCACTGGCCCGGCTCGAAAGGACCGTCGTGTCGGAAATCGGTGAACAATGATCGCCAAAGATCGCACCGGCGAGCACGCCGCTGAAGGTCGCCAAAGTGATCGGCGACGCGACATCAATGGTGTTGGCGGGATCGGTGACCTGCATCTTGACTGCGAGCGATACCGCGATTGGAGTCAGCAACGCCATCGTTCCCCAACTCGTGCCCGTCGCAAAGGCCACGAAACCTGCTAGCACGAAGACGCACGTCGGCAACCAACGAACGTCAAGTCGTTCACCCAGGTAGCTTCCCAAAAAGCCGCCCGTATCCAGCGCATCACGATCGGTCATCGCCGATAGCGCCCACGCTAACCAAAGGATCACCATCGCCGGCAACATGTCCACACCGCCCCGAAGCGCGCTACGCGTGATGGCTGGCGACGCTGTCGGATCACGCCACCACGCCAGCGTACCTGCCAGGCACAATCCGACAGCACCGGCGATCACCAATGCCAAATAAGAGTTGCCCGACCCAATCATCTGGCCCAAGCTGAAAAGGAAGTTGGATGATTTGCGTTGTGGTGGATCGGCAACGGCGGGCGAGTCGGCAGTGAAGATCAACACAACGAAGACCGTGATCATGACGCCGGCAACCGGGACGAACGCGGCGACAAGATCTTGCCAAGCTGCCGAAGGGGTTTCGCTTGGGGCTGGCTGAGTTGGCGTCTGTCCGGCCGCATCCAACTCGGCGCGTCGCATGGGGCCAAAATCACGGCCGGTCCGAGCAATCACAAACACCATGACGATTGCCATGATGGGATAGAACCGAAATGGGATACTCTGAGTGAACATGGATAGTGCCATTCCAGGCTGTTCAATTCCCGCCGCAGCGAGCCCCGATTCCAAGTAGCTCAGTTCGGTTGCCACCCACGTGCTGATGAGCGTGAGCCCAGCCACGGGCGCGGCAGTGGAGTCCACCAGGTAGGCCAGTTTGGCGCGGGAAATTCCGTAGCGATCTGCGGTGGACCTCATCGTGCCGCCGATCAGCAGTGTGTTGGCGTAGTCGTCGAAGAAGATCGCAAGTCCGCTGGCACCGATGAGTGTCTGACCGCCGCGTCGTGTTCGAACGTGTTTGGCAACCGATCCGATGACGCGGCGTAGACATTGACTCGATTCCAGGACGCCAATCGTGGCACCGATGAGAATCGTGAACGCCAAGACGTGCAGATGGTCGATGTTGAACAGCGAATCATAGATCGCCATTCCAAGAATCCAGCTCGTTTCAACCAACCAGTTCGCGTCTGGTTGCTTCGTGGCGAGCAAGCCGGCGCCCGTTGCCACGCCAACCAGCATTGGGATCACGAGTCGCTTGGTGAGGAGAGCCAACGCGATGGCAACGACAGGCGGCAATATGGAGTACCAACCCATCATGCCAACCTTAGCTGAGCCATGCGGGCAGTGTTTCGGCGGTTGGTAACTGAATCACGCGAACACTCTGAATCGCATCGATCGCGAGAAGCTTATCGATGGTTGCTGCAGGGACGTCGCTGTCCAGACTGAGCACGCCGATCGCTTGGCCTCCGGCTGTGTTGCCCTCCCGACCAACAGCCATCGCGGCGATGTTCACGTTATCGCTTCCCAGAACCGTGCCGACATGACCGATCATGCCCGGGACATCTTGGTGGTTGAACACCATCAGCGTGCCATCCAGGAAGGCCTCCATACGGTAGCCGTCGAGCATGATCAGGCGAGGCATGTCGTGACCCAATATGGCCCCACCGGCCATGGCGGTCTTGCCACCACCGGAAACCTCGACCGTGATGGTGCTGGTGAAAGCGCCTCGGTCGCAATTGTGTTCGACTGCCAGTTCGATCCCACGTTCACGCAGCAACATCTCCGCGTTGATGATGTTGGCGTCCTGAACGACGCGTTCGAGCAACCCGGCGCAAATCGCATTGCTGAGCACGCGCGTGTCTTTCCCCGCTACATCACCGCGATAGGTGACTCGGACATGATCGATACCGCCGGCGTGCCATTGATGAACCAGCAAACCGAGTCGATGGGCCACATTCAAATGCCCACGCAATTCGCCCAGGGTCTTGGGATCCAATGAAGCGACGTTGACGCTGTGTCGGATTTCACCGGTGCGGAGGTAGTTCAGCAAGAGATGAATGCCCTCCACGGCCACCTGGGTCTGGGCTTCCTCCGTGCTAGCGCCCAGGTGAGGTGTGCAAACGGTGCCGGGCATGCCAAACAATTCGCTGTCGGTGCACGGCTCGTTGCCGTAGACGTCCAACGCAACGCCTCCGATCTGACCGCTTTTCAAACCCGCGACGAGTGCCGCTTCGTTGTAGATGCCGCCTCGAGCAACATTGATGACGCGTAGTCCGGGTTTGACTTGATCCAATTGATCTTTGCTGATGAGATCTTTGGTTTCCGGGGTGAGCGGTGTGTGAACCGTTAGATAGTCAATTTGTGGCAGCATATCGCCGACGCTGTCGACGCGGGTTACTTTCAAGGAGGCAGCCTGGTCATCGGTCAAAAAAGGATCGAATGCCACGACGTTCATATCAAATGCCTGCGCCCGAGAGGCAACTTCGCGGCCAATCCGCCCCATCCCGACGATGCCGAGGGTTTTGCCGGCGACCTGCGTTCCCATGTATGCTTTGCGGTCCCAGCGACCTTCCACGAGCGATTGATTCGCCGGCGCGATGTTCCGTGACAATGCCAACATCATGGCAAAGGTGTGTTCGGCTGTGCTGACCGTGTTCCCCGCGGGCGTGTTCATCACCACGATGCCCCGGCGCGTGGCCGACTCTTTATCAATGTTGTCCGTGCCGACGCCGGCACGTGCGAGCGCCTTGAGCCGCGTATTGCCCTCGAGAGACTCGGCCGTGATTTTGACACCGCTGCGAAGAATCCCCGCGTCGAATTCGTCGAGGGCCTGTCGGAGTTCGTCGCCCTTCAGTCCCGTTCGCACCTCGTACTCGATGTCGTCGGCAGCTTCGAGTAGGTCAATTCCCTCTTGGGCTATGTTGTCCAGAACAATGATGCGGTGCATGGTCGGGGAATCGGTGGTAACGAGTCGTCGTGGAGATGAGTCGCCAGCGTTCGAGGCTGAAGGCCGGCTATGGAGAGGATGATGGCACCCGCCGTGGATTTTGCCGAGGGTGGAACCGGTGCGGCTACTGATTGGCGTTCTTGAAGTCGGTCATGAACTGGGCAAGTGACTCAACGCCGGCGGTTGGCATCGCGTTGTAGATGCTCGCACGGATACCTCCGACGCTGCGATGTCCCTTGAGCGCCGCTAAAGAATGCTCCGCGGCCTCGGCGATGAACGTCTTGGTCAGGTCATCCGATGGCAGGTTGAAGGTCACATTCATGAGGCTTCGGCAGGACGGTTGGGCATGCCCGCGATAGAAGCCTTCGCTGCGATCGATGACGTCATAGAGTCGCTTTGATTTTTCGATGTTCAACTGGTGCACCGACTCCAGGCCACCCTGCTCATCGCGTAGCCATCGAGCGACCTTGCCCAATGCATAAATGGCGAACGTCGGTGGCGTATTCCATTCCGAGTCATTGTCGTGGTGATTCTTGTAGTGCAAGTAACCCGGGATGGAAGGGTCGGCAATGTCGATTAGATCCTTACGCAGGATGACCACGGTGACACCCGCGGGGCCCGCATTCTTTTGGGCGCAAGCGTAGATCAAGCCGTAGCGTGACACATCCAGCGGTCGGCACAAGAAATCGCTCGACGCATCCGACACGAGCGGCACGGAGGCGGGACACTCGGGTTCATCCGCGAACTGAACGCCTTGAATGGTTTCGTTGCTGCAATAGTACAGGTACGCCGCGTCGCCGGGGCATCGGATGCTCCCGGTGTCGGGTACATGGTCGTAATTGGTTTCGGATGCGTCGTACAGCGTCTCAACAGGACCCTCCTTGCGAGCCTCTTTGATCGCTTTCTTGCCCCATGAACCCGTCAGCAGATACTGGGCGGTCTTCCCGGTACCTCGCAGCAGGTTGGCGGCGACGGCGGAAAACTGCAACGTCGCACCACCCTGCATGAACATGACTGAGTAATCATCGCTGATACTCAGCAGGTCACGAATCGTGGCCTCGGCGTCGTGCAAAATCTCAACGAATTGCTTATCGCGATGACTGATCTCCATGATCGAAGCGCCGCTGCCGGGATAGCAAAGCAACTCGTCTTTGATCTCGTCCAGGACCGATTCCGGCATGACGGCTGGGCCGGCCGAAAAATTGAATACACGCTGGGATGACTGGATGGATGGGGCATTCGCGGACATGCGAAAGGAGTTCCGTTGGTGTCGGGGGATGCAACACGGGGAATGTTTTGACAGACGGGATTCTAGGCGTCGAATCGAATTGACGGAAGGCAATCAAAAAGTGGGCGTGGATGCTGCTTGAGTCACGTCCACGGGGTCGCGTCGCACGCGCCATCGGCTAGTCTGATTCGACCGGTTCCTTTCCCATCGCTCTTGTTTTCGGACGTTGGAATGCTTGTCGCCCTCATCTTCGCCAGCGTCCTGTTGGCTGTGGGACTGATGGCGCGAGCCGGCTGGACCTGGTTATCTCGGGCGCGCGTTCCTGCGTCGCTCGTTGGCGGGTTGATTGGGCTGATCGTCGTCCAACTGATGTCGGCATTCCACACAACGCCGGTTTGGTTGCACGACGCACTGGTGCGAATGCGTGACTGGCCGGGAATTCTAATTGCGGTTGTCTTTGCGGGGATGTTGTTAGGCCGACGGACCCCCAATCCAGGGTCGAGCTCTCGATGGTCTGCCGTGGGTCGTCAAGGCTTGATGGTGTGGATCATTGTGCTGGGGCAATCCGCGGTGGGAATGTTGGTGACGTGGTGCTTGATTCAGCCATGGTACGACCTGCCCAACTCGACCGGGCTGCTGATCGAGACGGGATTTGCGGGCGGCCACGGGACCGCCGCGGCAATGGGAGCCGTGCTGGCGCAGCCGACCGTGGGACTGCCCGAAGGCCTCGACCTGGGGATTCTGATGGCGACGGGCGGCTTGGTCTACGGGCTCATTGGCGGCATGTTCTGGGTGAACTTAGGGACTCGATGGGGTTGGTTTCCGGCATCGGTGTCGGCAAGTGAAGCGGATTCTCCGGACGACTCGAATCGATCTGACGGTCTGGCATTGGACGCCCGCGAGACTGAAAACGATTCGCTGCCCACCGACGCGATTGATCCACTTCTGCTGCAGCTCATTTGGCTGATGATTGCGATGGGTATTGCAATGGCAATGCAGAGCACCGTCGCGTTCCTGGGATCTTGGTTGGACGTGGTCACATTCTCGGGTGTCGATGAATCCCTGCGTTCCAGAGCGAGCGTGTCGGGAGTCGTGAGTTCGTTTCCGCTGTTCATTTACACACTGATGTCCGGCGGACTGGTTCGCTGGACGCTTGGAAGGTTTGGGAAGCCGCATTGGGTTGACTCCGAACTGATTCAGCGTTGGATTGGCACGTCGATGGATTTGCTGGTGATCGCGGCCGTGGTGACCTTGAATCTGGAGGCGGTCGCGTCACTCTGGGTTCCGCTGGCCGTGTTGTTCATCGCGGGGACGACATGGTCGACGTTCTGCTGGTTGGTCTTATCGAGACGAATTTTGCCCCGTTCGAGCTGGTTCCCGCTCTCGGTCATCAATTTTGGGATGTCAACCGGGACCACGGCGACAGGTTTCGTGCTTTTGAGGGCGGTGGACCCGGAACTGAAGTCCGGTGCTGCGGAGGACTATGCACTGGCGGCACCCTTGTCGGCGCCCTTCATTGGAGGTGGCATGTTGACCATTGGACTGCCACTGCTGGTGCTCGAGGGAATTCCAATTGCCGCCTCGTCGCTGTTGTTGTGGTTGGTGGTCATAGGTTTGGTCCTGTTCGGATTTCGTCTGGCGCGCGACTAAGATCGAATTGCGTCGTTTGGATGCCACGATAGAATCTGCTCTGGCTCATGAGGCACCGTGAGACGATTTGCTGGGGGCCTCCTCCGGGGACGTTTTTGCCGGTTGATTCAGGGATCTCCAAACGATCGGGGCTGTCATTTTTCAAATGAGACTTCATGGCTGAACTGAATCACGAGTGTGGTGTCGCTGCGATTTACCATTTGTCGGGTCGCGGCCGCAGCCCAATGTGCACGGTTGACGGACCACGTCAGATATCGCGTCTGTTGCCGCGAATGCTGCTCGACATTCAGAATCGAGGCCAGCTCGCGGCGGGGATGACCACGTTCAACTCGGATAGGTCGACGCTTCTGAAGACGCGACGTGACGTTGGTTCGGTCACGGAGGTGTTTCGACTGAATCACCGCGCCAAAGCAGAAGCGTTGATGAAGACACTGGCGGGACGCGCCGCCATCGGTCACGTGCGATACGCGACGTGCGGGCAGGATGATCGCAATTATGCCCAACCCTTTGAACGGCGGCACATTCATAAACGGAAGTGGTTTAGTTTTTGCTTCAACGGCCAGCTTTCCAATTACAGCATCTTGAAGCAGCGGTTATTGGCCGACGGCGATCATCACCTCACGCTCGACATCGATACCGAGATCATCATGCACGAATTGGGACGGGTGCTGTCTCAATCGCGACATCGGATGGATTGGATCGACGTGCTCAGTCAAACCACGGCCGGATTCGACGGTGCCTACTGTTTGGCGATCCTGACGGCCGAAGGTGAGATGATCATCGCGCGCGATCCTCAAGGGATGAAACCCATGTGCTATGTGCACGAGGGTCCGCTCTTTGCCGCCGCTAGTGAGTCCGTCGCCTTACTCAACCTGGGTTTTGAGCCCGATCAAATTCAATCATTGCCGGCCGGCTGCGCGATTTTGATTGATCCTGAACGCGGTCTGCGCATGGAGCGGTTTGCGGCGGAGACAAAACCGAAGCACTGCTTTTTTGAATGGGTCTATTTTGCCAACGTGGCGAGCACGTTGGACGACCGCAGCGTCTATTTGACCCGCACCAATTTGGGTCAGGAGTTGGCTGAGGCGGAACGCTCGTTCGGTCGCGTGCCGCTGAACGATCCCGATACGATTATCGTTCCGGTTCCCGATACGTCGAAGGCAGCGGCTGATTCGATGGCCTATGAGTTGTCCATTCCGTGTCGCGAGGGGTTGATTCGCAATCGATATGCCGGCCGCACGTTCATCGAAGGCGGTCAGGCTCGCAAGGCGAAGGCGGCGGCGAAGTACACACCGCTGCGCGAGGTGCTACAGGGCAAGCGGGTCATTCTGGTGGAGGACTCGATCGTACGCAGTACGACGATGAATGCGTTGTTGGATCGAATTCGGGACGCTGGTGGGGCGCGAGAAATTCATGTGCGAGTGGCTTGTCCCCCCATCATGGCGCCGTGTTTTTATGGGATCGACATGTCGACCATTGACCAACTCATCGGACCCAAATACTTCTCCTTGGACGATGACCTGTGCGATGATTCGCAGCAGCGGCTCGCCGATGACCTCGGTGCCGATTCATTGCGATATCTGCCCGTTGAAGCGCTCGCTCGCGCGATTCGGTTGCCGCAGGACATGTTGTGTCAGGCGTGTGTGACGGGCAATTATCCGACTCTGGTTGGTCAGCATCTGTATCAGATCGCGTGCGACAATCGTGGTTCAAGTGTTAATAAGCAAAGGACTTACGAACAACTCGCCGCAGCAATGGATGGCGCATGAGCCGTGGGCGGCAACGACGCTGTACCGGACCGGAGGCTTGGGCTGCATGTGGGTCAGGTCGTTTTTTCCGGTTAGGTAAAATTTTCTCATGGCGGTGACTCGGAGGTGCCGATGAACAGGCAAGCAACTCGACTTGTAAGCCTTCCGATCACGGACCGATCAGTGCCATGGCAGCGACTTCTCAAGCAGCAACGCTCACACGGTTAGCAGCCATTTTCGCTCTGGTGGTGGGCGTCGGTTTCACGCGGACTGAATGGGTCCACGCCCAGTCAAAGCCACGGTTGATCAAGACGGCTCGAAGTCGGACCGTCGCCTGGTCACCTGAAAGAATCCAAGCCGATGCGTCGGCGGTTCCCGATGCTGGCCAACCCGACGTACGGTCGGCTCGGGCGACGCGATCACGGGCGACGAGTTCCAAGACGGTGCGTCCCGCCAGCATCCGCCCTGTGGGGCCGGTAAGGTCCAGAGACGCGTCCCGCGCGGGCGTGGCCCAAGTCGGTTACCTGGAGGGAACGTGTGGTCCGATCTGTGACTGCGACGAGTGTTCGTCGGCGATCCACGCGGAACCGGTTTGCGGCATTGAGGGTCCTGCCTACTTTGGCGAGCCTGTCTGTGGCGTTGAAGGCCCCTGCGGGCTACCCGGCTGCGAGGCATGCGGTCCCGTTTGGTCAGATCCCGGCTGTGGCTGCGAGGGTGTTTGCGATGGTGGTTGTGATCCCTTGTATTGCCACGTGGATAGTTTTCCTCTGTTCCTACCGATCCTGCGAATCGATTGGAATCGTTTCGCGTTCTTTGCTGGCACACAGGGATTCAAAGGGCCGACGAGTTATCCGGCCGTGGATGCCGCGGGTCAGCCACGTGGCGGTAGCGGCAGTTTTGGATACCACCAGGGATTCAACGAGGGCCGCAGCTTGCGGCCGTGGATTGGGGCCGACATCGCGGCCCAGTTCGGATTGCGTGCCACCCAAAGCAATCTTCAAGGCGAGGAGTTCTCCGACGCGACACGCAAACAGATCTTCATCACGTCCGGCTTGTTCCGGCGAGTTGACTATGGACTGCAATACGGAGTCGTCGTCGACTATCTCAATGAAGACTGGTACTACGACGCGGACATCGTTCAGCTTCGTGGTGAACTTTCGTGGAAGGCGTCCGCTTGCCATGAGTTTGGCTTTCACTGGATGGCAGGCGTCGACGATTCCAATATCAACACGTCCATCAGCGGTGGGTTCAGCTCCGCCGAAACGTTGGAGGCGAGCGAACAGTATCGGGCGTTCTACCGCCGACTGCTGGGGCCGGCCGGGCACTTCACTGCGTTCATCGGCGGCACGGATCAGGAACATCTGATCTTGGGAAGTCAGCTTGAGGTGCCGTTGCATTCAAAATGGTCTCTCTCGGTTGGCTCGGCGTACTTCTCACCGGATGACGACGCGACGATCGACGACAACGAGGCCGAAGGTTGGAATCTTTCGATCGGCATGGTGTTCCGTCCCGGAATGGGCCACCCCGCCAACCGTTACCGTCGTCCCATGTTCGACGTTGCCGACAACGGCTCGATGTTCATCGTCCGCAAGCAATGAGCACAAGCCTGAGCCTTTCGCGGTTCACGGGAAAGTAAACGTCCTCGTTGCGACGTCACCCGTCTGACCGGAAACGGTCCGCACTGTCCACCATTGGCGCCGCTCGGCAGCGCCGCTGGATTCCACCCAGACTGAAAAGTCAGTCGATTGATTGCCGAGCCGGCGATTCAATTCGTTGCGGTGGGCCGCATTGGTGATCGTTTGCTGCAACACGAGCCCGACTTCCGAGACGGATGTCGAACGGAGTCGATCCACGAACCGGCGGGCCAGTCCGACTTGAACTTGGCCGCGAATCGTCGCAACGATCGTCTCATCGGACGCCCGCCAAACATTGAGTCGAGAGCCACCAAATAGTGTCACGTGGCGGGAAATTTCTGCCAGCGAGCGGGTGTTGCCGGTCAAAGCTGTCATCTCTTGAATGTCAAATACATTTCCCCAACTCGGTAGCGCCGGAGGCCCTGACAAATCGATCTCGTCATCGATCGAAGTAGGCGGGTTCTCATCGGCGCGACCGTCGCCAAGGTTCAGCTCGGCCGCCGCCGTTGGTCGTTGACCGCCGAGACGGCCTGCCGACTGCCTGGCGGTGGCGGCTGTGCGTTTGGCCAAAGACGGCCGCATCGGGCTGAGACGCATTTTTGTCGAGGCGGCGAGTCCCGTCAGGTCCTGGACCGTGATTTCAACGGCGCGGCGCCCGTCGCGATCATAGATCGCATTCAGATTCGCCTTGGCGGATTCGTCGGCGAGAATGATGTCAAATCGTTGGTCATCCAGTTTGATCCAATCGACCAATTGGTGGGGCAACGCGGACCGTGGGCCTCGGGCCGATACGGCGCCGGATGCGGCAGCGATTGCTCCTTCGGCTTGTGGCAACAATGCGGCTTCGCAGCTCAGACGTCCCCATCTTGTCTGCATGGAAACCATGGACCGCAACCTCGACCGCTGAATCTGTGAGGTGCGCATCGCGATTCGGGCCATGGCCGACGCCAAGACAATGAGTGCTACCAGCACAATGAGGAGCAGGACGCCCGTTCGACCGTCAATTCGTTCGAACGGGTTTGACGGTCTCCGCATCGCATCAACCCTCTCGATGATGAAAGAACGTGCGATCGGCGATGACGTTGGACATGTCATCCACGAGTGTGACGCGGACGGACGGCGGGATGGCACCGAGTTCTGTCGGCTCGCTCGCCAAGAGCTCTTCCGTATCGAATCCGGACAGATCAAACGCGTCCATGAAATCGCTCGAGACAGAGACTGCCGCGATCCCGTTCCATATCGGTTCAATGCTGGTGCGAACGAGGGCACCGGTGCGCGTGTCCCGCGTGAGCGACTCGCGGACCAACCAAGGACGTGTCGAAGTAGCGATGCCGGGCCAATTGAAAGACTTGGAAACGCGATACAGAACGTAGCCGGCACGATGGGTCCGTTTCAGGGTCAACGGATCCCGCTCAATCGGACCGAACAGCAAGAACCCTGTTGGTAAACGGTGCATGCTTCGAGACTGCAGCAAGTCGTCCTCCAACTGACGCATCATTCGCGTCACATCGGGCATGCGATCGGCCAGTGCATGACTGGTTTGACGCACCACCATCGTACGACGCGTTACACCCAACAGCACCGTCATGAGCAGGCTGGATAGCATCAAAGCGACGATCATCTCGATGAGGGTCAGTCCCTGGTCGATCGAGGCAACATGTCGGCATCTTGAGTCTGTCTTCATTACCTGGCCGCGATCGAGTTCAACGGCAGAGCACGTACGTAAGTCACGCCCGACATGGCGATGGCGTCGAGGTACTCGTTTTGCCCACGCGATGATCGCAAGGCTGACTCATGGATAATCTCAAGCCGCATCACGGCCACCGGCACCCCGCACAAACGGCGTGATTCAACCATTCGAGTTCGAAACCAAAAGTTCGGATCGGCAGCAACTCGCCCGGATGTGACCAGCGGTAGCCCGTCATCAGACGCGTGCCACATCGTCATCAGTTGATCGCAAATCGCATCGGCCCGCGCCTGCCACTGAGCCTTGGCGAGTGTCGTTTGGTACCGCGAAATCGCCGTCATGCAGGACACCAGCAAGCCAGCCACCAGTACCATCGAGAGCACGACTTCGAGCAAAGTGAAGGCGGATGGATTGCGTAGCATTTTCATCGTTGGGTTGAATCCGGTACGACGAATTGGCCGCTAATTCCCGCCACCGCAACAGTCATCGGCGGATCGGTGCCCGCCGACGATGACCAATCGAGATCGATCTGGTAGCTGGCCGATTGACCGTTGGATTCAAACGGGATGAAATCCGCGGGTTCCCACCGATCAAGGATCCATCGCTTGGCACCACGCAGCATCACAGGCGAATGGATCCGTACCGTCCGTTGGCTTGCGTTGAAACGAAGTAGGCCTTGATTCACATCGCAGCTAAGGCGGCCTGGTACGCCGCGGCGCTGGGCGGCTTCACGCTCGGCGACGTCGGCAGCTTCGATCCTGGCAATTGTTTGTTGTAGCGATGTTTGCCAGATTGGTCGCCGGATCGAAAGCACGGCGATGGCAGCGACCATGCCTAATAAGATGACAACGACGATCAACTCGATCAACGTGAATCCACAATGCCTCGATTCGGAGGATGATAATGCCATGAATCGCCGGTCGATATTGAAGTCCACCCGATCGCGTTGATCACCCGATGAGATCCGCGGCGAAAGTCGCTCGGATTCGGAAGTTCCTAGTATTGAAAGCTATCGGCGTCTTCCTTCGGGGCCGGTTGGTATCCAAGTGGTTCCATGCTACCAGCAGCACGACCTTGGCTGAGGCTCCGGACAGCACCGCTGTAACCGAACATCTCCTTGAGTGGTGCATGGGCGGTGATGACTGTCATCGCCCCGCGAGTCTCGGTCGATGCAATGATGGCGCGACGCTGCTGCAAGTCACCGACCAATTCACCCATGTAGTCTTCCGGCGTGGTCACCTCGACTTTCATCACCGGCTCCAACAACACGGGGCCGGCCGCTTGGAGCGCGGACTCGAACGCGTCGCCGGCTGCGATTCGGAAAGCGATCTCGTCGCTGCCTTCCTCATTCACTTCCGCGTCGATTACGTCCAGGCGAACTCCCGATAGCGGGAATCCCGCGATCATGCCTCCGCCTTCGGCACGTTCCCGCAACTCGTCCATCGCGGCGGTGCGCACTGCGTTGGGGAGTTCTGTCTCGGGCGGCAACCGATCAAACACAACAACCGGCTTGGACGGATCCACTGCCGGTTCGACTTGGACTTTCAGCCGAGCGAACATCTGTGTGGCACCGACGACTCGATTGCACTGCCCAGTGACCTCCGCCGATCCACCGATGGTTTCGCGGTAATTGACCCGCGGCTTATAGAACTTGACATTGAGCCCGAAGTCCCGAGTCAGTCGGTGTTGGATGACCTCCAAGTGCAACTCGCCCATGCCGCTGATGATGGTCTGTCCGATTTCCTCATTGTCGACGGCGCGAAAGGTTGGGTCCTGGCGTCGTAGCATGTCGAGCGTTTCATCGAGCTTCTTACGGTCCGCGGTGCTTTCAGGTTCAATCGCCATTGAGAGGACTGTTTCGGCAAACTGAATGCTGGGCAGTTCAATGAGACTGCGTGTGTCGCAAACGGTGTCACCCGTGATGGCGAAGCGGGGGCCGATGACGCAGCAGATGTCGCCGGCGCCGACGGAATCAACCTGTCCGTCACGTTCCTTTTTGCTGGCATGAATCTGCCACAGCTGGGCGATGTTTTCCTTCTTGTCTCGGTTGGGGCATTGAACACGTGAATTCTGTTTGAGCTCGCCGCTGTAGACGCGTATCCAATAGTTGTCACCGGTCTTGGCCGGCAAAATCTTGAATACCAAACCGCAGAAGGGTTCCTCGGAACTTGGCCCCCGGCGCAACAGGTTGTCTTGATTCTTCGGGTCGATGCCCTCAACCGGCGGGCGGTCAAGTGGACTGGGCAAGAAATTGCCAACGCCCGTCATCAACGGTTGGACACCGATTCCGTGGAGAGCCGATCCGCAGAAAACCGGCTGAATCGTTTGATCCAAACATCCTTGACGAAGCGCCGCGATGACCATCTCCGTGGGTACCTCGCAATCTTCCATCGCCAAATTCATCGCGTCTTCACTGAGTTCGTAAACGACTTCCATCAACTGCTCACGCCACAGCAGGGCGTCATCCAGGAGTTCATTGGGGATCTCCGTTTGCGTGACTTCCTTGCCCTCGGTTTCCGGGTCGAACTCCAAGAATTTCATGTCGACCAAATCGATGACGCCGCGGAATGGATCGGCGACATGCGATGGTCCTTGGCCGACGGGGATCTCGACCGCGACGGGGCGTCCACCGAGTCGTGGCGTGATATCCGCAAGGACGTTCTCGAAATTGGCTCCCTCCCGGTCGAGTTTGTTGATGAAGACAATCCGCGGCACGTTGTATCGATCGGCCTGTCGCCAGACCGTCTCGCTTTGAGCTTCGACACCCTCGCGAGCGGAGAAAACGACGACGGCGCCATCAAGCACGCGCAAGCAACGTTCGACTTCGGCGGTGAAGTCGACGTGGCCCGGTGTGTCCAGCAAATTGATGTTGTAGTCACCCCAGCTGTACTTCACGCAGGCACTGAAGATCGTGATGCCGCGTTCCTGCTCCTCTGGGTCATCATCGGTATCGGTGGTGCCGTGATCGACGCGGCCGACGCGATGCTTCTCGCCGCTGAGGTAAAGCATTCGCTCCGTCACCGTCGTTTTTCCGGCATCAATGTGAGCGATGATGCCGATGTTTCGGATCTTGGATATGTCGGAGTCAGCCATCGGGAGCGTGATATGAACCTCATTGAGACGAAAAAAAACCGCGAACCGGTCAAGCCGGAACGCGGTTCAGATTGTGGTCGAGTTGATCGCGAACGATCACCAAGCGAAGTGGGCGAACGCCTTGTTCGCGTCAGCCATTCGGTGCGTGTTTTCGCGTTTGGTGTAGGCCGCGCCCTCTTTCTTGTAAGCGGCCAACAATTCATCGGCAAGCTTCAGATGCATCGGGCGACCCTTCTTGTCGCGGACGGCCGCCAGGACCCAGCGAATGGCCAGGCTCTGCTGCCGAGCTCGGTTGACCTGCATGGGGACTTGGTAGCTGGCCCCACCAACCCGTTTGCTACGCACTTCGATGAAGGGCTTGACGTTCTCCAATGCCGCCTCGAACACTTCGATGGCGGGCTCCTCACCGTCGTGACGCTTGGTGATCTCTTCAAGCGCGTCGTAAAACACTCGCTGCGCGGTGGTTTTTTTACCGTCCAGCATCAAACAGTTGATGAACTTGCTGGCCAGCAAGGAATGGTGCCGCGGGTCGCCTTTGAGCTGGCTGCGACTGGAAGTGATGCGTCCCATGAATCTGGTGTCGAACCGAAAGAAATGGTGATGTGCGAATGACGAAAAGTGGGCGATGCCGATTGATCCGGCTACTTTTTGGCCCCATAGCGGCTGCGGGACTGTTTTCTCCCGTCGACGCCGAGGGCATCTCGAGAACCCCGCACCACCTGGTAACGAACGCCCGGCAAATCACGAACTCGGCCACCGCGGACCAGCACGATGGAGTGTTCCTGCAAGTTATGGCCTTCGCCGGGGATGTAAACGGTCACTTCCTTCCCGTTGCTCAAACGAACCCGAGTGATCTTTCGCAGTGCCGAATTGGGTTTCTTCGGCGTCATGGTACGAACCTGCAAGCAAACGCCCTGTTTTTGGGGGCATTTTTCGAGCACGGGTGACTTGCTCTGGCTCTTTTTCGACTTGCGGTTCTTGCGAACGAGTTGATTGATGGTTGGCATGAAGGCGACGTGGCCGACGGAAATGTCGGTCAAAGGGGGGGCGTGAAAGGCCGTTGAAGCGGTAAATGGCCGTCTGACTTCCGAAAACCGGTCAAGACGAACCGAGCGGCGAAGTATGGCGACTGTCCAACGCCTGTCAAGACCGATTAGGAGCCACTGAGCTACTTCCAGAGCTATAGCATCCGGTGCCTTCGCCGGACTTTGCCGTGTCTCCTGACAACCACGACGCTTCCTCGTGCAGCGTAACAGCTTAGTTTTAGGTTTGGCGCGTTATACCACAGGCTTCCAACCTGTGATTTGCCGCGTCCGTTCCCGATGGCAGGCAGGATGCCTACCCCACTCTTCAGAGATGATGCTCCACTGGTGCTTTGTCCACATTTGATTTTAGGGATCCAGTGGTCGTAGCTTGGCTCTCCGAGCCGTGATACTGAAAGACCAACCCGAAATTTAAAGATGGATGAAGTACTGGTCATATGTCCTGCCGCGAATCAAAACAAAGGAGGTGTTAATGGAACCCCCCCAATATCGAGACGTGGTCATCGAGTCTGACGGTGGCTCGCGTGTCAGGCGATTGGGACGGGTTCTTGACGACTTTGTCGTCTCCGTTGGGCCGAGCCAAGAGATGCCCCTGCCAGGCGTGCGATGATGGCGATGGGCACAAACAACCAAGCGATGCCGGTCAGGCTGATCGACGCCGCTCGCAATGCTCCGTAAGCCTGAGCCGAGATCACGTCGCCGCCGCGGATCACCACTGTGTCAACGATACCCTTGACTCGGTACAGCGTCTGGCTGTCGACGACCGTGAACAAGACTTCGACGGCAGGCGCGATCACGGCGTAGCTGGCGGCTCGGTGGATGACGACCAGTCCAATGACCACGTGCAATGAAGGCATCGTTGCGAGCAGCCCGAACCCAACGACATAAATGGCCGGGAATATCAACAAGACCCATCGCATCGACCACCGGCGCATCAACGCGCCGGTTCCAAAGAGCTGCACAGCGAGGGTCATGCCCAAAACCCAAGTATTGATGCTGGCAAACAGCTGCACCCGTTCCGACTCGCTGAGGGCCGCCTGCGCGACCACGTCGCCCTGTTGGCAGTAAACCGTGGTGGCGCATGCCTTGATCGTCAGCAGAAAACCGGCGATTCCCAGTAGGTAGGGCGTCCGCGCAATGGCAACGACACCGGACCAGATTCGTCGACGTGCGGTCGGTTTTGGTTCAACGTCATGGTTCGTCGTGTCGTCGGACGGATGGTGCGATTGACTCTCTGTCTGCGGGGGGCCTTGCAATGCATCTTGATTGCGAATCGTGGTGGATTGCTGAAACCGGTTACCACGCCAAAGACACCATTCCAGAACGAGAACGCCTATCAGCAACACAAAGGAAACATCCAGACGGGACGAGATGAATCCGGCGACGATCGAGCCGATGATCCCGCCCAACGTGCCTCCAGCAGAAATGAGTCCAAACCATCGTTTGGCTTGTTTGCTTCGGTAGGCTTCAGCAAACGCGGTCCACATCATGGAAATGACAAACTGATTGAAGACGCTCAACCAAACGAAGTAGGCTCGCCCTACCCCGGCGGCGACAGACTCATCGTTGATCGGCATCAGTGCAAAGAAGATCAACAGGTTGACTTCAAAGAAACGATACACGCGCCGGATCAGGCGCAGGCCGCCACCCAGCCGTAAAACGGGACTGCAACCAGCATCACCAGGAAACTAGCCAGGAACAGCATCGGGATTTCTTCGCTGCCTCGGGCGAAGCCCTTCGCTTCGCGAAGTGGTCGCAACTGGTAGTAGCCAAACAGCAATGCGAAGAACCACGACGCCGCTCAGCCAAGCTGCCCGCGATCGGACGCCGGGAGATGCTCGGCCAACCACTCGGACCAACGTGACGCTTCGTTGTCAGGATCGCTCACTTGGCCATGTGTCACTCGAATTCGAACGCCGACGCAATCCAGCAACACGGCCATCAGCAGCTTAGATCAGATCGTGAGGTTGGTGTTCCCTCCGAATTGAAAATCGAGGATTCCGTCGGGATAGGTTCGAAGTCTTCCTCGTGGCGCGGATTATGGACGATCGAACCGACGATTTGCTTTTCTTGGCTGCCTCCGCCACCTCGTGCAGTCCAAAGATTCGGCAAGACTTCGAGATTTGTCCAACCGAAGAGTTTCGGAGTTGGGTTGGCCACAGAGCACACAGAGATCACAGAGAGAGTCTTTTGGAGACCATCGACAAGTCGCTTTTCACCCAAATTGCTTCTCAATGCGACGTACAGATCAGTCGCTTTCAAGTCAACAACGTCTCAACGACTGCAACATCCGACATGTTTCTGATGGCCTTAAGTTCGACGATAACCTGGCGACTGACGAGAAGATCCAGCTTTTGCCCCTTGATAGGTCACGTGTCGTATCTGCAATATGACACAACGCTTCTTCGCAGATCGATTCAGGCAAGCCTGGTCCAAGGATTCGGTGTACCTCGATTGCGGCCCCAATGATTTGCTCTCTCTATTCCGCACTCATCTCTCTGTGCCCTCGGTGATCTCAGTGGCAAAATTCGACTGTGTATTACTGCGCGAGATTGCATCGACCGCTGGAGATTTGCTCTAGACGTGGAACGCGCCGGTGCGAGGACCGGCGCCACGAAACGGCCTGGCCGTTTCGCCGAACTAAATGAGGCAAGTCTGTGGCGACGTTAAACTCTGCTCATCGCTTTCAAGTTCGCCGCCCCAGAGTATCGAGCGTCTCAAGGCTGATCTGTTGGAAATCGCCTAAGCAATTAACTCGTCGATGACTTCCCCACCAAATTGACTCAGCTGCTTGTAACGACCCGCGTGAAAATAGGTCAGCTTGTTGTCATCGAGTCCCAGCAGGTGCAGCAGCGTGCAATGCCAGTCGCGAATCGGATGAACACATTCGACCGCTTCGGCACCAAGTTCATCGGTGGCTCCCACGATACCCGGTCGAACTCCTCCGCCCGCCATCAGCATCGTCATTGCATGGTTGTTGTGGCCACGGCCGATTGAATACACGCCACCACGTTTATTGTTATCGGGCGTGCGTCCAAATTCCCCGGTCCAAATTACGAGCGTGTCTTCCAATAGGCCACGCTGTTTCAGGTCACGAATCAGACCGGCCATCGGCTTATCGACGCTCTTGATCCGGGAGGTGTGGCCTCGCTCGAGATAGTCATGGCTATCCCATCCGCCGCTAAAAATTTGCACGAATCGCACGCCGCTTTCAACGAGGCGCCGGGCCATGAGGCATTGACGACCCACAGTTTCGGTTTCCTTCTCGTTGAGCCCATACATGTCGCGAGTGCGTGCGTCTTCGCCGGCCAAGTCCACGATCTCGGGCACTTCCGTTTGCATTCGATAAGCCAGCTCGTAGTTCTCCATGCGAGCCGAAAGACGCGCATCGTCACCCGAAGACTCCAAATGGGTTTGATTCAGCCAGGCGAGCTCGTCCAATGCCCGGCGTTGATGTTGCCGCGATTTGAAGCTGGGCGGCATCAGATCCAATAGTGGCGATCCGGTGGGCCGAAGTCGCGTGCCTTGGAAATTGGGCGGCAAAAATCCATTGCTCCAATTGCCCGCGCCGCCTTGCGGAAGCGCCAGCTCCGTCATCACCACATAACCTGGTAGATTCTGGTTTTCGGAACCCAAACCATAAGTCGACCAAGCTCCAAGCGACGGGTCGCCGCCAAGTCGGCTGCCGGTGTTGATGTGAAACAACGCCTCCGGATGATTGAGTGATTCGGCTTGGCAACCACGAAAATTGCAAAGTTCGTCGGCGATGTAGGGATCCGCCATGTGTTGCCACTGGTCACACATTTCGATGCCATTCTGACCCACCTTGCGGAATCCAAACGGGCTGCCGACGAAAAACTTGTAGCCCGTCGCTAGCCCCGCAGCCAGCTTCGATTCGGTTTTGTGCAGTCGCGTTAGTTCTGGCTTGGGATCGAACGTGTCCATGTGGCCTGGGCCGCCCTCCATGAACAACATGATGACGTTCTTGGCCTTGGCCGGGTGCATTGGCGGTTTTGGCGCCAATGGCGACGACGATGCAGGTTCGCTCGACTCCGCTTGCAACATGGCGGAAAAAGCAACGCTGCCCAGCGATGCTCCGAGTCCGTAGAGGGCTCCACGCCGATTAATAGGAAGATTCAGCATCAGTTTCTCCGGTTCAGTCGACGTAGATGAATTCGTTGGTATTGAATAACAGCAACGCCATGTCGGCCAAGGCGCGTGTTGCCGGGGTCACATCGGCCGGTTTCGCATCGGCGACGTAGTTCTCAAAGACCGGCAAGACTTCCTGGTACTCGAAGGGCTTGCCGGAGAACTCTTCGACGAGCTCCCGATCAATCTTGGTTGGATAGTGGGTCTGGTCGGGCGTGACCGATTGGTGATAGGTCTCCATCTCACGAACGTACGCCATCATGCGTCCGCGTTCCGGCGAAGTCGGTGGGCGAAGCAAGACCAACTCGAAAGCTCGTTCGACTTGGTTTCCGATGTCATTGGTTTCCGATTGCAGTCTGGTGGCCATCGCAATCGATCGATCGACCATCACGTCGCTATTGAGCAGCGTCATGGATTGGGGAGTCACGGCGGCCGATTCGCGTAGTTCACACGATTCGCTGGAGTTCGGTTGGTCGAACAGTTGTGTGAGTGGATCGGCAAGTCCTCGCACCTGATAGGCATAGACGGTCCGGCGATTCCGAAGCGATGGTGTGGGTGACGGCTGGTAGGACGGCGCCAACGAAAACTGGATCATTCTCGGTTGGAGTGCCACCTCCATGTTGATTTCCGGCATGATCGGAACACCCCCGGAACAGGATTCCAGTTCACCTGTGGACGCCAGCAAAGAGTCTCTCAATTCCTCGGCGCGCAGACGACGGCGCGGGAAGTACGACAGAAGGCGGTTGTTCGGGTCAAGCGTTGCGGCGGCCTCCGGGTCCGTCGGTGTCGAAGTCCGAGCGAACGCATCCGACATCACGATGAGGCGATGCAAACGCTTGAGCCTGAAGCCGTGCTCAATGAAGTCGCGGGCCAGAAAGTCAAGCAGTTCCGGGTGGGACGGTTTGCCACCGGTCGCGCCAAAATTGTTGCTATTGGCGGCCAGACCGACACCAAAGTGGAATTGCCAAACGCGGTTGACGATGGAACGCATCGCCAACGCATTGTCAGGGCTGGCGATCCACCTCGCCAATGCCAATCGTCGCCCGTCGACCGAATCGGGTAGCAAGAACGGATCCGCCGGGTCGACACCGACGGTCGCAGGAACCGCACTCAAAACACCTGGTTGCACTGGATCACCCGTGGCTGTCAACGCGCCGCCCTGCAGGATGAACATCTCAGGAGCTTCCTTCGATGACGGCGCGAGCATGCGAAGTTTACGGGCTCCGTTGCCGGGTATTTTGACCGCGGCGGCGTTGTAGACGCTCTGCACCATCGGCTCGTAGCGTTCCAGACGCCGACGCCAAATCCATTCGTCTTGCTCACGGACTTTCAACTGACCTTGCTCGACATGGTTCAGTCCGACGTGCCGGGGTGGCTTTTCCTCGTCGGGCAGATTCCGCCGTGCCTTGTCATCTTTGTATGGCAGGTCGTGCTCGTCGAACCACTTGCGAGCGGCCGCTTCCCGTTTGTCGACGAGTTGCCCCTTTTCGTCGACGGCGTAGTCGAGCAGACGCTGGACGAGCGCCTTGCCCTCGGTGAAGTCACTGGTGTCTTCGCAGTCCAGCAAGGCGGCCGGACGCTCGGCCATGTGAGTCGTTGAGAACGCGGAATAAAGGCGATAGTAGTCGCGAGTGGGTATGGGATCGAATTTATGATCGTGACATTTGCAGCATCGCATTGTGGTCGATAGGAAGGCTTGACCCGTGATGTTGACCAGATCGTCCAAATAGATCTGGCGGGCCTCATCCGCCATGACCATCGCGTTGTCCCAGGGTCCCATTCGCAGGAAACCGGTCGCAATGAGTTGTTCGACTTCTTCAGGCGTGTAATCGCCTTCTTTGCGGTCCCGTGCGACTGCGGCTTCATCGCCACCAACTCGATCTCGAACGCTTTGATCGGCCAACTCATCACCGGCCAACTGCTCGACGACAAACTCATCGTACGGCTTATCGGCGTTCAGGCTGCGAATGACGTAGTCACGATACCGCCACATGTTGGAGCGTTCATAGTCGTTCGCCATGCCTCCCGTGTCGGCATACCTTGTCACGTCGAACCAATGACGTGCCCAGTGCTCGCCGTAGGCGGTGCTATCGAGCAAACTGTCGACGGCTTCGGACCGGGCCGCAGTGGGATCAACGTCGCATGCGGCGACGAATTGGGTGGTCTGTTCAGGAGTCGGTGGAAGACCCGTTAGGTCGTAGTGCAGTCGACGCAGCAATTTGGCCGGTGACGCCGGCCCAGCCGCCGGCAAACCACCGGCGGAGAGTTGGCGCTCGATAAAATGATCGATGGCTTCCTCGGGAGGGATCGCGTGGTGTGCCGAGTCGGCCAGGGGACGCCATGCCCAGAGATCGTCGGGCTGGTAGCGACGATTGGTCCATTGGTCCGATGTGCCACCACTGGTCTGGACGAGCACGCCGGCGTCGGTGACCGTCTTGGAGGCTTCTTCGGCACGGATTCGTTCCTGGATCGTTTCATCGGGCCACACGGCGCCGTCACGAATCCACTGAGCAATGGCGTCAACTTGTTTATCGTCGAGCCGATCGTTTTCCTTCGGCGGCATCTCGAGTCCTGACCACGTGATCGCCTCCATGACCGTGCCCGCTTCGGCGTCACCAGGGACGATTCCGGGTTCCTCCGATTCGCCACCGCGTAGTAGTCCGTTCCGATCAAGCACGTGGAACTCACCTTCCAGTTCGCCGATATTCTCATCGTGGCACGCGGCGCATTTGTCCATCAAAATGGGCAACACCTTCAATGTAAAATGTCGGTCGACGGCTTCATCGGCGTGGACGTCGGTTGTTCGAAGCAACGTCACAATGGACATCATCGCGATGATGAACCAACGACGGTTTTGCCAACGGTGCAAGGTGTGCATCTCAAGACTCACTTGGATTTCCTGCTTCGTACAGGGATTGAACATCATCCGAGGACAGTGCGGTTGATAGCAGTATGAACTCATCGATACTGCCATTTAGATTACGGATCACAAACTCGGGGTCTTCGCGGTACATCGGTTCGCTCCAGTTGCCGATGGAACTGGTGCCCATCCGTATGGAGGTCTCAGCGACGTCATCGGCGATCTCAAGACGGTCGATTGGTGCGCCATCGACGTAGTGGGTAACGCGATGATTCACTGGATCGTACACGACACCCAGCATGGTCCAGCGTCCACATCGGGACGCATCCCAGAACGGACTCGAAATGTATTTGCGATGAATACCCTGCTGCGGGTCAGGCTCGCCGTCGATCGGGTGCTTGACGGAGAAGAAGAGCCTGCCGTCACGAAGGATTTGCCAGTGGGGTTCGCCGGCTTCGTGACCGTCGGTCAAAAAAAGCGAGTTGTAGAGTCGATCCAGGCTGTGGATCCGAACCCAGCACAACATCGTCAGGCTCCGGTATTCACCAGGTACGTCGACACGAATCCGACTACCCAGACGACTGAGATCGACGGCTGAGTTGCCTCGGCCCCAGCGATCGACCGATCGCCCGGCGGCGACAATCGCGGCTTCACTTGCGACTTCCTGCGTATCGCCGCTGACGACGTTCGCCAGATTGGCAAGCTGGCGGGCATGGCCGTCTTGTGGCGTCATTTGGTAGTAGGCCACGACGTCCGAGGACTCGCAAATCTGGTTAAGTCGCGCCTGCCAATGCGCCAGTCGTGATGCTCGGCTCGCCGCTAACTCCTGGCTGAACTGAAGGGGGCCGATCAGATCCAAGTCGTCATCGAATGCACGGTCCTCGACACTGCGGCCATCCGCCATCCAACTTGACCTTTCTCCGTCGTGAAGATGCTCGACGTCAGACTGAAGGCGATGCAGTTCAACTTCACCGTCATGAACCAAGACCTTGGAGTCACTTTGATCGACGTCAACGGTGAACTCGGTGCCCAAATCGACCACATCACCACCGGCCGTCTTGATACGGAACCCTGACGCCGGTTCCGGCACGTGAGCCCGAGCGCGGCCTCGGTGCAGCGTGACCTGCATGGGTGAGTCAATCGAAAACTCCGCGTTGCCACGGATGACCAATTCAACGCCGCTAAACAGCTCAATGTGGGCGAGTCCTGACTTGAGCCCTAGCCGGCCAGCGGGCAGCAAGTCACCTTTGGCAAATCGGCCCTCGCGCCACTTCGCATTGGTCTGACCACCCAAGATCCCAAAGCCGCTCGCGATCGATTCGTCACCGGGCGATGCAGTGGCGGAGTACGTTGATTCGGCACGTCCCAACATTGACCGGATGCTTGGAGCGATGACCACAGCCAAGAGGACCGCCGCGGCCGCGGCAATAAGTGACCACATTGGCGGAGTTGCGATCGGCCGCTGCTGCACCGCGTCAGTGGATGGTGCATGATCCATCGACTCATGATGGGTCGCCGCCGCACGCTGCAGGAGCATATCCAACTGCAGTCGGCGGTAATATTCCATTCGGACTGCGGGGTCAATGCTCAGTTCCGCTTCGATTCGTAGCGTATCCGCCTCACTGATGTCGCCGTCGAGCAGGGCATCGATCAACGAGGATCGTTCCTGTGGCGTCATATCGAGTCTCCCAGATTCGCCAGCCGCCGTTCGATGCATGCGGCCAGGGTTGACCGCAGCCGATGCAACGACACCTTCAAGCTGCCGACCGGGCGACCTAGCTGACGAGCGACTTGGCTTAGCGTTTCCGGCGAGGCATAACGCCTCATGAGTAATTCGCGATTGCCCGGCGAGAGCCCTTCGAGGCAATGCTGTAAAGCCGCTTGACGCTTTGACAGATCATCGTCGAGCTCCGCGATTTCGTCAGCAAAGGTTGTTTCCAGTTCGTCGGAGAAACAAAGCCTTGCGTCGCGGGCCTGTCGCTTGCGGAAGCTCAAGACCTCGTAGCGGGCGATCGTCATGGCCCACGCCTTGAAGTTGGTGCCGGGCTCGAAATCGGCGCGCTTCTCCCAGATTTTGGCATTGGCCTGCTGCGCGACGTCCGCAGACGCGGGGTCCCCCATGAGAAGGGATCGTATGTAGAGCTGCAAAGCGATCTGACACTCCGTCAGCTGACTCACGAAAGCCGCCTCGGCCGAGTCGCTGAGGCTATGCCCACGGTCGTGTTCAGGAGCTCGCATGAGTAAAGATGTCCGTCACCGGCGCGAAGGTTAACAAGGAACCCCAAAATAGTTGTAATGGCAAATCAGGTGGGCGGTGTCTCGGAACGAGGAAAAACCCACAGCGGGCGCCGTCCGTGTTGATGAGAGGCGAACGCAAACATTAAGAAGAGAATCCCCAGTGGATTGGCATCGGCCAAGCAGATTGCCGCGATGAGGAGATGGAACCACCCCGTCGCTCTGGCCATCCGAATCGGTAGCATCCAACAGAATCGCTGCTTGGGACGGTTCCTCAACGAATTAGGAAATTCGTTTATCGGCAACCGGGGATTTCGAGGGATTCGATTTTTCATGTGACTGTGTTCTCATGGGCGAACTTGTTGGTTGCCCAAGGCGCGTTTGATCGCGTATCGCCAGCAACCTACCAGTGCTGTGGATTGTCGGTAGACTGTTCCGATCACGGGGTTACCGCCAAGAATTGTCCTGCCAACGCCCCAAACTCCCTTCGAGATTCTCGACGCAGCAGATGCATCGCCGTTGATGGCGCGCCCAGGTGGTGGAATTGGCAGACACAGGGGATTTAAAATCCCCCGGACGGTTACGTCCTTGCGGGTTCGAGTCCCGCCCTGGGTATTGCACCGATCGCAATGCGCGGCGGCACTGCGAGGTAGCGGATTTGAGTTTGGAGACCGAGTTGGGAATTTCCAGAACCGCCGCGATTGTGTTCGAGAACGATAGTTGTCTTGCCGTATCTAGATCAACCGCGACGCCACTCGCTACCAGGTCCTGAACCAGGGATGGGGCCAAGAGCGGATGGATACGTCGAACCCAGTGAATGGGTTGATGATCGTCGATGGGAGACTTCGATCAGGCAGTTGGCCGAATTCCGACGGCCACGACGTCAGGAGCTCTTGGCAAGTAACCGCTGCACGGCGGCTAGCAGCGAATCCATGGCAAACGGTTTGTGTAGATACTCACTCACACCCAACAATTCCGCATAGGCTTGATGACGATTGCCTTCGTTCCCCGTGATCATGATCACAGGTATCGGTAGATCGGCTTGCCGGCGAAGTTGTTCGAGTACCAGGAAACCGCTTCGTTTCGGCATCATCATGTCCAAGATCATCAGTGCGGGCTGCTCTTGTTCGGCAAGTGCAAGCGCTTGATTGCCATCGCGGGCGATCACTACCTCGTAGTCGCTTGCTTCCAATGCGTAGCGGACCGACTCGATGATTTCAGCATCGTCATCGACGACAAGAATCTTGGTTGTGGTGCGATCGGGCGAATCCAGTTCGTCGGCGGGCTGATTCACGATGCTGCTGGATCATCAATTGTTTGAGAACTCGATCGGAACCGTATCCGATATGGTTGATACCGCGTCGCTCGATGGTGCGGCGGACGGTTGGAAGATGGTATCAAAACACCAACGGTCGATGTCACGGAGCACCATTTCATACATCAAATCGTCCGAGAGATACTGCCGGACGTCCAGTTTTGCCTGAATGCTTTGTGCGAACTGCAGATCGTCCGCCAGCTGACCATGATCGGCGCCGACACCGTCGACGGCCTGTTGCCACAACATCGGCAACCTCCGGCGGCGAAGCGATTTCCAATCGGCGAGCAACCGTTCACGTGATGGAAAGTGCCCGCCCATCCGCACGACCCCCGCGAAAAGGTCGGGCATGGCCAAAGCCACTCGGCAGGCCATTGACGCGCCGCTCTCGTAGCCCGCGACAATGATTCGTTGATGATGAATCGAACACGACTGCGTCACCGTTTCAATCGCATCGGCGACGGAGCGACAGGCCGCTTCGGTCGCTCGGCGAGACTCAGGCCAATCGAACTGTTGGCCTCGGACGTCCGTTGCTTGGACTCCACGGACACCGACGTGGATGTAGTTTCGCCCGCTGATGTGAGGGGCGATTCGACGCACTTGCTGCTCGTTGTCGCCACCACTGTGAAGCCACACGATCAATGGATACCGATACTGCGGTTGAAAACCCAGTGGCATCACAATGGAAATCGTGGAAGCTGATCGAGGCGGTATCTCCGGTTGTTCGCGGTGGCCATCAGCGGGACATTGAAATCTTCGTTGTCCGGCCGAATCGTCGCTCACAATCGCACCCCTCGAGACAGATGACTACTCAGGTTCAAATCTCCAGACAAGAAGCTAGTTGCGATGGCCGAAAGCTGTCAACGTTGAATTGGGCGACATGGTCGGATTCACCCATCCGCAAATCTTGACGCATTGGACAAGTCGGCGATGACCCATCCGGGCTGTCGCTCGACTGCAAGGTCACGGCTATTCCGGCGGCGTGAACTTGGGCGCGCTCGGTTCACTGTCGTCTTCGTCCTCCGTTTCTACACGGCCAGACGGTGTCGACGGCGAGTCAATGGACATGGCGCGTGACGCCTCATTTTGGGCTTGCTGAAACTGCGTCTGCACGTCCTGCAAGCTGCGCCGCAGCTGAGCATACGTGCCACCAAACTTGCGGGCGACTTCAGGTAAGTTCCCACCGAACAGAACGACAGCCAGCACGCCGATGACGGCGAGTTCAAACGGTCCAAGGCCGAACATGTTACGCCTTGTCGCTGGATTGCTCGACCGCTTCGTCGACATCGTCGCCCGACTCGGACATTCCCCGTTTAAACTCGTTAGCACTGCGTCCCAGATTTCGCATCAATCCAGGTAGTTTGGCGCCGCCAAAGAGCAGCAATGCCAAAAAGAGTACGATCAGCATTTCCGGCATCCCCGGAAAACCAAATCCGAGAACGATTCGGTTGAGTAGCACAGACATGGTTCCAGACCCGCTTGGATTCAAGTGACAAACAGACGTTGAAAAGGTGATGCGTTCTGGCCAGCGATCAACGACCCACGAGCATTCGCAGGTCGGGGCCATTGCGCAGCAACTTGCACCTAATATCGGCGAAAGCGGGTAGGTCGATCACTTGGGGACCACCAAGACAAGGGCCGTCCCTCCGAACACCTCCGGAACCGATGCTTTGTCGAGCTGTACTAAACAGCTCGACGCTTCTAATGATAACTCCGATCCATTCCGTGTCAAAGGCCAGCGAGCCCACGTTAGCTAGCTAGCGGAGGTCACGGTTGCACCGCTACGGATAGGCGGCCGGTCGGTAGCGATCCAGCCTTCCCAGAGGTCGCCCCGGCTTGTCTAGAGTTTGGGGACGGGCCGCGTTGGGGCTTTATTCAACATCCGCTTGCGATCATCACGTGGCGTGTTGTTATTGTTGTTTCCACCTCTCCGCTGACGTGGTGGATCCAAGTTGGTAAAGGTTTCCGTCCACTTCCAGCCAATCGGCACGTCCAACTCTTTCTTGGCTAGCAAGGCCCATGGCGTGCCCGGATGCGCCTCGATGACCCCGCTGAGAAATTCTCGGGCCGTATTGGCTTCACGCTGCCACTTGCTGCCGACGGTGATTTCGTCGCTGGCCTGGAGGACCCAGGTATTATTTTTCGGGTTCTCAAAAGGCATGCCGCGTTTGGCTTGTGCGAGGATGGCGTTGTACGTTTCCGTGCGGACTTTTTGCGCCAGAACGCGGCCATACGCCAGGTCGAATCCGGCCAGCCACCGGGGGCTGGTTTCCGTTTCCCGTGCCGATAAGCCCTGTTCGAGTTTTGATGCCAGCATGCCCAGCATGGGTTCGAGTCTTGCCGCATCTTGCTGCTGAGCCGCCGTCAGCAGCGCCGCCAGACCCGCCTCGTCTCTTTTGACGAATCGCGTTTGCGGGGCACGGATTCCGGATACTCCTTTGACCAGTGCCGCATCGACCAATGCTCTTCGGAGCGCACTGTTTTTGACCGCATCGAGGTAGTCTTGGGGGGCAAGGTAATCCGGGCGGTAACGGACCATCGCGGTCGGATCAAAGAAGTATCGCATGTCCGATGAGAAGGCATCGATTTCACCGCGTCGAACCTCGCGATTCACGTTGCGGTTGGGATGAACGGCAAAGAATTGGCCTCCCGTTTCGTAGCACAATCGCGTCAAGCCGTAGGGTCCAAAGCCGCTATCGATGACCGGTTCGGCTTCAAAGTCACCGGTGAAACTGAGTTGGACTCGTTCGGGGAGCAGCGTTTCAGGACCCGCGTCGACTTGAGCAAATTGGGGCGACTGGTCATACGTCGGATCCGGGTCAACGTACTTGACCAAGGTATGTTCCCGGCCGAACGGTGCGGGTACTCCGATGACGTACACAGGAATGCCCCAGTTGCGGCACGCGGCGATGGACGATTCCATGCGGGCGGCGTCGTCGCCGCGCTCGTCGGTCACGACCACGAACAGGATTTTGCGTTTGGGACCCAGCGGTGAGACGTTTCGCCGTAATGACTTGTACTGATCGGTTGCCGACTCGATTGCCGTGAAGACGCGTTCGACCCCCGAATGATCGACCGGTATTGAGTCCACGACCGATTTGATCTCATCCAGGTCGGCGGTCGGTTCTTCCGTATAGAGTTGAACCTTGTCGCCAAAACCAATGATCGAGGTCAGCACGCGCGGCTCGGGAGCGTTGAAGATGGGTTCTTCGACTTGTTGGTTCATCATCAAACCGAGTTCTCGATAGACCCGGTCAAATCGATCGCGAATGTCTTGCCGTTGTCGTCGCAACGAGCCGCTCTGGTCAAACAACCATACGACCAGCGTGGGGCGTTCTTCCGCCGCCTGCATGATCTCGAACGTGATTTGATCGACGGCACCCGCAGCGCCGGCGGTGCCCGTGCCCACGCGCCCCTTGCGATCAACCAGACGATTCTGTGGCGCAACGGGCTGGCTGAACATTTGGTTGACCATGACCTGGCCAAGGTCGGTTGGTTCCAGCTCGACCGGATTGGGTAAATTCGCAATTTCGGCAAACGTTGCAGCGGAAGCCTCCGCCAGATCAAGCTCCGCCAGTGCGTCGGCCCCGATATCGGGTTGGACTTGATCGCTGACGACAAACTCCTGAATCGTCTCGATCGGCTGCTCATACTCCGGAACAGGCGACAGGATGACGACGGCGTCTTCATCAGCGGGCCGACGTAATTGGAACAGGCCCAATGTCAAAATGATGATCAGGTGCACCTGCATGCTACCGATCATCGCAATATTTTCGTCGGCCTCGAAAAATCCTTCGGCTTCCTCATCGTCGCTATCCCACCCTTCGGCTCCCGGTTCCGATTGGCTTGCTTGCCGCGGCACCCGATTGACGCCGAATCGAACCAGGTCAGCAAAACGGTCGCGGATGGCCTGGATCACGCCATTCGAGTCGGTGGCAACGGGGCTCGATTGGCTCATCGGGGGACGCTTCGGCAGGCGGAGAAGATCGACGAGGTGACGAAACACCCGCTCGTGGGTCGTGCGGGAATTCGTCGGGGGGTTACTATAAGAACGCGATGTGCGAGGATTCGGACTCAAACATTTATTCTAATACCAAAGCGCAATCGGTGCTTGACACGCGGGGTTCCAGGTAGGCAAGCGAATTGACTCAGGCGACGGACGGCCGATTGATCGCAATCGGTGATATTCACGGATGCAGCGCGGCGCTGGCCAGTCTGCTAGAAGCCCTCGACCCCTCGCCAAGCGATATCGTGGTCACTCTGGGGGATTACGTCGACCGTGGACCGGACTCCAAGGGTGTGGTCGACATGCTGATTGAGTTAGGCACGCGAGCTCAATTGGTTCCGCTGATGGGGAACCACGAGGAAATGATGCTCGATGTGCTTGCCGGTGACCAGCCGCATCACGGCTGGTTGAAATATGGTGGGGTCGAGACGTTGGAAAGCTACGGTTTTGACGGAACACTGGATTTTTTGCCTGAATCGCACGCGCGGTTTTTCGAGTCTTTGGGCGATTACTACCTAACCGACGAGTATTTCTTCACGCATGCGGCTTACGATCCCGGTCTAGCACTCGAGAACCAATCCATTGAAATGTTGCGCTGGTACTCCTTGCGTCAAGGGATTCCCGAGCCGCATCCAAGTGGAAAGACCGCGGTCGTGGGTCACACCGCCAACCATGACGGGGAAATCGTCGACATGGGCCACTTGCTCTGTTTAGACACCTACTGTTACGGCGGCGGCTGGCTGACCGCGGCGGATCTGTCCAATCGCGTTGTTTGGCAGGCGAACCAATTTGGCGAGATGCGCTAAGGGGGGCGACGCCAGGTTTGCCTAGAACAGGACATCTTGGGCTGTAAAGAAAAGCGGCGGCGTGGCGACGGTCGAGGTTGGGAAAAGATCGACTTGCACGGTGACACTTCCCCCGCTGGCCGCTCCAGAGGATGCAGTTGCCCATTGGTACGGGGTTCCTTGGAGCGAAGGGTCCGTGGTCGCTGAAATGGTGGCCCCTCCCGCTGCCCTCAACCGTGCCAGGTGACGGTGCAAGAGTCCTTCGGCGACGGCCCGGCCTCGGGTTTGATCGCCGTTGGCGGCGACGCTCGCGTTGAGATGGCGATGTCCGCGAACGATCGTCAGGGATCCCAGCGACAAGACGACGACGGCCAGCATGCACAAGACCATCGCCGATCCAAACTGAGGACGTCGCTGGGCGATAAGTTGAGGCCGTCGGAGTTTTGCGATCATTGTTGTGGTGTCAAACATATCGTGGTCGTCACATCGGCAAGAGTCGCCTCGGGGCGCTGTCGAGCGGCTTCGTCGCCGATAAGACGCAACTCCAACCGGATTCGTAGGCCTGCTATGTCGCCGTTGGCATCGAGTCGTGTGATGTCAAATCGTCGAGCCGACGCGCTGACCCAGACGGTTTCGAGACCACTGGGATCAATCGAAACGAGATCACGCCCTCCCTGGGCCGATTGACCTGCCCGGATGCTAAATCGGTGGACGCCGCCATTGGTGAGCCGAAGCTCGCTGGAACGCAGTGGTTGCGTGGAGGCGATGTCCATGCGACGAACTTGTTCGCTGATGGCGCGAAGCGTGCCGCGTGCCAGCGCGGGTGCTCCAGAGCCTGCATCGGTATGGGCCGCCATCCGGGCCGAGTTGCGCATGATGCTGACAACGCCCGTTGAAATCGAGCCGACAATGGCCATGCAGGCAATGGTCTCGATGAGACTGATGCCGCATCGGGAGACCAACGCATTCTTGCGATGGGCGTGACGGCGGACGCGGAGGGTGTTCATGGCTGGCACCACTGAGTTCGAAGCGTCTGTTGAGGCTCGATCGCATCGACTTGTCCATTGCGGTTGCGATCTTGCCATGCCGTGACCGTGATCGTTCGCAATCGGTTCATTGGAATGGAGCTGTCATGTTCCGATAGCAACGCGTAGCGACCATTGGTCACCCAAGAATCGGCCATGTCCGAATTTGTTTGGATGGATGAACCGGAAAACACGGCCGGATCACAAAGTAAGACTTTGTGTTGTTCCAGGATTCGATCCGCATCGAACAAGAGTGCCTCTTCGATTGCGAGTTGACGTGCCAGTCGACTCGATCGGCCCATCATGCCGACGGTCGGAATCATCAACAGGGACAACATGGCCGTCCCGACGGCCACATCAATGAGCGTTGAGCCGGCTCGTGCCCGTCGGGCGCATTGCGACCGGAGCTCCAGCGTCATGATCCCGCCGGGTTTCATTGCGACACCTCAATTGAATTGGTTGTCGATGACGCGGTCACGGTTCGTTGCTCATCCTCATTATCCAGCTGCCACTGGTAGATCCGATCGATTCGGTTGTTATCAGTAAACCGGATCGTTGTGGGACTCCCCGAAAGAACCGTCTGGGATGTCATCCAGATGGGTTCGGCAAGCCAACGATTTCCTGTGTTGTCGATCGGGCCCGCAAGAAACGTGTTGACGGCATAAGGGCTTGGCAACGCCCGCCACACGACCGCGTGTCGGCGCTGACCATCGCCGGGATGGACCGCACGAATACGGCGGACTTCGACGGTGCATCGATGCAACAGAGCGGTCTCGCGAGCGTTGCGTAGTAACCGCGCGACCTCGCGAGCATCAGCGTCGATGCTCGTGCTCGGCAGCATGGTACGCGAGAAACCCGGTGTGGCGATTAACGCGGCCGATAGGATCATGATCACCATGATGGCCTCCAGCAGCGTGACGCCGGACCGGTGTCCGATACGGCGATGTCCGCCATACACCCATGCCGGTGCTGCAAGCATCTTGAACTGGGCAGGGCGCATGATGGGCTCATTCATTTGAATGGCCCAACCATATGGAGGTCAGGCCTTGGCGGATCGAGCCGACGTGGCTCGATGGTCATCACGCAGCCGGTTGCTAGTTGCTAACCGGAACGGTCCAAACGCCATCCACGGGAGCGCCGTAGGATCGCAGCTTTTGCACACGCGTTCGCTCAGCCGGAGTCGAATTGGCGATGTAGCCTGCTCGAACAAGTTGGTTGACGTTGGCCGGGAAGCGATTGTTCTCGAGATAATAGGTCTGCGCCATCGCATTGAGCGACGATACATCTTGGATGGCGAGCTTGTCCTCACTTTTCTGTCGCATGGGTGCCACGGTGGCAACGGTAGCGGCAGCGACGACGGCCAAGATGACGACGGCGGCGATAACTTCAAGAAGTGAAAATGCGGATGTCTTGCGGCGGTTCATGTTGAGATCCGAGAAGTGATGGCACATGGGATGGCAACGGACAAACAGTCTCGATCACCATCTCGATTCAATGGAATCGGTGAAGATCACCGACTATTGGAAACGTAGGTCACAAACTGCGGACACGTCGTTTGAAGGCCACATTTTTTTGCAAGCTTGCCTTGGGCAGCGATGTCGCCTTCGGCATCTGGCTTCATGGGTTTAGAATCTCACCCATGACGATCACGAGTCACATCATCGTGTTGCTGGCGAAGTTCTTCAGCGGGTTTTCCGTTCGTTGGATGGATTGCCGGCCGGATACGTGCCAGCGGGTTTACTTCGCCAATCACACCAGTCATCTCGATGCGGTGGTGCTCTGGTCCGCATTGCCCCCGGATATTCGACGCGTCACCCGACCGGTCGCCGCGAAGGATTACTGGACCAGCAACTGGTTCTTGCGGCATATCGCCCAAAGCTTCAACGCGTTGCTGATCGACCGCAAGGAAATCAAGGTCCACAAGAGTCCGATCGACATCATGATTCGGCAGATGGGTGACGTTTATTCGTTAATCGTCTTCCCCGAAGGCGGCAGATCAGCGGACGACGAAATGACGGATTTCAAGAGTGGTCTGTATTATCTGGGCAAGAAGCGTCCCGATTTGGAACTCGTGCCGGTTTATATCGAGAACGTCAACCGGATCCTTCCCCGCGGCGAAGTCTTGCCGGTTCCGTTGCTATCGTGCATTACGATCGGTCCACCCATCTTTCTCGAAACGGGTGAACCCAAGGCTGATTTTCTGCGGCGGGCCAGGCAGTCCATCTTGCGGCTGAAAGATCTATAACGGTGTCGAGAATTGAATCCATATTGCGTCTGAATTGATTGAGGGAACCGTGCGATGAGTCAAGACCCGCGAACCAGCGCTGACCCATTTGATGCTGGCCCGTCGCGCCCATCCGTGCCCGGTCCGGCCACCTTCAACGAGTCAATGGACGGGTCAGCCCAATCACCACCGGCGAAGTCCGGGACAGGGCGGTGCCTGCTGTGGGGCTGTTTGTTGACGGTTGTTTTCTCGGTCCTCTTTCTCATTGCCGGTGGGTTTGGGCTCTTTTGGCTCTACAACCGACAGCTTCAAAAATTCACGGATACCCAGCCCGCCGAGATTCCCGTCGTGGAGGCCAGCGACGAAGAAGTCGAAGCGATCTTAGGTCGTATCGAGGCGTTTCAGACCACGGTGATGCCCGAAGATGCTGATACGCCCGGTGACGCGTCGGAGTCGGAGTCGGATGCCGAGCAAGCCGACACGGAGCCCGTTGATCCATCCACCGATGCGGACGAATCAGATTCACCGCGCGAACTGGTCCTGACGGCGGCTGAGCTCAACGCCCTGATTTCGAGTAACGAGGATCTGCGTGGGCGACTCTACGTGGACATCGCCGACGGTGAAATATCGGGAAAGGTCAGCATCCCGACCGACTCGCTGCCCGGTGGTGAGGGGCGATTTTTCAATGCCGATGGACGTTTCGATGTCTCAATGCAAGATGGGGTCCTAATCGTTCGCTTGACCGGCGCGAGCGTCAACGGCGAAGAAATTCCGCCGGCCGTCATGGAAGGGTTCTCCGGCGAGAACTTGGCCAAGGAGTTTTACAAGGATCCGCAGAATGCCGAAGTCCTCCGGCGGTTCGAATCCATCGAGGTCTTGGAGGATTCGATTCGGTTGCGGCTTCGCGAATCCGACGACATCCCGACTGGAGACGGTTCCCAGACGAACGACGAGATTGCCGCCTCGGATGAGGATACCACTGGATCGGAAGGTGACGACGATTGAGCGGAACCGGTTGAAGGCATCGCGAGTTTCGGTTGCGGAAGTCGGCCTGTGTTGGGTTGCTTTGTGAAACGTTCAAGTGGTCCAGTCCGACACGGGTATTCGGGACAGCAAGGCCGTTTTGTCGCGCTTCTCCTTTTTGTCGGTCGATGTATCCTCAGCAGCGAATACTTTGCGGATCACTTTGTAACTTTGCAGCAAGGTACTCCCGAACGTTAGCGGACGAGCAGAGGCCGATTGCTCGAGTCAGCGCTGAGTTGGCCTCGCGTTCTTTGCCAAGACTCGTAAGAGCTTCGGCCCGAACCGCCCAGTACGGCTGGAACGAGTTGAGTCGGTCACCCCAACTTGGCGGCAGGCGATCGAGTTCCGCGAGGCAAATCTCAGGGTCAGCCGCTCGAAGCAGCGCCGCCGCCCGACTTACGGCAGCTCCGAGTGACGGCGCCAGACTCACAAGCAGGTCGTAGAATCGGAGCGTCGCCGACCAGTCGCCTGATCCGGAGTGGATCCGCTCGACGTGTGTCGACTGGATCGACGCCTCGATCTGAAATCTTCCCGGTCGGCGAAAGGTTGCCGCGCGGCGCAAGAGTTCCTCAGCCTCCACAAGAGTCGCTGCGTCCCAACGCGAGGTGTCCTGCTGATCCAACGGCACGTATCGCCCCTCGGAGTCCAGCCGTGCATCAAACCTTGCCGACACGTATAAGCAGAGGGCGAGCAGGCCGATTGCTTCGGGCTCGTTCGGCAAGAGCTCGGCGATCAGTCGGGCAATTTCGAGAGCTTCATGTGTGAGACCAGCCGGGGCCAGATCGCCGCAGTCGATCGCGGCGTTGAAGGCGGCGTAGACCGCCTCAAGTGTGACATTGAGCCGGTCCGCTAGTTCATCGCGTCCTGGGACGGCGAGCCGGATCCCCGCGTCGCGGATCTTCGCCTTGCCACGGGTGAGCCGTTGCTTCATTGCCGCCGGGCTTACAAGCATCGCCGAAGCGATTTGCTCGACCGGCACACCCAGAATGCACCTCAGCAGCAAGGGCGTGCGCACGGCGGGGTCGATCGCGGGGTGAGCGCAGGCAAAGAGCAGCGACAGCCGCTCATCGGGAAAAGCATCGCCGATAGGCATCGGCTGGATGAGGTCGCCGGGATCAGAAAGATCGTGTTGGCGTTTGGCGCGACGGCGGCGGTCGATCCAGCGTCGGCGCGCCGCGGTTAGAAGCCAAGCTTCTGGGGCGTCGGGGACGCCGCTCTCGCGCCAGGCCGAGACGGCATCACTGAATGCGTCCGCTACCGCTTCCTCGGCGAGATCCAGGTCGCTGGTCGCCCTGGCTAGCAGGGCGACCAGTTTCCCGTAAGAGGTCCGGACGGCGCTATCGATCGCAACGTCGGCGTCCTTCATTCATCGCTCGATTGCGGGGGGAGGCAGGGACGAACTTCAATCTTCCCTTCCGGGGACGGCAGACGTGAGGCCCATGTAAGCGCTTCGTCGAGCGATTCGGCTTCGATCAGGAAGAAGCCGCCCAACTGCTCTTTCGAGTCCGAGAAGGGGCCGTCCTGCACTTGGTGTCCCCCCTCCGAAAGCGTGACAGTCGTCGCGGAATGTGGCGGCTGCAGGCCCGCGCCTCCACGCATGACTCCGGCTTCGGCGACCGCCTTTGAAAATGCCGCCCAAGCGGCCCAGTAGGCAGGTGCGTCCCGCCCTTCTCGCTTGGCCATCTCTTCGGGGTGTTCGTTGATGATCAGGGCGTACTGCATGAGTCGACTCTCCTGTTACGGGTGCAAGTTGGTGGTGATCGTGGCCACGAGCCCTGCTTCGGACTCGCTTCTACCCCCATGACGGACGAGACGACTCTGTGGCGACAGGAATATTCAAGAATGGGCACCTTGACTTCGTATCCGCGATCGCGAGTGCTTGCATGTTCCCAATTGGATCTCGACCCGCGCGACGCTTCCTCTAGCTCTTATTCAGCAACCGCGCCTCCGTGCCTGGCAGGTTATCGAGCCCCCACTTCACGATTTGCTTGATCAGCGGACCCAAGGATTCGCCCTTCTCAGTCAACCTGTAGGCGGACGCGCCGGCCCGTTCGTCCGAGGGCTGGGTCACGACGAGGCCCGCTTCAACAAGCTTCGCCAGCCGGTCGGACAGGATGTTGGTCGCAATCCCCTCCGGCGAAGCCAAGAATTCACGGAAGTGAGAACGACCAAGCAAGAGGTCGCGCACGACCAACAGCGTCCACCTGTCCCCTAGGAGGTCGAGTGTGCAAGCGACTGGGCAGGAAGAGCGTCTCGGCTTGTTCGGCATGGCGGTGGGTTCGTCGTGCTAGGTTCAACGATTTCTAGGCTACGCAATTGACTTGCATAACGCAAGTGATATAGTCGCTTGCAATTCGCAAGTCCTCCGCATGGTTAAGAAAATGGCGAAAATCGACGAGCACCCAACGGTCGTGAAGATGCGGGCGGCAACAAACCCCGCGCCTCAGCAACTCACGAGGAGGGAACTCGAGCATCTCTGCAGCGCATGTGGCGCCGACGACGCTGGACTGGTTTCGATCGACCGTCCCGAGATCGACGACCAACGCGATGACATCCTATGTGCCGCTCCATGGACCCGCTCCCTGCTGGCTTTCGTGTGCAAGATGAACCGCGAACCGGTCCGCAGCCCGTCACGTTCGGCAGCGAATCTCGAATTCCATCACACGGGCGATCACGTCAACGAGGTTAGCCGGCGCGTCGTCAGCGAGTTGCAGGCTCGCGGCGTGCAAGCGATGAACCCGGCGATGGGATTCCCGATGGAAACGCATCGGTTCCCAGGAAAGATCTGGGACGTGTCGCATAAGCCGGTGGCGGTTGCTGCTGGCTTGGGGCAGATGGGCATCCACCGGAATGTGATCCATCCTAAGTTCGGCAACTTCATCCTGTTGGGAACGATTCTTCTGGGGCAAGAGATCGACACAGATGACCAACCCATCGAGTACAACCCGTGCCTCGACTGCAAGCTATGCGTCGCCGCGTGCCCGGTGGGCGCCATCGCGCCGGATGGCGGTTTCAACTTCAACGCCTGCTACACGCATAACTACCGTGAGTTCATGGGCGGCTTCACGGACTGGGCCGAGCAGTTGGTCGACAGCCGGAGCCGCGAACACTATCGCAAACGCGTCACCGACGGCGAGTCGGCGTCGATGTGGCAAAGCTTATCGTTCGGCGCCAACTACAAGGCCGCCTATTGCCTGGCGGTCTGCCCTGCGGGGGAGGACGTGATCTCGCCCTGGCTCGCTGATCGCAAGGCGCACCTCGAAACCGTCGTGCGTCCTCTGCAGCTGAAAGAGGAGGACGTCTACGTGATCCCGGGGTCGGACGCCGCGGAGCACGTCGCGAAACGTTTCCCCCGCAAGCGCCCCCGTCTCGTCCGCGGAACGTTGCATCCAGGTTCGATCGACGCGTTCTTGGAGTACATGCCGCTTCAGTTCCAACCGCGTCAAGCGAACGGCCTTGATGCAACCTATCACTTCCGCTTTACCGGTGCTGAGATGCGTGATGCGACCGTTCGCATCGCAGACCAGAAACTAGAAATCACTCCGGGATGGATGGGGAAGCCGAACCTGCGAATCACCGCCGACAGCGCCGCCTGGCTAGGGTTCTTGAAACGCGAACGGAACCTAGCCTGGTCTTTGCTGACGCTTCGCATTCGCCTCTGGGGCTCGCCCATCTGGCTCGTCCGTTTCGGGAAGTGCTTCCCCAACTAGGACGCCTAGGTTGGACAAACCTCGGCGCCCTGCGAAGTGTTTGGACCGCAAGCGGTGCGGCGGACCGAATCGGATTTGGGGCCTTTCCAGATCAATGCTCGGCGGCCGACACAAGCAAACCGTCTGGTCGATCATCCGTGACCAATCTGACGGGATGATCCAAACGGCCCATCACCTAGATTTCGGCAAGGACCCGCGTGGCCGCGTCGATGGTCTCATCAATCATCGCTTCCGTATGCAATCGACTGAAGAACAAAGCCTCGAATTGGCTGCATGGCATGTAGATACCTTCATGGATGAGACCCCAAAAGTAACGGCCAAACGCGTCACGGTCGCATCCGTCCGCCTGAGTCCAACTCGCCACGGGCTCCTCATTGAAGAATAGCGTCATCATGCTTCCCACCTGCGCAATGGTATGGGCAATCCCTGCCTTCGTGGCTGCCTCGTCCAGACCCCGCGCCAAACGAGTCCCGAGTCGTTCCAAATCGGCGTAAGGCGGATCCTCTTTGAGGATTCGCAGCGTGGCGGTTCCCGCCGCGACGGCAACCGGATTCCCGCTGAGTGTGCCGGCTTGGAAGACTTTCCCTGCTGGAAGCACCTGATCCATGATGTCCGCGCGTCCCCCATACGCGCCCAGCGGCATTCCACCGCCGACAATCTTTCCTAGCGTCGTCATGTCGGGCATTACGCCGAATCGTTCTTGAGCGCCCCCGAATGCCACTCGAAAGCCGGTCATGACCTCATCAAAGATCAGGATCGAGCCGTGTTGCGTCGTCAAAGCGCGCGCAGCTGAGAGAAATGACTCCGTCGGGATGACGCATCCCATGTTCCCAACGACCGGTTCCATGATCACGGCCGCAATGGTGTCACCATGCAGATCAAATGCCGTCTGCAAACCGGACGTGTCGTTGTACTGGAGTACGATCGTATCGGCACTCGCGCCCGGCGTGACACCAGGCGAGTCCGGCGAGCCCAGCGTGGCAGCGCTGCTGCCGGCGGACACGAGCAACGAGTCGACATGGCCGTGATAGTTGCCAGCAAACTTGATCAGCTTGTGTCGCCCCGTGGCACCTCGGGCGACACGGATGGCGCTCATCGTGGCTTCGGTACCGCTGTTGACCAGACGGACCTTTTCGATGCTCGGTACCGCATCAATGATTTGCTCGGCAAGCAACGATTCCGCTTCGGTTGGAGCGCCGTAGCTGGTCCCGCGCGCCGCAGCGGCGGCAATGGCATCGAGAACGTCCCGATGGGCGTGCCCCAAGATCATGGGCCCCCACGATCCGATGTAATCCAGGTACCGCTTTCCATCGAGGTCAAACAAGTACGGACCGTCGGCCCGATCGATGAACAGCGGCGTACCGCCGACGGCACCGAAGGCCCGCGCCGGTGAATTGACACCGCCGGGCATCAGGAGACGGGCACGCTCGAATGCGGTTTGACTGTTCGGGCCGGCACCGGGTTTGGTTGTGATCATCGGGCTTTTAGTTGGGGACCGTCGGTCAGACATCAATGGCCAATCGATCACGGTCGGTTGATCGACTACCCGTGGTTACGTGATTGCGTCGCGGTTGGATTCGATCAAGTGGCGTGCACCCTGATCGATCAACGCGGCGGCCGCATCTTGGCCCAGTTGCCGCGCGTCAGCCATCCAAGATGGGACCACCGATCCAGACGGCGGGTCATCGCCGGCCGCCAATTCCAGTTGAGCGTCACGTTGGTCGGACAACCGCTGGGTCCCGTCGGCGGACAACACAATGACCCGAAGTGTCAGCTTAACGGAGGATGACTCCGAAGTGGTTTGAGCAAACGCGGCAATCGGTGCCAGGCAGCCACCATCGAGTCCGGCAAGTGCGGTTCGTTCTGCCGTGACGCACGCACGGGTCGCCGCGTCGTCGAGAACCTCGACGGCGTGTCTCGTTGTCGAATCTGACGAGCGGACTTCGATACCCAGTGCCCCCTGCCCTGGTGCCGGCAACATCTGGTCAAGTGAAATGAGCTTGCGGGGCAAATCGTTCATTTCCAAACGCTCCAGCCCCGCTTCGGCAAGGACGATCGCGTCGAATTCGCCGGATTCCAGTTTCGATAACCGCGTCTGAACATTTCCTCGGATCGGCGAAATGATTAGGTCGCCGCGGAGAGCCATTAACTGCGCTCGGCGTCGGGTACTGCCTGTACCGATCCGGGCGCTGTGACGAAGTTGATCGATTCCGCGACGATCCTTCGCAACCAGACAGTCGTGGACATTCCCCCTGGGTGGTACTGCAGCCAGAACAAACCGATCATCCGCTTCCGTGGGAAGGTCTTTCAGCGAATGCACCGCAATGTCGGCTTCGCCATCAACGAGTGCCTGCTGGATTCGCTTCGTGAATACACCGACCTGACGCGTCGCATCGATGGGCCTCATGTCGACATCACCGCGGCTGACTAGCGGGACGAACTCCACCTCGTGGCCGTGATCCTGCAATCGTCGACCCACGTATTCGGCCTGCCACATCGCCAAGGGGCTATCGCGGGTGGCAATCCGAATCGACTGGCAAGGATGCTCGTGGCAACGATTCTCGCTGGCCGCCGGCGAATCGTTGGGATCAATTTCCGTCATCGGGGCAAATCATATGTCGACCGAAACAAATGGGAACAGCCGCCCCGCTTCGTCCGTTGAACCAATGACGGAGTACGCCGGAATCACGAATTCGGCGTGATACCGTGTCGCCACCGCCGCATCGGGTTACGATCAAGGTGGAGATGAAGGACGGTGACGGAGTACAAACTTCGCGTGATTATTCGGGGGAATCACGCCACCTGCGACCATGCAGGTAGTCTAAACCGATGACTTCCACTTCGGCCATCCCGCCCACATCGAATTCGAATCCCTTGGACCTGATTGACGTTGCCAACACGTAATCGTTCTGACGACTCCAGCGCCGAACCGGACGATTCCTCGGGGAATGGTTTGGAAGTCGGACCGCCGCGCAACGGCGCCGAACCCTCGCCAGTCGCGGGTAACGAGCCGGCATTCGAAGATGTACTGGCGGGTGCCAAGGATACGCCTGACTCGGTTGGCGAGCATGATTCGAGTTCGGACGCTCGCTGGGTGCCCGCGTTCGATTTGGGGACTGAGGCACTGCAGCCGACCGGCTATGCGGGTGACATGACGGAAACGATCGGCTCGGCATCCTTTGACGTCGATGAGCCGCCAGCAAACACGATCTCGTTGCCGGAAAATCTAGGCGTTTACCGAGTCGGCGAACGCATCGGACGAGGGGGCATGGGTGAGGTGTTCCTGGCGGAGCATCGTTCGATGGGGCGCCGCGTGGCACTGAAGATTCTGCCCTCTTCGTTGCTCGCCAATGAGGACGCGATCGATCGATTCTATGAGGAGGTTCGAGCCGCATCCAGGCTATTGCATCCCAACATTGTGACGGCGTTTGATGCCGGACATAGCGAGGGGATTCACTACCTGGCGATGGAATTCATCGAAGGTCACACGCTCACTCAGGTCGTCGCCAATGAGGGTCCGATGCCGATCGGTGATGCTACATCGGCCATCCGGCAGGCAGCATTTGCACTTCACCACGCGCACGCCGCAGGCATCATCCATCGCGATGTCAAACCGGGTAACTTGATGCGGGCCGTCGATGGCACGATCAAATTGTTGGATCTTGGTTTGGCGCGGATGGCCAATGAATGGGACCAGTCCATCCTCGAATCGATTCAACCGACCCCAGGCTCATCGAGCGGATCAGGCGGTTCTCGCCCATCCGACGTCGAAGCCGCCCACGGGGACGATCAAAGTAACGGGTCGTCTTCGTCTGCATCAAGCGGCTCGGCGCCGGCGTCGCCCGAAGCCATAAATCGTCCCCAACGATCGTTCATCGGTACTCTGTCCTACATCTCGCCGGAGCAACTCGAGGATGCGGATTCGGCGGACCATCGAAGTGATCAGTATTCGCTCGGTGCGACTTTGTTTTTCCTGTTGGTGGGTCGCCCACCATTCGTCGGTGAGTTGATCGATCAGGTGTATGGCCATCGACATGGAACCATTCCTGATCTGATGAGTCTCCGTCAAGACGTGGATTTGAATCTGGCCAACGTGGTTCGGCGGATGCTCGCCAAAGACCCGGAAGCTCGCTACGCCTCGATGGACGAAGTCGCGCGGGCGATGGCGCCCTACGACAACGATCGATCCACACCCGCTTGGGTACTGGATTTCGCTCGGCGCGACGCGGCCGAGGAACCGTCGACCATCGCGGGCGGTTCGACGCGCCGCGGCATGATGCGGGTGATGGGCATCGAGCTGGGCATGACGCACGCTGCCACAGCCAGCACCAACGACCGAGGTGAGGTGGAGCCTGGCTATCCCGGCGAGCAAGGACGTCGTCTATTTCGCCTTGCCGTTGCGAATGATTCATCCGACCGCCGTCAGACGAAGCCGACTATCCTGTTTGGAGATGGGGCGTACCAGCAGCGGGAAGGCTATCCCGAACGCGTCGCTCACTGCCAGATGATGTACTTCGGGCGCAGCGACATGTTGCGTAAAGTGGGCGATCGAATGTGCCCGCCGGAGGTCGCGATTGCGATCTGTTTGCGGCATCTGACTGGCAACGCGTTGACCCATGCGGACGAGCCCGATCCAACGTCGGCAACGCCGCAGGCCCTAAAGCGTCACCAAGACTGGCCTGACGCGGTCGCCATGACGGTCCCGTCCTGCTATGACCAGCTGCATCGCCGTGCGATCATGACGGCAGCTCAACTGGCCGGCCTGCCGTCGCCGCGACTAGTCGATCGCGCCATCGCGGCCGCACGGGTCGTGCGAATGGATGCGGCCAAATCGTCCGCCAGCGAAAACCGGACGGCGATGCCGGGTGAAGTGGTGATTCCGGTCGACTCGCCGGAGGCCAATCCGATCCGGACGCGTTACGTCTTGTACGTCGGACTGACTGGGCAAGCCCTCGATGTGGCCCTGTTGCGACAACGCGGCGATCAAGTGGAACAAGTCGCCACAGCGGGGCATCCGTGTTACGGAACGATGGCATGGTCGGGACGTTTGGTTGAATTGATCGCTTCCGGTGTGGCCAACGCGCCCCAACGGGTTCGCAAAGCGCCCACCAGCCGTCGTTCCTTGGTACTCGCTGCCAAAATCCAGATGGCGGGCGAGCGAGCGATGCATTCACTGCTGCTGATGCCAGAGGCGACGGTCGTGATTGAACATCGTGGGCATCGCGATGAGGTCCATGTGACGCGATCTCAGTGGTTGAACGCGTGCGAAGATTTAATCGAGTCCGTCTCCGAGGCGATTGGACGCGCCTGCGAACAAGCGTCGATCAGTACCGACCGAATCGACCAGATTCATGTGATGGGAAATATTCTCCGCATGCCGACACTCCGTGATCGCCTGTTGTTGCCGATCGCCGGTACCGATTCGATCGACTTTTTGGATCGTATGGACGTCGCCCGAGGCGCGGCCCTGTGCGTCGCGGCGGAACTGCCCGGACACCGTCGAGCGGGGCCACCGGCGACCGGATGCACCAGCCAGTCGATTGGATTTGTCGTTGCCGAACCCAATGGGAAACGAAAGATCCTTCCGATTGTCCCGCAGGGAACGGCGACGCCCGCCCGAACGAACCGCCAATTGGCCGGAAAGGCCAAGGACTCGCACTTGACACTTTCGATCGTCGAGTCGTCCGGACCGGTGGGTGATTCTTGGCAAACGCTCGGCCGACACACCATCGACGTGGCTCCCGAGGAGTCGAACCCAACTCGTCGATTGGGCTTCGAGATCGACATCAATGGTTTGCTTTCAGTTCACCTGGAACGACGTGATTTAGGACGCACCATCATGTTGCCGCCGCTGCCAACGATGTCGGTGCCTCAAGCACAATGGAAGGATTGGCAGGATTGGATTGAGGCCAATGTGTGACTATCGGCCGGTCTGGCGGCCGAGGGTGGCGGTAAGCGGTAACGGCTGCAACGGTCAGGACAGGATGCGTCCGATGAATTCTTCACTCCGATTCCGATTTGTCTCAATTCGTCGTTGAGCATGTGGCGGCCTCGGATAGCTTAGAGATCGACGGAGTGGCGTCGCTGTGAACGCCTCCGCGAACGGATCCAACGGATTCGCGAGCGACGGTTTCCTCTCAGGAAATATGGTTCAACTGATGGATGGGAAAAGATCGAGTCAGCCGATGATCGATGAGGTCGAATTGATGCTCGCCAATGCCCGTCTGCGTGACGAGTTGGAGCCGTATCGTGACGAATCCATCGACTCCACGGCGACGTCCCGAATGCCACTCCAGCAAGAAAACGAGTACTTGGAGTCGATCCTTGCTTGGGAACGTGCTCCGGCGATCCCCATCGCTCAGTGGTTCGAGCCTGAGCTCGTGCTGCCGGCATCGGATGAACTGACTGATCAGCAGTTGGGCGTTCAGTTGCACGGCGTCATTGAGAAACTGTTCTCGCAGGGGATCGTGCTGTCATATACCGACCACCTGAGTGACCGTCAGCTTTACCATGTCATCGCAAGGGATATCCTGCCTTGCTGCGAAAAGAAGCTCGAACCAACTCGTCTGGGTGCGCCTCGAAAGACACTGCAGTGGCGGTGCGTTGAAGACAACGAGACGTGGTTGGCGTATTACGCCGATCCTGTCGAACGGCGTCGATTCCAAGAGGAGTTTGAGGTTGAGTTGCCAGCCGTGAAGGAGCCTCTGTATCAGCGCAAGCTTCCTGGCAACCGTTGATCGTGGATGGTTTGGTGAATGCGGGCGGCGACCGCGTCGGCAACCATTCGGCTCGGACCCAGGTAATCACTGATCGAAAAGCGCACCTCATCAAACGCCGCATCGGCTTCGTTGACTTGTCGCACGATGGCTTCGTATAGCCTCCCCGCAAATAACAGGTGCGGCTGAACCAGAATGTGGTCGTAATACCCCGTGGCAGCGACATCGGCGAGTGTCACGGGCAGTTTCGGTTCGGCCATCGCATAGAAGGTCGTATACACCGCGTCTTCGCGAAGTGACCACTGAGTTGCCAACGATTCGCCATCGAACGATGCGCCTCGAATGACGGTTTCACTGAGTAATCTCATGTCCGAAGTGGCGCACGGGTCACGGCTACCTCGTCCCACCATCACGACGGCGGTGCGATCGCCCGGTGAGCTGGTTCGCCTGTGCAATTGCGACAATCGATCACGAGCGGCGTCAATCATCGCGGACTGTCTTGAGATCGGTCGACAAAATTGAATGTTCGCGTCGACTGGCGTCTCCCGGTGAGCGGCAGCCACCTCATCGGGAATGTCCGACTTCGCATGGCCCGCCGCGAATAGAAGCAGCGGCGCCACGACGACGTGGTCCACGTCCCGGGCTGCGAGCGCTTGCCATGCCTGCCGGATCGTGGGCGTTTGAAACTCAAGCAAGCAGGGACAAACCGTTGCACTGGACCCGATCGCGTCGGCGTCGGCTGCGATGCAACGGTGCAGGCTCTCCTGCAGCCGATCACCTAAATCAAAAAACTCGCTCGTTCCCGTTTCGTCGCGCGTGCCATGACCGACCAGCAACACACCAACGCGTCGCGACGGATTCTCCCCGCCCTGGATCACTGCATGACAACAGCATCGGTAAAGCCGACGCCGTGAAGTTTGGCCAACGCGGTTTCTGGCTCAAATCCCTCCTCGTATTTCACAATCACCTGTTTGACGGTGAGTGCATCAGGAGAGGGCTGCTCCGCCAAAGCAACCTCCGCAACGCCGTCGGCATTTTCCAACGTCTCTTTGACTCGAGGGAAACACGCGTACTGACAGTGCATGCCAGGCACCTCCATTGTCAATTCCCCGGGCGATTCCATGGCAACCGCCACTGTAGTCGCTTGCGTAGCGGTCGAAGGTGTTTCACTGGCCGGCGGTGACGAAATCGCAATGACAATCCCGACGGCAGCGAGTACGGCAACGACGTAGGCGATGGCTTTCATGATGTTTCCTTTGGTGTCTGAGATAAATGCACGCCGGTATCACGAAATCTCGGCGATTCATTCGTTGGAGGGTGGAAAGGCGGGTGGCTGTCCGTACCAACTTGGGAAGTAGCCCGCACGGACCGCCAGCAGCACCGCTTTGCCATGCTGATGAGGTGGTCCGTGAGTACAGTCCCACTCGATTCTCTCCTCGTAACGCAGAACCCGCAAGTTCGCATCTGGATGACATGCCCACGAGACCAGTTGGTTGGGTTGAAAATAGTTGATCACGGCATCCGCCGTTTCGCTAATCGGTGCATCCGAAAGGTTTCCGGGATATTGCCCACTACCGGGGTCTTCCGTCGTATGCACTTGCACGTAGATGACGCCGACGTCCGTCAGGGAGCCGATGATCTTTTTCCAGAGTGCCTCCGCGTCTTGGGAAGGAATATGGTCCAAGACGGTGGTCGCGATGACGGCATCATAGTGATCGGCGGGCAATTCGAGGTCGCGGACATCGCCCACCCGAGCGTCGATCCGATCTCCAAGCCCGAATTCCGCGGCACGCTCCTGGATACGCTGAACCCCACGTGGACTCATGTCCACCGACGTCACGTGATAACCACTGGAGGCCATCGCCAGTGTGTCACGACCGGCTCCCGCTCCGAGATCGAGCGCACGGCCATCCTGGACGCACACTTGTTTCAGATAGGCTGCCAATTCAGGCGACGGTTCCATGCCATAGGCAATCTCGGTCCGGTCGTAGGCATCGTGGAAAAAGTCCGCTGGGGGGGAGCTCACAAAGTCGTTGGGGGCTACGAGGCAAGTACGGTCAAGAGATGATCGTACAATTCAATTTGGAATTTTCGCGCGTTGGCAAGGCAAGATGGTTGGGTTGTCAGCGAATCCAACACGTCGCGACAAGAGGAACCCGCATTGAATGGGGCACCAAACGAATGAAATCGAAGCTGCTTGCTGGTTTGCGAGGCGCTCTGCTGATCATTGTGGGAGGCAACACGCTCGGCATATTGACCGCTGGTCTGCAGCCTTCGCAACCATCTCGGATGGACCGGCCATCGCCGATGGATCCTCGCGCCGGTTCAGCTCGCCGATTCAATGCGAACCTGGGATCAAATGATCTTCAAACGGCGTGGCGGACCCACCTGAACGCCCAGGGGTTGCAGGCGGCCGGCGCGGCGGACTGGCTGACGGTATGCCGGCGGCTTTCGCTGGCGATGGTCGGATCGGGTTTGTCACTGGAGGAGATCCGGCAACTTCAATTGCTGCCGCAGCAAGATCGAGTGCCGCATCACAGGGAGAATCTTCTGCAATCCGGGCGATTTCACGATTACTGGGCCGAACGATTCACCCGGTTTCTCGTCGGCGCCGATGGGGGACCCTTTTTGGTTTATCGCCGCCGTCGTTTTCGCACTTGGCTGGCGGATGAACTGGCCAACAATCGTCCCTATGACGAGCTCGTGCGAACGCTGATTACCGCTCAGGGGCTTTGGACCGACCGACCCGAAGTGAACTTCTATACGGTGACTTACGATAGCGGTGACGGACAGCCTGATCCGATTCGGTTGGCCGCACGGACGACACGGGCGTTCTTGGGCATCCGAATCGACTGCTTGCAATGCCACGACGACTTTCTGGGTAATGTTTCGTTGGGTGATCCCAATTGCATCGGAGGCGACGGCAGTCTTCGCGAGGGCACGCAGCAAGACTTTCATGCGTTGGCGGCGTTCTTTTCGGCGGCCCGTGCCAGTGGGCTGAAGGGCCTCGTGGATCGCGAGACGAACTACCGATACCGGTTTCTCGACGCCACGGATGAAGTGGATGTGTTGCCCGGCGTACCGTTTCGCGCGGACCTGTTGCATTCGCCGGACGAGTCGGAATCTGGACAGTCGGAGTTTGGGCAGAACGAAAAGCCTTCCGCTGACGTGTCCCCTCGTCGCGCCCGTCAACAGTTGGCCGATTGGTTGACGCATCGTGATAACCAGCAATTCGCCCGCGCCGCCGTGGTGCGTGTTTGGACGCTCCTTTTTGGACGCCCGCCGACGTCACTGGATCATCCGTCATCGGTGGATGATCTCCCGTTGGACGCGACCGACCATCCGATGATCGCGATGCTCGCCGATGGTTTTGTGGCATCCGACTTTGATGTTCGACAGTTGATTCGCGCGATCACCGATTCGCCGCCGTTTCGGGTGGATAGCCGAGCGGACTTCGAGGTCACCCAGCGCCACGAAGATGCCATGGCCGTGTTTCCGATCGTTCAACTGCGCGGCGATCAAGTGGCCGGAGCCGCGATGCAGGCGGGGCGGGTGAAGACGATCGATCGCGAATCATCGCTCTTGATCCAGTTGCAACGGTTCGGTGATCGCAACGACTTTCTAAAGCGATACGGTGATCTGGGAGAAGACGAGTTCACATCGGAGGCGATCACGTTGACTCAGAGACTGACGATGCTTAACGGAAAGCTTGTCGACCAGTACTCCAAATGGAACCCAGTTTTTAACGCGTCGGCGCACGTTGGCATCTTCGCATCCGACGACTCAATGGCCATTCGTACGCTGTATCTCAGCGTGCTCAATCGGGAACCCACGGCGGACGAGTCGATTCACTTCGTCGATCGGCTATCCAATTCCGATGATCGTTCTGATTCGATCGAAGACCTCGTTTGGGTTTTACTTAACAGCACCGAGTTTGCTTGGAATCATTAGCGAGGAGTCTCCGACGATGTTGATTCACGAAAGACCGAAGGATCATCCTGGAGCCACCCGCGGGCTTTGCGATCTTCCAACGCACCTTTCGCGTCGAAGGTTACTTGGCGCTGGCGGAGGTTGGATGCTGGGGAATCTTGCGACCCGATTGGCACGGGCTGCCGAGATCAAGTCGGATTCAGGACGGCCATCCCCTGCAGTGATTCTGCTTTGGATGGAAGGCGGTCCGAGCCAATTGGAGACCTTTGATCCCAAACCCGGCACTTTGGTTGGTGGTGACACCCGAGCGGTCGATACGAGTGTGCGTGGACTGCAAATCGCCAGCACCTTGCCTCGAGTGGCCGAACAGTTGCATCGAGCCACGTTGATTCGCAGCATGGTCGGTCAAGAAGGCGACCACGAACGTGCGATGTACCACGTCAAGTCCGGCTTCCGCCCCGATCCGACGCTCGTGCATCCATCCATCGGCAGCATCTTGTGCTCGGCCGATGATTCGGGTGCCGACATTCCACGGCATGTCTCGATCCTGCCGGGGAATTGGCCGGCTCGCGGTGGATATCTTGGGGCGCGTTTTGATGCCTTCAAAACCGGCGACCCTCGGCAACCGGTGCCCGACGTGGTTCCCCGGGTCGACGATGATCGGTATCTGGCTCGGCTCAATGACCTATCCAACGTGGTCGAACCCAATTTTCGTCGTGGTCGACTGGTTGACCTGCAAGCCAGTCGAACGTTGCACGCGGCCAGCACGGCCGCGGCTCGGCGAATGATGTCGAGCGACCAGCTATCGGCATTCGATGTCTCCCATGAATCGACCGCGGATCGTCGGGCATTTGGCGATCACGCATTCGGACGCGGAACGCTGGCCGCCGCGAGGCTGGTGGAAGTCGGTGTCCGATGCGTGGAAGTAACGCTCGGCGGTTGGGACAGCCACGTCAATAATCATTCGCTGCAAACGAGTGCCTGTGAGAAACTCGATACGGCGCTTTCGGCACTGTTGGCGAGGCTCGCTGAACGGGGGCTTCTCGAGTCGACCGTGGTCGTCTGTGGTGGTGAGTTTGGACGAACGCCACGCATCAATCCAGCGTCCGGTCGCGACCACTGGGTCCACGGCTTCAGCACACTCGTCGCTGGCGGTGGCTTTCGCGCCGGGCATGTCCACGGAGAGACAGCGGTCGATCGTGACGATCAGAAGCCATCGGCCGGCGTCAGGGATTCGGTGACAATCGAAGACCTCCACGCAACGATCCTGCACGCCTTGGGACTTGACCCGACCGTGGAACTCGACACGCCCGTTGGTCGCCCCATGAAACGTAGCGAAGGGGCGGTGCTCGACTCTCTCTTGACGTAAAGCTGCGGGAATCCATGGGACGTGGTGGAAGCGGCCAAGTGACCCACCTTTGCTTGGTAGGTTGAAGTCCACGTGGGGACACGCGGACGTACGTACCCTCGCGTGTCACCACGAGAGGAGTCTTAGCTCGAGCATAGACCAATGCAGCCCACGCCGTTTCAATCCCATCGTCTCCGCCATTGGCGGCGGTGCGATGTGGTGGCTAGTGTCGCGGCAACCAGCCCGCGACAGATGCCTGCGGTTTCAAAACCAATTCGGCGTCGCAACGAAGGTCCCGTGTGCCTTCTTCATAGCGAACGAAGATGATCACGCGATCACCTTGCGGGCGTTTTTCTTGCCAGCGAATGGGGACTCTTAATCGACCCATGGGCAAATTGGATTGACTCTGCATCTGATCGATCATGTCGGCATCGAAATTCCATCGTCCGATCTTTGCCGACTCGCCGGTTTGCGACGGGTCCAGGGCAACGACACTGAGCTGGGCAGGTGCGGATGGATCCGGCGTTGGGCGCGGGACGGGATTATCCGAAGATGTCAGTCGCGAAGTTGGGTTGACCGTGCGTGAAAGGAATCCAATGGGTTGACCATACTGATCCAGGCCACTCAAGACGACGTCGATGCCATCTGTTGTGATTCGATTGCCGATCGGACTCGCTTCTGCCGACTTGGGGCGTTCCGGCTGGTTGGCAGCACTCCGCCGAAGCCTGACTTGCGATGCCGAGACATCAATTTCAACTTGGTGCGTGTGCAACACGATTTTTGGACCCGCGCCGGCCACGGTTCCCAATCCTCCCAGCATTCCCAATCCGGGCGGAAAGGGGATTTGCCCTGGCGGACCGTCCGGACGCCCGTTGATCGAGTTCGGCGGCAATGCCTCACCGGGATCGATCGGCCCGAGCCGTTGATCGCTCGGTCCAGGTGGTTCTGGCACGATCGGTGGCTCCGGTAGATCGAAGTTTTGCGGAGCGTCCGTCGAGCGACCGGTTCCCGGGGGTAGCATGAGGCGATTTTCGCCGGGCGTCGTCGCATTGTCCGATGAACCACTCAGAGGTTCAGGTGTCACTAATTCCCCTGGTGTAACGAGTTGTCCAGGATCAACGAGTGAATCGAGGTCGGGAAAGTCGTCGTTCTCCGACGATGGTGTCTTCGGCGACGGACTGTCTTTGAGTGGTGTTGGCAAATCGCCGTCGGTCGCGCCATTGGGTCTTCCATCGCCCAGTGGAATGGATTCAATCTCATTGGTCGTTTTGGCATCGGCACCGCGCTGCTTGAACGAATCAGAAATGCTGGGCTCATCGAATCCATTGCCCAGATCAAATGAGTCGCTCGGTGTGGGATCAGGAGCCGCAGGCGCTGGGTCGTCCGTGTCTCGGACGGGCGCGTCTTCCGAACGGCCAGAGTCGCGGTACTTCGCTTCCCATTCATCCCGCGCGGCCTTCGCCCGGCGCAGCTTGTCGATCAACACGCGGTTTTCATAGTCCGCGTCATAGAGTTGGTCTTCGAGGACACGAACTTCCTGACGAAGCTTCTGTGCGTAAAGATCCTGTTGTCCACGGCCACGACATCCAGCCGCAATCACGACGCACGCCAATACCCAGCCCAGATGAACGAGGCGATTGGACAGCAATTCGATGTAGGGAAACCTAGATTCCAAAGCACTCTCGGCCCGCGTCGACGGCGAAAAACGGATTCCTCCCGTTTTCATTCAAGTTGCCGATATCAAATGCCGACGCGGTGTGTCAACGTGGACGGCAGGTGTCAGTCGCCGACGCCGAGGTCCTCGTCGAGGGAGTCCAGGATCAGCTTCAACTCGGCTTCCTCGTGACGATGGAAGGACTGCAAAAAACGCTCGATTCGTCTCAAAATGGCTTCTTGCGCGGCCGTTAATTCGGGAGTGGTCCCTTCAATCGATTCGGAGTCGGTCGGAACCACGGCCTCGGTCGCTTCCGCTTTGTCGACCAAGTGTCGCAGCGACTCGAAAAGCTCACCGTGTTCCAGCTTGAGCATTTCGGCGACACGGGACACGTCAGCGTCGGCATCGATGGCGGCATCGAAATAGCCGTAGGCCTCTTCAAGACCAAAATGCATTGCTAGCTGGTCTCGAAAGTCGGCCAACACGCCGACGAGCTCATGCCAGTGACCACCGGCGTTATGACGCGGGTGAGTCAGAAAATTCAATCGATCGACCAAAATCTTGAGGTCACGATTGTCATCCTTAATGTCTTTCAAGAACGCGGCGTTGACGGTCAATCGTCGCGTTGAAACGGCTCCAGCATCCATCAGTTTGCCTCCTGAGAAGGTTCGCACGTCTGTTTGAGTATACCCCTGCGCTGCCAACAAAGACGGTGGTCGCCCAATCAGGACCATCATTTCGATCTTGACTCGTTTCGACTGATGCGAAGAATTGCAGCAAGCTCAATGGATCCAACGGACCATCCAGAGTCACGCCGAAAGGAATTCGGCGGTACCGCAATTAGCGCCAAGTTCGCAAGGAGGCGACCAAGATGCGACACGTCATTCGTCGTGAAGTGAGTTTCCCGGCCAGTGGAGTGAAACTGGATCCATCTTTGATGGCCGATGGGAATGTCGCCCTGTTGGCAACGAAGTCCACCCACGTCCTCGGCGCGTCGCGATCGACCCGGGATCAGACGGAGTCGATCGAGACGAACGGCTTGGATGGGCCACGTCATCGAAACGGAGACGGCCCAAGCTCGCTCAAGGTCTGTCTACCTCGTGCTCGATTCGTGGGCGCACCCGATATTTCATTCAACGGCGTCGCGTCAGGTAGCGCCGAGTGTGCGGCTGGCCAGCTCGTGGTTTATCGGGTTGGCAAGGACGATCCTGTCGAGGTCACCGCCGATGCGCTGGCTCGTGGCGCGGCCGGAGTCCTAACCGAGCAGCTACTGCCTGGGCCGATGCCGCAGTGCATCGTTGCCGATACGGACTCCGCATTGAGTTCCATTGCGATTGCTCAACGAGGGCGGCCCGAGGACCACTTGATGCTGATCGGCGTCGTCGGATCAGAGGGGGCTTCGGTGACGGCGCACTGTCTCAAGGAAGTTCTTCGGCGGAGTCTCGATTCCGATTTGAGAGTGTCGACCTGGATCGATAGCGAACTGTCCGATGGAACCTGTCATCAGTTGCCAAGCCGGAAATTAACGCAAGCCAAGGATCTGATTGAGCACCTTCAGGACGCGGTCGATGCGGGATCCCAAGTTGCCGTTGTTCAACTCGACGCCCAGATGCTGCGACAAACCGATTGTGGTTGCCTGCATTTTGATGCGTTGGTGGTGGCAGGCCGAGGGGATCCATCGGATGACTTTGGACCCTCGGCGGCGATGGTTGCCCTGGAACGCACGGATCGAAATGGCATGGTCGTCGTTTCTCATGATGATGCCAGGACGATCGCGATGGCGCGTGATCTAGATCTCCAGATCGTGACCTACGGCGTTGACGTACCTGCGGAGACCCATTTGCAAACGGTTGCGCGCACCGACGAGCAGTTAACCGCCGTCCTGTGTCATCAAGATGCCGCGGCGATGCTCGAGTGCTCCATCGCGTCTGGGTTCGCGGGCTCCTCGATCGCGGCGGCATCTGCCATCGCCAACGCTCTGTCGATCCCGTTGACCGACATCGCCGATGCCATCTCGCAGTTGAAGTCGCTGCCCGGACAGATGGAGACGATTCGCGGCGATGTGATGCATGAAGGACGCGTTCCCCGCGTTGTGCTGGATCTCGGTGGATGTGTCGAGCGGGTCCGACACTCGCTGAAGGTGCTTGCCGGAACCATGGAACACCAAGGGGTGGCCGACGCAAAGGGCAACCCAATTGCAATCCCAATCGCAGTGGGCCGAAAGGCGCGAACGCGCGCCAATCGCGTCCCACCGAAACTTTGGTGCGTCCTGGCGATTGGTAGCGACGACCCGGAATCCGATCTGGAGATCTATGGTCGACTGCTGGAATTGTTGCCCGATCACGCGATCGTTACATGCGGCGACCCGGAACGGTCAGACTTTCTGAAGCAAAGCCATTGCGTTCTCGATGGAGTACAGGATTGTGCGGCCATGCGGTTGGTTGCCGATCCATCCCGCGCGGTTCATTGGGCGATCCACGCTGCCAATCCGCAGGACACCATCTTGATCGTGGGGGGGCTGCGGGACGAGAGTCCGCAGCGTCAGTTGAGCCGTATCGAATCGGCACGCGAGTCGATCCAGAACGCGTTTCAAGGGCGTGCGACGCCTCAGACCGGCAATCCTGGCTTACGAATCGTGGGCTAGTTCTCGATCGTCTGGCAACGGTCATCATCCGCTCCCTGGTTGCCACCGGCATTCCGGGGTCGCGTCGACGTCAAAGGACCGCCTTTCTCGGATTCTCCCGCGGTCGGCGTTCACACGGATGCCTCAACGGGATCCGTGGCGGTCTCAGGGAGGACGGGGGGCTGGAATTTCACAAGGCGTGGATGGTGCGAGCGCAGATTGCAAGGAATGGAGTATTCTAGAAATCTCGCAAAATCCTCGTTAGGTTTGAGTCCTGGCCGCTATTCCACTAACAATGGACCATTCAACAGACAACGCGTTCGGACCGTCAGAGGATTTTGCCGTTGAGATCGCGGCGATTCAGCCGCGTCTTTACGGGTTCATTCTGAAACGTCTCGCCGACCGGGAACAGACGCTCGAGGTGTTGCAGCACACCAACTTGGTTCTATGCCGGAAAGCGGCCGATTTTCGAGCAGGTTCCAGTTTCGCCGCGTGGGCGTTCACTGTTGCCAAATTTCAGGTGATGGCCTGGCGCAAAACGGAAGGGAATCGCCGTCTCGTCTTCAGCGATGAAGTTTTGGCACTCTTGGATCGCACCACCGAAGCTGAGGCCAACTCGGTCGACTGTCGGATCCCGCTGTTGGACGGATGCTTGAAGCGTCTTCGAGAAGCGGATCGAGATCTCATCCAGCGGCGTTATCGTGACGGTGAGTCGATCCACCGGCTTGCTCAGGGAATGACCAAATCGGTTGATGCGATCGGCATGCGACTGCATCGCATCCGTCGTCAGCTCGCCGAGTGTGTTCAATCGCGAATGACGCAGGAGGCGATCGAAGCATGAGTTCACTTGAAGAACTCGATCGACTCGTTTCCAGCCTCGTCGATCATGGGCTTACCGAGGCCGAGGCGTTACGGCTCAATGAGATCCTGTTGGACTCTAAGCAGGCTAGGCTTCGTTATCACGCTTTGCTTGATAATCACGAGGCGCTGTGCGCGATCTATCCCGGCGATGTCTTTGATGCCTGCCTCGGTATGGCGGATGCCGCCGAAGAGACGTCTCGAGAGCCGGCCTCGATTGAGAGTGCTTCGAGCCGGGCACCGGTTTGGTTGCCGTGGTTGGTTTCCGTCGCCACGCTTCTCATCGCAGTTGGCGTCTACGGGTCGCGATCGAACGACGTTGGCGATGCTGCCAGCGAGCCCGTTCGGGCCAGTGTTCCGGTCGCTAGGCTGGTCTCCGCTGTCGACGTGAAGTGGCATGACGCCCAACGTCTGCAAGGTCGTTTCCTGACGGTCGGCGATTTTCAGCTCGATTCCGGCGAGGTCGAGTTGGAGTTCAACCTGGGCGCAAGGGTTTCAATTCAGGGGCCGGCTCGGTTTGTCGTCAAAGGGGCAGACCGTTTGCATGTTTATGCGGGGAGTTTGGTTGCCAGGATTCCGGAAGAGGCATTGGGCTTCACCATCACGACCGATGAGGCGGAGGTCGTTGATCTCGGAACCGAGTTTGGGCTGAGTGTGAGCGACAACGGACAGACGGAGGTCCATGTCATGGAAGGCTTGGTTGAGGTCTACCACCGTGGTGAGGCAAACGCGCGTGCGGGACAAAGCATCCAGGTCGAAGAGGGCCATGCGATACGGCTCGAACTGGGTCACTCGGAAGGGTGGCGCCCGGAGAGAATTCCGGCGCGTTCGAGCGCTGGACTGCTCGACAGCCGAGGTTCTTCATTGGGTTTAGCGTTTCTGCAGGGCAATATCCGCTTGAAGGAGTCGGTTGCCGCCAACGACTTGCAGGAGCCGGCCACATCCTGGATCGAGGTGATTCCAGAATCGAGTCATGTTCTGTTGGGCGAGCCCATGCCTGTCACACTGACAACCGCCGGCAATCATCGCGTGTTCGGCGATCTTGGCCGATCGATTCGGGCGGGAACGTGGGTGGACAGTTACTTGTTTCACTTTCGATCAGGGCAATCGGCGCCCGTCCGAGGTGCTATCAAGTTCGATCGAAAGATCGTCGGCTTGATTTGCGAGGCTGCTCAACTGGTGGACAGCGACCCCATCGTGGGGCGAAAAGGTGTGGCCTACCCGGTTGCCTCGCAACGGTATCGGGGGTTGGAGCCTCGCGGTCCGATGCAGAATGCAAGTGAGCATCAAGGTGGCGGCTGGTTGGCCGACGAAGTGACCATCTCCCAAGACATGAAGACGCTTGGATTGAGCGTGAACGTCCAGCCCGTTCAAGGTGTCGATCAACTAAGAGTTCTCGTCATGAGTCGCGATCGCTAATGGATAAACCAACACGCAGACAACTGCTCCAGGTCGGTGCCGGATGGGGCGCGGCCATTGCTGGCTCGACAGTGCCCTGCCAGGCCAATTCCACCGCCCACACCACGACACAAGTTGAGCCCGATGGCTACTTCACACTTGGACAGAGAAATGATCATTGGTGGTTGATGACTCCCGGGGGTGATCCATTCTTTACGATGGGGTTGAACCACATTGATCCGGCCAGTTTGCGGTATCCGGAAAATCTGGCCATATGGCGGCAAAAGTATGGTGGCAGCACGATTCGATGGATCGAAGAATCGGTCGCTCCCAACCTGAGAGCGTGGGGGTTCAACACCGTCGGCTGGGTCCAAGAAGTGACCGTCAAAAAGTGGCGACATTCGCGGGCCTTCACCATCGACGAGTACCGTGCTTTGGACATGCCCTATTGTCACTTGTTGCCGTTCACCGAATCTCATCAGTGGGAAAAGCACACGGTCCACTTCGATTTCGCCAGCGACGACTGGAAGGAATGGGTCGACTACGTCGCGAGATCACACTGCGCGGAGTTGGCCGACGAATCCAACCTGATCGGCTATTTCTACAGTGACTGTCCGACTTGGACGCACGACCGGCCGGACAATCAATGGCGAGGCCCGATCTTCGATCCTGATCGTCTGAAGTCCGAAGCCGGTCGCAGGGAACTCTTCGATCTGGCCAGTCAGTACTACAAGACCACGCACGACGCGATTCGACGATACGACAAGCATCACTTGTTGTTGGGCGATCGTTATGAAGCCAATGCGCCGATCGCGATGGAGGTCATCAATGCGGCGCTGCCCTACATCGATGTCCTTTCGTTCCAGGACTTTCAAAAGCCCGTTGAGCATCTCGCCGAATGGTTTCAGAAAACCGGCAAGCCCGTCCTGCTTGCCGACGCGGCGGGTCTCCGATGGCAAAGCAAGGCCTTCTTCAAACCGAACGATGGACGTTGGTACGCCGAAACAATCGAAGCACTCCATCAGAATCCTGGCTGCATCGGATTCCATCTGTGCGGCGCCTATCAACGTAATAAGTCACGGCGTCGCGGGCTGCTCGATGAGATGGAGAACGCCGACATTCAGGAGGTCGGTCAGATGGCCGAGGCGAACCGTCTGATCAACCGGAAGATGCAGGCGGAGCAGAAGTAATTGACACGAGCCACCGGCTTAATTCCAGCACCGAATGAACCATGATCGACGACCCCAATTTCAAGATTAGGCGAGCAGCAGCATCGTTGGCTTTGTCTCTACTGGCGATCGGCGTTAACGCCGTTGGCGCCGAGGAACCAAGTCTCATCGCGGAGACGACCCCCGACAGCCTTGGAAGCGTGATCCTAGATTTCGAGGGCCCCGATCCCCTTGCCCAAAATCAGACGACGCATACGGCGACCGTCACCCTGACCGAGGAATCGCTCGCCAGCGGTGAAACGCACGCCGCCAAGACGCTGGTCGATTCAGCGGCGGGGGCACGCGCGTACTTTGGGACGGGATTCCGTTTCGCCGCCACGGATCTCTCCGGGGCGACAGAGTTTCGCTTTTGGATCAAGACGGACATGGAGAGCGGGTTCAATCTTCAGATTCACAGTGCCCCGGGCGGCGTCAGCATTGGTCCCTTTTCAACGGTCGGTTTCGGTGGCGATTGGAAACAGATCACGGTGCCAGTGAAGTCGATGAAGGTACCTCCATGGGCGAAAGCCAAAGCGGACTTGAAACGAATCAGTCGGATTCAAGTCACGGCTTTTGGTAGCGGCCCCTACGACGGTCACTACATCGTCCTCGACAAGGTTGCCACCGATTTGGCTAGGTCCGTGAAGCCGAACGAAGCGGGATCGGACAGCCCGGTTCAATCGCCGGCGGGTTCGAGGCAACTACGTGAGCCCGTCGTCGTCGATCGTGGCGAATCGGTCAGCCTTTTCGATGGTCAGTCGCTGCAGGGTTGGTACGCCACGCCCCGTGTGTACGTTCCACGTGATCGTCGATTCGCCGACATTCCCAGCGATCGCCTCTACGATGCCGTCATCGAACACTACCAACAGAGCGACGGGACCACGAACCGTGTACCCGATCGGGAGCGTGTGAAAAACACCGGTGTGTGGACCGTGGAAGATGGAGTGATCTCGGGTGGTCAGATGCCAGATTCGATCGCGGGCTCTTACTTGATGACCGAGAAGACGTATGGTGAATTCGAGCTCACTTTGGAAGCGAATCCCGATTTCCCCATCGATACGGGGATCATGGTCCGCGCCCACGAGCTCGGGTCGGTCGGCTACCAGGTTCTCATCGACAACCGCCCCAATGGAACGATTGGCGGCGTGTTCGGAAATAGTGTGGGGATGTTTTTCGCCTATCCGTTTGTCTTCAACGCCGATGAGGAGCCACTCAATCAAGTCGCCAATTTGCGTCCGGGTGATCCCAACGCGCTGACGTTCCCCGGCGGTCAGTTCAAGACCGACTATGCCGCGCCGTTCGATGAATTCCTCAACGTGTGGAGGCCTAATGATTGGAACGAGATCAAGGTTCGTTGTACCGGGCGATTGCCTTTCATCGAAACATGGATCAATGGCATGCCGATTGCCAAGATCGATACCGCGACCCTCGCCGACCGGGTTCCAGGCTACGATGCGGAGGCCATCTTTGAGCGGATTGGTCGCGAAGGTCACATTGGTCTCGAAGTCCACGACAGCCCGACGCGCGATCGTTGGGCACCCGGTGCTCAATGCCGTTGGCGCAATGTGAGGATCCGTGAGCTCGTCTGCGAAGAGCGACAGGAAACGAAACCGGCGAGGATCACGCTTGCGAAAATCAACGATCGGCATTGGCTCGTCGATTCCTCCGGCGAGCCGTTCTTTGCGCATGGGATCACGCATGTCAACACGAATCGCGCGAGCTTCGACTTTGAGACTCTTTCGGATGCGTGCAAGCGGATCGGCTTCAATGCGTACGGGTATGGCTGTCCTGACCAGCTGCGACCAGACATGCCCTACATCGAAAGTTGGAATCACCTGGTTCCGATCTCGTATTATCGAGGCAAGAACAACATTGGATACCTCGATGTCTTTGACCCCAAAGTCCAGGCCAAGTTGGATGCCGGTGTAAAGGCGAATTGTGCTCGTAGTCTTCGACACGCCAACAATGTCATCGGGTTTTGTTGGACTGATCTTGGCGCGTGGCCTTTGAAGAACATGACCGGAAAGAATTGGGTCGATTTCATTCGCAATTTGCCTTCGGATGCCCCGGGTCGGAAGGTCTACGAAGAGTTTGTCGACAAATGGCAGGGCGATGATGAGATCGTCCGCGACCAGGCTTTTCTCAGGCAGATCGCAAGAGAATATTTTCGCGTGGTCGGAAGTGCGAACCGAAAATATGCCCCCGATCATCTCATCTTTGGCGACCGATTTGCATTCAACACACTCGACCCGGATGTGGTAAAGGAGATGTTGCCGTGGGTTGACGCCATCGCGATCCAGCCACCGTTTTGGGGGCCGTTTCCGAAACAACAACTGGATGAGGTTTACGAGTTAACGGGCAAGCCGATTCTCCTGTGTGACTTTGCGATTCGGTTTCGAGACGGCGACAAAGACGTCCAGATGTGGAAGATCTCGGATGATTCCACCGCGGCGGCGATGGACTATGTGCAGTATGTGACGGCAGCCCTCGAAAGCGACTACATCCTCGGAGTCTTCTGGTGCAATCCCGTCGATACGCCAAAAGGATTCGGCAAGCCAGGAGTGAAACAAGGCTTTTTCGGGGATGGTCTGACGGAACGACCAGGGCTGCACCAGGCTGTGACGAAGTTCAATGCCTATCGTGAGGAAGTGACCCCCACGTTCAATGGTGCAGTGCAATGAGTCCACGTCGGCTTATTCGGATGGCTTTGTCCGTCTTGCTGTTGGTCACCGCAGGCGCCAACGCGGCGGAAGTTGATTTCAGCCGGGACATACGACCCATCCTCTCCGGGAAATGCTTCAAGTGTCACGGACCGGATGCCGGATCGCGTGAAGCGGACGTGCGGCTGGACACTCGAGACGGGGCCATGGAGTTCGATGCCATCGTGCCTGGATCGCCGGACGAAAGCATCCTGATGGAGCGCATCACCACCGATGATCCTGATTTGGTCATGCCGCCCAATGCGGACCCCCTTTCGGACGAGCAGATCGACGCCATGCGCATCTGGATTGCAGCCGGGGCGCCCTACGAACAACACTGGGCGTACATCAAACCGAATTCGATGGAGTCGCCCGACGTAGCAGATCATGCTTGGGCGCGAACCAATCCGGTTGACGATTTCATTCAATCGGGATTGATCGACCGCGGTCTGCGACCATCGCCGCCCGCCGAGCCGGCCGTGCTTCTTCGACGTCTATCGCTGGATCTGATCGGATTGCCGCCGACGATCGAGGAGGTGAACGCTTTCGAGCGGGAACCTTCAGAGACGAACTATGAGGCGGCTGTTGATCGGCTGCTTCGCTCCGAACGTTTTGGTGAGAAGTGGGCACTCCACTGGCTGGACCTGGCCCGTTACGCCGACTCCAACGGCTATCAGCACGATGACCTTCGCAGCATGTGGCCGTACCGGGACTGGGTCATCGATGCATTCAATCAAGATTTACCATTCGACCAATTTACGATCGAACAGCTAGCAGGCGACCTGTTACCCAATCCCCGACGTGACCAAATGGTTGCCACCGGCTTTCATCGTAATGTGCCAACGAACTTTTCCGGTGGTTCGAAGGTGGATGAGGTTCGAGCCGATATTCTGCATGATCGAGTTAGCACGACGGGGCAAGTTTGGCTGGGCATGACCATGGAGTGTTGCCAGTGTCATGATCACAAATTCGATCCGATCTCGCAGGTTGATTACTACGAGCTTTACGCCTACTTCAACCAGGCGGTGGACGAACTTGCGATGGAAGGCCCGGGGATGTTTCGCAAGAAGTTCATCGGGGCGGATTTACCGGTGGCACGTTCATCAGATGACGCGGCCCGCGTGGAAGCGATCAATGACCAGATCGCCAGAGAGTTCGCTGCACTGGAACGAGCCAAGCCCGCGGCGCTAGCGGGGCAAGAACTCTGGGAAGACGAGTTTCGGAGCTCGTCACGCGGTGAGAGTATCCCGTGGGAACGGTTTGCATGGAATCGACGCGGCGGCCTGCAATCACTCGAAATCTCGCGCGATCAACGTCATCAAGAAGATGAGCTTCAGGTCCAGGCCCTGCTATTCTACGACCACTTCGCAACCGGGCCCTATGAGAAGGCGATCGATCGCCTGAAGGATGCCCGCGATGAGCTCGTCGCCCGTACGATGGTGATGCAAGACTCGACGCGTCCCGTGACGACGAATTTGTTCATCCGCGGCAACTACCTGACGCCGGGCGACGAAGTGAACGCTGGCGTGCCCGACGTGCTTCACCCGATCGATCCGTCCTTACCGCCCAATCGTCTGGGCCTGGCGATGTGGCTGGTCGATCCCGACAACCCGTTGACGGCCCGTGTGACGGTGAATCGGTTTTGGGCCGAGATCTTTGGCCAGGGAATCGTGACGACGGTCGAAGACTTCGGAATGCAAAGCGCGCCACCGACGCATCCGGGGTTACTCGATTGGTTGGCAATCGAGTTCATGAATCAAGATTGGTCGATGAAACGAATCATCAAGACGATGGTGATGTCGTCGACGTATCGACAAGCTTCGGAAGCGTCCCCGTCGGCGATAGCCAAGGACCCGTCGAATCAATGGCTCGCTCGTGGTCCTCGATTTCGACTTTCCGGTGAGTTGATTCGGGACAACGCGTTGTCAATCTCCGGCTTGCTGTCGGACAAGATCGGTGGCCCGTCTGTGTATCCTCCGCAACCTCAGGGTCTTTGGAAGGAAATTTCTGGTGCCGACGTGAAGATCTATCCCACGTCGGAAGGAGAGGACCGTTATCGGCGTGGGCTGTACACATGCCTGCGACGAGGCAACCCCAATCCGATGATGATGAACTTTGATGGCAGCAATCGGTCCGCCTGCGTCATCAAGCGGGATCGATCCAATACTCCCGTCCAGGCGTTGAGCCTCCTCAATGGGACGACGTTTGTCGAGGCTGCCCACGCGTTGGCGGAGTGGATTGATCATGTGGATTGCAGTGATGCCGATAAGATCGTCCGAGCCTTCCGACGCGCCGTCGCCAGGCGACCATCCTCTGAAGAGGTCGCAGCGCTGCTCTCACTTTATCGAAAACACGGTAACTGGTTTGGAGTGGCCCAAGTCATTCTCAATCTCGACGAAACGGTGACCAAATCATGATGCGATCAATCCAACCTCTCTCTCGTCGTGAGCTTCTTCGCCAAGGAACACTCGGCATCGGTTCGCTAGCGTTGTCACAAATGTTGACGCGCGACGCGATCGGAGCCCAGCTACATCATGCGCCTCGTGCAAAGAACGTCATCTTTCTGCACATGGTGGGTGGACCATCGCAGATGGATACGTTTGATCCCAAGCCTGAACTGGATAAATGGGATGGACAAAGTTTGCCACCTGAATTGACGCGAGGACAAAAGTTCGCGTTCATCACGCCTGAAGCCAAAGCGATCAAGTCGCCCTACAAGTTTCTGCCTCGCGGCGATAGCGGCATGGTCATGTCGGAGTTGTTTCCGCACCTGGCAACCGTTGCGGATGAGTTGACGATGATTCGCAGCATGAAGACGAACGAAATCAACCATGGTTCTGGCGAGCTGTTCTTCCATACCGGCCACGGTCGTTTGGGACGCCCGACGCTGGGCGCCTGGGCGTCGTATGGTTTGGGAACCGAGAACGAGAACTTGCCGGCCTACGTCGTCTTAAAGGATCAACATCCCAATGCAGGGCCGGCTGCGTGGAGCAGCGGATTCTTGCCATCGAAGCATCAGGGAGTCCAATTTCGAACCGGTGCGAAGCCGCTCTTTTACCTTGATAATCCAGAGGGCGTCACTTCCGATCGCCGCAAAGATGTCATCGATACACTGGGCCATCTCAATTCCCTGGCGTTCGATCGCTATCACGATCCCGAGATTGAAACGCGGGTCACGCAGTATGAGCTGGCCTATCAAATGCAGTCTTCGGTACCCGAGCTGGCGGATTTCGCGAGTGAGCCCGATCATATTCGACGGCTGTATGGCCTCGACCAATCCTCGCCTCGCCAGGACTTCGCCAAAAACTGCCTCCTGGCCCGACGCTTGGTGGAACGGGGTGTTCGTTTCGTTCAGGTGTTCAACAAAGGATGGGACCATCACCAGAGCATCTACAAGTCGCTGCCGAACTCGGCCAAGCAGGTCGACCAGGCATGTGCTGCCCTGATTCGCGACTTGAAGCAGCGGGACCTGCTCAAGGATACGCTCGTGATTTGGGGAGGCGAATTCGGCCGGACGCCGATGGTGCAGGAGAACAATGCTGGCAGCGGCGCGAAGACCCCGCCGGGACGCGATCACCACAAGGAATGTTTCAGCATTTGGATGGCCGGTGGTGGGATGAAACCCGGCGTGACCTATGGCACGACCGATGAATTTGGTTTTGGTGTCGTGGAAGACCCGGTCCATGTGCATGACTTTCACGCGACCTGCCTCCACTTGTTGGGCATCGATCACGAGCGGCTTACGCATCGACATCAGGGCCGCGACTTCCGATTGACCGATGTGCATGGACATGTGGTCCATGACATCATCGCTTAGGGCCGCCGGTAATGACCGGCGACGAACATGATGAGAGTATTGATGATTCGATGCGAAGTTGCCGCGTGCTTGATAGGTGCGTTTTCCTGTGTTTTGGCAGCTGCCGACTCGCTGGATCCGTACGGGGGATTCACCGATGTCCAAGGCGAGCGAACCGGTTTCTTTCATGCGGAGGAGATTGACGGCCGTTGGTGGCTTGTGACGCCCGAGGGTCACGGGTTTTTCGGCATAGGGCTCAGTCATCCCGTGACGAGTTTCTCCCGAGGTGCGGTGACGTTTTCGTACAAAGGGGATCAGGAGGCTTGGCTGCGCGATGGCATCCAGAAAATGCGGCAGTTGGGATACAACTGTGTCTGGAGCGGTCCCTATAGCACCGAACGCGTCCGACTTGGATTTGTCGACATCGCATTGGCGGAACGCGTCTATCTTGAGGAGAGGATCCCGCATGCAATTCATGTCCCACTGATCAAGCATCAAGTGGAGTTAGCGCCTGGCGAGCTGCGTCCGGATGTCTTTAGCGATGAGTATGCTCAGTTCGTTGACGATCACGTCACCCGGTATGTCTCGCCGCACATAAACAATCCCTGGATCATGGGATACTACTACGGCTTTGGATCCTTCATGCGATCGGGCATGTGGCTCAACGAAACGCTCGGCAGGGATCCCGGCAGTGCGGGTCGAGAGTATCTCATTTCCACGCTCGAAGCACGCTACGAAGGCGATATTCAGAAGCTCAACGATGTCTATGAGAAGGACTTCCAGTCGTTTGCGGAGCTGCGTGAATCGGGCAGCATTGAATATCCGGTACGGGCTTTCGCCTATTCAAACGACCCGGACATCGCGGCGGATCAAGAGATGCTCATCGCCGAGATCATCGAACGAGTCCATCAGCTTGGCCACGCCGCAATTCGAAATATTGACACGAACCATATGGTCCTGGGTTGCTATGTCAAAGGCGTCGCCTATTCCGCAGACATTTGGAAGCGAGTGACACCTTATGTGGATCTCTTAGCACCACAGCACTTCAGCGAGACCAACAAGATCAACCCCGTCGTCGAGACGACGGGCGTGCCGGCGTTGCTGAGTGACCAGGTGTATGGCAACGTGTATCCCGAGTCGCTGCTCAAGACGGGCCGAACGCCGGGCCCAGTTCCTGACCACCTCGATCGACGTGTGCTCTACCACATGTTGTCCCGGCGAATTGCATCGGATCCCCACTTTGTTGGCGTGTCTTTTTGCGCGTGCCTCCACGACAACTCACACTGGTTCCAGCCTTACGACCGAGGACAACCTGGCTTCTATACCATCGACAACGAGCCTCGAAGTAAGACGATCGCGACGGCCAAGGAGGCCAACGCGTTCATTTACCAGTCGGTGCGTCATCCCATCGACAACGATGCCATCGAGCAACTCGATGAGGACTATCACGCGACAATCGCGGCCTACAGGTCCATTGCCAATAAACGCTCGATGCTCTTATCCCGTCCCTAGAGAAAACGCCATCCAGATGAAACAACTCGGATTCTACGTCGTCATGGTTGCTCAGGTCGTGTCCGGATGGGCACTGCCGGCTGCGGAACGTCCCAACGTCATTTTGATCATGACGGATGACCAGGGTTACGGAGACATTCGATCTCATGGGAACCCACTGATCGACACACCCAACCTTGACCAGCTGGCATCCGATGGTGCTCGCTTTGACAGATTCTTTGTCTCTCCGTTATGCGCTCCCACACGTGCCAGTCTGCTGACCGGTCGGTACCACGTTCGCACGGGGACGGTCAATGTTTCCAATAACTTGGAGATCATGCGAGCCGACGAGACCACCATCGCGGAGTTGTTTGGCGACAACGGTTACCACACCGCGCTATTTGGGAAGTGGCACAATGGGGAGCACTATCCCAACAACCCGAACGGGCAGGGATTTGACGAGTTTGTTGGTTTCTGTGCGGGGCATATCGGCAACTACTTTGACCCCGTCCTGGAACACAATTCAGAGACGATCGAGACCGAGGGGTTTATCACCGATGTGTTGACCGAAAAGGCGATGGAGTGGATCGAATCCAAGGGCGATGAACCTTTTCTTTGCTATTTGCCTTACAACGCTCCACACACGCCCTATCAGGTTCCTGATGCGTATTTTGATAAGTACGAAGGTCGAGGACTGGATGTCAAAACTTCGACACTCTACGGCATGGTCGAGAACATCGACGACAACGTGGGACGCCTGCTATCGAAGCTGACCGAGTTGGGGATCGACGAGAACACCATCGTGTTATTCCTAACCGACAACGGTCCGAACACTCCGGATCGGTACAACGCGGGAATGAAGGGTTTCAAAGGGCGCGTCGACGAGGGCGGCGTTCGCGTGCCCCTGTTTGTTCGCTGGCCTGGAAAGATATCACCGGGTTGTGTGGTTGAGGGGCTGGCTGCTCATATCGACTTGCTGCCAACTTTGGCGGATCTCTGTGGGATTGCGATTCCGGCAAATCTTTCGTTAGACGGGAAAAGCTTGAAGGGAGCGCTGCTGGCCGAACCGGTGGTCGCGGAAGACCGCCTGATCTTCACGCATCGTTGGATCATGCGACGGCAGCCTTCCAACGGTGCGGCCCGTAGTCGTCGGTATCGTTATGTATTGACGAATAGGGAGGAGTCTCTGTTCGATCTAGTCCAAGATCCCGGGCAGACGACGGACATCAGTCGCGAAATGCCCGATCAGTTTCAGCGGCATCGTGACGAGTACCGTCAGTGGTTCAATGACGTCTTCAAGAATTGGGAAGTGGAGTCGCTCATTCCCTGCGGATACACCCAGTTTCCTGTCACGCATCTGCACGCCGTCCAGGGGAAGTTGACGGGAACGATTCGCTTCCATGGAAAGGGCTTTCATCATGACTGGATTACCAACTGGACCAACGCTCGAGACCAAATCGACTGGGACATTCGTGTTGTGGAGCCCGGCGACTATCAAGTGTCCGTCAAGTACACGTGTCCGGAGTCAGACGTCGGATCGCAAATCCGTATCTCGGTCGATGACCAAGACGTCACCGCAATCGTCGAACCCGCATATGATCCCGATCGATTTCCCAATCGAGACCGAGCACCCCGATCGGGCGAGTTAGAGAAACCTTGGGCGACACTCGATATCGGCACCATCTCTCTCAACGAGGGCGTTGCCAAGCTCACTCTTTCCGCGGACACCATGCCCGGTACTCAGGTCATGGACGTACGCGAAGTCACCCTCTCCAAAATCACCGACAAGTAGTTTCGAAATCATCATGCATCCACTCACGATACAGACGCCGCTGTCTTTCTTGGCCGTGGCAATCGCATGGACGATGGGTTGGCTCATCAATGCCTCCGTTGCCGGCGTTGGTTTGGCCGCCGAGCGGCCCAATGTGCTCTTCATCGCCGTGGACGACTTGCGCCCCGAGTTGACCAGTTTCGGCGCCGACAAAATGGTCACGCCCAACTTCGACCGTCTGGCCAAGCGAGGTGTTCGGTTTGATCGGGCGTATTGCATGGTGCCAACGTGCGGCGCCTCTAGAGCGGCGTTGATGACGGGGATCCGTCCGGCCAAGGACCGCTTTCGCACTTATACCAGCCGGGCCGATCAAGATGCCCCGGGAGTGACCACGCTCAACACACACTTCAAGAACAACGGCTACACGACCATTTCACTGGGCAAGGTCTTCCACAATCCAGCCGACAGTGCGGAGGGATGGAGCGAACCTGCCGTCAGGCCCAATGCGGACCGATACATCACCACTGCATCACGTGACGCCATGGTGAAGGATGCGAAGGGCCGCGAGCGAGGACCCTCTTGGGAGAATGGAGGTGATACTCCGGACGACACTTATACCGATGGAGTCATTGCCAATCGAGCCATTGCCCGTCTGCGTCAGTTGGCCAAGCAATCTAACGAACCGTTTTTCCTTGCGGTCGGTTTTACGAAACCGCATCTTCCGTTCGTCGCGCCGGGGCGTTACTTCGAAAAATACCCCACCTCCGATGTGCGCATGCCCGACAACTACTATCCACCGCAGGACGCACCTGAGGGAGCGGTCCATCAATCGGGTGAGTTGCGCAGCTACTCCGATATCCCGAAGAAAGGGGTCATTCCTGAGGCGAAGGCTCGAGAGCTTATCCGTGGTTACCATGCGGCAACCAGTTACACGGATGCCCATATTGGCCGACTACTCGACGCGTATGATGAGTTGGGTCTTTCCGAAAATACGATCATCGTCATGTGGGGTGATCATGGTTGGAACCTTGGCGAACACACGATGTGGTGCAAGCACAGTTGCTTTGAAACATCCCTCCGCGCGCCGCTGATCTTCGTCACGCCCGACTCAATGCATCTCCGGACAGGCGCGACTTCGTCGTCCTTGGTCGAGTTCATCGACATCTATCCGACGCTTTGCGAATTGAGCGGCCTGCCGCTTCCGCGCCATCTCGATGGACAGTCCATCGTGCCAGTGCTAGAGGATCCGAGCACACAGATCAAGGATTGTGCGGTCAGCCGATTCAGCGACGGTGATTCAATTTGTACCGATCGCTTTCGCTATACGACGTATCGTGACGAGCAGGGCCATACCACCGGACACATGCTCTATGACCATGATGCGGATCCGGAAGAGAACGTGAATGTGGCTGATGAGGCTAAGTACGCCGAAGTGGTGCGGGAACTCGAATCCAGACTGTCACTGGTGATGGGCAAACCCGCTGACTTCAAATTGTCGGAAGACAAGGTTCAAGGTGAGGCCAGGCAAACCGATGCGTTTAGCCAGCTCAAGTTGACCAATGCACAGAGACCAAGGTTTCAGGCCATCCAACGAGCGATGACCGCCAAGTGGTCGGAGTTTCAGAAGATGCCGGCGGCGACTCGCCGTACGCAACAGGCTGAGTTCTTCCGGGCGAGAAATGCGGAGATGGCCGAGCTGCTGACGCCCGCGCAGCTGAAACAGTACCGCGAGATTCGATCGAGGCGGCGAAGAACGCCGACGAATGCGACCGCGGTCGAGCCGACTGTCCGATCAAGCGATCCCTCGGATGTCAGGACGAGTGCGGACTATTCCGGTCATGACCTCGCCGGCATTGAATCCATCGTTGAAGCGACACGCCGATCGGATCAGCCCTGGCGGCAAGAGGCCGACCAAAGGATCGACCAATTACGCAAGGCGAACTTGGAGTTGCGAATCGTCGACGCGGAGGGCAACCCGCGAGCGGATGTGCCCGTGCACGTTCAGTTGCAACGTCATTCGTTTCGCTTCGGAGGCATCGTTGGTGGGCCCAGTATGCATGAGCCGGTGCCTGGGCAGATGGTCCGCCAAATTTCCCCTGAGCAATACAAGAAGCTGTTTCTGGATCTTGGATTCAACGCCTCGGGATTTCATAACTATCTGAAGTACAAACGGGTCTCGCAAGCGGAACCTCACCTGCCAGGTCTCCTGGCATGGTTCGAACAAAACAAGATCCCGGTGCGCGGCCATTGCCTGATTTGGCCCGGTGGAACTTACGGCAACTTCATGCCTGCCAAACTCAGCCAAATGGTTTATGTCCCCGATCCGAATATCGATCCCAACAGTCTGAAACGACGTGTCCCTCGCAAAGATCTCTCACCTGACGAGCGATTGGCAGTGGAGGAAGTCTGTCGAGAGATGGTCGCTGAAGCGGCCCAACGCTGGCCGGTGTTCGAGTGGGATGTCATCAACGAGACACGTGACAACCATATCGTTCAAGACATCATCGGCCGCGACGCCATGGTGGATTGGTTTAAGACCGCCCGGTCATCGACGCGAGATCCCAAGGCGCTGCTCTACTTGAACGAGAATAAGGTCATCTCGGATCCGGCTGCGGGGGACGTGACTGCCAACATGAAACGTTTCGAGAATCAGGTCCAGTATCTTCTCGATCAAAACGCTCCCTTATCGGGCCTTGGATTTCAAAGCCGTTTTGGACGACAAACCCCGCCGGAACAGATTTACGAGCGACTCGAGTATTTTGCCAAGTTTGGTCTGCCAATGGCTGCGACCGAGTTTGAGATGAAAGACACCATCGGCGATGAACTGGCACGGGCCGCCATGACAGAGCGAGTGATGACCGTGATGTTCAGTCATCGGCTCGTCAATGGAATCTACGCCTGGTCGATCCTAGCGCAAGACAAGGGCGGCAAAGCCGATCGGGCGATTCTCGAGGACGATGGCGACCTCAAGCTACGCGGTAAAGTGTGGATGTACCTGATGAAGAACCACTGGTCGACGGATAAACGGCTGACGACGAATGAGAATGGTTTGGTTTCCCTTCGCGGGTTCAAGGGCGACTACGTCGTTGAGGTCGGCCAGGGTGACACCTCCGAAATCACTCAATTGCAACTGCTTCAAGACTGCACGTCTGAGATTCAGCTCGCGGCCGAATGATCGGGACGATTCGATCACTCCGCGTCGAGCGTGACTACAATGCCGCGTCGGCAAGGATGCATTCACCACCCTTCAAGCATTGGACTTTGATGAAACGACTCGTTTGTGTTGTCTTGTTGATCGCCACCGTTGCAACGGTTTTCCCCGACACGTCTTGGGCGGAGGATCGCCCCAATGTGGTCTTTGTGCTGACCGATGACCAGCGAGCCGACGCCATGTCGTGCGCCGGACATCCATACCTGAAGACGCCGAATATTGATCGACTCGCCGAGGAAGGCATTCGGTTCCCGAACCATTTCTGTACGACGTCGCTCTGCTCCCCAAGTCGGGCTTCGATTCTCGGTGGGCTCTACGCTCATTCGCATGGTGTCGTCAACAATTTCACCGACTACCCGCGAGACCTCCCGACGTTCCCGCGGCAGTTGCAGTCCGAGGGTTACGCTACCGCGTACATCGGTAAGTGGCATATGGGTGAGGAAGATGACAGCATGCGCCCGGGTTTCGACCATTTCATCACCCACCGGGGACAGGGAAAGTACTTCGACACGGAATTTCGAGCCAATAACGGTGAGCGAGCTATCGTCAAAGGCTATTACACGAACGTCGTGACGGACATGGCGATCGAATGGATGACGTCCCGCGAAGAGGAGAATGACGACCAACCGTTCCTACTCATGTTGGGACATAAGGCCCCGCACAGTTTCTACTTTCCCGAAGAGAAGTATGAGCATGCGTTTGACGCCTTTCGATTCCCATACCCGGAATCAGCTTTCCAGTTGGACGACAAACCCACCTGGATCACGCAGCGTTTGCGGACCTGGCACGGGATTTATGGCCCATTGTTCGATTGGCGGAAAGACTTTCCCGACACCTCCGCCGAAGCGATGCTCGATTTTGAGGCGATGGTTCGGGCTTATTTGGGAACGATTTTGTCGGTCGACGATTCCGTGGGTCGGCTGTACGACTACCTTCAGCAAACCGGTGAACTCGATAACACCCTGTTCATATTCACCAGTGACAATGGACTGTTGGAAGGCGAGCACGGCATGGTCGATAAACGTACCGCGCATGAGGCTTCGCTCCGAATTCCATTGGTGGTCCGTTATCCCAAGCTAACTGAACCGTCGTCACCCAAAGTCATTGAGTCGCAGACGCTCACGCTGGATTTTGCCGCCTCGATTCTGGACATCTGTGACGCCCAGCCGCTTCCGCGAACGCAAGGACGGTCTTGGAAGGATCTGGTCCAGCAGGGTGACTCCGATTGGCGCACGGGTTGGTACTACGAATACAACTATGAGGTTCAGTTTCCCTACACGCCCAACGTTCGGGCGCTGCGGACTGACCAGTGGAAGTACATTCGCTATCCCCACGGTGACGGATCGCCGGATCGTCACATGGGAGAGTTGTATGATTTAACGCAGGATCCCGGAGAGCGAGTCAACTTGATCGATGATCCGAGCCATGCGGAGATCGTGAGCCGTTTACGAGCTGAACTCGATCGATTGATTGCGGAGGCAAATCCCTCAGGGGCGGACAGCATGCCGCTCGACGAAGGCATCAAAGGTGAACTGCCGGACGAGAAAATTCGGTGATGGACGCATCGATTGGTTGCGTTGATCAGTGATCGAGCGATTTCAATTGGACCCGTCGTAACGTTCCGCCAGATCCGGCTGCTGCCACACTGCCGTCAAATGGATGGGCTTTGACCGCATACACCCATCCATCCATCACATCTTGATCGTTTTCCACGGTCAAACGGTCGTAATCGATCACTCGGATGTGCCCGTCATCACAACCGGCGACGAGGTGACTGCCGCCATTGATCCAGGTGATCGCCAGCGGAGCAGCGCTCAAACGGATGTATCGAATCATGCGGCCGATCGTCGGTTGCCAGAATCGGATGGTGAAGTCCGATGATGCCGATGCAATGATCGGCAGGCCTTCCTGAACCGGACGCACCGCCAAGGCGTGCACGGGTCCTGTGTGCTGATTGAGGCTTCGAAGCGGTTCCTCCGCGTCGAAGTCCCAGACTCTCAGCGACTGATCGACGCCGGCGGTCACGATGAAATTTGTACCGCGTAGTGCGCAAAGGGCATCCACGCTCTTGGGGTGACCCCTCAGCGTGGCGACGCTGGCTTGCTGAACAAGACTCCATCGCTTGACGGACTGATCGATGCTGGCGGATACCAGGTCGGAGTTGTCGAGCCAGGCGACGGCTCGCACGGAGTCATGATGGCCATGGAGCGTTTGACCGGGCTGCGCTTCGGGCCAAGATACGACTTGAACGCGTCCCTCCTCGGCTGGAGAGCCGCCGCCCACGGCAATTCGCGTTCCATCGGGTGAAAACGAGACGGCATGCAGGTTCGGTATCGGGAGCTGAACGACGCCGATGACCTCAAGCTCGGGCCACTGCAATAGATGCAAGCCGCGTTGACTAACACCGACGAGTTGATGACCCTCCCGTGTGAAGTCAATCGCCGTGATGGGTGGTTCGGCAGCTGAGGCCATTGATGCAAAGTAGGCAACAGATACGAGCACCCTGACCGCGAAGCGACTCCCCATTGGCACCGATTACCCCATGACCGTTTCAATGACCTGAGCACCGTCCGGTGCGATACGTACCGGGCGTCCATCCCCGGTGTGCAATTCGGCAGTCGGGTCGATGCCTAGCAGCGTGAAGACAGTCGCCGACAGATCCGACGGGGTAACGGGATTGTCTTTCGGGAATTCGCCGTATGTGTCGCTGGTGCCGATGACCTGGCCGCCGCGCACGCCGCCTCCGGCCAGCAACACGCTGAATACGTTCGGCCAGTGGTCACGACCACCTGCCGGATTGATCTTCGGCGTCCGTCCAAATTCACCCATCACGATCACGAGCGTCTCATCCAGCAATCCGCGATCGGACAAGTCACCGATCAGCGCGCTGAGGGCTCGATCCAGTGATGGCAAGTGAGCGCTCTGGTCCGACGGAAAACGCTTCTTCAGCTGAATGACATTTCGGTGCGTATCCCAGCCGGTGCCATTGACCGTGACAAAAGGCACGCCTCTTTCGATCAGACGCCGTGCCAACAAACATCCTTGTCCGAGACCATTGCCGCCGTTTCGTCCGTAACGCTGATGGGTTTGGGTCGACTCGTCGGATAGATCGAAGGCCTTCTTGGCATCAGGCGACGTGATGAGGTCGTAGGCACGTGCCAGATCGGTGTCACCGGCTGTCGGTGAGGCTTCTTGGGCTTTGCTGAATCGATCAAACGCGTTGACGATGTCTCGACGACGATGGATGCGATCGAGATCCACGTCCTTGTAGAAATCAAGGTTTCGCACCCGAAAGTCATCACCGACGACAAAGGGCGCAAACGATGCTGGCAGAAACCCATTCCCACTGACGGTCGCGTCGAAACCGGGCGCCGAGATGAACGGCGGTAGGACGCCTGAGCCCTGCCGAAGAGACGCTACCGTCGACCCGATCGTCGGGTAGTCCAATGCTGGTGAGGGCTTGTAACCCGTCATCAAGTAGTGCGTGCCGAAGTTATGTTCACCGAGCGATGAAGTCATGGATCGGATCAGGCACAATCGATCCATCATCTGAGAGGTCTGTTCCAGGCACTCGTTGATCTGAATCCCCGCGACGTTGGTTCGGATTGCCTCGAGCGGACCGCGGACTTCCAATGGTGCCTCGGGCTTTGGATCGAACGTATCGAGATGGCTGGGCCCACCGTCCAGCCAAATCAGGATGCAAGACTTAGCAGGGTGTTTTTTCGTGAGACCTTGAGCCCTTGCGCGTTGCATGCGGCCGAAACTTGCGCTCCCCAGCCCGAATGCGGTCAGTGCGCCGACCCTCACAAAATCTCGCCTGGCGAATCCATCGCAGCATCTAGATAGCATCGGGTTGCCTCAGTGAATGGATTGGAGACGCGTCGGTTTGCAGGTGTGTGGGTGTCACTTGAATGATCCCGCGAATGGGTCAATGGTTTGTTGAAAACTCTTGGCTGGATAGTAGGCCCCAAACAAAGTCCTCCAAGAACCGCTGTGGGTCGCTTTGCGCGGCTTGCTTCATCCAGTGGTCGTGCTCGGAGTCAGTGGGATGCCTGCAAAGGCCCGCCAGGTAAAACTCATCGACGATCTCGGCGATCGCTTGACCTGCATTGAGTCGATCGGCCAGTCGACTCCCTTTGGCAGCAATCCTCGCATTCAGTATGGGGCCATTGATCAGCGACAACTGATGCGTCAGACCAGTCGTGACCATCATCCTATCGGCGTTGCTGTCCGCTACGCCAATGACATCCGTCATGGCACCGAGCAGAACACTGGGTAGCAGCGGTCGGCGCAGCGCATGGGAATAGAACACCTCGTCGTCTTGATTTGTTTGATTCGGGTCGGAGCTTCGGGCATACGTTGCACTCAGGACGATGCGTCGAAGCGTATGCCGTAGGCTGTACCCGTTGTCGACAAAGTCCTCCGCCAATCGATTCAGCAGCCGAGGATGCGTCGCCGGGTTCGTGGAGCGAAAATCGTCGACAGGTTCCACCAACCCACGACCCATTGTTTGTTTCCAAAGACGATTGACGATTGCCTTGGCAAAGAACGGGTTGTCTCGGTCCGTCAACCAATCGGCCAGTCGTTGGCGAACGTTCTCGTCGCCGTCCAGCCAGTCTCCGCCAGGGATCCGAGCGACCGCCGGTCGCCGAGTGGTCGGATGGATGACGACTCCTTCTGGGTCGTCCGAAACCACGCGCCCTCGATCGACTTTCGCAAAAATCGCAGCCAGACCGTGATAGTCGTTCTGTGTCCAACGGTCTAAAGGATGATTGTGGCAGTTCGCGCAGCGTAGTCGACAGCCCATGAAGAGTTCGCTGAACAGCTCCGCCTGCTCGCGTGGCCCGACCGTCGCATCGTAAAAACTGGCTGCCCCCACAACGTGACGATCGCCGCTCGCCATGATTAACTCGCGTGCCAACAGCTGGTAGCTAGCGTCGCGCCGGACTTGTTCGGTAAGCCAATCGCGATAAGCCTTATTCGCCAGCTCCTCGCCGGGATGTTCGCGGAAATGTAGCCAGTCCTCGAGATGCCGCTCCCAGTGACTCGTGAATTCGTCGGATTGCAGGAGCAATTCGACAAGCTTCTTTCTCTTGTCGGGATCCTCATCCTCAAGGAATCGTTGAACGAACTCAGGTGATGGCAGCTTGCCGGTGAGGTCGATTGAGACCCGTCGCAGGTAAGTGCCATCGTGGATCAATGGCGACGGTGAAATCTCCAACACGCGGAGTTTCTCGAGAACATGAACGTCGATGAAGTTAAGACGCGGCTCGTCCGCCCACTGCCTAGGCGACGCGTCCCGTGGTGCCACCAATTCAATTGGGACAACCTCGGTGGAGTACCGTGCCACGACGACATGCCTTCCTGCTCGATGCACCCGTGCAAGGGGGGCCGTTTCGCCAATGCTGACTGCGGAGGGATCTTCGGGCGTGAAAATCGTCCACTGCGTGACATCTCGTCGTGAGCCATCGGAGAAGTACGCCGTCGCTTCGAGCGCGATCGCGTCATCCAGTGACCCGACAACTAGGCTGTTCGGCGATACTTCAAAACGATCGAGCTGTTGATGCGGATCCCGCAACGCGCCCTGCCGGAGCCACTCGACCAGCGTTCCGGCGGCATTACTGTCGATATCCAAAACGGGACCGCCACCATGCTCGACCAACTCCGCCGGTTTCCGCAACAGCAGACTTTCGTCTGGTGCGACCAAGTTGACACGGCGACCACCGACCTGACGAACAATCGAGTCGTAGTCGGCACCTGGATTTCCCCCGTAGAGGGAGAGACGAAATCCACCACGTCCCAACGCGGCGCCGTGGCAAGCGCCCGCGTTGCAGCCCATTTTCGTGAGGACCGGGATCACGTCATTGGTGAAGTCGATGGTCCGCGATGGGGGTGACTCTTGGGCCGTCAACGGAACGACCGCAAGCTGTCCGAGCAAGACGACATACCACGCGACGGCGTACCGACTTTGGTGGCGAGCGTGGCAATCGCTCCGACGGGTGAGGCGTTGCCAATCGATTTTGGCGGTCACGGATCAACCATCGGGGAAAGCCGTCTTGTAGAGTTCATTCGCTTCGACTCGACTTAGCTTTCCCGCTTCGACCATCGCCGCAAGCTTTTGACGCAATTTCACCTTGGGTGAATCCGTTGGGGCATTGCGTTCCATGGAATTGCCTCGCATGGGCGCCGCATCGTTCGGTTTCGCTTCCAGCCATTTGGTGACCGTCTTTCTTTCTTCTCCGATGGCTTCCGCCACGGCGCCCAATACATGACCGTCGGGGTAGAGCATCGACTGAGGGAAAACGAAATTGTGAAGCACACGTCCGTCCCTGGCAACCAAAATGGTCATGGCGACATTGCGATCCAGGCCGTATGAACCTGGACCTTCGCGACCCTCTTCTGAGATCCCGACCTGAACGAAGTCGGGCAGGAATCGCTCGATTCTCGATGCGCGTTCCTTGAGCATTTCCGAATCGTCGCCCAATAGAATCGACATGTATTCGAGCCCACTTTCGGAATTCGCGGCCATTCGTTCCAGGACCCGAGCGAGTCCGATCGTGCCCCGAAGCCCAGATCCTTCGACGTCCTGAAACATCAGTACCAGGGGACGTCCACCGGCATTCGCAACAGGATCGACTTTCCGGCCTTTCACGTCACCACAAACACCCGTCACCGTCATCGCCGGTAAAGCCTCGTTGGGTTGTGGGCCCGAAAAAAGGGGCTGGTCACCCGATTTGATGAATTGCGTTGGATCCTTCAATTCAACGGCTCGTCGCTCGCGAGACGGTTGGCTCGGACTGCGGCCTCGATTTCCTTCGGCCGCACGATCAACGGGCTTTCGAAGACCCTGTGAAACCCGGTCTGGAGCATTTCCTGATTCTTGAGCGGCTTCCTCGGGGGGCAACGTGAGGCATGCAACCAGAGGAGGAACTAAGCGACAGGCGTCGAGAAAGGAGATCATGAAACTGTCCTGAGCAGGCCAATGAAAACGAACGCGTCACTCCCAATCTACCCAATCGAGCGCCTGCATGTCCGATCGACTCACGTCCAGACTCGCTACTGGGCCAGTCATTTGAATTCCAAAGTCACGCTGATAAGCTATTTGTCCGAGGAAAACCATGTATCGCCTATTGTCGCTCATCGTTGTGCCGCTGGTCGTGTTGGGAAATGTCGTTCCCAAGCGGCATGGTGGTCCTGATGCGCCGACGGGAACGATGGCGACGCCTCATTTCCATATTGGTCATTCGCATTCTCATGACCATTCCGACGGTGGTTCCTTGCTCCATGAGCATGGAGATGATGTAGGGACGGGCAGCCGACGTGGCCCCAGTCATGCCGGGCACACGGATCGTCCATTCGAGCACGACCGTGATGCAGTCTACTTGGCTGTGGATTCGTGGTACGTGCCCATTGGATGTCGAGTCGACTCAGGCGATTCTTCAGCGAGGCTTTCCGTCTGTTGCTTTGCGAGGGCGTCCCGGGTGAATGCTTGCATCTCCGATCGTGAGAGGATCGGGCATGTTCGAACAGGACGAGATCGCCTGATGTTGCATGCTGCGCTGAGGTTGTAGGAGCGTCGCCGGTCGCTGATGGCGATCGAGCTGATCAACGCCTTTGGATAACCTCGTTCCCGCCGCCTCAAGCGCGATGACTTCGCGTGCAACATGATGCTTCATCCACTTCGTTACTGGATACTACCCGCGCTGATTGGATTGGGACTGGGAATGTTCGGAGCCTGGTCTTATCGCGATCAATTGGTTTTCTTAAACGGCTGGTCGACGTCGTCGACGAATGTCTCTCCCCAAGACGATCGATCCAGCGCATCGACGTCGGAGCAACCGACCGTATTGGAACTGAAGACGCTTGCTCGCAAGAATTTGGGACTCACCGTGAAGGTGGCTCGCTTGAAGGATCATTGGCGGGTAATCACCATCCCGGGTGTCGTGCGAGATCGGCCGGGAGTTTCGGACCGTGGTGTGACCTCGCCGGCCGTTGGGGCTGTTTCGGCGATCCATGTTTTTCCCGGCGACACGGTGGTCCCGGGCGATAGATTGGTCACGATCCAGCTATTCAGCGAATACCTGCAGGCCACCCAGACAGGTCTCTTTCAGGCCTCCAGTGAGATCGAACTGATCCAATCGGAGATCGACCGGCTTTCGGAACTCGCTGAACGAGGTGGAACGTCCAAAGCACGGATGATCCAGCTCCAAAACGACAAGAAGCGTCAGGAAACGCTGGTTCGTTCATCCATCCAGGAGTTACTCAGTCGGGGCTTGAGCCCTCAGCAAATTGATCAGACCCGACAGGGCCAGTTCGTCTCGTCGATCGAGGTGGTGGCACCACCATCACAGAGTCAGTCCCCCGACGACGCCGAACCAATCAACTACGAACTTCAGTCCCTGGCCGTCGAACTTGGACAAACGGTTCAGGCGGGGCAATTGATCTGTTCACTGGCGGATCATTCCCAGCTCTACATCGTCGGTCACGCCTTCAAACGTGAGTCCGGTTGGTTGAAACAGGCGGCCCAGGGTGAACGAGCGATCGATGTCGAGTTCTTGGATGATGACCGACGAGAATGGCCGGCACGTGAACAGACGCATTACATACGACACTTGTCCAACGTGATCGATCCCCAGAGCCGAACGTTGGATTTCTTCGTCCCGCTGAGGAATGAGTCGCGCTCGTATGAAGTCGACGGAGAGAGTTTTCGTGTTTGGCGGTTTCGTCCGGGCCAGCGCACCAAGATTCATGTTCCGATTGAGAAGCTGACCGATGTGTTCGTCTTGCCCGCCGAAGCGGTGGCGTATGAGGGAGGCCAAGCCTTTGTTTATCGCCAGAACGGCGACCTATTCAATCAAATCAGCGTTCATGTACGGCACAAAGACCGTCGGCATGCGGTGATTGCGAGCGACGGCTCCATCACCCCCGGCACTTATTTGGCATACAACTCCGGTGCAACGCTCCGTCGTATTCTCAAAGCGCAATCGGCCAGTGGTCAACAACCGGGCGTTCACGTTCACGCAGACGGAACCGTTCATGCGGCGCATTGAATTTTGATTTTAGATTGATGAGTTGAGATTGGAGATTGGACATGGGGGAATGACGAGTGAGGACTTGAAGCTGCGAACCAAGAGGTTTGCCTTGCGAGTCATTCGGATGACCGAGTCGATTCCGCAGACCACGGCAGGTGGTGTCATCTCGCGGCAATTGGTGCGTTGTGCAACCTCGGTGGGGGCAAACTATCGAGCCGCCTGCCGTGGGCGATCAACGGAGGAGTTTGTCGCGAAGCTTCAGATCGTGGTCGAACAAGCGGATGAGTGCTGTTACTGGATCGAGTTGCTGATCGAAGGCGAGTTGTTGCCCATGAATCGACTGGAAGGACTGCTCGATGAAGCCAATCAAATCACCGCCATCACGGTGTCATCCCGAAAAACCGCAATGCAACCCAAAGCAAAGAAGAAGTGCTCCGTCAACTTAAAAAAGTGGGGTAGGCATCCTGCCTGCCATCGGGCAAGGACGCGGCAAATCACAGGCTGGAAGCCTATGCCACGACGCAGCACCAACACTAACACTAAATCTGGACGGGGCACTGGTCCTCCAATCTCAACTCATCAATCTAAAGTCTCCATTCACCCCTCACCATGATTGATTCCGTCATTCGCTTATCGCTTCGCTATCGATCGATCGTGCTGGTGTGCAGCCTGATCGCGTTGGTGGGTGGTTCGTATGTGGCAACGACACTTCCCATTGATGTGTTTCCCGATTTGGATCGGCCGCGTGTTGTGGTCATCACGGAAGCACCGGGGCTGGCGACGGAGGAAGTCGAAACACTGGTCGCCCTTCCCCTGGAACTCGCGTTGATGGGTGCGAGTGGCATTCAGGATGTTCGCAGCCAGACGACGGCCGGTTTGAATGTGCTCTATGTCGAGTTCAATTGGTCGACGCAGAATCGAGCGGCTCGCCAAACCGTCAGCGAACGCTTGGCAACGCTGGAGGGTGTCCTGCCCTCCGGCATTCGTCCGCAAATGACTCCGCCTTCATCGATCATGGGGCAGATCCTGATTGCGGGGACGTTTTGGCAACGCGGGCCCAACGGCGGGATGGTGACTCCATTGACCCAACACGCCACCGTTGCCGAATTGGTGACAGGCGATGGCGTCAATGAAGTTCACGTCTGGCGTGTTAATAACCGGCGTGAACCAAATCGATGGGAGCCACTCGAATTCGAGCTGGTTGACCTTGCGATGGTTGAGGACGATCCGGATCTCCAGGCAACAGCGATTGTCAAAAACCAAGAGGGCGAACAACAGATCTCGTGGCCATCCGAACAAGCCGCCGCACGTGAGTTGCGGACGATCGCGGATTGGGTGATTCGTCCTCGGCTCGCCAAATTGACCGGTGTGGCTGAGGTCTTGATGCAAGGCGGTGACCGAAAGCAATTCCAAGTATTGCTCAAACCGTCGGCGCTGTTGGAATACGACGTGACAGTGCAAGACGTTGTGGCCGCCCTCCGTGAGAGCAACATCAACACGAGTGGCGGATTCGCCGTTGCCGGCGAAACGGAAAGGCCCATTCGAATTTTGGGCCGACTCGGTAGCGGAACCAACCAGGTGATCGATGACCTGAGACAGATTCCCGTTGCGCGTTACCCAAAACGCAGTGTGCTGTTGGACCAAGTCGCGCAAGTCACGGAGGGACCAGCCCTCAAGCGCGGCGACGGCAGTGTCGACGGCGTTTCGGCAGTCGTGCTGACTCTGGTCAAGCAACCGCACGTGGACACGCGAGTGTTGACGCAAAGGCTCTCGCAAGCGATGGACGATATTGAAAAGTCCCTGCCACCGAATGTTGTGATTCAGTCGGACCTCTTTCGACTGAGTCGTTTTATCAATCGAGGCGTATTCAATGTGGTCGAGGCCATCGCGGTCGGTGGTTTGCTGATCATCATCATCCTGTTTCTCTTCTTGCTCAACGTCCGCACCACGTTCATCACATTGACCGCGATTCCGATGTCGTTGGTTATCACGACACTGGTCTTTCGGATCACCGATTGGTTTTCCGGCATGGGGCTGACAATCAACGTGATGACGCTCGGCGGTATCGCGGTGGCGATGGGGGAATTGGTCGACGATGCCATCGTCGACGTCGAGAACATTTACAGACGATTGAAGGTGGCTGATGGCCGATTGGAGAATGAAAACCAAGACCAATTCGCAATGGTCCATCATCCATCTGCAATCGAAATCATTTACGAAGCCAGCCGTGAAGTGCGAAGTGCGATCGTGTTTGGTACGGCGATCGTCATCTTGGCGTTTTTGCCACTGTTTGCTTTGTCGGGCGTCGAGGGTCGATTGTTCACTCCGTTGGGGTTGGCTTACATCGTTTCGATCTTGGCTTCGTTCATCGTATCCATCACTGTCACCCCAGTGCTTGCCTATTACCTGCTAGGTCGATCCCGCGCAAAACCTACTGAGCCAGATGGTTTGGTTTTGAGTGGGATGAAGCGGTTCGCCACCCCGCTGATCCGGTGCAGCATGAGGATGCCGGGTTGGCTTCTGTTGGCCACATGGGTCGCTGTTGGCATCGCCGCCTGGCAACTTTCGCGACTGGGCCGAGATTTCTTGCCGGATTTTGACGAAGGAAGCGTATTGGTCAGTGTGACGCTGCCGCCTGGTTCCTCGCTGCAAGCATCCAGCGAAGTTTCCAATCGCATTGACCGCCTCTTTCGTGACATGCAGGTCACGCCGGAACAACCCGACGGCCAGATTCTGCACTTCGTTCGACGCACGGGTCGTGCCGAAATGGATGAGCATGCGTCACCGGTCAATTACGGAGAATACATCCTGAGCATGAATCCTGATGCGACGCGGCAGCGCAGCGCAATGATTCGCGATCTGCGGGAGCGGATCGCCAACGAGGTGCCCGGCGTGAGCATCGAAGTCGAACAGCCTTTGGCGCATCTGATTAGTCACATGGTGTCGGGCGTGTATGCACAGATTGCCATCAAAATCTTTGGAGACGACCTCGATCAGTTGATCGCAACCGGGGAGAGCGTGCGGTCTGCGATCGAAACCGTGCCAGGAATCACACCGCCGGTGATTGAGCCGATTCGGATGACGCCTGAACTCCACATCCAGCTGCACGGCGAAGAGCTTGCGTACTATGGCATCACTCGTAAGTACGTCGCAGACACGCTTCAAACAGCACTTCAGGGTGAAGTGGTGTCGGAGGTGTTTGTCGGCCAACGCCGATTCGACTTGCTGGTTCGCTTGGAAGAGGCGTATCGAACGGACTATGAGAACCTCGGTCGATTGCGAATCGATCTGCCGCACATTGGCAGCCGGGGCGACGGTGATCGCCGAGACGAACGCGGGCAGATCGAATTGCGCGAGGTTGCCACGATCGGCGAGGGGCAAGGCCCCAATTCCGTCAATCGTGAGAACGCCCGCCGACGGGTCGTCATCCGATGCAACACCGAGGACCGTGATCTGGCATCGGCTGTCGCAGCCATTCAGAACCGGATCGATCGCGGAGTTCGGCTGCCACCCGGCTATCACGTCGAATTCGATGGTCAATTGGAGAGTCAGCAGAACGCGACCAGGATGATCAGTGTCCTGGCGATTTTCTCCGTGGCCGGCATGTTCGTTGTCTTGCTGATCCTGTTTCCGTCAGTGCCCATTGTGCTGCAGCTTCTCAACGCGATCCCGACTGCTTTCATTGGTGGCGTTCTGGCACTCGTGTTGACGGGCCAAACATTGACGGTTGCGAGTCTGGTTGGATTTATCTCGCTCGGCGGCATCGCGGTGAGAAATGGCGTGCTGTTGGTCACGCACTATTTTCATTTGCTCAAAGAAGAGAACGAAGACTTCGGAGAGGCGATGATCCTGCGAGGCAGTCTCGAACGCTTGGCTCCCGTCATGATGACCGCATTGACAGCGGGCATCGGTTTGTTGCCAATCGTGCTCGGAGGACAGGCACCCGGTCGCGAAATCTTGTATCCGGTCGCCACGGTCATCCTGGGCGGCCTGATCACCTCGGTCATTTGCGAGTTCTTGATCCACCCCGGCCTCTTCTTGAATTTTAGCGGTCGCGACGCAAATCGCTTGGCGAAAACGACCGAAGTCCATTCGATATAGGAAACCATGATGAAATTGATGCGGTTCTTTGTGACGCTGGGTTTGGTGTGCTCGTTGGTCGGTTGTGACCTTGAGGGTCCAGATACCGTTTCCTCATCGTCGACGGGCGAGATTCATGATCACGACCACGGCCATCCACACCCTCACGGACATGATCATGACAGTGAAGTCAATCATTCGATTCAGGGGCACGCGCATGGTGTCGGCCCCCATGGCGGTACCATCGTTGACTGGGGTGGCGGAACGTACCACGTCGAGCTAACGACCGATCAGGGACAACAGGAGGCTGTCGTTTACATTTTGGGCGGCGATGAAGAAACGCCGGTCCCGATTGACGCTGATTCGGTTCAGGTCGCAATCCAGTCGCCTCCGATTCAGTTGGTGCTGAACCGGGACCCTTTGCCAGATGACCCAGCGGGCAAGTCGTCTCGCTACACCGGTACGGATCCAAGTTTGTCGGATGTCGCGGACCATGCCGGTACGATCACCGGCGTGGTGGAGGGCACGCCCTATAGCGGAGATTATCAAATAGCGAACCACGCGACTCATGAGCACTAGGTCGCGGGCAGTCATAGGAACGAAAGCCCCCGCGTTTGTTGCTTGCTAACCGGGTTTTTCATTTAATCGCTACAACCGTCTCGGTCGGGCACACCAACGACCGACGCAGACGGTTTTCATGGGTAGGCGACGCATCCGTGACGATCGAAGCAGGGGTGCGTATGCATCCATCGCAAGCAGTTGAACTTGGGCGGAAAGGAATTCGTGTCAAGATCTCAGGCATCCATCGCATCGTTGGCCATTTTTCTTAGCGGTTCCTTTTGCATCGCTGGCTGTCGCTCGGTCCCAGGTCACCCGACACGTTCAAGCCAAGTCGTCAGCGCCGAAAAGCCTGACTCGACAGCCGATCGTGATCCACCGACCACGGTAGGAATGGAAACTCCCGTGGCCAAACGGAATGCTCCGGATGAAGGTAACTTCGAAACCGCCAGCGACGAGGTCACGGCGGGGCTCGGCGGTTTGGAGCGGCCGGATTCCCTTTCACACTATTTGCGACCGGCTTCGTTTCCGCTCCATCGCCAGGCACCTGCAACAGCACCCGGCCTGACGCTTTCTGAACTCGAAGCGATCGCATTGCAATGGCATCCGGCGATTCGGCAACAGCAGGCTCGCGTGGAAGTCGCGCGGGGTCGGCGGGTCCAAGTTGGATTGCCTTTCAACCCGATTCTCCAGTATCAGTCCGAAGAGGTCGGCAACGAGCAATCCAGTGGACTGCATTCGGTTGCGATCTCTCAACAGTTCGTGACGGCCGACAAACTGAGCATTGCCCAGCAAGTCGAATGTCGAGAGGTTCAGAAGCAGCAAGCACGCTTGCGGTTCGAGGAACTACGAGTCTTGGGACGCGTGCGTCTGGCTTTCAATCGTGCGTTCGTTGCGCAGCAGCGACAGAGATTGACCGACCAGATTCTTCAGGTGGCCGAAGAGTCGGTCGCCGCCGTCGATGACCTGGTTCGGGTCGAGGAGGCATCTCGATTGGCATTGCTACAAACGACGGTGCAGGCCGAACAGGCGCGGATCGATTCCGAAAACGCGGGAACCAACTATCAGGCGAGCATGCGGAGACTTGCGGCTGCCGTCAGTGAACCGAGCATCGCGGCGCAGACGCTGGCGGGTGATCTTGCCTCGCCACTCCAAGAGCGTCCTTGGGATGGTCTGGTTCATGAGTTGATCGCCAGCAGTCCGGAGATGTCACTCGCGGGATCCGAATTGCAACGCGCGCGTTGGGCGCTTCAGCTTGCCAGTGCGCAGGTCATCCCCAATGTCACCGGGCAAGCGGGTGTGGGGTATGACGCGGCCACGGACGATACCTTCGCCACCTTGGGCGTCAGCGTTCCCTTGCCCATCCGAAATCGGAATCAAGGGGCGATTTGGTCCGCGCGAGCAGGCATCACGGCCGCTTCCAACGCAATGGATCAAACGCGTCTAAGTCTCGAGAGACGCCTGGCCGATGCGGTCGGTCGCTATGAGGTCGCCCGGGAAAGACACGTGCGTCTGACGGAATCGGTCGTTCCCGCCGCGCAAGAGGCGTACGACTTAGCTTCTCTGGCATTCGCGGAAGGGGAGGTCGATTACCTGCAATTGCTCACTGCTCAGCGAGCCCTTTTCAATACGCAAATCAGTGTGCTGGATGCATGGGGCAGCGCCACCGCAGCGGCCGCTGAGATCGATACCTCACTGATAAGCCTGCCGTTCTAGTCAGTGTTCGGACTGCAGGGCGTTGACCAGGGGCAGCGTGGCGGCTTGGATCGCTGGAGTGAAGCCCGCCAAGAGCCCAACGATCAAGGAAACCGTCGACCCGGAAACGAGCAAACCGAGCGAAGGACGAAACGCAATCGTTGCTCCCTCCGCTCCGATCGCAAAGCCACCGACGGCCAGCAACACTGTCGCCAGGACGGTACCCGACAAACCGCCGAGCATGCATAGAATCGTGCTTTCCGACAATACCATTCGCATCGCTCGCATGGGACGAATGCCGATCGTTTGCATCACGGCGTATTCCTTGAGCCGATCCTGGACACTCATGACGGTCGTGGTGGTAACCAAGGTCAGCACCAATCCGACACAGGCGTAGCCCAACCAGTGGGCAAATCCAATCAAGTCGACCAAGTCCGAGAGCGTGCCTGCTTGAAAAGCACCCTTTCGTCGCGTCGTTGTGGCGACGGGGCCGGATCGCAAGACACGATCGATCTCGGCAGCCACCCGATCTGGATCGGCATCTTTGGTCAAAGAGACTTCGTGTTGCGTCACCAATCCCGCGGCGTCGACGCCGCCGCTGAACTGGAGGAAACGCAGGCTGGTGTAGATAAGATTCTCTTCCGAAGGGGCGGGTGATGAGAAGATACCGGCTACGTGAACGGACACCTCGCCGATCGAGAACGAATCTCCCACCGACAGGCCACGCCGCCGGGCCACGTTGGTTCCGACCAGCGCGGCATCTTGGCGATCGCGAAAGCTGCGCCACTCGCCCGTGATTAGCTTCACAGGTCGCATCGCTTGGATCTGTTGTGGGTCTGCTCCGTGAAAGACGATGATGTCCAAGCTGGCGCGACAATTATTTGTCCAAACCTGAATCGGCATGACTTCGCTGACACCCGAAAGCTCGCGAATCTTGTTGGCGTAGCCTTCCGGCAGTCGACTGCTTGTCGGGCAGAATCGGTTCTCTTGGAAAACAATCAAACTGCGTTCCGCATCAACGCCCGACGAGAGTCGACGAAGCCCTTCTTGGACGGATCCCACAAGACAGAACACAAACATGGCCACCGCGGTACCGGAAACCGTCAGCAGGCTTCGGGTGCGATGACGCCAAAGTGTTTTGTACACCAAGGAGAACATAGGTTGAGTTTGAGATTGCTGGGTTTAGATGATTGATTAAGACGGGGACGTTTGCCAACGGCTCGGTGTTGATTTTGCAGCGCCAATCAAGTTGTGGTTTGGGGTGCCATCGAGTCGACGATCTTTCCGCGGTCCAGTGTCAAACGCCGACTTGCGATGTTCGCGACGTCTTGGTCATGCGTGACCATCAACAAGGTGATGTCGAGTTCTTGGTTCAGCCGTTGAAGGAGAACTTGAATCTGCTCACTGGTTTCAGCATCCAGGCTGCCCGTTGGCTCGTCGGCGACCACGACTTTGGGATGGGCGACGATGGCCCGAGCGATTCCGACACGTTGTTCTTGCCCGCCGGATAATTGGCGCGGGTAGTGTCCGGCGCGATCGGACAGACCCACCGCTTCCAGTGCGACTTCCACGCGTTGTTTTCGCTCGGCACTGGTAAGCTTGAGCAGCAGTGTGGGCAACTCGATGTTCTCGTAGGCAGTTAAGACGGGGATCAGGTTATGCGTTTGAAAGATGTATCCAAGGTTCTCCGCGCGCCAGTCCGCAAGTTGACTGCGCGTCAGTCGCGTGATCTCGGTGCCCGCAACCAGGATGCGGCCGGAATTGGGTCGGTCGATCCCACTGACGGCGTTGAGCAGCGTGCTCTTGCCGGTCCCACTGGGGCCCATCAACGAGACAAACTCACCGGCTGGGATCTTCAGGCTCACGTCATCAAGCGGCGTGATCGTTTCGCCCCCTTTGGTGAAGGATTTGGTTACGTTCTGCAGTTCGACCAGCGTCATCACTTAACTCCGTACACCCATGACAGGATCGTCGCCCCGAACGGACAACCGATCACCCGGGGTGAGGCCTTCCGCTCCCGTGACGATCAGTTTGTCGGTCACTTCCAATCCGCTGACCACCTCGACGAGGCCTCCCGTTTGCAGGCTGCCGAGCTCAATTGTCTTGCGGGCCGCCCGCTTGTCTCGGTCAATGATCCACACGCTTGCACTCAGATTGGTTTGCTGTGATCGATTCCGATCGCTGGCGTCGCGTCGTACCAATTGTTCCGGGATGAGGATCCGCGTCGTTTCGTTCTGTGCGTTGATGCTTTCGGGCGTGTGTGGAGCCAGGAATGTGGCCGTCACCAGCATGTCGGGGCGTAAGGCTTCGGTTGGCTCTGAGATGGAGACCTTCACCTCGAGTGTGTTCTTTTGAATGTTCGCGGTGCTCGTGGGCTGGAGGACCACCGCCGTGAGCGTTTCGCTGGTCGATGCCGTCTTGATTTCAACGGATGCGCCTGGCGTCACCAGCGGAACGTCCTCCAAGCGAACGTCGGCTCGTACCTGCAAGCGTGACGGGTCATACATTTCGACGACCGTGCTGGAACTCTGACCGGCAAAGTGTTCCAAGCCCATGACACGAGTTCCTGGGGTCGCAACAACCCGGAGGATCCTTCCGTCAATGGGCGCCACCACTTGCATCCTCGCCAGATCCAGTTCTGCTTGACGCAAACGAATGGATGATTGTTCGTGGAGCGCTTCTTTGGCTCGAAGCTGAGCCTCCGCCTTGGCAACGCGACCGTGATCGTCGATTTGCAGCGCGAGTTGCTTCTCGAGGACATCCACCTTTTCCTGTAAGGCTTCGATTTCACGTTGAAGGTTGGGAACACGGGATTTCAGTTCGTTCCGATTGGCTTGAGCGGCGGCCAGTTCGCCTTCGGCGGTTCGAAGGGCCGAACCCGGAACCGCATCGCCGGCGCGCATCTTCGCTTCGTAACTTCGTTGGCGTACGCTCAGTTCCGTTTCAGCCGCCTCGATCAGATAGGGGAGTTTGTCACTTTCGGTGAGTGCCTTTGCCAGCACGCCCCTTGCCTCGGCCAAAGGCAGACGCAGGTGCAAAGGGTTGTCACGTTGCAGCTGAGCGGCGTTCAGTTCCGCTTCCGCTTCCTGCCGCTCGCTTTCGCTCTTCTGCAAGGTCGCTTTGGCTTGCTGGACCTCAATCTCCGCATCGACGGTGATCAGTCGGGCAATCACCTGGCCTTGCTGCACATCTTGACCTTCGACAACGAGCAGTTCTTCGACCACACCCGCGGCGAGGGCGGCGACGGTGATCGCCGTGGGTCGTGGTTCGATCCAGCCCGCAGCCTGAAACAGGGGTGTGCCCGCTTGCTGCGTCAGACCACGTTTGACGATGACGGGACAAACCGTGACTTCGGTAGCCACCGTGAACTGGAGACCGGCGGCGACGCTCAGCAACGCAGCAAATCCCAGCAGCACACCGATTGGCACCAGGTATCGTGTCAGCCATCGCCGCTCAACCTGCGTGGATGTTTGCGGCTTGGGCCGATCGATGGCAAGCTGTCGAAGATCCAGATGCGTTTCGGACATCGATCATTCGCCCGGACGGATGAAGATCTTGGTGGCAGCCACGCTCAGGTTGCCCGCGTCGTCGCGCGTTGCACGGCCTTGCACGACCACCTTGGAGAGCCCTTCCACACCAATCAAATCGCGTGCGTTCGAGGCGATCGGGCTGCCTGCTTCGTCGACGATTTTGATGGTGGCGATGTTGTCCTGGACCTGGTTCTGTTTGCAGCAGTAATCCCACGGCGTGGGGCAGCCTTCGTCTGGCGAGCAATAGGGAACGGATTCGTCCACGATGGTGAACGCGGCGATGCCATCGACGAACGGTTCGGTCGAACCGCCAACTAGGCCGACCAAGGTCACTTCTTGGTCGGACTGAACCGTTTGCCGGGCTTCACCGACGGGAATCGCTCCATCGGGTTCGGACGCGAGCAGCAAATGCTTGCCGCTGGAAGCCGACGGCGATGAGGCTGTTTCTGTGGGTGAGCCACCGCATCCGACAAGGATGCCAAGTGCCGCCAAAACGATAAAAAGATCGATCTTCATGGGGATCATCCCTTATTTGCTTTGAGTGAAACTGCCACCGGAGAACGTAGGGCCCGGAGCGCTGGTGGCATGGCGCCTAGGATCCCAAGGAGTGTTCCGACGCAGCCGCCGATCAGGATCGCGACGCTGTCGATACGGAGTGTGAAAGCACCCATCGTGAATCGCACGGCGGTGCCATGGATCCAAACCAATGCCACCAGGCTTGCGATCAGGGATGCGGCGGAGGCAAGCAAAACACCTTCCTGAACCAAACTCAGCAAGATGGCGCGACGTCGATAACCGATCGCTTGCAGGGTTGCGATTTCGCGAACGCGTCCGGCAACGGCGCTGTACATCATGTTGAGCCCCGCAAAGACGCCTGCAGCGGAGACCAGCATCACGATGGTCCAGCCCAAAAGCCGGATGGGACGGTAGTGCTTTTGCAACCGTTCGTAGTATTCGGTTTCGCGAATCGATCTCAGTTCCAAATCGGTTCGCTCCTTGCAAAACAACGCGACCTCAGCCGGGCTTGCTCCAGGGGCGAGAAGCAGCGCGGCCATGCTGATGTCTTGACGCTTTGCGGCTGTCTGCAAATCGGCAAGGTGACACCAGATCTCCGATTCATAGGCGGCGCCGTCGGCGGCAAATTGACCGCGGATCGTCCACTCTTGGCCTTCGAAACGCAGGGTGCGACCGATCGCAATCTGCCGGTCGGATATCCCAAGTTTTGCCGATGCAAGCCTCCCAACCATCACCTCGCCATCATCGGGCCATGTGCCCGCGACCAGTCGGACGCCCCGACGTACCAAAGGAGTCCGGAAGGTGACGCCGCGTACCAGCCCAAAACCGCTTTCGTTGGATTCCGATTCGACACGCGTCCCCTGATAAAGTTCTGGCGAGACGTGCACGACGTCAAAGCGATTGAACACGCTTTGAATGCTGGCACCGAGAAGCGATGGAACACGTGTCTCAATGGCCGAGTTTTCGATGTTCTCTTTGGAACTGACCGAATAGACGAGCACCACGCTGGTGTCACCGCTGGTCTTGAGCGTTTGTTCTAGCCCACGGATGAAGCCAACGACCACCAACACCAACACCACAACGGTGGAGAGCGCCGTCAGCGTTAAAGCCGTCCGCAACGGCCGCCTGGCCAGATTACGGACACCGTATTCCCAAGGTAGAAGCATTGACGGCAACAGAGCCTGTCGTGGATGTCGGAGGCACCGTCCAAACAGAAGCAACAACGATTCTCAGAGGCATGCCGCGATGAGAACTGCGGCGCCGTTGTTGCTATAGCCGCCAGACCTGCTGGTCGGCGCGCGCGGAGACCCCACGGAGTCGCGTGGGTGCTCGATCGAAGTGACGCCCGATGATGCGCACACACGATGCGCCGTCAATGGCGTGCGTGTCGAACGAATCCAAATGAATTGAGGCAAGGTCGTCTGGTACCTCGCACTTCGCAATGAGTACTGCCAGATGGCCGTCACAGATGCACCCGAAACAATCGCAATCCGATGGCGTGTCGGGACTTTCCATCGGCGAATCATCGCACGACGTCGCATGTTCCGAACAACAACATGATGTTGTTCGAGTCTCACCGTTCGTGTTCGGCATGCCGGCAGCCGCGGGTGCGCAGCGATACTGGCAGACAAACACATGGACGACAAACACGGCGACGAGCAGAAGACGGGCCATCTCCGAACGCTAGCCCAATCGACCGTGAGTTGCAAGAGCGGCCGTGTTTAAAAAGTCTGCGGGTCGATGGGACCGCGTGACCCACGCAATCGAGTTGCTCCGAACCGTATTGTGGTCTTGGGAACTGTGAAGGTGACTCAGTGGCTTCGGAGGTTCTGGGTCTACAGGGGACCGCGTGTGGAGAAAACGGCGGCAGTCGCCCGGGTGGACGAAAACGGGATGGACGATTAGCAAGACCCATTGGCAGAACAAACCCCCCCCAACCGC
>JBCDIU010000012.1:0-169984 GCA_038748615.1 Planctomycetota bacterium | reverse complement strand
CCCCGTTTGGGACGTTGCCAGGTGTTTCGTGACGAATCGACCGGACAACGGATATGGGCGTGCCAGAACTCGAATCTGGGACCTCGTCGTTATCAGCGACGCGCTCTAACCAACTGAGCTACACGCCCGGTCGCTGGCTCAATCCTCGCCAGCGGGTCAAGGAGTTTAGGAACTTTGCCCCCGCTGTCAAAGGCTGTTGCACGGCACGTGATGCACTCCCGAGCCAATTTTTTCGGCTTCGAGGGCCAGTGGACTTGAATCGACATTTCAATGTCCGCCTTGGTTCGGGCAGAATACGCCACGCGCAGCGTACCTTGGGCCATCCGCCTCCGAACATCGGGAAGCAGTCCATGTACGTGTGGCTTCCGAGTCGATGCCCGCCATTACCGTTTGAATGGAATTGAACAAGCACAATGAAGATCAATCTACGCCGATGTTTGGCCGCTATTTCTGGGGGCATCGTGACGGTTTCCATGATGTCCGCGTCGGCGGCCCCACCTTCCCCGGAAGCGGCATTGGGACTCAAGCCGATTCAAAAGGACGTTGAATACCAACAGGTGGACGCTGACGACGTCGGATCCTGCGAAGTTCGAGACATCGAGCGAGGAGACTGGGCCGGATGGGAAGTCATGTCGCCTGACGGGCTCGTTTTGCGGCGATTCGCGGACACCAACAACGACAAAAAAGTCGATCTCTGGTGCTACTTTCAGTACGGCGTGGAGACTTACCGCGACATCGATTCCAACTTCAACGGCAAAGCGGATCAATACCGTTGGATGGCGACGGCGGGGACACGCCACGGAATCGACTCGAATGAAGACGGCCGAATCGATACCTGGAAGATGATTTCAGCCGAGGAGGCGACGGCCGAGCTGGTGCAGGCTTTGGCAACCAAAGACGCCAATCGGTTTGCCGCACTAATGGCCAGCGGACGCGAGTTGCGAGCCATTGGGTTGTCGGGCGACCGATACGATCGATTGGTCAAAAAGGTCGAGCGGGCGGCCGGCAAATTCCGAGACTTCGCGACCACCCAAACGGCGATTCAGACCGGTGCCCAGTGGCTCCAGTTTGCGTCGCCGCGTCCCGGTGTGATTGCCGAGGGCGAGCCCGGAGTCGAAAAGGACATCATTGCCTACGAAAACGCGGTGGCGATGTTTGAGTCCGGTGGCAAGTCCAGCCAGTTGCTCGTCGGGACACTCATCCGCATCGGTGAGACATGGAAGATGGTCGATCTGCCGGTCTTGGCGACAGACGGGCAGCCGATTGCCCAGTCCAGTGGAAACTTCTTCACGCCCGGCTCCGGAACGGGAGGTGACTCGATTGCCAACTCCACAGCCGATGCGGCGACGCAAGCGCTCGTCAGCGACCTGGAAACCATCGATGGGCAGTTGGCTCAAACGAGTGATCCAAAGAAGTTGTCGATCCTGAACGAGCGACGCGCCGACGTTGTCGAAAAGCTCGTCGCGGAAGCCAAAACCAACTCCGACCGCGACACCTGGGTGCGGCAGTTGGTCGACACCGTCAGCGTCGCGACGCAGTCGGGTGCCTACCCTGGCGGGTTGAAGCGTCTGCAGGCGTTGGCCAAGTCACTTCGTGGAAAGGATGCGTCTCTGCGTGCCTATGCGGAGTTTCAGTTAATCAGTACCGAGTACCTGGCTCGCCAGAGTCCCGACGCCAATTTTGGTGAGATCCAAACCTGGTATCTGCAACAGCTCAACTCGTTCGCCGACCGATTCCCACGTGCACCCGAGTCCGCCCAGGCAAAGCTGCAACTAGGGCTCAGCAAGGAATTCGAAGACAAGGAAAGGGACGCGCTGAAGTTCTACAAAGAAGTGGTGCGTGATTTCAGTGGGACGCCTTCGGCAGAGAAAGCCCTAGGGGCGGTGCGACGACTCGAATCTGTCGGTAAGACGATCGAGCTGTCCGGCCTCACGGTCGATGGAAAGTCAGTTCGATTGAGTCAGTTCCGCGGTCGCCCGGTCGTATTGCACTACTGGGCAACGTGGTGCGAACCGTGCAAGCAGGACATGAAGCTGCTGCGTAGTCTGCAGGCGCGATATCAGCGAGCCGGTTTGCAGCTCGTCGGAGTGAACATCGATAACCGGCGTGAGCAGGCCGCCGAATTCCTGAAGGGTGTGTCGTTGCCGTGGCCCCAACTGTTCGCCGAAGGCGGTCTCGACGACAGCCCGCTGGCAAAACAGTTCGGTGTCCAAACCCTACCCACAATGATGCTGGTCGATGCACGCGGTCGTGTGGTTCGGCACAACGTGCGCGCGGCCGAGTTGGATGAGGAACTCCAGAAACTCACCAAGAAACGTTAACGCGTGTGGTCGTTGTCGACTTCCATTCCAAAACATCGTGGATGGGTCGCCTTGACGGCACGCACTTCACCGAGAAATCGAACGCGCGAACTGTTGGTCGAACCGTGTCTTCAACGCGACGCTAAAACGCGAATAGATCGGCGACGTCGAGGCAAGCGTTTGGGAGACACTGCGGCGTGATGCGATCGCCCAAATGGGCGATGGACTGACTCTCGTAGCCGCCGGCGGACGGGTTGGTCAAGCAAAGGATGCGTCGTCCCGAGACGTCCACGACCCAGTACTCGGGTAGTCCAGCGGAGGCGTAGAGTTGGGCTTTTTCACCGGTGTCGTATTCCAGGCTGCTATCGGCAACTTCGATGACGAGCATCACGTCATTTGCGGTGGGATGAGCGGCCGCATAACGTCTCGGACGCAACCAAGCCACATCTGGCTCGGGTTCGCTATCATCCTCAGCTTGCACGCCTAGCAAGGATATTCCGGATTGGATGCGGATTCGGCAATCCTGGGCAATGGTCACCGAATGAGACCATCGAGTCAGCTCATCAATCAAGTCACCATGGATCGGGCCGGCTGGATTCATTTGCCGTAATTCTCCACGGATTAACTCGATGCGATTGTCGAATTGATTGAAAGCCCCGGAGTCGACCATCCGATGGTATTGCGTCAGGTTTAGGCGGAGCGCGGTGCTCATGCGGGTTCCCCCAAATCGAATGAGTAATTCCCCGGCCCTACTCTATCACAACGTTTTCAGGATTTCTGTTCGCCACGTTGTGATTCGGACGTGGCCGATCAGCTCCGCGACGCGATGGCGTTGGCCGCTCGGATGCCGCTGTTCATGGCGCCTTGGATGCTCGGGGTTTCGACGTGATCACCGATGATTTGCAGCCCGGTGGTTTCAGTTTGAGTCGAGCGGAGGATGTCGTCCATTGGCAGTTTGGGCAGGGCAAAGGGCACACGGTAAACGTGCAACCTCCGCCAGTCAGAGGCTTCTTCGCCGAACCATTGCTGCAACTGAGGTCGCAATCGCTTATCGAGTGCATCGTCGTCGAGGCCGTCTGGCGATTCATCCGATGTGTCGACGCTGACGGAGATTAGACTCTGGCCCGGCGGTGCGTAGCGTGAGGCGACATCACTGATGACCGTTGCCGTCTGAACCGGACCCGGTTCGTCACCTCGGAGCATCAAGAATTGATTGGCATCGCGCGCTTGTTTGGCGGCGTAATAGACATTCGTGGTTCCGGACCATTCGGAGGGTCGATTGGTTTCACCGAGCAAGTTGCTGGTTGCTGTTGAAGGAGTCGCCAAGACTAAGTTCCGGCACGCAATCGATTCGCCATTGCTAAGAATCACCCGGTGCGATCCGTGGTCGTCAGCCACTTGCAACGACGAAACCGTCGAACGCAGCCGGATACTACCCCGGGGAAGACCATCGGCAAGTTGCCTCGGGATCGCCGCCATCCCATCGGCTGGAACGGCAATGTCGCCGGCGGCAAACATCCGAAAGACGAACTCCAGCATGCGCGACGAGGTTTGCAATGACTCGTCGAGAAACACCCCACCCAAAAAAGGCCGAAAGAACTGGTCGATCATTCGCTCGCTGAATCCGTCGGCTTTCAAGCGTTCGATCGACGGCACCGCAGCACGCTGATACAAGTCGTCCAACGTGCCTCGTCCCGATGCCGCTCGCAATCGGGCAATGCGCAGTTTGTCACCAATCGATCCAACCGGATTGGAAAGCGTCGCCAACGACTTCAGCGGTCGTCGCCACGGGTCGCTGAGGAGTCGAAACTGTCCGTGTTGGCGAATCAACGCACCGGGTTCGAACGCACATAGCTCCAACGCGTCATAGTCCAACAAAGCCTGGCATGCTGGATACGCCGTCAGCAAGACTTGGAATCCATGGTCGAGCTGGAAACCATCGATCACATCGGTGCGAACTCGTCCGCCGACTCGATCGGTCGACTCCAGCACCATGAAGTCACTTTCTTGACGATGTGCGTCTTCCTGACGGGCGAGCGTGGCCGCACAGGCGAGCCCAGCGAGGCCTCCGCCGATGATCACGGTGTTGATGGACTCTTGTTCCACCGTTTGGTGATCCGAACCGGTCATGACACGGTCAGTCCGACATCACGCAGCTTGCCCGCGAGCGTTCGCTTGGGGCCATAGTCGCCATGCACCAAGCGAACCTCCCCGGGTGGTGAGTCCATTCTAGTGGCAAATCGAATCAGATCAGCTTGATCACCGTGTGCCGAGTATCCCGTTAGCTGGTGCACATCCGCGGCAATGTCGTAACGACGGCCATCGAGTCGTACCCAATCGCACTTGCGCCCAATGTAATGACCCGGCGTACCACCGGCTTGGTATCCGGCCAAGACGATGTCCGTTGTGGGGTCGCCGATGAATCGTTTCAAGTAGTTGACGACGCGGCCACCGGTGCACATACCACTTCCCGCGATAACGACCGCGGGCAGGTCGTGTTTGTCGACATAGTCGATCGTGGATTTATGTTCGTCGTGATCGCCGACGGTGGTCAGGTTCTCGAAGACCAGAGGCTGCTCATCCGTTTCCATCCGCACCTGCGCCTCGCGACCCCAATGGGGTTTCATTTCTTTGTAGATGGCCGTGAAACGTGACGCGAGCGGTGAATCGACGATCACATCGACCTGTTTGATTAAAGATCGCTCTTGGCTTGCTTGGATGCGCTCAAAAATTCCATTCAGCTCATAGAGCAGTGCTTGTGTTCGTCCAAGCGAGAACGCCGGGATGATGGTGACGCCCCCATCTTCGAGCGTGCGCCGGATCACACGTTCCAGTTCCGCTTGCCGGTCGACCGTTCCAGGATGCCGTTTGTCACCATAAGTGCTCTCCAGGATCAGCAGGTCGGCACGCTCGGGGCTTTCAGGCGGGTTCAGCAAGGGATTCCTGCCCGCACCGATATCGCCACTGAATACCACCCGTCGTTGATCGGGGAGCTCAATCTCAAAAACGGTGGATCCGAGCACGTGGCCGGCGGTCTGCAGCCGAATCCGAGCTCCGCCAGGAATGTCCGTCCACTCGTCGTAGTCGAGCGGGCGGAGCAACTGATCGATTTCGCGGAGAAATCGATCGATGAGCCGACGTGACCGGGTAAACCCGATTTTGAGTGCATCTTCCATCACCATCGGAAGGAGCTTCGCGGTCGGATGGCTACAAAAAATCGGACGGTCAAACTTGGCCGCTAGCAGATACGGGATCCGTCCGGCGTGATCAATGTGGACATGCGTCAGTAGCATCGCGTCCAGGTTCGATAACGGAAACTCAATCTCCGGATTCGGATGTTTCTTGGCATCGCTGCCCTGAAACGTCCCGCAATCCACTAGCACGCCGTGTTCGTTCTTGGGGCCCCAATTGAGTTGGTGACACGACCCGGTCACGCCCTCATGGGCGCCGTGATGAGTGAGTTTCATAGAATCAAATCTGGCGAATGTTGCTTTGCCCGGCTGGATCAGGCTAACACGGAATGAATTTTCGTTGAGGGTGCCGAACCAGACTTCGACATCGTGGCTGCTCCGCTAGACAAATCCAAGCCACCATTGGACGATGCGTCGATGGCATTTCAATCGGAACCTTTCGATCTCAACGTGGCCGCAGCGGCTTGTTTTGACCGCTTGTGCGAAAGTCCCAGGCGGGTCCGCGGGCAAATTCATGAAATCGCCGGCGCTCGGGTGCTGGATGTCGGCGTCAATGTTCCGGGGTCGCTCGATGCGGGCTTGGGCTTGGCCAAGCTGTGCTTAGGGGCGGCCGGCGATGTCACCCTATCACCCGCGGAGCCTGAATCGGTCGCGGATTGGCAAGTCGCCATACGAACAGATCATCCGATTGCCGCGTGTCTGGGTGCACAGTATGCCGGCTGGCCCGTGTCCGTTGGCGACTTCTTTGCCATGGCGAGTGGACCCATGCGACAGCGCCGCGGATGCGAGGATATGCTGACGCAGTTGAACCTCGTTCGTTCCGCCTCCGTTGGCGAGGACGCGGATTCGACCGGCGTGACGTCGGTCCCCGGCGACTTGAGCACGCAACGTTCTGGCCAGCCCGATTCGGACCAGCCCGTCCTCGGTGTCGGGGTCTTGGAGTCGACGCAGCTGCCGGGCGAGGATGCGGTCATGAAAATCGCATCCGACTGCGGGATCCCGGCGTCGTGTCTATCGTTGGCGATTGCGCCCAGCACTTCCATCGCGGGTAGCGTGCAGGTCGTCGCCAGGAGTGTCGAAACGGCGATGCACAAACTGCACGCGCTTGACTTCGATGTGCAGCAGGTCGTATCGGCGTTGGGAGTGGCTCCGTTACCACCACCGGCGAAGCCCGGCGATACGATTGCGGGAATCGGGCGCACCAACGATGCCATGCTTTACGGCGCTCGCGTCACGATCATGGTGGACGCGGATGATCGCGCAATCGACGACATCGCGGCAAGGATTCCCAGTGATGCATCACCCGACCATGGGCGGCCTTTTCAAGCCATTTTCAAGGACTACGACTACGACTTCTATCGAGTCGACGCGATGTTGTTCAGCCCGGCCGTGGTGACGATCCATAACCTGCGAACGGGACGATCGTGGCGACGCGGTCGGCTCATGTCGGACTTGCTCCGCGCTTCGTTCGGCTCATGAGTCAGCCGGGCGAACGACGCGGTCACATGCTGATCTTGGGCGGCCGAGATCAGCCGCGTCGTGGTCAATCACAACGACCCGGCTGGCATCTCCAACAGTTGATCGATGCGGCGGGAAGACAGAACGTCCAAATCGAGCTCGCCGATTATGAGACGGTCGTCGGACGGGTCACCGACAGCGTTTCGATTCGTTTGGCGCACGTGGAATCCGTGGACGGGGCAAGTTCGTGTTCGCAAGATTGGCTGAACTACGATGCGATTCTGACTCGTACGATGCCCGCCGGTACTTTGGAGCAAATCACATTTCGTTTGGCCGCGCTGCATGCCCACGTTCATCGCCGTGGCGTTTCGGGCCACAGCAGCAATGTGTTCAACCGACCGGCATCGCTCGAGTTGGCGATTGATAAGTTCGCGGCACTATCGCGAGCGTCCGTGCTTGGGTTGCCCACACCGCCAACCGCGGTGTGTCAATCGCGTGATGCCGCCATGGAAGCATTCGAGCGGCTCGGCGGCGACGTCGTCGTCAAACCGGTCTTCGGTGGCGAAGGTCGGGGTGTCATGCGAGTTCGGGAACCGGAACTGGCTTGGACGACGTTCTCGACGCTGGTCGGCCTCGGCTCGGTTTGCTACGTGCAACAATTCATTCGTCCCGGGGGTGCCGACACCCGTGTGTTGGTCATCGGTGAACGTATTTGGGGGATTCGTCGAACCAATGACCAAGACTTTCGAACGAACGTTCGCGGAGGCGGCAAGGCACAGTTGGTGGAAGTCGATTCGCAGTGTGCTACCTGGGCGCGGGTGTTGTGTGATGACTTGGAACTGGACTATGCCGGCGTGGACTTCATTGAATCCAACGGCGATGCGGGATGGATGTTCCTGGAAGTCAATGCGATCCCCGGTTGGCGAGGCGCCCAATCTGTGATCCAGGAATCCTTGGCCGGTGAAATCGTTGCGATGATGAGGGAGCGATCATGACTTCATCGGAACGGGAATCGGAACCTTCATCCGCATGTGATACGACGCCGACCGCTTTCGGCAACGTGGCCGATCGTTTGACCCATGTCGCGGGGATGCTGCCGGGCGCCATCGCCATCGCCGAGCCATCGGGGCCCTGCAAGACAGACGGTACTGATCGCGATTATGCGCTGACGACTTTCAAATCGTTGGACCAGAGAAGCACACAGATCGCCAAGGGTCTTCACGATTGGGGTCTGCGGCCTGGAATGCGCATCGTCAGCTTGGTGCCGTTTGGGGCTCAGTTCATTGAGCTCGTCTTTGCGATGATGAAGGCGGGGGTCGTCGTCGTGCTGATCGATCCAGGAATGGATCGCAGGCACCTCGTCGGTTGCCTCTCGGAAGTGAATCCGGACGGCTTCATCGGCATTCCCAAGGCTCAGGCCATCCGGTCGCTCCTGCGATCCAGGTTTCCAAATGCTCGGTGGAATGTCACTGTCGGCCGCCGCTGGTTCTGGGGCGGTCAAACCCTCAATGGAATCTTGGAACGTGGTGAGAACCATGGTGAACTTGTCCTGCCAAAAATTCAGGCAAACGATGACGCGGCCGTGATCTTCACCACTGGCAGCACAGGACCTCCCAAAGGTGTCGCGTACACCCATGAAACATTTCATAGCCAGATTGATCGAATTCGCGAGCGATACGACATTCACAAAGGATCACGTGACCTCGCGTGCTTTCCATTGTTCGGATTATTCGATGCAGTTATGGGTGTCACAACGATCATTCCGGACATGGATCCCACCAGACCGGCCGACGTGGATCCTCGCAAGTTGATTCAGGCCGCCCGGCAATGGGAAGTGGACCAAGCCTTCGGGTCGCCCGCACTCTGGAAAACCGTCACACGATGGTGCGAATCCAATTCGATCGGGCGTCCTTTTCCGACGCTGCAGCGTGTTCTTTCCGCGGGCGCCCCCGTCCCGGCGTCGACGCTGGCGTCGCTTCGCCGCTACGTCCACGAAGATGCCAACATCGAGACCCCTTACGGGGCCACGGAGGCTCTGCCGGTCGCCTCCATCGAGTCTCGCCAGGTCATCACGCATACGGGACCGGCAGCCGCCAAGGGAAAAGGCGTGTGCGTCGGGACGCGTTTTCAGGGTGTGCGTTGGCGCATCATTGAAATCTCGGATGAACCGATCGAAGCCATCGAACAGACCGTGGCTGTCGGAGCGAAAAAAATCGGAGAATTGATTGTCCAAGGCCCGATGGTCACCCGCCGATATGTCACTCGGTTAGACCAAAACCCGATGCATAAGATCGCCGACGGCGACTCGTTTTGGCACCGCATGGGCGATGTGGGTTATCTCGATGACGAAGATCGATTCTGGTTCTGTGGTCGCAAGTCCCATCGTGTGGTGACAGCGGAACGAACTTACTTCACCATCCCAATTGAATCGGTATTCAACCAGATTGACGACGTGGACCGCTGCGCGCTGGTCGGCCTGGGTGAGCGGGGGCGGCAGGTACCCGTCATCGTCGTTCAGCCGACCGATCTTCGAGTGGCAAGCGATTCCAAACTCGCGACAGCACTTCAACAGGTTTTAGAGGAGGCTGCTGCAAGAAATCCGCTGACGATGCGTCTGGAACGCTTTGAGATCCGATCAACTCCGTTGCCGGTTGATATCCGGCATAACAGCAAGATCTTTCGCGAGAAACTCGCCGAGCAACTCTCTCGCTAGTCGCCGCAGAACCGTTGTAGGTTTTCAAATTCGAAGAGTCTTCGACGACTTCGTGACCGTGACGGGTTGTGAGCGTGTCGGAGAACTCTTCGCCACCTGACTTAATTCAAGTTAAGGGAAAAACGGTCCACTCCGGTCGAGTCCCATGTAACTGGCATCCTCGAAAGAAGATCCCCGTCGGTCCGAATCTCGATTGGAAGGGTGATGCGGCTCGAACGCCATGTCGACTCTTTTAAGGCTCGTAGTCGATCCATTTCCGCTTGGTGCTCGGCGATGAAAATGGGAAATCGCTTCCAGTCGCAGTCGAAATCATCCACCTCGTCCAACGGCCTCAGTGGCCCGGTCGGCACGTCATCGCGCAGCTGTGTGGCCCTCATCCATTGGATTCGGATGCGCTGAAACTCACTGGATCCATAGCTTGGATTCGGATCCGCCAGCGCCGCCAAGGATTGGCGTACCGCGACATCCAAGTTGTTGCGGGTGCGCAAACGCTCCAGGGAGTTGAGAGTGAGCTGCCCATTTGACATGGACGCAAGCCCGAAAGCCTCATCCGAGGACGTCCAAACATGGGACGCCGAGCTGCATCGTTCGTCAAACTGTTGCCAGTCCCGCAGAATCGCAGCTCGGCGGGATTGCTGACGCAAAGAGTCCGACGGCAACGCGTCGATCCATTCGACCAATTGTTGGTCATCGATCCAATTGCCCCGAGTCGCTTGGCCCTGATTGTCCATCAAGGTCGTCAAACCGACCACCGCAACGCGTTCAACCGGCTCGGCAAGTCCCAGTAATGCACGCAATCCAGCGTTCCCCAAGACAATCTCGGTCCGGACCAGGAACGACCATCGCAATGCCAGCTCAATTGCCGATTCACGCAGCCGATTCCAATTGGCCTCTGAAGTTCCCGCCGGGCGTCTCAGATCGATCGAACGGATGACTCTGGAAAGGTCAGACACGGGAACGGTCCCGGCCGCCTTGCGTTCGCTTAGTGCATCATCGAGTCGTGCCTGCAATCGATCAATTTCATCGGGGCCCGCGCTGGCCAGGAGACCGTCGCGTGATGAGAGGCGGGTGGAAACGCCGGGACGAGGTGAAATCAGTTGCACCGTGTCCGACGTCTGACCCACGTCGATCGATTGCAACATCGCCAAACGGTCCGCTCTTGCCTCGTTTCGCCACTGAACCATGGTGTCCGGAATGCTCGCATAACGATGGCCAATCGACACCGCAAAGAAGCTGCCCGAGGCCAACATGGCATAACCAAACCATCGGGCCGAAACGGCAAATCCGAATTCGCCGCGCATCCAGAACCGGGTCATGCGCCATGTCGCGAGCCCCCACACCAGCGATGGAACCCAAAGTGCCCAGGCATACGAAGGGAATCGCACGAGAAACTGAATGATCACGCCTGACCAAATCGTTGCCAACGCCGGTGCCGCGAAGAACGCCAGCGAACGTCGTCTCACCCATAGGGACGACGCGACACCCATCAAAAAGATGATGACATGGCCTAGTAGGATCGCCATGGCCAGATCTCGGCCGAGCACCCAGCCCCAAATCAACCGCGCCCAGCCAGCGGTGGCCAACGCGATCACAACCGATAAGCAGAGGCATGGCAAAATTCGGGTGAACCAGACCTTTGATCGACTAATGCCACGCTGGTAACAAAAGCCAACGTGCGATGGATGGCTATCGGCGTGAAAGGTCCAAGCACCGAGGAGTGACTGAACGAAGCACAACCAAATCAATGGAATTGGCGCATTGACACTCGATAGGGTCAACGAAGTCATGGAGCCCAAAACCAACGTCGTCGTTGCGACCCATCCGATCATGAACCAGCGGCTTTGTCGCAGGCTCTGCCACAGCAGCGCCCGCATCGGCGAAGGCCGTGGGCGATAGGATACGTCGTCAACCGATCGGGGCGCGAATGCGGTCCGTGTCGTTCGGGGAAAACCGTATCGCCGGCGTATCGGAACGGTCAATTGTCGCCGTGCAAGCCACGAGACCCCGCCCGACACCGCCAGGATCAACGATGTCCCAACCAACACAAGGCGTGCCGTCGTCGGCGGTGACGACGGGGTTGGTTGAAGTAGCCAATCCGCGACCAAGATCACACCGATCATCATGGGGAATACCATCAAGATCGACGCAACTGGGCTGCGCGCGAGCGTTGACGCGAGGAACCCGACCATCAACAGCATGAGCCCGTATCCGATCAATCCCGCCCAATTGCGCCAGTTGGTCAGCGAGAGGTCTTGGGTGTTCGTTCCGGTCGCGATCGTGGCTGATAGCCCACCGGCCAGCATGTAGAGCAACGACGAAAAAGCTAGAACGATTGCCCAAACACCAATCGCCATGACGACTTTGGAAACCAGTACTTGCCACCATGTCGCCGGGAGGGTTCGCAACCAGTCGAATGTTCGCTCGTCATTCTCCCCACCGATCAACATGGGTGGCAGACCGAGCGCGACCAAATTGGGCATCAATATCCAAAGCGCGAAACCGACCACTTGGCTAGTGGATTGCTCGGAAGGCGACCATGCAAACTGCCGGAATAGTGACAGGAGCAGATAAAACGCGACCGACGCGGCGATTCCTGCCAGAAGGACCGACGAAGCCAATTTGGCGTCTTTCCACAACAGCGAGTGCCACGCGTTGGGTCGATTAGGCAATCGTTTGGCGAATGCGTCCGAAGTCGACTCCAAGGTGATGCTAACCACGATTTGCTCCACCAATGGTTTGCTGCGGCAGCTCGTTGCCGACGGAGGTCGACTGACAGGCAGCAATGAAGATGTCTTCGAGTGTGGGGACCTTTGAATCGTACTGGCGGACGCCTTCTTCCGACTCAAAGTGAACGTGCCAATCGTCGCTGAGCCGATGCGCCACCCAACGATGTTGTTTCGCTGACTGGCTTTGGCATAAGACGGTGCCAGCGACCATTGGCGGTTCCGCCAGCGCATCATCCATCGTCGCGGTGATGATGCGAGTGTGCTGCCGAAGCACCTCGAGCGACTCGACCAGTCGCAACTTTCCTTGGTGGACGATGGCAACGGTGTCGGCAACACGTTCCACCTCGTGGATGTGGTGACTCGACAACAACACCGAGCGCCCCGACGCGGCACGATCGACCATCGATTCCAAAAACTGCCTCCGCACCATGGGGTCCAAGCCGCTGGTGGGTTCGTCAAGGATCAGCAACTCCGGGTCATGGGCGGTCGCGAGTGCAAGGGCCACCTTCGCGCGTTGGCCTTTGCTCATCTTGCCGATCTTCGTCGACATCGGAATGTCGAACTCGCGAATCGATTGGTGATATCGAAATGTGAAATCGTCATCGTAAAAACCACTTGCGAACCAACCGATTTCGGGAGCCGTCATCCATTGATACATCGGCGGTTGGTCACTGACGTAGCCGATCCGCTGTCGAATGGCATTGCCGTCTCGTTGGCAATCCAGTCCCAGAATGGTGGCTCGACCTTCGTCGCTCGCCAAGAAGCTGGTGAGGATGCGAAGGAGCGTGGTCTTGCCGGCGCCGTTTTCGCCCAATAACGCGAAGACTTCACCACGTCGGACGCTCAAACTGATTTGATCCAGCGCCGCCACGGCGCCGAATCGCTTTGAGACACGCTCGATCTGGATGATCTCACTCATTGGTGGCACCTTGTTCAGCGAGTTCGTTGGGCGGCAGCGCCGAAAGGGCGTCTTCAAATGCCGCTCGGAGTTGTTCGGGCGTCATGCCACCGGCGATCGCGTCCGCGATCGCGCGTCGAAAGGCCTCATCGACAAGCCCGTCGCGGCGCACCCGGCATGCATCGACGGCGTCACGCCGCACCGTCATGCCGCGACCACGCTGGGCATCGATCACACCCGTGGACTGGAGGTCGCGATAAGCTCGCGCGACCGTGTTGGCGTTGAGCGCCAGATCGCGGGCCAATTGACGCACGCTCGGCAACATCTGGCCGCCCACCAGCGTCCCGTCGGCGATGGCCAACTGTACCTGCCGCACAATCTGCTCGTAGACGGCGACATCGCTCGAGGAATCGATGGAAAAAAACATCGTTACTGGGTCTCCGACGAGCCGCCCGACATCAGGTGTACCACCATGGTAGCACACCTCCGCGAGTCTGTCAACCAATCGATTCAATCGGTGCGATCGTCTTCACCGGTGTCTTGACGGATGCCGTGGTAGGTTCAGCTCCGAACCGGCACCGATGCGCGATACCTGACGGACTGACGTCCCATATTGAAGAAGTCCTGCGCTGTCGTCGCCTCTTGTTCGCCCGTCTTCCATCCGATCCGCATGTCTATTGTCGCTCAGGGCTCGAGCCCACCTGTTTCCGCGTCGGCGCCCGCGGTCGCTGCACCGAAGCGATCCTCCGGCTGGAAAACCGACACGCTCGCCGTAGGCATGGTCATGATGTTGTTGATGACCATTGTGGGTCGCGGCATCGGGTTTTTTCGGGGGATGGCGTTTTGCCGATTGATGGACGATGCGGATGTCGGTCGATGGTCGATGGCGTTCGGCTTCTTCACGCTGATCACCCCGGTCCTGTTGTTGGGGATTCCGGGGGCGTTGCCTCGTTTCACCGAACACTATCGTCGGCGCGGATCGCTTACCGCTTTTGTGCGCCGCACGATTTGGGCGACGGTCCTATGCACGCTGACATCGGTTGTCGCGATGCTGGTTTGGAAGGATTGGTTCTCTTGGATCATCTTCTTGCAGCCGGCCCATGTGGGCCTGATCAACGCTTTGATCGCATCGGTCGTTGGGATGATTGCCTATAACTTCGTGTGCGATCTCTGCACGTCGCTGCGACGCGTTCGTGTCGTCTCGGTGATGCAGTTCATTCAGGGCGTCGGCTTCACGGTGTTGAGCATCACGTGGCTAATGTGGGCCGGTCCGTTCGAGGGTGTCGTGTGGATGTTCGCCGCATCGTGCGGCCTCGCAATCTTGCCGGGCATCTTCACGCTGATTACGGGTTGGCAGGCGGCGGCGATGGTCGATCAGGACGCCACCTCGCCAAGCGATCCGGTGGCGTCGTGCACCTTTGGGGCGATGGTTCGGCGTCTGGCACCCTACGCAGCGGCTCTCTGGATGATGAATTTGATCGGGAACTGCTTTGAGCTTTCCGACCGATACATGATTCTGCACTTCATGCCCGACGAAGGCCTGGGCAAGACGCTGTCCGGACAGTCTGCCGTGGGTCAGTATCACAGTGGACGCATCATCCCGATGCTATTGCTAAGTCTCGGCACGATGATCGGCGGTGTGATGATGCCGTACTTGGCCGCCGACTGGGAGTCGAAACGTGTTGAATCCATTCAAACTCGGCTGCGTGATGCTTTGCTGGCCGTCTCGGTCGTGTTCACCTGCGGGAGTGCTGTGGCCATCTGGTTGGGGCCTTGGATCTTCGGATCTCTTTTACAAGGTCGCTACAGCGATGGTCTCTCATTGATGCCAATGGCTCTTTGTTTCTGTACCTGGTCAGCGCTGGTCACCATTGGCCAAAACTACCTTTGGACCGTGGAGCGAGGCAAATGGGTTCCCATTGCGATGGGAGTTGGACTGATATGCAACATCGTTCTCAACGTGGCCTTGCTACCGACGTTTGGGCTCAGCGGGGCCGTTCTGGCGACGATGCTGTCGCACGGTGTCGTGATGGCGGGTGTCTGGATCGCCATGGTCGCCTGCGGTTATCAACTGGATCGTTGGCTAATCGCATTGTCCATTTTGCCAGGCGCTCTATTGGTGGCACCGTGGTTTGCCCTGGTAGCAGCACTGGCCACTTCAGTGATCTGGTTGCTCGATGCAGAGTCTCGCTCAAGACTTCGGTACGCCTGGCGCTAAGGATATTTTGGGACCATCGGCGTCGCACCCATCACCTGTTCCCGACTTAACGCTGGGTCTTGCTCGACTGGCTCGCGGTTTGGACTGGACCCTCTGGTAAAAGCTCTTCGGTCATCTTCGCCCGATACTCCATCATGCTATTGGCACCTTGAAATCCGACGACGGTTTCATCCCAGTCCAGTTGCTTACTGATCATGTAGCCATTGTCGAGATCGAACCGCATCGTTCCGTTGCTCAGTTGTTGGACGACCTGGGCGCGCACGGATTCATCATCAATTGGAGTCAGCGGTTCACTCTTGATAGCAATCGTTGCGACTCCGGCACTGACTTTTTTGAGCGTGAACAGCTGTCGCACTTTGATCGTTTTCACTTCGCTTTCAGGTGTCCGAACTTGAATTTCGGACGGCACCGCCCATGAGCCGCCAATCTTCACGGGCGTGGCCGGCACCGCCAAGACGAGTTTGCCCATTCCCAATGACGCTTTGGTTCCACCGTGATCTTCGCGCCGCACTTCTTGACCTTGCTTGTTGATCGTGACGGTCGCCAGGGGTGAGGCAATTTGTGACGCGACCACCGAGAACACGTCCGGCGGTTCTTCGCCGGACGTGCTATCCCAGCGAATCTCGTCGGCATCGCCACTCTGTTGCGTCATGGCGACGGACTCGACAATGTGATCAAAGGTCATTTCCTGGTCATCGGCGTCACCGACCATCCAGGCACGCGTGCTGGTCGTGTGGACGTTGGCGATTTCCTCGGACCCGTTCATGCGTGTCTTGGTCTTGGCCACGTGTGTGACGCGGTATCGCAGCGTCTGCCCCGGTTCCAACTGGTGACGAATGGTGACGGATTCGACATCGGCTGCCTCATCACCGAAAGCACGATGGGCATGATCGGAGCCAAGCAATGCAGCAAGGCCGATGAGCATGAGCTGAAGAGAAACAGAGCGAGCCAGGCGGGCAGGGACGATCATGGTATTCCTGTTGGCGGGCGCATCAAACGGACGGGACGGTTCCAACCTCAAACGACGTGCGTCATACCAACAACGAGCGATCCGGGGCCAGTCCGATTCGCGAGCTGACGCCATGGGACCATGGCGATCAGGTAAAAGCCGGCTCTCCAGTTCCAAGCGGGACCTCCCGGATTTCGCGACGGCGTGAATGTCCCCACCTGCCCAGGGATGGCCATCCGCAATCGCGCCCGATCCGATTGAGCGAGTCGACGTCGATTACAGGGCTAAGTTACTTGGCGATCCAACGAAAATGCAAGAATCATCCCGAGCAAAGCCGGCAAGAAGGCTTCGATTCGCCGACGTGTTTCGGAAGGCATTGCGAACGGAGTAACTATTCAGCTTTAGGGAATTGATCTTGGCTGAAGTCATCATTTTGGTTCAAAGGTGGCATCGCTTGACGGACTTGCTGTTCGCTTTTTGCAAACCAATCGATCGAGAAAGTCTTCAAAGCGGCAAGCTGCACGGGGATGAAACAGGTTGGCGAGGCAGCGGGAACGCCCATTAGCTATGGTGCTTTGCGGGAGACGAAAGTGTATCCTACATGATCGATCGAAGTTGCGGTTCTCCTGTGCTGCGAACACTACGCATCCGGGACAACTAGCCACTCGACACGATGCTGCAGGCACTCGAAAGTTACGCGAAGACGGGTGTCATGCCATCAATGCTGTAGATGACTGAAAAGTTACCAGAAACTACAGTCTGGAAGATTGGACTCCATCGATTTCCACTTAAATCGAGAGTGCGTGCAATATGGTCTTCCTAACGACGACAACGAACTCAGAACAGCTCGCCGGCGGCGGAGAGTGGTTGGTCATCCTTCGAAGTATTCATCCTCTGCTGAACTGGCGTTGGATCGGGGGCGATAGACTTCGAGTCCGCCGACAAGTCATGGCGGTTGAGTTGGTTGATGACCAGCAAAGCATCCAGTGCGGAAATGCGGTTGTCGCCGTTCACATCCGTTAAGTCGACTCCCGCGTTTGGCGTAAGCGCAACCTGTTGTGAAGCTTCCACCAACACACTGCTTAAACGGTTTAACTGATTGACGACGATCAGCGCGTCCAACGCTGAGACCTCGCCATCACCATTGACATCGTGCGGATTGTCTTGTCGGTGCATCGGTTGCAAGTCACGAACCAGAAGCGTGACGCCGTTGTTGGTCAGGCGGCGATAGGCGAGGTCATCGATGATCTCGCCGGTTTGCTCGGTCCAACTGCCATCGAGCGTCGCCGTCGCGTCATCGGCGAGATCGAGTCTCAGCGTATCGCTGGAATCGGTGATTTTCTGGATGGTTTCACGATCGAGATGCGTTGTGAAATCACTGGCAAACAAGGCGTCGATTCGATTGACGTCACTCAGGATGTTTGGGACATCGGTGCCGACCATCGAGAGGTCGACGCCTTCACGGCTGACGACCAGTTGGTTCGTTGAAGTGTTGGGCAGTTGGGAAGCCGCGATCGCTTTGCCGCCGTGTTGTCCGTCGATGCGTCTGAATGGGGTATTGGAGATATAGACCTTGTCATTGCCCCACTGACCAAGCACGAGGTCGTTGCCTTCGGACGCATCAATGTCATCGTCACCGAGACCTCCCTCGATCGTGTCGTCCCCGCCACGACCCAAGATCGCATCGCGTCCAGAGCCACCGTCGAGAAAATCATCGCCAGCACCACCGACGATCTCGTCCGTTCCGTCTCGGCCAAAAATCACATCGCTCGCGGCGTCATCCTCTGTATCGACGTGACTGACGTACCAAGGTTCGTGGCCGCCGGTTTCGTGAGCGTAGATCTGATCTTCGTCATCGCCGCCGTCGAGAAAGTCATCACCGCGTCCGCCGCCGATCAGATCACCGCCGGCGTGACCAAAGATGTGATCCGGTCCGTCACCACCTTCCAACCAATCGCTGCCTTCATCGCCAAAGATCTGGTCGGCACCATCGCCGCCGATCAGATGATCATGTCCATCACCACCGGAGATGAGGTCGTCGCCACCAACACCGTGTGCCCAATCACGGCCCGCGTGCCCGTCGATCGTGTCATTCCCGGCACCCCCAATGACATCAATGATGAAGTTGGTTCCGTCGAAGTCGATGATTGCACCGTCGTCGCCAATCATGATGTCGTCGCCATCGTTGCCGGCTAGGACATCATCACTGTTGTCAGGTCCATCGATCGGAAGCTGATTACCGCCGATCAGAATGTCGTCGCCTTCGCCGCCGAACAGACGATCCGGTTGATAGCCACCGATGGCAATGTCGTCACCTGCATTGCCATAGAGTGTATCGGAGCCGTCGCCACCATCGAGAAAGTCATTGCCGGCTCGTCCGTACAACGTGTCGAGTCCTGACTGGCCATTGAGAGAGTCATCTCCCTCGCCACCATCAAGCGAATCATCACCGCCCCCGCCATGGATGATGTCTACGCCAAGTCCACCGTAGACGACATCGTTGCCGTCTCCCGCATCGACCTGGTCCATGCCTTCCCCGCCCAGAATGGTATCGTGGCCGGCACCAGCGTTGATGGAGTCGTCTCCGGAGCCACCTTCGATGAAGTCATCGCGATCACCGCCAATGATCGTGTCGTTCCCATCGCCACCTTCCAAAGTGTTGGTCCCGGCACCGCCGAAGATCGTGTCGTTTCCGCCGCCGCCTTGAATCAAGTCGTCATCACCGCCGCCGCGAAGCTCATCTTCACCCGCCCCGCCGACCAACTCATCGTTGCCTTGTTCGCCATGGAACTCGACGGGCACGCTGAGTGATCCAACAACGACTAACGAATCGTTGCCGTCCCCGGCCCGAGCAACAATCTTCGTCACGTCGCGAACCGTTTCGGTGACGCCAAACCCGCTGACTTCAACCGCTTCGTTTCCGTCGACATCGAGAACGGTCGAGAATGTCACAGACTCATCGACGATGCCTTGGCCGACTTCTCGCTGATCCGCTTTGTCACCGACGAACAGCGTGTAGACACCATCACCGTCGATCTCACCCAATGCCAAATCTTGAGCCGCACTGCAACTCGATGAAAACTCCAGAAGCTTCACCGTCGCGATGTTCTGGCTGAAGGGAACGCCCAGCACTTGGGCTTTCATCCTTAGTCCAGCCGACAGCGAACCAGCGAAGTCGAACGCACACAGCGGCAGATTGCCAACGAACTCATTGAGTCGGACTTTGCCATCAGCGTCGTTGTCATTCAGATTGGCTCCGACGGTTGCATAGATCCCTCCGCCGATCGAAGCACTGGCGACGCCGGCTGTGAGAGAGGCAAACGCTTCCAAGCTACCCCGCAAATTCAGTTCGGCTACGTCGGCTCCCGTGCCATCGGCATTCTCCCGGTCGCTAATGAAGAATCCATCAGCCAAGTCGACGGCGTCTTTGGACTCGATGAAGTTTCGTAATCCAAGCGTGTCGTAGCCGAATGAGAATTGAGCATCGACGCCAATGCCACCGACCAATTCAATCGCCAGCGGACCTGTGATCGGGATGGTGACTCCCATCGCAAAGTCAGCAGCCAGCTTAGGTGTTTGGTAAGCAAATAGCGTTGCATCCTTGCCAAGCAGCACGCCAATCAAACTGGCGGGGTTGTCGAGAATCGGAAACTGAAACCCGCCTCCCGTGATCGATGTCATCTTGTTGATGAAACTGGAGGACTCCTGTGCGAACTGCTCTTGCTGGTCACTGCCGCTATATCTGGATAGCTCGTCGACGATGTCAGTCTCATTGATCGCCGCGTCATCGGTGGACACCGTGTTTGGATCGGTGGCGCTGCCAACGATGATCAATTCGCCGAGCGGAATCATGACGGATTGCCCCGCGACCGGGGTTGGAATGGAGTTCGCGATGTCGACGATTTGAACAATCGCATCGAGCATCTCGACATCGACGTTACCGAGCAAGGAAGCGAGATCCAATAGGTTCACGGCATCGTAGGGTGCCGTGGCATCGGCGAACGTGTCGACCAAGAAATCCAAATCATTGGCGACTGGAATTGGCTCGGTCAGGATGTCGACGATTGGTTGAATCGGCTCGAGTACTGACTGCACTCGGCCGAGAATGTCGCCGGCAAAACCGGAAACGAAGGAGCCTAAGTCGAGCTCAATGTTCTCGATTGCCAGCCGCTGGACACTGCCTGCCAAGTTCGTGCCGTCAAAGGCCCACTCGAGCGAGAAGTCTCCGTGCAGTTCCGGCAAGGCAACGAACGTTGTTCCCGCAATGATCCCGAGTTCGACGCTTGCGTTGCCAGACAGCGAGGCATCCACGAGTTGATCGAGCGATGATTCACCGCTGATCAGTTCCGCCATGGTCAGCTTTCCATCACCCGAAGGCTCTTTCAGATCGACATCGAACTGTCCCGCCAAACTCGATCCCCGATCGATGACTTGCACTTGGAACAAGCCAAGCGTTCCTGTCAGGGCCGCATCCGGAATCGTGACGTCAACATTCAGTTCGATCTCGTTGACATCTGTGACGTCCACATAGAAGCCATCCGTCGAGTTGACCCCGATGCCAACGTCGATGGACCAATCGAGGGTTGCGGCAACATCGCCTTCCAAATCGAGTCCGATGCCCGGCAAACCCAGGTCGAAGCCGATTCCAGCGTCTGCCACATAGGAGTCACCGAGCGACAGTTTCAGTCTCGCTTCACCAGTCGACGAATCGACCACCAGAGCGACATCACGGTGATCAACAACGGCATCGCCATTGATGTCACTCAGCCGCATGACACCTCCGAGGGCGTTGTGAAGCACCGACTTGACCTCGTCGACAAGCTGCTGTGGCTGCAACTGGTCGCGAAGAATCGGCAGGGCGTCTTCACGAACCCCTTTCAAAAAGTCCGCCGCTGATTCCAGTCTCTCACCGACAATGGGAAGGTTTTGGTTGAGCACTCTCTCACGCAGCATATCTTCAATGCGTTGCAGCAGAGCATCCAACCCGTCAGCGAGAATTCGCAAACCGTCGTCAAGCGGGTCGAAGTCATCAACTAGCGAGTTGACATCGGGTGCCTGCAATGTGACTTCAGGATCTTCTTCATTGAAGAGTCCAGCGACGTTTCCAATGCCGACGATGATCGCATTGGCGTTATCTGTGGTGCTGCCGCCAACCGGATCGTTGACGGTTGGAAAGTAGATCGGCAAGACAATCGATGCACCGGCTTCGAAGACGGTTTCGACATCAACCGAATCGAGTGATGCAATATCGTCGATGGAGTATCGGCTCTCCGCGACGTCAGCCAGACCTGCCGAGAACTGTGCCGGGTCGGTCGTATTCGCGTCACCGTCCGCATTGATGGTCAATGTGCCGTCGACGACAAACAAGCCAAGCGGCCCAAGTGCAATCGATGCATCAATATCCGCGGCCGTGATTTCGAGTTCCGCGTTCACGCCACTGTTGTCATCGACGAAGAATTCTGGAGTTGCGGAAGAGCCATCGAGCATGTCCGCAACATCGATTCCGAAGCTGAGCGTTGAATCAAACGAACCGATGACGTTGATTTGCGTCGAACCTCCCACGTCAACCAGATCGCCTAACAGATCGAACGCACTGGAGTCATCCGATGAAGCCGCAATCAGTTCTGCCATGTCCAGCGAAAGCGGAATGGATTCCGAAATCTCGCCGTTGTACTGAACAAGCATGCCCAACGCGTTGTCGTGCCAGTTGAGGCTGACGTCCAGCAAGTCGGGGTTTAGATCCAAGGCCTCTTCCAAGAGTAACTCAAAACGTTTGCCAAGTTCTTGAATCGTTGCTTCATCGGTTTCCAAAAGCGAGTCGACGGCCTGCTGCAGTTTCGAAGCGTGGTCGATCATGTCGTTGACGCTCTGGCCGATGCCGGGTAACTCACGATCCCAGCGGCTTTCCGCCGTCAGGTCGTCCACCATCGAGATGACATCACCGGCCAGATCGACCCATTGATCCAAGGTCACAGCGGAGAGCGCGTTGAGGTTGCGAAGTGGTTCGTTGACATCGACCGAGAAGCTATCCGTGTCGGATAGGTCAGCGAACGTGATCGTGATCTCGCCGCCGTCCATTTCGAGTCCGGGGATACCGGCGGCCGACATCTCACGGAGCGACACCTTTGCATCGCCGGAAAGCGATGAGGACTCCACCAGCGAAGATGGATCGGAGACGACCGCTTCACTGAGACGCTTGAAAGAGATGCGGCCGTCAGTCGTTTGATCATTCGCAAACGCAATCGAGGCTGCAGCGCTCGCAGACAGGCCGACGTCGCCGATCGCAATGCCGACGAACCCAAAGTTCGCAGACGCGGACGCTGAATCGGAAGCCACTTCGATGGACGCGGCGAGTTCAAGATCATCCACAAAGAAGTGATCCGCCCAACTGTCGTCGTCGCTGATGTCGTCCGGTGTCGTATCTTCGGCAAGCTCCGTTAAATCGACGCCAAAGACACCCGACAACACGAACTCGCCGGCCGCGTCGACGGTTCCCGTGACATCCACTCCTGCGATCGCACCAAAGTCCTCGTCCACACTCATCGAAATCAAATTGGAGTCGAACGCCGCCGGAATCTCGAAAGCGTAGGTCAGCTCCGACGAGTCCGGCAGATAACTCAGCAGCGTGTCACGTCCCGTCCATTCCTGGATTTGCAGACGCACGTCTTCGAATGTTTGAAAGCTGGGTCGGTTCTCATCATCGCTCAGGCCATCGTTGACAAAGTTTTGGATCTTGGTGGAAACTTCTGACATATCAGGCAACTGAAGTCCATCGACCCATGGCAAGAAGTCTTGACTGAAGTTGGGCAAGTCGCCGGCAAGTAACTCGTCGAGCTTGGTTCCGATCTGAGAGAAGAAACCAAGCAGATCGTCTTGGTCGATTCGTACGGCGGCGATCAGGTCACCCGTCTCGGAAAATGTGGGAGCCTCCGTCACTCCGTCGAAGGCGAGTGAGTCTTGCCAGGAGATCATTTCACTTGCCGAGTAATCGCCGATCTCGAAACTCGTTGGCAGTTCCGCGTCGAGCGAACCAGATGCCTCAACCGAGATTAGAGTATCTAGCGAGGTGCCTTGAAGGTCGTTCGTCGTGAGAATCGTATCGCCGAAGTCGGTAACGAGCGTGGCTACAAGGTCCACGGTACCGTCGTTGACGCTTGCTGAAACCGGACCCACGTTCAGCGATGTATCGAGGTCCGCCGTGCTGGCCGTCAGGTTCGTGGATAGCTCTCCAAGCTTTGCAAAGAATTGTTCGCTGACCAGGTCCACACCAACGGTGATTGTCATCTCGGATGTGCCGGTGACTTCCAAAGAGGGACTATCCTCCCATCCAATCCAGCCGAAGCCATCGAGACCATCAAACTGCTCTTGGACCGTTCGCGTCTGCTGAATCGTAGCCGTGATTTCGATCGAGGCACCGCTCGCCTCATTGATCTGAGTGGAATCGACCGAGCCGACCAAGACATCAATCACGCTGCCATCAAGTGATTGCGAATACCCATCGAGAAGCGAGGTGATGTCTGTGAGATCGACATCGTCTGCTGAAGTTAGCAGGCCAGACAGCGGTTCGATCAAACCGCCACGCACGGCCTGCGAAAAATCGGCGATTTGGCCGGCCGATGACTTCAGTCCCGGCACCGCTTCGGCATATTCGGCGTGGGTTTCCACCTGATCGAGCGTCTCAGCAAGCGTTTCGAGCCCACTGAGCAAGGTCGCTTGCTCGATCGGAGCAAACAGCAGGTTGCGTTTCTCAAGAGTTTCCAGAGAGTGGATTCGTTTGACTCGTCGGTCGCGTCGTCTCATCACAGGTTTCCAGCAGACAATGGTTGATTTGGTCTGTTGGTTAATTGCGATGATCGACGGGAATGGTCATGTGATTTGGGAGAAAGTTGACGCAGAGTCGCCAGAGACGGGGAGTCGCAGAGTAGGGGCGGGTGTAGATAATAAATAGAGTTCTCTGCGACCTTGCGTCTCCCCGCCTCTGCGTTGCATTTCTCAAAGGCCGTTTACTACCCGGTGGAACCCGTTCTTCACCATCCGTTCTCCAAAGTTCACCACCAATCCAAGCTTTAGCTCCATTAACCTCAAATAGGTCAGAGTCTGTGCCTCGAAAATCTCGCTGTACCGTGCCGTCGCTTTGCACTCCACGATGAAAAGGTCATTGATCAGAAGGTCCAGGCGAAGTGGAGTCGCCAGGCGATGTCCCTTGTAGCGAATCGGCACTTCACGTTGTCGCGAAACGATGAGACCAGCCGCTTTCAGCTCCCAGGCCAGTGCCTCTTCATAGACGGATTCCAACAAGCCAGGTCCACCAAGCGTGCGATGCACTTCGATCGCGGAGTTCAGGACGATCTTGCTGATGGCGTTTTCTTTCATGGTGGAGTCCTTTGGGAGAAAGTTGACGCAGAGTCGCCAGAGACGGAGAGAAAAATGTGGAAGCTGAAGACTCCTCTCCGCGTCCCTGCGTCTCCCCGCCTCTGCGTTTCCTTTCCATCACCTGACAATCCGCATCAGCCTCAGCGTTACTGGTTTGTTCGTGTAAGGCGGACTGATAATCGAGCGATCAGACGATCGCGTCTTGTGAGCAGGCGAATCGAAGGCTCCACCCAGAATCACAAACTGGCTGTTTTGGCGGATGATCTTCCCAGCGGCATCGATCAAAGACGGACCGCCACCGAACGCCAAACCGGGACGTCTTTCGTTCATTGGGCCCGGTCCGTTTTCACCCCCGGGAAGTCGCGGGGGTGGCCGTCGCGGATTGGAAACTCCAGGACCGAATCCTTCAGGCGCCCGAAAATTCATTGGACGGCGGTCCACCAAACCAACGCTCCACTCTGCACTATCGCCCAGCACGTCGAACAAACCAAATCCATTCGGTTTACGGTGATCGCCTTGCTTGTGCGTGCCCTGTCGCGTTCCCATCCAACGAATAAACGAACTACTCAGTTCCGTGCCGTACCCGTAAGGTCGCGGAGTGCTGCTCCCGCCACGACAAGCGTATTCCCACAGGTCCGGAGTCGGAATCTGGTATCCAGAGCGTTGCAAGTGATCCTCAACGACTTGCATGCCCGGCGCGAAGTCTCCGTCCTCGTTGGGCAAATAACACCATTGATGTTCAGGGATCCCTTCTTGTTCGCACAACCAATTGCAATAGGCCGCAGCGTCAAAGAAGTTCACGCGTCCCGTCGCATCGCCTCGAGATTTCCGATTGGCAGATGATGCCAGCTGGCCCCGTGCCTTACGGAAACGTTCGAATTGCTCAATCGTAAGTTCCCGCCGACTGAAATAGATCTCGGCAGGGATATCAATCTGATGCCGTTCTTCATTCGACAAGCGGTTCTGATCTAACGGCGATGATCCAACCGTGGCAGACAGCTCTCCTGGAATCCGAACCATGAACTGACCTTCGATGGTTCGATAACCGATTGCCTCGTTGAAATCGGCTTCAGCGATCTCATAGCCTCGACCCTGCTTCTTCAGGAACCACTCCGCCGATGCGTGTAACTCGAGGTGTTCGGTGTTTCGATAGAGCTTGTTTGCCAACGAACGAACGGAGTCAGGCACCTGGCTCAACGCCGGCAAGCTGCCCAGCGTTAGCAAGAGAGCAGCAGCGACATCTGGGGAAAGCTCCGGATCCACACTCGGTGCATCCTGACTTCCATCCAACAACAGCTCGACGACCGGATCGGCAGGGCCACGACTCGAGGCGTAGCACTCGATCAGGTAGCTACGAACGCTTGGATCATCGCTCATGCGAAGATGTGGCAGCAACAAATTGCCTTCGGCGCGCCACATCAACCCTGCGCCCAGACTACCTATCTGACGCGACAGCCTCGCTCGAAGCGAGCTCATTGCCGTCAACCTAGCGGCGGGAATCGATCTCGGATCGGTTGACTCGATCGACGAAACGGCTTCCTCGAGAGCTGTTAGTCGTTCTTCGAATCTGGCTTTCAAAACAGCGTTGATGTCCCCGTCAGCCTTCCCAACCGCTGGCACGATCCCGCTCAGTTCCGATAGCGACGAGTTTTCAAGCAACTTAACCAAAGCTTCGGAGTCGTCTGCGGCAAACTCGGCCAATAGGAACGTCGCGGTACGATTGGTTGCCAGTTCGTCCTGCGTTCGGATGGACCGAAGGCCTTCGACCAACTGTTCGCGAATCGGAAAGAGCCCGCCTTTCAGCCGGCCTAGGTCGATGGGGTTTGCTTCCACAAGCATCTGACAAATATCGGGGCTGGCGATCTCCCAGACGGAATGTCTGGGTTCCAACTGGCCCAGAACGATGGCGGCGTTGAGTCGGCGCGACGCGGGAGCAGCGTCATCGGTCACGATGGCGGCCAGGTAATCCGTCACCGCGCGTCGGTCCTCATCGTTAAGATCCGCCTTCATCTGCATTGCGATGAACAAACGCATGGGCGAAGTCACGTCCAGTGATCGCTCGGCCAAATAACGAGCATGGCTTGCGTTTTCATCCAACAATGCGAGCGAGATTCGATCTTTCAGATCTGAGTCGTCACCTTGCTCAGCGCTGGCGAGTTTTTTCAAGAGCGTGCGCCGTGTCCACGAGCGATGACGCCGTGTCTCAGAAATGGACTCTGGCAGGCGGTCAACGCTGCTCGTGATCAGCCTCTGCACAATCGCGTCACTTCCCGATCGCAAAAGCAAATACTGAAAACCAGCGAGCAACAGAGCGGCCACTGCCACGAACGCGATTCCGCGGCGTAGATGCTTGCGTGCCGATTGCTTCACAAAGTCACGCTGCCGTTGATTGCTGGGCCGTGTCACTAAACCGAATCGGACACAATCGACCGGCCCAGCGAGACGCCCATGGTGCCGATCATCCGTCCAGCGCTCGGTTGCTACACGAAGGTCCACGGATGCCCGACCCTTGGCTGTTTTGATGTCCGAAGCATCCAACCAACGTCGAAGTTCGGGAACCAAGAAGTCGTGTGGAAGTTGATAATGAATCGTCGTCGACGCGCTTTCCGTTGGCGTTATGAGGTGAAGCTGTCGATCCAGCAAGTCAATCAGATCATCGAATTGCGGTTTGGACAGACTTTGGCCATCGGCAATCAAGGCTGCTTGCAAATCGCCGGACGATCGCGCCGGGCCTCGAATTAGCCCCGATTGTGGAGTCAAGCATCGCAGCAACGCTCGCGCCGTTCCACTCAACCGCTTCGTCGCTTGGGACATTGAGTCTCCCAGCACAGAATCCAAGTAGTATCCACTGAGTGATCCAGTCTTCGTTAGCTCGCGAAGCCGAGCTGAACTCCAATCGCCTTCACCGAGCACGGTTGCAAGTAAAGCAAGACGAACAGGATCGATTCGTCCACCGACTTCAATCAAATCCATTGCCTGATCGAGAAAGCCATCATTCAATTCCGTCTTTCCCGCTGCATCGGCCCAGACTTGCAGAACCTTCTTCGCGTGACCACGATGAAAACGCTCGAGTCCCATGGCGTTGCGACCATCGCGCAGAGGAGCGTCGAGATTTTGCATCCAAGAACTGATGGCCGACCAAAACTCATCGCGGACGACCAGGACGAATTGAAGCTGTTTGCCGTCGGCCTGGCGCATTGCCAGTCGAACTTGCTCTTGTTCACTCCGGTTGGACCAAGCGAGCACTTGCTCAAACTGATCCAACACGACCACGACGCGACGATCCCGAAGTTCGCGTAGTGTTTGGCAAAGACTCACAAGGTCGGACTCTCGTGATTCAAACGATGTGATTTTCGCCAACTGTTTGCACATCGAGCCAGCATCCACCCACTCGGATGCGTCCACGGTCACGCACTGCGTTCGACTCGAATCGAGAAATGGGAGCACCCCCGCGTGCAGAAGCGAACTTTTTCCGCTGCCACTTGGACCATATAGAACCAGCACGCCACGTGTTGCTTCTTCGATGTGATCCAACCACCACTGAACGGCATCAGGCACTCCGCGAGCATTTCGTTGATCGGGAATCAGTTGCCAATACTCTTGCGCGTCATCCGACGTGTAAGGTCGCAGGCCACGTGACGGAAGCAGTGTTTGCTTGTTCGAATCGGTCGGCCCGGAATTTCTTCCTTGATCGATGAACCATCGCAGGTCGTCAGCAAACCTGCTAATCGACTGATACCGCTGCGACATCGCCTTCGCCGTGGCCTTGTTACAGATGCTTTCCAAGGCGGTTGGCACACGATCATTCAATCTTCGCACAGGAAGAGGCTGGCCAATCGAAATCTCTTTGAGCAGTTCTTTCGACGACTTGGCTTGCCATGGCCGCTTCCCCGAGAGCGTTTCGATCAACAGGATGCCGACAGAGAAGATGTCACTCCGAGCATCGACCCAATGACCTTCACCACGTGCTTGCTCTGGACTCATGTAAGCCGGTGTGCCAACCAATTCCCCTTCGCGTCCAGTGTTCGGCCCGCCAATCGCCAAACCAAAGTCAAGCAAGCAAGGATCGTCACCTTGACGAACGATGATGTTACTTGGCTTGATGTCGCGATGAACGATCCCCGCCGCGTGCGCGATCGCCAATGATTCGCAGAGTCGCATGAAGAGCCAGCACGTGCGCGTCCAATCATCCTGATCAACGGATTCAATCCACTGCTGCAGATCGACGCCGTCAAGGAACGCCGTGACAAAGAAGGATCGTCCACCCGTTTCAACCCCGCAGTCGTATACGGAGACGATTCCCGGCACATCCAGCTTCGCCACCAAGCGAGCCTCCGCGAACAGGTCTTCATTGGACTGCGTTGACTGCGAATGAAGAACCTTCAAGGCCACGGGACGCTCCAACTGCTTGTCCCAGGCTCTGTAGACAACGCCAAAGGAACCACGGCCGATTTCATCCTCTATCTGGTAGCGAGGAACGACGGGCAGCATGTCGCTTGCGGGCGATTGGCCGCGTGATTGCTCGGACGCGAGTTGAATTTCGACTTGCTCTCGAATACTCGACGGGATCGATTCAAGAAAGTCGTTCCGAATGGAAGCTGTTTCGGACGCGGTCTCTTCCAGATAACCAAAAGCCTCCAGCCACAGATCAATTTGTAGCTCATGGTTGGCCGCAACACTTGGAAACTGCTCGGCGTAGCGTCCAACCTCCAACGGCTCATTCGCCAGATGCTTCAAGTGGAGGTCTGTAAACAAACACTCCTCAAGATCGTCCTCTGACAATTCGCGACCGGCAACAAATTCAACAACATTGCGATGGCCTTCCGAGAACCAGCTTTCATATTCGTCAGCAATTTTGTTCATAGGCGGGGCGCCCTATGCGGAGGACAGACAACGCAGAGACGGGGAGTCGGAGAGACGCAAAGATTGGATCCAAGATGGTTAGGCACACCGCGTCCAGCTCCTCTGCGTCTCCCCGTCTCTCGCGTCTCTGCGTCACCTCCTCCCATCAGTGGTGCGCACTCGCTAAGGCTTCCGAAAGCGTCTTTCGAATCGTCTCCAATTCTCTCCGCACTGTTCGTGTGGATCGACGAACCTGCTTCGCGATATTCTCCACCGATTCATTCTCGAGATACAAATAAAAGACTTGCTTTCCAAGCGAGCTTAGCGATTCGGCGACATCACGATACAGCTCCGCCAACTCAGCGGCTTCGTCTGCGGTCGGCTCTCGAGCGAGGTCAGTTGGTTCCAGCCCAAAACAACTGACGCTCGATTGGATGCTTGCTTCCGATCCTACATCGCGTTTGTCGGCCGCATGAAAACGAGCTTTGGCTCGCACTTTGTTGACGGTGATCGCGGCCAGCAAGCCCCAGAGTTGTCCGCTTTGCTCAACCCTCAATCGTTCGTCACCGCTACGTGCAAAGAAGCTGCGATAGACGGACTGGACGACATCTTCCGCTTCGACGCGCCTGACCAGCTTGGGCGAGATTCGACTTCCGGCTAGCGCGATCAGCCGAGAGACATAGCGGTCATAGATTTCGCTCGCGGCGATCTCGTCGCCATCTTTCCAGCGATGCACCAACTGCACCGACTCATCATCCACCTGTCTGGCCTCCCACATTCATGATTACAAACCACAGCGTCACCAAGCCCGCCAAAACAAACCCTACTCCCGCGGGCACCAGACTGTGAACGGGTGACGCCTTGAACAAGAGCATCAACGGTGGCAAGACAACGGCCACACTTAGCGATAACGCGACGCCCCAAACTGCTCGAGAAAGCGAAACGTTGTTGAACTGACTGCCGCTAGCACCGTCGGTCGAGAACAACACCAGCATCATAGCAAAGACGACGACGGCGGCGGCTGAGCCTGCAAGTACGACGAACGTGAGGGTCGCCGCCATCAGGCGAGTCCAAATGGTCGCTTCTGTGAAATCAGGTAACGGCATGATCGTTCCAGGACAGTGGGAAACAATGTTAATTTGGCTGTACCGATTGCCAGCTATTTTTTCAGCACATCGAATATGAATTCGTTAGTTGGAATCACCATGATTCCTTTTGCTGTCCGCCGCAGTCGCATCGGATGCAGTCTTCGAACGGTGTCTGACTTGGAGGTCGCTACGTAGATCGTCATTCGCGCGACTTCGAACGATGAGACGCTGCCTGTCTTTGGATCCACCTGAGCTGAGTAGGTTTTCGACCAGGATTGCGATGGCATGATCAACTCTGTCGCCGGTAGGTCGGGATGCGCTCGAGACCATTGCTGCTCGACAAAGGCTTCGATGGATGCGCGATCGTCGCGGCGGTAGCGATCACGAACACTCCCGTTACTCTTTGCAAGCTGCTCGACATCCATCGAGGCGACCAGAGCTAGTACTTCCTGCTGCACCCGCTCTTGCTCTGCAACGAGATCCGCTGTGTCGAAACCAGACGCGGTCAACACATCCAACTTGTCGCGCGTTTTCCAGACGGTCTTGGGAATGTAGGCAAAACTGCTCGGCCGCGGTGATTTTGATTTCTTATATCGGGCAACCGCGTTACTCTGTCGCCTGAGCTCAGTTGCGATTTGCTTCGGCGCTTCAAGTTGAAAACGCTGGACCGCGTCATCCCAGGATTCGAGCCCGGAATCGATTTGCGCCATTCGATCCTGAAGGCGGCCTCCGGAAGTGAGGCCATACGCCCCGCGCTGACGCAGAACAAAATCATTGATCGCTGCGTGTTGCTGGAATGCATGGATTGCGGCCTCAGGCTCGTTGCTCATCCAGCTTCGAATCGAGCCGAGCATCGCAGCAGCCGCATCGATGCGATCGAGATCGGTGTCACCAGCATTGGATTGCGTCAGCGTCATGCTTGCGAGCAGGATTAGGAAAACTGGAGCGAGAAATCTCATAGCGGACTCGATTTGGTGAACGGCGATGCGTGATGTCTGGCCGCTAGTGAATTGCCATGCGGTCGCGGGTTGGCCAAACAAAGTCAGAAAAAGTTGACGCAGAGTCGCGAGAGGTGGAGAGACGCAGAGGAATTCCGTCCTTCGCGTCTCCGCGTTTGCGTTTTTCTTTGCCAGAACCGTCGCCCTTTGCAATGAGTGTTCGCATCGAGGCTGTTGTCGGTGAAATTGCTTCAGTCGCTAGAGAAAGCAGATCGCTGCGTCGCTCAGGCATAACCGAATTCAATCAGTTACGTTCGCCCTCCTGCTACCACTCGTGTGCTCCTCGAGTGTCTTCCGAACGCATGGCCAGGCAGCATCGCGGGTCAAGATCACCGTGCCAAATTTACTATGCATCGGTACGCCCTTGGCGATCCAACGGCGGCTGGCCGGAACGCAGGCAGATGGACCCAATACACACGCAGGTGGCCAACCGCCCTATTGAGAACCCACGACCGAGCCGCGAGGAAAAGGAGATAGTAAACGTTGCGGTCAAGGTGATCATCCTGGCTCACGGCGCAGGCCGATGTTCCAAACCGATCAAAATCGCGACTGGGTGCACGAGAGCTTTCCAGACTGCGCCGAAGAGCTAAAGGACACCAGCAAAGTCCGCGAGCGAATCACCGAAGATGTTCGGTCCATCCGGGAATCTCGTGGGTAAGACCCCGTAGCGGAATTTTCTTGGGCATGACGCTGGTGTCCGAAACGTTTCCGAATCGTTTATTCGAATGCTTGCGGCCGGCTAGTCCCTCCGCCCGCCAGGGACACCCTTCGACGCACGCCAACCAAGATATCCGTGGCGGTCCCGCCTTCCCGCAGAGCCTGCTGCCATCTCTGATGGCATCGGCAGCGAGTGATCTGGGGCTACTCCGATTCGAAATGATTCGCACGCTGCCGCATGCCCGATGGCGGCCAACGTGATCCGCGCCAAATCGTACCTTCAGGAATTCCAGGATCCACTGAATTGCCGACGCGACAAACCGCGACATCGGCTATTCTGGCTGCATAGGGCATCGCGTCCAAAGTGCTCATTGCTTCTCGCATCAACGCTACGAAAGCACCCGCCAATTCGATATCGATAATGGATTCCACTCGGGATCCCACGATCGTCATAGCTTCGTATTCAGCCTACGCCTAGCCTGCGTCGATGTTCCCAGCAAAGGCGCTAATCTCATGGAGTCTCCAATGCGCTACTTGATCCTCGCTCTCGTTAGTTTCGGTCTGTCAATGATGGTTCGAGCCGATGGAATAATCGACTCGAAGATCCAAACCGTTGGTCGGAACCGCGTGGTCGCGTTGCCGGAAGGTATCTCGATCTCGGTTCCACCGGAGTGGTCCATTGTCGGCGATGACTTTCAGTCGCCGCCAAGGTTTCAAGATGTCGATGGCTTCTTCAGCGAACGTTGGGATCGATCACTGAGGCATCCAAGTATTCTCCGTCTTGAACACGTTGAATCTTCCGCGTTGTCGCCGATGAGTCGATCGACTGTTCAGCTTTCAATGGTGGAGCAAGGCAACGCGTTGGACTTAGCGCAGCTTCAGTACGATATCGTGGTGGATTCACTATCGGAGGATCTACTCATCTCGCCTTCGACCGCATCGCAGACCATCAATGGGCGAGTGTACAAGGTATTTTCCTACCTTCACGATCACGAGCGAGGGAAGTTTCTGTTCACGCAGCTTCGCGACGGCGTCTTGGTCATTTCCGTCACGGAGTCCACATTTAGTCGCGTACCTTCCAGCGAGGTGTCGACGGTCCTGGGTCGTATCCGAATCCAGTGACGTGTCGTGTCTCGCATCATTCCGGGCGAAACGCAAGGACGACTTGGCTGGCTGTTGAGAATCGAGCCCCATACAGGTTTGTCAGTGCCCTTCGCTGATGGAAGAGCCGATGCCAATCACACCGTTAACCATCGATGATCGGCTTTCCGTAATCGGCGGAGCTCTCGCCATGGCGACGTTGATCTTTGGAATTGCGACACTGCTGCATCAGGCCATCTCCAAAAATGACGAGCGTAAACGAATCCAGGGAGGCCCTATCCGCTGGTGGGTGACGGGCCTTTATTCGATCGGAGCCGCGGCAGGAGCACTTCTAGCTGACAATCGTCAGTACTACATGCATGAGATTGTTGGTGGACTTGGGGGATTCGGGATTCTGATCGGGCTCCTCGTTGGACACATCCACGGCGGCATCCGTCTGCTGCTGACGCGCGATCACGAATTCGCGCCGGAGGATGATGGTGAATCGCTTGCAGTCGGGAGCCGTGTTAGGGCCGAGCGGAAGAATCCATACGCACCACCACAAAGATGATTCGACTCTGAACGATGAGAAGAACGTCCGGACTGGCACGGTCTGATCCCACCCCGCCCCAACTCTTTGCCAGCGGCTGCAAGAAACTCATCACTTCATTTGGGCGAGTTGCCCACACCCTCGCGTTGCCTTACGAGCCCGAGCCCAGCAGCGTGGTCGTTGAGTCTGGTGTCACCTAACTCCGCGGCGGAACTTAGGACACCATACATCTCGTGGTGATTGACACGCTCTCCGGGTGCTGACTGTTATTCGGTTGATTCTCGGCGGAAGTGCTACCCGAAAACCTTGGAGGCTCCGACCCCATCGCGCGTCGGATGCCTGTTGAAGCGAGAGATGCTCGTTTTGGCATTGTCCCGTTAGAAATTCCAGATTTGGCCGTGTTTTGACCGGTCTTTCGGTGGCTCATGGGTACGAGTATCCTTTCGCCCGTGGTCACGTACGGACCACAGGAATTGCGTAGCGGGGGTCGGATCGGGGGTCGTCACGTTTTCGACCGATCCAAAAAACCCGCAAAACGCAATGCGGCGGCATAGCTCAGCTGGTTAGAGCAGCGGAATCATAATCCGCGTGTCGGGGGTTCGAGTCCCTCTGCCGCTATTTTTCTCTCGTCGGGCCTCGAATTGACAATCCAAATGCCGAAGGCACTGGTGTCTTGCTGTTTTCGAGCGACTCGCTTCGCATGCTCTTCGGCCGGCAATTGGCTATAGCCAGTTGCACAATAGCCGTCTCTGGCGACCGGATCGTGCGGCGCTGCGCGGGTGGGAGTTCGTTTACTGCGTTTTCTTGACGCGTTTCGCCTTCTGCTGGTCGCTGAACGAGTGGTCGTACTCCGCATCGATCGCCATGAAGTCATCGAGAATTCCTTGCAGGCGCGCTCGATCGGCCGTGTGCGTCGGGTCAGTCGTCACCGCCTCGCTGTAGCGCGTTGCGTCCGAGGCGACGGATATATCATAGAGTTTGCCGTTTTGATTCAGGCGGAAACGCTTGTCACGGACAAAGAAGCCTCGGCCGTAGTTGATCAGCACATGTTCGCGATTGGTGCCTTCGCCTCCTACGAGGAGCTGTGAAAGGTCCATGCCATCAACTTTGCGTTCCAGATCGATGCCTGCGATGGAATGGATCGTCGGCAGGACATCGACCAAGCAGAAAAACTCGTCACGAACAGCTGGCTTCAATTGGCCAGGCCACCATGCGAGCAAGGGAACGCGACTACCGGCTTCGGTCATCGACCCCTTCCCGCCTTTAAGTTCCATCCCAGGGAGCTTGCTAGTAATGGACTTGTTCGTGCCGTTGTCTCCCGTGAATAGCACAAGCGTATTCTCATCCAAATCGTGCTCTTGGAGTTTGGCCATGATATCGCCGACGGTCTGATCCATGTAGGTAATCATGTGACCGAACGCCCGCGTTTGTTTGTCTAGGTCGTCTGTAAACTTGCTTTCGGCTCGTTTCCGCAAATCCGGTGGGTTGATGAAGGGTGAGTGGACGAGTGCCATCGGAAAGTAAACCAGGAACGGCTGGTCCTTCTTTCGATCGATGAAGTCGAGCACAAAGTCGCGGTAGTCATCCGGTCCGAAGTCATCGGCGTCGCCATTGGTAATGACTCCGTCACGATAAATCTGCGGACCATAGTATCGGCTCGATTTCTTGCCTTTGTAGAACCAACTCCACATGCAATATTCGTCAAACCCGTGCTCGACGGGCTGGTTGGGGCACTCGTCGAATTTGCCCAGCTGCCACTTTCCGGCCACGGCGGTTGCGTAGCCGGCAGCGCGAAAGTCGTGAGCGAACGTTTTGATCTCCGGAACCAGCCGCACTCCTTCGCCTTTTCCAATCAGTGCTCGATAACCAGTCCGATTGGGATACAGCCCGCTCATGATCATCACACGTGTTGGAGTACATAGCGGCGTGGCATAAGCGTTGTTGAAACGAACTCCCTCGGCTGCCATCTGATCCAGGTTGGGAGTCGTGTAGATCGTGCTGCCGTAGCACGCCAGTCCTTCGGCGCCGATGTCGTCCGCCATGATCACGATGACATTGGGTCGATTGTTCGCAAACGCTCCGACGGCGTTGAAACCAAGAAGGAGGCAAGCGGCAACGAAGGGGATGCAGGGGACGTTTTGGCGTGCGATCACTTGATCCGATCGACCGAATGATTCAGAACGCATTGGAAGACCTCATGATTAAAAGATGAGAAGCAAGAAGTCGGGACGTCGCGGGTTCGATTCGCGTTGGCGCGACGGCATCCCAGCCCATTGCAAGATGCACCATGCCCGGCGCGGTCACAGGTCTTGCCGCGCGAGACTTGATACTCCAGTTCTCGCGTTTGATTGCAGAATCAGTTCCAATTCATATCGTCCGGCGTTGGTTGTTTCGGAAGATTGACGACTGGACGCGATGACGATACTTCTTTGGACAGATTGTTTCCATCAAGCCCTCGGACGTCAGGAACGATGCGTGCATGTTATACCAAGAACGGTTTGCTTTCGTTCTACGTGACGCCCGGATCCCGAAGTCAGACAAGCCGTGTCCATGAAAATTTGGCAAGTTTGGACGGCGTCGACTATCGCATCTGCGAGGATGAATCACGAAGCCGGCTGATTCTGGCCGACGGTCGCGCGTCGGTGTCGACTCCCTCGGTGTGTCGAGGTTGGGTCGCGGCTTGACCGGGCATGGCGGCTCGCGGTGGTCGAAGAATCCAAAGGAGTCCTTGCGTTTGGTCACTCAGCGGGAGCGTCACACTATGAGCGGGCGCCAAAACAGATGCAAGTTTCGATGCCGGAACGAATTGGTCCCGAGATTGGACGATCGGGTGCCCCGCGACGGTCATCACCGTGTTGGGTGGCAGCGACTCGAATCCGCGCCGCCGATCACAGACGCCCTCAATGCATAGCTGCGACGCATAGAGCTCAAATCTCGCTCCGAAGTAGTCATACGGGATATCGGCGGAAGGTGTCCTTTCGGAGCCGGTCAGCTGAGGTACGAGCAATTGAAGCTCCGTGGCCAGGCGTCCCAGAAGCGACGCGGATGTCATTCCATTGAATCCTTCGATCGTGCCGATGACGTCGACGATGCCATCCGGTTCCAAGCGAAGGCGGTCCAAGGAGACGCTGCCGACGCCGCTGAGCCGGTGCGGCAAGGGATCAAATAGGGTCGACAAGTTGATCGCGTCAAATCGAGATCCACTTAAATCCAAAGACCATGCAGGAGATACTCGCGGAAACGGCACGCTCGATTTGGCGCTGCGAATCATGAGGTTCCCCTGGAACGTCGCATCGTCACCCAGCCGACGCAGGCTTGGCTCGTAGTCGGCAAATGGCGCGACGGCCACCCTCAATCCACCGGTATTGAGCGACCAAATCGTTTGCGGCTGACCCCCCGATCGATCTCGGGTGATCTCGATCGTTACCGCATCGCCACCGGGAGGTTGCTCTGCGGGAAAGCACTGCAATACGGCCGTGATCGAGTCGTCAGTCGGTCGCATCCAACCGGCGACATCACGGAGCGTCGCAGAGCCGGTCGACGATCGGATCGTCAGATCGTTTGCGACCAAGTCGATGGCGTGGCTTGCCGTCATGCCCCCCCGTAGCAAGCGATCATGGAGGAGGTCCCAAAGTCGTGGTAGCGCGTGATCATGTAGTTCCGGCTGACTAAGGCGAATGACCAATTCGACATCATCCCACGCGTAACGCACGACCCTCACGGTGGCAATCGGATGGCTAGTTTCGGGGTCGGAAAGCTGAACGTCCTTCAGCACGATGCTGGTGGGGCTCACCGACTCCAAGCTTCCAATGTGGAAGACCATCCCGGTTCGGGTGAACAACTCGCGTTGCAACAACGCAATTCGACGATGTTCGTAAATGGGCGTCGCCATCACGCCGATCGCAATGAGCGTCAGCACGGTCGGGGCAGCGCAGCAGAGCACGAACAGCCATCGAGCAAAGGCTCGCATCGTCCGTTCGTGCATGAAAACGTCTCCTCCGTCGACGATCCACGACGGAATGGAATGTTCGAATCCGGCCGATCCCGCCGGACCAGGTGACGGTAACGAATCAGCCAGACGCCTGGACAGAGGAATCCGGCCTGGAAGCGGTCAATTCGACCAACGCGACATGGAAATATGCCCGAAGCGTGGTGCTGAAGATGGAAGGAATCAGCCTCGACGCGGGATCGAAAGAACTGCTACAGCACCAGCGTCGGCGAGAACCGGGAGTGTCAATCTCGTGGTCGCGCCAAAGTCATCCCATCCCGAAAACGGAGTCGAGACAAGGGATCTGTCTCGCGGAGTTCATCATGAGTCCATTGATCGGTATCCCGTTTTTGTCGGCATTCTTATTTGTGATGGGTGGTGTTTTGGTGGGGCACCTCCTTTGGTATCGCGACCGACATCAAGACGTCAAAACGGCCAAAGATGCGGAAAACAAGTACGCCAAAGCGCGGGCTTCGGCCTTGAGTCGAAAGCAGCAGGCGCAATCGCTTCAGGGTGAGCTTCGCCAACTCGACGAAACGCGAGCGTCGCTCGGCCATGAAAACGAGTCGCTGCGCGAAGCCCTGCAGAACGAGAAACAACAGATCGAGTCGTTGAAGTCGCAAGTCGCGCGAATGGAGACCGAGCAAAAGCGATTCGAGCTGGCCGCCGATGACGCCGAAAAGGCACGCCAGGCGTCAATGGAACAGATGAACCAGACGCGGGACCAACTCCAAAAGGCAGATGCGATCGTTGCCGGGTTGGAAGCAGACGTCGATGCACTGCAAGCATCCATCGCCGACCATGAACGGCGCGGCCAATCAGCGGATGCCAAAGAGAAAGAACTGGAGAAAGCCGTCCACGACGCGGCCAACGAAATCGCAAAGCTACAAGCCGAGATGGACGACGGTCGCAACCAAGCCAAGGCCGTAGCCGCTGCCCTGGAACACGATAAATCCGATGCGCTTTCCAAAGTCGTCCAATTGCAAAACCAGGTTGCCGATATCGAGGCGGAACTGCAGGATGCCCAGCTGCAATTGATCAACGTCGGCGAGCAGCGCGACGCGGCTTTGGCCCAACGGGATCAATTCGCCGAAGAGCGGCAGAATGTCAGTGACGAATTTGACGCCACCGATCAGAAATATGTGGAGTTGATGAAACAGTACGACGACCTACGTGACCAACATGAACAGGCCATGGCAACGGTCAGCCATCGTAGCGATGAAATTGAACAGATCCGCGGTGAGTGCACCACAGCCAATGAACATCTCCACCGTACCAGCAGCGAATTGAGCCGAACGACGGAAGAACGAGACCAGCTACTCGAAAGCTTGGACCAATCCAAAGGCGAACTGACGCGCGTTCGCAGTGCTCTGAGCCAGGCAGCTGAAGAACGAGACCAGCTACGTGAGTGTGTGGAGAAGGAACAAGCCGAACTGGTCAGTACGAAAACTGAGATGAGGCAAATCGTCGAGAATCGCGATCAACTCCGCGAAGAAGCTAGCCTTGCCAAAATGGAACTGGGGCGTGCCAACGACGAACTGAGTCAAGCGACGGCCGAAGTGGCACGAATTAGCGAGGAACTCGAGCAGACCCACGAGGCGACCATTGACCACCAAGCGATCCTGAAGACCAAAACGGAGGAAATCGAGTCTCTGCAGCGTGCTGGACGCGAACAGGAACTTCGGATTCAGTCACTCCTCAGCGAACAAGAAGATACACTGGAGCAACTTGAGCAGCGAACAACTGGGATTCAAGACGCGATCGACGGCCGCGTCGCTGTGGAGGCGAATCTGTCTGAGCTGGAATCCAAGTATGAAGATGCCGAGAAACAAGTCACTAGTTTGAAGGCCGAACTGGCTTCCGTCATCGAGAATCGCGACGCAATGATGGGAGAGATTCACTCGACGACTGAACGGCTGCGTGATCAGACGCGAGATTGGACGTCCACCATTGCCGCCAAGGATCAACAGATCCAACAGCAGCAAGACCAGATTGCGACGCTCGAGGGACAACTACGTGACCAAACCGGCTCGTTGCAATCCAACCAAGCAGAGGTGGAGCGACTCAATGCATTTCGACCCGAGTTCGAAAAGTTGCGTGAGACGGCCAAAGCTCAAGCGGCGCTACTGCAAGAAAATCATGTCGAGCTCACACGACGACGCGATCGCGAACACGATCTGCTGTCGGACGTGAAGTCGCTTCAAGCAAGCGTCGAAGCCGTGGGGCAACAGTACGCCGACTCGGAAGCCAATCTGCAACAGCAAAACCAATTGGTTGTTCAGTTGCGGCGGGAGCTGGCAACGGCCAATAACCAATTGGATGATGCCATGGCTCATCAGCCGAAGGTCATCACGCTGCAGGACACGGTCACGGACCTGCAATCGCAACTCACCCGTGTATCGAAGGAATTGGACGACAGCCTGGACGCGAATCTGGCCATGGAAGACCGATTGCGCCAAATGGAAACGCAATTGCACGAAAATGCCGCGGCGATGCGTGACCTTCGTCGTAAACGGGCCCACATGCCGGCATTGGATTCGGCGAACGAGCCCCGCAAGGCGGCCTGATTGAGGGACTAAGTTGCCGTCAATTGGTCAGCCATGCTCTGTTTGGCTTGAGTGATCGCATCGGGCAGTTTTGACGGGTCCTTGCCTCCCGCCTGGGCCATGTCGGGACGGCCTCCTCCTCCACCACCTACGATGCGGGCGGCTTCGCCGACCCAGTCCCCAGCCTTGAGCCCGCGATCAACCAAGTCCCTCGATAACCCTCCGACTAGTAAGACCTTTTCACCTTGTGTGGCGGCCAATAGTACCGCCGTCGGGCCATCGCTCTTTTTGCGGATCTGATCAATCCAACCACGCATCACACTTGGGTTGGCTCCAGGTGTTTCGGCGACGACCACTAAAGTGTCTCCTATCGATTGTCCCGACGCGATGAGTTCATCGGCCGACAGTCGACCGCCGGCGGTCATTTGCCGGATCTGTTCGACCAGTTGGTCCCGCTCGGCAAGCAAGCCTTCACAGCGCCGTGGCAGATCCGATGGTGCAATGTTGAGTGCTCGGGCCGCCGCCTTCAATACCGCGTGCGCGGACTGATAATCGGGCAACGCCTCCTCAGCGGGTGGACCATCGAAGGCAAACGCTTGTGGTAGTGAATTGGCCTTCCCTGCTTGCAAGTTCTTTTTCAGTGTTCGGACTTCCGTCATCAACTGAACTGCGGCGGCGTCGACGGCGGCGGGTGCGCAGGCCAGCTTCTGGGCAGCGGCTTCCACATTTTCGAGCGTCTCGGCACGATGGGCGACTGCTCGTGGCCCGGTCAAGGCAACCACACGCCGCGTTCCGGCCGCGACGGACTCTTCGTTGACGACTTCGAAGGCTTTGATCTGTCCCACATGATCAAGGTGCGTTCCGCCACAGAGTTCCTTGCTGAAGGTGCCCATGGAAACCATCCGCACAGGATCGGGGTATTTCTCGCCAAACAACATCATCGCACCGGCGGATCGGGCGTCCGCTAACGACACCGTTCGATAGTCAATCGCTGCATCCTCGTCGACTCGCGCCAGCACATCGGCACGGATCTGGTCGAGCGTCGGTTCATCGATTGCTTCTTGATGAGTGAAGTCGAACCGCAGCATGTCCGGTTCGACTTTGCTGCCTTGCTGTTGGGCGTGGCTGCCCAGGTTGGTTTGCAATGCGTGGTGCAGAACGTGCGTCGCCGAGTGGGCACGTCGGATCGCGTCTCGGTAGTCTTCGTCCACGATGGCTTGGCAGTCGTCGCCATCGGACACGGCACCTGAAACTAGACGACCAAAGTGGACGATCAGGTCCCCATGTTTCTGCGTGTCGTCGACTTTGAACGCGAATGAATCGCTACGGATCAGACCTCGGTCGCCAACTTGTCCACCGGATTCGCCGTAGAAGGGAGAACGGTCGAGGACCAATCGTAGTGTCGCCGACGGTTGGGAGTCGTCGTCATCGCCGGCCGAGATGCTCTTGACCAGTTTCCCTTCATGATCTTCATCGCGACCGTCTTCGGTCACGATACCCTTGACGACAGCCGGGCTGTGAATGGTGTCGTAGCCCAGAAATTCCGTGCTGCGGAGGGATTCCTTGAGAGTTTCGAGAGGGCCGGTCTGGAACAGTTTGAATTGGTCGCCCCCGCTGGCGCCGGCATGTTCGACCATCGCCGCTTCGTAACCATCCCAGTCAAAGGCGTACTGACTCTCGGATCCCATCTGTTGTAGGAGTTCAGGTGGCACACCGTAGCTGGTGTAGAGTTCGGCGGCCTTGCGTCCATCGATCAGCGTTTCGTTTTCATTCTGCATGACCTCGAACATCGTGTGGATGCGTTGGAGTCCCGCGTCGATTGTTTCGAAGAAGCGTTGTTCCTCGGCGCGGATGCATTCGGCGACCCGCTCGACGGTCTCGGACAGTTCCGGATACGGCGATGACATCGCATCCGCAACGGCCGGGACCAACTGATACAGAAACGGATCTCGGAGGCGCATTTGGTGACCGTCGAGGACGGCACGCCGGATCAACCGACGGATCACGTACTTGGCACCGTTGGCTCCTGGATAAACGTTTTCATGAACCGCAAAGGCTGCCGCACGAATGTGATCGGTGATGCGACGCAACCTCCGACCGTCGTCCGAAGCGTAATCGTAGGTGACGCCGACCACCGCGGAGGCGGCTTGGACGATCGGCATGAGGCTATCGATGTGGTAATTCGTCGGAACGCCCTGCAACACGCTAGCCGTTCGCTCCAAGCCCATGCCCGTGTCGATGTTGCGGCTGGGCAATGGTTGCAGATTGTCTGGTGGACCGCCGACTCGATTGAATTGGGTAAAGACCAGATTCCAGATTTCGACGTCCGATCCGTCTTCGAGTAGGTAATAGATTTCGCTGCATGGCCCGCAGACCCCGTCGGGTCCCTGGCTGGGGGCGGACGCCGGCCAAAAATTTTCGTCTTCTTCCTCGTACGAAATCCGCGATGTCGGCAGACCAATCTCCTCGTGCCAGATCTTGGCGGCTTCGGCATCATCCTTGTAAACCGTGACGCGAAGTCGGTCAGGGTCCAGGTCAAGCCATTTCGACTCGGTCAGAAACTCCCATGCCCAGGCGATCGCGTCCCGTTTGAAGTAATCGCCGAAGCTAAAGTTGCCCAGCATCTCAAAGAAGGTGTGGTGAAATGCGGTTCGCCCCACGTTATCGATGTCGCCCGTCCGGAGACACTTTTGGCACGTCGTAGCGCGGGTGTAGTCCAGCTTGACCTTTCCGAGAAAGTGATCTTTGAACTGATTCATTCCCGCCGGTGTAAAGAGGACCGATGGGTCCCAGGTCGGCACCAGCACGTCGCTGGGTTGCCGGCTACAGCCTTTGGATTCGAAGAAGGCGAGGTATTTCTCACGCAGTTCGTCGGTTTTCATATCACGTCGTCGTCGATGGGTGATGGATGACAGCTGAGCATGATATCACTGTGCCGCGACGAACCCGAGGGTGCTTTGGTGGCTGGGGGGCTCCGCCGTGATGACAACGCAAAGGCAAACACAATGACAGACCGGATCGCACGACTACGAGACACCGTCGAGACGGGCAAATTCGACGCGATGTTGATCACGGATGAGACCAATGTCCGATATCTGTCCGGATTCACCGGGGATAGCAGTTGGCTCTTGATCGACGCTACCGAGGCGATGATTCTGTCGGATCGGCGTTACGAGACCCAGATCGCCGCCGAATGCCCGACGCTCACAGCGGCCATCCGACCGCCCGATCAGAAGCTACCGGAGTTGTTGGCCGAACAATTGAGCCACCATTCGGCGCAGACGATTGGTTTCGAAGCGGCCCACGTCTCGGTGTCGATGTTGCAAACCTGGCAGCAATCCCAACCGAACGTTCAATGGGTCGAAACGTCGGGCGTGGTGGAGGCTCTACGAGCGATCAAAGACGGTTCGGAAATTGGGCGGATACGTCGCGCGGTGACCGTCGCGCAACGGGCATTTACCAGTGTCACGCATCAATGGAATCCGCGCATGACCGAGCGAGACATTGCATTTGGGCTCGAATCGGCAATGCGTTCGATGGGTGCCAGTGGTGTCAGCTTCACGCCGATTGTTGGCGTGCAACCCAACGGGGCGTTGCCTCATTATGAACCGGGCGACGTAGCGCTGGGTCAATGCGATTCGTTGTTGATCGATTGGGGGGCGTGTGTCGACGGGTACTGCAGCGATCTGACGCGAACACTGCATCGGGCCGATGGCGATGGGCCCATGATGAGCCGATTTCGAAGTGCTTACGCGGCGGTTCTCGACGCTCAGGAAGCGGCGATCACGACCATACGAGATGGTGTTGACGCGCGGGAAGTCGATGCGGCCGCACGTCAACTACTGACTGCGGCTGGTTATGGCGAGGCATTCAAACACGGCCTGGGGCACGGATTTGGCCTGCAGATCCACGAGGATCCTCGGATGAGTCCCATGTCGGAGGGGCCGCTGAAGTCAGGGATGGTCGTGACCGTCGAACCGGGCGTGTACTTCGAAGGCGAGTTCGGCATACGGATCGAAGACGACTTGCTCGTCACCGAGCAGGGCTGCGAGCGTTTGTCGTGTTTACCCAAGGGTCTCGATGATTGCCTTCTGGTGATGTAAAACGTCGGCGAGTGACGGACGACTCCCGACTTTTGGAACCCACGCCGAGCTTCGCATGACTTCCGATTCGCCCCGTGGTGGTGACGTGTTTGACATCGATCACATTCGCCAGATTGTCGAATTGATGGAGCAACATGAACTCAGCGAAGTCGACTTGCAGCAAGCCGATGATCGCATCAAGCTGACCAGGGGTGGTACCGCATTGCCGCCCGCGATGTTGACGCCCCCGGCCCCGCTTACCGCGGCTTCATCTCCAACACCGGCTTCCACGCCACCGCCTTCGACCACGACGGAGGGCACGGATGCTCCGGGAACGGTGACCATCAACTCGCCCATGGTGGGAACCTTCTACGGGAAGCCCAATCCGGAATCGAAGCCATTCGTGGAGGTAGGACAAGCCATCACCGAAGAGACGGTGGTTTGCATCATCGAGGCAATGAAGGTCTTCAACGAGATTCCGGCCGAGTGCAGCGGCAAGATCTTGGAAGTCCTGGTCAAAGATCAAGAACCCGTTGACTTCGGCAAGCCATTGTTCCGCATCCAGGTGGATGGCTGATCATGTTTCAACGCGTCCTCATCGCCAACCGCGGCGAAATCGCGCTTCGAGTGATTCGTGCCTGTCGCGAATTGGGAATCGAGTCGGTCGCCGTCTTCAGCGAAGCGGACCGGGATTCCATGCACGTCAAGTTGGCCAATCAAGCCTTTTGCGTGGGGACAGCACGCGGTGCAGACAGTTATCTGAAGATTGATCAAATCATCGCGGCTGCGGAAGTCGCCGGCGTGGACGCGATTCACCCAGGCTACGGTTTCCTGGCAGAGAATGCTCAGTTCAACGAGGTATGTCGTAGCAGCGGTTTCGAGTTCATTGGTCCTTCGCCAACCGCGATGGAGAAGTTGGGCGACAAGAACACCGCACGCTCGATGGCCATCGCTCAAGACGTTCCTGTCGTGCCCGGAAGCGACGGTTTGATTGCAGATTTCGACCGCGCTGAATCGGTGGCATCGGAAATCGGCTTCCCTGTGCTCATCAAGGCCACTGCCGGTGGCGGCGGAAAAGGGATGCGGGTTGCTGAATCGCCCGAGGTGCTCAAGTCCCAACTCGAGGCCGCCCGCAACGAGGCGTTGGCAGCGTTTGGCAATGGCGGTGTCTATTTGGAGAAGTTTGTCGAGCGGCCCCGACACATCGAAGTGCAAGTCATCGCCGATTCGCACGGCAACGTGTGTCACCTTTTCGAACGCGATTGCAGTGTTCAACGCCGGCATCAGAAACTGGTCGAGGAAGCGCCCAGCCCCGACTTACCCGATGATGCACGCAAGGCAATCTGCGATGCCGCCGTTCGAATGATTGCTGGCGCCGACTACGTTGGTGCGGGGACGGTCGAATTCATCGTGGACAAGGACTACCGCTTCTATTTCATCGAAGTCAACGCTCGCATCCAGGTCGAGCACCCGGTGTCGGAGATGATTACCGGCGTCGACTTGATCCAAGAACAAATCCGGGTCGCGGCGGGGTCACCCCTTTCATTTGAACAGTCATCGCTTGTGCCTCAGGGTGTGGCGATTGAGTGTCGTATCAATGCGGAGGATCCGACGAAGAACTTCCAACCTTGTCCCGGCAAGATCACTTCCATGTTCGCACCAGGTGGACTGGGGGTTCGATTCGATTCGCACGCGACCACGGGCTATACCGTGCCACCATACTACGATTCGATGATCGGTAAGCTCATTGTCCATCGTCCCACTCGGGAAATGGCCATCGCAACCATGAAGCGTGCTCTCGATGAATTGCAAGTCGAGGGCATCAGCACGTCCGTGGCGTTCCATCATTGGATCTTGAACAATGAGGAGTTCCTGTCCGGCAGCGTCGATACCAAGTACGTCGATCGGGCTTACCAGGGCCAGTCTTGATCCACGCTCACGCGGGCTGCTCGGCGGAACGTGCGCGATCCATCTCGCCGTGGCGATCATCACTGCGTGCCTGCATTGCACGTGCGGTTGACCAACCGATCCAACAGAGCATGACCAGCCCGATGGCCAGCGCGATGCCATTGAGACTGGTGAAAACTCGCACCCACTGCTCCGCGACGCCGAATCGCAACAAGAACATCCTCGTCGAGAGGTAGTTCATCGCGGGGAAGGCGAGCAGGCCGGCGAGGATCCATCGGACCCACATGGATTGATTCCGCCAGGTGGTCCGACGCGCGATCAAGATCGCCGCGATCGGCGGTGCCAGGATCATGGAGTCGTACGACTGGTGATAGAGGCTGACAAGCATCGCCGTCAAAATCAAAGCGCCCATCATGCCGCCAAGGCCGTCCTCCCGTCCAGCCAATCTCCACCGTGCGATGACCGCCATTGGCAGGATCAGCAATCCCAACATGGATAGCAGATGCGGCAAATCACCTGGGTCCTCACCTCGCCACTTGGCGATGATCGCAAACAAGTCCAATCGCGTCCAAGAGAACACGGGGGACTCGTCTTCCATCGAACGGTGGACAGCTTGCGTGTTGATGATCTGATCCTTCAGCAACACCACTCCGTTGCCTAGATCACCGCTACCTTCGTGATACGCCACCCATCCCAAAGTAAGTGCCGCGCCGGCGATGCTGATGATCGCGCCGTACACCAACGCCCGCACATTGCCTCGGGCAAGCATCAAGAGCCCGAGCGGCAGAATGTAGGTGGGTTTGGCACTGACGATGAAAAGGCACCAGGCGCTCCGAGTGGGTCGGTCGATCGCCCAGTGAATCGCCAACCAAGTCAGTAACACCAATTGAAATGTGAAGTAGCCGTTGAACAGCGTGATGTGGCCGGCGCGGCTGGACACCATGAGAGCCGCGCAAACCAAAATGCCGTCAACACGCTTGGCGAGTCCCGCGGCATCCGCGGTCAAGACTGCGAGGCACGCCATCATGGCCAGCTGCAAGATCCAATTGAGCACCTCTGCCAAGTGCAATGGCAGGACGGCCAGTGGTGCATGCAGCAACAAGATGACAGGCGAAAAGAACGGAATCTGACGCGCCACGGGATACTTCGCCGCGTACTCCGCGCTGTAAGGGCTTTCGCCTGCTAGAACGGCGCGGGTGGGAAAGTAAATCCCATTGTGAAAATCGCACAGTCCTTGCGCGTCATGATTGAACGGGCCGGGCGTCTGATACTGAACGACAATGCGACCCGTCGTGGCTGCGATTCCAAGGACCAGCATCAAGCCCGCGCTCACCGCAATCCAACGATTACCAATGATCCAATCGCGACGGCTCAATGCAGATCGCCCGATAACGTCGGGCCGGTCGTTCTCGTCAGTATCAAGCAAAGTGAAACGGTTTCCACAGAAAGCGACTTAGTCTGTTCTGCTACAGTCTAGTTCCGCCAAAACGAATTGAAATTGCTTGAAAGCCATTGCGTCACCCTACCGGCAGGAAAAACAAGCGAGGCGAGCTGAATCGGATTGGTGTAACCGTACACCACGTCACACTGCATTGCGGCTGAACGGGTCCAGTACCACCGCGAGGTGAACCCAGCCCGCTATTCGGCCGTTTTAAACAGACAGTTTTCGGCGATTTTGAGACAGTGACTGTCCGGATTCAAAGGTCGCGGGCATGAAACGATTAGAGAGATGATCGGTTTACGCCCGCTCTCATTGCCTTCGGTCGACCTGTTGCCCAACACGCGGCATGTCCGGTCGAAGACGAAAAACACGCAAGCTCCATTGAAGTGATGACAAGGCACCGTGCTTTTCCTCCAGGTTGAAGAGACTGCTTCATGTCATTCTCGGTGGTCAAGCAAACAACCCAAACGTCCGCTATTGAAAATCCACGAGAAACCCAAGATGCATCAGCGTCTCATTTTTTTGAACGCCGTCCGTGCTTTGTTCGCCCTGTTTTGTTGTAGCGCCGATGCAGGCATGATTTCGGACCCTGGTTTGGTCAATGGAGAGAGGTTTCGGGTGATCTATGTGACGCCGCACGCCATCACAGCAACAAGCTCATCACGTTCAACCTATGACGACTTTGTGACCGCTCGTGGACAGAACCTGGAATGGCAGGGGTCGTCCGTCCAAGGATGGAATGCCCTCGCCTTCTTCGGAGACGGGACATCCATGGCAGATGTGATCGATGAGGCAGGCGAAGATGTCCCATTCTATCGACCGGACGGTGAACTGATCGCCAACAATAAGGCCGACCTTTTGGATGGCTCGATTCGCGCCGGAATAAGTATTAACAACTCTTTAAACGATGTTGGATTGCAGAACGTCTGGACGGGCCAGACTGCTGGGAGTTTATTCAATAACAACACTCTTGGTGGCAGTGACGCGATGACTTTCTTTGGTCGTACCACTGCGACAAACTCACGATGGGCACAGTACGGTCGTACGAGTGACGCGGCTGGTCTTCGTCTTTACGGAGTGAGCGAGGTACTTCAAGTCGGTTCAGCGACCGCCGTCCCCGAGCTTTCCTCACTTGCTTACTTCGCGATGGCGGCCGGAGGCGGATTGTGCCTGAGTCGGCGAAAGCGACGTTGTGATGAATGTGGAGCGACCTCCTGACCGCCCGCTTGACTTCTTTCCCGACCCCCGTTGCATGGTCGGATGTCGGAGACACGCGTCGGGGAGGCAAAAGAGGCTTGTTGCTATACGCCGCCACGAACGAACCGATTTATCCTAACGAGTGTTTCTGTGGCGGCGGCGATTGTGAGCGTTGTCACCGTCGTCAGCCCTGTTCGAGCGGATGTCGCTCTGTTCTGTGCCGCCGAAGCATTTTGGCTCCCTCTTTCTTCCGGTGGAGGCGTAAGCGGGATCCGACGGCAAAAAAATAGGTCCATCCGGTTTTAGCGTAGGTGAATCCGAAGACGCGGGGTTTCTTGAAGGCATGACGGCGATATCCCTGGCAGGCCCGCGTCCCCGCAGAGCCTGCTTCCGTTTCTCGCGGCGATGGAAATCAGAGGCGACCGACAAAGGAGCGTCCCTGTCCATCATGTGAGCCAGCGCACGCCGATCGCCATCATCAATAGCCCCAAACCACCGGAATCGAATCGCGTCCATCGACCGGACGTCGACTTCATGCGCACGTGTTCGATGAGGCGGCCAGTCGGGCAGCCGAAACGACAGTAAGCCATGGGAACACAACATGCAGCAACGATGGTGGCCAGAGCAAAGACTATGCTGGACCAGGAAGCGGCTTGCCAAAGGTAGGCGTGAAAGGGTTCGAAGATCGACACATCGCTACGGGGACGCAGCAACAGCAACAGGTAGACCCCCGCCAACGTCATGGGTGGCATGGCAATGAAGAAACGTTGCCATCGCTGAGTCAGTTTGATGTGGCGTTTGGATGTGGAGCCGGGCCGAATCAATTGTTGAATCGCCCCATGCGGGCACAAATGATTGCAATACGGGTTGCTCCGCGAGGAGGCCGGTATCATGAATGCAACGGCTGCCATGCACACCAGACCGATCGCGAATTGCCATGTGACGCCGGCGGTTGCCCATCCAGCAACGAGTGCCAACGAAACCAGGTTCCCTGTCCAGAATCCGATCACCATCCAGACGGCCAACAACCAGCCCCGTCGCAACCATCGCTGTCGCATCGCCTTGAATTGCGTCAAAATCCCAAACGTGATCAGCGTCACGATGGTGGCAAACTCCGTCGCCGACCAATGGATCGATTGCCATGTTTGAATCAGTCGGTTTAGCATCGTTGATGGTGGTGGAGCCCATGCATCAACGCCACCGGATCGCTGAATGGCACCGGCAACACTGGGCAGCATCCAAGCGATGGACATGCTCGTCATGGTTGCACCGCTGACGCCTTCGATGCCGGAGTCGATTGGTTCCAGGTCAGCCAGTTGATCCAGCGTCATGCCGTCGGTCATCTTCCAGAAATAGCGATCATCGCGGACGTAACCGACGTAGGGCTCATTGTCGAAGGAGCGACGAATTTGAGCCGACTGAATGGTCCCGTCGGGCCTCATCGCGATGAGGCATTCCGTTGGGCCCTGATAGCCGATCTCATCATCGACAAAATCTCCCGATCGAATCAGAATGCCGCATCGAGCACCCTCGTTGTCCTCGACAGCAGCAATCGGATCACCGTGGATTGTCGACGCCTCCGGAAAAATCGACTTTGCTTCCGCCAGCGTGATCGGTTGATCAAAAACCAGCGAACCGGGTTGATCCCCTAAGCGTCGAAGAATGCCCTGCGCCATCGCCAAGCTTGTCAGCGTGGCGCCCGAGACCGCATCGACGTCGTGGCGCTCGCCATCGGCATCCCGACCGCCCCATGTCCATCCGGTGAACTGATCGAGGAAGGCTTCGTCGCGTCGAACCATTTCGACGTGCTCGGGCGTGTCGTGACTATTGCCGATCTCGACGCGTTGAATTCTCTGGTCCAGGTCGAGGTGAATGATCGCCTCCGTTGGGCCTCGATAACCAACGATGTCGTCAGCACCGGGAAGCGTCGATAACACATCGTCTTGATCGGCCGGCGAATCGGGAGCCGAATTTGGTGACGCGGCATGCGGCGAGGGAAGCGCCGCCAGCAGGCAAATCACGATCAGAAGGCGGACGCCATGAAGTCCGCGGCGACGCCACGGAACGTCCTGATGTCGACCGGTACGGACTCGTCCGTCAATCGTTTCGAATCCAACCCACGGCATCGACGTGGACGGTGCCACCCGCATCCGCGGTCGAGAACGTGACCCGGGCGGTTTGCCCGGCGGTAGCCTCGAACGGGCCTAGATCGATATGAGTCGGATTTCCCGGTTCGCGTTGATTGATTCGCCGTGCATGAGTCACCGAGCCGATCTGGATATCCAGAGGAGTTGCGATGGCTCGATTGGCATGCGGCTGAGAATAAATGCGAAGCGTGTACCGACCAGATTTGGGAATGGTGACCTCGAACGTTGCTGTGGGTGGCATCTGAGCGGGTGACGGCCTCGCCGACGTGTATCGATACTCGCGGCCAACGAATGCCTTCAGCCCCGAACCCGACTTCCACGTCCCCGTGAAGGTTGCCTGGCTGTCGTCCATTGTGATGCCCGGTAGGTCCTTGGTCTTCATGCCAGGGATTGGACCGTACGCACTGGCCATTTCCATGGCGTCGTCCGGGATCACCATGTCGCCCGAAGGTGTGCTACGCCGGGCTTTGCCCGGCAATCGGCAGAGTCGCAAGAGCTCATCGAGATGACGATCATAGACGTCGCGTGGCAAGCAATTCTCCGAGGCACAGATCGATGCTGCCTTGCCGACGACCTCGCCCATCATGCCGCAGGTTTTCATGACACGAACCGTTCCGAGTGCTTCGTGCGTCACGCTAATACAGCGTCCGGCCATGAACAGGTTATCCACATTGCGACTATAGAAACATCGGTATGGAACGGGATAGCCGTATGAACGATCCACGCGTCGGTCGTGGACAGCCACACTGATAAATGGATTCTCGGGATACTTTTGGGCGTACTGTTGTTTGGGGTAGTGCAAATCAATCGACCAAGTGCTCGGTACGATCCCGTCATCGAAGTCACGTTTATTGATGACGTCATCCTGAGTCAGGACAACATCACCGAGCAGGCGCCGACTTTCACGCGGGCCACCGATGTAGGCCACCCAACTTAGTACCGCGTTGGCATGGTCTGCGGCGCCGTCGCGATTCTTCATCGCATTGAACGCGCCATAAACGGCTCGCAAGTTCCAGTCGCGGATCGCTTCGGCATCATCGATCGGATTCTGATCAAAGCCACTCTCCCAAAACCACTGACCATGGTTGTCCCGCGGGTACGGAAAGTCATCCATTGTCAGGTCAAGCGCCCAGGGCGTCGGAGGGAACTGCTTGGGAGCATCCGTGTCGTCCCATCGCCACATGTTACTCATACCCATCCGTCCATCGGGCGTCGTTTTCAAATCCGCTTTCGCCCAATGTCCGATCCAACCGTGCCCTGTGCAGTCGGCAAAAAGATCTCCTAGAATCATGAGATCCTCGCCGGTTTGCGTATTCATCACTCGGACCGACTCAATTTGATTACCCTCCTCCGAATGGTTGACCGCGTAGGCGTGGTGATTCAATAACAGGTCAATGTTTGGCTCAGCTCGGACGACCTGTTCTTTGAGTTCATCACCGAACTCGTCTTTACGGCCCGGCGACTTTGTCGCTTGGTCCGCGAACTCCTCAATCATCTCGCCAATTCGCGGAAACTTACCTCGCCGAATGTTGCCCTTGGCCCAGACACGAACCTCGCTCGAACCATTGCCTCCTAGCACACCGCGGTCTTGAACCAGTGCCACGCGACATCCCATCCTCGCCGCAGAGATCGCCGAACCCATTCCGGCGTAACCGCCACCAATGACCACCAAGTCATAGGGCCCCTTCACGACGGGCTCGTCGGGCAGCCCGAGTTGGGATCGTCGCCAGGGAGCCAAGACGTCATCGACCGGCGGTGGTGAACTGTCGAGATCATCCGTCAGGAAAATACAGTCGAAGCGGCCATCAAAGCCCGTCAAGTCATGCACCGCCAGTTGATGCGAACCAGCCACCAACTTGATCACGCCGCCATCTTGCCAATGCCACTGTGGGTGTCGATCTCCGAATGCGTCGGCCAGAGGCTCGCCGTCAACGATCACCTGGAACCGACCCGGTGCTTCGCTCGGCGATGGTGAGCCATTCCATCGGCCGACCCAATCCAGCGTGCGGACCCACACTCGAAACGGCCCGGCTTGGTTGATGTTGACGGCGGTCTTTGCGTCGTCGACTGGTTGCCCGAGACCGTGTGCCAGCAAGTAGGGCGAGCCCATTTGCTGAATGAACTGCGTATCGAGCTTCCAACCACCATGGTCCTGAAAGCTTTCCGCTTCGATCAAATGCGATTCGGCCCGAAGCGTCGTGCCTCCGATCACGAAAGGGAACAGGATGGCCAGTGAGAGTTGACCGAAGGCTCGGCTCAAAATTTCAAATGCACCGACGGGGCGACGCGTTTGCATCCTGCGGCGTGGCGATTTCATCGAAAGCGAATGTTGGAACATCAAGCACTTCTGGGGCAGTTTGGTCGAAGGATCGAAGCCGCCATTCTACCCAAGCGCGGGTGAGCGTGTGCGTCCCGAGTTCAAACCCGAATGGACGCCAGAAATGGCGAAAAACGACGCGACGAGATGACGCATCCTGTGGCCTTGGAAGCTGTCCGTTGCAGAAGGTAGAGTGAGGTCAAGCATCTGCTGGTGCTCACTTTGCTCCAAGGAACCCACCGTGGCTGTCGACATCCCACCGACCCCGCCTGAAGCTAGGACTCGATCAGGCGGCGTGCCATCGAGCACGCAAGTGGACGTTTCGATGGAGTCGTTTCAGTATGACGACGACATTTGCCGGAAATTCCTGACGGCCACGCTGGTTTGGGCGGTTGTGGCGACTTTGGCCGGGCTCGTTATCGCCCTGCTGTTAGTCTTGCCGCGCATGTTTGTTGGGCTCCAGTGGCTCAGTTTCGGTCGATTGCGACCGTTGCACACCAATGCGGCAATCTTCGCCTTCGCGGGCAATGGCATTTTTGCTGCGATCTACTACAGCACGCAGCGGTTGTGCAAGGCGCGGATGTGGTCCGACGTGCTCAGCCGGCTGCATTTTTGGTCATGGCAACTCATCATCGTTGCTGCGGCCGTCACGCTGCCGATGGGGCTCACCCAGAGCAAAGAGTACGCGGAGTTGGAATGGCCCATTGATTTGGCCATCGCGGTGTCTTGGCTGGTGTTCTTTGGCGGCAACTTCTTCATGACGCTAGCGACACGGCGCGAACGTCACATGTATGTCGCATTATGGTTCTACATTGCCACGATCGTCACAGTCACGGTGTTGCATGTATTCAATAACTTGGTGGTCCCGATTGCCGCATTCAAGAGCTACCCGATCTATGCGGGTGTTCAGGATGCGTTCATGCAGTGGTGGTACGGGCACAACGCCGTGGCGTTCTTTTTGACGACGCCCTTCTTGGGGTTGATGTACTACTTTTTGCCCAAGGCGGCCAGTCGACCGGTCTTCAGTTACAAGCTGTCCATTCTGCACTTTTGGTCGTTGGTGTTCATCTACATCTGGGCCGGGCCTCACCATCTGCACTACACCGCTTTGCCGGAGTGGGCGTCGACGCTGGGGATGTTGTTCAGCGTCATGCTATGGATGCCGTCGTGGGGCGGGATGATCAACGGTTTACTGACGCTTCGAGGTGCCTGGCATAAGGTTGCCACAGATCCCGTGCTGAAGTTCTTTGTCGTCGGCATCACCTTTTATGGCATGGCGACCTTCGAAGGTCCGGTGCTGAGCGTGAAAGCGGTCAACGGACTGACGCATTACACGGATTGGACCATTGCGCACGTCCACTCGGGCGCGCTGGGCTGGAACGGCATGTTGACCTTCGGAATGCTCTACTGGATGGTGCCCCGGCTATTTCAGACCAAGCTCTGGAGCGTCAAGGCGGCGTCGATCCACTTCTGGATCGCGACCATCGGCATCCTGGTCTACATCGTGCCGATTTATGTCGCAGGGCTAACGCAGGGCCTGTTTTGGCGAGCGATGGACTCCACCGGTCAGCTCGTTTACCCGGACTTCGTCGAGACGATTTCGGCGATCAAGCCGATGTGGTGGCTGCGTGTGTTGGGTGGGATGTTGTATGTCGGTGGCGTGCTCTTGATGGCCGTCAATTACTTCAAGACATGGCAGTCGAGGCCTGCAACGTACGATGTGCCGACGTTCCGGGCACCGAGGCTCGAGAAAATCGCCGATTACCGGGACCCGGCGGGTGAAAGCGAACTGAAGGCGGCACCCGTGTTGGGAATGGCTCAAAAACTCGATGTCTGGTCCAAAATGGGCTGGCATCGCCGATGGGAGCGTCTGCCGCTTCGATTTACCATTCTGACGGTCACGGCCGTGGTGGTCGCGAGCTTGTTTGAGATCATTCCGACATTCTTGATTCGTAGCAACGTACCAACGATCGCCAGCGTCCAGCCCTACACGCCCTTGGAATTGGCGGGCCGAGACATCTATGTCGCCGAGGGATGTTACAACTGTCATTCGCAAATGATCCGACCGATGGTGGCCGAAACAAAACGCTACGGTGAGTACAGCAAGGCGGGCGAATTCGTCTACGACCATCCATTTCAATGGGGCAGTCGTCGCATTGGGCCTGATCTGGCACGCGAGGGTGGCAAGCAGAGCAGCCTGTGGCATTGGCTGCACCTCGAGAATCCACAGGCGGTCAACGAAGCATCGTCGATGCCGGCCTTTGAACACTTACTCGATACCGCCATTGATTTTGACAAAATCACGGATCGAGTCTGGGCCGCCCAAATGCTGGGCGCTCCCTACGACGATGAACTTGAAAATGCGCCAGAGCTGGCTCGTCAGCAAGCAGAAGTCATCGCTGCCGACATCGTGTCGCAAGGTGGTCCAATACGTCGAGGTCAGTTGATGACACTCGACTCGCAAGCCGTTGCGCTGATCGCTTACTTGCAGCGTATCGGCGTTGATTTGTTTGCACCTCCACCGACTTCCGATGATGGCGGTGATGGAGAGCCCGATGATGAGTTAGCGGCTCTACCGATGTCGTCCACGTTGAAATAGGAAAGAACCTGAGGTGTCCGATGCTGCGCGATGTCCTTCATGCCCTCGATTACAGTGACTGTGCTGAGATTGCACTGGCGCTGTTCTGCTTTGCTTTCGGGTTGATGACCTGGGCGACATTCCGTTTGTCCCGCAAGGCGACCGACGCATTTGCCTCCATTCCGCTGGATCTGCACGAAGGGGAGTCGCTTGATGACCGATCCCATTGAAGTCGAATCGGAACCTTGGTCGGATGTCACCGAGGCAATTCCCGATGACCCACTGACCGGTCATAACTATGACGGGATTCAGGAGTTTGACAATCCGTTGCCGGGTTGGTGGAAGTGGCTGTTCATCGCGACGATTCTGTTTGCGCCTCCGTACATGCTTTACTACCATAACGGTGCCGAAGGTCGCGCGATGGCAGATCGGTACGACTCGGAGTTGGCCAGGGTGTTGCGGCTTCAGTTCGCCGAGATCGGCGAATTGAAGACCGACCGAGCCACGTTGGTGAAGTTTCTTTACAAACCCAACTGGCTCCAAGTCGGTAAAACGGTGTTCAAGGCCAACTGCGTTTCGTGCCACGGATCCGACGGCGGTGGATTGGTCGGTCCCAATTTGTGTGATGACCACTACAAGAACATCCGCGATGTGGGTGATTTCATCGGCGTGCTTCAGAACGGAGCCAACGCGGGGGCAATGCCGGCGTGGAAGAATCGTCTCACTGATAATGAGTTGCTCCTGACGGCCGCCTACACGGCGAGCATGCGTGGCACGGAGCCTGCGAACCCGAAACCTCCCGAAGGCAATGAGATCGGCCCGTGGCCCGAGGCACCCGCCGAGCCCGAAGACCCGCCAGAGCAAGACGATCTCACATCCATGTGACTCATGCCCCAACACAGCTCCGTACCGTCGATCCAAGCACCCGCAAAGGTGCTCAGTACTTTGGAACCGGACGGTTCTCGGCGGTGGATTCGTCCACGCCTTTCGATGGGTGACTGGTGGACCCGTCGTCGCATCGTCGCCTATGTGTTGATTCTTGTATTTGTCGCCATCCCCCATTTGCGGATTGGTGGTCAGCCCCTCGTGTTGCTCGACATTCCGGCACGACGTTTTACATTCGTCGGGCACGCGTTCTTGCCAACCGATACCGTCTTGTTAGCGCTGGCGATGCTAGGAATTGGTGTCGCAGTTGTGCTGGCAACGACGTTGGCGGGTCGCGTTTGGTGTGGCTGGGGCTGCCCACAAACGGTGTACATGGAGTTTCTCTTTCGTCCGCTCGATCGCTGGTTTGAGCGAACGGTTGGTAGGGGCGGCAAGCCAAAGCGACCTGTCACCGGGATGCTAGCGGTCCTCCGTTACATCGTCTATCTGATCCTCTGCATGCTGCTGGCCCATACGTTCTTGGCGTACTTTGTCGGCACCGAAACGCTTGCTCGTTGGGTCCGAACTCCGCCATGGCAACATCCGACTGCTTTTTTGGTGATGGGTGGAACGACCGCGTTGATGATGTTTGATTTCCTGGTCTTTCGCGAACAGATGTGTTTGATCGCGTGCCCGTATGGTCGGTTTCAGTCGGTGATGCTCGATCGCCAAAGTTTGATCGTGACCTACGACCCGGGGCGAGGTGAACCTCGGAAGAAGGGTCGGCACCGCGAAGGCGACGGGGCCGGCGATTGTGTCGATTGCAACCAATGCGTCGTGGTCTGTCCGACGGGCATCGATATTCGTGACGGCTTACAAATGGAGTGCATCAATTGCACCCAGTGCATCGACGCATGCGACAACGTCATGACACGCGTCGGTAAACCGACAGGACTGATTCGGTATGGTTCACAAGACGGGCTCGAGGGTAAACCAACTCGATTCGTGCGAATGCGAACGCTGCTCTATCCGCTGCTATTGGCTGGGATCTCAGTTGCGTTTTTGCTCGTGCTCTCTACGAAGTACGCGTTTGACGCCAAGCTTTTGCGAGGTGCCGGCAACCCGTTCAATCGCACGAATGACCAACTGATCGTCAATACGTTTCGGCTGCGACTGAACAATCGGACCAACGGTGCTCGCCGATATCGATTCGACGTCATCGAGCCAATCGAAGCGACGACGCGTGCTGATGGTAATGGGGGGATCGACCTGCCAGCCGGAGGCACGCAATTGGTTCCGATCTCCGTCAGTGTACCTGTCAAAGTGATCGGGCTGGCAGGCGCCCTGGCGGGCAAGATGCAGGTCACCGATGACATTGGCAATGAGCGTGTTTTGGAATTTCGACTTCTCGGACCTCGATAACATGGCAACCTCGCCGACAACCGTGAACACCCGACCGCGTGATTCGATCAATCGTGCCGCGGCCTGGAGGTGGGGGGCGCTGGTTGTGGCGATGCTCGGGCTGCAGTTGTGTCTCGGTATCGTCGCGATCGTCTTGGCGACGAACCAAAACGCTGCGGTGATTATCCCCGACTATTACAACCGGGCATTGCATTGGGATGAAACCAAGGCGATGCACCCCTCTGGGACCGGCGCGGCAACCGCAGGTAGTAGCAGCGGGTTCAATGAAGGTGCCAGCCAAGCAGTTTCACCGCTCTCTCACGGAGCCGGTCCTTGATCTCCATGGCGATGGCCGTCTTGTTTGCCAGTCTGCTGGGCAGCCTTCACTGCGTCGGCATGTGCGGGCCGTTCGCCATCTGGGCGGCGGAAACTAGCTCACGCTCGACAGCAATGGTTGCCTACCATGCGGGTCGCTTGATGACCTACGCGTCGGCGGGATTGATGGCTGGGCTGCTTGGAACGGCATTATCACTGGGAGGCGAAATGGCCGGATTTCAATTCGCCGCGGCCAAGCTGGCCGGCGTGGTATTGATCGCTGCGGGACTCCTTCGGATTTTGGGTTGCATTCCTTGGTTCCGGTCGGATCCAACGCCCGCAGCTTCGGTCGTCAATGGACCAACAACGGTCGCCAGGCTGTTGGCTCATGCCAAACCAGCGCTGGCCTCGCGTGGTGCGATCGGTCGTGGGTTCCTGACGGGTTTACTGACAACTTGGCTGCCATGCGGGTGGCTTTACCTGTTCGTTTTGACGGCGGCTGGAACCGGTCGCATCGCCTCAGCGATGGTCGTGATGGTTGCGTTCTGGCTCGGTACATTGCCGGCACTGACGAGTGTGGCGATGGGTGCCGGCGTGTTGTGGCGTCGATTTCCTGGCTTCATCCCTGCCGTCGCCGGAGTCGTCTTGGTTCTGGCGGGAATTGTGACTGCGACAGGACGAGCGTCGGCGGACTTGACCACATTGACTCGTCCAAGCGTCGGGTCGTTGAAAGACATGGCTAACCAGCCTTTACCATGTTGCGAACCACTGCCGCCATGACCACATTCGTGGATCGGTCACAGGAGTCCGACCCAATCGCGGATGGTGCGGATCACCAGTGCATTCATTGTGGCTTGGTCGCGTCCTGCTTTGCTGATTCGACGGGACGACGTTTTTGCTGCGAGGGTTGCCGCGGTGCATTTGAATTGATTCATCAGTGGGGACTGCAGGCGTACTACGACCTGCGAGACGAAACGCCTGACGACCGCCCAATCGCGGCATCGGATGCACACTTCGACGATCTTGATGACCCCCAGTTGCTCGGCGACTCGGCGCCTGACTTGGTTCGCACGGAACCGGGCAGGAAATGGTTGCGTTGCAAACTTTCCGTCTCGGGTCTGCACTGCGCCGCCTGCGTATGGTTGCTAGAGCAATCACCGCGCCGCATGAACGGTTGGGAATCAACCCGGGTGAATTTGCACGACCGAACCATCGAGATCGTGTTCGACCCAGACGTCACGCGACTGTCATCCATCGGACGGCTGATTCATCGTTTGGGCTATCAGGTGACACCCTACGAAGGAGCCACCGGTCGCGAAAGCTTCGACGCGGATGACCGAGGCATGTTGGTCGACATCGCGGTCGCGGGTTTCTGCGCGGCCAATGCCATGTGGATCGCGATCGCCCTGTATGCGGGCCAATGGACGGGAATGAGTCCAACGCACGTCCTTGTTCTGAGGCTGGCAGGAGTCTTGCTGGGGTTTGTCGCCGTCGCTGTTCCAGGTCGCATTTTTTTTCGCGGCGCTCTATCGTCGATCTGGGCGCGATCACCGCACATGGATTTGCCAGTGGCACTTGGTCTATCGGCAGGGACGCTGGCCAGTTTCGCGGGGGTTCTGGATGTATCCCGTGATGTCTACTTTGACTCCATTGCGGGCCTCGTTTTCTTTTTGCTTTGCGGACGCTGGTTGCAACAGCGACAACAGCGCCGTGCTGGCAATGAAGTTGCCGAACTGATGCGACTTGCGCCTCGCGCCGCCGACCGAGTCGCGCCGTCGGGCCAGATTGAACGCGTGCCGCTAGACCGCTTGAAGGTCGGCGATCGAATTCGGGTGCGTCCCGGTGAAAGCATTCCCGCCGATGGCGTTGTCGACTTCGGCGAAACGCTCGTTGATTGTTCTTTGCTGACGGGTGAAAGCCGTCCGATCCCGATCGAACCGGGAGATCGCGTCGAAGCGGGCACGGATAACGTGCAATCCATGATGATCCTGCGCGCGACGGCGGTGGGTCAGCATACGAGGCTGGCGGCGCTTCATGACGCCGTTTCGGGCGCCGCAGCATCACGCACACCGGTCGTTCAGTTTGCTAATCGGGTTGGCGGGTGGTTCGTGATGGCAGTCCTGGTGTTGGCGTCAATCACGATCGCGTGCTGGTGGCGGCTGGATCCGAAAGCGGCCGTATCCAATTCGATATCGCTGTTGATTGTCGCTTGCCCATGTGCGCTCGCGTTGGCCACGCCTTTGGCGATCGCGATCACAGTCGGCCGACTGGCTTCGAGACGGGTACTCGTTCGATCCGCAGAAGCTCTCGAACGCCTCGACCACCCCGGAACGGTTTTCTTCGACAAAACAGGAACGTTGACCGAGGGTAAGATGGCGCTGACGCATCGTTTCGACGAGCACCAGTTGTTGCCGATCATCGCGGAAATTGAACGCTCGATCCCACACCCGATCGCGATGGCGATCGCTGCTGCTCAGACGCGAGACTCGGCGATGGAGATCACCGATGTCCAGCAGAACCTTGGTCAGGGTGTATCGGCAATCGCACAGGGGGCTCATTGGCGGATTGGCACCGAGACTTGGGCTGTATCGCCGGACAACATCGCGCCCCGATGGCGACAGAGAGCGGATCAGATTCGTGCATCGGGTTCCAGTCCAATCTGGGTCACCCGTGACCGAGACATCGTGGCTATGTTCGGCGTTTCCGATCCGATCCGTCGTAACACGACGGACGTGATCGGAAGGTTAAGGGCGATGAATTGGCGAGTGCATATCCTGTCTGGCGATGATCCCGCGACCGTTCAACAGATTGCTGGGCAGCTTGATTTGGCGCCGGCCCACGCGCAGGGCGGTCTACTGCCAGAGGATAAGATGCGAGTCATCGAAATGAGCATGCGATCATCCCCAAGAACGCGTGTCATCATGGTCGGTGACGGACTCAACGATGCGGCAGCCTTGGCTGCCGCCGACGTGGGGATCGCCATGCGCGGTGGCGCTTCAGCGAGTCTCGAGTCCGCTCCAATCATGATCGCTCAGGGTGGTCTGCCCCAAGTGTTGTCAGTGATCGAAGCGGCGAACACCATGCGTCGGGTCATCCGCCGCAATCTGACGGTATCGATTGGATACAACGTGTTGGCGGTTGGGCTTTGCATGAATGGCGCGATCACACCGTTGATCGCCGCGGCATTGATGCCAATTAGTTCGTTAAGTGTGATTGCAATGACCGTTGCAAGCCGAGCCAATCGGACCTTTCATCTCGACGCGCCGGAAACAGACAATATCCGGAAATCGCATGGATCGAGTGATGTGACCACATCACGGATCGAAGTATCTGGAGCCATGACGTGAGCATTTTGTTTATTGCTTTGCCGGTTGCGATCGCCATGGGAGCCGTCGCGATGTGGGCTTGCATCCGTTCAATACGCACTGGACAGTTCGACGACCTACAGTCGCCTCCGATTCGCATATTGATCGATGACGAATCGGCAGACCCTGACGAACCCGTTCCGACAGATGATTTAGATTCCAATTCGTAACGTCGTGTTCGAGTCCTCGGTGATCTCGAAATCACCCACGCGCATGAAGTCTTCGGCAGCAGCCTTGATGCGATGTCGTCCTTTGTAGACGCGTGTGGTTGCGACTCCCTCGTCGTTGGTTTTGAGCTGCTCGGACGTCCACCAGCGATCGTAAACGAGTTCCTGCCAAACCTGCCCATTGGGTTTGAGCGACCAATCGCGGCGAATCATGGCACCGTTCGGTCGCCACATATCGCCCTGCCAGAAACCCCATGTCGTAAAACCCGTCGTTGACGGGTGCGCGAACACGGCCGTCAGAAAGTCTCGTGTGAAGGCCGCTTGGGCCGCCTCATCGCGTGTATCGACATCAAACTCGGTAATCTCGATCGGTAGTCCTTCGCTGGCCAAATCGTCGAGGATCGCGGTGGCCTGTGGCATGGAGATCAACTCCGACTGGAAGTGTCCCTGCAACCCCAGACCTTCGACGACGCCTCCGCTGCGCTGAATCCGTCGTAGCTGGTTGCGGAATGTTTCCAGATAGCCCGCTCGCCGAGGACCACCGGTCAGGATGCCGTATTCATTCAAGAACCAAACCGCGTCGGGTTGCTGTTGGTTGGCAAAATTGAAAACGCTCGCGTAATAGGAATCCCCCAGCACATCCGCAACCAGCGTTACATCCCGTAGTTCGTTCAATCCGTCCCATGCGACGCACTGCAACGCTTTGGTTCGGCGGAGCGTTCGAGCGATCGCCGCGTCGAGTTCATGTCGGAAAGCGGTGGGATCGTCGGCCAACGCCTTGACTCGATCAGGAATGCATTGGGGATACAACAGCACGTGCGACTTCAGCTCGAGGTCTTCTCGATAAGCCCATTCGGCAATGGAATCAGCACGAACAATCCCTCGCGTCGTATCGGTACCCCAATCAGCCCAATAACGCGGCAGCGTCACCCGATTGAACCATCGCAACGTTTGCTGACGGAACTCGTCCGCATCCTCGCCATCATGAATCGGTGTGTCACCAACGAAGGTGCCGAACGCATAGGCATGACACTGCTGTTGGATATCCACGATCGCACTCTTGACCGGCGTCCCATTGGCTCGGACGACCCGAACAGACAACTCCGACTGTCGGTGCCGGGCAATTTCGGCTTGGGCGGCTTCATGCCACGCCGAATCGGCTGGCGTGTAGTTCAGCGGTGCGTAGGGCAACGTCGCCTCATCCACGTCACCATAGGCCACCAACTGCACGTCATCGATTTCAATGGTCTGGCGACGAGTTGCCAACTGCATCGCCGCGTAAATGGTCCCGCCGGCGAAGTCTCGGTCAGCTCGGAAACAAACTACAAACTCATGCCAATGCGAGGGGACTTCGACCGTCTGGAAACCGTTTTGCTGCTCAATCGGTACCCATGGATCGTTCTTGGCCAACAGAACGTGCATCGAGCCAGGACCATGGCTCACGGCGCGGGCACGAAACCGCAGGCAAAACACGTCCCCGACTCCAACGGATTCGGCGATGGGAGCGGTTTGGGCTTGGACGGACCAAGCCTCCGCGTGCCTTTGTCGAGAGTTCGCGATAATCCCGGTACGAGAGCGAGAGATCGTTCCGGCGGTCGGATCGGCGTCCAGTCGGAAATCGTCGGTCGTGGCAAGTACTCGGGGTGAACCTGCCAACGACGCCCCAGAACCCATCGTGACCAATCCAACGAACAACGTGACCAACGTTCGTTTGAATGGATTCATCACTTCACGACTTTGCCAGCGCGCAGTAATCGGCTCGATCCGCCGCCGACTCGTATCGCACCGATTTCGTGATTTGATTGTCACGGACCACAAAGGAACCCGAGAGCTGAAACCCGTCACCACCCAGCTTGCCGACGAAGTGGCGTTTCAGAATGGCAGCCTTGAATCCCCGCCACCAAACGCTCGCTCCGAATAGCTGCCCGACGTGACCGCGCCGGAGCTCGTAGGCGTGATAGAGCTCGCAAAGTGGGTCACTGATTCGATGCACATCACCCAAACCATAGCTGTCGAAGTATGCCTGTGATTTCGGATCTTCGCTGCCCATGTGAACCAGAACGATCGTCGCATCGGATTCGATCGCAGCGCGATCCCTGGCGATCTCGGCGAGCGCTTCTCGGCAAAACGTGCAACCGGAATGCCTCAGAAACACGACCAATGCATTTCGACCTTGACTGAGCTGCTGGATCGTGGCGCCCAATTGGGTCCGAACATTGGCGTTGGCATCCGTCACCGAACTCCATCGCATTTTGGGACCGAGACCCGAGTCACCGACATCAAGTCCTGACCGATGACTCGGATCGTTCCACGCATTGAACGAGGCATACAAAATGACGCCAAATGGCAGCAGCCAGATGAAGTCATTCGTAACGTTTAGCCACAACCAGGATGCGGGAAGTCGGCCAGGCGTTCCCACAGGTACCATCCACACGTTCTGCAACATGCCGATGGGACCGAAGATCTTGCCCAAGAATCCGACCAACACGATCGGCCAATGACGCAAGGGATTTGTTGACGCGATTGCATAGCCGATGCCGTAAACACCGACGATCATTCCCACACACTGCCAAATCCCCGGATAGATGGGTCGGGTGATTCCAGTCATGTCGAACAGGTCCATCGGCCGCGCGATGACCCAGGCGCCCCAAACTAAGTTGTAGATGCCCGCTGCCAACAAGACCCATTTCATCCAAGGCCGATCGCCTGACCTCGTCAAACTCATCGAATCGGCAAGTCAAAATCGCCGGTCAGATCTCGCAGGACGCAGTGGATGTGATTGGCTGGATTGCCCATTGGATCAGCCTGCGTATTGACAAACTCAATTAAGAATCGCTTACCTTGGATGCGGTAGTAATGACCGATGCCCGGCTTGGTAGCACCGGCCCAGGCAAAGTGAACCGAGTCCCACCCGTCGGCATCCACTTGAGCGTAGCGTTCGGCGGCGACGGCGTCGGGAGCCACGTCAAAGTAGACGCCCACGAGTTCTTTGAGGATGGCTTGCTGTTTTAGACCGAGGCTCGCAAAGGTAATGCCTTCGGCGCGTGTGATCGTGGATTGTGCGTCACCGGCAAATCGCAACTCGGCGGGCGCGTCTTCAGAGATTACGGCGGTTTCCATTTGCGAAGCTGGAATGGCGTTGATCAGATCAAATGCAAGTTGCTCCTCGAGACGAAGCACGCGTGTACCTTTACCCAGCGTGGTCTGCGTCGGGTTCATCACCGTCGCCGGGTTGGACGCCAAGAACTGTGGTGTACTGTCCACCACTTCGCCGTCGCGGCAAACAAAGTTCAGCGATAGATGGTGACCTTCGAAACTCAGTCCCCATTGGGCGGGCCGAGTTGGAGTGGCACGCGGATCACCAAAGATCGTGACATAGTAGCGCAGCGGGTTTCGGTCCCAGCGGCCTTTGCCTGCTTCCATCTCGTTGAGCACTTCTTCCAGCAACATGATTCGATTGGCCTTCGTATAACCGGCTTCACTAAGAGCCGATCGCAACAAACGGAGTGCTGCGGTTTGTTGAGCGTCATTCATGTGTTCCATCATCAGACCTTTGCGGTGGTCTTTCGGGATGAAGTGCCATCCGACGCGGTCTTCGGAGTCATAGGGTTGCAATGCGATCCCCGACTGGGATTCATCCAGCGTATCCAGAAACGCCGTCGCGAAAGTCTGCATCTGCTCAGCGGGTTGTTCACCAACTCGCATGCCAAGCAGGATCGCGCCGGTGGCTAGCAGACCAGCAAGACCAATGATTTGGCGAACGGAACGATCAGAAAGAGCATGCAACATGGAATCAGTGACCAAGGCGGGGAAGGGAGGCGGGTTTCCAAGATAAGAGAGTCTAGTTCAATCCGACTCCGGAAACACGCGGTACGGCCACCATTGCGATCGCTTGGGACGCAGTATCGCAACCAGCCGGTCCGTCGAATCCAATGCGACGACATCGTCCGCCATCGTTTCATGAGATGAACCGTGCGACCCCCTCGCCAAATCCGGCGGAAGTGGCCTCGGCGCGGGTTGGACGGGACCGGGAATGCCGATGCCGTTGCGGACACAGCGGGCGTCGTTATCGGCGCACAGTCGTCGTCGCAAATGCGTCAGCGCCCACGCGGGTGACGTCAACCGTTGGTGCAAATTCGACGGCAAAATCGGTTCGGGGTTTTCTGGTGTCGGTTTTTCAGTCACAAAGTCCTCGGGACCAACCGCATCATCGACTGCAAATGCACCGATTCGAGTTCGCACGAGCTCGGTCATGACGGCGGTCGTGCCCAACGATCTCGCCAGATCCATTCCCAGAGTGCGCAAATAGGTCCCTGAACCACATCGCACGCCAATCGTCATGAGGGGCGGTTGCCAGGACAACAGTTGGACGGATTCAATCCAGACGCGTCGCGTTGGCATCTCGACCCGCTCACCCCGCCGCACACGATCAAACGCCCGCGTTCCATCGATGCGGATCGCGGAGTGTGCGGGTGGCGTCTGATCCATCCAACCTGTGAAGCCCCGAGCCGCCGACCGGATCGCGTCCTCGGAGTCGGGCAACGGCAATTCAGGGTGCCGCCTGCAGCCGTCTTCGAGATCGCCCGACAAGCTGCTTGCGCCAAGCTCGAAGGTGCCCGTATACTGCTTGGGATGATCCAGCATCCAGGGCGTCAGTCGAGTAGCTGGTCCGACAGCGACGACGATCAATCCGCTTGCGAGCGGGTCAAGCGTGCCGGTGTGACCGGCTTTTAACCGTCGAAGGCCCGTTTCGCGGCGCAACTGCCGTTGCACATGATTGACGAGATCGCGTGAGGTCATGCCGACCGGCTTGCAGCACGGGAGAAAGCCAAACGGGACGGAACTGGTCAAGTCAACGCGCCTCGGAGGGAATGTGTGTCTATTCGGGCCGGGGGTCGCCAGCCGATGAGCCATTCATTGAAGCCAGGATGCCATAGCTAATCGCGGCCATGATGGCTTCAACCACGATGAACAGCATCCGAGCAGCAATGACCGACAACAAGCCGTGGGTGGGACCGATTACCGGCGTCAACACCAAGAGTGTCACATACTCGCGTACACCCGCGCCACCTGGGACGAGCGACGCGAACCCGAGCACCATGCCCAAAGAAATTGCCGACGAGGCGGCCAACCACAGCTGGATCCGAGTGGCTGGATTGACTTCCTCGATGGGAATCGCCGTTATCAAGAGCGCGAACGATGTCCCGATGCAAAGCCAGGAAAGGAGTGACCAAAACCAGGCTGCAAACAGTAGCGGCCATCCCATTTCATTCGGTTGCCATGCCGCTGCGGGCTCCAATGGGTCTTCAAGCCGTCTACCGGCGACTCGTTGCAACAACGATCGCATCACTGGCGGCAATGTTGGGATTGCCGCCAACACCGCCATGGCCGCCGCTCCCGCATGAACCCAGGTCGGCAATGGCGTCGACCATAACAAGACGCCTGCAAAGCTGCCTCCGACGGACATCATCAGCAGCGTTTCAAAAAAGACGCTCATCGTCGCGCGCGTCGCGAATCCAACAGGCCGTTGCTGGACGCCTCGCAATGCCCCGACGCGTAAAACGATCACGACGGCTTTTCCCGGAATATACTTTCCGGCGTGTCCCAGCAATTGAGCAGCGACACATCGAGTCAACGTCGGTCCGCCGGCGGGGGTGCGACATCCAGACGCGCCGGTGACCTGGTAGAGCACGATCGCCGGTGGCAGCAGTCCAACGGCATATACCAACCCGCTTAGTGAGACCCGGAACCAAGCCACAGAGGACCACGTGGGCGCCGACGGAAGCGAATCCCAACGCGTCACCGCATCGCGAGTCGCTATGGCCAAACCGGCGACAGTCAGTGTGGCAACAGCGATCTTGAGCCAGGGTATCCAAGGAATCGATGGCCCTGGTCGCTGAACAGATGGCTCAACTATCGGCGAGAGGCTCTTGTTTTTCGGTTAGGACCTCGCCTTTATCGGCCATGTCCGCATTGATCTCGATGTACTCCTTCCATTCGTCCGGAACGTTGTCCTCATGGAAGATCGCTTCAACCGGGCATTCCGGAACACAAGCCTCGCAATCGATGCACTCTTCCGGATGAATGTAGAGCATTTGCTCACCTTCGTAGAAGCATTCCACCGGACAGACCACAACGCAATCGGTGTACTTACAGCCGGAGCAGGGTTGGGTAACGACGTGCATGACGAACCTTTCGGCGGTGCTTGAATCAGTATCAGACTGGATGATCGGACTGGATCACGGTGGCAATGGAACCATATCGGCTAGGCAAATGGTTCCGGCCGATCCGATGCGATCAACATCGGCTCGATTGGCATCGGCCGTTCAATCCGTACCAAATCCCGAGCCGCCCCTAACCCACTAGTTTGCCAACTGTTTTCCGTTGGGCAAACCCGTGGGACCTCGTCCGCTGTCAGAGCTGCGATTAGCGCTGGGTACTCAGTGCCAACCGCCAAATTTCCGGATGACGCGAAGAACGGCTTCCCGAGGTGACGTCGTGGGATCTGGTGCCGCGACAGATCGTGGTCAACAATCCGCTCTATTTCGTCGTGTTCTTCAGCTTCCACCGGCATGATCTCTCTTCGTACCAAGCCGCGTCGGCACTTCCCGTTTGTGTCTCGGCATCCGTGGGTCCACGCCCACGCACTAGCGGAATACGAGGCGCAGGACGTCTCCGTGGGGGACGTGGTGGAATTGCTTGATCACGATGGCAATTGGCTTGCTCGCGGGTTGATCAATCCATCGAGCCGATTGCGAGTTCGCCTGTTCAGTTTTGACACCCAAGAGTGCCTCGACGAAGCGTTTTTCCGTGGAAAGATCCATGCCGCGGTCGCCCGGCGGCAATGGGGTTCGCAGCCGATCGATCCGCGCGGTGGAGAGCGACTGGTCTTTAGTGAAGCCGATGGGCTTAGTGGCTTGATCGTCGATCGTTATGCCGGTTGCCTCAGTGTGCAGTTCACGGCTGCCGCACTCCTGGGGCGAGGTGAGTTTCTGGTCCAAGAAATAATCACGGCCTGCCATCAACGCGGTACGCCCATTGATCGGGTCGCCGTTCGCATGGATCCGTCGACGGCCAAACATGAAGGCGTCACAGCGGAGACAGCCGAATCGCTGACGAACCTGCAGCAAGGCTCGGATGACTCCGGTTCGCTGATTTGGTATCGGCACAACGATTTGGAGATGGCAATCGATCTGACGTCCGGTCAGAAAACGGGCGGGTTTCTGGATCAGCGTTTGAATCATCTCGCTGTGGCCCAATATCTCCAGAACCGTCGGGTCCTCGACGTTTGCACGTACACGGGAGGATTTGCCTTGTCCGCCGCCCGAGGCGGCGCCTCCAGCGTCATCGCGATCGATTCCAGCGAGAGAGCCCTCTCCTTGGCGCGACTGAATGCCGAACGCAACGAGATCGGTGGCGTCGATTTCCGTGTGGGTGACTGCTTTGACGAACTCAAGGCAATGCACGAACGTGGCGAGACGTTTGAAGCTGTCATTCTCGACCCACCTCGCTTTGCGGGATCGCGGCACCAAATCGAATCAGCTCTTCGGGCTTACACTCGATTGAACGTGTTGGCGGTCAGCTTATTGTCGGCAGGCGGCATTCTGGTGACTTGTAGCTGCTCCGGACGTGTCGCTCGATCGGACTTCCTCAACATGCTGGTCGACGTGGGGCGTCGAAAACGCCGCGATATCCGAGTCTTCGAATCCAGAGGGCCGTCTCCGGACCACCCTTTTGCCGTTTCCTGCCCGGAAAGCAACTATTTGAAATGTCTCATTGCGCAGGTGGCGTGATTTGCGGGAATTCGGGTAAGTTCGGCGGTCCATGCCCACTGTTAACGCGTCTATAATGGTGCGGCGGCTGCCGTTGGACGGATTCGGTACGTCAACATTCTATTCTTATTCCGTCGTCCTTCGTCGATCGAGGTTCCCACGGTGTCCACCGTCACGATCAAGGTCTTGCATGGTGCCGATCGCGGCCGGGTGTTCGAGAACATCGCCCCGCCGTTAACGATTGGCCGAGAAGAGGGAAACGAGATTCAGTTAAATGACGAGCGGGTCAGCCGATGCCACCTGAAAATTCAACGGGACAACGAGCGGATGGTGCTGACCGATTTGGATAGCACCAACGGCACGAAGGTGAACGGTCACGAGTGCCAGCTGAAGATTCTCCGACATGGGGACCTCGTCGCGGTCGGGCGGAGCTTATTGCTGCTGGGCAGCGAAGAGCAGATTGCCGCCCGCCTCGCAGCGATGGGCGGGGGCGGAAGCTCGGTTGGGCGGGATGCAAAATCGGCGGCAGACTCCTTATCGGTCGACTTTCATCAAGAGCCAAGCTCGTCGTTACCGGTCGACTCGGTCCAACTGGAAGAACTGCCGGAAATTCCGGACGATTTGACGCCTGGCCAAAAAGCGCAGCTGTGTGAGATTCTCGAGTACCTACAATCTCGCCTCGAGCGGTTGATCGATACAGCCACTGTCGATGACGAGGAGGATCGAGTCGTCTTGCAGCAGGCGGCTTGGCAGCGACTCTTGGATGTTCAGTCGAGGCTGGCAACGCTCAATCGGAAAATTACCGACCCGCTATGGCCCTAGCCTTCGGACGTCCGGATGCGTTCGGACGCGCCGTGGAGCCTGTCGCTGAAAAGGAGTCATTCGGCTTTGTCTCGCGCAACCGCCCCATCTGAAGTCTCGCCATTGGATCCGCATCCCCCCAATTCGGACGAGAAACGATCGCCGGACGCGTTTCGGCGTTTGCGGGCGCCCGAGGCCTCCGGTGGAACGATGATTTCGCCGCCTCTGGACGATGCCGAACTGCTGTTGAAATTCAATACGTCCCGATCCTGGGCTGGGTCGACTCCGGACGCAGACGCGATCATCGACTGGGCCGATCTGCGTCAACGAGCGCGGGCCCAGTTGATCAGCGACGCGATGCGTTACACCCGTTCCTATCGCGATGTTGACGTCCACGGCGGCGAACCGCATACGGAGATGCCACTCATCATGGGTGGACATCAGCCGTCTTTGTTCCATCCGGGCGTCTGGTTCAAAAATTTTGGTCTCCATTGGATCGCCCGCCAGTGTGGCGGCGTTGCGATCAACTTGGTCATCGACAACGACGTTTGCAGCAGTACGTCCGTCCGGGTTCCGGTGGTCGATTCGGTCGGGCGTGCCAGGCGGCAGACGGTCTCCTACGATCGTCGTCGCGGTGGACTACCGTACGAACAGACAACCATTGAGGACGACGAGTTGTTCGATTCATTCGATCATCGTCTTCGAGAATCGATCGCCCCTCTGGTACCCGATCCGCTGATCGGAAAATTGTGGCGTCATGCACGCGCCGCCCGACAGCGATGCGGGATTGCCGGCTGTGCGTTGGCTCAGGCGCGGCACTCTCTCGAATCAGAATTGAACTGGCAAACTCTTGAGATCCCACTGGGCGTCGCGGTGCGAGGATTGCCGTTTGCGGAGTTCGTGGTCGCGGTCATCGATCAGATCGGACGTTTCACCGATGTCTACAATCGCTCCACGGACGAGTATCGCCATTGGCATCGTATCCGCAGCCATGCCCACCCGGTCCCCAACTTGCGTAGTGAGGATGACTGGATCGAAACACCTTTGTGGTTGTATGGAAACGATGATCCACAACGGAGGGGCGTCTGGGTGCGAAGGCGCGGCACTGAATGGGAACTCAGTGATCGCAATCGCCGGTCCGTCCGACTCGATGCTCGTGACTTGAAGTCGGCGGCGGCCCAACTGATCGATCATGCGTCACCTGACTTCAAACTGCGGCCACGCGCTTTGATGACGACGATGTTTGCCAGGCTGGTCCTTAGTGATTTGTTCCTACACGGAATCGGTGGCGGGAAATATGACCAACTGGCCGATCAGATCATTCGCCGGTTCTTTCAGATTGAGCCACCCAAATTTCAAATCATCTCCGGAACGGTCCGCCTGCCCGGGCAGCGTCTGGATGCGGACCGAGATTTCAATGCGAATCGGCTGCAACGCTTGATACGTGAAACGGTATTCCATGGCGAAAAGCATCTGCCGGACAATCCGCAGGCTCGTCAATGGATACGGCAAAAACAGTCGCTGATTGACCAACCACCCATGACGGCCTCACGTGCAGCGTGGCATCGCGAGGTCAGTGCCGTCAATCAAGCGATGGCCATTGAACTGACCGACCAACGTCATCAATGGCAGAAGCAGCGGGCCGAATTGGAATTTGCCCGTTCGAACGAGCAGGTTCTGGCCAGCCGCGAACATTCGTTCACGCTGTTTCCCCTGGAATACTTGCGTGAGTCATTCGATCGAATGATTCAGCCTTCCTGACGATGCCAACGTTTCGGAAGCGTGATCGCATAGAGCACGATGACGGCTCCGATGGCCAGCATCGCCCACGGGAAACGTTCACCCGGTGACCAGACTTTCGTCGTTTGAGCCGGCTGCATGCCAGGATCAATGAATTCCGCCGCGGAGGACTCCGCCGCGGCGTACACAACGGCCTGATCAATCATCATCGACTCGGCACCGACGATGATCGCCATGATGCCAAACGCCATGAACAGACTTCGCCACATCCGATCGTTCTCACTCGTTTGGAATCGCCCCAGCCGTCGCGGCTGGTCACCGGGTATTGTCATGGCGGTTCAATATCGATTCACCATCAACTCGACGCCCCGTCTCGCCCCAGCCATTTTCGTCGACCCGGTCCCCTGCGGACCTCGGCCTACCGCTGAGTGAATCGTCATCGACCACCAACGTTTTTCATCGGCAAGCCCATCCGCGAACGAACTCAAAAAGTCGGGACGGCGTCGCAATTGGCGCGATCGATACGAAAGGATTCCGCGCTGAACTCAGGCGGAATCGATCGAACCTCACCGTTGTGCTTGGACGGATCTATAGCAAGTGTTTTGCTTTGACGTCCAAGTACTGGTTGACCATTCGCGCCGTCAACTCATCTGGAAAAGCGTCAACGATCAGCACGCCTTGATGCCTTAGGCTGGTGAGGACCTCATGACGCCACACCAACAGGTCCGCTGCGGCAGCAGCACGGAACATGTCGAATTCACCGACTCGACTTGCCGATGCCGTCGCCACGGCAGGATGATCGGCGGCATCAAACATCTCTCGATCTCGAAGCACGACCGCCAACGGCAGGTGCGTCCCGGTGAGATTCTTTAGATGATCCGCGACGACCTCGGCATTGACCTCATCAATGATATTGGTCGTTAAAGCGACCATGGATCGACGATTGCAGCATTGACTCAGATAGAGAAACGCTTGGTCGTAACGTGACTCCACCATGCGGGGAAACTGGTTGAATCCGGCTTGAAGTAGCCGGTTCATTTGGCTGCCACCACCGCGAGGTGGAATAAATGCATGGACTTGGTCACTGAAGCAAAGCATGCCGACGGAGTCGCCCTGTTGAAGGGCCACATAGGCCATCATCAAAGAAGCGTTCAGTGCGTGATCGAGTAAGGAGTACCCGTCCCGCTCATTCGTCATCATGCGACCGCAATCCAGCATGAAGATCAGACGTTGGCTTTGGTCGCTTTGGAACTGTCGCACGGTTAGCTTGTTGCGTCGTGCGGTGCACCTCCAATCTATGTGTCGATAGTTGTCGTCCCGCGTGTAATCTCGCAGTCTTTCAAAGTCGCTATCTTGCCCGATGCGACGTGTTCGACGAACACCGATGAGACTGAGCCGATTGGTGCGAGCCAGCATTGCGTAGTCGGACATCTGCTTCATGTCCGGGTAAACGCTGAGGTTCTCGTGAACGGCTCGTTGAATGTGTCTTTGCCATAGTGCTAGCGGACTAAACAGTTTTAGGTAAACCGCATCAAGCTCAAACTTCCCTCGGCGACCCGGTGTAATTTGACCCGTCGCCGATGTTCGCAGACCGACGGCGAGGTCGATGGCGTGTTCAGCCGGTTCGGACATGAATTCGTCGGGCATGTCATCCATGATTTGCCCACGAAGCCGCATACGGGTTCGATTCTCGACGTGCAAGATGCGTGGTAGAGGCACGCCAATCGAACACGTTCGAGCGACCTCACGATGAACCCCGATTCCCCGTCCGTCACGACCACCGGTGCCGAACCAAAGCAGCCCAAAATCGATGAGGGTGACGACGAAGATGATCCCGTCGACAACGAGCAGTACCGGCAGCATCGCTGGCAAGAAGACCACCAAAAGGCTCAACAGCACCGTCGACATCAACAGCCAAGCCCAACGACGGGTGGGATAAGTGCGGGCGATAAAACAAGCGGCCAGCAACGGCAGGCTGACAATCAAGAGCAACAGCCACGGCCACTGGGACGCCCATTGAAACTGAGATTGGGCGGTCTGTGCCAGTTGCATCTTGGTTCATCGGACGGGAGTGGACGGCGATTCGCGAGCGATGTTCATAAAAAACGCCGCCGGTTAGCTTACCCCGGCGGCGTGATCGTTGTGAGGTCGGCCGTCGAAGTGGTTACTTCAGCTCGCCGGCTTCTTCGATCTTAATGAGAGCCCGGGTGCGGCCACTCCCGCTGCCCTGGGCTTCAATCTTGCGAACCACGTCCATGCCTTCGATAACCCGCCCAAAGACGACATGCTTTCCATCCAGCCAGGGCGTTGGCACGGTCGTAATGAAAAACTGAGATCCGTTGGTGTCACGACCTGCGTTGGCCATGCTCAGCAATCCCGGGACGGTGTGCCGGAATTTGAAATTCTCGTCCGGAAACTTCTCACCGTAGATGCTCTCACCACCGGTGCCGTCACCGCGTGTAAAATCCCCGCCCTGGAGCATGAATTGAGGGATCACGCGGTGGAATCCGCTGCCTTCAAAATCGAGCGGCAATCCGGATTTGCCTTTGCCTTTCTCGCCTGTCGATAGGGCCCGAAAGTTTTCGGCCGTCTTTGGAACATCGTCGCCAAACAGGCCCAACACGATCCGTCCGGCGGGTTCACCGCCGATCGAAACATCGAAATAGACCTGGTTCGTGACCTTGGCTTGAGCCGCGTCTTGGGCGAGCGACGGTGATTCGGATGTGCAGGCGGCCATGACAGCCAGTGCCAGGGGTAGCCCCAACGTCGTGAGGTTTTGCGAAAAATTTCGGGTAAGCTGATAAGTGGGTTTCATCGTTTGTGTCTTGCTCCTATGGCTTGAGATCGCGACAGCAAACCGATGCGTCGCGAAGCTTAACCCGTATTACACCAAATCTCGCGGGCCTTCTCCAACCCCGCGTGGTTTCACGGACCGGGGCGACGGGCATTCGATCCCGCCCTGAACGACTCACGCGATTCTGAATCATTCTAGTTTCACGTCGACAACGACATGCTCACTTCGTTTCCACAATACGGACTTGTCGCGCGTTGGCCCCAGGACGGTCAGGGCTGGATTCACCCAGCCGATATCACCACCGTGACGCGTCTGTTACCTAGCGAACGCTTGCTTCGCCGCGACGCGTTTGATGGTAGTTACTACCACTATCAATACGGGCAGCACCGATTCCGACTGCGTCCCTGTCTGTGGCTGCCCATTGCGGCGACCGACGGGATCGATGTCGGCGATGAAGTGGAAACGCTGGGTGTTGGCATGGAACGCGAACTGTTCGTGGGACAAGTCGTCGGAATGTACTACGTTCGACGTAAAGGACGAATTCTATATCGGTTGAGACGTGGTGATCGAGTGATGCCCCAACTCTATCTTCACGATCATCTACGCGTATTGACCCCGAAGCAAAACGTGCGTCCCAGTGATTTCGAACATCCCACGCCAACGTGGAACGGCGCGGGTGAGCGCATTGGCGACATTTGATCAACATTGACTAGAGCTGGTGGATTCTCAGCGGCACGCCGCAGTCAAGTAACTCTGCGCAGGCGGAATCGACGATGCCCTGTTCAATCCAATCCGTGACCGTGTGACTCTCGGGAACGGCACACGACTTCAATAGCACGCATTCGAATGCGCTGAGGCTCGACGCGATCCACCACGCGATCGCGTCCGTGGTCGTCGACCAATTCTGGGGTAGCGGTGTTTCGATACCAAGGTCATACGCGGCTGGCACATTCACCAACCACCGTCGGTTCTTTGGCATCGTCGGACCGCGGATCAAATCGAACCATTCGGCGAAATGATCGCGTTCAGTGACATAGCCGAAATCACTGAACCTTGCATCCAAACGCATGGAAGCTTTCAAGTGAGCAAACGACCAACGAAGCATCTCAACGCAATTCCAGTGTACCTCGCTGGGGTCGATCGGCCGACATCGATCCCAAACTCGTACTGCGTTGATCATGTCGCCGCCACCAACGATGACGACACTGATGATCCGATCATCACCACCGACGGATTCCCTCAGCCAGTGGTGAAAGTCGTCCAGGAGCGTTGCCCGACCGAGGAGGCTACCCCCAAGTTTGATCACTCGAATGACGGTCACAATGGCGTCGCTGCTGGTTGAGTCGTTTGGTGTTGGCCGGCAAGGAACATCGTGACGACAGCCCACGAGGGTGCACACCGCGACACGTCGGATCCGAGCTCATCCGACAGAGAAACGACCGATGATCCCCATTGACCTGAGATCGCATCCGTGAGGACGTTGCCATGGCCGCTGACCACCAGGCTGCGGGATTCGTGGTGAGGACAGTCCCGGGCCTGGATCCGCTCAACGGCGCTGGTGATCCGATCCCTCGCTGCACGAATGATCTGCTCGCTGATCGCATCGAAGTCGGACTCATTCAAGTCGTCCACGTCGCAACCGATCATCTTGGCGAGCCGTCGCGATGCGTTGTCGCGGGTACGGCTCCGGCCGTCGGCCGTCTCACAATCCGATGGCTCGGGCGTCGTGTGCCCCGCCCAAAGCACGGCATCATCCACTGTCGCGAACCATTCATTCATGATGGGAACTGATTGGCCAGCCACCTCCAGCTCATCGACAAGTCCGCAGACCGGAGTTCGGCGACAACCGACATAGACCAGGGAGCCATCGCGTAGACGCTCGTAGTCAGTCTTAGAGTGAGTATCCACTTGCCCGCCACGAATCGGTATCAAATCGGTCGTCGTCGAACCGACGTCGAGAAGCAGGGCATCACTAGCGATCGTGCATCCAACGGCCGATGCCAACGCATGCCAATTGGCCGCGGCGATTGTATTAGGAATCGAGACGGCATGGTCACCATCGTGAAACGATCCATCGGTACCGTAGAATCGAACGTCTCTCGTTCCCAGCCGCCTCGCAGCTTCCATGACGTGGCCAACGATGTGTTGGACGCCGTCTTGACGATCGCGAAAGCAATCGGCCAATTCGCCAGTCATGGTGACGGCCCACGGCGGATGACCATCGACAATCTGGAGATCAGCAGTGAGTTGATCTGCCAGTTGATCGGGTTGTTTCCACATCGGAAACACGGTTTCGACGCTTCGCCGCGATGGCCCGAAGTAATACTTGAGATTCGCGCCGCCCACATCCACGCCGACACAGTGAGACGGTTCCCGTCGGCGTCGCGAACGAATCTCGGCTGAAATCATTTCCAATCGTAAACGCTCAGGGCATCCAGGCTTCGAATCACGATCGTTGATCCGTCAATGGCTAGGTGGGCCCAACTGTCATCAGCAACGCGGATCTGATCGGTGACTTGAAACGATTCCGGTGAGGCATCGATCAGACGCAACTCTCCGTCGCTTGCCAATGCAAGGATGGACTTGTCGTTGTGGACCATCGACCAGTACTTCCCCACTGGCCGCGAGGTCCATTCAATGCTGCCGTCGGTACTGTTGATGCACTGGAAACGCTCACTCTTGGCATGCAAGTAAATATTCCCATCGACCTCCACTGGCGACGACATGTAACCCTGTGACTTCTGATTCCACGACTCGTCGACGGACCAAACTGAAGACGCACGGTCGATGCCGAAGAGCTGACTCTGGCCTGAATGGGCAGCGGTAAAGACGGTGTCGCCGATGGCCAATGGAGTCAGGATGTTCATCCCACGAAAGGCTTCGATGGCCTCACGCCAGTACACCGCCCCTGACTGCAGGTCGACACCGCAGAGTTCCTGCCTGGTTTGAACCAGCAACTGGAGTTGGCCATCGATCGTGGCTAACGACGGACTTGAAAAGGCACCGCCGGACATCCCGGCTGTGTCGTCGAGGACCTGCCACTGGACTTCGCCAGTCTCCAGATCCACTTTGGTCAAACCGCCGCCGAGTTGGACGAATACGGCACCATCATGAATCAACGGTGAACACACGGCTCCGAATGCTTGCATGGGCTGGCCATATTGCTGTGGAAAATCAATTTTCCACTGTTCGTTTCCGCTCTCAGGATCCAAGCACACCAAGACATCCCGCATCCCAAGGATAACCAACGCTCCGGGAACGACAGCGGGGGTCGAACGGATCCAATCACCGTTGGCGGCTGCAAAGAAGGGAACCGCCATGTAGCCAGGCCATTCATGCTGCCACTCCACGCTGCCATCGGCTAATGAATATGCTGTGACACGCTCGGTTTGCTTGTCAATGGTTTCGGTCGTGAACACCGTTCCGTCCAGCATCACCGGACCACTGTAACTGGGGCCCAACTTCGATGTCCAACGCTGTTGAATCGCGCCATTGAGCTTTGAGGGCCACGCATCCGAAGTCACGCGACCGTTTCGTTCGGACCCTCGCCATTGAGTCCACTGTGCCATGGCGGGGGACATGGCAATCATCACGCTGACGAGCGAGAACGAGGGCAATCGACAGGAAAACATCATCACCTCAAGGGCCAGGGTCAGGGAACGCGGTCGCCAAACTGGGCGGTCCATCAGCACGGCGATGGCTGATCAACCAATCCATAATCCGGCGCGGGCAAGCTGCAGCCACGCCCCACCGCTGGGATCGGACATGTCGTAGTCCTTGATGGGAATATAAGCTTTTCGCTGATCGACGATGCGGATTGGGATCGATGCCTTGGACACCAATTGCTCCACGAGCTGACGGGACGCGTACTCCAGCACGATGAACCGCTCGTTATGGCCGATCGCTCGGATTCCCCACGCCGCGGCGTCCAAGCGCAGTTCGCAGAGCTCGAGCATTCGGAGTGCGGGGGCTGGCGGCTCGCCGAATCGATCCGCTAACTCGGCTCGCAACTCGCCAATTTCGCCGGCGTCGTCGACGCGCGCCATGCGGCGGTACAGATCAATCTTGTGCCGCAGATCCGGAACGTAGCTTTCCGGCAAGAAAGCTTCGATCGGTAGGTCAATATCCACCTCGGCGGACAGTTTCGGAGGCAGTTTCTGAGCTTGACGAACGGCATCTTCGAGCAACTGGCAGTACATCTCGTAGCCCACGGCGGCGATGTGGCCAGACTGTTGGCTACCGAGAAGGTTTCCGGCTCCGCGGATTTCGAGGTCCCGCATCGAAATCGCGAAACCAGCTCCCATCTGCGAGTACTCCTCGATCGCTCTCAAGCGTTTGGTCGCCTCGGGCGTCAAACGCTTCTTCGGATCTACCAACAAATAACAGTACGCCTGATGCTTGTACCGCCCAACTCGACCACGTAATTGGTGAAGGTCGCTTAGCCCATATCGATTGCCATCGTCGATGAACATCGTGTTGGCATTGGGGATGTCCAGGCCGCTCTCGATGATGGTTGTCGCCAACAACATGTCGAACTTGTGATCAATGAAGTCAATCATGACCTGTTCCAGTTCGCCTTCGCCCATCCGTCCGTGACCGATGCCGATACGGAGTTCCGGAACAATCGCATTGACCCGTGCCGCTAGGTCATCCATGTCACCGATGCGGTTGTGGACGAAGTACATCTGACCACCCCGGTTCAGCTCACGGACGATGGCTGATCGCAATAGCTTGTCATCCCACCGCGTGACCTTGGTTTCGACCGCCATCCGTTCGGCCGGCGCCGTCTCCAGATTGCTGATGTCACGAACACCCACGAGTGCCATGTGCAGCGTCCGTGGGATCGGCGTGGCGGAGAGGGTCAGCACATCAACCCGGCTATGGGTCGTCTTCAGGCGTTCTTTAACGGCGACACCAAATCGCTGTTCTTCGTCGATGACGACGACGCCCAAGTTGTTGAATTGGACATCCTTGCTGGCCAATCGATGGGTACCGATAACGATATCAACTTTGCCACGGCGTAAGTCCCGTAGCGTTTCTCGCTGTTCCGCCGCCGAGCAGAAACGGCTCAGTTTGCGAATTTCGACCGGAAACTCCGCCATCCGCGCTTTGAATGAATGGTAGTGCTGTTCGGCCAAAACCGTCGTTGGCACTAGCACGGCGACTTGGAATCCCGATGTGACGGCTTTGAAGGCGGCCCTCATCGCGACCTCGGTTTTCCCAAATCCGACGTCGCCGCAGATCAGTCGGTCCATCGGGCGAGATATTTCCATGTCGGCCTTCACGGCTTCGATGGCGAGTTGTTGGTCGGGCGTTTCCAAGTAGGGAAAGCTCGCGTCGAATTGCCGCTGCCACTCATTGTCGGGCGCAAAACCAATTCCCGTCCGAGTGGCACGCTTCGCCTGCATTTCGAGTAACTCGTCGGCCATGTCGCTGACGGCGGATTCAGCAGCCCGTCTAGCGTTTGTCCAGGTGACCCCACCGATTTTCGCCAGACGAGGACGATTCTTGGTGCCGCCAACGTATCGCTGCACCAACGCGATGCGGGATGACGGGACATGAATCTTGGTTCCCCCATCAAACTCGATCGTCAAATGCTCCTGAAGCTGACCGTTTTTCTCAATCGTGTTGAGTCCGCGGTAAAGACCAATGCCATGGGATAAGTGAACGACCAAATCGCCCGCGCACAGCTGCGTGAAGCTGTCGATTGGTTTGCCTCGGGCACGTGTCTTGGCACGGCGCACGGGGCTGCGGTGAAACAGTTCGGCGCCCGTCAAAACCAGAACCCCAGCGCCGGCCAAACGGAATCCGCCGGACAAATCCGCGACCGTCAAATGAAGTCGCCCGCCACGCGACGCGTTGGTGTCGGCCAACAACTCGGTTAGGCGTTGACCGTCCGCGGGCGTGTCCCCAACGACGATGACATCGTGGTCCGCCGCGACGGTGTCGACACGGGTACGAACTTCGTCCAGCGAAGTGGCGAAACTGTCGGCACCGGCCGTTTGCAAGTCAATCACCGAATCGGGACTGGCGTCGGCGATCGCGGATGCGGTCACGACGCGGTGACCGGTGAATTGGGATAGCAACTCATCCATTGAGACGAACCGTTCTGGCCGCGCGACTCGCGCGACGAGCGCATCCGATGAACGTCGGCATTCGGATGGGTCGATGACCAAGACCATCGTGTCAGGCGGGATGTAATCCGCAATCGTGGCGTCGGCACCACGAGTAGGGGACGTTTCGATTGCCGGCGATTTCTCGGGCGCGTCGGTTGGCTCACGACCGATCGCGGCCAATTCGATCGATTCGAGGGTGTCATGGCTTCGCTGCGTTGCCGGATCGAATCTTCGAATGGATTCGATTTCATCACCAAACCACTCCATCCGAATGGGCGTGGATTGGTCCGGGCTGTAAACGTCCAGTAATCCCCCGCGGCTGGCAAACTCACCGGGCATCTGGACCGCCGTCGTCGCGACGAAGCCCGCGTCGGCCAGCCAACGGCGGACCTTCTCGGGATCCATTTCCATCCCTGTGGTGAATGTTCGTGTCGCCGCCTCGAGTGAAGCCACACCCGGAACACGTTGCATGGCAGCGCCAACGTAGGCCGTTACGATGAATGGTTCGACCTCGTCCGTGCCACGGCCGCGAAGCCGCTGAAGCACCTGCAATCGCGCGGCGAAATCCGCGTCCCGCAACGAGTCTCCCGTCCCATCCCCGGCCGATAGCGGCAAGGCGATCACATCCTGGACTCCGAAAGACCTCGCATCCCCCGCGACGATGTCCGCATCAACCGCCTGAGGCAACAGCACCAAAACGTGGGGTGTCTGTCTCGCAAGGGTCGCTGACAACAGACCTCGTACACCGTCCCAAACACCGGAGAATCCAATCGGCACATCGTGGGGCTGTTCCAGTCGCTCGGTCAATCCGATGTGCCTCGCCAACACATCGGGCAGGTCGGCCAAGCCTCCGACGGACGCGGCCGGATCGGCGGCCCGAGGCGTCGCTGGGAGACCGGAAACGTGGGATTGCGGCGTGCTGGTGCTGGTCATTCACGCTCCCGCGTTTATCTTCTTGATCGGAACCATTGAATCGAACTTACCGTCACGGTTCAACATCGCCTACCTCCACATCGGATTTGCAGGATGAGCATCGGCATTGGCATTGTCGGCACCGGAATGATTTCCAATTTTCACGCCCGCGCCATCGCGGACAGCGAGCACGGGCACCTTGTTGGTTGCTACAGCCGAAACCAGGCCAATTGCGGTGCGTTCGCGGCCGAACACGGTGCACGCGCCCATGATTCCCTCGAGTCCATGCTGGCCGATGATTCGGTGCAGGTTGTGTCCGTTTGCACTCCCAGCGGCGCCCACCAAGATCCGGCCTTGGCGGCTGCGGCGGCTGGCAAACATGTGATGATCGAAAAACCGTTGGAGGTAACCACGGAGAAGTGCGACGCGATCCTAGATGCCTGCGCCCGACACAACGTAAGACTCGGCGTCACACTCCAGAGTCGGTTTCATGAGTCGGCCAGGCTCATCAAACAAGCCGTCGATCAGGGGCGTTTCGGGACAATCACGATGGGTGATGCCTATGTGAAGTGGTATCGGAGCCAAGAGTACTACGATAGCGGCGCGTGGCGTGGGACCTGGGAACTTGATGGCGGTGGGGCCCTGATGAATCAAGCGATCCACAGTGTCGATCTCTTGCTGTGGTTGATGGGGCCTGTTCGACGCGTGCATGCGATGACATCGACGATGACGCATGAACGAATCGAGGTCGAAGACGTGGCCATTGCCAACTTGGAATTTGTGTCGGGGGCACTCGGCGTCATCGAGGCGACGACGACTGCGTTTCCAGGCTCGCTCAAATGTGTCGAGATTGCTGGAAGTCACGGCAGCGCCATCTTGGAAGAAGAAGACATCACACAGTGGCAGTTCGCCGACGAAACCGAAGCGGACGAACAGCTACGGCAGCGGATGGCCGGCCAAACCGAAACCGGTGGGGGAGCGGCGGATCCGGCATCGATCGGCCATCACGGTCACAAGTCTGTCTATGATGACTTCCTGCAATCGATCAATCTGGATCGCCCGCCCTTGATCGATGGAGCGGAGGGACGTCGCAGCGTCGAACTGATTACCGCCATTTATGAGAGTGCACGGACGGGTCGCACGGTCGACCTGACGACGACTTAAGCGGCCACAGACGAATTCGGTACCGGCGCGGCGGTCCACTGTTGGACCTCCGTTTGGCACTCAGCAATCCACGCTTTGATACGACGAAGACTCGGAATACCTCGATTGCCGACCAATCGGGTGCCCTGAGTGCTCAGCGAGAATCGTTCAAGGTCCCGGCGTAGCGTGGCCGCATGCTCACCGGCCAACGAATCGACGCTCCGACGATGAATGGCAATCAACAGCATCGCATCGCGCGGCGTCATGCCCTCCACCGCCACGGCCAAACCGATGGCAGATTGAAATCGCCGAATGGCTCGACAGGCACGGGCGGGGGCGCGAAACGAACCAGCGATTCGTTCGGGTTGACACCATAACAAGTCGCCGGCCGTGCGGATGCCGACGTCGGCCAGTTGTGACGCGCGTTTCTCGCTGCAGAGTTGAAGGTGTTGGATTCGCATCGCTAGCAATCGTTCACGATGCGATGTGGTCGGTGTCACTGCGTGACGCCCCATGGGCGTCGGGGCGGAAGGCATGTCGGTCGAAACCCGTGAAACACGAATTCGGCGAGACTGCCAAGCGGCAAACAAAGCAAACATGGTCCAACTCCGGGGCTTCTCGAGTGAATAGCACCCACGGCCAACGACCCTGATCGATTGACTGTCGATTCCCGTCCGTGGGCGAAGAAGTCAAGGGAACACCTGCTCGATACCCGTTTTTGCCGCACCATCACCAGTGCAACCGATCGGATTTTCTTGAGCAAAAACGTGCAAACACTCAAGTTTTTCAATTATCCAGCCCGATAAACCTCCCAGTCGACGGTGCCCACTGAATCGTCAATGTCGCCGACTTGGTTTTCCCGACCCTTCCTCGCCTCCGATCGCTCAACGATGTTCACTTTCCACGTCAGCCGCTGGCGTCTCCGGATGATGTTTGTGCTGATCATGCTTTTGCTTCCAACGGTTGGCTGCTCCACACTGCCCGTGCCGAATCTAAAACTACCCCGGTTGTCCATGGGACCATTGGGTGGAAATGAGCAACCGTACTTCTTCGTCGGGCAAGGCGCCGGACCCGCGTCAGCATCGCTCTCGGAGGCCGCCTACCGTAAAGTCCAGCAGGCCAAAGCCGAAAACGCCATTGTCTTGCAGATCGTTGGCGACGATGTACCGTTGCGCGTATTGCCATTGCCGCCAGCTAGTGGACAAGCCACGACGACGTCGGTGTTCGTGAGCACGCTCATTGAACAAACGGAAATTGCGAAGCAGGTCGGAGCGATCAATGCCGGCCTTTATCGGGTCGCACCTGGCTCGATCAACGGTGTGCGGATGGATGTTCAGTTCACCGGTGACGGCGAAGTCCGTCCCGAGACAGACTACGCCCTTCGCGCGGGTGATCGTCTCGTCGTCAGTAAGAAAGAACCCCTTGGCCTTGAAGCCCTCGTCGATATGGCGATGGACCGCTGATTGATTTGCTTCTTCCTTCTTTCGAGATGCACCCTGGCCATTTGCAAGAGTGGCAAACGACCTCGCGGGAAGACAGCCTATCTTGGTAGACCCGGGCCATGGACGCGACGATCACGCCGAATTCGAAATCCACTCTGCCCGCCAGTTTCATCGCGGGCTGGGATTCAGTGCGAGGCTGGTCTGCGGTGGCCGTGGTCGTTCTGCATGCTTGCGTCCCCTACAGTCGTTTCGGAATGCCTGGGTTGGCGTGGCCGACACGGGATGTGGAGCCCGCCAGCACGTCGTCGTTGATCATTTCGGCGGTGATGTGGTCCATCGAACTCATCATCATGCCGATTTTCCTCGTCATGGCGGGCTACCTGGCGATGGTCAGCATGCAATCCGGCGGTGGCTGGCCGACGATTCGGCGTCGACTGCGGCGGCTCGGCTCACCGCTGGTGTTGGGAGGCGTCTTGGTATTGCCTCTGGACCTCTACGTTTGGCTCGGTGGATGGCTGGCTGATGGTATCGTCTCGCCCGTCAAGCTTCGAAGCCTGAAATTCGATAGCGGCATCGATGACCATCTGTGGGGACTCAGCCACCTATGGTTCTTACCATATCTGATGAGCTACATCACGGTCCTGGGTTGCTGGACCCGGTATGCAACACGACCAAGCGTGCTCCAGTGCAACAAGCTGTTTCTATCCATGCTATTTGTCTTCGCCTGTTCGATCCTGGTTGTACGGCCGGAGGTCGTTTGGGGGTTCCAGCACGCATGGGAGCCTGTGTTATCGAAGTGGTTGTACAGCGGATTGTTTTTTTGGCTCGGTGCGGCGATCGCATCGTCAAAGCCCGTTTTGGATTCCATGGCGCGGGCAAGTCAGCGTTTCGCCGTCGTCGGGATCATGTTTCTGATCGCGGCGGTGAATCTGGGAATGCACCAAGTGGCGATCGCCGCCGCAGATGTCGACAGCATCTCATTAACGACCGGGCATTGGCACTTGGTGCCAGACCGTGCCCCGACGTGGACGCTCGCCTTTCTGACCGCCGCGACGGCGTTCATCCTGACGTTGAGTTTATTGGCCGCAGCGTCCCGATGGAGCGGGACAGCCTCATCGCCGACGCGGTCTTTGGCGCGGGCGTCCATGGCCATCTATTTGCTTCATCACCCGGTCGTTGGGCTGGCCCAAGTCGCCTTGAAACACGGCGCTCCCGGGATTCCCGCGATTCTCAAAGTCTTGCTAGCGGCGTCCGCGGGCGTCCTGGTCCCGTTGGGCATCCACCTCGTTTGGAACGGTTCGCTGCGACGGTCCGATCAGGCGGACGCATCGTCTGCGACCGTGATCCCGCTGCGGCCGGCACTCAAGCACGGGCATGAATCTCAACGTCCGAGCCGCCTCGCTGGATAAAGATCCGACGGCCTTGCCAGCCCACCACCTTGGGCGCATGTGGTTATGCTAGTGCCCCCTCCGGATGGTTCGTTCGATTCGGCGAATGCGGAAACAGTTCTCGTTGTTTGAATCGCGTGAGCTGTCTTCCATGCAAGGCGAATTCATTGCTGCTTCACCAGCTGAGTTGTATTCGCCGGTGGTACACACTGCACAACAACAAGGCTCTGGTATGTTTCGATTTGATCTAGGTCGTGTTGCCATCGAGCGTCAGCACGCTTGGCGATGGTTGCTGGCCTTCGTCATGACACTGGCGACGTCGGCTTGCTCGGAGGCCGCTGATCGACCGAACCTGGTCTTCGTGATGGCGGACGACTTAGGTTATGCACAAACCGGATACTATGACCATCCGCTACTCGATACACCACATTTGGATCGTTTGGCGGCAGGTGGATTGAGGTTGGACCGATTTTACGCGGGCTCGGCCGTTTGCTCGCCAACTCGCGCCAGTGTGCTGACAGGCCGACATCCCGCCCGATGCGGCGTGCCCAGCCACGGCCACGCCCTGCGTCGTCAAGAGTCGACCATGATGGAGTCGCTACAAGCTGCTGGCTACGCGACGGGGCACTTTGGGAAATGGCATCTCGATGGGCTTCGTGGGCCGGGTGCTCCGATCTTCGAAGATGACCGTTTTCACCCGGGCCACTTCGGTTTCGACACCTGGCTGTCAGTTACGAACTTTTTTGATCGCAATCCTCTGATGTCGCGGCTCGGTCGCTTCGAAAGTTTCCAGGGCGATTCATCGGAGGTCACCGTCGATCAAGCACTGCAGTTCATGGGGCAGCAGTCTGAATCAGGAACGCCCTTCGCGACCGTGATCTGGTTTGGGACGCCCCATAGTCCCTTTGTGGCGGCGGAGAGTGATGTCGCGTCACTGGCGTCCGGTTCCGAGGCACGCCGGCAGATTCTCGATTCGATGGATCAGCAATCGATGCAGCATTATGGCGAACTTGTCGCCATGGACCGCAGTCTTGGGGCCCTGCGAGCCGGTTTGGAGAAGTTGTCGGTCTTGGAGAACACGCTGATTTGGTTCTGCAGCGACAATGGTGGTCTACCCAAAATCAAACCCTCGACCACGGCACCTTTGCGTGGAAACAAAGGAACCCTGTATGAGGGCGGTGTTCGGGTGCCGTGCGTCTTGCATTGGCCATCCACCATCGCTGCGGGACGAGTCAGTGCGTTTCCCGCCGTCACCTCCGACATCGCACCGACGGTGTTGGACTTGCTGTCGCTCGAGAGTCAATTGGTGCAGCCAGTCGACGGTATCAGCCTGGCGAGTTTGATCGTCGGGAATGAAGTTCCTGAGACACGGTCGTCGCCGATCGGTTTTCAGCATTTGGGGTCATCATCCGTGATCGATGGCGATTGGAAGCTCCTTCGCCCGAAAACGAACAAGCGTTCCGAAACGGCCGAGACGGCGGCACTCTACGACCTTCGAAACGATCTAGCCGAAACCACCAACGTGATCGATCGGCATCCCAACGTGGCACGTCGACTTGGACAATGGCTCGATGCATGGAACGAGTCGGTTGCCAGGAGTGTTGCCGGTCAAGACTATCCATCGAAGTCGGTCGACCCAGATCACCCCGAGCCCATGTTTTGGACGGACTCGCCACGATACCAAGCCATCTTCGACCAGCTGCGCGATCGCCCCGAATACGCTAGCTGGATTAAGAAAAAGGAAAAGTCAGAAGCCGTTCGTTAATCCCCACATGTGGGTACGTTCACGCTCCGGGCAAAACACCAACTCCTCCATAGCAAATGACGGATGCATCCGTGCTCCCAAGACGGTCACTCGCCGGTCATCTGTGTCGGCATCATGACCGGTTTACCGTCTTTGCCCATCAGCATCATCATCATGATGGTGCCGCCCGAGTCACCCGAGTTGTAGGTGTATCCCGCCTCGAGCGCCCGCTCGATGCGTTCCTTCGACTCGGTCAAGTGGGCCGTCGAGTAGGCATCCATCTTGTCACCGCATTGATCCATGCACTTGGTCATGGACTCCGATAGCTTGCGCAGTTCCATTCGAGCTAGCGTGCTGATCGGGTAGTAGGCCGCGGTGTCCTGGGTGTCCTCCAAGATCAGGTCCACCAACCGCTGCAGGTGTTCCCGTTGAAGATTTCGACGCAGTGAACTAATCATCGGCTGACGATCATTGCGACCGTCAGGGCAAGACTTACCGAGCTCCGTCCAAACGGCTTCGGTAAGTGTTCCCAACATTTCCGGCAACGTCAGCGCGTCTTCGTCGGTCGGTAACCTCAACTCGTTGTCATGAACACGACGCAGCGTCGTCGGATTCATCAGCAGCGTCAGCGCCGAGGCCTGCATATCAAGAATCCGGTCGTGGATCGGCCACGTCGCTTCGTCGGCCATTCCGAAATGGCCGCCGCCGTCGAGCCACTTGTCGACGCCGAAACGTTCCAAAATTTCGGTGGTGAGACCAAATGACTCGTCCTCGAACACGGTATCGATGACGTATTGCAAGGCGTCACGTTGGTCCGACGCGGGAACGACTTGGACGGGCACGCGATCTCCGGGATCACCCTTCTTGTCTCGATTGACGAACGCACCGCCGACCCAGTTGGCCATCATGCTGACGGTCCGCATTTGTAGACTGAGCGTCAGCTCGTACCCACGGCGAGCTTTCGCCCAGCTATCGCCATCGTTGACAAACTTTTCCAGCAGCCGTTCGCGGTAAAGCGAGACGAGTTTCATTTGCTCGTTCGCATACGTCAGCGGATCTTTCCCAAAGTCATAGCGACGGGCGTAGGGATCCGGCCCACTGGTGTCTTCGTCGGTCGCGTACTGAAGTTCCGGTTCCGAACATCGCTGCAAGATCTCGTCCAAGCCCGAGTCGAATGTGTAGCCGTATTCGATCGCCCAGTAGTCGTAGGGGCCGATGTCGATCATGCCGTAATCACCCTGAACCTCGCCGGCTTCATAGCGATAGTTGATGGGCGTGTAATCCATGACGGACGCGGTCATGGTTTGGCTACCCTTCACTTCCTCACTGTTAATCTCGTCGATGGTCAGCAGTGCCGATGCTTTGAAATTGTGCCGTAGACCGAGCGTGTGCCCGACTTCGTGAGCGACCAGATCGGCCAACAATGGGCCGACGAACCATTCGGGCATCCCGTCGAGTAGTTGAGGTTTCTCAGTTTCTTCGTCCGAATCATCGTCTTCGGCGGACTTCTCTTGGTCGGCCTGTTCGAAATCCTTGTCGGGCTCATCGTCTGCATCGGTTTCCTTCTCAGCGTCCGCCGGATCATCATCGTCTGACTCCGCTGCGGCATCCTTGTCGTCATCTTCCTCGGACGGATCCTTCGGCTTCCGCTTTTTCCGTTCTTTCTGCTTCTCGGCTTCGGCATCCGCATTGAGCGTGAGCGCCCAATTCATGCGAGTTAGAGCGAGATCCATGCTGCGAGCGTCGGCGGCCATGCAGAGGCCGTTTTTCTGGCTGACCTGGCCGATCAATCCATCGAACTCGTCGTCACCCATCAGTGTTGGATCGGCATTGGCCAGCCCGAATCCCGCCATGGGGCCCTGAGCGGCTTGAGCATACCGAGCACGCAGCGCGTTGGCCGATTCCGGCGAACCGAGTCGAACCCGCGGGTCCCATTTCGGGTGCCGACCTAGCCACGCCAGCGTTTCAGGACTCATGCCCTCCATCGCTAGCTTCGGCATCAAGTCGTGATAGTTGAAATTGAAGTGCCGAATCCAACCGTCAGTCAAAATGATGTCGGCATCGAGTATTTGACCCGTTTCGGGATGCACACGGCTGGGCCCGATGGCGGTGCCAATGTTGTTGTTGAGCCAACGAATGAAGTTGTATCGAACGTCTTCGGGATCCTTCTCCATGTGGACACCACTGACGGCATCCTGATACTCGATGACGATCGCGTCGACCAAGCCGACCTTTTCAAACGCCTGATTCCAATAGTCCACGCCCGCCTTGATCCACCGACGGTAGCGAACCGGTGCCGTGTGCTCCACATAGAAACGAATCGGCTCCTTTGGTGGACTTAGTTTGAGTTTGGAATCTCGTTTTTGAAGATGCCAGCGGTTGATGTACCTGACACGAGTTTCATCCTCGGTGTACTTGCTCAAATCCGAAAATGAGGTCGTAAAATATCCCACCCGCTCATCGGCTAGTCGAGGTTTGAATCCGGCCGACGCACTTGGAACTTCGCTAAACGAATAATGCAACGTCTGCAATCGATCTCGACGACCGACGACTTCGAAGGCCAATTCAACATTCTTGGGAAACACTTTGGCCAATTCGATGCTGTAGAGTTTCTTGGAACTGTAACGGCTGCTGCCGCCCACACTGAAACCAAAGAAACGCTGAGCGTTGTTGACCAGCAAATTGTCCATGTCGATCACGGGGCCGCCATGCGGGCCCATGGCCAAAATAGGCACGTCGAGCAGAACCTGATCAGTGAACAGCCTCTTCACCGATGACTTTGCCTCGGCATCTCCGGTCGCTCGAACGTCTAGATTCGGCTGAATCAGCGCGATGCGATCGTCGTATCGTCGCCACTGCAACACCATGTCACCGGACTGGAGTCCGGCGTACCGGTCACCACTGCTGAGCGTCAACGCCACGAAGTACTTCTTCCCCGCAAACGTCTTGGGTAATTCCGCAATGACGGCGGAGTCTTTGTCCCGCTTCCACAAATAGAACAGCCCCTTGGTGTTCTGCAGATCCGTGACCGTGATCTCCTTGAAACCTTCGGAGACCTTCGAAAAAGGTGGAAGCTCCGCTGCCGCAGCAGTGACGTGCAAGCCGACACACGCCGACGAGGCCAAGAATCCAAGGGCAATCAGGAAATAGCGGCGAGCGAGATTCATACCCATTCTTCCGAACAAGGTGGCAAATTGAATTGGAAACTGCGGACAAACATTGCTTGGTCGACATGCTCGTCCCAATGCGGGGCACCACCACAGTTTACGTCGTGGTACAGCGCAACGGATCCCGGCGGATCCTCACCATCCCCTAGTTTTATCCGATAAAGTCGTCAGGAGCCAAACAAACCGCTCAGATCGTACCCGGTCATCGCTCAAGTCACGCAACAAGCCAACCCGGTTCGGTCCCTCCGATTGCTCGATGGAGGAAACGGTCCGGTGGTCGCAAGGAGGGTTCCTTAAAGAATCAACATCGCGTCGCCATAGCTGAAGAACCGGTATTCGGCCATGATGGCCTCGTCGTAGGCGCGACGGATCAGTTCGCGGCCGGCGATGGCACTGACGAGCACCAAGAGCGAACTCTTGGGCAGGTGGAAGTTGGTCATGAGGGCATCGACAGCCAGAAATTGGTACGGCGGTTTGATGAACAGGTCCGTCTGACCGGTCCACGCGCGTAAGACCCCGCCCTCCGCTGCCGCGCTTTCTAACACTCGCACGCTGGTTGTCCCGACGGCGATGCAACGTCCCCCCGCATCACGTCGAGCATTGATGGCTTCGCAAGCATTCGCATCGATTCGGCCCCACTCGGAATGCATCTGGTGGGTATCGACATCGTCGTGCTCCATGGGTTGAAACGTACCGGCGCCCACGTGGAGAGTCACATGCTGGATCGACGTGTTTGCGGCCGCGATCGTCTTCAGCAGTGAATCGGTAAAGTGGAGCCCCGCTGTCGGCGCGGCCACACTGCCGCAATCGGGTCGCTCCTCGCTGGCATATACGGTCTGGTATCGTTCGATGTCAGCGTCAACCATCTGACCATCTCGGATGTAGGGAGGAATGGGCACGCGGCCGAACCGTTCGAGCATGTCGATGACCTCCACCGCGTTGGGCCCGGTCGTCTCGATGTCAAATGCGGACTCGCCCAAAGCCGTGGCCAGCGGCGTGGGCTGAACAAACAGATGCCCATCCTCGCCGCGACCGATGACGGTCAATGCCATGCCGTCGCGTCCCTCGCGATCCTGCAAGGTGATCGTCTCACCCGTTTGTAATTTGCCGCGCGTGCGGGTCAACGTCTCCCAAATTCCGGAGTTCGGATCGTGACGTAGATAAAGCCCCTGCCACCGTCCGCCCGTCCGGGTCCGATAACCGAACAACCGCGCCGGGATGACGCGACTGTTGTTCAGCACGAGCGTGTCTTCCGATTCGATCAGTTCGGGAAGATCGCGCACGTGGAGGTGCTCGATGGATTGCTCCCGACGCCGAACCACCATCAATCGGGCATCGGCTCGATGACGCAGCGGCTCCTGGGCGATGCGTTCGCGTGGCAGCTGATAGTCGTAGAGATCGATCGAGTGCATTCGGGCCGGCGTGCGACGAGAGTTTCGTGCATGGAGTTCGGAGGCCAAACCTCCCGACGCACACCGTACCGATCCCGCGCCTTACCCGCGAGCCCGTTCAACGCATCACTCTGGGCCGAACGCATCACTCAGGGCTGAAGGAGTCCGAGGAGGTGTCACCTCGACGTCGTTGGCCAAACTCGCGATAACGTCGTTCATCGGTGATTCCCGCCGAAGTCTGCCTCTCACCCAATCCCGCTCGTTCGTGTCCACCCGCCCCGAATTTCCCATTCACCAAGGCTGATCGATGGAAGCCGGAATCGTCGGCTTGCCCAATGTTGGCAAAAGCACGCTTTTCAACGCACTGACGTGTAGCGCCGCGGCTCAAAGCGCCAACTATCCGTTTTGCACGATTGAACCCAATGAGGGAATCGTGATGGTGCCTGATGATCGGCTTGATCGGATCACTCGATTCATCGTGCCGCAAAAAGTGATACAGACATCCCTTAAGTTGGTCGACATTGCTGGGATCGTCCAAGGCGCCGCCGACGGAGAAGGCCTCGGGAACAAGTTCCTTAGCCACATCCGTCAAGTCGACGCAATCTTGCAGGTGGTTCGGTGTTTTGAAGATCCCGATGTGACCCACGTCTCCGGCGACGTCAATCCGATCGCCGACATCGACACGATCGAGACGGAACTGGTTCTTGCGGACATGCAAACGCTTGAGAATGCGTTGGGGAAAGCACAGCGCGCCGCTCGTAGCGGCGACAAGGAAGCCAAGCTGCGCGTCGCCGCGATCGAAAAGTGCAATCAGCACCTCGAATCAGAGCAGCCGTTGAGAACCCTCGAGCTGCCCGAGGCCGAACAGGACGCGATTAGCAGTTATGGGCTCATGACTGCCAAGCCGATTCTTTACGTCGCGAATGTCGATGAGACGGACCTCAACGGCGAACACGCCCTCGTCGAACAAGTTCGCGCTCATGCAAATCAGACTGGGGCCCAAGTCGCGTGCGTGTGCGCCAAACTGGAATCGGAATTGGCTGAGCTGGACGAGCCTGACCGATCGGAGATGCTAACGGATGTCGGACTGACCGAACCGTCACTCAATGTGATCGCCCGCGAGACCTACCGGACCCTGGGTCTGCAGAGTTTTTTCACGGCTGGAGAGAAAGAGGTTCGGGCTTGGCCCGTTTCGATCGGCGCCACCGCGCCGCAGGCAGCCGGTGTCATCCATAGCGACTTCGAGCGTGGTTTCATCCGTGCGGAAATCTATCAACTGGCCGATCTCGAAGAGCACGAGAGCGAGAAGGAGATCCGAGGAGCCGGAAAACTACGCGTTGAGGGTAAAAGCTACGTCATGCAGGACGGCGATATCTGTCATTTTTTGTTCAATGTGTAGGCCGAGGGTGCATTCTGCAGCACAAAACGCTAGCCGGCCTTCGACAATTCATCGCTGAGCCAAGTTTCCATCCGCTCATTGATCTACGATAATCACGCTGCGATTGACGTCCCAACGAAGCGTCAGTTCGGTACCGACACCCGACCGAGAGAGTCATGAATAAAATGTTGATCCCCATCCTGTTTGCCATTGGCACTGCGATTTTCTGGGGCTGCTATGGACCCACCATTGGCAACGCTCAAACGCCTCGGGTTGATGGACGCCCCTTGATGCCGCCTGCCGGTTGGACGCCGTTCAAACCCTATGTGTTCATTGGGATCGCCTACCTGGTCATCGCCATTGCGGGCGGCTTGGTGATGATGAAAGTCAAAGGCGACTCGTTCAGCTTCACCGGCGATCACTTTCCGACGGCGAAGTGGGGATTCTTGGCGGGATCTCTCGGTGCGTTCGGGGCGCTGTGCCTGACCACGGCGATGATGACCAGCAAAGGGAACGCTTTGTTGGTCATGCCAATCGTCTTTGGCGGCGCTGTTTCGGTGACCGCCATCGTCTCGGTCCTCAAACTGCACATCGGTTTTTCCAACGTCAGCCCGATGTTGTGGGTCGGTATGGCGCTGACCGTCGCCGGGGTCGTCTTGGTGGCCACCAATACACCACATGGTCACGCGAAACCCAAGGCATCATCGACGGACGCAGCGTCGCTGTCTCCTCCGGCGGAGGCCGTCGTGACCAGCGAGCCCGCCTCGCCTGAGCCCGCCGCGCCTGAGCCAGCCACGCCGGTCGACTCCACATCGTGAATACGATGTTGCCCGATAGCAATCTGCCTGACGACGCGGCGCCCGCCCCTGAATCCACCGATCTCGCTCGCGTCCAAGCGATCGACGCGGAGCTCACGCACGTCTGGATGATTCGGACATTTTTGAAGCATGCCGATGAAGCCGAAGACGATGAAGATCTTCGAACCATTGTGCGCGACCTCTATGACTTCATCCTGGCTGTCGGTCCCGTCGATGATAACGTCGATACGGCGAAGTACTTGAAGATGGCCAAACGGAAAATGCGTCGCCTTCGAGGCGCCACGGATCTCTACGAAGCCATTCAGCCGGAAGTCAGCGGGCATACGAACTTTGCCATGGCGGCCCGTTCGCTACGACTGGCCGTGAATCAGATTCAAAATCTCGTTCAACGCTGATTTCTATACGACTTTGATGAAGACGACCGCGCGCCGACGGATTCGCTTGGCTTTGCTGGCGACAAGCCTCGTCGTGGTCGTTGGACTGATAGCCTCCTGGATCGTTGGTAGCGCACTTGTTGCGCCCAGCCCTTGTATCGTTGGGAACCCGCCGCCGGAACTCAATGGAACCGCCTTTACCGTCGCAAGCAAATCGGGTTCTCTGATTTCCGGTTGGCATGTGCATCCGAATGCCAGTAAGGGTGTCGTCGTGCTATTACATGGAATCAAAGGATCGCGGCTCTCTATGTTGGATCGAGCTCGGATGCTCCATCGTGCAGGCTACGCGTCCGTCATGATTGACCTGCAAGCACACGGTGAGAGTCCCGGAACGGCGATAACGGTTGGACACGTTGAACAGCACGATGTTCAGGCGGCCGTTAACTACGCGAGAAGTCAGTATCCGGATCTACCAATCGGCGTGATCGGAGTATCTCTCGGAGGTGCATCGGCGTTGCTCGCTTCGCCCCTTGACGTCGACGCTCTTGTACTCGAATCGGTATATCCAACAATTCGAGATGCAATTCGCAATCGCGTTTCGGCTCGATTGGGGATCTTTTCGCCGCTGCCCACGTTCCTGCTTCTGGTACAACTGGACTATCGTCTAGGTATCTCACCATCGGAGCTACGGCCAATTGATCGAATCGCCGATATGGACTGTCCAGTTTATGTCGTGTCAGGACGCCTCGACCAACACACCACGGAAAAGGAAACGCGCAAGCTATTTTCCAAAGCTCGACACCCGAAGACGCTATGGTTGGTAGATGGCGCGTCCCACGTCGACTTGATGAGGCACAATCCTGATGAGTATCGACAACGGATTCTAGGTTTCATGGACACGCACCTTGGTGCGGGCGTGGACGGTGAGGGCTCCGCGTCGCTCGCATTGCCAAACGCCATTCTTCGGTGACATCATCACCCATTCGATAAGCAGCAAGCATGGCCAAATCGAAACGGCGACGCCGAATGCGATGGTTCGCCATTGCCTTGGTCGGCACCTTGATCATGTTGATGGGGGCTGCATGGCAGTTCTGGTCCAGCCGTCACGTCGCTCAGTGGCAGTTGCTGCGAAGCGTTGTCGACGCGGATCCCGTCGGCCCAAGCTCACACGAGATTCAAATGTTGGCTTGGAATCTAGCCATCCTAGGCCGTGATCACGAAGTTCGAACTCTCGATTTTTTTCCTCAGTACGATCGAGGGCGTTTGCAGGTGGACCCCGATCGTCTGGAGCTGGATCCCAAGCCGTGGAGGGATGCATTGCAAACGATCGCCGCCAAGCATCGCCTCGTGATGATCATGGAGGATCACTCTGTATCCAAACATCGTGAGATGATCGGTGCAACGCTGCCTCTCTTTCGAGATGCGGGATTCACGCATTACGCTGCGGAGGCGATCGGTGAATCGACTCGATCGTTGTCGACGCGCGGCTTCCCGAGCATCGAAACGGGGGTCTATACTTCCGACCCGCAGTTCGGCAACGTCCTCCGGCGTGCAACGGGCCTGGGATTTCAAATTCTCGGATACGATTTCCGCCCGTTCAGCCATGAAGCACGAGAGCAGTACGCAGCCGGCAGGCTTGCCGAGCTCTTCGAGAACAATACCCGCGCCAAGGTCATCGTGCACGCGGGTTTCGCTCATGTGTACAAGCGTGAAACCGACATCGGTCAACGATGGCTTGCTTCGTTACTCTGGGAAAAGTCCGGCATCGAACCATTCACCATTTGGCAATGGTCTGCAATGCATGAGAACCACGAATATCGCGTGGTCGCCGAGGCATTGAGCAATTCAATGGACTTTCGCGAACCTGTTTTGCTGATGCCACCTCCTACGTTCGAGCAAGGTCAGGCAAACGTTCCCGACGTCGATGCCATTCTGGTCCACCCGCCTGACACCAGCGTCGCACCCAACCAAAGGACCGTCTTGTTTCCTGATGAAAAGGATCGAATCTCCGGCCGTTGGCTGGGTTCGGAATCGCCGGTCATCATCGCAGCCTATCCTCAAGGCGAACCGATCTCCGCGATCCCCTTGGATCAAGTCATGCTGCGGGAAGGCGAACGCGAATTTTCGCTCTGGGTCCCCGGGAGCGTGCAACCTAACATCATTGTGTTCGATCGACATGGCCGTCTCGAGTCAACGGTGACCCGTGATCAAGATGGCGTCACCATTGAACCGCTTCAGTAACCGTCCACTGTTTCCAAGAACTTCAAGTTTGACATTCAACATTCGACCATTCGAACTTACAGACCGCGCATCCGTTATTTTACTCTGGCATGACGCGTTCCCAGACTCGGCCGGTTACAACGATCCAGCGGTTTCGATCGACCGAAAGTGCGGCTTCGGCGACGGCCTCTTCTTCGTCGTGGAGCTACATCGTCAATTGGTCGGCACCGTGATGGCCGGCTATGACGGACACCGGGGCTGGATCTACTCATTGGCGGTGCTCGCGGCACACCGCCGAAAAGGGATTGGGACAGCGTTGGTTCGGCATGCGGAGCAGCAGCTGGGTCGACTCGGTTGCCCGAAGGTGAATTTACAAGTCCGAGCCGAGAATGCTTCGGTCGTCGCGTTCTACGAATCTTTGGGCTTTGTCGTCGAGCAGCGAATCAGTTTGGGGAAACCGCTGAAACCTCGGTTGTCCGAGTGAGCAAGACTGAGTTACCGCCGCGGACCGCTATCCAACGACAACCGTGGCCGAATTGGACTCGGAGCATCATCGCGGGCATTCTAATGGCAGCCGTCATGGAAATGATCAGCTGTTTCATGCGGTTTGGACTTGGTTATGAGTCCACGCGCGATACCAGCTTTCTGGCGGCCCTCACCTTCGGCTGTCGCCTGCACCACGGTTATTTTGGGGTCTTGATGATGCTGGTTGCGATGCTGACGCCCAACGTCTCCGATCGATGGCGTGCTTGGTTGATGGCCGTCGGGATCGGGTTATTCGTATCCGATTTGGTGCACCATTTTCTCGTCCTATGGCCGATCACCGGTTCACCTGAATTTGATCTGGTGTATCCATCGAGTTAATTCGCCCTCCGACCGATTGACGGCTTCGGATCTTTCGAAGGATTTGTTTCGCGGCCAGCGGAAATGCACCCAACGCAGCGAAAGCACATAGCAGTTGCGGCGTGAGGATCCCGCTGGTTCCACGTTCGGCCAGCGCCGCAAGCGTGGGAAACGTCGTTCCGGCGTAAACGTAAACGAGCGTGCCCGCGAGCATGCCGATCTGACTCACCCACCAGAACGTACGAGCTCGCATCGGTGTCAGCCCCATCACGACATTGATGACAAAGAACGGAACTGCGGGAATCAGTCTTAACGTGAACAGATAGAACGCTCCCTCTTGCTCTAGGTTCTCGTTGAATGATTCAAGCTTGTCGCCGAACTTGGCAATGACGGTTTCACGCAGCAGGTATCGACTCAATAGGAAAGCTACCGTCGCACCGGTCGTCGAAGCAAAACTGACTAGGACCACGCCGGGAAGCAATCCAAAATACCAACCATAGGCGAGCGTGAGGACAGCGGCGCCCGGCAGGGACAGTCCGGTCACTGCGACATAGATGGCAAATGCGACGCCGTACGACAGCACCGGATGGGCTTGGCCATAGGACCGTAGGGAGGACTCCTGACCAGCCAGACTTTCAAGCGTTAGCGAATCGCCAAAACTCACGTATCCCAGCCCCGTCGCAACGACGATACCAGCCAATAACAAGAGCTTGAATGCAGGAAATGGTTGCCTGGGCGGCGTATCTGCAGCCATGTCGTTCAATCCTTGCTGTGTGGTTCCGTTTCCATCGCGTCAAGCATGTCCCGTGGAAACGCAACGCCTGGAGGCGACTTTTAAATGGTGATGGGTTGATGCTTCCATCACAATGGCCGTCGACCAACGAAGACCGCCCAAACCGAAACAGGGCTTCTCTCTGGATGGGATGATGGTTACGGCGGTTGAAGACCAATCGCGTCAACCCACCGGTAACGAACGGTGCGCCTACCAAATTCTCGACGACTCTTTGGCAGCCAGCCTAGGGCTCCTCGATGCAATAAAGATAACGCGAGCCCCGAAGAAACATCTGACGTCCAACCAATGCCGGGGACGCGTCGAATCGCTCGTCGAGCTTGTTGGTTGCGATCACTTCAAAACGATGCGAACGTGCGAGCACCAAGGTCGTGCCATTCCGGCCGGTCAGGTAGACTCGCTCGCTGGCCCCAACAGGTGATGCGTAGATGTTCGATAGTTGGCCGATTCGCTGCGGACCGAATGCCACCTGCCCGGTTTGCGAATCGACGCAAGTGAGAATCGACTGATTGGATTGGCTGTAGAACAGCAGCCCACGATAAAGAAGCGGCGACGGTATGTACGGAGTGCCCCGATCGATCCGCCAGAGAACTTGGCTACGATCCGAAAGATCTCCGATCTCGGTCAGTGGAATCGCCATCGCCGCATAACCCTGATAACCACTCATGCAAATGACATGATCGCCATCGATGACTGGGCACGGGATGACATTCCCGGTAAGGCCGCCGCATTGCCAGATCACATCCCCAGTCGCAAGATCGTAGCTGCGAACGTATCGGGAGGCTGCAGTGATGACTTGGTCCCTACCGGAGTGTCGAATCACTCGCGGTGTCGCCCATGCATTTCCCTCGTCTCGTTCGCGTTGCCATATCGTATTGCCCGTTTGGGCATCCAGAACTTCGATCGTGCTTTGTCCAGCGTGATCGCGCACCACCACCAACTTCCCATCATGGAGGACCGGTGATGTACCCTCGCCCAGGCTCGATCCAACGTTGATCTCTCCTAGATCACGTGACCAAACTTGCCTGCCATCCAGGTCATAGCAGAAAAGTCCCGCCGAACCAAACCAGCAATAGAGATAGGTACCGTCCGTCGTGGGTGACGCTGATGCGAAGTCATTGTCGTAGTGGGCTCCTTCGTGCGGGATCTTTGTTGTCGCTACTTGACGCCACCGCTGCTTTCCCGTGGCGCGATCAAGGCACAGCACGATGAACTGGTGCCGCGCATTGGGACGCTTGATGTCAAAGAAGTTCGTTTTGGGCTGATCTTTGGGGTCGGGGATCGACGCATCTTTGAACTCCGTTTGGATGGCCGTCAACACGAACACCTGGTCGTCCCAAATGATGGGCGTGGATGTTCCGCGGCCCTCGATAGCGACTTTCCATCGGATGTTTTCGTCTTCGCTCCACCGAATCGGAGGGTCGGCCGTTTCGGAGACACCCGTCGCATTGGGGCCGCGCCACTGATGCCAATTCACGGCATAAGGCTCCGCCCGGATCGTAGCTTGGGAAAGTCCAAGGCAGAGCCAGCACTGCCAGATCAATCGGTATCCCGTCATCGGCGACGATGAGGGATAAGCCAACGTCCGCACATTGACTGTCAATGCAATGTTGAAATCATCATTGGCGACTTTCGAACTCATGAAACGACCCGAGGGTTATGGAGTCGAATCCGAACTCGCTCTTCCAACGAGGCTGCACGAAATGGGGATGGCGACCAAGATCGGCAGAACCTGCATCATGGCGATGAGAAAGTTTGCACGGCCATCGGTGATGGATGCAACGATGCGGGGTAACACAAATGACGCCAGAGCTGCCAAAGCTAGGACGGCCGCGTTCGTGGCGACAAGCTTCCTTCTCGGTTCGCGCGTCATCCTGGTACCCTGTTAACTGGTGCCCCTCAGCTGACGTGCCGTGCCGGCAGCAAGAGAGAATGGACGTCTTCGCCAACCCAATGCGAAATACTGCATGGCGAAAAAACCCGATGCCCATAACGTGGACGGTTCCGGAATCGCCGTTGCGGTAATGGATTCAATCTGGAAAGTGGCTTGGTAGAAGAATGGGTTGATACTGCCGCTGGGTCGTGTCCCGCTGATGGTCCCTTCGGCGATCTCGAAGTCAGCCAAAGTCAAGGAAGTCGGAAGCGCCACGGAACTGAAGGCCGTGGTGTCGTTGTCCGTGAACGTCAAGCTCAACTGTGCTGTTTCGGATCCGCCGTTCAATTGAATGGTGCTGCCACTGACATCGGCCGACCCCGATGAAACACCGTCGCTGACCGAAAACTGTTCGAACGGTGGGAAGCTCAGGTCATCCTGGAAATCGTTCGCAATCGACGACGCGAAGACACCATCGGACGAGAAGACGCCTCCGGCGAGATCGACCGAAAGCGTCTGAGGCAGCGATTGCGTATACCCGGCAGCGGCACCGCTAATCGCACCGTTGAGCGAGCCAAACACGGGAGCATCCGTGTCGATGGTGAATGAACCCGATACCGAGTCGCCCACCTCAACCGTCAGGCCAAATATGTCCGACGGATCAGCAAGTCCATTGTTAAATCGGTTGATGATCGTTCCATCGAAGTCATAACGAATCGTTGCCGAGTTAGCGGCCGTGGCCGGAGCCAGCACCGCGACAACAGCAAGCATCCAGTACTTGAAATCCATGGACCCGCCTTCAATCCACTCGAGGTTGACTTCTTTTGCCAGACGCCGAGTCTACGGAATCTCAAACCATGGTGCAAATTTTTCGACGTCTATTTGGAGAGCAATTCTTCCGCGAGGAGCACAAGGGCGTCATCGACAGCCCCTGCATCCCACTGGCCCACTTGCTCCGAGCCGACGTTCAAATCCGATTCAACACTCAGGTTCGAGTTTGCGAATCTCGCCCGAGAATCATTGGCAGAGCCAATCACGGCGGTTTCCAGCGTGCTCTTCGGGGCGGGGTCTCGAAGTGGTTCGGCGTCTTGCGCCCGCTCAAGACTTCGACGACTTGTCGCTGGAGCAAGGGGCGATTCGCCTGCGGCTCGGATGGATTGCCTCTGGCCACCATGCGTCGAGCCTTGACGATTGAGGTGGTTGATCACGCGGAGTGCGTCGACGGCACTGACTCGGCCATCCGCATTGACGTCATACATGCCCCAGTCTTCCGATGCAGCGAACGCACCTTCGCCGGCTTGTTCGCTACGTGTTAGCGAATTGATCACGACGAGTGCATCGAGCGCGGATGTGCTTCCGTCTCCGTTGGTATCAGTGGGCTCAAAAAAATTCGTTGTGATGGAGTTCGCCAGAGATTCAAAGCCATTGGACGACCGGATCGAATAGATCCGGTCTTGAGTTTGCGGAAGAAAAATAATGGCGTTGAGGGTGCCGGCTTGCAGGTCCGCGGTCGCTGTTCCCTCGACGTTCGAACTAATCTGCTGAAGGCTCTGGTCCACAATCTGAATCACTTCACCGACAACGCCGACTCCGACCGGGACCACGCTGATGCTGGTGTCCGCCACGGCCTGGAATATGTATGCGGTTGGGATCGAATCACCGGGAATGGCCACAAGCGATGAGAAATTGGCAGGCGACAGAATTCGAGTTTCGGTTCCAGTCCCGTCGTCATCGCGGATCACACCAATAGCGGACTCTTGTGTGATGACGCCGTCACCAGACGCATTGCCAAGCTTGACGGTGAACTGCTCGTCAGCCTCAACTTGACTATCGGCAGATACCAAGACGGAAAGTGGTTTTGAGGTCTCACCGATGGCAAAGCTCACGGTACCGCTGGGAAACGCACCGCCAAAGTCATCCGCGTCGGAGGCATCGTCACCCGATCCGACGACTTGGAATTCAACGCTGGACTCGACGGTGGTATCGCCCATTCGCGTCACCTCGAACGAAAAACTTGTCAGTCCAGAATCGCCCTCGTCGCGATCCGCACCCGCCCTCGCGGCGATCGAATAGTTGGCCACCGGACGTGGATCATCGTTCCGTACGATCGACGAAGCGGACCCTTCATTGATCGAAGAACCTGCGGGTTGGTTCAACAGTGACACCGTCAGTGTCTCATCGGCTTCGAATAACAAGTCACCCAGCACGTCGATCGTGATGGTGGCGGTGGACTCACCCACATTCAAGTTCACTGTGCCCGCCAGCATTCCATCCAGGAAGTCGCTTCCATCGACATCACCGGAGACTTGATAATCGATGGTCGCGCCGGACGTCGTATCGCCGGTACGGCTCACATTAAAAACGAAAGGCGTCGTCCCGGAGTTCCCTTCGGGCTTCTGCTGATCCTGCGCGGCGATATTGAAAATGATTGGATCGGGTAGCTCAATATCATCATTGAGTACCGTCGACGAAGCCGACGCGGTCCCAATCGTCGCCCCCTCTGGCGGACTCACGAGGGTTACCGTCAGCGTTTCGTCTTGCTCATTGACGCTATCGCCAATCACGTTGACGGTGAGATTGGCTGTCGAAGAACCGGCTGCGAAGTTGAGCGTCCCGGATAGGACCCCGCCTTGAATATCGGAAGCCTCAACATCGCCCGAAATCTGAAATCCGATAGACGCCGCCTGCGACGCATCACCGGTTCGGCTGACTGGAAACCCGAACTCGCGTAATCCCGAGTCACCCTCGTTTCTCTCCAACTGCTCGGCTGAAATACTGAAGACAACCGGATCTATCCGGGGCTGATCGTCATTTCGAATTGTCGCAAGAACCGAAGGAGTAATGATTTCGGCACCAGCCGAAGCGTTACTCAGTGTCACGGTGAAGTTCTCATCATTCTCCACCGTCGTGTCACCCCGCACTTGAACGGCGATGAACTTGCTTGTTTCCCCAGGCTCAAATGCGATTGGAAATTGAGGTAAAACGCCGTCGGCGAAGTCATCCGCATTGGCAGAATTCTCTCCGGCCCCTGCAACGACCAAGTTGACCGTGACGGCACTCGATGTATCACCATCTCTTGCAATGTTTACTTCGAATTCGGTCAGTCCGTCGTCTCCTTCGTCCAGTGTGGAGTCGTCGAGGCTAATTGCAAGCGTTGCCTTGACCGTTGGGATGTTCTCCAACGTGTAAGTTTCCGAGAGAACCGGCGGCGAATTCGAAAGAGCATTATTCGAGTCATCAATGATGTCATTCTCACTGGATAGCTCGATTGCAACGGTCCCGTTCAGATCTGCCAGGTCGCCCCCCGAGACGACGACACCATAACTAGATGCACTCCTCTGAATCACGCTTGCCGTAGCCGTGGTCCCAATCACACGAATATCTGTCACATCAGCATTTTGGACGTCCTCGCTGAAGGTCACCAAAAACTCAACCGTATCCTCCGAGGTCGTTTCGACTGCGGGCGTATCACGTCGAATAGACGTCACGTTTGGCGCGACGTTGTCCACCGGGTTGACCGAAACTGTCAGTGGAGTGCCCGATACGACCTGCATGAACTCTTGATCCGAGTCCTCCGGAAACACGACGATTGAGAAGACGGTATCAGCGGAGGCGGAACCGCTGAGTCGCAACAACTCCGAAGGCTGGTTGCCATTCGGAAAAGTCGTTGGAATTGCCGGATCGCTCCACTTCACGAACACAAACGAATCCGTTTCGTCGACATTGTCGATGTTCTGTCCGCCTTCAGGGTTGGCTTCTCCAAACTGCTTGGCGATTTCGAGACCGTTGGTCACGACAAATTCGCTCGCCCCAAAACTCGAATTATCAAAGTTGGGCGTGAATGTGTCACTATCGAAGAAAAGGCTGAATCCAATCCCCTTCGACGAGAGGCCTGCCGCTTCCATCGCGGAATTGATCGTCGCGTAGTCCACGACGACAGAGAACTCTTCAGCAACGGCCGCCGAGTCTGGGCCGGAGAGAGTCAAAACCTGCTGTGGTGAGACGCTCTCGCCCTGCACGCGCCTGTTTAATGAGAGACTTGACTCGGAGAGGCTGCTTGCCGCGATCAGGGATGTCGAAGCGACTTTCTGGTTCGACAGCAAACCATCGACCCGATCACGAACGGAGTTGGAATCACGACTTGCATTTGGAGCACTGAAAAAATCGAGAACCGCGTTGCTGAAACCACGCCGCGTCAGGTCGATCAGAAGGTTGTCCGTGATCGAGTTGAATCCACCGTCACCATCGATGTCGATCGAGTCAGCGAGGGAGAGAACGTAATTGCGAATTTCCGCGGCATCTCTCGTATCACTTTGCGCAAAGCTCTCAATCACGGCATCGCTGAATCCGCGATTGACTAAATCGATCAGCAGCGGATCGGTGATTGAGTTGTAGCTTCCGTCGCCATCGACATCGAGCACCGATGTCGCCGGCTCCAAGGCATCCACGTCGATGAAAACGGGAGGCACATATCGATTGTCTTCAGCTGAGTACACTCGAACCCTGTAGTCGCCGGCGGGATAGCCCGCCAAGGACACGACCTCACGATTCGACGCCAGGCCTGACGAGAGTGTGGTCCCGTCGGCATCTTGCAGTTCGATCTCCAGCGGCCGATCAATCACGCTTTCAACGCGAAACCCGTTTCGGACGGTCCCACGTCCCTCGAGTGTCAATTCGTAGAGTTGGGACTCCCCGGCGAGGATCGACCGCACTTGTGGCGCCGATTGTGACTTGGCTAAGTCGAACTTCAGAGTATTCGGATTCTGGAAGAGCTGCTCCAGGGGAGCCGCGATGATTTGGGCAGGCTCAGCGAGCAATGCAAGATCCTCGAACTCCAATTCAATCAAGTTGTTGCCATCGGAGTGTGTCGGACACACAAATGGTGTTGCAGTCGCCGTGGAGACGGCTGAGATCTCAAATGCATCGGCTTGGGCGTAGTCAATCGCATATCCCAAGTCTTGCAACATAGCCAGCGTTACCCGGGACAGAGGTGCTTTCACGCCGGGAGCTGTCGCATAACCCGTCATGATTTCGTCACCAAAGACCGCCTCGGAAAGGTGACCGCAGGCTGTCCCAGGTCCCCCCTGATTCATCAAAGGCACCGACGCGAAGACATGGTTAGTGGGCTCAAGCGTGTTGAACTCTTCGATCGCCCGTTCGCCAAAGAACCCGATCCCCGTCGTCTCAATGGTCGGCCTTCGTAAGCCTCTTCGATCCCAACTGTGGGGATCCTGCAGGATGTGGCCGATCTCGTGAAACATCGTATCCACGGCGGATCCATCGCGAATGTCGTTTAGTAGGTCTGCTTGGTCGTATTGCACAAAGCCCATCGTGGCTGTTCCGTCGTGACGGGCACCAAACGCCGCCGCGCCTGCCAAGATTCCCCCCGGCCCATCGATATCAGAGATGAATACAGCGACGTACAGGTCATCAATGAGGTTTCCACTTGGGAACGATGTCTCTGGGCCGAACGCCTCTCTTGCGCCAGCCATGAACTCTGGCGAGAAGTCGGGCATAATGAAATCGGGGAGATCTGACGTGACGACTTGCTCCCATCTAGCAACCGCAGCTTCGACAACATTGATCACCTCCTGCGAGAGTCCGTCCGCCTGGATATCCACGTTGATCGAAAACTCATTCGAGCGAACTGGAGCAAAAAAGTCCAATTGATACTCGATCTCGGCGTTCTGTTGACTTTCGATTCCGACGTAGTACGAGCCTGCCTGCAATCCAGCCAGGCTGACCCGGCGAGAATCCGAGTCTAGCAAGCTTCGATTGGCGTCATAGAGTTGCATCTGCCTTGGTGCGCCAGCTGGACTCGCTGACAATTCGATGAAGTTGGATGCCGTAGCCTCACCCATGATAGTGAACTGAAAAAAGTCTCTATCGACTCCATCGTTAACATCCAGCGTCAGATTGGTTAGCCGATACCGTCCCTCAATCCCCAACAGATCGTAAGACTTGCCGAATGAGTCATTGTCCTCGTAGGCATCTTCGGCAAGATTCGGCGTGGCTGGCGAGGTCGTCACATCCAGGCTCAGCGAATACTCACCCGTCGATTGATTCGGCGAGTAGACTTCGACAAAATACGTGCCGGCGGGAAATCCGGACAGTGAGACCCGTTCGCGACTTGCGGTGCCATCACTGATCCCCACAGGCAGTTCGGACTCGTTGGAGATCAGAAGGTCCAAGTCCATGTCCGTACCATCAAATCGCAGGGTGACTTCGTCGGACGCTTGTCCTGGCGTCTCCAGAACAAAGCGGTAGAGGTCACGGTCATTTGGATCGTGCAAGTTGACTTCCGAGAGATCGCCGGCTGGCAGTTCCGATGCCAAAGCGGCCGAATTGTTCGGCTCGAGACGATCGGCCTCCAACGGAACGATCGCTTCGCGACTCAAATTCAATGTGTAATCGACGTTGCGGGCAGGTTGATCTCCCAGTGGAGGCGTCGTTAGGACAACAAAGTAAGCGCCTGGTTCCAATTCGACTGTTCGCCGATTTGCTAAAATATTGGTTAGCGAAAACTCGCGAACGCCGGTCCCTTCCGCGTCGACGACTTGGACATTTACAGGAAAGAATGCTTGCTCCAACAGCAGACCAACGGTCACCTCTGACGTAAGTTCTCCGTCGACGACGAAGGAGAAGTAGTCTGGGTTTCCGAACTTGGCATCTTCACCCAGTTTGATCGCGCCTTGGCGGTCTTGAAAGCTAATTCGCCCATCGACGGTCAATGTCGATTCCAGGACTCCGAGATCATTCGCCTGCGTGTAGGAGTCGTTGGGCTCAATCTCGCGACCATCGATCTGCTGTGGAGCAGGGATGGCGACTGGCGAGATGCTAATTGAGTAGTTGGGACGCAGATTGATTCCGGAATCATTTGTCCTGCCGCGAACATGCAGATAGTACGTTCCAAGGGGGAGTGAGCTTTGGTCAAATCGTTGGTTGAAAAGCCTCGACTCAAAGTCAAGTACGGTCAACTCGACGCCGTCGGCATTCAGCAAGGCGACCTCAATGTCGTGGACATCGAAGTCCACGCCGCCTTGGAAGCGGAATTCCGAAGTCTCGACTACCTCAAATCGAAAGAAGTCGGATTCGGGAATGCGGATCTCCGGATCGCCTTGATCAAATTGATAATCCAACTGCCCACGCGCGATCAGCGGACCAGTCAGCGCACCCAAGTAATTGGCCGTCTCCAAGGAATCGTTCGACTCAATCTCCGCTCCGGGTATGGGTGTCTCTGGCGGAGGTCCTTGAAGCCGCACGGAATAGTCCATCTCGCCACGGGCGTTGGATGAACTGACAAACAAGAAATAGTCGCCTAGCCCCAGATCCTGAAGATCGACTGTTTGATTCGGATTACTTCCGTTCACTTCGACCTTGCGCACCAAATTCCAATCTCGGTCCCTGACGTCTGCGAAAACAGTGGCGTCGGAAACGGAGAACACGCCAGTCAACTCAACTTGCAGTTGACCATCACGCGGGATCGAGAAACGAAACGTATCTGGATCAATTTCACGTACGAGTCTTCCATCTCTGCGAACCGTTTGGTGAGTGATTGAACCTCGTACCACTCGAGCGCCCAATAGTCCGAGTTCATTTGCTTCAGACGCTTCATCGTTGTCTTCAGATTCATTAATGGTGGGAGGCTGTACTTGGTTCGGTCTCAGCGTCAATGAGTAATTTGTCACACGATCGATGGCCAGGACCTGAGGAGTGCCGCCGTCGACTTCCATCGTGTAACGGCCCGCAGGCAAGTTGAAGACGTACCCTTCTACTGTGTTTTCGCCTGCACTCGACGTCGAGCCGACACCGTAGACAGTCCCGTCCGCACCTCTCAGTGTGTAACCTAGTGCAAAGGGTGATGTACCTCCATCAATGGTCAGCTGCCATCCAAACGATTGGCTCGCGTTCGTGGTGAAAGAAATCAGTTGCCGACCGACGGTTCGATTAAACCCGAGGTATCGACGGCTGGTGTTCAACTGAAAGGAACCTGTCGCCGTCGTATCTGTCAGCAGCGTTCCCAGGTCGTTCGTCTGAGCCGTATTGGCCGCGAAGGTCTCAAAACTGGCGGCTGTAGTAAAATCTTGCACACGATTTGAATTAGCGACGACTTCAAAATCGGTCTCCGTACCGAACACGTCACTTGCCAGAAGTTGACGTTTTTCGAGAAGCTCGATTCGAGCACGTCGACGTCGTGGAGACTTTGAATTCAGCATTGCACTTGAAGAGATCATAGGGAGGAGCAGATTGCCGCGTCTGGCACCGACGAGTCATGGGCAGTCGGACTTGCGAAGCTCTTCGCGGGGGTGTGACAGGCTCAGCGAGAGTCTTGGATTTGTTTCACCCACCGTTGACAAACTGGGGGTGCCCAATCAGCCTGTTAACGCTTGGATTGCCTTGATTTGCGGGATTGCATTGACAGCATGGACATGCCTTCGACATCGCTGACGCTGATTCAGCGCATTCGCGATGGCGACGAACTGGCATGGAAAGATCTCGTGGATCTTTATGGACCGTTGGTCTATTTCTGGTGCCGCAACAACCAAATTGAAGAGAACGACTCGGCCGACATCCTGCAGGCCGTCCTGGCGTCGGTGACCAGTGCCATCGAGCGGTTTCGGTTGGGCGAAGAGGGCACTTCGTTCCGCGGCTGGCTCTTCGGGATTGCTCGCAACAAAATTCGGGACCACTTCCGTGATCGTCAGAAACGTCCCGATCGTGGTTTGGGCGGCGGCCTCGACGAGACGATCGCCGTGATCGATGATCCGGCCTGGATGGAAGATGAGCCAGATCTGATCGAACGCGATCATCGTTTTCTCATCCAAAGGGCCGTTGAGCAGATCCGTCAAGAACTCTCCGAAACGGACTGGCGCGTCTTCTATCAGACGGTGGTATCCGACCAAAACGCGACAGCCGTCGCTGAAGAGCTTGGGATTTCGCCTGCGGCGGTCCGGCAGCGAAAGTCTCGTGTGATGCGGCGATTGAGGACCCATTTTGAGGGTCTGGAGGACTTCTTGGACTCGATCTAGCCCGACGATGTTTCCGGTTTGGCTCGATACAACCTCCATGTTTTGAGCAGCGAGTACGACGATCGACGTCGCGTGTCACACCCAAACGAAGTGTGAAGTAGGTAGAACCACTCCGACAATCCGGATGCCTCGGCAACTGGCCAATTCGCGGGCCAACTGTCCGACGACCGATCCCAAAAAATGACCCTGGCGCCACGTAGAGCAGCCCCAACACAGTGAACCATTGGAATCAAATCGGCTGTCCACCAGCGCCGGTTCTCGTGGCGTTTGACGGCGGCCAGCTCAGTGAACGAGAGATCCAGGCTGTCAGCGCTCATCTGGCGACATGCTCGTCTTGCTGCGACCAACTGGATGCGCTTTCGGTTCCGAACCACCGACTAGCCCAAGCGTTGCAGGCGCCCCAGGCGGACGACGTCTATCAGAACTTGCTCGATGAGCTTCAGGGAAACGGGTTTCTGAATCGTGTCGCCGAGCAGACCGTTCGGGTCGATCTGGGTGAGATGTCGACCAGCACCGACTCGCGCGAGGTGAGAGACGGGGCCGAGCCACTGGGCTCCTGGAAACCAGGGGATCTCTTCGGACCCTATCGCCTAAAGCACGAGTTGGGGCGCGGGGGCATGGGCGTCGTTTATCTTGCCCGTCATCGGAAGCTGAGGCGATTGGTTGCCCTGAAATTCATTCGAGCCGCCGACCATTCGGAAGCTGCCATCCTCGGCAGATTCGAACGTGAAATGCGGGCGATCGGTCGTGTCCAACATCCCAACGTGGTGGTTGCCCACGATGCGGGCGAATTTGGCGGAACCCACTTCATCGCGATGGAGTATGTCGACGGCGAAACGCTCTCCCAGTTGATGGAGCGGCAAGGGACGCTGGAGATGGGCCAGGCGTGCGAAATCATTCGGCAAGCGGCACTGGGCCTACAGCATGCGCACCAGTGCGGGATGGTCCATCGCGACATCAAGCCGGGAAATGTGATGATCGACCAGACGGGGACGGTCAAGATTCTTGATCTCGGTATTGCCCAAATCGATTCCCAGTCGACTGACTCGATGAGTGCGAACTCAAGCGGCTTCGGGGATTTGACCAGCATTGGCGTCGCGATGGGCACCCTTGGCTACATGTCGCCGGAGCAGGCATTGGACGCTCGCCATATCGATGCTCGGACAGACATCTATTCGCTCGGCGTGACGTTCTATCGCATGATCTCGGGTCAAATGCCATTTCCGCACGATCAGTACGACACGTTGGACAAGTTTTTCATTGCGATTTCGACTCAAAATCCACCCTCGTTATCCTTGGCGTGCCCGGATTTGCCACGGGACCTGATCAGCCTCGTGGATGCGATGATTGCGCGGGATGTCGATGAGCGCGTGCAGAGCACCGGCGAAGTGGTCGAACGCATTGACGGAATCGGCACGGCGGAATCAGATCGACCCATCGAAGCCGAGTCGGTTTCAGTCACCAACAATCCAATCAGTCAGCCGAGCCGAGCCGCGGGCAATCGACGTGGGCTGCTGATCGCCGTGGGAATATCCGCACTGGCTTGTATCCTTTTCGCGATCTTTCTGCTTCGTACACCGTACGGCACGGTGGAGATCGAAGTGGTCGATCACGAGGTGGCGGTGGTGCTTGCGGAGAATGGCATCGAAATCATCGACAAGGAAACCGATCGTATCTGGACGATCAACGCTCAGTCGCGAGCCCCAACGCGATTGCCGGCCGGTCAGTACCACTTCAAAGTCCCAGGTGAGTTGCAAGTCACGGATGAATCGGGCGTGAGGATTAGCACGAATGACTTTCGGCTGATCGATCCGCAGCGGGAGCTTCGTTTGCGAATCGGGCTTTCGACAATGTATCGTGCCAAATCCAACAACTCGATCGACACAGCGAGACCGAGCCAATCCCGCGAACTCGAGACGTTCCAAAAGTTGGACGAATTAATCGCACGCCACGAAGGAACAATGACAGCGAAAGATGATCTCAATCTACCCATGCTCATCGCGACGAACCGAGCCGTGCGTGCAATTTCGATCCTCGACGTGGACCTTAGCGATTGCAAACAATTCGGTAACCGCGATCTAGCTGAAATGGCGAGGTACCTACGCGTGCTGGTACAGCCAAGCACTTATCTGACATTGAAATTGAAGCAAACCACTATCGATGCCACCGGTTTGCTCGCCCTAGAAGGCATTGAGATTGATGAGCTAGATACGTTTGCTACACCGATTTATTTGAGTGAGATTGCCGCGGATATCTCTCGTTTGAGCGTTGTCCACATTTCGTTGGGAGGCAACATCAAGTCTGAAATGGATCTTCTGGCCGTTCTTGGTATCGATTCGCTACGGTCAATTCGCTTTCACCTTGTATCCACACGAGTTCTAACGCCCTCCACAATCCAACAGCTGGCGAATACCCAGGTCCTGCGTATCTCGGTCGACGAAATCATGAAAGAACAGGATCTCTCCGAGAGTCGGGATAGGATCAAGGCATTCGGAGAGCTCAAACAGCTTGAGCTGCTCGTATTCTCCACCAAGATGCTTGTCGATGCGTCGCAGGTCGACTTTCTTGCAGAAGCTTTACCGCTGACACGGATTCGGTCACGATTTGGAAATCGTGCGCCGCCACCCGAATTGGCCGGTCCTCAGCTTCGAAGTTCCACAGGCTTCTCTTTCACGGAATTGGCTGGCATTGCAAAATCCGTACCACCCGAATTTGAATTGGAATTTGACGCAAAGCGACTATCGGGTAAGGAAAGTCAAGAAGGTCTCGGTGTTTCAGTGGCCATCCGAGACTCTCGAGCGCTCCTCGTATTTGGGGGGTGGCATAACAAGTATTCCGCCATCGAATACATTGATGGCATTGGCGGAGCTAGAAACTCGTCGAGAGTCCAGTTCAATCCCTTTATGGATGGCAAGTCTCACCACTTTGTCATTCGAGTTCGCAGCGATTCGCTGACGGCGATGGTGGATGATGAAACCATCCTTCACTGGCAAGGAGACCCATCCGCACTTTCGACTTGGGCCAATCGTCCCGAAATGGGCGAACTCTATTTTTCCACTTGGGGCCGAGCCCGATTCCATGTCGCTAATCTCAGGATCTCCGAAGCACCCAAAGATGGAAGTGGAGACCCCAGCCTCTCTGTGTCGCCTCCCAGTCCGACCATTGATCCAGACTTGTTGGATAGGCTTGCTGCTAGTGAGATTAGGCGTCTCCGGCCCACGACCATGACGTGGCCAAGTACGTCGAGGCAATTGGCGGCACGATCACCGTTCCCGGCGGACAAATGATCTCCGCCGAGGAACTGCAAAGGCGGCGGCTACCATTGAAAGGGATTCAGTTCGCTGGACACATGCAGCTGGGGCGACATGATCTTGGCCACATCCGAGGGCTTCCCTACTTCAGAGACTTGAAGCTCAGCGATTCCGCAGTTAGCTCCGAACAGATCGAGCAACTCGGAACGAATCCTCTGCTGGGAAATTTGAAATTGGACGGGATCAACTTGACGACGTCCCAGATGCAGTGTCTCGAATCATTTTCCAACCTGACAATCCTTCAGATTGATGCATCGCAAGTGGATGATGATGGGAGACGATTTAACGATATTCCTTCTTTGCGCGAGCTTCGAATCGTAGGGCAGTCGAGATGCAGTCTTTCGAAACTCAAGAACCCAAACCTTTCGATCCTTCGATTGTCGAGAACACCGATTGAAGATCCAACGGAGATCTTGGCAATACAGGAACGCAATCCTGATCTCACCATTGCTGCTGAGGACTACAGTTCGCTCGGTATGAATCGGATGCGTGACGCCTCCATCCGCCTGATTGAGTCGGGAGCCGATGTCGACGTCCGACAATTCAGTTTCGGCAAGGTAGCGGGTTTCGATCCAAGTAATTGGAGTAACACGGTGGTTTACCGTGTTTATGGAATCCGACTTCCAGATGGCTATGAGTTGAACGGAGATTTCTGTCGTGACATGGTGGCGGTGCCAAGTGTATTCCAGGAACTCCATTTTACGAACGCAAGGAATACAGAGCTTCTACGAGGACGATTTGGCAAGCATTTTGTCGGTCAGTTCAATTTGAGCGGTAGTGATCTGGATGACCGCACCTTCGTGAATCTGTCGGAAACAACTCTAATCGATGAAATGGACGTCAGGGGAACGTCGGTTTCTCGAGATGCCATTCTTGCCTTCCAAGACAGCCAACCAACGACGGCCATCCAATCCGATCACGGCAGGTTCCCCGCCCAGCATCGACTACCCAAGCAAAACCAACCCGTTCGGATTCCCGATTAACAAGATTGACCGTGATAGCCGATTTATTGACGGTTGATCCGGACGCAGACGCCTCCACGAGGACACCTATGTCCATCGGAATACGAGGACTGTGCGGCAGCGATACTCCCATGAATCGCGCGGCTTCGTGGCGCACACTCTCGACGATTGGTGGTCAGTGCCCGACACCGTGGGCCGCGACGCAATTGGCCCCACGGGACCTCTTCGAAGAGCGTCTTGCACCTCGGGAACGGGGACGAACTTTCTGTGTGGAGGGACCTGGCGTCACTCGATCGTTTCCATCCTGATTCAAAGAAACCTTCGCTAAAACCTGAAATTGAGTGCATGAGTTGACACTGGTATTGCAAAGCAGGAGTTTGCTATGGTTGGTGCGTTTGGCGAGAAGTGAATCGAGCACAAGCATGGAGGTGAGTCGAGCATGTCATTGATTCGTCATTTGCTGGTTGCCTTCATTTGGGTCATCGTCCATTGGATCGGCTTTTCCACATCCGCACTGGCGAATTCACCTGTGGGATGGCAATGGCTGCAGTTTGAAGGCAACCAAACCTATTCGCGAGACGACTTATTGGACGGCCTCACAGGAGACTTGGCGTTCTTGAAGGTTGCCCGGCCGCACGTTCCGCATCATGCCTTGGCGGAGACCCTTGGCCAGCGGTTGAGGGCCGGATATCGCGATGGTGGATTCGTCGATCCTGATATTCAGATTCGATTTCTCACGGCCGAATCCAAACACTCGATTCCAACGACGCGAGTCGTGATCCGAGAGGGCGCTCGCATCGACGCGACCGACGTGGTGGTTCAAAACGTCACCACGATCGATTCGGACGAGTTCATCCAACGAATTCGAGGGCCGATGCGACCACCGAATGCCAGAGAGTCTTTTCGGAGAGTCGACCATCAAATCGTGTCCGTCTGGCTCGACGAAGACGGGGACGAGATCGCGATGGATGAGCCAGCCTGGCAAGAGGGCAGCCCCGCGAGTCTGGATGCCGCATGGGAGCTGAATCGTTGTTGCCGTCAAGTGCTGTCGGAAATGGGCTACACCAATACGCTGGCCTTTTCACGAATTCAAGCCGATCCCACCAAAGGCACCGCAACGTGGCACGTCGACCTGCTCAATGCCGGGCCAATGGACGTCGTCGGCGATGTGGTGATCGTCGGTGCCTCCGTCAACGATCGCGAGTCGGTCTGCTCGTACCTTGGGTTGAAAGAAGGCATGCCCATCAATGCCGAAATCCTTTCTCAGTGTCGATTGCGTTTATGGGAGACCGAACGGTTCTCCGACTTGCGGATTGAACTCGATGTTGCACCGTCTGGCGAAGCACGCGTGATCATCACACTGAACGAGATTGCGGGGTTGCCCCCGCTTGGAGAAGCCCTGGCTCCCGAGGCCATCGCCATCAAGAAGTGTCGTGATTGGATGCGATCCAATCTGGCTGAGAATCGAGACTTAGTCATCTCGATGCAAAGTGACGGACATCGACTTTGTCTCGTGGTTGGAACGGACACAGTGACCGCAAGTCTGTTCGAAGAACGGGGCGGCGATACAGAATCCGATCTCGAATTCAAATCGATTGGCGCATTGGTCGTTCAAAGGAACCGGATCTGTTGGTTCAATCATCCGAGTCAAGAGAAGTTCGAAGTCACCGAAAAGGATCTCGATTCATGGTTCACCGATTTGGCGTGCCAAGGTCGATTTAGCATTTCGCTGTCCGACGAACCGGGTCGATTGATCGGCATCAAGTTCGCGGGCCATGTGCGCACAAAGCGAGATGCTCGCGACCCGTTCTATTCAGGCCAAATGATGGTGCCTGCCGAGTTATTTGCCGAGTGTCTTTCGGTTGATGATTTCAAATTTCGCTACGACGGCGGGACATGGGTCGCATCCAAAGGCGAGGGAAGCCTGGTGATCGACGCCCAAACGGGAGCAATCGAAGAATTGGCGAAGAAGGGATTGAAGATTGCGTTTGCCAAGGGTGCAGCCGCCACTTCCGCTGAAAAGATTCTTGCGATGTCAGCGGAGGCTACCAATCGGATGGATCCAAAACGCCCTCTCTCATCTTTGGCATCTTGGCTTGTGATTCCCAGTCACTTTGAATTCTTCGCCGACCAGTTCGATCAACCGAATCTTGATTTCTCTCAAACAAGATCCAGAGCGGTCGCGCAACACCTAATTGACGCGGGGCTGCTCGCTCCGTTGGACGATTGGTGTCATTCTCAATTGGACTTTGCACCATCACGCGTTCGATTCTCGATTCCGCCTGACAACCGGCTCAAAGTCGTCGACGATGAATGGACAACGACGGCGGCCCTGCTCGCATTAAGAGTCGCGCCGTCAATATTTAGCGAAGGAAGTTGGCCTCTGACGATGATCCGCGAAACAAGTCTGATCACGCTTGACGCGATGGATTCCGCCAAAGAAAGGAAAGCCAGCCTGGAAAGGATCGCTCGCCTAGCACAGGATCCGAAAGCGGGTCCGCTTCGATATTTGATGCTGTCGCCCATGCTAGGGACCATGAAGCCCGAATACGGCATGGCGACGCTGCGGCTAGCCAAATGGCGGCTTTCGCACGAAGCCGTGGAACGTGAACTCAATGACATCTTCACGGATCACTCGACCAAAGTCGCTGCGCGTCTGCGGGCCGCTTGGACAAGCCTGCCCCCAGAACACAAGGCATGTATACGCGATTGGATCGGTATGCCGCTCGAGGAGGCCAACGACGATGTGATTGTCCACGCGGCAAGCCATCTGGCTGAGCGCTGGATTGCCCGCTCGCTGCGGTAGGACGCGTGCTTGCACATATTCCCGAGGATTATTCAGGCGGAGACGAATCGGACTCGCTGGAAGCGGTCAAAGCGAATCTCCTGACGATGTCCTGGTCAGCCTCGGACAAACGTTCCAGTGGAACAGCCACGCTGCTTCGATCACTCATTCGTTGCAGATAGACCGTGTTTCCATCCCGATGCGAAAGAGTCGCTCTGATTTCAAAGTCGCCACTGGAATCCGACCAAACTCTTGGCACCACTCGCGCGGCTTCGCGTTGACGGTCCCAGGTGCTCAGGGCATTGCTAAACGTGTGCGACAAAGCTTCCCGGCCTTCTTCGGATGTTTCGATCTCTTTGAGTTTCGTCTCCACGTCGCCATCCACGATGGGTGGCGAGTAGTCTTTCCATCGAATCCCGACCAGTTCGTGATTCCGCCAAGCAGAGTCAAAATCCATCTCAATTTGGCGGGCGACCTTCATCATGAACCGTTCATCCGGCCGAGGAAGACTCTCTGCCGAGAGGGCATCTTCGGTGGGCGTCATCCACTGATCGAAGAGCATCTGCTGCCATGGTTTCAGGTACATGAACGAAACCCGAACGTCCCACGTGCGCCCTCGGTCTTCGTAGTCCATGCCTTGCACACGTGACTGCAGCATCCCGCTAATTGGCATACCGTTGGTACGGGCGACCTCCCAATAACCATCGCCGCTTGCCTGGAGATCCCGTCCCACGCTGCCACCGCCGAGCAACTCAAAGTCGCGGTCATACATGATTTGACCGTTTGGCCCGGTCTCATTTGATTTTGTGAGCGAGTGCAGCCTGCTAACGACCGATTTGGCCTTCGTCTGATGATTCTCGTCAACGAATTGAAGAGGGATCACTTCCTTGTAGCCAAAGCTGATCTCACTGGAGTCACTCGCTCGTTGGACAAACGGAATCGCGGCAACGTTTCCCAACAACCACGGTAGGCTGGCACCGCCGAGGACGTCGAGTGTGGTCGCGTCCGGCGACATCTCGACGGATCCTGAACAGAACCGGCTGATGCCCGTATAGACAAAATAGTTTGTTTTCTTCCAAACAAGGCTTCGAGCACGAAGCTCGGCACTGCGTGCACGCATAGCTTGCAGTCGAGGAACGCCCTCTGGCCCCGCGCTGGTTGGCGGTCTCAACGTCAACTCGATCTGGCGCTCGATCTCGTACTTGGACTGGTAAGGGCCGCTCGAATGAAACGGAACCGTCTCGTAGCTCAATCGGACCCTTCCCCCACTGGATTCGATGACCTCGTATCGAACCCGCACCCGTTTGTCGATCAGCGCGGGGATGATCACACGTTTAGGATTGACTGGTAGAGCACGGATTTCGATTCCGTATTCATACGCTTGACCGACGCTGGGTCGATAACCGAAATCGGCCGAGGCGATTGAGCCAACAGCCCCAATCAACAGGAGGGTGACGCCGATGGCCGCTACCGGCACTTGGCGCTGGGCCGAACAGCGAGAGATTTCGTATTGGTTCGCTGGAACTGAATGGATCGTCGTCATTCTCCTAACTCGCTCGACAACTGCCAGACCAGGGTTACCTCATCATCGTCCGCCGTGGCGATACGTTGGCCATCGGGATGCCAAGCGATGGCGGTGATGAGACCCTGATGTGACGCAAGCGTGGTGACCGGATCGCCAGTGCTCGTATGAATGCGCACCACATGATCCGGTGATGGTACGGCCAGGAAGTCACCATTGGGTGACCACCGAATCTTATCGACGATCCCAGCGTTGTCAGATGACTCGTCCCACAGTTCAGCGATCGGTGATCCATCCTGATTCCAGAGTCGGATGCTAAGGTCAGCCGACGAAGTCGCCAATTCGTTGTCGATTGACCAGTCCAGACCAAAGACCGACTCGGTGTGCCCGATCAAGTTCGCGATGGGTTGTCCTGTCTCGTCCATCAACCAGACGTCCCCCGTCCCAAAACCGCAAGCGGCCAACCGGCTTCCGTCCGGACTCCACCTTGCTTCATGCGCCCATTGGTTTTCACCCAGCGGCAATTCGATCCGAGTTTGGGGCGCGAGTTTCGCCGGTTGGTCACCGGACGGTTCAATCAAGTTGAACAAAAGCACTCCCAGTTGATCCACCGCCGCAAGTCTTGATCCATTGGGGTGCCAGCTCAGAGGGCCACGTGCGGGACCCACCGTTGATTGAAGTTCGCCAGCGGCATCAAACAGATAGACGTCCCGATCACCCGTGCTCAGCACGAACCATTCTCCACTTGGAGACCAAGCGACTTGGAATACGCTGGTGGCAAAATCCGTCAACTCCTTCCGTTGCTCCGATTTGATGTCAAACAGCGTCGCTGAGAAATTGATTCCGCCGGCCGCCGCCAACGTACGACCGTCTGGTGACCATGCCAGATCACTCACCGACGAGTACTCACCGGACATCGTGTAAAACTCCGAGAACAACTCTCTCTCGAATTGACCGTTTGCCGCGTACAGGCGCGTTGGCGAGTGAAACAATTGACTCTGTCGTGCCACGATCGTTCCTCCAACTGCCAACGTCTGGCCGTCAGGCGACCACTCAAGATCTTTAATGCTTGCGGATGGGTATTCGGCCGGCCACTGAAGTCTCAACTTCGGGTTGCGATCCACTGCAAGCTTGGGACCGTCATCTTCGGAAGACAGCGTATCGCCTGAGAATGAATCTTGCCAAAGAAGTGTTGGCGCGCCACCGCCATCGATCACGGCAGCCATGGACGTCTCGAACGTGTCGCCAAGCGGCTCCAGTGGAAGTCGCTCCGCCGGTGGTCCGAATCGAGGCTCACTGCCAGCATCTGGAACCTGGGTTGGTGCGGGAGCACAACCGATCATCACGACGAGCCCGACAAGGACGAGAGTACGATCCGGTTTGAAATGGAATCCAAATCGCCAATGGTGTTGATTGGGTTGTTTTCGCATGAGTCTATCGGGCTGGCCGGCACCTCCGTCTTCGCTTCGCTTGACTTGCAATCAGCCGATCAGGTCGTCAATCACGTGACCATGAACATCCGTTAACCGCATATCGCGACCCCCAAACCGGAACGTCGACCGCGTGTGATCCACACCCATCAGATGCAGCATCGTCGCGTGCAAATCATGGATCTCCAATCGATTCTCAATCGCTTTGTAGCCAAACTCGTCCGTCGCCCCGTACACGAATCCCGGTCGAACCCCACCGCCGGCCATCCAAATCGTAAAACCGTATTGATTATGGTCGCGGCCGTTGCTTCCTTGGGCGAAGGGTGTTCGCCCGAACTCACCTGCCCAGACGACGAGCGTTTCATCGAGCAGCCCTCGCTGACGCAAATCCTTCAACAGGGCCGCGATGGGCTGATCGACGGCTCGAGCGTTCTTCTCGTGCCCGGACTTGAGATTGCTATGTTGATCCCAGCGATCCGTGCCGACACTGGGGCACGTCAGTTCGATGAAACGCACACCCTGTTCCAACATCCGACGTGCGATCAGGCACTGAGCTGCATAGATGCGAGTGGGTTCAAACGCTGCGTTCAATCCGTACTGATCTTGCAAGTATTGCGGTTCCTGGTCGATGGACATCACCTCAGGCACCGCCATCTGCATGGCATAGGCGAGTTCGTAGTTCTTGATGGCCGATTCCAAGCTGTCGTGTTGACCGAACTGCGTGGCGGCGAAGCCATCGAGTTGACGAATCAAACGGAGCTGATCGCGCTGCTGCGCATCGTTCGCCTCCGTTGGTTGAATGTTCGCGACGCCCGTCCCGGATGGCTTAAAAACGGAACCTTGGTAGGTGGCCGGCAGAAAACCACTGCCGAAGCAATCCAAGCCTCCGGGAGGCACGAGTCCTCCATTGAGTACGACGAAGCCGGGTAGATTCTGACACTCGCTGCCAAGCCCGTAGTTGAGCCACGCTCCCATACTGGGTCGGCCCTGCAGTCCGCTACCGGTATGAAGGAAGTAGTTCGCAAACGTGTGCTCCGGAAAACCGGATGTCATCGACCGCACAACGGCCAACTCGTCAACGCACTGGGCCACGTGCGGAAACAGCTCGCTGACCGGGATTCCTGATTCGCCGTGTTGGGCAAACTTCCAAGGGCTGGCCAGAAGCTTGCCGGTGTTGTTGAACTGCGTGGGCTCCACATTAAAGAGAGCGCCGGGATCCTTGCCGTTGTATTGATCCAGCATTGGCTTTGGATCGAACGTATCCACCTGAGATGGCCCGCCATCCATGTAAAGGAAGATGACATTCTTCGCTCGAACGTCGTGATGGGGTCCATGGCCGGCGAATCCAGAGTCGGACGGGTCCCCCGTGTTACTGGCAAAGGCGGAATCCAACCTCAGTGCCTCCAACGCCACGGCGCCAAAGCCACTGGCGCAACGCGTTAGCATGTCGCGTCGTGAAGTCGGCTGCGATCGGAGTCGCTGACAAGGGTACGTCGAAGGCGTGTTCATCGAAGAAATATGAACTCCTTGGTATTGACGAGCGCATGGGCCAAGACAGCCCACAACTCGGAGTCATCCGTCATCACACCGCGTCGGTCTGCTTGCGAAGCTATGAATGCTGCGGCGATTTGCCGTTCATCTTCCGATGGGGATCGGCCGAATCCCGATAGGTACATCCATTCAAGGCGTTTCGACAGGCTCTCGGCATCGCTGCCCGGGACGTTTGCGACTGCCAGCGATCCCCAGTGTTGCGACAGCTCAGCCACCAAAGGATCATTCAGCAAGATCAATGCTTGCGCTGGAACGTTGGACATGTTCCGCCGTCCCATCGAACTGAACGGAGCGGGTGTATCAAACGTCAACATGAACGGTGAAATGAAATTACGGCGCACCGCAATGTAGATCGAACGCCGCCCCCGCCCATCGAGAGGACCGCTCTTGGGTGGTCTGCCACGTCCATCCATGAACTCGGTGAGATGAATGGGAACCGGTGGACCAAAGGCCGTCGGATCCATTCTTCCGGAAACTGCAAGCAACGAATCCCGAATCACTTCGCCCTGCAAACGTCGCGGTGGCCGGTGGTGCCAAAGCAAGTTCTTCGGATCCGTTTCAATAGCGTGTGGGTCTGTGTGACTGGACATCCGATAGGTCCGCGACATCACGATGTACTTGATCATTCTCTTGATGCTGCGGCCGTCGAAGAGGAACCGTTGCGCTAAATGATCGAGTAACTTCGGATGCGTTGGTCGCTGACCAAGAAAACCAAAATCATCCACCGTCGGCACGATGCCACGTCCCATCAAGTGGTGCCAAATGCGGTTGACGATTACACGTGAAGTGAGCGGATTGCGCGCGTCGTTGATATGCTCGGCAAGTTCCAGGCGTCCGCTTCCCGTCGAGATCGACATGGACGCGTTGCCTGAAATTGCTGACAGAAAATGTCGCGGTTCCATCTCGCCTGGTTTGGATGCGTTCCCACGGATGAGAATCCGATCGTTTTCGCCTGTTCCGTCCATCATGGCTGGTGCAACGCGTGACGTTCGTACAATCTTCGAAGCAAGCTCCTCGCGTTCGCGCATCCACTGGGAAGCCATCGTTTGTGCGATGCGATCACTTGCTTGGACCGCTGGCGATGTTTGCGGGCTTTCGACGGCGCCGGATCGTGGCTCGGGATCGCGATGCAGCTCACCAGATGGGATCGTTCCCTTGAACACAATGTGATCGATCCCGATATTGCCCCAACCTGCCGTATGATTGTCCACGATCTGAATCTTCGCCATTTGGCCGGCGAAGGAATGAACGTTCCAGCCGCTCGGTGAGAGACGATTGCTACCCGAACCGGTTGTCGAACGGACGATCTCGCCGTCCACGATGAGATTGATGCAGGTGCGCCCCTGATGCTTGCCGCCACCGACGAGGAATTCAATCCGTTTGAAGTCGATCTCGAATTCCGATGACGTCAGCGTGCCCGTCAAGCTGTCGCCCTTTCGAACATCACCTCCGTCTCGAATGTTGTGTGAATTGACGAAGTACTTCCCATGGCCGTCGATCCTGCCTTGGTAGGGAGCGACTGTCTCTCGCGTTTGAGGAATGGATCCAAACGCTTGACCGGTGACTTTCCAGCCTTCGTAGCTTCCCGACTCAAAGTCAGCGAAGACGCGTTCTTCGGCCGTGCCGCCCGGTCGATGGAGCGCGAGGTTCGCTTGCTTGGCGAACGCCCTGAACGGCTCATCGAGTGCTTCCATCCGTCGGTCCAGCTCACTCAACCGTTTCGCGTCGAGGCCCTGTGTGACCACTCGGACCGATATCTGGCCCTGTTTTGCCGGGATAAACTCCAGGTGAAGGCGATGACCAACGTACCGATCGAGATTCAGGGTTACCCACCGCTGACCCTCCTTCACGGGCACGATGGTCTGCTGGTGCAGGGGTCCCGCGACCATTCGATGTGAATCCACACACGCGACAATGTGCCCAGCACCGTCCACCCGGCAATCAACCTTGCCGTCCGTCAGCTCAAACGTTGGCGAGCGAAGAGTGCGGCCACTCTTGGGTAGCTTGGCAATCCGACTTCGGTTCTGAACGGCACCCTCGGTGACCGACTCCAGGTTCGACCAGATTGGATCACTGACGGCGGCACCGTACGTTACGAATCCGATGGAACCCGACGTCGCCTCAAGAATCGCCTGTCCAGCGCGCCGTGGGGATCGACCAAAAATGAACCCATCTTGCAGATACTCATCTGGTTTGATGTTCGCGTAGTCCACGACGATACCAGGATCGTTCAGATAGCGAGTTGGAGACGGCAGGTGGATGCCTTCACTCTTCAGAAGATCCAATACGCGTCGCTGGTACTTTTTGTCGACGCGCTCCATTTCATTCGCGATGCGACGGTTGGTTGCGATCGACTCGAAACGAACCTGTCGGTAATCGCTGCTTTGAAGAAAGCCAGAGAGTGCGTAATAGTCGGCCGTCGAAATGGCGTCGAACTTGTGATCATGGCACCGCGCGCACGCGACCGTGACACCAAGGAACGTTTTGGACATCACGTCGATCATGTTGTCGAATCGATCCGACTCGTCCTTGCGAATGTCGACGGGTGAATGAACCCACTCACCCAAAAACCAAAAGCCCGTACCGAGCACCGACTCGTTGAATCCCTTGGTCGGATGCAATCGCGGATCGGCGATCAGATCGCCGGCGATGTGCTCACGAACAAACTGGTCATACGGCACGTCCTCGTTCAACGCACGAATGACATAGTCTCGATATTGAAACGCATTGGGAGTGTCGTTATCGAATTCATGGCCGCGTGACTCCGCGTATCGCACCAGATCCAACCAGTGACGCCCCCACCGTTCTCCAAAGTGCTGCGAATCGAGCAAACGATCGACAACGTTCTCAAGGGCATTTGGGCTGTCGTCGCCGATGAATGCTTGCACGTCGGCAGGACTTGGGGGCAGCCCAATCAAGTCGAAGTGGAGACGCCGAAGCAAAGCGTTCCGATCCGTATCGACCGACGGTGTTAGGCCCGCTTCATTGAGTCCCGACAGAATGTATGCGTCGATCTCGTTGCGTGACCAATTGTCATGGCGGAGATTGGTCGCCGTCTCGGCTCCGATCGGTTGCCACGCCCAAAACTCGCTCTTGCGCTTCGCTAGGTCAAAGCCGTCGGCTGGGGTTCGACTGGACGGTTCAGGTTCCGTTGGCCAGGGCGCTCCCATGTCGACCCATCGCGCAAGGATTTCGATGTCGCGATCATCGAGCTGGCCGCTCGGCGGCATTTCGTAGGACTCGTAACGCACCGATTCGATGAGCAAACTCTGGTCGGAATCCCCAGGATAGATTGCGGCGCCCGAATCACCACCTTGCAGATGGCCTTGGCGACTATCCAGAACGAGACTTCCCTCCACGCGTTCGGCCGAAGCGCTGTGGCACTCGTAACAATGCTCCACCAACAATGGACGGACCGCGGACTCAAAAAAGTCCAGTTGCTCTCGTGAAGGCGATCGGTCTTCGACTCCGACGGACTCCTCGGCGAGGCAAGTCAGTTGGACGAGGTACAGCGTGGCCGCAAGAGCGGCTGCCAAACCGAGAGGTGAACGATCGTAATTCATAGGGGCGGCGATGAACGATGTGCGACAAAGCATGGATCGTCGAGCAGTCTCTCTATTCTACATCAATCTCGCTTCGGCCGGCGCGCCAGGACGATCCCAGACGTGGACGTGATTCGCCAACACGTTCATTCTGGCGTGTTTCCGTCGAAGATGTCCGCGTCGGGATGCAGTTGCCCACGAGACTGGCAAGCACATTCTCAAGGCCGACTAACTCTCTTGGCCGACACGATACGCCGTATCACGCCGGGCGTCGCTGAGGTGCGAGGCTCGAAAGCTGAGTCCGTTCGTCGTGATGGTATCGGAGTTCATTCTTCTGCAACCCAACATGAAACGCGTCACTCTGGAGGCTGGTGAGCTGCACGACATGCCAATTTGTTGGAAGCCAACCTCCGGGAATAGCTGCTGTTCGTTTGAAAAAGGCGAGTGCTGTGATGTTTCGAGGGGCTCGGTGCGGCATCGAGTCGTTCATCGTCGAGATCGTCCGCGAGCAGCTTGTTCAGCTAGAATGAGGACGACCGTGATGAATCAGCAACGACTTCGTCACTCAGAATTCGATGACTCACTCAACGATACAACGCGCCATTTCTTGACATGAGACCTATGAGATTAACCCGTCACGCATCGCTCCTATTGGCTATCCCGCTATCTGTCCTGTTCGCTGATGCGAAGGCGGAGGAATTGAAATTCTCGGATGTGAAAACAAAGTTCTCGGCAAATATGGCCCTGTGGTACGGTGGACGGAAAGCTCCGATGTTGGAGAAGATCGAAAAAGCGCACGCCGACGGATTTGATGCCATCGAGTTTTGGGCCTATGGCAACGAGGATGTCGATGCGATTGCCGCCAAGTGCAAGGAACTCGACATGAGAGTCGTCAACTTCACGGCTTGGGGGAAGTCAATCACGTCCGGTGAGAACGTGGACGAATTCGAAGCCGGGATCCAAGAGGCGCTTGGCGTGGCCAAGAAGCTGAACGTGAAGAAGATGACGGTAGTGGGGCACCGCTGGTCCAACGGAGTATCGGAGGCGGAACAAACCAAGCATTATACCGATGCGCTGAAGCGAGTCGCTCCGCTATGCGAAGAAGCGGGTGTCATGATCATTATCGAACCTTTCAATCCGGTCGATCATGGAAAGAATTTGCTCAACGGTAGCCAGCTTGCCGTGGAAATCTGTCGCGCGGTGGACTCCCCCATGGTCAAGATCAATTGGGACTTCTATCACATGCAACTCTCCGAGGGAGCCTTGATCACGTATCTCGAACGGGGCTTTGATCAGGTCGGATATCTTCAACTTGCGGACACGCCGGGTCGCCACCAACCGGGAACAGGCGAGCTCAATTACAAAGCGATCCTCAAAGCCGCCCACGACTTCGGCTACCGTGGCTATGTCGGAGTGGAGTGTCGGCCGAAAGGCAGCGAGCAGGAAGCCATCCAGGAACTGCTTCGGAATGCGTACTGAACGCTGAACCGCCAACTACGGCCTGCCAGCGAAACCTATCGCGGATCACGAGACGGTGGGCATTTGGAAAAAGCCGCAAAACAGGACGTCTCTCACAGGCCCGGCCCTGTGGCTCGGAGAGTGAACCGCCTTAGCAGAGCAAGTTCGCAAATTGAAGAGAGTACCCCCGAAGGGATTCGAACCCCTAACCCCTGGTTCCGAAGACCAGTGCTCTATCCAGTTGAGCTACGGAGGCATGACGGAAGTGTACCAACTCCGCAGGTGCCGACCAGTGGTTGTCGGCGGATGCGGCGAGTCGCGGAAAGCCGACACCGACGCCGATCCATGCAATCGGCAAAATCGGATCTTCGGAGAGCCGGCTGGCCGCCGAAAGTCCGACGCGACGATTCTTACGATGGACATCCGGTTCCGGCCGTGATCGCGTTGCGGTCGGCAAGATTCGGGTGTGGTGTCACGAACCGATCCTGGGGCCCTCGTTCCCTCGAAAGGCTCGGCCGGCGGCTTTCCATCGTCAAGGATGACGATTTTTCATGCATCGTGCTTTACTAACGATTTCGCTACTGATTTTGGTCATGGCGGGAGTCGCGACTTTCGGAAATCCTTCATCGGATTCCGAGAGCTCGATCGAGCTGCGCCAGACGCCTCAGCCGGAAATCATCGAGCCTTCACTTCAGATCGACATCATCAGCGAAGCAGACGTCTCGCCGGATGCGATCGAACCGGTGCCGGTCGCGCCGCCAGCGGCGGCGGGAGTACCGTACGAATTGAATCAGGTTCGTGGCTGGGCGGCCGCTTACTCGCCGGATGCGGCCCTGCTCGAGAGTGAATCTAGGGCGATCATGTACAACGTCGACCCGAAGGATGAGGAGTCGTGTTGTTCGGCTCAGCTGATTCGGGCTGTTCTGTGCGAGTTAGCCCTGGGTCGGCGCTTCGACGATGCTGCGTCGGCTGCGAAGGCCTATCATCGATGGATCGCAGCGTTGGAGGGCGCCCAGATCGCCAGCGAAGCCACCACCATCCATGCCGATCTGGTCGCTCTAGCGTCCAAAGCCGAAGAACTGGAGATCGAGGATGGGAATCTATTGGAGTTGCGTCAACAGTCGATCCAACTGAATGAGGGCACGATCTCACAGTCGTTTGCGATACGCAAGCTAAGGCAAGAACTCTCACGGGTGACGGGGCGTGAGGAAGCCGAGGCAGCGATTGCATTTCCAGTGGGATCACTTCCGATGACGGCGGCACCGATCGACGCTTCGCTGGTGGTTTCGATCGCCCTGCACCAAAGGCATGACTTGCTGGCCGTCAACGAGCTTTGCCGGAGAATGAATCAGTGCAATCTCCCGGCGGCTCGGCAGTTGCTCGGTGCTGTCAGTCCCGGTGTGGGCCTTTCGCTCACATCGTCCTGCCGTGGTGGGTTGTTCAACTGCTTGAAGGATGATTCGTCGGACGATGATCTGGCCGCCCGCCGCCGCCAATGCCGTCAGTTGCATCGATCGCTATCTCGAACGGTTCGCAATGAGGTGCTGCAGGCCGTATTGGATGTCCGCGCCGCACAGGCCCAAGTGGACCTCGCCGAGCAGCAGATCGCGATCGCTCGTCTGAGGCTTTCCGATGCACAGGCGGAGTTGCAATTGGATCAGGTGATTCCTGGTACCGACACGAAGTTGCGGCTGGAGCTGTTGCAGTTGCGGGGTGAGCGCGTCGAGCGCCAAATGAAACTCGCCGTCGCACTTGATGAGTTGGCCCGTGTGAAGAACGATCCAATTCCCGGCTCGCCGTACTAGGCACATCGGGGGAGTTGTCGGAGACTTGCTCCGGATGCTGTCGGCGGGATTGGATTCGTGCCCTATCTGGAAACACTGGATTGTGGGTTAAGCTCGCCGTCGAATCAGCCTCTCATGGATCCATTTGACTGCGTTCATGCCCATCATCAATGTTCAAGATCTGACAAAGCACTATCGCGTCTATCAGAAACGCGAAGGACTTTCCGGAAGCGTCCGCGGCCTGTTCAAACGGGAGTTTCGCGATGTCTTGGCGGTCCGTGGCATCAACCTCTCTGTCGACCAGGGTGAATTTGTTGCGTTCCTGGGTCCCAATGGCGCCGGGAAAACGACAACGCTGAAGCTTTTGAGCGGGGTCATTCAACCGACCGGCGGAACAGCCACCGTGATGGGACACGTACCCTGGAAAAGGGAAAATGAATACCGTCGACGATTCGCACTCGTCATGGGACAAAAGAATCAGTTGTGGTGGGATTTGCCCGCACGTGAATCCTATACCTTGCATCGGCACATCTACGGTGTGCCTCAGGCCGAATTCCGCCAGCGTTTGGACGAGCTTGCGGATCTGTTGGAAGTGACGCGTTTGCTCGATCAACCCGTGCGTGAACTTTCGCTGGGTGAAAGAATGAAGATGGAGTTGATCGCGGCTCTGCTGCACAGTCCTGAAGTGTTGTTCTTGGACGAGCCCACCATCGGCCTGGACGTCATCGCGCAACACAACATTCAACAGTTCCTGAAGTACTACCAAGACAAGCGACGAATCACGATCCTGCTGACCAGTCACTATATGAAGGACGTTGCCGCGCTTTGCCAGCGCGTCGTCGTCATTGCCCAGGGGACGATTCAGTATGACGGTTCCTTGGCAGGCATCGTGGATCAATTCAGCGGCAACAAGCTCGTCACGCTTCAATTCGCGTCCTCAGAGAACTTGAAACGTCCCGGCCGGCTCGCCGAAGTGGTTGACGAGAGTTGGCCGAAAGTCAAGTATCGAGTACCACGGGCGGACGTGCCGCGACTGCTTGCCGAGACACTGCGTGACCATGCGATCGAAGACGTCGTTGTCGAGGATCCGCCACTGGAAGACGTGATCGCCGGTTTGTTTCGAGATTCGATGGAGGCGGCCCCCGACGACAACGTCGCCACCGTTTGATTCATTGCTGCACTGGAGCTTCGATGCTGGCACTGGATGATCTATCGATGCGTTATCGAGGGCCATTGTTGCTTGACGGTGTATCGGCACGCATTGGCCGAAGCGATGTCATCGGTTTGCTGGGCCGGAATGGGGCTGGCAAGACCACTCTTCTCAAGGTGATGTCTGGTCAGGTGCAACCGGACCATGGAAGTGTTATCGCGGATGGTAGCCGGCCCGTACGAGTTGCTCGACTGGTGCAGGATGTGCCCCAAGATCTGTCGGGCACCGTTTCCGAAGTGGTGTCGATGGGGACGAGTCGATCCGTGAATCAGGCGACGCCGGATCCACGTGAATCGTGGGAAGTCGAACAGGTGGTTCAGGAAACGATGTCGCGGATGCAGCTCGACGCTGGCGACCGATTCGAGACGCTGTCCAGCGGGATGAAGCGTCGTGTCTTGCTGGCCCAGGCGATTGCCACGGAACCGGACCTGTTGCTGCTGGACGAGCCGACCAACCACTTGGACATTGGATCGATTCTCTGGCTTGAAGCTTTCCTGAAGCGATGGCGCGGCGCGCTGATGTTCGTGACCCACGATCGATCTTTTCTACAGAACCTAGCAAAGCGGATCTGGGAATTGGATCGTGGCCGTTTGTTTGATTGGTCGTGCGACTATCAAACGTTCTTGCAGCGGAAAGAAGCTGAGCTGGCGGCCGAGGAGAAGCAAAACGCGTTGTTCGACAAGAAACTCGCTGAGGAAGAGGCTTGGATCCGCCGCGGCATCAAAGCGAGACGCACCCGAAACGAAGGTCGTGTTCGAGCACTGAAGCAAATGCGAGAACAACGATCGCTTCGGCGAGCCACCGAGTCGAATGCCAAGCTGCATTTGCAAACCTCATCACGCGGTGGCGCATTGGTGGCCAAGCTGGATGAGGTGCACTTTGCGTACGATGGACGCCCCATTGTTCGCGATCTTAGCATGCAGGTCATGCGCGGCGACAAGTTAGGAATCATCGGTCGCAACGGAGCGGGCAAGTCCACTCTACTGAAGCTGATCCTGGGGCAGCTGGCACCCGATTCAGGGACGGTGGTTTTGGGCACCAATCTGCAAATTGCGTACTTCGATCAACTTCGTGATACCCTCGATCCCGAAAAATCCGTGGAGGAAAACGTCGGTGAAGGTGCCGACCAAATCGTTGTCGGTCAGTCCAGCCGACACATTGTTGGGTACCTGCAGGATTTCCTCTTCACGCCGGATCGGGCACGCACGCCCGTTAAGCACCTCTCCGGTGGTGAACGCAATCGTGCATTGCTCGCCAAGCTGATGACCAAACCAGCCAATGTCATTGTCTTGGACGAGCCCACCAATGATCTCGACGCGGAAACGTTGGAGCTACTGGAAGAACAGCTGATGGCGTTTGACGGGACGCTATTGATCGTGAGTCACGATCGAACGTTCTTGAACAACGTCGTGACCGGAACGCTGGTGTTCGATGAGGACGTGCCTGACGGCACGGTGCGGGAGTATGACGGCGGCTATGACGATTGGGAGTCCGCGGTGAAACGGCGTTTGGAGTCAGCTTCATCCACAAAGCCGCCGGACACCTCTAAGTCACAAGTCAGCATGAAACCCAAATCCGGCGACGCAAATCCTAGGTCGGATCGACTTTCATACAACGAGCAGCGCGAGCTCGATGGGCTACCCACGAAAATCGAGGCCCTCGAAGAACAGTTGGCGTCGCTGACTCAAATCATGAGTGAACCCGCATTCTACGTCGATGGCGGAGAGTCGATTGCCACCACCACACAGCAGCTGAAAGAAACCGAAGCAGACCTCGCCGACGCATACGCTCGCTGGGAGTCATTGGAAGCGAGATCGGGCGATTAACCGATTCGTTTAGCAGGCAGCTTCGATCGCGACCGGTCGGAGGGGAAAGGCGAAACGCCCGTACTCGGCGGCTCCAATGTCCCAGTTCTCCTCGCCGTGTTGATGCAGGACATCGGCGAGGCAGCGTTCACAATAGCCAATGATCTCGCGCCACTCATTCGACTCCAGGGGCACGAGTTGAGTGCCCGTGGATTCCCCAACCTCCGCAGCGATTGCGAGGTGTTTCTCCAAGACTTTGCCGATGCGTTTCTGGGAGAGTACGGTGAGCGTTGCCGAGTCGTGCGAAAGCGATTTCGCCGGCGACGGATCAACCTCGTTCATCGTGATTACGACGTGCCCATTCTCCAACACGCTCATCAGTCGAAAATGATCTTGATTGGTGACTCGCTCGGTGGTGGCCAAAACGACGTTTCGACAACCGACTTGAACGCTGGCGTCGCTGGTGCCGGAGGATCGACCGATGTCGATGTAGAGCGGCGGCTCAAAGTCACACTTTTTGAGTGCGTCCGTGTGCGGCGCCAATGCCTGATGACGGCTTTCATCCAGAGCAACGCCCAACCTCGGATCACAGAATTTCCGGCAGTAAGACGGTGTCGATTGCATGGAGGATGGCATCGCCGTGACGCCGATGGCTTCGCCGCGACTCGATGCGGACGCGTCGGCTTGGGGGTTTGGCCACGTCAACAGAGATTGTGAATCGACTCGTTGCGTCCTCGCATTGCAGATGGCCCCCATGATGGCCGCCAAGCCAATGGCAGTTGCCACGGCACCGGCAACTTGAATTTCCCAAGTGCCCGATGACTGTCCCAATCCTCCACTTTGCACCAGCAGGTGATAACCCAGCCACAGTAGCCCCAGCCCAAGAGCCGACGCGAGCAGGCGAGTGAATCGACCACCGCGCCCAGACCGAAGTGGTACGCCCGCGAGTCCGATCGCGGCCCCAACCGGGCATAGGATGATCCAACGGCCCAGCGAAGCGGATCCGCACATGACGAGTCCCAACGCCATCACGACCACGCCGCCGGCGAACCAGCCGATGGCATTCGGCAGGGGTGAGATCTGCGACACGGGGTGTAGCGTGAACGACGGCATGGAGGCCGCCTTTCGCAGTTGCGGCGGCGTGTCCAATTCAAGCCAATCCATCGCACCCACAAGAATAGTTGGCGTGATATCCGGTGTTGCATGGACGACTAATTCGCCGGTTCGGTCGGCTTCGGCGAAGGCAACTTCGCTGAGATGCCGTCCCATTCCGAGTTGAAGTAATTTGGGGGACGTCTCGCGAACCACGGCCGCCGTTGGCGTAATATGTCCTCGGACGAGCCGATCGGCCCAAGGCTGAACTTTGGGATGCGCCAAGATGGTTTGAACGCGTTGGACGACCGTGGAAGTGACTTCATCAGCAGGCACCGGTTCAATCGGGGCCGGTTTGTGGACCGTTGCGTCCACCAGACGGATAATCGATGTGTCGCCGACACCGTTCTGAACCAACTCGATACATGTCATCGACTGAGGTGGCTGCATCGCCGTCATGGCACGTTGCAGTTTTCCGACTCCTACCAACCCGCCGGCCCAGAATCCGCCAAGGACCATCGCGGTACCAAAGGTGGCGAATCTCGCATTTCGTCGAGAGTGATGGGTGGTGCGAAAGATCATGATGTCACTTGGAAGGGGCGCATCGTCAAGCGATGAGTTTTTCGTGAGTTGTCCGCCTTCGAACGGTAGGTCATTGCCGCCAGCGGGCTGATGCGTCGGGCGTCGGGAGTCGTTACTTTGTTCGTTTGTTGCGTCCGTTTGTAGTGATTGTCCCACTTCCGTCTGGTTGGAAACTGCATTGAACAAGTCGCCCGAGCACAACAATCGACTGACTTACTGGATCGCCGCCGCGATCGTGTTGGCGATCGCGTTTGCACTGACGGTGCCAGAAGTGGCCATGCACTTCGCCATCGGAGGCGAACTGTTCCTTCGTGCGCTCAAGATGATTGTCGTGCCGCTCGTGTTCACCTCCGTGATGTGCGGCATTTTGGGTCTGGGTGATGTCCGCCGACTGGGAAAACCGGGCGCGGCGGCGGTCGGATATTACCTGTGCACGACCGTCTTGGCAGTGGTCGTCGGGCTCCTCGTTGTCAACGTGATTCGGCCTGGGGTCGGAACGGTTGATGAGGCGACGTTGAAATCTCTGGACGAGGGCGATCAGGATGCCAGTCAGATACTGCGAGCGACGCTCGCCGAGCAGAGTGGACTTTCCGAAGCCGAAATTGCGAATGCGGTCGATGGCATTCCCGCACCGGATCAAGATGAACCGAGCGTTGGTCGAATTCTGGAGAACTTGGCTCTCATGCTCGTCACGGACAACCTGTTTGGAGCCGCTGTAGAGACCCAGTTGTTACCAATCATCGTGTTCACGATCGCACTGGGGGCGTTGCTGACGACGATTTCCACGGAGGTCACCACCTTCACGACCCTTGTGACGGAAGCCAATCATGCGTTGCTGAAGTTCGTCATGATGCTCATGCAGATCGCCCCCATCGGGATCTTTTGCTTGGTAGCCGCCCGTTTTGGCCAGGCGCAGTTTGAGGGGCGTTTCCTTACGGAGCTTTCGCAGATCGGTTGGTACTTCGCGACCGTCGTGATTGGTCTTGGAGTCCACGCCTTCATCGTCCTGCCGTTGATCTTCTGGATTGTCCGACGCGAGAACCCTTACCGATATGCCGCCGCCATGAGCCAGGCTCTCTTGACGGCGTTTTCCACTGCGAGTTCGTCGGCGACGCTGCCGGTCACTCTGGAGTGTGCCGAGTCCGCCGGCATTTCCAAACGCTCCAGTGAATTCGTGGTCCCTCTTGGGGCGACCATCAATATGGACGGTACAGCCTTGTATGAAGCGGCCGCTGCGATCTTCATCGCGCAGGCCATTGGCATGGATCTGAACATCGGTCAACAAGCCATTGTCGCCGTCACGGCGACGCTGGCGGCCATCGGGGCGGCGGGGATACCAGAGGCTGGTCTGGTCACGATGTTGATCGTACTCGGGGCCGTCGGACTGCCTCTGCAATACATTGGCTTGATCTTGGCGGTCGATTGGTTGTTGGACCGATTCCGGACCGCGGTCAATGTCTTCGGTGACAGCATCGGAGCCGCCGTGGTCAGCGTCACCATGCCCGAGGACACATGATCACGCCATTGCCAACGCTTGCATCGCTTGTTGAGTGACCGCGTCGACTGTGTCCTCGCCATCAATGACGAGTAATCGATTGGCCAATTGGTAGTGCCGAGTCAGCGGGCCCAAATTGGCTTGGTCGAGCTCCATTCGTTTATGCAGAATCGCCTCACGATCATCTCGGCGTCCCTCCATCTGCTGGCGTTGTCGTAGTCGATGCATGATCACGCTCTGGGATACCTGCAAGAGAATCGCCGCAGTGATAATCTGACCTCGTTGGCTCAAGCGTTGGTCAAATTGAATCGCCTGGACAACCGTCCGAGGGAATCCATCCAGTACATATCCGGACCGACAATCCGGTTCCCCGAGCCGATCATCCATCCAGCGAAGCATGACGTCGTCGTCGGCGAACCCACCATTGAGAATATGCTGCTGGATTTGCTGCTCGTCGGAATTCCGGGGCACCATCGTTCTCAGCATCTGTCCCGTCGACAGGTGCGGGATGCCGAAGTGGGTCGCAATGCGTCGACCTTGAGTACCTTTGCCGGCTCCAGGCGACCCCAGCAGCACAATGATCCTCGGCTGCCGCGTCTCGGCATGCTTCGTCACGGGCTATTGCCGCACAGTTGAATCAAACGACTGGCGACGTGCCCGAACCGGCGCCCTCGAGTAGACCGCGATAATTCCGCATCACGAGGTGGCTATCGATCTTCTGCACCAGGTCAAAAGCGACACTAACGGCAATCAACAAACCCGTCCCGCCATAGAAACCCGCGATCGAGTACGGCACGCCCAAAGATCCGTAGACGATCGTCGGCACAATGGCGATCAGTCCCAGGAACGCGGCGCCGACGTAGGTAATCCGAACCATCACTTTCTCAAGGTAGTCGGTCGTGCGACGTCCCGGACGATAGCCGGGAATGAAAGTCCCCGAGTCCCGTAGATTGTCGCTCATTTCCTTCGGGTTGAATGTGATTGCCGTCCAGAAGTAGCAGAAGAAGAAAATCAGCGTCACGTACAACAAGTTGAAGAAGTATGACGTTTGATCGCTCATCGTCAGGCTCACCAAGTTCAACCCCTTGAACAGTGCCCCGCCTGATTCAAAGTAGCCCGCCATGAACCCAAACAGAACGCCGGGAATCATGAGCAAGCTGCTAGCAAAAATAATCGGCATCACGCCGGCCTGGTTGATACGCAGTGGCAAGAACTGTCGAGTTCCACCGAAGACCTTGCGCCCTCGAGTGAATTTGGCCGATTGCGTCGGAATCTTGCGTTGTCCCAGCGTGATGAACACGACGCCAAAGACCACGACCACGAAAAGGATGGCCAGGATGATCAGCGTTTCAATGCCGGTCTGACCCTTGGCCAGTCCCGTCAATTCGGGCTTCATTCCCAAGATCAACTCGTAAAGGGCCTTGGGCATTTGAGCCAGAATCCCAGACATGATCAGCAAGCTGATGCCGTTGCCGATGCCGTATTCGTCAATCTGTTCCCCCAGCCACATCAGGAAAACAGTTCCCGTTGTCATGACCAGCACGGCCACAATCTGCCAGCCGAAGAACAGACCTCCGTCAGCATTCATGAAATTCGGATTGATGTTGGACTGTCCCCCGCTTCCCGTCATGACCATGAACTTCAGGTACATGTAGCTCTGAACCAGGCAGATCACCACGGTAAGGTAACGCGTGTACTCGTTCAGTTTCTTACGGCCCGCTTCGCCTTCCTTCTTGAGCTCTTCGAGCGGCTTATAAACGCTGCCTAAAAGCTGGAAGATGATCGAAGCGGAAATGTACGGCATGATGCCAAGGCCGAAGATCGTTGCCTGCCGAAGGTCGCTCGCGGCAAACACGCTCACTTTTTCGAAGAAGTCCGCCGCGCCGCCACCCGCTGCGTCTTCCAGATTGGTGGCAATCATCGGCAGCGGGATATGAAATCCGATCCGATACACGGCCAGCAGCCCGATGGTGAGGAAGACCTTCTTCCGCAGTTCAGGGATCGAGAAGATAATCCGCAGTTTTTCGAACATGAATCGGTCCGTCGTCTGCCGTGGGGATGGAAAGTTTGGGGTAGTTTACTGGCTACCTTCCGCTGGCGACTAGTCAGTTTCGGGCGGAATATCGCGTCGGGTTAACGCTACAGTGGACACTGATCTCTACACATCTCTTTGCCCGCCCCTGCCGGAGGGACGAAACCGAGGTGTGAGGCGTTCGAGCAAGGGCATGAACCCACGTGGAGCTTACGATGCCTTCCAAATCCCCTCCCCACTAGTCGCAAGCTCCTTTGCGACCTTTCCGAGGCAGGGTGAATTCGGTTTCGATGACAAGGCTACTTTTTTGCTTCGGCCGATAATGCCGCGACCCGTTCGGCAGGTGTCCGTTTCGGCGCCAGTTTGTCGATAGTTCCACCGGCCTTGGTGATCGCCTCCTCGGCAGACTTGCTAAACCGATGGGCTTGAACGGTTAGTTTTTTCGACAGCTCGCCATTCCCGAGGATCTTGAGCTCGTCAAACTTGCCTTTCGCCAAATTCTTGGCTGCCAAGGCATCCAAGGTCACGGTGTCGCCATCTTCAAAGCTTTCATTCAGCTTATCAATGTTCACCACGAATACGGTCAAGGCAAACTTGTTGTTGAAGCCTCGTTTTGGCACGCGGCGGAACATTGGCATCGCACCGCCCTGGAAGTTGGGCTTGCGGCTGTATCCACTACGGCTCTTATGTCCCTTGTGCCCCCGGCCCGAAGTTTTGCCGTGTCCGCTACCGGGACCTCGGCCGATGCGTTTACGCTTGCGGTGCTTCGTGATACCGCGGTGGACGTCGTTGAGTTGCATGATTTCTAAACGGAAAAGTGTTCGTGCGGTTGATTGGGACGCCCCAAACATCGGCGCCGACTCGGGGGGACATCGGTTCGATGTCAGTGATGCGTCTCGACGGCTAGATCATCGGGTTGAAGACCTCGCAGGGCAGCCACTTGCTCGCGCGTCCGTAGCTTACCCATCGCATCCAACGTCGCCTTCACCAAGGTCACCGGGTTATTGGTGCCGTACGACTTAGTGAGGATGTCGTGAATACCACAGGCTTCGCAAACCGCGCGGACGGCTTGCCCGGCGATGATCCCCGTACCAGCACCGGCCGGAATCAACACGACTTTTGCTGCGCCATACTGCCCCCAAACCTGATGAGGAATGCTCCCATCGACCAGTGGTACGTGGATCATGCTGCGGCTGGCTTGTTTCTGAGCCTTTTGGACGCTCGGTGGGACCTCATTGGCCTTGCCATAACCCCATCCAACCTGTCCCTGGCCGTTGCCCACGACGACCATGGCCGCAAAGCTAAAGCGGCGGCCACCCTTGACCACGGCCGCACAGCGTTTGATCTTCACAACGCGATCAAGCAGATCGCTTGCGAGGCCGTCATCTTGCTTGTTGTTGCGTTTGCTACGTGCGTTGCTCATGGAAACGATCGTTGAACGTGAATGAAGTTGGTCGCCAATCGTTGCGACGGCGGGTCGGTTGATGAATGGTTCGTTGTGGTTCGCAGACGTGCGAAAGGCTCAATGCAGGTTGGATTCAGAATGTCAGTCCGCCCTCACGGGCCGCGTCTGCAAAGGCCTTGACGCGTCCGTGGTATTTATTGTGTCCACGATCCAGCTGCACGCTCTTGATGCCGGCCTCGGTGGCTTTCTCAGCGAGTACCTTACCAACCAATGTGGCGGCATCGCAGTTGCCTCCGTGCTTGACTTGGTCGCGTACAGATTTATCGCGTGTGCTGGCGCTGACGATCGTCTTTCCCGACAAATCGTCCACTACCTGGCATCCAAAGTGCTTTAACGATCGCTGAATGCACAAACGCGGTTGTTCCGCATCGCCGCGCAGTTTGTTGCGCACATGCTGACGTCGACGCAGACGCTTTGACTGTAGTTTCTTGTTCTTGTCCATGTCGAATCGTCCGCGCGGAACTCGGTGAAACGAGGGTGTGTGAGGTGTGGTTATTTTGTGGCCGACTTACCCGGCTTGATCTTGACTTGTTCGCCCTGGTAACGCACTCCCTTGCCCTTGTAGGGCTCGGGTTTGCGGAGTGATCGGATTTCGGCGGCGAACTGTCCGACCTTTTGCTTGTCACAACCTTGAATGACGATGTGAGTCTGGTCGGGGCACGTCACATTCAGATCCGAAGGAATCTTGCGATGCAGCTCATTGGCGAATCCGACTCGCAGTTGAAGGGTATCGCCGCTGATCGATGCCAAATAGCCAACCCCGACGATTTCCAGCTTCTTCTCGTAGCCCTGTGTAACGCCCACCATCATGTTGGCGACGATCGCACGCGTCAAACCGTGGTAGGCACGACTGGCACGCGTGTCAGTCGGCCGGGATACGACGACTTGATTGGTCTCCGAGTCGATCTTCACCTCGACTTCGGCGCGATGCGTGAAAGCCAACTTTCCCTTGGGACCTTCCACATTGACGGTGTTCCCGTCCAGGCTGACGGTCACGCCGGCGGGAACGGCGACGGGTTTTTTACCAATGCGGCTCATGGCTCGGTGACTTTGGGAAGCGGTATGATTTGAAAGTGGCGGGTGGATTCGGTGACGTTGGAGTGGTCGCGGTGTGCCTCAAGACACTTCGCAGAGTACCTCACCACCGATCTTGTCACGTCGTGCTTCGCGATCGCTGATCACGCCTTTGCTGGTACTGATGATTCGGATTCCCAAACCGCCCAGGACCGGACGGAGCTCTGTACTGCGCGAATACAGTCGTCGGCCTGGCTTGCTTATGCGTTTGATGGTCTGAATCACACGCTCACCGTTGGGACCGTACTTCAGCTCCAAACGGAGTGTCGCAACCGGCTTGGTCGATTCTTCCTTCCAGTCCCAGATGAACCCTTCGCGTTTGAGCACGTCGGCCAAGCCACGCTTGACGCGGCTGGCCGGAATGTCCACGAAGGGTCTTTCAACACGTACCGCGTTGCGAATACGAGTTAGCATGTCGGCGATTGGGTCGGTCATCATGGCAGTGGTTTCCCCTCAATTATTCCAAAATCACCAGCTGGCTTTGCGAACGCCGGGAATGAGTCCGGCGTTGGCGTTTTCACGAAAACAAATCCGACACAAACCAAATTTGCGGTAAACCGAACGAGGTCGTCCGCAAAACTTGCAGCGGTTCTCTTTGCGGGTGGAAAATTTCGGCGTGCGAAGCGCTTTGGCGACTTTCGATTTGCTTGCCACAAGTGGACCTGCGGTGAACGGAGGAGGCGGTGAGCCAGGAGTCGAGTCAGTTATTCAGTTGGAATCGGGCCGAATCGAATTCGACGGTCGATGGAGCCGACGCTACGCCGCGTCAGCTTTCTTGGGTTGTTTGAAGGGCATGCCGAACATTTCCAGAAGGTCACGAGCCTCGTCGTTGCTCGTCGCGGACGTGACCATGGAGATATTCATCCCCTGGGGACGGGTGAACTTGTCTGGGTTCAGTTCCGGGAATACGAGTTGCTCGGTCAAACCAAGGGTGTAGTTGCCGCGTCCATCAAACGCGTTGCGGTTGATCCCGCGAAAGTCACGCACACGCGGAAGCACGACCGAGATCAAACGATCCATGAACTCGTACATTCGCTGGCGACGTAAGGTCACCATGCAACCGATCGGCATGCCCTCACGCAGCCGAAACGTTGCAATCGATTTACGGGCAATCGTGTAGACCGGCCGCTGACCGGAAATCTGCGTCATCGCATCGAATGCGAGATCAAGGATCTTCTTATCACCGACAGCTTGGCCCACGCCCATGTTCAGGGTGACTTTTTCCAGCATCGGGATTTGATGCGGATTGGTGTAGCCGTTTTTTTCCTGGAGCGCGGAACGAATCTGTTCCTCGTAACGCTGTTGCAATCTTGGCTTGGAAGTCGACATGGAGTGAATCGAATGGATGGGGTGTGCGATGAATTTCTGTGGGACTGGCCTCAGGTGGATGCCCGCGAGGCCTTCGGTGGTGCGATCTGTCCCAGACTGGTTCCGCTGGCCTTGGCGAAGCGTTCTTTGCTGCCATCGGTCAGGTAGCGAACGCCAATACGAGTTGGTTTGCCGGTGGACGGATCGACCAACATGACATTGCTGACCGAAACAGGCATCTCCTTGCTCAAGCGACCACCTTGGGGATTCTTTTGACTTTGTCGAACATGCTTCCAAACTTTGGCGGCACCTTCGACAACAACCTTGCCGGCGTCACGATCAATCTTCAGGATCTTACCCCGGTGATCCTTGTCGGCCCCAGCGATCAGGATGACTTCGTCGTTGATTCGAAATTTCATTGGATCTTTCCTCTTCAGATCAGACGACTTCATTGGCGAGCGAGACAATCTTCATATAATTCTTCTCCCGCAGCTCACGTGCGACGGCGCCGAAAATACGAGTGCCCCGGGGAGCCTTGTCTTTATCGATCAAGACAACAGCATTGGAGTCAAATCGGATGTAACTGCCGTCGGCACGGCGTGTCGGGTGTTTGACACGGACAATGACCGCTCGCACGACCGACTTTTTCTTGACTTCGCTGCCCGGGATAACGCTTTTAACACTACAGACGATGACATCGCCCACGGTGGCAAAACGGCGTCGACTACCACCAAGCACCTTGATGCACATCACCTGACGAGCACCGGTGTTGTCAGCGACATCCAGACGTGTTTCTTGTTGGATCATGACGGCAAAAATACGATATCAATGAGTGGAGGATGCTAACGGCGTGGATCGGATCGCCACGCCGCTCATTCGGAGGCGGGCGACTCGCCCGCGGCGGCGGCTTCGAGGCCCTCGGCTTCGGCGGCGGCCTTGGCGGCGGCACGCAAGGCCACCACGTCGACGGCAGTGCTCTTTTCCAGCACACGAACCAATCGCCAACGCTTCAGCTTGCTCATCGGTTCGGATTCGATGATCTCGACGCGATCACCGAGTCCAGATTCATTGTTCTCATCGTGAACGTGGCATACCGTTCGGCGACGAACGTACTTTTTATACTTGGGATGCTTGACGACACGATTGATCTCGACGCGGCGCGTCTTGCTCATCTTGTCGCTGGTCACGATACCGGCTACGACGCGTTTTGGCATGTTGCTGGGAAAGGGTTAGGTTGATCGGGTGGAGGAGTGATTGGTGGTCGCTGGTAGTTGGTCAGGTCACGACGATGCTGCTGCGGCAGCTCTCACTCGTTCGGTTTGAATGGTTTTGATTCGTGCAATCAGGCGTCGGTTCTTCCGCAGTTCACTGGGCGTGTTGAGCCGTTCGGATTGGGATTGAAAACGCAATCGGAACAGCGTCTCCGAAGCATCCTTGCAGGTCGCTTCCAACTGCTCGTCGCTCATTTCACGCAGTTCAGTCAGTTTCATGGCAGGTCGTGATCAAAGTGAAAATAGTCTTGCTGAGAATGTCAGCCTTGGGTGCACGGCCGGTTCCGGCTGCCGGCGGCGTTCATGAGGAGCGTCGCTCGACAAACCGCACTTTCACGGGCATCTTGCTAGCTAGTCGCGCGAAGCAAACCTTCGCTTGCTGTTCGGTCACACCACCCAGTTCGTACAAAATGGTGCCCGGCTTCACGGTCGCGGCCCAGAAGTCTGGCTCACCTTTGCCTTTCCCCATCCGTGTTTCCAGCGGAGTGCTGGTCACAGACTTGTCTGGAAAGACGCGAATGTAGAGCTTGCCTTCACCACGAACGTATTGCTGGGCAGCGATCCGGCCGGCCTCGATCGTCGTCGCTTTGACCCAACCGGCTTCCATGGACTGAATGCCGAAGTCACCAAAGACGACCGTGTTGCCGCGTGTCGCGCTACCTTTTATACGACCTCTTTGGCTTTTTCGATGCTTGACCCGTTTGGGCATCAGCGCCATCGTCGTCTCCGTAAGTACCTTGGTTAATCCACACCTGAATGCCGATGTGCCCCTGTGGCGTCATCGCTTCGGTGAAGCCGTAATCAATTTTTGCCTGAAGCGTCGAAAGCGGGATCGAGCCGGCAATCTGTTTCTCTCGTCGTGCCATCTCAGCCCCACCGAGGCGTCCGGCCATTTGGATTTTGATGCCTTGGGCACCTGCATCCATCGTTTGTTCCAGTGATCGTTTCATCGTCCTGCGAAAACTGGATCGCTTCGCCAGTTGCTGTGCAATGTCTTCGGCAACCAGTTGTGCCTGAAGCTCCGGACGGCCCACTTCCTCCACCTTCAAGTTGATCCGGCGGCCGACCAAGTTTTGCAACTCTGCCTGCAAAATCTCGATCTCTTGACCTTTCTTTCCAATGATCAGACCGGGACGGGCGACATACATCATCACGCGAACTTCGTCGCGCGTTCGTTCGATCTCGATCCGATCGATTCCGGCACTTTTGTACTGCGTCTTCTTGGGATGCTTGGTGATGAAATGGCGGATCTTACGATCCTCCACCAGCAAGTCCGCATAGTCCTGTTTCGACGCGTACCAACGACTCGACCAACCTCGCGTGACGCCGGTTCGGAAAGCGATCGGATTGACTTTTTGACCCATGAGGGAAGTACTAACTGCGAGATGCGGTGGGTGAGGAAACTCGGCTGGGCAACGAGCCCGGCATGATGGTTAGAGGAGATCATCGACGTGAGTCAGACCCACGCGAATGTGACTGGAGCGTTTTTTGATCATGAAAGCCATGCCGCGGGCACGCGGACGAATCCGTTTGAACATCGGTCCGCCATCGACGCGAACGTCCGTGACCACCAGATCTTCGATTCGGTTGCTGCGGCCACTGTTTTGGTCCGGGTCGGTCGCGTTACCGACCGCGCTCTTGATGACCTTTTCCAGCATTCTGGCACCGCGCTGCGGCTGGAACTTCAGCGTGTCCAGCGCCTCGTCGGCATACATGCCGCGCACGAGCTTGGCAACCAAACGCACTTTCTGAGCGCTGATTCGAGCGTTCTTATGGAAGGCTTTGAATTCGGCCATGTTGATGGATTGGAAGTTAGAACTCGATGGAATGATGAATGGATCGCCGATGATCGACTATCGCTTGCCCTTGCCGCCGTGACCCTTGAATGTTCGCGTCGGAGCAAACTCACCTAATTTGTGGCCCACCATGTCTTCGGTGACCAACACCTTGGTGTGCTGCCGACCGTTGTGGACCATGAAGGTCACGTTGACGAATTCGGGCACGATGGTGCATGCCCGCGACCAAGTCTTGATCGGCTCATTCGAGCCGGTCTCGGATGCCTTCTGGACTTTGAAGTAAACCTTCGGATCCACGTAGGGACCCTTCTTGCTGCTTCGACTCATATCAGTGTTCCCGCCGCGCCCTACTTATGAAGTTTCAATTGACCGTATCGCCGGCTCTTGCGCCGTCGAACAATCGAGGAGTTACTTGGCTTGCGCTTTTGACGGGTTGGGCCGCCCTTCGCGCTGACGCCTGATGGACTCACAGGATGACGACCACCCTTCGTACGACCTTCGCCACCGCCATGTGGGTGATCGACCGGATTCATCGCGGTTCCGCGGACGTGAGGCCGGCGGCCCAACCAACGGGCGCGGCCTGCTTTACCCAAACGAACATTCATGTGATCACTGTTACCGACCTGGCCGATGGTGGCCCGGCACTGACTGGGCACGCGGCGAATTTCACCGCTAGGCAGTGCCAGCTGAGCCCAATCGGCCTCGCGTGCCATCAGCGTCGCTTGGGAACCGGCCGAACGGCACATGACGGCTCCACGCCCGGCACGCATCTCAACACAGCAGACGGTCGTACCGAGCGGAATGTTTTTCAGCGGTAGACAGTTACCGACATTCGGTGGCGCGTCGGGACCATTGGCGACGGCATCACCCGCCTTCACCCCGGCCGCTGCAATCACATAGTGCTTTTCACCGTCGGTGTATTTCAGCAGTGCAATGCGGGCGGAGCGATTGGGATCGTACTGGACGGATTCCACGGTGGCGCCAATGCCGTCCTTCTGCCGTCTGAAATCGATCACACGGTACTTTTGCTTGTGACCCCCGCCGCGATGACGCACGGTGATCTTTCCTTGATTGTTCCTGCCGCCATGCTTCTTCTTCTTTCGCAGCAGCGACCGCTCCGGCTTGTAGCCGGGCGTCAGGTCGGCAAAATCGCTGACCGATGCGTTACGCCGTCCCGCACTGGTCGGCTTATAAACTCGAATGCCCATGACGGTCGATGATCTCTATTGGCGTCGTGTTTGAATGGTTGGGGGTTGGCAGCCTACCGGCGTCGAGACGCGTGGGCCGAAGACGTTGGATCTAGAAGAAATCAATTCGGTGGTCTTCATGAAGCTGAACAATCGCTTTCTTCCAGTCCGCGGTACGTCCGATGCGATACTTGAATCGCTTTGACTTGCCCTTGCGAGTCTGAGTCCGCACCTTCTCGACTTTGACGTCAAACAGCGCCTCAACGGCTTGCCGAACGTCCAACTTGGTCGCGTCACGATGGATTTGGAACGCGTACTGGTTGTTGCGCGTCGCTCTGTGGACGCCCTTTTCGGTGACCAGTGGTTTCAGCAGAACCTGATGCGGCTCAAGCTTGACTTTTCGTTCCGGCGGCGCCGGTGGTTGAATGTGTGCCATGGTTGATTCCCGCCCGTTCAGGTAACAGGTTCCTCGCTCGTGGTTGCCGTACCGCCGGACTCGCCTGATGCCGCGAAGTCGCCGCCTTGAACCTTATCCAACGCGCCTTTCGTGATCACGATTTTCTTTGGCTTGAGCACCGATAATGCGTTGAGCTGACGCAGCGGCTCGACGGTGAGAGACGGGATGTTTCGCCCGCTCTTGTACACCGCTGGATTGTCCGACTCCGTCGCCAGCAAGGTTGTGACGCCTTCCAATCCAAGATTCTTAAGCACTTTGGCGAGCTGGCTCGTTTTGGGCGCATCCATTTGCAACTCATCCAGAACGATCATTTCGCCATCGTCAATTCGCGAACGAATGGCCATTTTGGTCGCCAACTTGATCGCTTTTCTGGGCAGACGATAGCTGTAGTCGCGAGGCTTGACCGTGCGAGCGACGCCACCGCCTCGACGAACATTGGTTCGCTTGCTGCCCGCCCGGGCGTTGCCCGTCCCCTTTTGACGATACATTTTCTTCGTCGAGCCGGCGACCTGACCTCGGGTGCGGGTGTTGTGAGACCCTTGACGTGCGTTGGCCTGATACATCACGACGACGTCATGCAACAATTGTTTGCTGATCCGATCGACGATCTTATCGGTATCAATCTCATACTGACCAACTTCGGAGCCGTCAGCGTTGTGAATGGGTAGCGTTGCCATTTGGATTCTCTCAGCCCACCTTGTTGGTTTGACAGACCGATACAAAGCCACCGTTGGGCCCCGGGACGGCGCCGCGGATCAACAGCAGATCATTTTCCGTGTCGACCTGAACGACTTCCAGATTGCGTGTCGTAACGCGGGCACTGCCGTATTGGCCACCCATTCGGCGTCCCTTAAAAACGCGACTGGGCGATGCACTGCAGCCCGTACCGCCGGCGTGACGGTGAACCTTTTTGACACCGTGGGTTGCCCGCTGGCCGCTGAAGTTGTGCCGCTTCATGACACCGGCGTAACCTCGGCCTTTGCTCGTTCCGGTGACATCGACTCGTTGGACGTCCGCGAATTGCTCGACAGTCAGGACGTCTCCCACCGAGACCCCGGCCGGACCTCGAAACTCGCGGATGAAACGCTGCGGCTCGCAGTCCGCTTTCGGCAGCAACTCCACCCCGCCAAGCTTCTTTGCCTTGGATCGCTTGCTTTCAATCGACGCGACGTGGCCACGCTCTGATCGGCTGGCCAAACGCCGTGGCTTGTTCTCGAACCCTAACTGAACGGCTTCGTAGCCATCGCGGTCTTCATCGCGGACCTGGAGAACGGGACAGGGGCCGGCTTGCACCACGGTAACGGGGACAGCCGTTCCGTCTTCCAGGAAGACCTGCGTCATCCCGATCTTGCGTCCGAGTATGGATGGTTTCATGACAGTTCCTGACCCCGGCACCTCCAATGAGGGCATGGGCCGCGTAAATCGTTAGGAGTCCCGAGATCGCCGAGGCGAGCCAACCAGCACAAAGGCCAATCGCTTTCGCCACAGCTTCCAAACATGCGGAAAACCGTGTGAATTCAGTAAAATGGAGGGTTTGCCCGACTCGCCGCTCCAACCGATATCGGTGGCGACTGAACTAGGCGGCGAGGCACCTGATTGCCATGGCCCGAACCCCGTTTTCCCAACTGGTCTGTGGGCAGCCTAGGCTGTGACCACATGAACTCGTCGAAACTCGATCAGCGGGCGGAAGCCTTAATCTTGATATCGACCCCGGCGGGAAGACTCAGCTTGTTCAATGCTTCGATCGTCTTGGCCGAAGCCTGGACAATGTCGACCAAACGCTTATGCGTTCGGATCTCATACTGTTGACGCGACTTCTTGTTGACAAATGGACCTGAAAGTACGGTGTACCGCTCAATTCGAGTTGGCAACGGGATCGGTCCGTGAACGATGCTGGCGGTTGCCTTCACCGTGTCAACAATGTCACGAGCACTCTGATCAAGAACTGCGTGGTCGTATGCTTCCATTCGAATTCGAATGACTTCACTCGCACCACTAGCCACAGCAGAAACTCACAACAATTTTGGATGAAATCTCGTCAAATCCCCGACTCGGTTCCGAGCGAGGAGGCGAGAATGTACGGTTGACGCCTGATAGCGTCAACGGGTTTTGGTCATTTGACGAGAATTTCGGAAGGAATAGGATTTGGAGTCCTTGCCGACAGCGATTTTGGTGCCGCCCGGTCGCGCCATGGCGGCTGGGAGCCGGCTGGCGGTGGCATTCCTGGCGATCGGTTTGGCGGTTCCCTTCGTCGTTGCTTCGCGACTTTCTCCCGAACCTGACGGCTTGGCAACTCATCAGCAATTAGGGTTGCCGCCGTGCACGGCCCGTGTTTGGTTCGGGATTCGGTGTCCTGCATGTGGCATGACGACGGCTTGGGCGCACTTCGTCAGGGGACGATGGGATCGGAGCTTGAATTGCAATACGGGTGGATTTCTGCTCGCTTGCTTGGCGTCTTTGTCGGTCGCCGTGTTCGCGGTGGCGGCTTGGGTCGCGCGCTGGCCCTCGGTACACGTGCAAACTTCCTTGGCCTATGGGGTCATTGCGACTGGGGGCGTCACGTTGGCCGACTGGATGGTCCGATTGGCATGGTTCTGATCCGGCGATTGGACGGACCATCGACTCCAAGACCCGAGTTGCAAATCGTTCCGATCGCCCCTGGGCGAAGAAGCCCTTTTTCGGTGAAAATCCAACGAACCGGGCACCAACCTTTGAGTCCCCTATTCACAATCGCATCGACTTGCACACGGTTATCGCGGTCCCATTATGAGCTCGTTCAATCCCGATACGTTCAATATTGATGCGCCGGCCATCGGACTACCCACCGATGACCCCCGACCAGCACCCTTTGAAGTGGAGTTGGCCGGGCGGGTGAGCCGATTGCCGCCCTACATGTTTGGCCGGATCAATAATGCGCTTTACCAAAAACGGCGTGATGGAGATGACGTCATTGATTTGGGCATGGGAAATCCGTCGGACCCGCCCGATCAGATCGTCATCGACAAGCTCGCCGACGCGGCCGCGGATATGGGGAATCACGGTTACAGCAAGTCCAACGGGATTACCAATCTGCGGCGCGAGGTCGCCAGCAAGTATCACCGTAAGTACGGCGTCCGGTTGGATCCGGAATCGGAGATCATCGCGTGCTTGGGCAGCAAGGAGGGATTCTCTCATATGTGCCTGGCTTTAATGGGCCCCGGTGATACCGCCATCATCCCATCGCCGTATTTCCCCGTTCATATGTATGGCGTGATCTTGGCGTCCGGCAACGTTGTGGCATTGGATGTCGCGGATCCGGATCAATTCTTGGCCAATGTTGCCTACACATGCGAGAACTTAACGCCGCGACCGAAGGTGTTGATCGTCAACTATCCCCATAACCCGTCATCGGCGGTCGTTGAACCGAGCTTCTTCGTTGAAGTGGTTCGATTGGCCAAGAAGTATGGGCTGATGGTGATCCATGACTTCGCGTACGCGGACGTGGCATTCGACGGCTACATGCCGCCGAGTTTCCTGTCGGCTCCCGGTGCCAAGGATGTTGGAGTGGAGTTCACGACCATGAGCAAGGGCTACAACATGGCGGGATGGCGAGTGGGCTTTTGCGCCGGCAATGCGGAGATGGTCCGCGGCCTAGGCACCATCAAGGGCTACTACGACTATGGCATGTTTCAGGCGATTCAAATCGCAGCCATCGTGGCCCTTCGTAAAACCGAGTCAACGGTGCTCCAGCAATCCGAAGTCTACCAGGGGCGCCGAGACGTGTTGGTCAGCGGATTGCAGCGCATGGGATGGAACGTCCAACCACCCAAAGCCGGCATGTTTGTGTGGGCCGAGGTGCCCGAACCATGGCGATCGAAAATGAGTACGATGGATTTTGCCATGAATCTGCTCGAAGAAGGAAACGTGGCGGTCAGCCCAGGCAGCGGGTTCGGCGCCGCCGGCGAAGGGTTCTTGAGGATGTCGCTGGTCGAAAACGAACATCGTTTGCGACAAGCCGTGCGACAGATTGGGAAGTGCCTTGGGCAGAGTCGGCCGAGTTCATCCTCGTCGGCGGTTGAATCCATGACCGATGTGGCCAAGACTGCCAGCTCACCTTCGTCCACATGATTTGTCTAGGGAATCCACCGCAATGAGTCTTGCTGTTGCCCTGCGCGCCTTTTGGGCATCGCTGACCGACGCTTCAACCGCTCAACGAGTCGCCATGGCTCTCGACCCGACCGTTTCCGCGCCCGGCAACCTGTTGGAGTCGACCGAGGTCACATCGTCGACTCCGCCGATCCAACCGAAGGAGCAGAACGCCGCCATCACGCTGTTGGCGACGCTGCAGCGGGAGGCTCGCCTGGTCGATCTGATTGAAGAGGATTTGGATCAGTACGGTGACGCTCAGGTGGGCGCGGCTGCGCGTCCGTGCCTCAAACAGAGTCGCCAAACCCTCGACCGCGTCCTCGGACTTCAAAAACTGGTCGATGCGCCGGAGAATGATACAATCCAGTTGCCGCAGCCAATCAATACGTCCCGGTATCGATGGGTCGGTGAGGATGGTGGGGGTGATGAGTCAGCCAAACTCGTTCACGGCGGCTGGGTTGCGACCAAAACGGACCTGCCGATCTGGTCGGGCCAGCCCGATGACGCATCGATCATTGCAGCGGCTCAGGTCCAAGCGGGGCCGTGAGGCAGCAAGTGAAGACGCACCCGGAAGTCACGCCTTCACGGCGGCTACGGTAAAGTCCACGGCGCGCAGCAACGTCCCCGCAAGCTGTTGGGGTGTAGACACCAATGCTCACAGTCCTCGTTTGGGCTCACTGATGAACATCCCGTGCTCAAACATGACGGATGGTTCGAGTCTCGGGTCGCCGGTTTCGGTCAAGTAATTGATCAGACGAGCGTGAAGCTGTCGCTGCGTTTCAATGTGATTTCCGTTGCCGGCCAGGTTCGTCAAGCAATCCGGGTCCGAACGAAGGTCATAGAGTTCGAAACGCGGCCGCATGCCAACGGCAAATTCGAATGCGTCGGGATACTCATCACGATGGACCACCACAAACGCCTTGGTCGGGCTGGCATCTAGATCTGGGTAGGCGACCTTCGTGCTGCGGGCAAGCTCCTCGAACGTCGGGAACTCCGCATCGTCGGCGTCGCGTGAAGGCCCATCACCCATCGGTGTCCGATCGGGCTCGAAATTGATGATGTAGAGATGTTCGCGAGTCTGGATGGCTCGTTGTGGGTAGGGACGCAGTCCTTCGCGGGCACGAGCCACATGTCGTTCGCGACCCGTGAAGACGCAGTCGCGGCTGGGATCAATCTGTCCCGATAAGTCACTCGTCAATAGAGGTGTCAGAGGTTTGGCAATCATCGTTGGCGCCGCAGGAACCATGGCGACGTCCAAGAATGTCGTGGCGAGTTCGGGTAGTGACACGAAGTCCTCGACAACCCGCCCGGGGTGATCAATCCCATCGGGCCAGCGAATCGCTAGGGGAACATGCGTTCCCAAGTCGTACAAATTGCACTTTCCACGGCCAATGCCGGGAATCCCATGGTCACCGCTAACCGCCAGCAAAGTATCGTTTGCAATGCCTAGCCGGGCGAGTTCTTCATCAATCACCGCCAAGGCGGCGTCGAACGCCATCACTTCGCCAAGGTAATCGGCGAAGTCTTGGCGGACCGTGGGTACATCGGGAAGGAATGCCGGTAGCTTGCCTTCGAGCAGGTCCGGGTCGATGCCCCAAAGGATCTTGCCGCTACCGGCAATCCACGATCGGTGCGTGTTGGTGGGACCAAAGAAGTAGCAAATTGGCTGATCGCCATCGAGCTGCCCGTCGCCATCGGCATCCAAGAACGAACGGATATTGCCTCGAACTTCATCCAATAGGGCGAGTTTTCCGGCTTCGCGATCTTCCTGGCTCATGGCCGTTTGCGAGAACCTGTTGAACTGGCGGCCCGACGACATGAACGTGGTTCGACCGCCACCATGCGGAGCGTTCCCTGGCTCGCCCGGCGACCAAACTTTGTAAGTGTGGCCGAGACGATAGCCTGCTTGTTCGAGCATCAGCGGATAGGCGGGCAGTGAGAAGTCCCAAACAGCGCCCGAAAGGATGGATGCTTTTTGGCAACGCCAAAATGGCTGTCCGGACATCAACGAACTGCGGCAGGGCGTGCATGACGGTGCGCTGACGAACGCATTGGTGAACAGGACACCGCTTTGAGCAATGGCGTCGAAGTTTGGCGTTGAGACGACTTCACATGCCGTATCGGGAAAGTGACTCGCATAGGCGCTGGCGTAGCAACCCCAATCGTCAGCGAATGCCATCACGATGTGAGGTGATTTGGCCTCCGCCGGAATCCCCGAGATCATTGCCAAGACGGCCAGCGCGATCATAGGCCCGCAATCGCCAAGCGTTCCCAATACCGATCTGGTTGATAACCATCCCATCCCAGCAAGACTCCTGTATCCTCGGGTGACCGCGAGCCAACATTTTCGAGCGATCATCATAGTCGCGGCCTCGCCGCAAATGTTGCCGCTGGCTAGCCAGTGTTCGCAGAATAGGAAGCGAACGCTCTTCGGTGGATGCGATATCCGGGCTACGCATCTTGCCATGGGCGGCCGGACAGGAGCTACTTGAATTCATCCTCGAAGGCGGCGAAATCGTCACCACCCGCTTCGGCAAATTCGACCGCTTCGTCCCCTTCCGCAACGTCCTCGGGGATCGCAGCATCGTCCACCGGGGCCGAGTCGACCCCCTCATCGCCGTATGCCTCGGGGTCCGACCAATCGGGGTCCGGTAACATGGACTTGGATTGACCGCGTTTTTCGAGCCAACTGACAATCGGAACTGAGAGGACCAAAGCCAGGATGAATACGACCCAAGCGATGAAAGAAATCATTGGCGGTCAGCTAAGTCGGAAGAGACAAGTCAGTTCCAAGTTTAGTTGCCCGACTCAAGAGCAGCAAATTCGAGGATGCAGACACGACTGCAGCGTCCTCTCAAAAAAGTGGGGTAGGCATCCTGCCTGCCATCGGGATCGGACGCGGCAAATCACAGGCTGGAAGCCTTATGCCACGACGTCGCGCCAAACCTCATACTAATCTGCGACGCTGCACTAGCGGATCTGTTTGACCACACAGCTGAGATCAAATTGATTGCTTGGGAATCGTTTTGATGGCGCGTGGCATCGCGTTTGGATTTTGAATGATCCTCTCTAAAGCATTGTTGGCATTGGCTTTAGCGTTCTTGTCTTCATGTGGGCCGCCGTTTGGCACTGTTCTCGCCCTCAATGGAGCTAGCCGAGAGAGGAAGCTCGGCTCGCTCAATCAAGGAAGGGCCAAACCCTATGCCAGACGGAGAAACTGAAATGTCTCGACTCTTAACGATGCCCCGCGTGATGACCTTCGCAACCATGTTCGTCGCGTCGTTCGCCTCGACGGTCCAAGCCCAATACGATCGGTCTCTATACCGAGTTGCCGACGACTACCGAGATGCGGTGAGCGACTTTGAACGTGAAGCACGACGGTTGGACGATCGGATCGATCGGTTGACCCTACGATTGATTGATCGATTGGAGGACGCGTCGGGTGACTTGCGATCGGCGGCGCGACGAACCGATGACCCAATCCGACTGCAATACGAGTTCAACGAAGTGCAATCGTTGCAAGTTCGGGTGGAGCAGGCCGTTTTTGGATCCGGCTGTCCAATCATTTCGCGGGCTCTGCTGCGGCATTGGAACGAGGTCTTGGTCACGTTCAATGGTTTGCAGTATCGAATGCAGTTCATTCAGCCTGTGCGATATGATTCCCGTTATCCGGCTCACGGAGTCCCCGTGCCAGGCTGTGGGATTCAAGAGTCCTATCTGCCGCCGGCGACTCGGCGTTCAGCGTCACGCGTCGATACGGGCAGCCTGCTGATGCAAGCTTTCCTAACACGCGCCTTCCGATAGACTCTGTCGCATGAGCAACGACTGGGATGGCGATGCAAACACGTCTTGGGAAGATGAGGCGTGGGATACGGACCAGTGGGATGACGAGGATTACGACGATTTCGTCGAACGCGAGTTTGGCAAGTCGTCTGGCTGGTTGACGACGTCGGTCGCGCGTCCCTGGGCGATCACGGGGTTTGCGCTGCTGATCGTGTTGGCCCTTTCATGGCTGTTGTCAGTCTCAGCGTTGTCGTATCGGTAGTGTCATCGCCGATGGACGGGAGCGTGAAGGTGTCGGCGCTTTGGTATGAACCGCTATGCGGTGTGCAGACGTCCAAAGCGCACGTCGATGCAGTCCATGCCGGCACGTTGCGCCGCGTCCATCCCAAGGGGACTGTCTTCGAAAACGAGGCAGCTATTAGCCGGCACGTTCATCCGTGCCGCCGCCAGCAGAAACACGTCCGGCTCCGGCTTGTGCCTCGTCGTGTCTTCACTGGTAACGACAACGGGAAAGTAGTCGACAACCCCGATGGCTTGTAATTGAAGTTCCACGCCAGCGCGGTCGCTGCCGCTAGCAACCGCCATCTTGACTCGCCCAACATGATTCTTGGCAACCGTCACCACGTCGGGCTTTGATTTGACTTGATGAAGCTTGCTTTCGAAGGCGGTTTCCTTCGCGCGGCTGGCGGCCACGGGGTCAACGGAAACGCCTTGTTCTTGGCTCAGGGTCGCGATGATCTTTTCGGTCGGCATGCCGCCCATTTGATAGAAACGTTCCTGAGAAAATCGAATTCCATACCTAGCCATGGTGTTCCGCCAGGCGATGTAGTGCAGGGGCATCGAGTCCGTTAGGGTGCCGTCGCAATCAAAGATCAGGCCTGTGTAGCGACCCGTGAAATCGGCGGTCCACCACTGAGTATTGGTCATGACGCGTCGTGTCTACCCATGAAATCGGGTCGAATCGACGACGCGGACGGGAGGTGACTTTCCAAGCGATGCGACATTGAGATTACCAACCCATCACATGGGCAAAAATGAGTGGCGCACAAATCGATGCGTCACTTTGGATCATGAACTTGGGCGCATCAGGGGCGAGTTTGTGCCATGTGATTTTTTCATTGGGTACCGCTCCGCTGTATCCACCGTAGCTGGTGACCGCATCACTGATTTGGCAGAAATACTGCCAGAGGTTGACTTCCCGGCGAAGGTCCTGAGCCATCAGTGGCACGGCACAAATCGGAAAATCGCCAGCAATTCCGCCTCCCATTTGAAAGAAACCGATCGCTGCGGATCGCATGGTACGGTCATACCAGTGCACCAGTTGCTGCATTTGGTAGGTGCCGGTGACGACGGCGGAGTGGTTGGCGACGCTCCCGTTGATCACATGGGCTGCATAGATGTTGCCGAGCGTCGAATCTTCAAAGCCCGGTGTATAGATGGGAATGTTGGCATCCTTTGCCGCCGCCACCCAACTGTGCTCACGCGGGGCCTGAAAGTGCTGACAGAACGATGGGTCGTCCAGCAAGGCATACATGAACTCGCAGGGCATCCAGCTTTCATCGCTCAACGCCACTTCCGCCCAACGTTCGACCAAACGATCTTCGAGATGTCGCATGACCGTCTCGGGAATGCACGTATCGGTAACGCGATTGTAGCCTTCATCACGTAGCCGAACCTCATCTTCGACGGACAACGCTCGCCAGTCGGTGATCATGCGATAGTCGTCATGCGCCACAAGATTGAAAATGTCTTCTTCCAGGTTCGCGGCAGTGCAGGTGATCGCGTGCACTTTGTCCTGACGGATCATTTCGGCGAGGGACAGTCCGATTTCCGCCGTACTCATGGCACCGGCCAGCGTCACCATCATCTTGCCACCGCTCTGAACGAAGTCGCCGTAGGCAGTCGCTGCGGCGACAAGTTCGCGGGCATTGAAGTGGCGGAAATGGTTCTTCAGGAATTCAGTCACATTCATCTGAATATTCCGAATGGGCGTGAATCAGCCATGACCGATGGATCTCGACGAGAGCATCTTCATCGCTGTCGCTGAAACTGGCTAGCGGTCGCATCGATCGCGATCGAATGGATGGGACTGCGGTGCTCGAACGATTCGTGGTACAAGAACAGAGCATCGTCCCTACCCCCTCCGATTCGAAACAGATGATGAATCAGCCAAGCCCAACCTATGCAGTCACGATTCGACTGCGTTATCCAGATCATCCCGGGTTGATGGGACAAATCACAACGGCGATCGGTGAGGCCGACGGAGCGATCGGTGCCGTTGACATCGTCAAGATCGATGGTCGCATGATCTCGCGCGACTTTACCGTCGCGGCCCGGGATGTGGACCACGGCAAATCCATCGTCGATCGGCTACGTGGGGTCGACGACGTGGAGGTCGTCAACGTTTCCGACCGCGTGTTCTTGATGCACTTGGGCGGGAAAGTCGAGGTCATCCCGAAGAATCCTGTGAAGACGCGTGACGACCTTTCGATGGCGTACACCCCCGGGGTTGCCCGTGTCTGTCGATCCATAGCGGATGATCCCGATGCGTCGTTTGCGTTGACGATTCGTCAGAACACGGTGGCAGTGATTAGCGATGGGTCCGCCGTCTTAGGCTTGGGCAACATTGGACCCCGCGCAGCCATGCCGGTGATGGAAGGCAAAGCGATGCTGTTCAAGGAGTTCGCTGGTGTCGATGCATTTCCGATCTGTTTGGATACGCAAGACACGGAGCAGATCATCGAAACGGTGCGTCAGCTCGCGCCCACGTTTGGAGGTGTCAATCTCGAGGACATCTCCGCACCTCGGTGCATCGAGATCGAACGCCGACTCGATGAAGCCCTGGAGATTCCGGTTTTCCATGACGATCAACACGGTACCGCGATTGTCGTCTTGGCGGGGCTTCGCAATGCACTGACCCGCATCGGCAAAGAGCTGTCGCGAGTGAGGATCGTTGTCAACGGCGCCGGTGCGGCGGGCACTGCGATCATCAAGTTGTTGCTCATTTCGGGCGCGGAGGACATTATCGCTTGTGATCGTGCCGGCGCGTTGGCCGGATCCAACGGCGAATCGCTCGACGAGTCCAAGCAATGGCTCGTCGACAACACCAACGCGAATAACGTGACCGGATCGCTCGCCAGCGTGATTCGTGGCGCCGATGTGTTCATCGGTGTCTCGGCGGCGGACGTGTTGTCGGTCGATGACGTTGCGGCCATGGCGAAGGACCCGATCGTCTTCGCTCTGGCGAATCCGGATCCCGAAATCGATCCACGCTTAGCTGCGCCGCACGTGCGGATCATGGCGACCGGCCGCAGCGACTTTCCCAATCAGATTAACAACGTGCTGTGTTTCCCAGGTCTGTTCCGTGGCGTCTTGGATGTTCGTGCCAGTACCATCAACGATGAGATGAAACTGGCTGCCGCTAAAGCGATCGCGGAGGTGATCCCTGAAATGGATCTCTTGGACGACTACGTGATCCCAAGCGTGTTTGATCGCCGCGTCGCCGCCGTCGTCGCGTCGGCCGTTTCACACGCGGCGGTGAAGACCGGCGTCGCCCGCCGTAAGACCAAGCCGTCCTACCAAATCGCCTGAGCCATGTGCAGCTAACTCGCGTCTTCATTGGGAACGAGGCCGAGCGTTTCCAGTGGAACCGGAGTGCCATCTGCCCACAACGATTCCAAGTCGTAGTATTCCCGGGTCTGTTCATCAAACAGGTGAATCACGACGTTGCCGTAGTCGAGCACAATCCAGCTGCTCTCCTGATATCCCTCGATATTGGCGCGCGTTTCACCGAGGCCCTTTTCGAGTGCATCGTCAGTCTGTTCGCTGATCGCGTGCAGCTGTCGGCGGCTCGAACCAGTCGCGATGACGAAGAAGTCAAACTCGGCCGATTGCTCGCTGACATCGATCACCGCCACATTTTGCCCGTTGTTATCCAATGCGACTTGCGCGGCCGCCTTCGCTAACGATCGAGCGTAATCGAGACCATGCGGATGAATGACGCGGCTCTCGCTCACCATCGGGTTTTCATTCGTCGTGTCACCATCACCCACGCTCCGCGTTGGGGGTTCGGACCCGGTGACGGGATCGGTCTCGCTCAACAAATTTGCTCGGCTGGATTGATCTAACAAGGAACTGGACGACGACGAAATGAGTCGCCCGCAGCCCCGCTAGTGTAGCGGCTTGTGGTGGAGTGTCACCGGTGGCCGAGAATGCAGGAATCGAAAACAATGCCAACCGAGCGAGTGACGACGACGAATTTCCCTTTGTTGAGACGCGAATTGATGAGTGATTTTCTTGAACCCGGCGCCAGGGCCCCCGCTTTTACGCTCCAAGATCAGGATGGAGATAAAGTCAGGCTCAAAGAGCTTAGCGGAAGCCCCGTCGTGCTGTACTTTTACCCACGCGATAACACGCCGGGCTGCACCAAGGAAGCGTGTGCTTTTCGTGATCGATACGACGAACTGCTGGCCACGGGTGCCAAGCTGTTCGGAATCAGCACCGACTCCGCCGAGAGCCATGTCAAGTTTCGCGATAAGTTCGACTTGCCATTTCCGCTCTTGGTCGATCCAGACGCCAAGATGAGTCAGAAATATGGCGCGTATCGTGAAAAAAATATGTATGGCAAGAAGTCGATGGGCATCCAGCGGTCGACTTATGTGATTGATGCTGCGGGAAAGGTTGTGAAGGTTTGGAAACGGGTGAAGGTGGACGGGCATGACCAGCAGGTGCTCGATGTCCTCACCGAGCTGGCAGCAAGCGAATGACGTACTGCATCGGGATTGACCTTGGCACGACCAATTGCGTCATCGCGTACGCCAAGCTGCCCGATGACCAGTCCACACCTGACGCTCGTGCCCAACGGGATGTCGCCGTCCCAATGGAAATCTTACCAATTCCTCAAATCGTCGACGTTGGGCAAACCGAGGCTCGGACGTCGCTGCCTTCGTTTGTCTATCTACCACGCGACAACGAGTTGGATGCACTTTCGTGCGGTGAAGGTTTTCCAAATGCCGGCCAAGGTGTGGTGGGTCAGTTTGCCCGCTCGCAGGCGGCTGAAAATCCTCAACGGGTCATCGTGGCGGCAAAGAGTTGGCTGTGCCATACCAAGGTCGGACGCACCGAAGCCGTCTTGCCATGGCAATCGCCGGCCGAGGTGCCCAAGCGATCCGCCGTGGAATGCACCCAACAGATACTTGAACACTTGGTTGCGGCCTGGCATCAGCAGTTCCCTGACGCACCGATCCAAGACCAAGATGTCACGCTAACGGTCCCCGCGTCCTTCGATCCGGCGGCTCGTGACTTCACACGTCAGGCCGCCCTCGCCGCGGGATTGCATGAACAATTCGTCTTGCTGGAAGAACCTCAGGCGGCCGTCTATCAGTTCTTGTCTTCCAGCCAGGGCGATTGGCGACAGTCTTTGACGATTGGCGACCGCCTCTTAGTGATCGACGTCGGTGGCGGGACGACCGACCTAACACTCCTGACGCTCGAAGAAAACGATGGCGAGGTCCATTTGCGTCGACTCGCCGTGGGCAACCACGTGTTGGTGGGTGGAGACAACATGGACCTGGCATTGGCGTATCAGGCTGCGCAAAAGCTCAAGGCGTCTGGACATGATCTCGACCCCTGGCAGAGTACATCCCTTTGGCATGCATGTCGCGCGGCCAAAGAGACGCTGTTGCGAGCCGATGGCCCGCAGCGGGCGCCGGTGGCCGTCCTGGGCCGTGGGAGCTCACTGATCGGAAGTACAATCACGACCGAATTGGCGGCAGACGAGGTGACCGCTCTGCTGCTGGACGGTTTTTTCCCCAAGTGTGATCTGACGGATCGTCCCCAGAGTCAGTCAAGTAGCGGATTTCAGGATATCGGCTTGCCGTTTGAATCGGATCCTGCGATCTCGAGGCAGGTGGCTGCATTCCTGCATGATCATCTCCATGGTGATGCTGTGACGCACGTGCTCTTTAACGGAGGCGTCTTCCACTGTGAGTCGATCGTCCGTCGCATGACCGAGACGATGGAGTCGTGGTATGACCGGCCGATCCAAACAATCGGTTCCCAATCCGATTTTGATCGGGCCGTTGCCTGCGGAGCAGCGGTCTACAGCCATGCCAAACGAACTGGCGGCATGCGGATCCGCGGTGGTACGGCGAAGGCTTATTACATCGGCATTGAAACGGCAGGGTTGGCCATTCCAGGTGCTCCACGCCCGCTCCGGGCCGTTTGCGTTGCGCCACAAGGCATGGAAGAGGGAACTCAGGCCGCGGTGCCCAATGAGGAGGTTGGCGTTGTCGTTGGCACGCCGGCCCAGTTTCGGTTTTTTCAGTCCACCAATCGACCCAACGATGATGCGGGAACACGCTTGGACCGTTGGACGGAATTGGAGCTGCAGGAGATCGATCCGATTACGGCTTCGCTGGACGTGCAGGCCGACTCGACGCCCGCTGGAAGCTTTGTACCTGTGCGTTTTGAGTCAACGGTGACCGAATTAGGCATGCTGGAGCTACGCTGTCAATCGACGCAAACCGACCAAAGTTGGAAGCTGGAATTCAACGCCAGGGAGTCGGCCAACGTTCCATGAATGAAGTGGCACGGGACCCGACGACGCCCGGCGATGATGATCACGTGCCGCCGGCCCGTTATTGCATCGGTATCGACCTAGGCACGACCAACTGCGTGCTCGCGTATGTCGACACTTGCGTGGCGACGGAGGAGATCCAAACTTTCCCGGTGCCACAATGGGTGGCCTTGGACGCAGTTGAATCTCGACCATCGCTTCCGTCATTTCATGCCACGTTGACACCGTCGCAACAAGCGACTTTCAAACAAAATGTTTCGCCGGAGATCGCCAGTTGGTTGCAATCGTCGTCGGGAACCAACGGCGATGAGGACGAGCCGATAGCACTGGTCGGACAGTGGGCTCGATTGGCCGGCCTGGATCGACCCGGCCGTCAAATCGCATCGGCCAAGAGTTGGTTGTCACATGCCAACGTCGACCGCTCAGCCGACTTGCTTCCGTGGCACGGTGAGGATGACGTGCCGCGTCACAGCCCCACATGGGCTTCGGCGGCCTACTTGACGCACCTGCGTCAGGCTTGGGATGCGGTGCACCCGGATGAGGCGATGGCGGATCAGGACGTCACGATCACTCTGCCGGCTTCGTTTGACGAGGTGGCCCGCGAGTTGACCGTGGATGCGGCTCGACGGGCGGGACTAACTCGAATATCCCTCATCGAAGAACCCCAAGCCGCCTTCTACGCTTGGCTGTCTCGAAATCGTCACGATTGGAGTGATTGCGTCTCGGCGGGACAATTGATCTTGGTCTGTGACATCGGCGGAGGGACGACGGATCTGACACTGATTCGAGCGCGTCCAGCTGACAACTCCGAATCAGTTCAGTTTCATCGCGTTGCCGTCGGAAACCATTTGATTCTAGGGGGTGACAATCTTGACCTTGCGATCGCTCGGTCCGTCGAGCAGCGGCTCTTGGCCACGGGAGTCCAACCACTATCGCCTCGCCAGTGGCAGCGCCTCATTGGTGCTTCCCGCGGTGTGAAGGAAACCATGCTGTCGGCCAATTCGCCAGCATCCATGACGGTTCACCTGCCCGGCGAAGGTGCCTCATTGCTTGATGGCGGGTTGGATGCGTCGGTCACCTCGGAACACGTCGAGGAGGTGCTGCTGGATGGCTTCTTTCCGATCGTGCCATTCGCCTCGGAAGTCCAAGACCGCGGTAGTGGGTTTCAAGAAATGGGCCTTCCGTACGCGAGTGACCCCGCGATCACTCGGCATCTGGCGACGTTTCTTCGAACGCATCATCGCACCGGTTTGGGCGCCGACTCCATCGATTCCGATCGAGTTGATTGGGTCTTGTTCAACGGCGGTGTCTTAACGGCACCCGCGATTCAGCGAAGGATCCTGGCGTGCTTGACCGAGTGGTTCGGTGGCGGTGATGCGAATCAAGTTCGTGTATTGGAATCGCCTCAACTCGATCGCGCCGTGGCGGAGGGTGCGGCGTCATACGGCTTGGTCCGTCGTGGTATCGGTACGGGGATCACGGCCAATTTGGCTCGCAGCTACTTCATGCAGGTCCACGACGACCCGCCACAGGCCGTATGCGTCGTGCCAGCCGACGCCGAAGCCGGTCAATCATTCCGCTTGGACCAAAGACCAATGCAACTGCAAACGGGCGTGCCTGTCGTGTTGCCACTGTGGGTCAGTAGCACGCGGTTGGCGGATCGCCCAGGTGATCTCATTGAGATCGATCCGAATGAGTTAACGCCATTGCCTCCGATCCAAACGGCGCTGCGGGATCGAAAGCGAAAGAACGAGCAGACAATCGACGTCGTGTTGGAATCCGAATTGACGGAGATCGGGACAGTTGATCTCTACTGCGTTCAAGCAACGCACGCCGAGTCGGCTCGTCGATGGAAGCTGAACTTCGACATTCGCGGCACGTTGGAGACGGATCGCGGCGATCACGGTGGACTGGGCGAGTCGGAGGGCGTCCTCGATGAGGGGACCATCGATGTGTGCCGCGATATCATCGCGTCCGTATTTGGCGACGGAAAAGAACGACCCTCGCGACTCATGAAGCGTCTGCAGGAGGCGCTAGGACAGTCTCGCGACGGGTGGCCGCCGGTCTTGCTTCGGCAGATGTGGTCGTCGTTGCTGGAGTACGAATCGGGGCGGCGACGATCTCCCGCACATGAGATTTGTTGGCTGAACTTGTTGGGGTTTTCCCTGCGCCCCGGCTATGGAGTCGCGGTCGATGATTGGCGGACCTCACGTACGTGGCGATCCGTTCAAGGCAAACTGATCCACGATGATCCTAGGGTCCGCGTGGAAGCATCGATCGTGTGGCGCCGCATTGCCGGCGGACTGACGTCTGGTCAGCAATCTCAATTGGCATCGGCGGCGTTCAAGCGGCTCGAGAGTAACACGTCCAAATCGGCTGCGCGACGAGCCGGTGAGGTCACGGAAACGTGGCGTTTGGTGGGATCGCTGGAGCGACTCACGCTCGATCAGAAAGCGGATTGGTTGACGCTTGCCGAGCGCGATCTGGAGAATGCTTCGATGTCACCATGGCATCTGCCGGTGATCTGGGCATTGGGCCGTCTGGCTTCCCGAGTGCCGGCCTATGGTCCCGTCAACCTGGTGTTGTCGCCATCCCATGCCACCGACGTCGTGTCGCGCGTGCTGCGCCGGTCGTCTTGGACGGAAGACAGTGACGAGTCATTGGCGGTCACGTCTTTAGCAATGACGCAGATTTCACGGCGCTGCCACGATCGGTTTCGCGATCTGCCCGACTCGATTCGATACGACGTCGTACAGTGGTTGGAAGATCACCAGGCACGTGCGCATCTAAAGACCCTCGTCACGGATGGCGGGACGTTTGATCGTGACGAGCAGGCGTCGGTACTGGGTGACTCGCTACCGCTCGGAATCACGATCCGTTCATCGTAGCGTTGGTCGGTTGCAGTGTTGTCGCTGCGGACGAATGCCTTCGTTGGTCATTGATTTTCTAGCGACATTCACCATTCGGCAACGTCGTTGAATGAATTTGCTGCCAACACAGTACGTCATCCAACGTCGGTAACCCTGGCTAAACCAATGCAAATCGACTCCATCCGATTGGTCCCATGCCTCGTGCTCTTGTTGGGATCGTGTGAATCGACGCTGGCAGGCAGCAACATCTATTTGGGGCAGAGAACGACTCCGAGTTCGATCTCCATGAATGATGTGGATCATGGGGTATGGTCCGAACTAGTTTCGACTTACGTCGACGATCAAGGATTGGTCAACTACCGAGCGTGGTTGGCGTCCAAACGGGATCGTGGTCGGCTGACGACTTATCTTTCGCACCTTTCGAGCGCGAGCCATGATGTGGCAGCCTCGAGATCGGCAAAGCTTGCATTCTGGATCAACGCTTACAATGCCGTGACGGTTGAAGGGATCCTGCGAGAATATCCCACTTCGAGCATCCGGAACCACACGGCGAAACTGTTCGGCTACAACATTTGGGACGATCTGCAACTGTACGTTGGTGGCGTCGCTCATTCACTCAATGAAATGGAACACGAGATTCTGAGGCCCATGGGCGAGCCGCGCATTCACTTCGCCATCGTCTGCGCGTCGATGGGGTGTCCAAGGCTCCTTAACGAGGCCTATACAGCGGAGAACCTTGACAAACAGCTGCAACGAAATGCTAAGCACTTCTTCGCCCAACCGGCCAACTTCAAGCTGAGCGGTTCGAACGTCCAAGTCTCTTCGATTCTGAAGTGGTTCAGCGACGATTTTGGCACTAGTGATCCTGCCGTTCTGCGACGCATTCGCCCTTGGCTGGAACCCGCAGACGCTGCGAAATTACGTGAGACGGCGACGCTGTCGTACCTATCGTATGACTGGTCGATCAACGCTCAATGAGATGATCCACTCGTCTTGGACATTCGGTCACGCAATGGCGGGCGATATGGTGGGGCTTTGAAGGCCGATGTGACGTGGACAGAAAACCACGGCTCAGGTTGGGGGTGGAAAGACGCATAGCCGTTGCATCTGATGCGTTTGTAATTCGCTGGATGGATGGGCGCGGCGGCACAAACCAGGTTCGAAGGATCCGAAAGGCTTATTGAGAAATGGAGTCAACTCGCCTGGAGTTGCAAGCCGAAACTGTGTGCTGTCCTGAGTGCGATTGGGCTTCCCCCAAGTCGACCGTCGGTTTGCAAGAGCTTGGGGCGTTCGCGTGTCATGATCTCGATTCAGTATTGCCCCATTGAATCTGAGTGGGCGCTGCGGGCGCCCCTCTTCAAACCAGGCCAATTTAGCATCACGCGAGATGAGATCGCGCCGACGGCATGCATCAGGCGACGGATCCAACACCAAATGAAAAACGCCGCCAGAAATCAATATTCAAGCGGCGCTCATCCATCAAAGCGGAGGACACGGGACTCGAACCCGCAGCCCCTTGCGGGGTACCTCAGTTCCAGTGAGGCCGCTCACCAATTCGCTTATCCTCCGAATTGAAACATCCTGGGCGTGAGCTTCGTTCGATCAAGTGGCAGTGTGCATCATCGAGCCACGATTGACAACATCGGGTCGAAAACCGATCAGGCCATTTTCGCGCCAGCGATCAACTTGAGAAACTCTTCGTTCGTATCAAATCGACTCAGTTGCTTCGTGAGTTGTTCCATCGCATCGACCGGGTGCATTTCGCTCATCGTTCGACGTAACATGGTGATGGTCTCGTATGACTCTTCGTCATGCAGCAACTCATCGCGTCGCGTACCGCTTTGGGAGATATCAATGGCAGGGTAAACCCGGCGGTCGGCCAGTTTGCGGTCGAGCACCAATTCCATGTTCCCCGTCCCTTTGAACTCTTGGAAGATTGCCTCATCCATTCGCGAGTTGGTGTCCACCAAGCAAGTTCCCACGATGGTCAGCGATCCGCCCTCCTGGAAAGCCCGCGCGGTTGCAAAGAGCTTCTTGGGAACATCCATCGCCCGAATGTCGAGCCCCCCGGTACCCGTTGCACCGCCGCGGCCCGACTTGCCAACCCATTTATTGAAGGCACGCGCTAAACGGGTGATCGAATCGAGCATCAAGAATACATCTTGACCAGATTCCGCCAATCGCTTGGCACGATCGATGGCCAACTGACTCAGTCGAACATGGCTTTCGATGTCCATGTCGAGACTGCTGGCGATGACTTCACCGTTGGAGATGCTCCGCCGCATGTCGGTGACTTCTTCGGGGCGTTCGTCGATCAACAGCACCATCAACTTGACGTCAGGATGATTGACACTGATGCCTTCGGCAATGTGCTGTAGCATCACCGTCTTACCACTACGCGGTGGAGCCACGATCAAGGCTCGCTGGCCTTTGCCTAGCGGCGCCAAAATATCGATCACTCGATTGGTCACGGGCTTCTTGGTGTGCTCCAGCTGGAGCCATTCCTCGGGATTGATGGCCGTCAGGTCATCAAAATTAGCAACGTCGACGAACTTCTCCGGCGGCATACCGTCGACATCCAAAATCTCCCGGACTCGCGGTCCTTGGGCGCGTTTGGCATGTTGCACCATGGTCTGCAACATGACGCCCTGGCGAAGTCCGAACTTCTCGATCATCGTTCCCGGAACGAAGGGGTCGGTCTGTTCACGGATGTAATTGTTCTTGGGACTGCGAAGGAATCCGTACCCATTGGGGTGCATTTCGAGAATCCCGGCCCAATCTTCCAGGGGAGCATCGCTTACAAAATCGGCCGGTTCTCCGCCGCCTCCCCCACCACCGCGGCGACGTCGCCGAGAACGCGGTTTGCCGTTGCCACCGGGACCGCCGCCATTGGAAGAGTTGCCGCCGGAGAAGCCACCGTTGCCGCCTCGGCTACGTGGGCCGCGCTTTTTCTTTGCCATCGTGTATTCCTGCAATCACAAACTCGAACGATTGACAGCACCCGAAATGAACCAATCGGTTCACCGGCAACTCAATCGAGCGAAAAGACGATCCAAAGCGTCTTCAAGAGCCTCAAGTGATCGCTACGTAGAGGATCCGCAATTTTCAAACGTCACAGTCACACACCATGCGGTTGCGGGACGACCGCTTCGGTGCACGAATAACCGTTGTCGGGCATATAGACCCGTTTAGCCGACTTGTCCTTGCCGCGTGAAGCTTCCAAAGGACAGTTGACCCAAGGATAGATAAAGGGAGCTGGTCCACAGACGCAAACATAACCCCGTCATGAACCGATGATCACGAGCAAACTAGTCGCTCAACTTAGACCGAATCAGTGGGAGACTACCGAATCAAACGCTGATCGCCTGATTTGCGCCGCTGAATTCGATGGAAGGTCAGGACAATCACGGGACTGATTCCTGGAGGAGACGCCGGTGCTCGGCAGACCAACCTCGAATGACCGCCAATTCCCATCATGCATGGGATCCAGCGGTACCGCTGCGGCAAATCATACGCTTTGGCACACCGCTGTCAAGCAAAAACCACAGTTGACTCCCACCAAATCGAAAATCGATCGCAAAAACCGCGGGCCGCAACGTCGGCCGCGCCCGACATGCTAGCCTTTAACGCCTGTCGGAACAGAGCATTCGCATCGCATTGGGTCCATTCAGTGGGTTGAGGCCAAACGTCATGAAACGTCGATTCAACGATGGAGAGCGGGATGATGACTCGATCAATCCGTTCCCATCGCCGATGAAGAAGTTAATTCGCCAGGGAGTATTGGGGCTGACCGCAACGGTGTCGATTGCCGGATTGGTGCTCGTTGGTTTTTGGGTCTTTCTTTACTGTCGCATTGACGTGCCCAGCGGGCACATTGCCGTGCTGGTGAAAAAAACCGGCCAGGATCTCGACAATTCCGTTGAACTGGTGCCCGAGGCCAGTTTCGGCGAATTCAAAGGAATCCAAGAACGCGTGCTGACTGAAGGAAGGTACTTCTACAATCCATGGAACTGGGACTGGGATATCGTTCGGCAAGTCGAGATTCCCGAGAATCGGCTCGGCGTCCGGATTCGACTGTATGGCGATGATCTCGACTACGGAAATCTCATCGCTTCTTCGAGCAACCAAAAAGGCATTGCCGCGGAAGTTCTCCGACCGGGCCGATATCCCTACAACGCGATTGTGTACGAAGCTGGCGAGGAACCCGATATCGATCGCGATAACTACGTCGAACTGGTCGAACTTCATAAGCCCGTGACTGTCTCGGCGGGTTTCAAAGGCGTCGTCACTCTTTTGTCGGCGCCGCTGGCCGACGACCCCAATGAGTTGATTGTGCCGGAGGGCCGACGCGGCGTTCAGCAAAAAACGCTCGACCCGGGCGTCTACTACATCAATCCGTACGTCAAACGGGTCAGCTTGGTCGACTGCCGTAGCCAGCGATTCAACCTGTCGACCGGTGGCGAGATGGGATTTCCTAGTCGGGATGGTTTCTGGGTTCGGCTGGATGGTCGCATCGAGTTTCGTGTCGATCCCGCTCGTGCCGCCAATGTCTTCGTGACTTACAACGACGCCAGCAATGACCAGGGACTCGATGCACGCGTCGAAGAAGAGATCATCGAAAAGATCATTCTGCCCAACGCCCGTTCGTTTTGCCGTTTGCGAGGCAGTGACAACTCAGGACGCGACTTCATCCTCGGCGAAAAACGAGTGGAGTTTCAAGACGACTTCGAAAGCACGTTGGGAGAGACCTGCAAGAGTCAAGGAATCGAAATCATTCAAGCTGTGATTACACGGATTTCGCCTCCGCAACAGATCGCCTCGCCCGTTCGGGCTCGCCAGATTGCCACTCAGCAGGCCGCGCAATACGTCAAGGAAATTGAGCAGCAGGCAAGCGAACAACAGCTGCGTGTCGAGCAACAATTGGTCAAGCGAAAAGAGCTGATGGTGGAAGCCGAGCGCGAAGTCGTGACGATGACGACCGAAGCACAGCGACAGCAAGAGGTCGCTGTGATTGCGGCCGAGCAACGAAAGAAAGTTGCCGAAACAGAACTGTTGGCTGCGAAAGATCAAGCTGAAGCGATCACCGCCAAGGGCAAAGCCGAGGCGGAGGTGATCGCATTTGGAAACGAGGCCGATGCCGCCGGATGGCGGAAAGCTGTCGAAGCTTACGGTGGCAACGGAGACGAATACGCTCGTTGGGTCATGTTGCGAAAAATGGCGCCCAGTTTCCAACGCATGATGGTCAACACGGCCGACAGTCCGTTGATGGGCATTTTCGACGAATTCAATATGCCCACCTCGCCGGTCGACGAGGTGGACAATGCTGCCACGACTCCCGTTACCACTGTGGATGCCCCCATTGGAGTAAATCAATGAGCCTCTCACGACACAAATCCTGGTTGGGTCTCGCATTCAGCGGCATCTGGGTCTTCGCCGGACTATTCTTCGCGTTTCAATGGTTCGTGTGCCGAGTGTATGTGCCGGAGGGGCACAGCCTGCTACTACGCTACAAGGGTCCTCTGATCTTTTCGGCGGAATCGGCTCCACCGAATCGGCTGGCACGCGAGAATGAAGTGGGTGTTCACGAACAAATGCGTGGACCGGGGAGGCACTTTTACAACCCGATCTATTGGCAGCGCAAGATCGTCCCGGACGTCATCATCAAACCCGGCGAGATTGGAGTCGTCACGTGCAAAGTCGGCGATGAGTTACCCGTCGGTGAGTTCCTGGTCGACGGCGATCTGCAGGGCGAAAACATCGCGCGATCCAGGGCGATTCTCCGGAAGGTCTTTGGACCCGGACGGTATCGTGCCAATCCGTACGCGTTCGAGTTCAAGATCGTGACCAGCGAAGTCATTCGAGAGGGTAGCCAAGAAAAAACAAGTGGTTGGGTCGAAATCCCAACGGGCTACGTTGGCGTCGTCACGATGCAAGCGAGCAACCAAGCCGGCGGACTGCAGATGGGAATCCAAGACAAGGTGCTGCAGCCCGGGCTCTATCCTGTCAATCCACGAGAGCGTCAGATCGACATCATCAATGTCGGCTACACCGAATCAAGCATCTTGGTCAGTAAACAAGCCGATCCGAATGGCAATCTGATGAATGACGCCCAGGGTGAGCCACTGGCGGTTCGTGATACCGGCATCAATTTCCCCAGCAATGATGGCTTCGACATCCAATTGGACTTTTCGGCCATCTGGGGCGTCATGCCCGATAGTGCCGCCGAGATTGTGCGACTGTTCGGAAATCTGGACTCCGTCGAACAGAAGGTCATCGAACCACAGAGCGAGAGCATTTGCCGCAACAACGGATCCAAAATGGGTGCGGTGGAATTGTTGGTGGGTGAAACACGGGAACAGTTTCAAAGCAATGTGAGCGAGGAATTTCGATCGGTTCTGGCTGATAAGCACATCTCGATGCTCTACGGGTTGGTCCGGCACATTTACATTCCCCAGGACGTTCGCGAACCGATCCAGAAGGGCTACGTCAGTGAAGAGTTGCGTCTGACACGCGATGAGGAAACCAAGACGGCTCGAATCGAAGCCAACCTTCGTGAGGCCGAACGCAAAGTCGAGTTGGAGGCCGAACGCGTCGCGGTGGATACCAAACGGATTCAGGCCGGAATCCTCGCCGAAGGTGAAAAGCAAGCCAAAGAGATCGAGGCCGAAACCCAACGGTTGATTGCCGCTATCGATCGCGAAACGGCAGAACTGTCCGCGCAGCAGGTCGTCCTGCTGGGTCGTGCCACCGCCGGTGCCAAGCAGGTACAGGAGGAAGCAACCGCCGACAAGTTTCGATTGGCCGTCGATGCATTTGGAACGCCGGGTGCCTTCAATAAATGGGAGTTCGCCGAGCAGCTACCGCCATCATTGGATCTGCAGTTGTTCTACGCAGGCGAGGGTACCCTTTGGACCGACTTGAAAGGCATTCAGCCGACCATGCCCATTTCGAAGACGCCGCGATCGGGCCGCTAGTCGCCGCGACCATCTCGGAATTGAACGTTGGTCGTGCGGAGGGAATCCAACCACACCGCTCAAAGCAACCAAGTGACCTTGTTGGCTAGTCCTTGGATGGACGCATCTGATTTCGCCCCTCTCGGGCATTGGTGTTCACAAATCGAAGTTCACCCTCCTGCTAGAAGGGTGAGTTCGATTGTGATGACTTATGAAGACACCGATGCCTAGCGGGAGTCGGAGAGAAGAGGTGATCCATGGAGGGCGACCATCCGGGCCGATGTCTTTAGCTCTTGCCAGGCCCAGCCCAGACGGCCCGGGGAGGCTAGGCACTGTCTGGTAATCGCTATTTGATTTGAAGAGCACATCTGGCAACCTCCCGATTGTCTTACCACAGATAATCAAGGAGGAAGTCAGATGCCCCGTCATGATCTCACGGATCGAGAGTGGAATGCAATCCAACAT
>JBCDIU010000011.1:0-187473 GCA_038748615.1 Planctomycetota bacterium | reverse complement strand
TCGAACCCTCGTATTCAGCTTGGAAGGCTGCTGCTCTACCATTGAGCTACACCCGCGTGCTTCTTGAAAACGCCTCTCACGCCCCAGTTCCCAACATCCTTCTCTGGCAGGACTTGCACCGGGGTGTCGGCATTTTCACGTCGTTTCTCAATGGGGGCTACAGGATTCGAACCTGTGTAGGCATAGCCAGCGGAGTTACAGTCCGCCCCCTTTAACCACTCGGGCAAACCCCCATCGGTGTAAGCAGTGCGAATTGATGTTTGCGGCGTCGATTTCTCCAGACAGGGGCCAATTGGGCGGTCGTCGGCTTCGGCATCAGAGCCAGCGGAGGGATTCGAACCCACGACCGGCTGATTACAAATCAGCTGCTCTGCCAACTGAGCTACGCTGGCTGGCATCTGCGGATGCTGGCTCTCGCAACCCCGCCTGGCCACCGCCGCACCGCTGAACGTCGGGACCCACCGGTAGCCGCCAGGGCCTCCAAAGTTGGAACGGCAGAGTGTACTGATCCCTTGATACGTCACAAGACGGATTTGGCCCAAAAATCCACCGCAACCCAAATTCTCACTCGGGCAGCCTGTACACCGAATACGTCGTATTGGACTGATCGCCGACCGGATAGACGCGGACCAGCGGCAGCTCGCGACCGGCCACGCGGTGGTCAACAATCATCCAACGGACACCGTAACGGCGCCGAAGTTCGCGCAAATCGGCGTAACGAATCGTCGTCCGCATCGTCGATAGGCGAAACGGAAACACCTCGACGAACCGTTGTGACCACTGCAGCAGGGACGCCGCATCCTGAGGAACGTCTTTCCAGTTCACCACCTCAGCTCGATGGGCATACCACTTGAATGTCTGCTGGTGCCGTGGCGTCAGCAGCACCTCATCGGGTGACGTCGACGCACGGATGAACCGGCACACGGCCAGCCAGTCCAGCATCGTATGACGCTGCCGGGCATAGTCGGCATTGGATTCCATCCCGAGTAATCGATTGCTGACGGAGATCGGGACGCCGCCGGACGCTCGCTTCCATGCCGACGCGGCCAAACCGGTCACCGATGCGGTCATGATCACCACCACAGGAAGCCACGACCAGACCGATCTCGATTTGCCGGCCAGGTGGTCGTGCCAGATGCCCTGCCCTGCCCCAGCGGTCGCCATGGCCAACACCAGCGGAACCACCACATCGCTCAGCCGAAACCAATAAAATCTCAAGAGCTTGGCAGCAAGGTCCGGCAAGACGGCCGGTAGGCAGCCGATCAGCAGTCCTGCAGCCCCGATCGTGATCGCGCCCAGACCGAACGCGGCAAATCGATCCGATCTTTCCGGCCTCAACCAACCAGCACGGCGCACCCAAACGATCATCGCGACGGTGGTCACCGCGAGGCACCCGTGGCGGATGTACCAACCCATATGGAACGCCGCCGGTGTGAGGTGATGCGAGATCCGGAAATAGGCGTACGTCCGTGCCGCAGCAATGCCCTCCGCCTCGGTCACGTTCCGGGACATCGCCCAAGCCGGAATCACACCCAGCAACGACAAGCCGCCTCCGACCCAGAGACCGGTCGAGAAAAAGCGTGGCCGGTCGTTCCGTGATTGCCATGGCCGTTCCATGATCAGATAGGCCACACTCGCCGACACCACGGCCCAGCCACCGGTCAGTACATGAAATGCCGCTGCTCCGCCGAACCAGATCCATGCGCGAGCCCAACGTCGCTCCACAACATGGGCCAGGCCGACCAAGGCCAGACCGTACGCAGGCACTTTGGCTTCGATGCCTCCGATCACCCACTCGCCGGCCAAGTTGCCATACTCGATTCCGGCCAGCCAGACGACGGATCCCATGACCATCCACGGGATCCGAAGACCAAGCGACGAACCTAGACGAACCAACCCCGCCGCAATCAAACCCCACCCGACCAGTCGTCCGATCCAGGCGGTCAGCTCGAGCGATGCCACGCGCGTCAGCCAACCGAAGACGACATAGAATGTCAGGTGTGCCTTCCCCGATGCCGCGAATAAGTCGTTGCGGCAGAAATTCGGATCCCAAAAATTCTTGGCCTTCACCAGGTAGTGCGCCTCGTTGACGCCTGGAGGAGCGTCCCCGGCATAGGCAAAGAACAACGCCACCAGGAAGATGATGGCCATCGCTTTCTCCGCGCCCATCGCCCGCCGAGCGCTCATGGGGCTTTGCGGATCGACCCGGACGTTGCCGCCGTTGCCATCGACGCTGCCGTCTGAATCGCCGCGATCAAACTGGAAGGCGACGCGGTGCCTTGCCAAGCCAGGTCCATCGCTGTGCCATGGTCGACGCTCGTCCGGATGATGGGCAATCCGAGCGTGACGTTGACCGCCTCATCGAATGCGAGGGCTTTCAGCGGAATCAGACCCTGGTCATGGTACAGACACACGTACGCATCCACTCGGTCTCGCATCGCCGGCGTGAATGCTGTGTCCGGTGGTAGTGGTCCGATGACGTGATGACCTCGATCACGCGCCAACTCGATCGCGGGGATGACAATCGATTCCTCTTCGCCGTGACTGAACATGCCGTGCTCGCCGGCGTGTGGATTCAATCCCAGCACAGCGATCTTTGGTCGTGTTGGCGGCACCGCCGCTGCGATACGGCCGGACACTGCAAAGGTGGCTAACTCGATGGTTCGAACCAGCGAATCGACGCTCAGTCGTTTGGGTACGTCCGCCAGAGGAATGTGAATCGTCTCCAACACACAGGTGATTTCAGGACTGGTTAACATCATTCGAACGTCCGCCGGTTGACCCGTCGCCGATCGGCCCGCTCGATCCGCGAGCAGTTCGGTATGGCCCGGAAAGTGGATCCCCGATGCAGCCCATGCTTCTTTCTGGATCGGTCCCGTGACGAGCGCATCGATCGATCCGGTCATGGCGGCATCGATTGCGGTGCAAACCGCCTCATAGGATGCCCGTCCCGTAGCCGCGTCAAAAATTCCTGGTGTGACTCGACTGGCGTCCAGCTCACCACACTCGAATACCGCCGCATGATCGACTTGCCAAGTGTCGGTGGTAGGCGGGACGGGCAGCTGACGCAACTTGCCGACCCTGGCTAGCAAATCTGCATGACCTACCAAGATCGGGACGCACGCGTCACGCACCCTCGGTGCCTGGCATACCTTCAATGCCAACTCGGGCCCAACGCCAGCAGCGTCACCCATCGTGATCGCCACACGGGGCAACGCCATCGAGATTGACGGCGGGATCATGTCCGTCCGAACATGCGATCCAACTCGTCCCGAGAAAAGAACAAAGCCGTCGGCCGGCCGTGGGGACAATGATGCGTATCGGAATAGAGATCCTTTTGCTCCAACAAACTGGTGATCTCTTCGGGCGCAAGGGGGTCACCGGCTTTGACCGCTGCCTTGCATGCAACCGTGGAAAGTAGGTGATTGAGCAGATCGCGTGGATCCGGATCGCGGCCGGCGGCCATGACGGTTTCCAGCAGCGTTCGGAGCATTTCCGCTGGCCGGTGGTGCGGCAAGATGGCCGGGTAGGACTGGATCACGATGGAGTCGCCCCCAAATTCGCCAACCTCCAATCCGATGCGCGCCAGCGAGTCGGCAACGCCGAGCACGGCCGAGCGTTCGGCGGACGTCAGGCTAACCGGTTCGGGGACGAGCAATCGTTGCGATTCGAGGCAGCCCTCGTCGCCGAGAACACGCTTGCAAACGCGTTCGTAGAGCACCCTCTCATGCAATGCGTGCTGGTCAATGACGACCATGCCGCGATCATCCTGCGTGACCAAGTACCGATTGTGGACTTGAAACCCCAGGTGGCTGACCGATGGACTCGACTCAGCGCGGTGATTGTTTGGCGTCGTCGACTCAACAAGGTCATCCTCGGCCCGTATCGTTGGCGGGTCCCTAGGGAATCCGGGTGCCGAACCCTGGGGCGACTCGATCGGAGTCCCACCATTGGGAAACGGCCGAAACGCGGCGACGTCGCCGCGACCGATCGAACCCATTGATTTGGAGGACTCGGAGACGTCGTCGCCTCGCGCCCAAGCGATGACCGATTGCCGTTCGTTCTGAATGGCCGTCGCGGGCAAGCCCAACACGCACGCGTCGGGCACGGGTGCGGGATGGTTTGTGGTTGCCGTTGAGTTGTCCGTGGGTGCAATCGGAACGGCGCGATGCGTCATGTCCGTCGACAAGAATCGTTGACGCAGCGTTTGGAGCAATCGGCTGTAGACCCGACCGCTGTCGGTGAATCGGACTTCCAGCTTGGCCGGATGCACGTTGACGTCGATCATGTCCGCCGGCATTTCCATCCGAAGGAAACAGATCGGATGCCGACCGACCATCAACAATCCCCGATACGCTTCGCCCAGGGCATGTTGTAGGGCCCGATCGCGAATGTGGCGACCATTGAGAAATAGGTACTGCATCCGATTGTTGCCGCGGCTTACCGAAGGGTCGCACGCGTATCCACGAATGCGGACCGGCGGATCATCGCTCTCAATTGGAATCAGGGCCTCGCAGACCTCGCCACCGAAGAACGCTTCAATCCGATCGGCCCACCTCGCCGTCGGCAGCAGATCGTAAACCTCCTTGTCACCGCTGCGAAACACAAAATGGACGTTCGGATTCGCGAGCGCCAAACGAGTGAAGGCCTCCACGATGTGTCCGCGCTCCGTCTGGGGTGTCTTGAGGAACTTGCGACGGACCGGCGTGTTGAAAAACAGGTTACGAACTTCGATGACCGTTCCAACCGGACATCCCGCTGGCGAAACGGGCTCAATGACACCGCCGCGAACATCCAACTGGTGACCGCCGGCATGGCCAGTGACGCCATCGGCACGGCTGCGCAGAGTCATCTGAGAGACACTGGCGATGCTCGCGAGGGCTTCACCACGAAACCCAAGCGTGCCGACATGGAACAGCGACTCGTCGTCGGGCAATTTGCTAGTCGCATGACTGGTCACTGCCATGGGCAACTGATTCGCCGTCATGCCACATCCGTCGTCGCTGATTCGGATCAGTTCCACTCCCCCGCCCTCGATGGTGAGCTCAATGCGAGTGGATCCGGCATCGATGCTGTTTTCGAGGAGCTCCTTGACCACCGATGAGGGTCGCTCGATGACCTCGCCGGCCGCAATCTGGTTGACCAGGTGCGGCGGCAACTGCCGGATCACGCGAGCACTGGATATCGGAGCATTGGTTTCGGTGGCGATAGCGTTCATCAACATGAGTTTACCGCCAGATGGCATCGGGGCAACAATGCCCCGTCCATCTCGACAACATCAATTTCGCAGGTTCAGCAATGCATCGGCGAATCCAACACCGATCTGAGAAATGATTTTGGCGCACCCTAGGTAGTGAAACTCCAAATTGGAGACCCCCGCATCTAGGATTCTCAGCTCTGCCGGCGAGAACGCCTCATCCCGGAGCAACTGCAGCCGCCTTTGCTGTTCTTGGCGACCGAGCGACTCGCTTCGTTGGATTTCCTTGAGCTTGCTCTTGAGTTTGGCTTCCCGTCGCCGGAGTCCATCCAGCTCCATATCCCAGTAACGCTCCGTCAGGACGGCGGCGACGTTGTCCCGAAACTCGGGAGCGTTCGCTGGTGCCGCCATCGCGGTTCGGAAACCTTGATGGACCGCTCGGAATCGCTGGCGATCGGGCGGATAGTCCGCGACAGGTCCATTGACACCCATGACCCCAATGACAAACGGAAGATCCGGAGTGCCCAAGTCACGGCGCACATCGCGAATGAAGTGGGACAGCAGTTCGCTATATTTCTGATAACCACCGGGTTGGTCACGTTCGGGGTACGTTCCGCTATCGACCATGTCGTTCCAACCTTGGAACCAAACAAAGCCAGCCAGCTCGAAACCCTGGTCGGGATCGTAGTGCGGCGATGCATGTTCGATTGCCCCAAGCGTATCTCGAACGTAGTTGATCATTTGTCGGTAGAAGAATCCGGTCGCCTCGACCTTCGCTTCTTTAACCTCAACGATGTCTTTGTTCTGTGACCGCAATCGATCGATCTGCGCCGGTTTGAACGCATACGGTCCCGCGCTGGGCGGGCGGAAGTCCGTGTGCAGACTCTTGCCACCCCACGCCGACTTGATGATCAGGATGGGCTCGCCGAGCGCCTGACGCATGCGGACGCCGAACGTCAGTTCGGGGCCGATCTTGTCGTCATCGGCCCCGTATCCGGTCGTCAGCGCGCCTCGCTTCTCTCCGTTGGACGATAGATAGGCGATGGAAATGTCTTCAAAGACTCGTGGCGTCCCGTCACTTTCGACGAGTTCACGAAGCATCGGTTCCGTTCGTGGGTCCATGCCCATGTGATCAAGCGTCCGAACACGAGCATGGCCCTGCATGTTCGACTGCCCTACCAACACGAACACCTTCAATGGCGTTGCAACGGCCCATGCCTGCGGCAACAACACGCCAAGGCCGATCCAGCAGACCAATAGAGACTGTCGGTACACGGTGTTGGACCTGTCTTGCGGGAGAGAATCAATCCGACTCGTTTCGCCATAGCCTACTCGAATTGGAGGCGACGCAGATCACGAGCTCCCTCACTTTCGCCCAATCCAGACATAGTACGGTGCGCGCACCAGTGGTAAATAAGGTACGTGCCCGCAGGCCTCCCGTAGGTACTTCGTCTGACATCTTCGCATGAGCATGGGCAGGTGGTCCGAGCTCAAAAAAACGTTGTCTGAGGCGAACCAAAGCGGCCAGAACGTGCGTCGTGCCCACCCGTGTTGACGCATCGAATCGCACGCATGTTTTCGCGACACATAGAAGTCCGTCACGCCGATCGTTCCGCCGGGCTTTAGCATCGACAGGGCGTTCTCGATCGCCGAGAACCAATCGGGGATCATCGTTAACGAATACGAAAACGTCACAAGATCGGCTTGGCCGTCCAACAGCTTTAACGTCGTGGCGTCGGCCAGGTGCGTGGTGACGCCCTGTCGCTTGAGCCTTTGCACACGGCGGTTGGCGACGGACAGCAAGGATTTTGAAAGATCCACCAAGTGCACTTGCGAGAGTGCGGTGCCTCGCGTTCCGGCCAATTCCAGGTTGTGTCCGGTGCCACATCCGAGGTCGACCCAGCAGCCACCGGCCGGAAAGGCAAGCGAATCGATGAGTTCGCGTCGGCCGTGGAGTAGGCGTTCACGAAACCCGTCATAATCATCGGCCTGATTCCCGTAAAAGCTGTCGAGCCGTTCCTGATGGGTGTTGCCCCGGGTTGGGCTCAACACGAGTTGCTTCAGCACTCTCAGGTCAGCGGTCAGTCTCGTCATGCGGCGTCCTTTTGCAAATCAGCAATGTAGAAGCTTCCGTACGTGTTGACCCGATCGGCTACATGCAAGCGGGATGACAAGTCCGATTTGTAACGCAGCAACTGCCCGACGACCGTGGAGCGACCATCGATCTTGACCTCGAGCGGATCGACGAAGTCGACATTCATGGCGGCACTCCGCCAGAGGACGCGCGCGGAGTCGGTGGCCCGATTCACGATCGCCTGCCATTCCAGTTGCAATGCCTCGGGGCTGCGCTCATACAACCAGTCCATGTGATCAAGAAGAACAAAACGTGAGATTGCGCCGTCGTGATCGCGAAGGAACTGGCTGATCGATGAAGTGTGTGTGGTGATGCGATCCAGCAAGCCACCGCGGAGTCGGCCGTGATTCTCCCGCTTGAGGTATTCCGGGCAGCACTGCGGTGTGTAAGCACCCGTGAGGTAAACCCGCCAAAAATAGTTCTGCTTTAGCGACGTGTATTGGAACACGTGTCGGATTCGATCTTGGATGAACTCGGCGATCCCGCCTGGATATTGTCGCTCAATTTGCATTCGTTGGCTGCGAGGCACGCCCAGCATCGCCATGGTGGTATCGCGACGCAGCATCCATCGCATCGGCCGATTGAACAGCAGTCGATCCACGTCATAACGTGAATAAATTTCGCGTTGATGCTCGATGGAGTCGGCATTCAGAAGCGCCGTCACGGCGGACCGTAGCTCAGCCGAGCGATCGAGGTAGCGGTTGATCAACCAAGCGAACAGCCCCGAGGTTCCTCGGAAGTAAAAACTTCGACGTCGGTGACTGCCGTCAAAAAAGTTGATGCGACGGTCCCACACCCAGCACCAGCGTTTGGCCAGGTTGGGTCGCAACTGATCGTAATAGAGTTGCCTCCAATCCGGATGTCGCCCAAGACCAAACAGCTGAAAGACATCCGCATGATCAAGGTATCGGATCGCAGTGATCTTCAGTTCCAAGAGCGCGTTCTGCAGCGGATTCAGATCGACGGCATGGACTTCGGCCGGCTGCTGCAAGGCGTAGTCAAGTGCGTTGCAGCCGGCCGATGTGATCAAACACACCGTGTCCGACGGTCTCAGCTCAAGTGCTTGACGGTCGAGGTGGGGGTCCTCCCAACAGGTATTGTAGACCAGGTTCGATTGGTGGATCGCATTGAAACATCGTTGAGAAAGCCAGCGGAAACCCATGGACTGTTACCTCTTCATTTGAGACGGGATAGGAGTGTCATATTCGGTACGACGACCTTGAGAAGTTGGCATCTGATTCCTTAAGCGGCGGAGTCATTGGCGCTTGCCCGGCAACGCGGATGTGGCTCCAGGACCAGTTGCCTCGGCGGGAGGAAGGCGGACTCCAGATGGATCGCACCATCGAGGTGTTCAACCAAGCCGGTGCAGTTCTCGACCCAATCGCCTGTGTTCAGGTAGATGCTCTGGCCGTCGCGTTGGATGTCCGGCGTGTGGATGTGCCCGCAGATGACGCCCTCGCATCCGCGAAGGAGAGCGTGACGGCTGATCGATGACTCAAATCGACTGATGAATCGAACACCCCGTTTGACTCGATCCTTCAACGTGGCGCAAACGGCGTAAGGGTTCGTCGTCACCGACAAAGACGAGGAAGAGGAAGCTGCAAACGACTTCGCCTGCCCAAACAACGCGCGTCGATACCAGCAATACCACCAATTCAAACTTAAGATCGCATCGTAAAGCGATGATGTCCCTTTGCTGACCCACTGAATCTTTGTTTCAAAGAAATCGAATCGATCGCCATGAGTGACCAAGAAACGCCAACCATGGGCGGACTCAAAGATGAACTCGTCGGCAATCTGAACCGATCTCATCATCTCCGGCAGCAATCGCCGATAACGTTGTTGACGAAGGAATGAATCGTGGTTGCCGGGTACATAGAACACGCGGACGCCACCACCAATCCACGACTCGATCAACGCAACGATTTCATCGCATTCGGTCGACCACTGCCAACCCTTGTTGCACTTCCATCCATCAATGAAGTCACCAACGATGTAAAGGGTTTGCGGCGTATAGCTGCGAAGAAATCGCAAGCACTCTGCCGCCTGCGAGTGCTTGCAACCCAAATGCACATCACTAATCAGAAGTGTTCGAACCGATACCGTGCCCTGGCGCCCAAACCGGTGTGGTTGCATTGCCAATTCCGATGGATTGGTTGGAGGAGGGCGACAGATGCATCGCGATCTCCGGCCGCGTCCTCACGGCTGCGAGGATCCTAGCGACGCGTCATTTAAAATTCGTGTCGGACGGATGGTCGTTGCGCAAAGCTTATTAGTGCATTGCATGAAGACCGGCTTGCACCGCTACGGCGCTAGAGGTGGATCACGGGCCCCTTTTGTGTTGTTTCGGTGAAGACCCGGGGATATCTGTAAGAAGATGATTCCGTGCTGCGGACTAGTCTTTGCCGAGCAACACAACAATGCGTAGGATTCGGACGTTGTCGCCGCCTTGAGCATGACGAGGCGGAATCAGGTTGTGCTTTCGAGACCATCTCGCGTTGCTTCATGTCTCAATCGGAAAAACAACTCGATATCCTTTCCGGCGAACGAATCATCAAGGTGACTTGGCCACGCGATGGCGAGTCCGTTGATGTCGCGACGATGCGAACACGGCTCCTGCGGGAGATTGATCAGCGCGATCACCGGGTGCCGTTTGATTTTCGCGATGTGAAGGGGGAGCCTTCCGAATTAGTCAATTTGCTTGTTGAGTTGCGTCGCTACTGCATGCACCATTCCAAAATTTTGTCCACTGCGTGGATGAAGCCGGAACTTCGTGCCGCACTGGATACCGCAAGGGGAAGGCCGGCGATCGATGGTCGTGCGATCGGTCCCGATTTCGCTGAGTTCGAACAGGTTCATCCGTCGACTCACGAAGTGGCCAATGAGCTGTTGTCGGTGATGGACTCCGAGCAAGGTCTGGAGATCGCGAATGACGAGGAAACCGAATCTCGACATCGATCGGCCAACAAAAGGCGACCGCGGCACAACAAAGGTCGTGCGACGGTGTATCGCTATGCCTCCCTTGTGTTGGCCGTCCTGGTGGTGGTTGTCTTGGCCGCCTTCATCGGTGCTCAGACGGCGTCGTTGTGGCAACAAGACGAACGTATCATCATCCCGCAGAAAGGATTTGAGTGACGACGAATTCACGTCGTCAGCATGAATGGATGTGGCCGTCCCGGAATCGTTCACGCCCCACGCGACGAAGCGGCACTCAGCTCGACAAACCGGCAAGTCGGCGGTCGATTCCAACGATGTCGATTCTCGACTCCCTCGGTTTCGTCAGCCGGACCGACTCGTGATGGCGTCGTGGACACGTCGATCGACTGAGACCACAACCCCGTGATCCGCTTTCGGACTAGGATGGGCAGCCGTGGCCAGCAATTGCAATGCGGCCATCACTTCTATCCTTTGGATTTCTTCATCACGGAGCTCATTGTGACCCGAGATCGCTGCCTGGCTTGCATTCCGTTTTTGCTTGTCTGTTCATTGACCAACCTCAATTCGGGTGTGGCGAACGAGACGCCACCCAACATTCTGTGGATCACCAGTGAAGACAACGGGATCTCGTGGGTCGGTTGTTACGGCAGCAAGAACGCCGAAACGCCGGCGATTGATCAATTGGCTCGCGAGGGATTTCGATACACGCATTGTTTCGACAATGCCGCCGTCTGCGCTCCCACACGGTCATGCTGGATTACCGGCATGTATGCGATTTCCAATGGGACACAACCCATGCGAAGTCGCAATGAAATCCCCCATGACCAGATCAAGTACTATCCCGATCTGCTCCGGTCCGCCGGCTATCACACGTCCAACCCGAGCAAGACCGATTACAACATCGGCGGCCGCGATGACAAAGCGTGTTGGGACTACAAAGGCGGCAAAGGACAGACGCAGTACGGGTGGCGGATGCGAAGCGAAGGACAACCGTTCTTTGCGGTCGTCAACATTGGCGAGAGTCATGAGAGTCGTGCCCACGGGAGCGTCGATGACCCGCCGCGTGATCCGTCGACCATCCAACTGTATGCCTACCATCCTGACCTGCCGGCAATTCGAAAGAACTACGCCAAGTATGCCGGCGCCGTCGCCAAGATGGACCAGCGTGTGAAGGCCGCGTTGGATGCGCTCCGGGAAGATGGTCTCTATGACGACACGATCATTATCTACAACTCCGACCATGGCGGCGTCATGCCGCGCAGCAAACGCTTCCTGTATTCGAGCGGCGTCCACTGCCCGCTCATCGTTCGCATTCCGGAGAAATACAAGCAGTGGTACCCGGCATCCGGTCCCGGTTCGACGGTCGATCGCATTGTTAGTTTTGTCGACATGCCCAAGACATGGTTGAGTCTCGCTGGCGCGACGATCCCATCGACTTTCCAAGGCACCGTGTTCTTGGGTGACGCAGCAGAGCCGGCTCCCAAGCATCACCTCGGCTTTCGCGAACGCGCCGACGAACGTCTGGATCATGTTCGTTTGATGCGAGATGCCCGATTTTCATACCACAAGAACTACATGCCGTACGCGCCCGCCGGCCAGCATCTGGCATACCTTTGGAAAGCGGCGGCGACACCGGCCTGGGAAGCTCACCACCGCGCTGGAAAAACAAACGAAACTACCGGACGGTTTTTCCGGCCACGAGTTTCCGAGGAGTTCTACGACAACGAAACGGACTTCGACAATGTGCATAACCTAATCGACGATCCGGCGCACCAAGAAAAGATCGCTGAACTGAGATCGGCAATGCGTCAAAAACAATTGGAGCTCTATGACACGGGGCTGCTGCCGGAAAAAATGCGGGAGCGCCGAGCGGTTGAGAACGGGTTGACGATCTACGAAATGGCCAGGGATCCGGAGCTCTATCCGCTGGCAAAGTACCTCGATGCCGCCGACATCTCGTTGGCGAGAGACCCAAGCAATCTCGATGCGTTGGCGCAACAACTTTTCGACGCGGATGAAGGAATGCGATGGTGGGCTGTCGTTGGATTGCACTTGTTAGAACAAGAGTCTGCGTCGGTGATGCCTGAGCTGCAGCGAGCGCTCGCCGACGACGCGCACGAAGTCCGCATGATGGCCGCTTGGACCTTGGTGAAGCTTGGTCAGACTCAGGTCGGTTTGGCGTGCCTGGAAGAGCTGATGAGCGATGGCACCCACAACGAGACCATGTTGCACAACGTGCTGGATTGGATGGGCAAACCGGCCATTCCACTGGTGCGGAAATTCGTCACCACCGGCGGTCGTCGACAAGGAAAATACGGCATCGGCATCCTCGGCCGCGTTGCCGAGTTGGAGGGATTCTGAGTGGAAACAGTCAAACGATGATCGGTTGTCACCGGACGGTGGGCGCCGCTTGCCGACTGGCGAACGTATTTGGCTTATTCTCGAAACCAGCCCGTTGTTTACTGCAACCTTCGCGATCGGATATTCATCGTGAATTGATGTAACCACGAAAAAGCCTCGCGTGGAAAATGGTTGGTCTCGGACAGTCCAACAACCACGGTACCAAGGATGGCTAGACGTAGTCCGGCGGTCGACCGCCAACAGCTCAACATTGGTCGAAATCCATACTTTCCCGGCACGACAACCAAAGTCGACTTACGGCAAAGACGATTTGGATGGGTTTCACTGGCTGCTGCAGTCGGTCGGCAAATGGCACCGCTTCGTTGATGCTGCTGGCTTCGATGTTCATCCTGGCAAGGGACGCTTCTTGGTCACAACTGGGTCTCTTTGAGGATCTTGCTTTCAAATCCAATCCTCGGTGTGTTTGGATTGCCATTGCTTTCCAGTGCTCTGTGCCAATTCAATTTTGGGATTAGCCGAAGGGCGTTAGCCGCGGTTCCCACCGCGATAACCGGGGCTAACGCCCTTCGGCTCATTGAGGGAACCCTAAGTTTCAACGGGAACAAAGCACTGGTCCGTATGTTCGAATAGTCGACATCAACGCCCTGGCGGCTCGCTACGACTCGGAATTCCCACCAAACACCAGCTCGCGATAGAATTAGCTCCGCAAGTCCTCCGACACCTTCGCGCCCCTGGCAGCGAGACCGCCTGCGTTGTTGTGTCTGACGGCGCCCATGCAGCTAAGACGCTGTTGCATCCGCTCCTGGTTGAGGGCGCAGCCTGCGTAAAGAAGGTTCGTCGTGATGCCAAACTGTTTGTAACCTGCAGGTTTACAAAACGGGCGAACGTGGGCGTCCCCGCGAATGTGGCACGAATCGAATCAGCCTGATCAATCGTGCTAAGAATCGGCAGGAATGGTAGTCGATCGCATGACGATCAAACGCCGGAGCATCTAGATCACGCAATCGGGATGCGTATGAATAAAGAGCTCGTAACGGCTCGCCGACCGAATTTGCGGTGTCACGGGAGGCTTTGAGTCTTTCAGCGGCGTTTTGTCAGAGTTGCCAAACTCGCCCATCGCATGACAATTCGCAAGAGAGCTTTCTCATGGCCAGCTCCCCACTCCGCGCTGAATCAAACAAAATCCGCCGATATATCGATCGATTGCTTGCCTTGGCAGCATGAGGTAACGTCACTTACGGACGATCTCCGGTCCTGCGGCTCCTGAGGCTCCTGAGGCTCACGTGGATCAATGACTCCGAAAGACGTCTCACTGAACAGTCTTCCGAAGACGGCGTGCGAGTGACGTTTGGTCGGGATCGTCCGTAATTCGCCTTTAGTCGATCTCGATCCTGCGATTGGGGTTCAGGTCACGTTTGCAACCCATCGCTGATCGGCATTACGACGATTTCGCATTCTCAATGCTGACGCTAAACCAAAGCCTAGCATTGCAAGCAATGAGGATGACTCGGGCACCGCGCTGACGATGTAGTTATCGGCGAACCCAGTTTCGTCACCTCCACCAAAAGTGTTGAAGACACCCGCGGCAAATTGCGTTTGACCTGTCAAAAAAGGTATATCCGACAGCGTTGGTATGCTGTTGATAATCACATCATAAGTTTGACTCGTGAAGTCTAGGTCGAGCGCCACGTTGTTCCACTGGTTACGCGGCAAGAGTCCATTCGCGGTGGAGGGAAATCCAGGTGTAATCACTTGAAGCTGTCCATTCGGAAGTGGGTTGATTCCAGCGATATAGTTTGCATTTGGTTCGCCCGGCCCAATCGCCGCGAACTGCCAAGCACTAGAGTTCGAGGATGGCGAAAGAAAGATGTCAGCTTCGACACGAACGGTATCCGCTGTAATTAGTTGATCGTGTCTGATGCCAGTTTGCGTCGTACCAGCAAGGGCGGCGTCCACTTGAACCGATGCAACCCCGCCATTTGAGAACGAAACGATATCGATCGCACCATTGCTTCCACCAATTGTCCAACCTCCTTGATCGACAAATGGTCCTAGCGAGAACTCCGGCAACTCGAAACCCGTCGAGTAAACGGTGGAACCGATCGACTGTTGACGACTCAAAACAATCAAGGAGATGGCGAATGCTAAGCGGAAAATGGGGCGAAGGTGCATATATACAAGCCGAGAACAGCATCGTGAGAGTTGTGGATCAATAAATCTGTGAAGAGCGATAATAGTTCTGGCGGAACCCATGCTCAAGACAGGCGACAATTAAAATCCAGCAACGATTCGATCAGTTGCGTGCCTTGATGGCACAACACAGCTTCACGTTGAAGACAATCGGCCAACTTGCGGTTGGTTATGCTGTTTTGCAAGATCGGTGAGTGACTTCCATACGACTCCTTGGAGCGATTCGCTCTTGGACTGATTTCGCACGGCTATTCCCGTTCCGCAGGACGTGGCACGGAAAGATGTTGATTGCCCATTCCTTTGCGATAGCGCTACGCCCGCCCCGCGACCGTTGTTGACCGACAGCGACGTGGAATCAACCGGCGTCAACTTTCGGTGAGCGACACGCAGAATCTCGGCTAGATTACGCCACGGTTGGAGTTGCGATTGAGTACCCGCGGGCAGCAGCGAGCGTGTCATGCTTCCGTTATTCCGAAGGCGTTTGCGATACGAGTCCGTTGAATCTCGATTCTGCTTGTGCTCGATCGGTGGCGTCACGGAAAGTGACGATTTGCTTGCGTCGGCCCATGTCTCGACCGTTTGCGACCCTTCAGCCTCCGCGTCTGGTTCGGATTTGCGGACGTTCGATGAGGCGGCGTCGGCAACGAACCAGGTAACACCGCAAGCGACGAGCATTCGTGACCGCGTCATCGACTCGAGCGGAAACGACTCCGCCTTCAAGCGTGCGACGTCGGTACCAGCCACGTCTCCAGTCCTATCACAGGCACGCGATCTCGACCTGGTGGTTCGCAATGAAGGCACCTTGGGCGACCCCATCACCGCGGTCGTTCTGAAACCGTCGGTGGTTGGATGGACCTACTCGATTCCATCTCCATCCGATGGCGTCGATGCATTTGAGTTTCTTCATCAACACTTGGCGGAGGCCGTCCGGCGTGACGCTAGGACGATCTTGTTTCCGCTGAGCCATGTATTTGAACTCACGCCACCGGCTGCCGGGACGCAGCACGATGTCGGACCGTACGAGCAGCAGGCCCACCTGACTCTTCGGGGCCTCCACGACGTGACGGTGGATCTGAACGGCTCGACATTGCTCTTCACGGAGCCAACGCTGGGGATACGCATTGTCGATAGCCAGCGGCTTGTTCTCCAAAACGGCCGGCTCCAAGGTTCGACGCTGCTCTCCAGCATCGCGGCCGTTGTGGAAGACGATGGTCCAGCTGGCATTCGCTTCGACGTGCTGCCCGCCTACCGTCCGCGACTGGATCAACTCCCTGCCGAGGATGTCTCACTGGTGACCGTCGGATCAGCATCCGTTGCGGTCGATGGTCAGTGGCAGCTCGATTCGGATGGATACAGCGAACTATTCACGAACCGCGGACGACCTCACAACAACTTTGTCTATCGCGATGGTAGTTTCGTGGCCACGTCCGGACTGCTCCGAGATACGAATCCGTTCCAACCGGATCGGGATCACGTTTGGCTCTTGCACCAGAACAACGCCGGGCATGGGATTCTGCTGGACCACTGGACGAATCTCGAAGACATCACACTGCAGGCACTGCAGTTCATCAACATTCCAGGCATGGCGATCGCCGGTGAACTGAATCGTGGGTTGCACGTTAATCAAATTGAGATCGGGGACGACAACAGCCAGTTGGGTTTCCTAGGTGTGTCGTCCGATGCTGTGCATATCAACGCCAATGGCGGGGATATCGTCATCGAGAACTCGCGTTTCGGCCCCAACGGCGACGACAAGATCACCATCAAGGGGAACTACTGGAAAGTGGATGGAATTGATCGAAACACGAACACGTTACAAGTGACGAAGATCGACCGGGGCGCCAGCCTGAGTCGTTGGGGATCCGTCGGAGATCGCGTGATTTTCGTGGATGGTCAGTACGGCGTGGTGGCGGAGAGCCGTTTATCAAAGGATTCGCAACGTGAGTCGGGTATCATTCACGAGGTTCAGCTTGAGTCGATTCCATCGCAGGTTCGTGTGGGTTCCTACCTGGGAAACGTGGACGCATCCGGCGGGCGCGTCGTGATTCGCAACAACGTGTTTCGAGAAACTCGTGCCCACGGTGTTTTAGTTCAGACGAGCCATGTCGTCGTTCAGGACAATGCGTTCTCTGGCATTGCCGCCCCACCGATCAAGTTGAACCTCGCGCAGGAACTCTGGTACGAATCGATCAACGTCCAGAACGTCTTGATTGAAGACAACGTGTTCCAACGCAGTGCCTTTAGTAGCACGAAATCAACCGAGCTGATCCACCTCTATCAACGCGATGAACTTGGTAATGCCATCGAGATCATCGGGGATGTCCGTATCGTTGGCAATCGAATTTTGGACCAACTCGGTGCGGATCCGCCCGGCACGGATCCCCCTGAACCGCCAAGCGTCCCGCCAAGTGAACCAAGCATTGAAGTGCTCTATCGCAATCGTGCCCCCGCCGTCACGGCCAAGGAAGTTGAGGCAAGGGTGGAGCTGGTCAATACAGATTCAGTAGCGGTCGATCTCACCCATGCCGAATTGCGTTACCACTTCCATCCGGATGGTGAAACGCCTGTTGTGTCGGTGCGAGTTCTTGACGATACGAGCGTGAGCCTTGACGGCTCGTTTGTCGACGACGGCTTCCTCGCTTTTCACTTCTCGAACGCGGAGCCACTGCTGCCCGGACAACGACTCGCATTTCGTTTCTCCGTAACGAACCAACATGGCGCCGCCTTCGACCAGTCCAACGACGGCTCATTCATCGCATCCCAAACCAGTTTGGCCAGTACCGACGCGATCGACTTGGTTTTCTCGTCGTTGCTGGATCCGGGTTCGAGCGATCCTCCTGATGTGGATCCTCCCGCCGTCGACCCTCCTGACGAGCCGGAGCCAGTGAACCCGCCAAATTCAGGTGATCCTCCAGCACTCGCATCGAGCCGGTTGGACTACCGGAATCGCGTCGCGGATCGATTCACCGACGAAGTGGAGGCCCAGATTGACTTGATTCATTCCGGTGGCCAATCGCGGGACTATCAGGACGCCGAGATTCGATATTACTTCGACCCAGACGGATTGAACCCCGACGTACGCGTAAGGCCACTCAACGTGTCTGATGGCGCGATCGAAGGTGTCTACGTCGCCTCAGGCGGCTACGTCGCGTTTCGGATACGAGCGTCGTTGATACTCCATCCAGGCGAGAAGGCGCGATTTCGGTTTACGATCACGAACGAGCAGGGATTGCCCTTTGACCAAGCCAATGATTCATCGTTCCAGGCGGAGCAAACCAGTTTGTCACCTAGCAATCGGATCGATGTTCACTTTCCGGGTTCGGACACGACCGTTCCACCTCCGCCACCCGATTCCGAACCGAAACCACCCGCCAACACGGAACCGGATCCACCGACAGATTCGAGTGAGCCACCCATCCAAGTTTGGTACCGTAACCGCGAACCATCGAAGTTGACCGACGAGATTGATGCGCAAATTGAGTTGGTCAACGTGGGCTCGGCGGCCATCGATCTCCGAGGCGGCGAGGTCCGATACGATTTGGATTCTGATGGAAACTCACCGGTGATGGATGTACGCCCTATCGCGAAAACAACTGGTTCGATGTCGGCGCCAACACTCCAATCCGAATGGATTTCTGACGGAGGCTACATCGCATTCCGAATCGCAACGTCATTCGTTCTTGAGCCCGGCGAGCGATTGCGGTTTCGGTTTAGTGCGACCGATCGTGATGGCAACCACTTCGATCAGTCCAACGATGGATCTTATCGGGCTTCCCAAACCAAGTTAGGCGTGACCAATTCCATCGATTTTGTCTTGGAGGCGGATAGCACGTCATCGCGGTTCTCACCGCCTTCGGCTTCGCGCGGGCTCGAGAATCCTGCAATGGACGTCAATGCGGACGGTCGTGTTTCGGCACTCGACGCGTTAACGGTGATCAACATGATCAATCGGGATGCGCGGCAAGGCGAAGCAACAGAGGGTCCACGATTGGGACAGGATCAAAGTGACATTCCCACAGTGGCACTTCGCGGCGACGTCAACGGGGATCAAACCGTGACAGCCTTGGATGCCTTGATGGTCATCAACTCGCTGTCAGACTCGTCGATGGCAGATCAGGACACATCACGTCGCCACGTCGATGATCCCGCGACGAGATCTGTCGATCTCGACGATGATGAGTTCCAGTCATCACCGTCGTTACGATTTTGAACCGCGTGTTTGCGGCGGTGAACACTCGACGGCGGGGCGACAACTGACAACACTTCGTGCATCGTTCTCGGACCCGGCCGGCCAATCTCGAAATACATGAAAAGAGGGCACTTCTCGAAAAGAGCTCGACCAAACGCACGCCGCGGTAGCGGATCGCTACTGCACGAAGAGTTCGTGTCCGGAATCACCACCGCTCATGAGGTAGGCGATGAGGTCGAGGATCTCGTCTTGGGTCATCCGATTGAATAGGCCCGCCGGCATCGGCGACGTCTTCGATACGACCAACTCTTCGATCGTATTTCGATCGATGCTGATTCGTTGATTCGGATCGGTCAGGTCCGTGTTCAGCGTGATGCGATCACCCTTCATGTTGACGACCACGCCGGTGTGGATCGTACCTTCGTCGGTCAGCACCATCACCGACGAGAACTGATCATTGATGACTTTGCTCGGATGGATCACCTGATCAAGCAAGTCATGGGCCGAATAGCGACGCCCGGCCGATGTCAGATCGGGACCTGTCATGCCGCCTTGGTTGCCGAAACGATGGCAGGCGTAGCACGCCGCCGCGGCAAACATTTTGCGCCCGTTGGCATAGTCCCGTTGCTTCAGATTATGGCGTGCCGCCAATGACAACTCATCCAGCGTCCATTGCTTCTCCGGTCGGCCCGCGAAAACTTCGCCGAGATTCTCCAGTGCGGACTTCTTAATCGGTTTCTTCGCCAACAGATCCTTGAGTGACTCTCGTTGGGACTCGTCGAGCGACGCAACGGCGTCATTCCGAATGAACTCAATGAACTTCTCGAAACTGGCCCCGCCGCGGTAGTTGGCGGCCTTCAAGAACCACTCGAAGTAAGCAGTCCGCAACTCACGGGTCCATCCTGATTTCAACATGCGGATCGAACGGGCATATTGCACTTGCTCTTCCTGGGTCGGCGCCGCCTCGATCAGCGCCATGGCTTTGCCGGCGACCTTTGGAGACTCCAACCAAGCGAGTGTCTCACAAAGTAGCCAGTTCAATTCGGCGGATTCAGACGGAAACATTGGATCGATGGATTCGATCAAGTTCTGTATCGTCACGTCATCGGGCCGCCCAAATCGGTTGAGTGTGATCTGCAGGGTGCGTTGCCGGGTCAGTTCTCGGGACGCGTCGAGTTTAGAAGCATCGATCGCAAGGAGTGCATTCAATATTCCTTGCCCAATTGCCATGTCGACGTCGGCCGTCGTCTCGTCGCGATGTTGGGGGCAAACGCCGCTGACCCGCGCCAGAGCGAGCAGAGCCTCGACTTGCAACTCGGGATTGGATTCCCGCAGTGCCCTGTCCGCCCAACTCGCAAGCGGCTGATGCTCGAGCGCCGTGCGTGCGGCAAAACGGATGAACCGGTCATCGCTGGCAAGTTCGTTCCAGGATGCGTCGACCGCCCGCGGATCCTGTTTTCCGTGGAAGGACTCGAGCAGATGACGTCGCTTGGTCTCTTCGGTGATCATGGGAGCATGATCGACCGGTTCGGTCGGATCGTCGCCCACGTAGGTGACTCGGTAGAGTCCGGATTGCACTTTTCGGCCGCCGATGGTGAAGTACATCGCCCCGTCATCGGGATGAATGATCGCGTCGGTGATCGGCAGTGGTGCACCGGTGAGAAATTCTTCCTTCGTCGCCGTGTAGGAGGCTCCCTCCGGCTGCAGATGAACCGCATAGAGTTTGCCCCAACTCCAGTCGAGCGCGTACAGCGCGTCTTGGTACTTGGCCGGAAATTGGGCGCCGTAGCCAAACGTCATTCCCGTCGGTGAGCCGGGGCCAATATCAAGAACGGGGGGAAGATTGTCGGCATAAAACGGCGGTCGTTTTCCACCTCCATTTCGCCAACCATATTCCGCTCCGCTGACGACCTGACAGATGCGTGTCGGGCGGTACCAGGGCGTGTTGAAGTCGTATTCCATATCGGCGTCGTATGTGAACAGTTCGCCATCGCGATTGAACGCCGCATCGAAGATGTTTCGAAAACCGGACGCATACGCTTCAAACGACTTTCCGTCGGGATCGACTCGGTAAATGATTCCACCGGGCGCCAGCACCCCGCGTTTGTGACCACGGCCGTCTGGGAAGCTCGGTACCAAGTGGTCTTCGCCCCATACCCGAGGCACCGGCGACGAATCGGCCAGTTCCGTGGGCATCGTTCCGTTTCCGGTGATGAGAAACAGCGACTGGCCATCGGGGCTCGGTACGACGGCGTGAACGCCATGGTCTCCCCTCGCCTGCATTGCTCGCAATAGCTCGACATGATCGAGTTGATCATCACCATCGCTATCGGTGATCCGGTAGAGACCCGAGGGGATCTTGTTCTCGTAGTCGTTGACGCCGACATAGAGGGCACCAAAGGCCCAGGCCATTCCATTGACGGCGCGGATATCGGCCGGGACCGGTTCGATATCGGACTCACGGAGAGTTTCACCGATCGGAGGCGGCTCAATCCGATAGAGCCCGCCAAATTGATCGCTGACCAACAAACGTCCTTGGTCATCCGTGCAGAGGTTGACCCATGAGCCGTGTGTGTCACCGGGGACGGAATACAGCAGTTCGACTTGGAATCCCTCAGCGACCTTGATGCGATCCACCGGCGTGGCGGCATTGCCGGCTTTGACGGTGACTGCCTCGATCGCCGCCTTGGCGTTCTCTCCCGTCAGTTGTCGAAGGCGAATGTCCTTGAACTCGACCGTCATTGGAGCGCCCGCGTGCAGTTGCAGCGCAAGGACACCACTTCGTTTCGCTTCCGGATGATTGTCGGTGACATCCGTGGTGGTAACGCCGTTGATCTGATGAATCTGGCGATTGCCGACGGCAATGATGGTGAGTTCGTTCCAGTCGGCGTCGACAAGATTCTGGTTTCGATCGCCAACCTCGCCCACCACTTCCGACTCGCCATCGGAGCCTACGAGCACCCGCTGAAAACGTTTCGCCACAATCCCGCGCCATTTCTCCGCGTACAGCATGCCGAAGTTTTCGGGCTTTCGATGCAAGTCAGCTTGATAACCCTTGACGGCGAAGTCATCTGGTTTGCCGAATCGCTCGCTTCGGTATTGCACGCCTGAGTTGTTACCGGAAAAGCGGACCTTGGTTTTGAGCACAAAGTCTTGAACGTCCCCGCCCTGCCAAACGAGGAACGTATTGGCTTTTGTCGGTCTCTCGTTGGTCGTTTGGCCTAGGATCGCCCCGTCCTGGACCGACCAGAACTCCGACTTTCCGGACCAGCCCGATAGATCCTTGCCGTTGAAGAGCGATTGGAATTCTTGAGCACCGCACGTCGCTGCAAGTGCCGGAATCAGTAAGAGCGTGGAAAGCAGTTTCATGATTGTCTTGGAATTCGTCGGAACCAAATGGGAGTGCAAGGTGGTTAAACGGTAATTGGGATGGTCATGCCACATAATCTGAGCGAGCGTCATTGGTCCACTTTCCAGATCGCGTCTTCCGAGATGGAAAAGGAGCCCATTGTTCTTGCCTCCAAGTGAAGGACCAGTTGCTCGAATTCGGCAGCCTCATCTTCACGTGGAACCGCCGTCAGGAAGAGCGGCCATTTCGGCTGGCCCCAAAATGTCTCTTCGTAGATGTCGCCTTCTCGCTCAACAAGCAGCAGGCCTGAGGTGATGTTGCCTCCGATCTCCCCGAAAAGAATGTCGAGTTGGACGGGCTCGCCTGTCAGTTCAATCCATTCACTGCACGCGAATCCCGCCTTCGCGATCAGACATGGCAGGGATGGATTATTGCTGCGCGGAATACCGAGTTCTCGAAACGGAGAATCACTTCGGGATCCTTCAAAGAAAGCCTTTCCCTCAATCGCCACCAGAAGGTGATTATCGGCGTAGCCCCAAAATCGATAGCGCCCCGGTCCGGGCGGACGGACTCTGCCACCATACCAAGCCATCCAGCCACCTTCACGCCAGTAGGGCGTCAGTCCGGTGCGCTTGGGGAATTCATGGAACGCCCCCGCAATGCCACGGAAGCCGATCGGCTCGCCGTGTTCGAGAGACTCCAAACACGATCGATCCTTGAATCGTGATTGAATCAGCGGCATCAGCTCTTGCCCAATGACATCTTTGCTGAGTTTGGCCTTCGGAATCTCCGTCGCGTTACCGTATCCAAAGACGACGCCCTCGAACTCACCTCCGGAGAAGTCGGTGATCGATAGCGACAGTTCGGGTAAGGCAAGCGACAGACGAGAGGAGGACCGTTGTTCCAGTTTGCCGCTTTGAGCAAACTTGGCGAACTCGCCTTCGCGCATGAGATCATTGGCGCTTCCATCGTGGCTGCCAACGGACACTTGACCATCGAGAACGAGGACCTCCGAACCCTTGGTGCTCGCCGTGACGACGAAGCTCGTCCCCAGATCAACGAACTTTCGCTGGGCGGTCTCCACGATAAAGCCCACCCCCTGCGGCGGGACAACCAGCTTCACTTGCCCTTCGTGGAGCGACACGTGCCCATCCCTGTCGAGCTTCAGCTCCAGTGGGGCCGTGGCGACCACGTGCACGCCCGAGTCACGAAACGCCAGTTCGATCAAGCCGTGCGGCATCGCGATTATGTCGCCAGCGAATAAATCCGTCCCAGCGGCGAGGGCCTGATCGAGACGGTCGCCCTCGATCCGGATGACCCTCGCAATTCCCAGACCGGGCTGTATGGTGCGTTCGGTTGGCGTGCGAAACCATCCGATCAGCCCAACAACCAATGAAACGGCGATCGCGCTCCAAGCCAACCACTCCGGAACGCGACGCGGACGGATTCGAGTCATCACGACATCTTGAGCCGGGGACGCGAGCGACTCGTTTGCCGCGATCTGCTGCCACTTTGCGTCGATGGTTGCGAGCGAACGCAATGTCGATCGGGCCTCGGCACTTGTTCGAAGCAATTCCTCGAGCGAATCGAGTTCGTCGCGAGAGAGCGCCCCGTCAAGGTATCGATGCAGTAGGTCCAGTTGGTCGGTCTTCATGAGTCCGCTCCAGCGAGCGATTCAACCATACATCGATGCAATTCTTTGCGAATGCGCGCCAGAAGTTGGTAGAGGGAACCCTCAGTCCGTTTCAGCTGAACCGCAATCTGCCGAATGGTTCTGTCACTCGCATAGGCTGCCAATGCCAATTCACGTCGCCGGAGCGGCAGTTTGTCGATGCACTGATCGAGCGCCCGAAGCTGAAGCTGTCGCAGTGGCAACTCCTCAGCCCCTTCCACGGCCAGCATCTCTACCACGTCCTCCGCCAGTACCAGTCGGTCACGGGCAAAACGCCGACGCGCCGAGAGGATTTCGTATCGAGCAATCAGACACGCCCATGGACCGAACGCGGCGTGATCAGCGAGACCTGAGAACTTTCGTAGGGCGGCAACGCTCACCTCCTGCATGATGTCGTCCACCTCCTGAGCGTTCGGGCAGCAAGATCGGACGAACGCCCGCAACTCGGGCTCATGATGAATCCACAGTCGCAGGAAGACCTCATTGGGATCGGCGGCTTTGTCTTGGTCATGCGATTCGACTGGCATTGCATCTCCTTACCAAGTCGCTTCCGGTGCTCAAGAAATTTAACGCAAGAATCTGACATTTCTCGCTGATCAACACCTTTGACGACGGGATCCATCTCGCGAGTGACGGGTTCTGCATCGAATTGACGTTACCAGGAAACGAATTTGGAACGATCGTCGGCGAACTCTCCGAGTTCGCACCGAAATGGCTCCCAAACTGAGACACTGGCCATACATTGGCGGCGGTCAGCGCGAAGTCTCGAGAGTCTCCCATTTTTGGCGTTTGCGAATCGGACGCCAGACGGACCTGTTCAACCACGGCCAAGCTTCCATCGGCTACATTTCTCGGGTCGTTCCCCACCTTGGCGTGTTCTCTCACGCACCGAGCATCACTGATCTGGATTCAAAATGCACCGAACTTCCACCACCTTGGCCACACTCGCGGTCCTTGCCTGTTTCATCGGTGCGGGGACGTCATATTCATGGGCCGATGATTGGCTTCAGTGGCGTGGACCTGATCGTGCCAATCGGTCGGCTGAGACGGGGCTCTTTGACGCCTGGGGCGAAGCGGGGCCCGAACTAGCGTGGATCGGCGACGGCCTGGGTGCGGGATACGCCAGCGTCAGCGTCAGCGGAGACCGGATTTATACCACCGGTAATTTTGACGATGGACAGTCCGTAGTGGCGATTGATGCCGGTTCCGGCGACGTCATCTGGCGGCAACCGATCACGGAGAAGCCACCCAAACACGGGTACAACGGCAGCCGCACGACTCCGTCGGTCGATGGCGATCGACTATACATGGTCAGTAGCGATGGTCGCATCGTTTGTTTGAGTCGCCAAAACGGTGCCCAACTCTGGAGCCGGCCATTTGCCGACTGGGGTGGGAAGATGATGAGTGGTTGGGGATACAGCGAGTCACCGCTCATTGATGGCGAGTTCGTGATCTGCACGCCGGGTGGCGAGCAAGGCATGGTCGTGGCGCTCAACAAGCGAACCGGCGAACAGGTCTGGGCCTGCACGCTACCGTCGTTCGACGATGAACAGGGACTCAATGGCAAACCGCTCAAAGACGGTGCGGGTTATGCGTCGGTGATCATCTCCGACGGCGCCGGCGTCAAACAGTACATTCAATTGGTTGGACGCGGGTTGATCGGTGTGAGAGCATCCGATGGTGAGTTGCTGTGGCGTTATGATCGTGTGGCCAACGGAACCGCCAATATTCCGACGGCGATCATCGAACGCGACTACATCTTCACCAGTACTGGATACGGGACTGGTTCGGCGCTGTTGCGGCTACAGCAAGAAGGCGGCGGCGTTCGTGCGAAGGAAGTCCTTTGGTTGGACGCGAAGGATCTTCAGAACAAACATGGTGGGATGACGTTGGTGGACGGGCACATTTTCTGTGGCCACGGCAACGGGAATGGTCTACCGATTTGTGTCGAGATGGCGACCGGTCAAGTCAAGTGGGGCCCCGAGCGAGCGTCGGGTCGTGGGGAATCGTCTCTGGTTGCTGCAGACGGACACATCATCTGGCGCCGCGAAGATGGAACGGTCATCTTGACGTCTTGCGATACCGAGTCGATGGACGTCATTGGGACGTTTGAGCCTGCCTTCCAAAAGGGAAAGACGTGGGCCCATCCCGTCATTGCCAATGGGATGCTCTACCTCCGCGAGCAAGACAAACTGATGTGCTATCGACTGACATCGTCGTGACGCTTGCGGCAAACAACGCATCGGTCTCTGGAACCGGACCACCACGGTTGCTTGAAAAAACCTGTTGCGCACCGATCCTCCGGATGAACCCTTTGAAATGACCGATTCGCAATCAGGTTCGCATCCTGATTCGCCTCGATCGCTAGCCCAGCGTCATGGGTGCCCGTGATTCAGCAAACCGGTGAATACCGGGTGCGATCCGCTGGAGCATGGCCAGATGGAGATCGGACATGCTGGTGTCACGATGAAACTTCAGTTGTCTTCCGGTGCGAATCGTGCCGCCGCCTCCACCCGCCAACAGAAGCGGCAAATTGCGTTCGCCGTGCTCATGACCATCGGCCAAGTTCGATCCGTACAGGATCATGGAGTTGTCCAATAGCGTCGTTCCATCGGGTTCGCGAATCGAATGGAGTCGCTTCAGGAAGTAGGCCACTTGCGCATGATGCCAACGGCTTACCCGATTGTACTGTTCCCGTTTGGCGGAGGGTGATTCCCAGGACGTCGTCCCGTCGTCGTCATCCGTCTTTCCGGACGCGTCCTTCCAATGGGAGAGTGCGTGCCAAGTTCCCTGGACGCCGTCGATGAAGTTGAAGTATCGATTGCTTTGTCCGTGATCCAGCATGAACGTCGCAACGCGCGTCGCATCGGACCAGAATGCGAGCACTAACATGTCGAACATGGTTCGCATGTAGTCGCCATGATCCGGCGGGATCTCCGTCGGCGGTCGATGGAGTTGCTGATCAAGGTCTCGGTTTCTTTTCGCCCTCGCTGCCTGGCGATCGGAGAAGGCGATTCGTCGCTCGATGGCGCGAATGGCTTGCAGGTACTCATCGATCTTTCGGCGATCGTCGACGCTTCCACGTCGATGCATGGATCGGGCATCGTCGAGCACTTCGTCAAGAATGGACGCTTGCGCGGCAGCTTGCGTCGAACGGCGAAACATTCGATCAAAGATCACGCGTGGTTCCACATCACGCGGAACCGGGCCGGTTTCGGACCAAGAAATTGAATTGCGAACCAAACTGTTCGAAAAATAACCCTCCCCTTGGAGTGACAGTTCCAGCGACGGCAGCAGCGTCGCATCGCCAACGGAACGCGCGGCGATTTGGTCGGCCGACAGTCCACCAGCCCGGATATTTCGGTCGTCGTAGTTGCCACCGGTCAACCAGGTTGCTGTGCCGGCGCCATGGCCATTTCCTCGCGGCGTCCAGACATTTCGGGGAATGACGAGTTGTTCTTTGAGCGACTCCAGAGGTGACATCCACGGATTGAGTGCCTGGATCCGACCGCTGGCGTCCACCTGATCGGCTTCCCAGGCACCATCGGCGACTCCGTTGGGAATGTAGAGGTATGCGGCGCGAACGGCTTTGGAAGTCGGTGTTGCGGCGTCATCGGCGGCCGATGGCATCACATCCAACAGTGGCAAACCGATCGCCACGGCGGAACCACGAAGCATCGTTCGGCGCGAAAGTGCGGGGCGTTTCATGGTCGGCTGCGTTTGAATTGAAAAGGGTAGCTCTGGACGATCTCGTGGATCAGCGGCTGAAAGCGGTTGTCGTGTTGGCCGATCGAATCCAGGATCTCGCGGATGGTCGTCTCGTCGTAGTATTCCAATTGCCTGCCGAGTGCGTAGGAAAGCATCTTTCGGGTGACCTGCCGTATCAGGTCGCCCGAACGCTGTTGCCGCAAGACATCATTGAGTCCCGTCAGCCCCGAAAATTCCGTTCCGTTGGGCAGTGACCCTCGGTCGTCGATCAGACGCCGTTGACTGCGAAGTCGATAGCGGCCAAACCAGTCATATCGCTCCAGCGACAATCCGATCGGGTCCATCTCGCGATGGCACGCATTGCAACGACTCGATTCACGATGGCGAGCCAATTTTTGACGAATGGTCAGCGTCTCGTTCTCCAATATTTCGTCGGACAACTCGCTAACGTTGGGAGGTGGTGGAGGAGGAGGCGTACCAAGCAACGTGTCGAGCACCCACTTCCCACGAACGACGGGACTGGTTCGATACGGAAATGATGTCGTCGCCAGAATACTGGCGTGCCCCAAGATCCCACGGCGTGAGCTGCCACGAAGGTCCACGCGCCGCATCTGCGGGCCTTGGACGCCGCGAATGCCATAGTGGTTGGATAACTCCTCGTTCAAAAACGTGAAGTCGGCGTCCAACAGCCGCTCGACCGGCTCATTGTCGATCACCAACGCATGAAAGAACTGCGATGTCTCGTCTCGCATCGCCTTCATCAACGATTCAGTGCACCACGGATTGTCAATCGGATCCAGCCGCACACGAGTCCCCACGTGCTGCGACCCCAGCCACTGTGCCGCAAATTGATCACCCAACGATGCCGAGCGTGGGTGCCGGAGCATTCGGTCGACTTCGCCACGAAGGAGGTCGGGTCGGTGAAGCGACCCAGATCGCGCGAGACTCGATAGCTGGTCGTCGGGCATGGACGCCCACAGGAAATAAGACAAGCGGTTCGCCAATTCCCAGTCATTGATTCGTTGGTCTGTATCGCCATCGGCGGACGTCTCGAATTTCAGCAAGAAGTTTGGGGAAATGAGCGTCTGCCGGACGATGGATCGGATCGCGTCGTGATGGCTGTTTCCAAACCGTGTCAGATCGCGATATCGAGCGATGATTCGCGTGTGCTCGTTCTCGTCCAGTGGCCTTCGGTACGCTCGGCTGACGAATCGGCGAAGGACCGATTCGGCCGAGCGGCTTTCCTCCGAAGGTGACGCGGGCGGTGTCAAAAAAACGGAGGCGATGGCGGCTCGTTGACGATCGGTTTTCGGCTCAACCGGGAGCAGCGTTTCGACGATCTCGTCGGCCGCGGTGATGTACCGTTCCATCAACGTCGGCTGCAGGAACAGCGTGTTGCCACTGTTGTGGAAGCCACTGGATCCGGCGAGTTCTTTGGGAAAGCGCGCGGCAACTTGGACGGGGACGCCGAACAGATCACTGACGGTGTTGTCGTATTCCTGATGCGTCAACCGGCGGGTGACTTCGTGCCCTGGATGACGAACCTGGCTGTAATCGAATTGATGAATCAGGTTGTGCAGCGAAAGCACGAGTTGCTCGCGATCTTTCCGGGACGGCTGCGTGGCGTCATCGGGTGGCATCACGTGATTCTTGGTTTGTTCCATCACATCGATCCACTTCGCGCGATGGATGACCAGCGGCGTCTCGGAGATCAACGATTGAAGATTGAGGTCGCCCGATGACACCTCGTTTCCATGGCATTCGATGCAGTGGGCTTCCAGCATCGGGATGACATCCTCATGCAGCGTTGCGGAGCGGAACCGCGCGAGTGACTCGTCGCTGACATCAATCGGTCTCTGTTCATCCACATGCCGATTCGGGCGCTCGGTCGGTTCAACCGAATCGGGCGTCAAGAATGCATCGATCTCCTCTTCCAGTTCTTCAATCTCGTCAAACGCTTCGACTTCGATGGCCCAAATCCACTCGCCGACGAGTTCAACCAATTCCCAATGGACTTCGACCTGCTCTTCGAGCTCGAGCAACCGTTCCTCGAACGCCCGGGAATCCGATGCGTCATCGAGCGGTTGGCCGAGCCATCTTTGGAGACCGTCGTGCAAAGCTTCGAGATCTTTGGCTGCTATTGCCAGACGACCACGAAGTCGTTCGGATCGCTTGCCATCGTGCTCACGCAGAAACGAGATCTGCTCGGCGATGTCCCGTTGTCGCTCGCTGGTGACGCGAAGCTGCCACAGTCCGTCGATCTCGCGTTCGAGGTCATCTCGTTGTCGTTCGAGCGATTTCGACAGGCTCTCGCTGAGATCGTCTGACTGAAGTCGTCGTTGCAGACTTTCCCACTGCGCCTGTTGTCGGCGTTGGCGCTCGACGATGCGGAGCAACTCTTCGAGGCGGTTTTGATGGTCACGCAGTCGGCGAATCTCGCTGCGGATCTCCGACTGTTCGTGGTCGAGCTCACGCAGGTTTTCACTCAGTGTCTCCGCATCCATCGACGATCCCCTGTCCTGCCCCGATGCGATCTGGGGAGCCAGCATCGCGACGGCCAGCGCGGCGACAGCGGCAAGGCAATGGAGCGGGAACTTCATTCACGCAGCTCGACGGAGGATGTCATGGACGCAGGAAGGCACGGTCATTGATGTCGAATGTGTTTCAAGCACTTTCAGTTCTCTCCGTGGCGCCTTTCTACGAAGTGATGGATCACCTGGCCCCAACCATTGATTGGCGCGCCAAGACTCGATCTTACCGCAATTCGGACAAATTACACGAATGTTCTCCAGCCTTGACGGCGTCGGCGAATGCCATGGAGCAGTCACGATCTTTGGAGATGGCCAGAAAGGCGGCAAGCGGCATCTTTCGCCGTCGCACCGAGAGCACGGGACATTGCGACGATTGCCCCATCCCGTTGCGGAAGCAGAGCGTCGTTCCCGAAATATTGCTCAGGATTGGATTGGGCGTCGCGATCACCCAATCATGAGTTTTGGACATAGGTGTTGTCTCCTATGTCCATCAAGGCACTTTTCCTGACACTTCTTGTTGATCGTTTTCTTGGACGGCGGGATCCATGGAGCAGGTGGCAGGTTCTGCAATGGATTCAAGCTCCCTGGAAACGAATTTGGAAAATTCGTCGACAATCGTCGGTGAACTCTCCGAGTTCGCAACGGAATGGCTGCCAAACCGACGCCCTGGCCCATTTGTTGCGCAAACGGAGTTTGGGGAAGCCGTGCTTGCGCGGCTCGCGCGGGGCTCTTGGAAACGAGGCCGGCTGATCCGTCACGTTCGACCCTCCCTGGCGAGCTCGCTGATCGCTCGACCGCCGACCCTCCCAGACGCTTCGCTGGGAGGGTGAATTCTGGCGCGGAGAATCCGCTTGGCAACGGACGAATTCGGTAGCCGTTGACCGGCTAGTTCAGCGAGCGTTGCTGGTCATTGACGAGCACATCGAGTAGGTCGTCGTCGACGTCATCCGAGTCATCATCAACCGCGCCACCTGGGCCCAACGGATCCATCGAGTCGGGCTCGCCGTTGAGGTTGGAACGGAATCCGCTGAGGTAGTTGATGACCATCAAGGCATCCAAGGCACTGGTTCGAGCATCACCATTGACATCAAAGTATCGGTTGGCCGCGTCAGCAAGTGCACCCAGTAGTCCCGGCGCGTTCCGGCTGAGGCGGTTGATGATCACGAGCGCGTCGAGCGCGGACACGCGGCCATCGTCATTGACGTCCTCGGGAAGATCGGGATTCCGTCGAGCGTTTTCATCCGAATCCTCATCGAAGTCCGATTCGTCGGCTTCATCCTCCACATCGCCTTCGTCCTCGACGTCGTCCATCTCCATTTCATCATCAATAAATTCCTCTTCGGTGTCGTCGCCCACATCGTCATCCATTTCATCGTCGACGTCTCCACCTTCGTCCTCCTCGGCGTCCTGGCCTTCATCGATCTCGTCTCCATCCATTTCACCATCGTCGAGGTCTTCGTCTTCGTTGTCGTCATCCAGGTCCTCATCCATTTCGTCATCGGGCTCTTCTCCATCCGATTCGGAGTCCTCATCTCCGTCGCCAGCATCACCTTCCTCTTCGCTATCGTCGCCTAGGTCTTCATCCATTTCGTCGTCTGCGTCGTCATCTTCGCCCTCCTCGGCGTCCTGGTCTTCGTCGATGTCGTCTCCGTCCATCTCATCATCGATGAGGTCTTCGTCTTCGTCGGCCTCGCTTTCTGGGTCGACTTCGCATTCTTCATGATCGAGGACCTCTTCGCCTTCTTCACCAATGTCATCCTCGTCATCGGGCTCTTCTCCATCCGATTCGGAGTCCTCGTCTTCGTCGCCAACTTCACCTTCCTCTTCGGTGTCGTCGCCTAAGTCTTCATCCATGTCGTCGTCTGCGTCGCCATCTTCGCCCTCCTCGGCGTCTTGGTCTTCATCGATGTCGTCTCCGTCTATCTCATCATCGATGAGGTCATCCTCGTCATCGGGCTCTTCGCCATCCGATTCGGAGTCCTCGTCTTCGTCGCCAACTTCACCTTCGTCTTCCGTGTCGCCGCCCAAGTCCTGATCCATTTCATCGTCTGCGTCGCCACCTTCGCCCTCCTCGGCGTCTTGGTCTTCGTCGATGTCGTCTCCGTCCATCTCGTCATCGTCGAGGGCTTCGTCTTCGTCGGCCTCGCCTTCTGGGTCGAGTTCGCATTCTTCATGATCGAGGTCCTCTTCGCCGTCCAATTCATCATCGACAATCTCCTCGTCCTCGTCGGGTTCGAAGTCATCGTCGTTGTCATCCAATGCCGCGAGGAAGTTCACCCAGTACGCATCTCGTTCGGGCGGGAAGTTCGCGAACGGTTCGGTGGCGGGCCCAACGACACCTCCTTGAACCAAAGGATCGGTCATCGCATCTTCCGGCGTGACCGCATCGGAAACCGAGAACTCGAAGCGGTCCTGCAATTGGGCGTTTGTTAGATCCACAATCTCGTCAGGTACATACCGCGATAACTCGCTTCCCCGGGGAACCGGGACGAAGTCCGGGGACTGGGCATCAAAGTAGAGCCCCACATTCTCATATCCGGGAATGTCCAGCGTGATCCGATCCTTCTGAAAGATCGATGGGACTTCCAGGAGCATCGGTTCGTCAAAGAACTCCTCCTCGATGCCGAACAGACCTCCCGACAGTCCGAGATCGAATGCCGCATTGAGGTCGATGTGAACCCGCGGATCACCATCTTCGAACGAATCGGTCAGCGGTAAGAACTCGACATCGCGGATTCTCAAGTCACGGGCGTTCTGATCAGGAACATTGATGCGAATGTCTGTACGTGCCGCGATCTGGGCGTTCTCGATGAGAGCGTCGCCCTGCCGAGGCGCGGCAATCCCGACGTCATAGCCCTCCACTTGGACATTGCGGACCGTGAAGTTGTTTTGATTGGCGAAATGGTCCAGCTTGATCCCTACGGAACCTTCACCACCGGTACCGATCAGACGGATGTTGTCGAACGTCAAACGACCCGCGTACGGTGCCACGACTCCCGACAGTGGCACGTTCCAAGCGGTGAAGTTGGAGAAGGTCGATTGCAGTGCGTCTTCGTACGCCTGGGGCACTTCGGCGAGGATGCCTTCGCCAACGAAGTCTGCGTCGTTATCGTCGCGGTTGTCGGTATGCAGGTAATAGACATTCAGGCCGCGCGGGACGTTGTACGCCGTATTTCCATCGAAGCTGGGTACGGGCACCTGTTTGGGACGAACGCGTGTTCCCTCGGGTCCGATCAACTCTCGATTGGGTAGGTTGGCGACGTCAACCAAATTTTCTCCGAGACCTTTTTCAACCAGTCCCAATGACCAGTAAATGAAGGCGTGCCCGGACGCTCCCGAGACGACGTTGTCCTCAACGGTGACACCGGGGCCATGAAACCAGAACCCGTCTCCTTGCCATCCAAAGTCCTGGGTCGCGACTCGCGCGTCGGGTTCTTGCTCTGGATCGACCTCCACATCCACCGGATTGGGATTACCCTCCGGATTGACGGTGCGAATGGCGATGTTGCGCACGAACGAACCGACCTCGTCACCGGCCTCGGTGTTGTAGGCGCTGCCTGTGATGTTATGGGAAACGTTTTCGACAAAGTCGACGTTGGAGGAGTGATTGACGTAAGCCCAGCCTGGGTCATCTCGCACGACCGACCCCTGGACCAACCCGGGTTCACCGGTTGTTCCGCCACGGTGGAAGTGCACCGAATAACGCCCGCGAACATTGAATCCGCCCAGATCCTCCACCTCCGTCCGCTCGGGCCCGACAGATTCCTCCGAACCACTGACGAGACGCCAGTCCTCCAAGTCGATGCTCTTGTCGGTCCGTCCGAGACCTTCGAAAGCCGCGTATCGGACGTCAACATCGTTGGTGTGAACAAACATGATGTGGGCACGTCGCTGAGCGTCGGTGTTCTCGGAGGCGAACACGACATTGCGCGTTAGGTTGGCCACGTGCACCTGCAGATCCTCACGCGGGGCCACGTGATCTCGAGCTAATTCCCGATCGAGGGTGATGGTGACTCCGTCGATCTCGCGGATGGTGACGACCTCGTCACTGGCGGGATCGGTCGGATCCACTCCAGCGATGGTGATGGTGTCGCCGATCGCCCACCCATCCGGAATCGCGGAAAGCGTGATTTGATCCGATCCTTCAACGGCTTGTGCCGCGTTGGATCCGGACGGACTGGCTAGTGAAACGAAGGAAGTCTTGGCCGATCCGTGGACGGTCGTTTGACCCTGCAGTAGCGCCCCTCGGCTCAGCAGCGATGGGTCCCAGTTCCGATCGATCGCACCATCGTCCGCGAAGACCACTCGCGCCGTTGAACCATCTTGGATCGGGGTGGTTTCGGTTCCGATCACCAAGTGCCCCGTCGTCGAACTGACAAGCGTGTCAACTCGAAGTTCGGTGTCTCGGTCGGTCGCAAAGCTCAGCGTTCCGTCAACACGGATGGTTTTGAACTCCGGAGTCAGTACCCCGTCGACGGTCACTTGGATCCCTTCTGGAATGACCACGTGGGCGCCCTCGGCTGGGACCACTTCGCCTTCCCAAATGCTCGGGTCGGACCAATCCCCACCGCTAGCAGCGACGTGGGTCGCTTGTTCCAGAGGCACTAGATTCATGGCCGCAGAGTGACCGGCGTGGTTCATGTGGCCCATGTCGCCTGACGATGAATCGTCATGATGCATGCCCATCATGGCGACCATGGCGGGCGCGTCATCGCTCGGCATCATGTCGCCCGCCAACAGTTGCCTTTTCTCCAGTCCTTGAAGTAGCAAGCGACGTCTCTGGCGTCGTTGCCGACTTCGTCGGTCGGCCCTGCGTCCTCGATGAAAGATTCGGGAGAGTGACGAGTTCTTCGGGCCTGTCGACATGGTGAGACTCCAAAATTGCCGTGTTGAGCCGGCGGATTGAGAAGGAGGGCCCGCGCGAAGCTCGAGCCCAGATCAGAAGAGAGGCGAGCGGTCGTTACTCGCCGGCATTTGATTGGCCGATCGGATGCAAAGCCTTACAGGCTTTTTCAAAAAAATCTTCGACCGACACGCATCCTTGCCGTCCTGATCACGCAAAACGGGTTGCCGCTGTTTGCATCAGCGTCCACGTGCTTGGTTCCAACCGAGCGATCTCGAAGCGGCTGAGAGTTTCGGCGCCAGAGCCATCAGCAAGGGACGGATCGGACCCTGGCCAACGGCCCATGATGGATCGCCGGTTCCTCACTCAGAGGACACTTCCGCATAGATTCTTGCCAACGGTAACAAGATCGATTCGAGTTCGCCAAAATACGCATCCTCGTCCATGGTCGATCGCCTCATGCGCAACTCATCGAGTTTCGACTCCAATGCATCGCGGCGTTGCCGTTGATCGGGCGTCAGCCTGGCCGAAGCATCCGGATTGGGCCAAGTGACTTTCCGAGCGAAGGAACCATCGATCGCATCGGTATCCTTTGACGCTGGCTTATCGATGGTCGATCCGTCGCGTTGCTGAGTTTCGATCGCCTTGGACCGAGTCCCCTGCCCGTCTCCGTTGTCGTCGATGATTGCGTGTTCGGTCGCGATCCGATCTGCCAGTTCATAGTATTGCCCGACGCCGTCGACGGCATAGCGAAACGCCTCGAGGACCGACACCTCATCGTCATGGTCGAGATCCGCCGCTGCGGACTCGAGACTCTGCGTGAAGTAATCCCCGAAAACCGTCGCATTGTCTTCTGTACCGCTCTTCGTCGCCGATACCACAATTCGACCGTCACCAGACAGTTCGTTGACAAACGGTGCGCTCGCCGACGCGGTGTTCACGACCACGACCGGTCGCTCCAATGCATCCAGCCAACCGCGAAGTTCCTTCGCCGAAACATCCGATCCGACAAGATTGAATTTGGCCTCGTTGGCGTAAAAGGTGCCGTGCCCGATCAGCACGATCCAAAGGGCTTCATCCGATGGCGTCTCCGCCCGTTCGATGGCGAGCTGCAATGAATGCTTGTCATTGATCGGCGTCTCGACATCGGAATCGGCCTGGGTCATATCGCCACCAATGAGGTTGACTGTCATGCCACCACCGAGCGCGCTGGTCTGAATTCGCGCGGACCATTGCTCGAATCTTGACTGATACTCGGGAGTTCCACCGGCACCCATGACGACGATCAAATGAGGATGGGATACCGGTTCAGATTCTTCGGCGGTGCCAGCACCCAAGTATTCTGAAATCAGGAGGTTGAACAGCAGCACCCACATCGCAGCACGAATCACGGACATCCCTTCCAACGACGCAGGCCCCACTCGCTCGCCAAGCAGGCAATGGCGATCATCAACACCCACGGACCATGCCACAGCGGATACGTCCACGTCGCCATGATGGGAACGGGGCGGCTCGAGAGTTCCGTCACAAACTCGTCCAGTTCATCGACATGGACGAGTCGGCCTCCGCTGTCATCGGCGATCGCTTGCAAGCCGTCCCGGTTGACCGACAGCGCTCGCAGCTCGTCGCGTTTTGGATCCGAGACCCATCCACGTTCCGCTTCGCCGATATACTGCCCGTCCGCACCGGTCACGCGAGCGACAAATCGATAACCAGATTGATTGGTGGCGAAAAACTGCGCTGTGTAGTCGCCCAGCTGCGAATCCGACGGTCGCACCGTCAGCATCTGCCGCTGGTCATCGGAATCGATCACCTCTAACTCCACACCCGCATTTTCCAGCGGCGAGTACTGCTCGTCCAGGACGCGCACCTGCACATTCACGCCGGGCGCACCGCCCATCGATTCACTAACCGGTGTCACCTGCAACTCGACACGTCGTGGTACCTCACTCATCAACCACCGTGTCATCTGTCGCCACCACTGCCTCGGATCGTCTTTGTCGTCATCGCGAACCTGCATCTGGTATCGCCACAGATCACCGATCGTCAAAGCCGCTGTTCGACCGCGACCAAACCGTTGCGTCGCCATCGCGGCCATCGACTCGCCACCGGGACCGGACCATTGCAATAGTTTGGATCCCCCGGGTTTGACTCGTCCGACCGAGTTGACCATCACCAATTCGGGTAACGAACGCATGCGTTCCGATTCGGCGGCTTCTGTCTTTCGAAGTCGCAACCACGGCTGCAGGACTCCTTCGCGAGAATACTCGAGCGTCGAACGTGCCGCCGACGGGCCATCATCGAGAGCCGGATAGACTGGCAAGAGATCCGCCAGAGGAGTTCGGCCCAACTGACGATCAAATGATTCTTGCCCCCCCAAGAACATCACTCCACCACCTCGATCGGAGACGAAGCGACGCAGCTGAGTCATCTGATCCTCGGTGAAGAACGAAGCATCCAGATCATCGAGGATCACCGCGTCATAGCCGAATAATTCCTCAACCGATTTTGGAAAACCGTCGCTAAGCTCTTCGGAATCCCGAACCCCCAATCTCAGAATCACCGGCTCATCGATCTGTTCCCGCAGCTCCGCCTCCGCGTCGTCCAAGCCAGCGAACAGCGGGTTGGTGGAGCGAACCTCCGCGTCACGAAAACTAAACTTGGGTTCCTTGTCGGCGATTCGGATCAGCCCCACCAGTTGAACTTCCGCGTCCGTCGACAGGGCGCGGCGAAGAAACTTGAATTCCCAGTTCGGACGTCCTGCGACATACAGCACGCGAAACGGTCCGCCTCGCCGGTCAACGGCGACCGTCATTCGGTTGTTGTCCCAAGTCGTTTCATCGGTGCCCGTCGGGAAGTTTCCATCGACCCAATCGCTGGCGGACAGTTGCTGGTCGTCACGGCACACGACCATCCGATAGAACTGCACACCCGACTCGTCAGGTCGAAATCGAAACTGAACTTCGCTGGGTTGTCCCTCGACACAGGTCACGTCCGCCTGTTCGACGATGTTTCCGGCCGGATCGATCCACGACACCTGATAAAGTTGGGATACCGCGTCGGTGGTCGCAATCGTCGCACGCACGGTCATCGGAGCCGTCTCAAATTCCGACTGGGCCACCGAAATGCGGTCGATCCGCACATCACTTGGAGATCCGTTCGGATCCGTGACAACGGGAAAGATCGGAAATGGATAAGAGCCGACGTCCTTATCGCGGCCGATGACCTCGATCGGCGCCCCATTGTCATTGCCATCGCTCCACAACAAAGCTCCGGCCACGGGTCGATCCGCGAAACGGGTCGCGAGTTCCTCCAACGCCCCACCCACCGCCGACGCGCCGCCATCGAAGCGCCACGCCGCCGATGGATCCGCCGCAGCTAAACGAGCATCAAATCGAAACGGCCTCAGATCGAAATCCTGGGCCAACCGCGTTTTCCAATCCGACGATTCTTGCATCAATGGCTCAAACGTTTCCGCCAGCGAGCGACCGTCTGGCTGCTGGACCGTCATGCTGTAGCTGTCGTCGACCAACATCGCAAAGATATTGGCGCGAGGTTCAGGACGCGTGTCACGACGCATCGGCTGCAACAAACACACCAGTAGCAAGACGATGCCAATGATCTTCATCGTCGCGGCAATCCCAATCCAGACGCCGCGCTGTTGGGACTGTCGATAGCTCCACAGAACCAATCCAATCAAGACAACGCCAACGACGAACGTAACGGGCAACCACTGAGGCGCCCCCCAAAACCATCCGACATCAATGAACCCAGAGTCGGCTCGTTGATCCAACATCATGGCGTCGTCGCCGACGTGGTGGACTCGTTGACCGACCCCAGTCGTTCGAAATACTCATCGACGGAACGCTGGAATGCCTGCGGCACCGGTTCCCGATCCAGCGGCACAAATCGTTGGTCCTCCGCGGTCGCTCGCAAGAACTCGACCGCGACGTCTTCACGCAACTGACGCAGCGGTCCCACGATCATCTCGTCGACGAGATCCCATTGTGGTTCTTTCGAGTGACGGATGAACTCGGCCCTCGCATCTCGCACACGTTGCCGAATCTGGGTCGCACGTGATCGGAGATCCTGGTCTCCAACCAGTTCCTCGACGTCTCGCATCGAATCGGACCATTCGCGGAATCCCTCACCAGCAATCGGCGACGAAGCCACCGCGGCGGCGGCAGTCCGCGCGCCGCCGACCTGCTGGCCACCTGATTGCTGGTTACCCGTTTGCTGGCCGCCGGTTTGCCGGAGTCCCGGCTGTTGACCGCCAGCTGGAGCATCATTGGCTTCGTTGCTCGATGGACTCGAAAGACCTGGCGTGCGACGAGAGGAGGGTGAGGATGACGGTGAACCGGATCCACCTTCACGCTGGCCATCACTTGGCTGTCCGGATGGTGCATTCCCCTTGGACGGCCCACCGGATGGCGGACTCGGATCGGATTGGGATGGGCCCGCTTGGGACGGGTCCGCTTGAGATTGGCCCTCGCCACCACGGGGATTACGAGGTTCCTGTTCCGATGACGACTGGGAATCGCGCGGCGCCGCCGACGACGGCTGGGACGACTGGTTGCCATCCTCATCCTGCTCGGCATTGCTATCCTGCCTGGTGTCATTGTCTTGCGAGGGTCGATTCGAGTTGACTTCCGCGACCAACTGGCGTTCCAATCGCTCGAGTTCTTCCATCGCTTGTCGTAAGCCATCGGATTCGTTGCCCAAAATCTCCTCGGCGGCCTCCTGCACGTCACGGGCAAGTCGACGAACCGTCGGTGTTGTTGCACGTTGGGTTTGCGCGGCAGGTTCGTCAAACCCTCGCCGCACCATCTCGGCGGCTTGGTCAAGACTTTCGATCGGCTCATCACGCCGGGCCGATTGGACCGCCTGGTAGAGCTCTTGAGCCAACAGCGGTTGGGACACCTCGGCGTCTTCGACGGTGGCTTGCAGCGACTCCAGGAGCGCCTCCAATTCCCGCGCCTGTTCGCGTAATGCCGCTTCGGTCTTCCCTCGATCGTCACCTTGCCGAAGACCTGCCGATGCTTGCGGCTCACCGAGTTCCTCCATCGTTTGGGTCAACTCGTCCTGCCGTTGCTGAACTCGTTCGGTTTGGTCTCGCAATTGCCGCAGCTGTTCTTGAAATGCATTGGACGTCCTCTGTTGCAAGTCATCCTTCATCGCCTCCAACGAGTCCTGGGCGCGGCGCCCATTGGCCAACGCCGAACCGACCTCACTGTCTTGCATGGACTGGCTGCTCTGCTGCATCGAGTCCCGCGCTTCGGAAAGACTCTGCTCGAGTGATTTGGAATCTCGCGAACTCGGAGCGGTCTCCGACGACGATGGAGAGGATGAAGATTCACGGGTCGATGACTCGCTGGATGCCTGCATCTGCTCGGCCAACTCGTCCATATCCCGCATCACGTCGCGTTGTTGTTCGCGTAGCCGTTGGAGCTGACGGGCGATCTCTTGTTTCTCGGAATCTGATGGGGCGGTTTGCATCGCTGACTGCATCGCCGCGAGTTCGTCATTGAGATCTTGCTGCCGTTTGGCCAACTCTCTCAGTCGGCTTAGAGATTGACGATCTTGTCGGGCCGCTTGTTCTTGGGGTGAGGCGGCTTCCGACTGAGTCTCATAGCGACTTTCCTCCTGATCGAGCTCCAATTCATTCAGCTTGCGGTTCTGTCGACGACTGCCGGAGCCTTGGCCCTGCTGTCGTCTCTGTTTGGCGACTTGAAACTCGCGCGCCCGCAATCGCAACAAGCCCGACATCGCCGCTTGTTCATCCACCAGCGCCTCGCCCAAGCGGGTGTCGATCCCGGCCAAGTCATCGCTTTGCAGATGGCCAATCGCACTGGACATCGCTTTCTGGATCTGATCCACCGTCTGAGCCGATTCGGAATCCGATACTTTCGATGCGAGTTCTTCCAGCTGGGCTAATGCGTCTTTCTGTGCTTGCCGAATCACGGCGAGGTCGGCAAGCAATGCCTCATCGTCGGGACCGCGTCTCTGGAGATTCCAAGTCGCCTGGATAACCTGTTTTTGCAACTCAATCAGCTCGCCGGCTTGTTGCATCTGTGGCGAACCGGCCTGCCCTGGTGGCTGCGACTGTCCCTCTCGATAGATTTCTTCAAATGGCCGCACCTCAACGAAGTACAGATCGCCATCGGTCCGACGGACCTGCCCGTCCGCATCCACATCTTCGGCCCAGAGGTGATACGCCAGAAACTGATCCGGCTGGGCGTTGAGAGCTTCAAAATCAAACTGGTGGAAAACCGATTCCTCCCGCGAACCCTCATTGGATTCGAACACGACTTCTTGCGGCTGACCATCTTCCAGACGAAAGGTGAGTCCCCGTCGCATGACCGCTAAGTCATCGGTCACTTTCGCTCGCACCGGCAACTCTTGCAGCGGCGATGCCACCGCATCACCGGATGTCTCCAGCTCGATCTTGGGAGGCTGATTTGGCAACGCCCGAATCACCACCGATACGGTCGATTCGTTAACGCGATCCTCCTTGTCGATCAACTGAAAGGTTGCCTTTTCATCGGTCACGATGCGATGAGTCGCCATCACGATGCGGGCATCATCAGAAACGGCGACCATGTCTTGTTCATCACCGGACTGCCAACGAATGAACGCGCGCTGGACAGGTTTGTTGAGAATGACTCGGAATGAAACCTCCGTATTCTTTACAGCCGCGATGCGAGAGACATCCTGGATGAGCCGCTCATCCATCTTGGTGTGAACGGGAAAGGTCAACGTCGCATCAATCTGTTCGACGCGCGGCAACTCAAACACGTCGACCCGGAAAGTAGGACTCGACCACGTCGTCGTCACCACACGATAGGACGCCGATTGGTCGACTTCGGTAATCAAACCCGCCCAGGTCGGGTCATCGAGGGCTTGACGCATGCCCACGCGTCGCTGCCGTTGCTCCTCCCCATCCGGGACGAGGACTAACATCGGTTCCGAATCCAAGATCGAATCGAGCCCCGATGGTCCAAAGGTCGCCGTCACCAGCAAGTTCGTCCCTCGACGCAACTCGACATCGCCCGGCTGGACGTCGACATCCGGTAATCGCACCGCTGGAACCGATGCTGTGGCGGTCGATGGCGCCGGTTCGCGAGCAATCCAACCGAGCATCCCCATCCACAACAACGCGCCGGCAACACCCAAGAACCGACCGACCCGCCATCTCCAACGGGGCACGACACTGGCCCAAGCATGGCTGCCCGCATGTTCATTCGCCTCCTGGATCAATCGCCGGGTGAAGTAGTTGGGCTCTCCCTCCGAATCGGGATCACCAGATGAAACGGCGGTGATCAGACGCTGATCGAGATCTGGGAACTTCGATTCGATCCGATTTGCCATGGCCTTGGCATTGAGCGGACCCCGCCCGCGCCACGCGAACCAGACTCCCGCCAGCAAGGTCCATGCTGCCGCACACTGGATCACTGTCCAAGGTGTGGCCATCTCCCTACGGATCAATGACATTCCCAGCGCGGTCAAGACGATGGACGACGCCACGATCCCGGTCCATAACCACCACGCCCGCGCTCGACGGGACTGTCGCTGAACCGCCTCCAGTCGCGTCTGAAGCTCCAACGCCGAAATGTCGAACACTTGGTTCATGATGTTCTCTTTCATTGAACGACGTTTCCCGCTGGGAGCGGCTCACTCTGGGCGGATCGACGACCCGCCAACCACATCTCGATCGCCAACAGCGACAAGACGCCAAGGATCAACCACTGCCAAAGGCCCTGACGATTCTCGAGTTCACGCCGCCGCAGCTGCCGTTGTCGATCCGCGATCGTGACCGTCGACTCCAACTGTCCGACCGGTATACCCAATTGCTCGAATCGATCCACCGACATCACGCTCGTTTCGCTTTCGCTCGGATCCAGATTGAACGCCACCGACAAAGCCGTTCCATTCACGTTGATCTCATGAATACCAGGACGATCCACAGCCGACTCGACCGACCAGCCGGCCGGCAACGGACGTCCGACGATGTGGTCGATCGCCTGTCCGTTGGAACAACGATCCCAAAACCAATGGTGCATCATGGGGATGAACTTCGTCGATAGCGCCAATTGGCTCTCGGTCGGCTGCCATCCGCTGGCCAATAGCCAGATGACACCGTCTCCAACATCGCGGTGCACCATGGCCGCCCCGCGATCCTCCAACGTCGCCGCAACGTGCCAAGGCGACTCGACATCTGTAATCGGTTGGTGACTCCAAAACTGAATCCGACTGAAATCCGCGAAGGCTGGTTCCGCCATGGATGCGAACAAGGGCTCTCTAAAATCGACCGTCGCCAGACGCATGGCTTCACGAACCCGCTTCCCCGCCACGTTGATATGAAGACTCGTATCACCCGAGAACAACGTCCCCAGCATGGATGTCCAATCAACGCCTGGATCTTGATCACCCGGCGTCACCTTTTCATCGGTCATGACGGCGAGCACCGTTCCACCATCGACTAGGTACTCACGTAATCGGCTGGCTTCGTCGACATCGGACGGTCGACCGAGGACGACCAACGGCGTTTGAGACGGATCCAATGCCTCGTCACTCAGATCGTCCACGCGAACAAATTGCATGGTCTGGCTCGATCGATCCAGTGGCATTCGCTCGAGGTAAAATCCAAGTTCGTTTCGCGCATCCTCCGACTCGCTGGGCGCCGGCCCCACCAACAGCAATCGCTTGACTTCTCGCTTGGGTGGTACGAAGTAGACATCGTTATCAAATGCGTGTGCGTCACCGCGAAGACTCAATCGACTGAGTTTGGAATTCGACGCGTCCGAATCAAGCAGCGGCAAAACGACCGTTCGAACCTGCCGGGGAGGAACCTGCATCGATACCGGTGGGGTCTGCGGCGCACCCGACGCATCGCTCGCCCAACCAACGTTCATCTTGGTCGCTGAATCTCCCCCGTGCCGATGCACGCGAAGTGAGAGACGGCGATCCGACTCATCCGTCATGGGCATCACACGCAGAGATGCATTGTCGTCGTCTTCCGCCGCAATGGTCTTCACATCCACCCGAACACGATCAGGCCAGGCGAAGGACCGCAAGGCGTCCACATCGGCGCCCTCCTGAGCATCAGTGATCAGAACGATCAGACGTTCCAGATCATCATCCGACCGGGCCGAGTCGTCGTCACCGCTGGACGCCAACCGCCCGGCCGCGTCCATCAACGCCGACGCGATGTCCGTCGCCAGCCATGTCGGCGTCATCGAGCTCAGCTTTGCGATCGCATCGGACCGCATCGACGCGATCGATCCGCGGTCCACACCATCTTCGGACATCCACCAGCGAGTGTCTGTATCAAAGAACATGATCGAAACTCGATCTTCCGGCCCCAAATCCTCGAGCACCTCCACGGCGGTCTGGATCGCCCGCGGCCAAAGCGATTCCCGACGCATGCTGGCACTCTGATCCATTGCGATCACGACGTCCCGCCCCAAGCTGGTCATCAACTGGTTCTCGTCGCGGAGAAACGGCCGGGCGAACGCGAACGCCAACATCAAAAATGCCAAGCAACGCAGCAACAGCAACGGCCAATCGTCGATCTTGCCGCGGCGGACTTCGCGCGGCCGACTCGGCGTCAAGAACATCAACGTGCTGAACGGCACATTCTGACGCGTCGGCCGGCGAATCAAATGGAACACAATGGGCGCGGCAATCGCCAATGCCCCTAGCAGGTAGAGCGGCGTCAAGAAACTCATCCGCCGGCCCCCGTCGCAACAGAACCACCGGACAACATTCCCGATCGACGCACTTGCACGCCTTGACGGTTGTAGACGGTCAACACATTGGCAAGCGCATCCCTCAGGGGCGAGTCACTGCTCATCGTGAATAGCGTCGCACCGACACCCTCACAAACTCGTTGCAGATTCGAGGCATGCTCGGTGAACGCGTCTTGGTACTGCTGCGCCACCAAAGTCGGATCCACTTGAATGCGCCGGCCCGTTTCCATGTCCACGATCATGCGGTCCGTTTCGATCGACCACGACTGTTCGGCGGAATCAAGAATACGTAGGCAAAGGACTTCGTGCCCGCGACCCCGCAACAGCGCCAAACCGCTGCGAACCTCTTCGGCGGGTGTCATCAGGTCACTGATGAGAATCACCAGACCACGCTGCCGAGCGACGGCCGCGATTTCACGAAGTGGCTCGGTCACCGTGGTGCCGCGGCCCGTTGGGGCGCGATCGAGACACGCCAGTATCCGGCGTAGTTGGCCGACCCGCTGCCTTGGCGGCACGACATCCGCCACCGCTTCGTCGAATGTCATCAAACCAACTTCGTCGCGCTGCGTCGTGAGATAATATGCCAACGTCGCCGCCAACGTCCTGGCATAGTCCAACTTGCTAATCTCGCCCGTGCCGTACGACATCGAATGACTCTGGTCGACCACCACATAGCAACGTCGATTCGTTTCATCCTCAAACTTCTTGATGAAGTACCGGTCCGAGCGACCGAACAGCTTCCAATCGAGGCTTCTCGGGTCATCGCCGGGGCAATAGGCTCGATATTCGCTGAACTCGACCGACGAGCCGTGCCGCAGACTTCGGTGGAACCCACTTTGTGCCGCAAGTCCGTCCACAATCAACTTGGACCTTAACTGCAGATCACGTATTCGCATGATCGCAAACGGATCGATGTCCGTGGCGGAGCCCGACGTCGCCGCGGCCGACCGGTGTGACGATTTCGTAAAGGGGTTCAGTCGCCAGGCCACCAGATCTAGTTCCCCGGCTGAATGGTTTTCAACAAACGATCAATCACATCTTCAACGGTCACGCCGGCCGCCTCGGCCTGATAAGACAGCAGCACACGATGACGCAGCGTCGCGTGAGCCAACGCGTTGATGTCGGCAAAGCGGACGTGCGCCTGGCCGTGCAGCAGCGCCCGTGCTTTGCCACCCAGAACGAGCGTTTGTGCCGCCCGCAACCCGGCGCCCCAACTCACCAGTTCGTTGACAAAGTCGGGGGTCTGCGAGCGCCGTGGTCTCGTCGCCCCGACCAACGACACGGCATACGAGGCCACCTCCTCGGCAATCGGAACGCGTCGAACGAGATCATGGAATCGCAAGACGTCCTCGCGATTGAACAACGGTTCGATTGGCTCGGGCTTCGTCGACGTCGTCTGCATGACCACGGCCAACTCGTCAGCCGGTGGCAAGTAGTCAATCAACACGTTGAAAAGAAATCGATCCAACTGCGCTTCGGGTAATGGATACGTCCCCTCCATCTCGATCGGATTTTGAGTCGCCAGCACAAAAAACGGCTCTTCCAACTCAAACCGCTCGCCACCGGCGGTTACTTGATGTTCCTGCATCGCCTCCAGTAGAGCCGCCTGTGTCTTCGGAGGCGTCCGATTGATTTCGTCGGCCAAGATCACATTGGCGAAAATGGGCCCGCGAATGAATCGCAATTCACGCGAACCCGATTCATTTTGCTCCAAGATTTCGGTGCCCGTGATGTCGGCGGGCATCAAGTCCGGCGTAAACTGAATTCGATTGAACTTCAGATGAAAAATCCTAGCCACGCTGCTGACCAAGAGTGTCTTGGCCAGGCCGGGCGCTCCGGTAATCAGACAGTGTCCTCCGGCAAACAAGGCAATCAGCAACTGCTCGATCACGTCATGCTGGCCAACAATCGTTTTGGACAACTCGTCCATGATGCGTTGTCGACCCTCACGAATTTGATCCACTAACTGTGCATCCTCGACAGGGTTGGATTCGGTGATCGTCATGCAGTCCTACTTCGGTGTTACGGGCTACCAACCACTCGATGTTGATCGGTTTGAAATCAATGGGTTCAATGCGTCATGGCGTAGGTCACGATGTTGATCCCCATGGGGTAGGCTTTCTTGACTGAGAACTCGTCGAAGTACCATTCGTTCTCGCCTTCGCGTTCCCACCCATCACCCAGATCAGTGTTGTGGCAAATCAGCACCATAATACGGTCTTCGTCGTCGACGATGGCGCGGTAGTGAGGCGTGCTCGTATCGGAGCCATCGTTGGACCATTCCCAGGACCCGACACGTCCATCGGCGGCGCGGCGCGCCGCATTGATGGCAGGCACTTGGGGCTTCTCTTGGAGATCGTAAACGCAGTGAAAAATTTCGTGCGTGACGTCCAACTCAAAGGGGTCTCGATCCGGAAAGACCCGTTTGAGCTGACGACGCAGGTTCTCGTATTGCGAATCACCCCAAAAGTCGTCCACCATCAAGAACCCGCCTCGATCGCAGTAGTTCCGCAATGCCACCACTTCGTCTTCGCGAAAAACCAGGCTGCCCGGCTCGATCATGTACAGAAACGGGTAATCGGGCAAACGTGCGTCGGTCAAACGCATGACCAATGGCTCGGGATTGACCTTCATCGATGTGAGCTGTTGCAGCCGAAGCGAAAAATTCAAATCGCTATCGGGATAGTCGGTCCAACAACCACCGCCACCACCACGACCCCCATAGGAGTCGTACTCAACACGAACGAACGTGAACGCATCGAGACGATGACGATCATCAAAGTCCCAATCCGGCACACCGTTGCGATCCGATGGCAGACCGGGTGAACCTCCCCACCATCGACGACGCTGGGCCATCGCGAGGGTGGCCGTCAAGCTGGTCGCCAACGCGATGCAACCAAGACATCCGATCAGCCATCTTTGTCGTTGGTTCATGGCGGCGTCTCCGCGTTTGGTTCTGGATCGAGAATGGGCTCTAACGGATCATCGGCCAGTGTCAACAAGAGACGGTGTGCATCTCGATATCGCGGGGCGTCCGCAAGCGCTTCCAACACCGATCTTCGAGCCAGTTCGTTTTGATCGGCGCGAGCATACGCGGCAGCAAGCTCGTAGCGGACTCCGGCGACATCGACCGGATCCAACGCGAGAACCCCTCGCCAACCACTCACCGCGTCGTCATGGTTCCCAATGTGCTGCGATGCGATTGCAAAGTGTCGATGAAGATCCGACCGCATCGGGTTGATCGCCAATCCGTTTTTCGCCCATCGGTGAACCGAGGACCAATCCTGGTCTTGCTGGTCCAATTCGATCAGCCGCAGCAGAGACGGCAACGGATCCGGCGACAGCTGAACGATTTGCCCCAGCACGCTTCGTTCGGCCGCTTGGTCCTGCCGCCGTCGATGAACGTCCGCTAGTTTTTCGAGCCAACCATCGCGACGCCCCGGCATCACCTCCAATAGACGCAAACGTGCCAAGACATCGGCCGCCTCGTCCCACTGTTTCCCATTCATCAAAGCAGCCGCCAACCGAGTTAAACCGTCGTAGTTGGTTGGATGGAATCGTACGAATCCCCGTAAGCCGTCCAAGTCGTCCGCCGATGGAACTGAAATCGCATCGTCCTCCGATGGCCACTGAACCGCCGGCCCAAATGACTCGGCTCTTTCGGTGACATAGTCAACGAACTCTCGATCAAGTCGAATCGGCGAGCCGGTATGCCTGGCCAACGCATCGGTGATGGGTAGTCCAGCCCCCAGATCATCCAACACATTCAACAGGGCATCAAAGCCGTGTCGCTCGATCAAGAATTCGACCGCCAACGATGACTGATAATAAGCCAACATCAGATGCGTTGACGACTTGGGACGCAGGAACGATCCACTCAGATCGCTGATCGCCGTCAAGTCATCCCCCATCAACATCTGACGATAACGTGGCGTCATCACCTCCCCCCACGAACGGTCACGCTGACGTTCCTCGTAGACCGAGATTCCCTCACTCAACCACCGGGGCATGCGGTTGTTCGTCTTGGTGAGCGTGACCGCGTGACAGAACTCGTGCCATAGCACGCTTTGCCAATTCGACGGCCTCTCACCCTGGGACGACGGACTGTTAGCGGTGATCACATTGCCGAAGCACACGCCCAAGTACCCTGCACCGCCCGGCAACCCAAACGTGCGAATGGCAAAGTCGTCTTGCCTCGCAAAAATTTCGACGAAGATCGGATCTTCCAGGTCAACTTGATACTTCGTCGCCAGGGCACGTTTTGCTTCGCAAAGCAGATCCAATACCGATTCGCCAAACACATTTGCTTCATCACCTGCCATCACGACCGTGATGTTGTCTCGCGTGCGTCGCGTGTACTGCCGCATTCGATCGCGCAGTGTCAACAAGTTGTATGCGACGACGTTGTAGGGGTCTTCTTCGCCGACGGACTCGGCCAACTGCCATCCGATGTCGGTATCGCCGAGCCGCAAAAAGTCTTGCGACAACTGAAACTGGGCCGGCGCATAATCAGGCTGGAAATCGAGTGCCCGCTGTTGCGACCGAGCTCCTTCGGCAAAACGATACTTGCGCGAGAGCAATTCACCGATCCGATAATCGACGCGCGGATTGGTGGACCAGGTCGACAACGCCGCCGCTCGCCGAAAAGCCTCGTTGCCAAAGCGACCTCGTAGATGCGAGATCACCGCCAACAGGGCCCAACTCTCCGCATCGTGCAAATTCGTTTGGAGGACGTCTCGAAGCAATGCCTCGGCTTCGTTGTACCTCTCGGCATCGATCGCATTCTCGGCAAGCTGCCGAAGCGACTGTGCATGTCGCGGGTTCCGACTCAGCGCTCGCCGCAGCGCCGCCGCCGACATGGAGGGATCCGAATCGGCCAGTGCGCGCGACAACAAGTAGTCAATCCGAGGATCCGCTTGATCAAGCTGCGCCGCGGCCTCCAGCGTTTCAGCCGCGACGGCAAAGTCGCCCTTCGAGATCGCCAGTTCCGCCGTCGCGATGTACGCGTCCAAGAAGTCCGGGTCGCGATCGCGCACACGGTCATAGAATAGTTGCAGGACCTGACGCGCGTCCTCGCCCCGCTCCGTCAGATATCGGCCAGCAACGATCGTATCTTCACGGGATAAATAGCCGCGCATCGAACGCTGCAATTGCAAAAAGAACTCCGCCTCGGCTTTGCCAACGTCATCGGTCAAGCCGTTCTGCCGGAGGACATCGATCCCCAAGTACCGCAGCCGCAAGCTGGTCGGATATCGCCTGATCGCAGCCTCGTAGGTCGCCATCGCGGCGGGCAGTTGGCCGGTTTGCAATTGGCACTCGATCAACAACTGCGACCAACGGCTACTCCAAATCCCTCGATCCACCTCGACTTGCGCGACCTCAGCAGCCTCGTGATAGTTACCACGGTGGAACTGATCGATCGCGGCATCGTAATCGGCCGCCGCCACACCAACCCAAAGGAGCCATCCAAGTCGTGCAACGAGACGTGGGAAAAATCGCAAATGCAACGGACTCAATTTCCTATCGTTGACGCTGTCGGCGTTCGAGCACTCCAATGCGAGTCTCCAGACGGTCAACCTTGATCGCCATTTGCAGGAGCAACCTACGGAGCTGTGTATCGTTCAGCTCATCCAGAGCACCCTCGGTCGACACTGCCTCCGGCAGCTGACTCGGCTTCCAAGTCGAAAGCTGCGAGCGCAATGACTCGAGTTCCGCCTGAACCTCCCGCATGGATGGGTGTTTTTTGCCAAGAGTCGACTCGACGCGTTCGAGATGCTGAATCTGAGCCGTCAACTGTGAATGCCGCTGGTCCAACCAAAGCTGCTCACTCTCCTTCATCAGCGGCGATGCAGCCGACGGTTCCGAGTCGACTGCATCGGGAGGCGATCGCGTCTCCATGGACTGGGCGACGACCCACGTCGTGCTGACCAGAAACCCTAGCGACATCCATACAACGCCGCGTCGCACCGATTGAGATCGTGGCCGCCAGCTCCATCGCTGACGTTGGCTTCGCAGGCGCGACATGGTTGAACTCCATTCGGGAATCGTCTCGGGACCGACTTCAGAATTCGATATCAGACACGATCCAGTCGCCCGATACAAATATCGACGACACCGAACTCAGGATGGTTCCCCGTCAACAACAGGGTGCCGTCACGCGGGAAGACCCTCGGTAAAGACAAATGCCCAGCATGACTCGGTCACACCACCGCGCGGCGTTCTAAGCCTGCCCAAATTTCCTGATGGCTGGGATTAACGCCATAACGCCGCGGAAGGGACTCTTCGCCCACAAGCCTTCATGCGAATCTTCGTGATCCATTGCTCCGTCGCACACCGGCCGTGTTTTCCACCTGTCCGGTACTGCGTATTCTGACGCTCCACTTCGATGCCATTGTCGACGGCCAATCTGCAGAATGGAAATGGCGACATGATCGAAGTGGCTCCCTTTTGATGACCCCGTGATCCAAATTCCTTTCAACATCATGCAAATCTGGCCCGCAATTGATCTGCGCCATGGTAAACCGGTGCGTCTGCGACAAGGCGATTACGACCAACAGACCACCTTCGGTGATGATCCGGTCGCCTTTGCGCTGCAGTGGAAGGATCAAGGCGCCAAGCGACTGCATCTCGTCGACCTGGATGCGGCCCGGGGAGACGACCCCAACTCCAATCGCGAAGCAGTCCGCGCCATCGTGGACGCGACCGGACTGCCATGCCAGATGGGCGGCGGTGTTCGAGATCAATCCACCATTGAGCAGTTGCTCTCCGCGGGAGTCCATCGCCTCGTCGTCGGTTCGCGTGCCCTCAAAGATCCCGAATGGTTTTGTGGCATGTGCGATCATTTCCCCGGCCGACTGGTTGCCGGGATCGATGCTCGAGACGGTCACGTGGCCACGCAGGGCTGGCTGGAGACCAGTGACGTCGCCGCGATTGATTTGGCGAAGCAACTGCGAGCATCCACCTCGCATATCGCCGCGATCGTTTATACCGACATTGCCAAAGACGGCATGATGGCGGGCCCCAATTTTGACGGGTTGGCCGAGATGATGGCTGCGACGGACATCCCCGTTGTGGCCAGTGGGGGCGTGACGACATTGGATGACGTTCGCGAGCTGGTGGCGCGACGAATGCCCGCTGCCATCATCGGACGATCACTCTATGACGGGGTGATGCAACTGCCGGATGTTCTTGAGATCGCCGGCGACTGATCCGCGGTCGCGTGTGCTCGCTCGACCCGACCAGAGACCCGGCACCCCGTCCGAGGGCTTCCAATGGAATGACGTCCCGGCCATTTGCGCCGCTAACTCGTATTACGGTCAGCGAACGTCCGGGAAGATGGCCCCTTGTCGAAACGATTTCAATGCGATGATCAAATCCGCGAGGTGCTCTTTCGTGAAGTATCCCGCGACATGATGCCGGTACGCCAGTCGTACGTCACGCTCGTGGGACGAGGTCGTCAAGACGAACACGGGCAATGGACTCAGTCGCTCATCGCTGCGAATCAATTCCAAGAACTCGTGCCCATTCATCCCCGGCATGTTGAGGTCCAGCACAATCACGAATGGCGGACCGTCGTCGCGTTGAACTAAATCGCGTGCAAGTTCGAGTCCGGCGGCACCGTCCGCGGCGCGCTCCATACGAGCGTCAAAATCGTGCTTGCGACACGCGCGATAAACGGCCTCCGCATCGAGATCGTCGTCCTCCAACAGCAGGATCGTGAGCTCTTGATCACTCATGAGGTAACGTCACCATCGGCCAACTGAACTGAAACGTGGCACCTCGGCCTTCATCGGAGATCAACTTCACGCGGCCGCCGTAGGCTTCGACATGTTTGGCCACGATTGCCAAACCCATTCCCGTTCCCTCCGCCACGTCGACCGCTACCCTCTGGTACATTTCAAAGACTCGGTCGTGATAGATTTCGGCGATCCCCCGGCCGTTGTCTTCGACGGCAAACTCGACGCGCTGATCGTTCAAAACAGCCGAGACTTCGACTCGCCCTTCACGCCCTTTGTCGTTGTATTTCACGCTATTGGACAAAAGATTCAGAAGAACTTGAATGAGCGGTGCCTTGTAGGTGTTGAAATCAAGATTGGGTGTGCACTGACGGACCGTGAATCCATCGGGCATCAACAGCAAGGAGGTAATGTGGTCGATCATGGAACCAATGTCCACCCTTTCAACCTTTGGTTCGCTCCGACCGGCGCGGGAGTATTCCAGCAGATCATCCAACAATGAATTCATTCGGCCGATGCGACCGCGAATCTGTTGCAGATGATCTCCGACCTTCATTGGAATGGCATTGCCCCAATCCTCTTCGATCCAGGACGTCAAATGGCTGATACCACGCAATGGGGACTTGAGGTCATGGGAGGCAACGTACGCAAAGCTATCCAGCTCGGCGTTGGTTTTCTCCAGTTGATCCGCTTGATCTGCCAGCTCCTCGGCCAATCGCTGGGACCTCAACAGTAGCTCCGTCGTCTCGCGGTTTTTGTCATTGAACACCTGCGCGGCGCGTGCCATGCGTCCAATTTCGTCCTGTCGTGTCAAGGCTGGAATCTCGTCCACCGTGCGACCTTGGCCGAGACGCCGAAACACGTCGGTCATCTTCGTGATCGGAGACACGATCGCGTAGCTCAATCGCGTCGCCATCCCAATCGCCAAACCAATCGCCATCAAAGAAGCCCAAAATCCAAACCATCGCGAGCGGCGAGCCGACGATAAACGACTCTGGCGACTCTGCTCACGACGAGACTCGGCTAGCTGTTGAATCCGATCAGAGTAATAAGCGAACTCGGACACTTCCCCAGCCATCACCACATTGATGAAGTACATGTAACCACGCGTCGCCTGCACAGCACGGGTCGCCAAACGTTTGAATTCAACAAGTTGAGCATCGATCTGACGCTGCGCAATCAAAGATGTTTCCGAGTCGATTCGCTCGGTCAGTTGACGCGCCAATCGTCGACTCCGCCGGATGGACTGAAGCGCCCGATCGAATGCAACCGAGTCGGGCAGAATAAAATAGGACTGCAGGCTTTCCACGGACGAGTGATGGGATTGGTCCAATTCCAGCAACTCGTCACGAAACTGGGCGTCTGAGTCGGGTGCAGCCTGTATCAAGTCGCGAATTTGCTCCAAGCCGACTCCGACCTGCTCGGCTTGCGCCGGCAAATCCACCATCACCAACGACTGCCGAAGCCGGCGTTCGTCCGCGGCTCGCTTCAGATGAGTTTCAAACGTGTCCAACGACCGTTGCATTGACTCCAGTGGTTCGGCAAACTCACTGGCAACCGGGCCGCCTCGCAACTCTCCGATTCGCTGTGCCAACTCATCGAGAATCGAAAGCGTTGCATCGAATTGAATGTCGCCACCGGTATGCAGGTAACTGTTGGCACGTGATCGCAATCGCTCCACGTCGTGATCGAGAGTTGCGAACCGACTGAGCGTTTGTTCATAGCGCTCGGCATCCGAGAAATTCGTCATCAACCTGGACTGACCCCAAACGCCGATGACGGATGAAATCACGATGAGTCCCACCATCACACCCGACATGCGATAGATCCGTCGGCGCAGTGACGGCTGGACATCTGATTCCGGCATAGCAGGATTCAACCTCACGCAAGGTTAACGGCACGCAGTGGGATGGACTCGTTGACGTGAAGCCATCGATCAGGGTGAGTTGGTTGCCCGTCGCTCAGCCGGCCAGGAACCGACTCCAGTGCTGTAGGCTGTACTCGTATGTCTTCATCACCGTATTCCACACGGCGACGTTCTTGAAGCGTTGCTCATACGAGCCACCGTCACGGACACGCCCCTTCTTCACCACAACGGTCCCGGCCGTGCCGACCAGGTCTTCGCGGGCGGGTTTACCCTGATACCAATAGTCCCACTCCGCCGACGAAAGCTCGCTCCTGGATCGCTGTGGATTGGAAATGTAGTAACCCTGTCTGGCGATGAACGCACCGGGCCAGCCGGATAGCCACCAGTTCATGTAGTCGTACGCCATGTCGCGCTGATCCGGCTGAATTGCCGATGACATGCACATCACGCCATGCCAAGCCCGGTATCCTTCTTTGGGTGATGCGTTAATACACGGCACACCCTCGGCCAGCAAATCAAATACCGCCGGTGAAAACATGCTTTCGATGGTCGATTCGCCTCGCTTCATGAGTCGGACCGACGCCGGCACACTGCTCCAGACGCCCCGAAAATGCCCACGCTGTCGGTACTCCATCAAGATGCGAAACAACGTGTCCAACTCATCTCGGGTGATGTTGCCGATATCCTCGAAATCCATCAACCCCTTCGCCCGCGCCGCCAACGCCAAATCAAATAGTCCGATCGTCGGCGCATTGACGATCGCTACTTTTCCGTGGTGCTGCTCGTCGAGCAGCCAGGCCCAACTCTCGGTCTCGTAGGGAACCCCAGGAGCAATGACGGAGCTGTCATACCCAAACGAGTCGACGTTATGGACGTAGGGCAAGAAACTAATCGCGTCCGTCGGCGCGCCACTCAACGACTCATCGGGCTGGACATACAGAATCTGGCTCGGCGCATCGCCAGCACCGATGGTGGAGTCCGGAGTTAACCGTCCAAGTCGCGTCAGATCGTTGATCTCCGACCAGTGTTGCAGCCGATCGATATTGATCGGCGCGATGGCGCCCGCTTGCCAGAGAACGCGAATGCTGTTGGACCACTGCTCGTAAAGATCGAAGGATTCGGGCCTCGTTGACGCGCGATGCAACACTTCGGCGCTACCGCCAGGGGAGAACTCCAACTCGATTCCCAAGTCCGCCTCGGCACGCTTTCGCAGCGACTCTTGCAAGGTCACGTGCGTTCCCAAAACGCGGAGCTTGCGGCGGGTTGGTGCGACGACGGTGAACCCGCCGGGCGGTTCCTCCGCCGACGCCGCGACAGAAACTTGTGGCAAGCGAAAGCCACCCACCGCCGCCCCAGCCAGACCGCCCGCGGTGACACCTTTCGCCAAAAGATGCGCCGCACGCTGAACCGCCGTTCGTCGATTGACCTTCATCGGATCGGTAGGTTCCGTCATCGGCATCGATGATCATGGGGGGTTGGCTAGGTCTTCACACTCACGGTGCGAATGTGTAGTTCGTTGAGCTGGTCCCCATCGACGGCACCGGGTGCCTGGGTCATCAGATCGGTGGCTTTTTGAGTCTTCGGAAACGCAATGACTTCGCGGATGTTGTCCAGTCCCGCGAACAGCATGACCCACCGATCGATGCCCAATGCGATACCGCCATGCGGCGGTGCGCCAAATTGCAACGCGTCTAGCAGGAAACCGAACCGATCCCGAGCCGTCGAATCATCCATTCCCAGCAACTCAAATACTTGGGACTGCGTCGTTTGGTCGTGAATACGAATGGTTCCTCCACCGGCTTCACTCCCATTGATGACCAAGTCATATGCCTGGGCGCGACATTGGTCGGGTGATTCGCTCAACTTCGGCAAATCATCCTTCAGCGGCGCGGTGAATGGGTGGTGCATTGCGACATAACGACCTGATTCCTCATCCTTTTCGAACATGGGAAACTCAGTCACCCAACTGCAGTTCAATTCATCAGGATCAAACAATTTCAATTCCATCGCCAGACGTTTGCGCAGACCCGAAAGTCCCTTGCAGGTCACGTCCCATGTGTCGGCGAGGAACATCAGCAAGTCGCCGGGCTCCCCGCTACACAGCTGCTTGATTTCATCCAAGTGTTCCGTCGCGAAGTTTTTTGCGATCGGACTCCACAAGGTTCCGTCGTCTTCGACCCGAAACCATGCCAGGCCTTTGGCACCGAAGTCCTTCTGCACGAACGCCGTCAGCTCGTCAATCTGTCGGCGTGAATACTTCGTTGCCGCGTCTTTGACGTTGATGCCCCGCACGAAGTTACCGGCGTCCGCCGTGCCACGAAAGACACGGAACTCGGTCTGGGCTGCGACGGAAGTCACATCGACAATTTCCAATCCGAATCGAAGATCCGGTGCGTCGCTGCCGAATCGCCGCATCGCTTCGTCGTACGTCATTCGGGGCAGCGGCAGCGAAATGTCTTTCCCCAAGACTTGCTTGGCGGTCTTGGCCACCAACCCATCGATCAAGCCCATGATGTCGTCGGCATCGACGAACGACATTTCCACGTCCAACTGCGTGAACTCAGGCTGGCGATCGGCTCGCAGATCCTCGTCGCGAAAACACTTGGCGACTTGCACATAACGGTCAAAACCGGCGACCATCAGGATCTGCTTGTAGAGTTGAGGCGACTGCGGCAACGCGTAGAAGTTCCCCGGGTGCACGCGACTGGGAACCAAATAGTCGCGCGCCCCTTCGGGTGTGCTCCGTCCCAAGATCGGCGTCTCCACGTCGATGAACTCATGTTCGGCAAAGTAATCCCGCATGCACTTGATGATTTCGCTGCGACGGATCAGTGCCGCCTGCATCTCCTTGCGCCGGAGGTCGAGAAAGCGATACTTCAGTCTCAAGTCTTCGCCGGGCAGATCGGCTTGGCCGGGCGTGAAGGGCGGTGTCTGCGATGCCGACAGGACTTCAAAGTGCTCGCTGCGTACCTCGATCTGGCCGGTGGCCAACTTTTCGTTGGTCTTTCCTTCGAGACGGTTCGCCACCACACCACGAATCAAGACCACGCTCTCCGCCGGAACGTGGCCGGCCGCCTTGATCAGCGATTCACTGGCCTCGGGAGGACCCACCACGACCTGAGTGAGCCCATAACGGTCCCTCAAATCGATGAACACCGCGCCCCCATGGTCACGTTTACTCTCGACCCAACCACAAAGGGTCACGGGTGAACCGACGTCGGATTGGCGGAGTTGGCCACAGGTGTGTGTTCGAAGCACGACGTGATGATGAAAAAAATGGGAGCGATGACGGTGAACAAACATGGGTCGCCGGTCGTCACCGATCTGCCGAATCGGGGCCGTGACGGGCGATGCAGAGGATAGACGCTGCAGCCTGGATCGCCCAGATGTGACCACCACGCCGCGGTGAGTCGCTCCCACGTCTGACCCAAGGACGGACCCTAATGCAGCGTCACAGGTTCGTTTTACGTTCGGCGCGAAGTCGTGGCATAGGTTTCCAGCCTGTGATTTGCAGCATCCGTTCCCGATGGCAGGCAGGATGCCTACCCCACTTTTCAGAGTTGACGCTGTACTGCTGCGTTGTTCCAACTCGATCTTAGGGTTAGCCGATGGGCGTTAGCCCCGGTTCCCACCGCGATAACCGGGGCGAACGCCCATCGGCTGATTTTGGGGAACCCTAGGTTTCAACTGGAACAAGTCACTAGGCGATCAAGGGTCTCTGGATGACGCCGTGGACATCTGTCAGGCGGTACTGGCGTCCTTGATGGCGAAACGTCAAACGCTCGTGGTCGAGCCCCATCAAATGCAGCAGCGTCGCATTGAAGTCATGCACATGAACGGGATTCTCCGTCACGTGATAACCATACTCATCGGTTTGACCAAACACCGTTCCAGGCCGACTGCCACCGCCCGCCATCCACAGCGTGAACGCATCCCGATGGTGGTCACGCCCCGGGGATGTTTTCTTACCCGTGCCGTTGACTCCCTGTGCCATCGGCGTGCGTCCAAACTCGGCTGACCAAACCACCAACGTTTCCTCCAACAGGCCGCGTTGTTTGAGATCCTTGATGAGTGCCGCGATCGGCCGATCCACCTGCTCGCACTTGCGCGGCAGCGAAGATGCCAGGTTGCTGTGATGATCCCAGCCTTGATCAAACAGCTGCACGAATCGAACGCCACGTTCAACCAGACGCCGCGCCAACAGACAATTGTTGGCAAAACTTGGCTTTCCCGATCCTGCCTTGGCGCGACTTCCGCCTTGATGGGTCGTGCCATACATCTCATGAATCGACGCCGGCTCGGAATCGATATCCATCAACTCGGGAACCGAGGTCTGCATGCGATAGGCCATTTCATATTGCTGGATCCGAGTCGCGATCTCGGGATCATTCACATCAGCCAGCGTGGCTTCGTTGATCGCATTGACCGAATCGAGAATGCGCCGCCGAGACCGGTCATCGACACCCGGGGGATTGGACAGGTACAGAACCGGATCGCCTTGGGATCGAAACTCGACGCCCTGATAGACGGTGGGTAAGAACCCGCTTCCCCAAGCAGAATTGCCGGCCCCGAGAACGTTGCCCGTAATCAGGACGACGTAACCGGGAAGGTCCTGATTCTCCGTACCCAATCCGTACGTGACCCAAGACCCCAGCGAAGGTCGTCCAAAGCGGCTGAAGCCAGACAACAAGAACAGTTGTGCTGGGCCATGATTGAACTCATCGGTCCGCATCGATCGAACCATGCACAGTTCGTCGGCGACTGTTTGCAGGTTCGGTAGCAACGACGAGATTTCCATCCCAGACTCGCCACACGGAGTCGCCGCCCAATCCGGCGGCGTCCCGTAGAGCGTCGGTTGCGAACGAAGAAACGCGAACTGCTTCCCTTCATACATGAAATCGGGACAAAGCTGGCCGTTTCCGTCCTGCAAGGCCGGCTTGGATGCAAACAAGTCCAGATGCGATGGCGAGCCAACCATGTGTAAGTGGATGATGCTCTTGGCACGTGGTGCGACGTGCGGCGTCTTAGGAGACAGCGGGCCGAGCGGCGACTCGCCGGCGCCGGTCTCGTTGGCCAACATCGACTGCAGCGCGTAAGTGCCGAATCCCAACCCAGCATGCTGCAGAATCGATCGTCGCGACGTTGGGATCACATGAACGTCATTCATCGTCGACGAAACCTAATGGAGGGTGATGGTGGCATCCAAGTTCAACAACGTGCTCGCGACAGCAAACCAAGCCGCGACCTCGTCTCGGTCCAGGGAGGCGTCATGGAATCGGCTCGGCAATAAGCTGAGCCTCATGTCAATCAGCTTGCGATCAGCCTGGATCCTGTTGCGCTCATCTTCGTACAAATCGACCAGAATCGTCGTTAACGAATCATCCGCGTCGCCCCCCGTCGCCAATCCATAGCCGGTCGCGGCAATCGATGCGGGATCTGGTGACACCGACTCTCGCATCATTCGCATGGCCAAGCCAACCGCAGCTTCGGCAAACGATCGGTCATTGAGTAGCACCAGCGCTTGCAGCGGTGTATTGGTTCGCGGGCGACGAACCGTACACGACGCTCGATCGGGCGCATCGAATGTCACAAAACTCGGATAGGGAGCCGCACGTTTCCAAACCACATAGATGCCTCGACGATAACGCTGATCATCATCGGCCGCTTTCCACTTCGGCTGATTTCGACCCACCGCGCGCCAGATACCATCGGGTTGATAGGGCATGATGGGTGCCCCACCGTCGCAGGGTGACAACAACCCGGCAACTGCCAAGGCGTTGTCACGAATCGCTTCGGCGGGCAATCGATACCTGGGTCCGCGGGCCAACCATCGGTTGTCGGGATCGACATCCCAGTCCGATGGTGTCGCCGACGAGTCCTGACGGAATGTGGATGACATCACAATGGACTTGAGCAATTGTTTGACCGACCAACCGTTCGATTGAAACTCGATCGCCAGCCAATCCAACAACTCGGGATGCGATGGCGGCTCGGACTGAGTCCCAAAATCCTCCGGCGTCGTCACGATCCCCCGGCCAAAGACCTGCATCCAAAACCGGTTGACCGTCACGCGAGCGAGCAATGGATTGGCGGGATCGGTGATCCACGTTGCCAGTCCCAATCGGTTCGGGGGCAATGATGACTCGCTGGCGTGGAGCGATGCCGGTGTTCCCGCGTCGACGCGACTGCCGGGCGACAGGTAATCACCTCGCTGCATCAAGAACGTGTCTCGGGGTTCGTCCTGCTCGGTCATGACCAACGTCGTTGACGGTTCAATCGCATCGAGCGCCGCCGTCAGTGTCGCGATCTCTTCGTCCAGGCGAACGATCGTGTCATCCTTGGATGCGCGCAAGTCCGTCAAAGCGCGATGCTGCTGCTTCGTTAGGGGCTCCGATTGGGACAGCCATCCAACCATCTCCTCGCTCAATCCCAGCGATTCGGGCGAACCCACCAGGAACGATACCTTCGGCCGGCCCATCACTCGTCCGCGGCCAAACTGCTGCGAGAGCTTCACCACGAACGTTTGCCGGTCGTCGACGTCAACTGGGTCCGACAATATCAACTCCGCCCAGTGCGATTGGTCGAATTTGGGTGAAATCGCCCAGGCTGTTTTTGGGTCGCCGTCGATCACATTGGCGACGTCATACTTCAATTGCGAAAACGAGGCCGTCGCTCCGGCAAATCGTAGCGGGCGCCGCTGGCCATCGCGCTGAACCATCAGCTCCACTTCGTTCAAGACAAAGTTGGTTCGCTCGGGGTCACCACGGCCCGGACCTTGACCGGGCAATGACTCATCCTGCAACGCATCGACTCGCATCCCCAACACCCTGCCATCGGTATCGGGATGCCAATCCGAAATCGTGAACTGATACACCGCTTTATCCGGCACCGGTCCAGTCAACAGCACCGACCCATCCGGCAGCGTCTCCGAACCGTAGGAAGGACCGTCATTGGCCTTCGATCGGACGTCCGGATCGGTGTCCACATCCAGATCCATCGGCGGCGTGACCCACGTCGGCCGTGCGGTGGGTAATGACTCACGCACCGCAGCGATCCAACCGTCGATGTCGAGCTGTTCGATCCGCGCTTCACGCTTCTTGTTCAACGCGAGTCTTCGCCGTCGTAGACGCCGGGCTTCTTCCTGCTCTTCCGGCATCAGTGGCAACGCCATCTTGGGACCGACAAAGTCATACGTGACGCCAGCCACCTTCTCCACTTCCAACGGCGTGTTGTTGAAGTAGGCGAACATCCGGTAGTAATCGTTCTGCGTGAATGGATCGTACTTGTGATCGTGACACTGAGCGCACTCGAGCGTGGTTCCCAGAAAAACCGTCGCCGTCGTGTTGACGCGATCAAAGACCTGATTGACACGATTCGCCTCCGGATGCACACCTGCCTCGACGTTGCACGTCGGTGTTCGATGAAATCCCGTGGCAATTCGGTTCGACACCGATGCATCGGGTAGCAGATCACCCGCCAATTGCTCGACCACAAAACGATCAAACGGCATATCATCGGAAAACGCGTCGACAACCCAATCCCGATATGCCCACGCATCCCGCAATTGATCCGCCTGGAACCCATTGGAATCGGCGTAGCGAGCCAAGTCCAACCAATGTCGAGCCCAATGCTGCCCGAAGTCGCTGGAGGCCAACAACTGATCCACGAGCAACTCATAAGCCCGAGGTGACGAATCGTTCTGAAACGCCGCAATCTGCTGCGGAGTCGCCGGCAAGCCGGTCAACGCCAGGCTCACTCGCCGAGCTAGTGTTGCCGGATCGGCCGGCCGGTTCATCGACATTCCCTCGCGTCGAAGACGGTCCAAAACAAATTGATCAATCGGCGACTTCGACGTGCCTGGAGTCGAATCCGGAATGGGTGGTCGAGTCGGCGGGACATACGCCCAATGCGTTTGCGTCGACCACTCAGGATCCACCGCCGCCCCCTCGGCAATCCAAGCTCGGATGATTTCAAGATCACTCGATTCCAACGGCTCGCCGTCGAGAGGCATCAAGTCCCCTTCATCCTCATCCGTCATACGCGTCAACAACCATGACTCGCCGGGTTGATGGGCGACGACGATGGGCTCGTCCGTGTCCGCCCTGCCGAGAAGCCCGGCCGCATGATCGAGGCGCAGCCCCGCCTCGACATTGTTCCCGGCATGACATCGATAACAGTGTCGACGTAACAGCGGCTCAACGTCGCGCTGAAAGTCCACCGCGATCGCTTCGACCCCCCCCAGTAACAACACGGCCATGCAGGCACTCAGACGACCAAGTCGCCTGGGAATCATCACTGGGGAGAGACAATCCGACATGATCAAACGAGGCCACACCAATTTAGGACGCATCTTTTTGCAAACCGCTTATTATATCAGCCGAGGCCAATGGATGCGGAGTCGCTGCCATCCGGCCTAGCCCACGTCAAACGGCGTTTTTTCGAAAATCATCACTCTCCACGGATCCATCATGTATCGGCGAAATCGCGGCGCGGGTCGAATTTTTTGTTCCCCGGCGGTGGGCTGGTCGCTCAGCCTCTTGATCAGCCATCTGTTGATCGTGGTTTGGATCGCTTCGGCCGGCCGAGTGAGTGCTCAGGCGAGCACCGACGGTGATGGCGGCCCAGGCGAACGTTCGAGGATTCAGTGGACCGATGACGAGGTCGACATGGTCTTGCAAGCTGACGAAAATGGGAACGTGCGTCTCAGGGACTTCGCCCGACTACTGGCCGAAAACCCTGCCGACGTCGACGCTTCACCGCTCGCTGCGGCGCTACCAAACTCGACATTGAATCTCAACGGGTTCACAACCCGCGCCCTCATCGCCGGCGCGAATCTCAGCCTCGGTTCCAATGGCAGTCTCATGCTGGAGACGGCACCCGACGGGACGCCGCAGCTGCGTCTCCGGTGCAGTTTGAAGTTTCTGCGAACGGAACGTCCCCAGTTTGATCCAACGCTGGACCTCGATCGAGCCCCCGACGATCGCGACGGCGGCCGAGTTGCGGTTTGCATTCACGGATTCAATGGTGAGCCGAAAGGGTTCGATGCGTTGCGAGGCTTTCTGCGATCACGCAATGTGCGAACCGCCGCGATCCGCTACGACGACCACGCCGGGGTCGCGACCAGTGCCCGAAAGATCGCTGCACTGGTCCGTGCAAAGTCCGGCGGCTCGACGATTCAATGGACGATCATCGGACACTCGATGGGCGGCTTGATCGGGCGCGAATGGGTCGAGAACCCCGACCTGGATTCATCCGGCATCAAGAGATTGATCACCGTGGGGACGCCTCACGGCGGCTCCGTCTGGGCCGAGGTCACACCGCTGCCGGACGTGCTCGTCAACGGCCGGGTGACCACCGACGCGCTGCTGGCATTGATGTCCAAGCGCTCGACAACGGCCAGTGCGGTGGACCTGCGCCCGGAATCGGATTTCTTAACCAAGTTGGCGTCACGACCACGTAATCCATCGGTTCGCTACACGACCATCATCGGCACCGACAGTCCCATCGAGGACGACACGCTGGCACAACTCAAACAGCGTGCCGCCGACCCAATGCTCGCCGCTGCCGCTCCCACTTTGAAGCGGCGTTTATCCGTCCTCGTCGATCAGTTGGATCAAACCAGCGGAGGCAACGGCGATGGCGTCGTTACCATCGACGATGCCAAAATCGAGGGTGTTGACGACATCGTGACCGTCAAACGAACCCACATCAATTTCTTTGAGCCGATCGAAGGCCAGTCGTCCACACCCGTTTGGGATGCCATCCTGGAGCGTCTCTAAGAGCGAGCTCGCCATCAAGGGCGTTGGATGGACAACCCGCTGAGGAAGGCCGGGCACACCGACGCGACCGTCGAACTTGCGAAAGCAGCCAAGCATGAACCCGAAGTCGAACCCGATACGCTCAAGACCCCTAACGAAGCCAAGACGAAAGTGAAGCTCGTCGTTGCTCCTCGCTCTGCTTCGGAGAACTGGGCAACGCCGCCGCTCGCTTCGGCAAATGAAACCAGCTGTTTCGGATGTCGGCCGCCGGCACAACAACCAAAGCCGCCAGCCGGTTCTGCTCTTCGCATGTTTGGCTCGAGCATCAGTGCACAAAATCTGATTGCCCCCTTGGGTCGCAGCGATCCACGTATCTTTCGAAGGCGGGAATCCAAATGTCGGTCATGACCGAAAGGGGGCGTTTGTCTCCAACCTGAATTCTGCGCTGCTCGTATCGTGCGATCGCATCTGCGTAGCTAACGTCGAGAAACACCTTCGTATTGAACAATTCAGAGAAGATGGGTTTGAACAGAAAAACTCCCTCAACGATCGTGACACCCGGCTCCCTCGACTGGTTCGCCCCACTCGCCCGGGCAGTGATTGCAGACAAGAGCCCTTGATAGTTGATGCTACTATTGTAGTAGTCCTCAAGATCAACCCGGGGTAGACCGTCGCTAACGTACCGCTGATAGAAACGTTCCTGGAACGTCAGGTCGTTAAAGTCATCCACGTTCAAAACCACCGAAGAGATGCCTTTCGCGGCCAGAAAGGCATTGAGCGACGTCGCGAACGTGGTCTTCCCCGAACAATCGAGTCCGTTGATGCCAACGACGTGTCGCCGCTGGCCATCCAAGCGATCGAACACGCGTTCACACAGGTCCATGATGGCTCCATCAACTAAGTGGCAAAAGAGCTAGATTCCGCCGACACCGGAAAAGCGTATCGTGGTCAGCGAGGCTAATAAACCGACGCGAGTTACGCTGACCGTTGAATCAAAGCGGTTGCATCGACCGAGGGAGATGCGGTCTGCCTTCAGGGTGCGTTGGCGAGATGGCCCAAGCTTTGTAACGGCCTACCCGTCGGCTTTTCGAATGCCATCGGAACAGGCCACTGGGCCGTCGCGCAGGTCGGCTCGGACTCGCCGCTTGCCTGACTAGCTGCGTTTCTTGCCACCGGCGGGGCGTTTTCGATCCCGTGGTAGTGACTTCGTCGGCGGCTCGGGATTGAGCCGTTCACGCAGCTTGTCGCCCCACGTGTTCCCGCCCGCACTGGGTTGGCCATTGACAGGGGACGCCGCTTGCTTTCCAGCCGTGTTGTCTGCCACCACGACACCGTCGAGCACGGACTTGTCGAAGTGAGGCGTCTTGGGCAAGGTCCGCTTCACGATAATGCGCTCGCCAATGCCCCAAAGACTGCTGGTAATGAAATAGATGCAAAGTCCCGCCGGAACACGAAAGAAAAACAGACCCATCACCAGTGTCATGTAATTCATCATCTTCTGCGTCATCGCGGTCTGCTCATCCGTCGCCGGCGGCATGAACATCTTTTGCTGAGCCAAAAAGAGAACGACCACTAACAAAGGCAGCAGGTTGAAGTACGGACCCAACCAACCGGTACCACGTCCCGAGAGATAGTCCCACAACCAGTCGCCCCAATACGACGTCATGTCCGGAGCCGCCAAATTGGACGCCCAAGGGATGCTCGACATGAACGCCTCTTGCCGCAGTTCGATGTCGACCGACAGCGTTCGGTAGAGCCCAATGAAGATCGGCAATTGAAGGAACATGGGCAGGCAACCCGCCATCGGATTGAATCCGACGCGTTTCTGAAGTTCACGCTGCGCTCTCAAGCGGCCTTCCATGTCATCCTTGTATTTCTCCGTGATCTTCTTTAGCTCCGGTGCCAGTTCCTGCATTCGCTGCGCATTGACTGCAGCCTTCCGCGACAGAGGGAACATGCATCCGCGAACAATCAATGTCAGCAACACAATCGCAATGGCATAGTTGCCCACTCCCGAGAGGCCGTGCAGCAGATGCCCCAACCACCTCGCGGGAATCGAGAACCATCCGTAGTAAATGCACTCGTCCAAACCGTAGGAGGCCAACAGGTCCGGCCGCTTCGGCCCCGCGAACATCCGCAGCGACTGCCGGATCGCCGATCCGGGCGGCACCTCGACGACGGAGCTGTCCAGGTAAAAGGATGTATTGACGGCGCGTTCTTGGTTGTTGGGAACCAGTTCAGGATCGGCAACGATCGTCGCCGACGCCCTACGGAACGAACCGTCGAGCGTCTCCGATTCGCTCGGAAGATATGCGACGGTGAAGTATTGTGCATCAACGCCGATGTACTGTAGCTGCTTGGCCGCTGGCGCCGAGTCCGGCGCAAAGAGCGTTTGATCATCGGGGACAGACTCCTTGCGCGCGGACTTGAGTAATCCGTATCCCGATACCAACGCGTGCCCCTCGGCCGGTGTCCGGTACACAATGTCTCGAGCCGCGCTGCCACCCCAATTGGGACTGATCTTGTTGCTGTACCACCAACCTTCCAACGTGACTCCATTGACGCCTTCTAAACGGTACGCCAGTTCTTGACTTTCATCGGACTGGTTGTCCAACTGAACATCCATATCGATCACGAAGCTGCCAGGCGTCACGCGATAGCTTCGAGCCAGTGCGACTCGCTTTCCACCGGCCGCCTTCATCTCCGCGTTGGTCAAACTGACGCGATAAGCAATCGAGTCCAACGAGTCATCATCGGCTTGGTCCACGATCTCCCACACCAACTCTGTCGGGTCGCTTTCACCGAGCAAGCTACGCTGTCCCGGCAGGATCTCCTTTCGTCCGATGCGGCCGACGGTGATCAGAGCACTTAAGCGCGACTGATTACCCAATACCTCATCGACGCCGCCCACGTCCGATAGCCGAAGCAAATCAAGCGGGTGCTCACTGAGCGTCGTGGTGAATGCCAATTGAGTCGACTCGCCACCCGTTTCGCGCTGCACCACCAGTTCGATGTCCTCGTTCGGCTTGGTCGTTGCCAAGTAGTCTTGCATCGATGCTGCATTGGTGATGGCGACACCATTGAGTTCCGTAATCAAGTCTCCAGGCTGCAATCCTGGCGCCACGGAGCTGTCCGACGACTTCGCAACGGCCGCTGGCGTACCTGGACCGACCACATTCACCAAAGCGCCCATCTCGGTCGACTGACGGTCGAGGGCCAAATAACCGAGGTAGCCCGATCGAACATCCACACGGCGATACTTGAGCCTGCCATTGGGCTTTCGCTCCGTTAGCTCGACCCGCTCGATGCCGGCACCGCGACTGTTGAGCGTCACCAAGACGACATGACCCGTGCTCGGATCCATCGAACCAAGCGTCGACCAAACAGGCAGGCTTCCGCGAATTGGCGTCTCCTCCTCCTCCGACTCCAGTTCGTCACCCTCCTCGACATCGGAGTTATCTACCGCGTCCCCCACCGACTCGGCTTTTTCGGTGATCGAGTCGACCCCGCCATCGACATCGGCCACTTGTTCGGCAACGTCCAGGGGAGCGGGCTCCGGCGGTGGCACCAACATGATCCGCAGCGAGGCGTAAATCAGAAAAAACGCCGTTGAAGCGATGATGAAAGAGAAAAGACGACGTTCCACGTGCTAACCCGAAGGGTGTTGGGGGGATGGGAAAGTGGGCATTCTGTCCGTTTGGTCAGATCTTGGAAAGGCAAATCAGTCGCTCGGCGCCGCCGTGGACTCCGTTGCGACGAAATTCGTCACGTTTCCATCGGAACTGGATCGCATCCCCAGGCCGAAAACCGACCCACATCGGTCGCACGCCCGCACCGATTCGGCCCAACGATTCTGGACGGAGCTCATTGATCGCCAGACGGTCGCGATGCGGGCATGGCCCGCTCCAACAGCTCGTACCCGATCGGATCGACGTCCGGCCCGCCGCAATTGGTGACCACCGCAACGCCAACCTTGTGTTCGGGCGAGAAGCCGATCCACGCTGAACAATTCCGGCGGCCGCCATTCTTTTTCAGAACGCGACCGATCGAATCTCGTGTCCGGACGGACCAACCCAGTGCCGTCCCAGCCGCGGTTCCATCGGACAATCTGGAGGCATCATGAAGTTGGCCAAGCATCTCGCCGGTGAGCACGCCCGGTTCCATCTGAGCTGCCAGAAAATCTGCCAGATCCTCAACGCTGGTGACCAAACCTCCCGAGCCGGCCAGTCGCTTCTGGAACGAGTGCTGGCTGATCGAGTGACGACGATGGTCATACCCAGTCGCCGGTCGAACGGTGCCATCGGATTGAATCTCGGTTCGCTCCAGTCCCAGGGGCTGACAAACCAAGTCAAGCATCAGCCGATCCAACGGTTGCTCCGCGGCCAACTCGAGCGCGTGCCCGAGCAAGCCGAATCCTAGGTTGGAGTAACTCTCCCGCGATCCCGGTTCCGATTCCAACTCAACGCGGGCGAGATGATCGTAGAGCCGCTGTGGCTCCAGTTGATACCAGCCCTCGATCGTCTGAACCTGTCCCGGAACGCCTCGGGGCAAACCGGACGCATGGGACGCAAGCTGACGCAACGTGATCGTGGACCCAACATTCGGCGTCGAACTAATCGCAACCCCAGCAGGCAGGTATTGTGAGACGGGATGGTCTAGATCAATGTCGCCGCGTTCATGCAGGATCACAGCCAGCGAGGCCGTGAATGCCTTCGTCACGGATGCGACATGATACTGGGTTTGCGGTGTCGCCATTTTGCCGGAGGCGATGTCTTCGAATCCGAAGACGCCCTGATAGGCGGTCTCCCCGTCCCGCACGACGACCACGCCCAAACTCGGATAGAAATTCTTAACGAGACGCTGCAACCACGAATCGATGTGTCGAACATCGTCATCACCAAACTCGCTGATCTGGCCCAAACCAGGACCGCGCCGCGAACCAGATGAAAAGTCCGATACAAAGGAACCCACCGCCAGGACCGCCAAGACAGGTAGGGTGATGGTCAACACCATCACCAGAATCGCCGGTGCCCTCAGCCGATGACACGTTGATTCGTCGACGTCACCCGATTGATCCGTTCCCGATGCGGAGTCCGCCCGCCGACGACGCCACCACACGATTCCGAATGCAATCTCGAACGGAATCACGGCAGCCACCACCGTCTGAAAAAACATCGTCCCCATCCCCGAAATCGGATAACGATAGACGCACAGAGCACCCACCAGCGTCGGCACCGCAATCACCGCCGCTTCACGCCATGACGGAATCAGTTCATTCCAACTTTCAAGCCAACTGAAATCCATTCTCGCACCATGTTCCGGACCCCCGAGTGCCAAAACGATGTTCATGACATCGCCGGCTGCTTCTCGGCTGGGATCGCCTTCCAGGCTAGCCACTAGTCTCGCCAAGTCATTTCGCCGTGGCTCCAACTGCTCGGAGACGGCATTCTGATTTTGCCGATACACAAACCAGAACGTCACCAACAAAAACATGCCCATCAACCCGGCAAACAACGTGAGTCCCCACCAGGTGCTCGTCGACCTCCATGCAACATGGATAAAGAACGCCATGATCGAAACGACAAACGGCATCAGGTACCACCAGAACACATTGCGCAGCAACCAAATCTGATGCTCGACCTGCTTCAACGACGCCTTCACATAGAACAGCAGCGGTTCACCCAATGAATCCGCGTTTTTTGGGTGACGTCGGCGATCGATCCACATGAAACCCGCAACCCAAGCGAGTACCGGCACGGTCAAGTACCAAGTCCATGGCAACGACAGCGAGATCCCCATCACGAACCAAACGATTATCAACACCAGAGACGTTGCGACCTCTCGAACGTCTCGCCAAAGAATCGTGGACCGAAAGTCCCGTTGAAACTGCTGCACCTCCATTAACAATCGATCAACGTCGACAGCCAGGCGCGTCCGAGATGACTGAGCCTGCCATGCGTGCTGGAACTCGTCAGGACCGGATTCGAATGCAGTCGCGTGGTCATCACTCATGGTGTTCTTCCTTCATCAGCGTGCTCAACGTCTTTCTCGCGCGGTGAAGTTTCACACCAACGTGGCTTTCCGAAATGCCCAACACATCGGCCATCTCGCGGTAGTGGAGTCCATCCAGATACAGCAGCACGAGCGCCGTATCCGTCACCGGAAGTTTTTGAATCGCCTGGTAGAGCCGCTCGACGGTGTCTCGCTGCTGAGACGCTGTCGCAACGTCGACAGCCTGATCATTGACCGTGTGGACTTCCAAGAGTGGCTGCTGCCGCGACCGGCGAGGCGCATCTCGTCGATGCCAGTTCATCGCGGTGTGCAGCGCCACTCGGTAAAACCAAGTCGCCGGGGACGCTTTGCCCTCGAACCTGGGAAGTGATCGCCAGGCCTGCAACAGGATCTCCTGGGCGAGGTCTTGGCACTCCTCATCGGTCATGGTGTAGGCGCGCGCCACCTTCATGACCGAGGCACCATGATCCTCCAGCCACAACAAAAACAGCGATTTGCGATCGTCTCTCAGCAAGATTGCACCTGAACTCCCGGATCATTGGTACCGAGATCGGGCGTCGTCTTACAAGAAATCTCCGTGAATCCGTCGGCGGCTGGTTGTTGGTCGTCGATCGCGTCGAAGATTGGCAAACAGAGCGAGACGCCAGCGGGATACTCGCTCTCAACGTGATCGCGACGTCGACGGCAATCGACGTGGCCGCTGCTCGTTGGTTCGTGGAAGACGCTTCGGCGACGGCTTGACCGCGACCGAGCCGACGGGCGGCGGCATGAGGCCAACTGGTACAAGTACGCTGCTGGCAGGTGGCGCACCGGTGGCGTTCGTCGATAGCATCGGCATTGTGCCGCACTCGCAATGAGCGGACATGCAGCTTCCACCGAAGCTAGGAGGCCCACCGACCGCTTGGATCAGGTTGACGACTGCCGTGGCCGAGTCCGCTTGGGCACGTTCCAACTCCAGCGAACTCCTGAGCAATCGTCGTTGGTTCGAAACGACACGTTCCAACGACGCACGCTCGGCTTTGTATTGATCCAAAGCCAGCTCGACCGCCTCCCGGGAGTCTTTGACCGTTTCTTGCAACTGATGGATTCGCTGTGCCTGGTTGCGCTGCGCCGCCAGCGCGTCTTCCACCTCGCTGACGGCAACCAACACTGTCGTTCGGTATCGCGCACACGCCTGACGCAGCTGCGCCCGCTGAATCTCGACTTGAGCTTCAATGCGCCCAAGTGACAACACATTCCAAGAGAACGAAGGGCCAATCCCAAAGGCCAACGAATCATAATCGATCAAGTCGCCTAGATTCCGCGAATCAAACGAAATCGATCCGAGCAAAGCCAAGCGGGGATAGTACTCCGACTCGGCGACGCCGATCAGCGCACACGCCGCAGCCACTTCACGTTCGGCGCGTCGCACGTCCGGCCGACGTCGCAAGAGCGCAGCCGGAACCATCGGGGCGGCCTTGGGGAATCGCAACTGAGGACGAGACATCAATCGTTGTCGGAATGCCTCGTCGGGTGTCGTTCCAACCAACAATGCCAATTGGTGAATCCACTGGTCAACCGCTTGTCGAAACAGTGGACTGTCTGCGGCGGTTAACCCGATGCGACTCTGCAGCTGAACGACGTCCAACCGCGTTGCCTGCCCAGCGCTGACCCGGGTTTGCACTTCTTCGATACTGGACTCTTGAAGCGATTGATTGCGCCGATTCGTCGCGAGCAAAGCTTCATTGAGTCGCAAGTTGATGTAGGCCCGACAAATGTCACCCGCCAATATTCGCTGCAGGTCCGAAAGGTCCTCCACGGTGGCTTCATATTGTGCGACGGCGGCTTCCGTCTCACGGCGAATGCGCCCCACCAAGTCGATCTCCCAGCTCGACACAAACCCTTTCGAGAAGAAACTGAATGGCTCCGAATTCGACTGCACGAACGGCTGCGAGCTCAGACTCCGCTTTCGACGGTCGTAAACCGAAACGGCATCCACGAAAGGACAAGCCTGACCATTGATCACGGTGACCAATTGCTCCGCCTCCTCGATGCGCCAAATCAACTCGTCGACCGACGGGCTTTCTCGCAAACCCTGATCGATCAACGCGTTGAGCGTGTCATCGCTGAGCAAATTCCAATCGGCCATCAATCGAGACGTGGCGTCATCGGGAATCGATGCCAAACCAGCCGCTCCGTCGCGTTCCTGCTGCCAATAGTGAGACGGCAGCGGTGGAGACGTGACACCTTGGTAGTCAGGTCCCACGGTGGTGCAGCCCGCTACCAACGAGATTAACAGCACACCGGCCAGATAGGCTCGCAGGCTTGTCGAAGCTGCTTCGTTAGGAACGCATCGAAACACGCAAAGACCATCCATGGGGCGCGACGTCTCATCCAATGATTCATTCCGCAGATCGATCGAGCATGAGCCGATCCGTTGCCAACATCGATCGCGGAGGGGCTTCAAGGACGGACGCCTTTCCATGCTCGGAGCCACCATTGAGGGCTATCGGCGTCTGAGCGAACACGATTCCGTGGAACGTCAACGACACGAACATTCAAAACAACCCGATCATTCCGCATCCGGACAAGGGCCAACAATCCACCGCCAGGTCGCCACAGCGGCTCCAGCAGTCCATATCCCTAAGTTTACGAACAAATTCCGCACTTAAAATGGGACAAATGGGGTGTCTGAGTAGGATTGGTGCCACGTGATCGTCGCCATCTGTGTGGTTTGATGACCGTCATCCGTTTCTCCCGTTCAGCCACCCGCCACGTCACCGCGTTATGGAAACACTGACAGCCAGACCCGTCGGATCGGATCCCACCGATCAACTCGCCGTACAGGCACCATCCGCCGAAAAGGCAACGAGACTTCGATGGAATGATCGCGTCGACTCGGTGGTCAACCTGAGTGTTTATGCCATCGAGATTGAGCCAGACGAACTGGACACATCGGGTTACGACTCATCATCACCCGAGACACACGAAGGTTCGCTGGATGGATTCGGATTGGAAATCCCGATTCAGTTTCGAGTTCGACAGGCTGATCCATCATCTCGTCGAGTAAAACTCGCTTACGTGGATCTCTCCATCGCACAGCGTGAGCAGATCGAGTCATTGCTGGCCAGGATGGATAACCCGAATCGAGATGATCTACACGCGTTGACCTATGACGACCTCGCTAGTGGTCAAAGCAAATCCGGCGGCAGCTCCGGTGCGAAGCCATCGACTCCCGATTCGGCCAAGCCCGCATCGGCGATGAAGAAACTCATCGCGATGCTGATGATGTTGGGAACACTGGTCGTGGTCACCGGATGGGTCGTCTATCTAGTTCAGGCACGCAGCTCCGTCGCGGTCAACAACAGCGTCGTCGTCGGCAATTACTTGCCGATCAACACACCCACCCAGGCCCTCTTAGTTGAGTTGCTCGTTCAAACAGGCGATCCAATCACCACGGGCCAGCCGGTCGCGCGATTGCGAGACCAAGTGGCCGAGATGCAACTGGAGTTGGTCGAATCCAAGCTCATAAGGGCACGTCGGCAAGCCCAAGCCTACGAAGCCGAAGCAGCCGCGTTAGGACAGGTATTCGGATTCAATCAACAGAAGGTGGATCGGGACATTCAAGTCGCTCAAGCGGAGCTGCTCGGAATCGATGCGGAGCTGTCGGCGGCACGGGCGACACTCGCCAGACTTCAGCCGCTGATCGCCCGCGGAAACATCGCCATGGCCGAGATCGACGAAGCGAAAGCGCAAGTCGCGGTTGCGGAGGCCGGTCTCGTACGACAACGGGCCGTGATGGAGCAGTTGCGTTTGGCCGAGCAGGCCGCTGACGAAGGCTTGGTGGTCACCAATACCGGATTGACCAACCCGATGAGCGAACTCAATACGCACATCGCACTCGCCAACGCCGAGATCACCGAACTGGAACATTCGCGAACCGTCCTGCAAGCAAACGCGGATCTGATTGAACTCACGGCGCCCGCTGACGGAACCGTTTACGCGGTGTATCGAAATGTCGGTGAAACCCTAAAAGTGGCCGAACAAATGCTCGCGATCAGTACCGACAACGGCGGTTGGGCGACCGGGGGTGTCGCGCCGGACGCCGCACCCGATTTGCGACCCGGTCAACCCGTCGACATTGAGATTCCGTCCCTTGCTATCGAAACGACGGGCATCGTCGAGGCAATCGGGCACCGAGCTGTCTATGGACAAGGCGGCTACAACGCGGACTTTCGTGGTGGCCCATTGGATGTACCCATCCGGGTTGCCGTTGACTTGCAAGGGCAACCAATCCCATCGGGCCTGCGACTTCATATGACCGTTCGAGTGAAGGACCACCTGAAAGAAGTGAAGACGTGGATCAATGAAACGATTGCATGGCTCCATAGCGATCAAGACCCCCAAGGCGATCCACCAGTCGTCGCGTCCGCGCAGCCCCAAGACGACGTCGGCACTGTCCTTGTGACAGTGCAGTAGTCCCGATTCGCTCCCCATCAACGATTCGAAATAGAAACACACAACGATGTCCGCAAGTATTCGTTATGACATCTCGACTGGTGCCAGGTTCCTGCGCGCCGTACCGGTGGTCTTTGGCTACTTAGCCATCGTCGTTGCCGTTTTCGTATCGTTACCCGAAAGGGCCCGCCAGATACCGCTGGAATCCTTGGCGGTTATCGGACTACTAGGCATGTTTCGCTACGGATGGCTGTTGACCCACTGTGTTCGTGCCGCCGTGTACGAACACTACATGTATCCGAAGATTCGCTTCCAAGCGGATCAATTGCCCGCCGATCAACGGCTCCCGCAACGCGTCTTCTTCATCATCCCCACCGCCGGAGAGAAGCCCGAGGTGTCGAGGAAGATGCTGGGCTCGGTTCTAGATGAAGCCACGACGATCACCAGCGAGGTGATCATCGTGGTCAACGCGGGCAGCCAAGCGGATGAGGAAATTTTTCAGGATCTGCTGTCCGAGCGAAGTGCCGTCCCGAATGTGACCGTTCGATATGTTCGGCAATTCGGAGGTAAACGGTCCGGCATGGCCGACTGCATGGCCGCGCTCATGAATGAAACCGTCGACAAGAATGACGTGATCGTCTTGATGGATGGCGATACGGTGCTGGGGCAAGGGATCCTCGACAAGTGCCTGCCACTCTTCGTGCTCAAACCCCAACTGGGCGCCGTCACAACTGACAACATCTCCGTCACGACGGGAAATTGGATGTACCGAAAGTGGTACACACTCCGATTCTCGATGCGTCACCGGATGATGAAGTCGCAAAGTCTGTCCAGCCAACTGCTGGTGCTCACCGGTCGCTTCTCGTTGCTGCGGGCCACCGAGTGTTTGACCGACGAGTTCATTTCGTTCTTGGAGAATGACCGAATCAAGCATTGGCTTCACGGCGAAATCAAGTTTGTCACCGGCGACGACAAGAGCACGTGGTACTGCCTGCTCAAGCGTGGCCGAGAGATGCTCTACGTCCCCGACGCGCACATTTTCTGCATGGAGGATTCTGGGAAGACACCGATCCGAATGAGCATCAAGAAGATGCACCGCTGGTTCGGCAACATGCTCCGCAACAATGGGCGGGCCATCCGTCTCGGCCTGGGCTGCCAAAAACCGTTCATTTGGTGGTGCCACGTCGACCAACGAATCTCCATCTTCACCAGCTTGATCGGACCAATCGCGGCGATCTGGGCCGCGTTTTGGCTGTCACCGTATTACCTGGTCGCCTACGGAATGTTGGTCGTGTTGGCCCGCTTGCTCTACGCGCTGATCCTGACGCTCGAGGGACACCGCATGAGCTTTACCGACATCCCGCTGCTGCTCTATACCCAGTGGGTTGGCAGCGTGGTGAAGGTCTACACGATGTTTCATCTTCACCGACAGAAATGGGATTCTCATCGAGGATCTGGAGGTGGCGAGACGCAGATGCGATCCGACGGCATCATTGACGCGCTCATTCCGAAAATGCAAATCGCCGTCTCGTTCACCATCCTCATCGTCGTCGTCGCATCGGTCGTCGGCAGCAAGTAGAGGACCAGGCAGAACTTCAAGCCAAGGGGCGTGGCTCGCCGATCGTCGCGATCTGATAAATTCAAAGCCTCCCTATGCTGATCGCCAACAAGATTTGGGTCAGCGAGCCGGTTGGACAGCCATCTTGGTGCGAACCCGGAGAGTTCGCCGACCATCGCCGACGAAGTTTCCGAATTCGTCTCCTTGCAACCTGAATCCAACGCGAAACCAATCATTTGCTGTATTTTTACCCCTTAGTCCAAGGTGGGGACCCAATGATCGGCGTGGTGAACGTGCATGCTCGTCGGAGTCGAAAATGACTCCGCGCACAGTGAAAGACTACTGCCAAATGGCCTCGGTGGCACGCCGCGAAGGTCGACCAGACGATGCAAAATCGAGCGCCGAGCAAGCCGTCATCCTCGCGCGTGCATCCGGCAATGATGCAGAGCTCGTTCGCGCGTTGATGATGTTAGGGCAGGTCGAACGGGACAACGATCGTCATCCAGAAGCATTGAAGAGCTATCAGGAGGCGGTCAGGCTTTCACGCATCGTCGATCCACCGACTCGATTCGCACACACACTTCGACACCTCGGTGATCTCCACACCGAGCGAGGTCAATTAACCGAGGCCGAAACCCACTATGCGGAGGCTTTGGACATCTACCGAACATCGGATGACACAACACCGGGTGATTTGGCAAACATGCTGCGCGCTTATGCGGTGATGAAAGATGCAGCGGGCTCAGCCGTCGACGCACGGAGGCTTTGGACAGAAGCCCGCAGGCTATACCAGTCACTCGGCATACAGGAAGGCGTTGACGAATGCGACACCCGAATCAATCGCTGACAAGTGTGTGATCTGAGCTCGTCCATTCGCGGATGAACGAATACGTCAAACGCCTGGGGTCTTGGAATGGGCGTTCTGAGGAAAGTCAAATGTCAGAACGAGTGGTTCGGATCCTGTGTTAGCGATTTCCACACCGCCACTTGAAAGTGCGGACTCGGTGATGAAACCGATCTCGGGATAGATCTCACCGAGAATCATGTCTTGATGGTATTGCACTTCCAGCTTGCCAACTCGCCCGCGTCCACCATTAGTGTGGAACAGCGTGGGACACGCTGGGCAGAACTGGGTCTTGGCTCCAGGCTTCACCGTCAGACGAAGAATCGAGCACTTCTGATCGCCAAGGAAATCGCCATAGACGATCCACTTCGCATCGACACCTTCACCGACAAATTCTTCGGCGTTGATTGCCGGACGCTTGTTCTGCCGAACGAAATCGGGATCCTGATTCGCAACGAAGTCGAATATCTCAACGAGGTACTCCCAGTCCTCGTGCTTGTCGTTCGGATAGTCCTCTTCACGACACGCATAGAACGCATCGGCGGCTCCAATGCGTCCGTCGAGTGTTAGGTCTTCTGCCAAAAAATGCTCATCCATGGTCACATGCAGTTCGTGAGTGCAAAGATCCGTTGGTGAGTGCAACACACCGTTGGGCATCACGAACCCGTTATCAATGTGCATCATCACGTGCGGCGAGAGGTGTCGCACACCGTTGTACTCACCCTGTCCGAAGCTTTTCATGCAGGCAAGGAATTCATCCTTGGTAACGAACGGGTACAGCCCCATCGCCGTCGTGTGATAGTGAGACGGACTGACCCCGGGATTGTCGAACGAGTTGATGTCGTACACTTCCCACTTGGACCAATGAAGGTGATGCGGGATGGGATTCAAATTGTCAAACTTCTTGGACACGATAGGCCACGTCGGGTCACCGTACAGAGATTTCGCAAACTCGGTTACCTTCTCTCCCATGACCGCTTCTGGATTGGCAGCGATCAAATCCTGCAGCGCGATGACGTGTCCATTCGGGGTGAGCACGTGGGATTCGCCTTCCCGAAACGGTGCATTGTTCGTGCGTGTGTCAATGACACCTGTCACGATGGGAACGGTGCAGCCCATCCATAGCTCATCCAGGCCAGTCCCGTTCATATAACTTGGGTAATACGATTTGGCGTCGAGGCGAAGGCGTTTACCTGGCGTGCAGAATGTCCGACCCGCGTATCGATGGATCAATTGCAACACGCCATCATTCTGATTGAGGCAGTCATCCAAAATCGCAGCTGATGCTCCGCTGGTTCCGTCAATCACATCTTGTTGCGGGTACTCGTGAAGCTTGTCAGCGAGAGTGGACGTCGAAACAGCCATAAGTCATGAACCTCGATGGGTAACAAGAAGCCGGTCGGCTCCCACGTTGTGGAGGAATGGATGAGAAGGGAGGCAATTCTATTTGCCCGTACACAGCAAGACAGATCAGGAATCGAACCGCCCAAATGAGCGACGGGCCCAGCAGTCTAAAAATAAACAACGCAAGTGGGAATGGACCCGCCTCGTCGATCCGCACGAACCCGTCGCCCCAATTTTCGGACGCATGTCGTGCCGCTTTCCGGCGACAGGCCGAGCAAAGTGGTGATCCCGAACAGCGAATCGAGCATGTCCTGAAATCAACCTCGCTTGGCCGCCGCCGAGTTATCCTAGACGCTCTGCCCAATCTACAACTCGAACGAGGTACATGGTGATGCGTCATCTCTTTCGATTCGCTTTCGCCGTTGCATTGCTGTCAAACTGGGTGCAAGGGAGTGAGCCAGCGCAAAGCATCTGCACCATCCTGAATACCACGGATCATCCCGTCGTGATTGGCTTATATCGTCCAACTCCTGACGGGATGGTGGAACGCCTCGTAACCGTGGCGCCGAAAACACAGATTGACGACATCCCTATCGAGATCGTTGCTGACTCGCAGTTTGCAATTGCATACAGTGCATCGACGGATGAAGGGACGATATCTCGATCTGATCCGATTGCGATTGTTGGTCACAGACAATTGTCGTATCTGAAAGAGTTGAGGGTGAAGCTGATTGTTTTTTAGACACGTCTGGCTGATCGCCACCTTGGAAGACGGAGTAATTGAAGCGAAGGGCTGGTTCTGCATAGGATTCAGTTTGCCGGGAAACGAATTTGGAGAATTCGTCAACAATCGTTAGCGAATTCTCCGGGTTCGTACCAAGCCGGATCGCCGGACCAAACGTTGGTGGCAACAAACGAATTGGTCACGCTTGCATCGAAACCATCCGTATGTTGAGTCAGCATGGACTCGTCGCTAATGCTGATGACGCCAAACACCCATGACAAAAGCGACCCGATTCGTCTGTCTCAGTTGATAGCATGACGACCGTGAGTGAAGACGAACACGACAAGACGATCGCGGAGTGCTCCGAGGCAATCGAAGCCTGTCCAGATGATGTCGACGCATTGAGCCTGCGCGGATGGGCTTGGAACAAAAAGAAGCAATACGACAGGGCGATTGCTGATTACGAGCGAGCACTCAGTCTTGACCCTGATTCTGCTCAAAGGCACGCTGTCCTTGCTGAATTCTTGGCGACATGCCCAAACAAGCGTTTCCGGGATGGGGCTCGTGCGTTGGAACTGATCACCGAAGCATGCGAGCTTACCAACGAGTACAGCGAGGACTACCTTGGTTGCATTGCGTCCGCCTATGCGGCCAAAGGCGATTTCTGTTCCGCTATCGAGTTCCAAAGAAGAGCCCTCGACTTGGCGACTGTAGAGGAAGACCGAGAGACCATGAGGCTCTATATTGAATCGTATCAAGCAGGTTTGCTTTGCTTGGCGGCGCCGCCCACCTGGCGTGCGCGGTGGTCCTGAATAGCGACGTGCTTCCTGTTTACCGAAGTCCTTTCGGACCTATCCAGAAACTGTTCTTTGCCGAAAAACTGAAAATCGCGAGACTTTGTGTGCCTCGAAGCAACGGAGTGTGCGATGGCCAGCAAAGAACGAAAACGATACCCCAGCGACCTTACCGATGAATAATGGGAGATCGTCAGCGAGTTGATTCCGCAGGACCGCAAGGGCGGCCGCCGCGAAGCGTCAATGTACGCGAAGCCATGTTTCACGTTGCTCCGATCGGTAGGATGCTGAGGCGACTGGCCCGTCGGGCGACCAGCCGCCAGTCAAATATGGACTTACGGATTGAATGGGTATCCGGAGATTCCTAGTAGATCAGGCTTTGACGGAGGGAATTGCTTCGCAGCACGTCGATTTCGGCACCCCGTTGCCGGGGAATCGGACATAGCCTTGTGGCGTTGGTCCTGCATCACAAAGTCTTGAAACAACGTGACGCCCGTTGAACATGACTGCGTGGAAGTATTTGGCATTCGCTTTCGCAATTGGTCGCCTGCGTCGATGAGCCAACAACACGCGGGTTTCCGATCCTGAATCAAAGAGAGTCATGTAGCCGTCTTGTCGACGGGCGTGAATCAGCGGATGCCGTACCTTCGTTGATGTGAAGGTGACGAGTGGCTCAAGGTCCCGATTCTCATGTCACTCCTCGCGTGGGGAAACGCGAGGCCAGGTGCGTCTGCGTGTCCCCACGCGGACATTCATCGCGTCGAAAGAGTGTTTCGATCGTTCCGAAGCTTCAACGTCCATTTGTTCAGGATTACATTGGGCATCGATTGGTCGGAGCCGGTTCCGAGCCCGAGCTCGCATCGTTTTTGACCGAACATCAGCGGACCGCGTGATCGCTAAAATACTGCCAACTGGCAAAGCTCTTGCTCAGATGAGACGACCACAGTTTTCACTGCGTTTTCTAGTCATTGGGACAGCGTTCACGGCGATTGCCATCAGTGCTGCGCGGTCATTAACACCAGCAGGCACGCTTGCGATTCCGGTCATCGCGTTGGCAAGCTTCCTTTTGCTCCTCGTTCTCGTGCTACAACGCCGCCACCGAGTTTCGAGGTTGCTATTCCCATACGTCCTGACGGTCCACCTTGTTTTGGCGTTTCTCTTTCTGAGCCTCGGTCCGGCTTGTTCAACGATGATTCACCTTCGCATCAACGAGAAGACGTCACCTGCGATGACAAGGGCATTTCGATTCATCTATCATCCGATCAGCAACGCCTACTGTTTTGCGCCCGAGCCAGTCAGATCGATTGGCATGCGTTATCTTGGGTTTTGGTTTCCAGATGGTACGCCTTTAAAAGACGCTGGATTCCAAATTCAGTGGAGAACCAGCGCGGGATGGCAAGTGGTGTCGGCCAGTGCACTCGAGCATCTCAGGGATCGTACGCCGGGCCGAAACGCCCACGGAGTTGGAACCGTGGCGTGAATCGCAACCATTCAGATGCCGGTCAGGCGTTCGGTGGAGTCGCCGAATCTCTCTAAGTCCGTCAGACCCACTCGATCGGCGAGCGCAAGAAACAGGTTGGACATGGGCTGCGCAGGCGCTTGCAGGAATTGACCGGCCTGCAATTGACCACCGCCCTGACCGGCCAAGATGACTGGCAAATTATCATGCGTGTGTCGGTTGGCGTCCGATATACCGCTTCCGTAAACGATCATGCTTTGCTGAAGTACCGACCGCCCGTCTGGTTCCTTTAGGTCGGCGAGTCGTTGCAAGAACCTCGCAAAACGCTGTACGTAAAAAAAGTCGATCTGCGCCACTCGTTCGCACGCATACTGTTGTTCCTGTCGGTGCGTTAGGTAGTGGTGACCTTCCTGAATTCCCAATTCGGGAAACGCTCGATTGGATCCATCATGAGCCAGCAGCAGCGTCGCGACTCGGGTCATATCGGTTTGGAACGCGACGGCGAGCAAGTCAAACATGATGTCAATGTGCTCGGCGTAGTCCTGCGGAACGTCCTCGGGTACGGTGATATCCGGACGGGTCGGCTTGGGGAAACTCTCCATCCGCTCAATTCGCATCTCGAGTTCTCGTATGCCACTGACATACTCATCGACCTTTTGGAGATCGCTCTTACCAAGCTGTTTCTGCAGCGACCTGGCGTCGTCAAGTACAAAATCGAGCAAGGACTTTTGCTCCGCACGACGCCGAGCTTGTTCGCGTTTTCCAATCGCGTCCTGTTGACCAAATAGCCGTTCAAAGACCTTCCTCGGATTCGGCTCCGGTGACATCGGAGTCACCGGTGTGCGCCACGAAATGTTGTACTGATACGCGCAGGAATACCCAGAGTCGCATCGGCCCGATTTGCGAATCGAATCGCATGTCAGTTCCAGCGAGGAAAACCGCGTCCGCGGTCCAATTCGTTCCGCGATGACCTGATCGATGGATTGTCCGAGATGAATCTCGGAGCTGGACGTCTTGCGGGCGCGCATGCCGGTCAAGAAAGTCGCATTGGCCCGGGCATGGTCTCCCGCGCCGTCGGGCCCCGATTCGGCATGCTGATGGTCGAGTCCCGAGATGACCTGGATCTGGGACTGCAAAGACTCCAGCGGTTTCATGGATGTGTTGAGTTTGAAGTCGGCGCCTCGACCGGATGGAAACCAATTGTCTTGCTGTGCACCGTTGGGCACATAAATGAAGGCCGTTCGAACCGTTGAAGAACCTTCGGAAGAGCTTGCCGTCGGCGTTTGGCCAAGCGACTCGAGACTTGGCAACGCGATCGCGACACCGAGCCCTTTCAAGAAACGGCGACGCGCCAGGTTGGCTCGGTCGTTGTCAGGTCTGACTGCTGACGATGCATTCATCATGGCACCCTATGAGTGTTTGGCCATCTAGTGTGGCAATATGGACAGTAGCCGTCTAGCGATCGCGGGTGACGTTGTTTGAGGGCACTCGCATCCGCTGGAAAGCGCTGGAATCAATCACGCCCTGAATGAGCTTCGATGCGATTCCGCCGCTCGTTTCTAAGTCGTTAACAATCCGATCCACCTGCAGTTCATCACCGAAGGTGAGGCTGCGCCCAATCGCATAGGTTAACATTCGTTCGCTGAGACATCGATAAAAATCGAGTCGACGCGAACTGACAAGGATTGATTTCAGCTCCTGGACGTTGCTAAATGACTCTCCGCTGATCAGTTGGCCAGATGGATCGACCACGCTTCCGTTGTCGGAGTCGCGCCAAGTTCCAATCGCCGTGAAGTTCTCAAACGCGAGTCCCAAGGGGTCGAATCGTGCGTGGCACGATCGGCAAAGCGCTTCGCTACGGTGCGTTTCAAGCAGCTGCCTCAACGTTGGATTGTTGTGCTCTTGGCTTTCGGCTGCGGCTTCCAACTCCGGCACCTCATCGGGCGCCGGCGGGGCGGGCGTACCGAGGATGTTATCCAGAATGAACAAACCACGTTTGACAGGTGAAGTTCGCGTCGGATTCGACGTTACCAGCAGGAACGTGCCCTGCGTCAACACACCGCCGTAAGGACTCTCACGGGGAAGATTGACCTTGCGTAGATCGCTGCCGAGACGAGTCCCCGCTATATCAGCTGGCGTGATGTCATAGTGTTTGGCAAGGCGGTCATTCAAGAATTCGTAATCGGCGTCCAACAGTTCGAGAAGGCTTCGGTCCTCCCGAATGACATATTCAAACAAGGCACGAGTCTGCCGTCCCATGTCGACTCTTGCATTCGGATCCAACCCACCGCGGCGACTTCGCAATTCTCGGTAGCGTTTGTACGCGTCTCTTTGTTGCTGGGTCGCATCGCCGCCGGGCCGATCGAAGCCATCCGGTAACGAACGAAGATAATCACGCAGCTGCTCGTACTCATCGCGCAAACCGAGAGCGGCCAGCGAGTCGATGGAGACCGTCTCGACGTCTCGAGTCTGCAACCACTGGCCGACGAAATTATCGATGAAGGCGGAGGATCGCTCGTCGGCGAGCATTCGTGATAGCTGATGTGACAGATTCGCTCGGAGTTGCCCTGCCCCGGCAAGCTTCAACAGTTCGGCATCGGGCATCGACGACCACAGGAAGTACGACAGTCTGGATGCCAATGAGTACTCGTCCACTAGAGGGAACCGGTCGGTCGACTCTGGTTGTGGATGCTCAACGCGAAACAAAAACCTGGGCGACGCTAGCACGGCGGTCATCGCACGGGCGACCTTCCGTTCAAACGCATCGTCACCGGACTGAATGAACGTGCCGTTGTGCGAGGGCTCACTAAAGCCCGCAAGGCTCGTCAGTTTATTCAGGAAGACCTCATCGACAGGTCGGCGAAATGCGAGCCCACAGAAATCCCGTAGTAATTGACTTGCGTATCGTGCTTGCTCGGACGATTCCGACGGAGGATCCGGTCGCGGAAAAAATCGATCGTAATTCTCCGGCGCATTCCATTGTTCTCGGTCCAATGGCCCCTCAACCAGGATTGGTCGAAGTGCCAGACGAACAAACGTTCCATCTTCGGCGGGAAGCTCTTCGCCGTTGAGGTCTCTCTTGACTTGTTTCTGGGGGGCCACCGTCACTTGCAGGGTGTGGTCTCCGCCGAGCAGTGTGGTCTCCAACTGTGCCGAGTCGCTCTGATCTGGGTCCCACTGATAAGAGGAATCAAAGAACTCTTCCCCATCAAGCAGAAAGGTCACGGAGGCTTGACTACCGTTGAAGTTAAAGCTGCTGCGAATATCAAAGGGAATCACCAGTCGATAAGTCCCGTGATGCTCGATACGGAAGGTCGTTGATGCCGTCGCGGGTTCGTCAAACGACCAGCCACGTTTGGCGCCATCGCCGAAACGGGTCGGCTCGATCGTCAAAGACGAGACAACTCGCGATACGGTTGGAACGGCCCGATCGACAATCTCGGTGGCAGCACGGAGATAGTTCTCCGTCAGGAGAGGTGAGATGGAAAGAGCGTCCGCGTTGTTGTCAAAGCCGTCACCCGAATCGTCGGGAGGAAACTCGACACTGGTGTCGTAGTCGACACCCATTAGGTCGCGGATCGTGTTCCGGTATTCCAAACGATTGAGCCGATGCAATGTCACCTGACCCGGGTCCGGCATATTGGGATCCGTGCGAAACACTTGCGTTGTAATCCACCCAGCAAGCAGCCGCCGCTCGTCAACGCTGGGCCGCTCCGCGCCGTCGGGCGGCATGACGTCTGCTCGAACATTCTTCAAGACGGCTAACCATGTCAGCGGATCCGCGAGTCGAGCTTCGTCGGAGGGAAATGAGTCCAACACAAAGCCGCCTTCCGATTCGCCATAGCCATGGCAATCAAAGCAGTACGCATCCAGGATCGGCTCGATGTCGCGAGCGAAGGAAACATCGGAAGCGACCGGACCGCTGAGGACGCCTGTCTGGGCACGCAAATGTCGAGATGGCGCCCAAAAGACGAGCAGCACCAGAATGAAGACGGTCTGCCGATTCAATCGCCAGTGGACATCGAGTAGGTAAACCCGCCCAATCAGAGGAACGTCAGCAATCATGTAGGAGGGACCGGCGGGGACAGGCACATTGACGGCGGGACGCGAGGAAGGTCATCAGTGTAACCGTTGGGAAGCGAGTGTTGGATCCAATTTGCCCCCGATGCGTTTGGAAAAACGTTGCCGGCAACCCATCGGAGGTTATGAAACCAATCCGTGCGAGTAAGCTATTTGGCGACAGGGCGTGCCTTCACCGTGACGCCTTCCCGCCTGGAACTCTTTCCAAATCCGTTCGCAGCCTAACGCGAGACCAAGATGATCCGTGCAGCCGATATGAAATCTGTATGTCCGCCTGAGCCCACGATGGCTTCGCAAGGCACAAAGATAGGAGCGATGATTGCCCTGTCGATTGCCGTCTTCTTCAATCGTTCTTGGGGTGAAGATTGGTCCCAGTACCGCGGACCGCTGGGTGACGGAAAGTCCGCCGAGGCCATCGGGGACCTGACCCCAACCAAATCCGAATTGTCTGTCACATGGAAAACTCCGACGCCCTTGGGTTTCAGTTCGTTCAGTGTCGCGAACGGCCGTGCCTTCACCATCATCGCCAAGGAGTCCGATGGTGAAACGAAAGAGTGGGTACTGGCGGTCGACGCCAACTCCGGCAGGGAATTGTGGAGCGTGCCACTGGGTGCCAGCGAGTATGGCCACGATGGCGGCAACGCTGGCGCGCCGAACAATCGTGGAGGTGACGGGCCACGGAGCACACCGTCCACGGATGGTCAGCACGTCTACGTTTATGATTCGCACCTCCTTTTGGCTTGCTTTGACGCCGCCAGTGGGCAACCCGTCTGGGAGCGCCAGATTGTCTCAGAGTTTGATGGACGCAACATCAAGTGGTTCAATGCGACGTCGCCGCTGATGGATGACAAATGCATCTACGTGGGCGGCGGTGGACCCGGACAGTCTTTCCTGGCGTTCGACAAGCTGACCGGTGACATCGTGTGGAAGACAGGCGATGAACAGATCACGCATGCGACACCGCATCTGACGGTGATCGAAGGGACGAAGCAGGTCATCTTTTTCGTTCAATCCGGGCTCGTCTCGTTGGATGCATCAACAGGCAACGAGCTGTGGCGGACTTCATTTCCCTTTAGCGTTTCGACGGCAGCGTCACCGGTCAGCGAAGGCAACCTGGTTTATTGCTCCGCCGGCTATGGCGTGGGAGCCGGTTTGTTTCGTGTGAACGGCGGCTCTGAACCGGACGAAGTCTGGTTCAAGGCGAATGAGTTGATGAATCACTGGAGCACGCCCGTGGTGCACGAAGGGCATTTGTACGGGATGTTCGAGTTCAAAAAATACGGACGGGCGCCACTGCAATGCGTTGATCTGGCGACCGGCGAGATCAAGTGGCTCGAGCGAGGCTTTGGGCCGGGTAACTGCATCCTGGCCGGAGATAAGCTCATCGCATTGTCCGATGCGGGTGAGGTGGTGATCGTTGAGGCTCGATCCGATCAATACAACGAACTGGCACGGCAGAAGGTGGTCGGCGGAAAGTGTTGGTCCACACCCGCGTACAGTGACGGCAAAATCTTCGTACGTAGTACCGTCGAGGGCGTTTGCATTCAGCTCGATTGAGCTGCTTTCGGAGCAGCGAAGCGAACGTCAGGGCGAGATCCCCATCGATTGGACGGAGAAACGATCCACACGACCGTTAGGACCCTACGCTGGCTAACGCGCCCTTTGCGTGTGGCCGAAGGCATCGACTCCAGTTCCTTGATCAGTGGACGCCAATACCGTTGGTCGGCGTCACGTTCCGCCGATTGTTCCTTTTCTAATTCCTGGCGTAACGCTGTTCGGCTGGCCCCCAACGTTTCAACCAGGAGCGGCCGCTCCTTCATGACCTCCTTGAGCAACGCTGGATACTCGGCGGCGACTCGAATCAGAATCTCAGGTGTTCGCGACTCACGAAGCCAAAATCGAACACGGTCATCGGTGGGTTCATCTCCATTCTGGTCGAAGTGGGCGTCAACGAGACGCCTGATCATGGGCCAATCCTTGTCAAGCTGCGTCTTTTTGGCACGAATGAGATCCTCGATTCCGAGCAATTCATAAACAACGCCTTCGGAATCCTCGATGGTGGTTCGGTGATCCCAAACCGACTCAAAATCGCCACAACCTCGCATCTTGGTCATAACATCCAATCGCATCCCGGAAGCATCTGGATGCTTGCATCGAAAATGAATGGCGTGCCCTCGTTCGAGATGTTTCCAATCCATCGGCGGGACGGCAATGCAATCCGCTTGAAGTTCGTCCAAGGCGGACTTCAGGCGCGCGAAATTGTCTTTGTGAGCAAAAATGACGATGTCGCAGTCCCGACTAAACTCGGCCCCGCCGTAAAACACGCACGCCTGACCGCCCATAAGCAGGTGCCGAACCCCGTTGGATGAAAGCGTCGAAAGGACTTTGACAATCGGGTTCGGGATCAAGGGAGCCGCCTACCTGCAAATAGAATTGCCATAGTTTCTTGGATTGCTCCCAACGCTCCAGCGGTGTCATACGATACCACTCCGTCCAAGAATCCTTTTGTGAGCGAGCTTCGTCCAAGAGTTGGAGATGTTGTTCGGGTGACATTGACGAATTGTACGCGCGCGAGAACCAGTCAGGAAGCAACTTTCCGAGATTCGCCGGTGAACACGAGCCAGAAATAGGAAAGGGAACTTGGGGATCGAGGGAAATGCCGATGCGTTGCACCGGCGCGTCGACGTTAAGGGATAGCATCGATGACACTTCATCGATCCGTTGGAGTTGCATCGGTTGGTTGTCATTCATCAAACAGTGAACGAAATACTGCCATTCCAAGATAAATCGACACGAGCCGCCAATCGCCAACTCGCCGTGAATTCACCCTCCCAGCGAAGCGACCGCGAGGATCGGCAATCGAGTCGTCAGCGAGATACCGGGGAGGGTCGATTGGCTCTTGACCCGCTCCTTGGCACCCCGTTCCGCGTCACGTTGCCCAGGTCGATGACGTGGGTGATCATAAGGACCTAAGTCGACACTTTTTCGGCGATGAAAGTCTTGCCCAGACCGGCCACCTCGAAAAAGAGGAGACCATCGCAGTCGTGTTGGCTGTTCGTCAATCCACTCCCGTTTGGTTGTCGGGTCCATTCGATGTTTGAACGACTGGTTTCACACTGGGTCTATGGCGGGTTCCTCTGCTCGTTCGTGCTGATTGCGTTTGGATGCGTGCTTTTTCGTGACAGCCCACTTGGGTTTGTGCTGGGCTTCTTGCACCTTCCCGCCTATCAGTGGCATCAACTGGAAGAGCATGATGCGGATCGGTTCCGTCACTACGTCAATGAGTCGATCGGAAAGGGACGCACGTTACTGACACCGCAAGCTGTTTATATCATCAACGTGTTTGGCGTTTGGGCGGTCTTCACCATCCTCATCTTGCTCGCCTATACGATCCACATCGGATTCGCCCTTGGTTTAGCCTACCCAACACTCATCAATGCAGTCGTGCATCTGGTGCCGGCATTGATTCATCGGCAGTCCAACCCGGGTCTGTTGACGGGCATCGGTCTGTTCTTGCCGCTGTCCATGTTCACCATCTGGACGCTCAGCCACACCGAAGGTGTGTCGGTCTCCTACCATGCTCTGGGCCTGATGATTGGTATCGCCATCCACGCCGCGATCGTCGTCTACGTTTTGGGTCGACTTCGATCGCAAACCAACGCGCGGACCGAGTAGCTGGCGAGGTCGCCATGCTCTTGCTTACTTCGACACGTGCGCGCCAACTGGCATCACCCAGCGCGGTCAACGTCGGACAACGTCGACTGTCCTTTCCAGGCTGGTTTGTTGAGGATCATAATTCACCAAATGCGAATCCGATCCTCGGGGGCAACGTAAAGGGGATCGCTGGCCTCGATACCGAAGGCGTCGTACCACGCGTCCATGTTGCGGACGATGCCGTTGACTCGATACTCACTGGGGCTGTGCGGATCGGTGATGAGGCGTTTTCGAAGTTCCTGCTCGCGATACAAACGTCGCCAAATCTGAGCCCAACCCAAGAAGAAACGCTGATCACCGGACAAGTCATCGATGACCGGGGCAGACGCATCCCCAAGCGACAGCCTGTACGCGGCAAATGAGACGCCCAAACCGCCAAGATCTCCGATGTTTTCGCCCAGCGTGAGCTGGCCGTTGACGGCCATGTCCTCAAATGGTCTGAACGAATCGTATTGGTCGACCAGACCAGAGGCCCGCTCTTCGAATTCCTGGCGATCGGTGGGCGTCCACCAGTTGCGAAGGTTGCCGTCGCCGTCGTATTTGCTGCCTTTGTCGTCAAAGCCGTGGGATAGCTCGTGGCCAATGACGGCACCAATGCCTCCGTAGTTGACGGCATCATCCGCCGCGAGATTGAAAAAAGGTGGCTGGAGGATGGCTGCGGGAAAAACAATCTCGTTCATCGTCGGGTTGTAGTAAGCGTTGATCGTTTGCGGAGTCATATGCCATTCATTCCGATCGATCGGGCCCCCGAGTCTGTTCAAGTCACGGTCATACTCAAAGCGAGCCGCCGCAATCAGATTGGTCGCGGGTGAATCAGCCGTGATCGTTAGCGACGAGTAGTCTTTCCACTCATCGGGATAGCCAATCTTGGTATGAAACTTGGAGAGTTTCTGCAGGGCCTGTTTTTTCGTGCCCTCTCCCATCCAATCTCGTGACTGGATCCGATCGGCAAATGCCGTCTTTAAGTTTTCCACCAACTCCGTCATCCGGCGCTTTGCTTTGGGCGCGAAGTGCTTCTCGACATACAACTGACCGACGACCTCCCCGAGCACGCTCCCGGTGGCGTCGACGGCCCGCTTCCACATCGGCTGTTGTTCGTCTGTTCCGGATACAGATTGGCCATGGAACTCGAAGTGCCGACGCTCGAGGTCTTGCGACAAAGCCGATGCGTAGCTGTCGAGCACGTGAAAATTCAAGTACGCCTTCCAGGACGCGATGTCAAAATTCTCGATCAAAGCGTCCAGCGAATCGGCATAGGATGGCTGGCGCACAACGAACGAGTCCTGGTCATCAAGACCGGCCGCCGCAAACATTGGCACGAGGTCCAGTCCATCGACCATTTGATTGACGTCGCCGGCCGTCAATCGGTTATAGGTCTTCACCGGATCACGGTTCTTCGTCTTCGACCACTGGATGGCGGCAATGGTCGTCTCCATGGCAACCACCTTGCTCGCCATGGACGATGGATCGTCCATTCCCAACTCGGTCAGCAAGTCCGTGACGTAACCCAACAAGGTCGCTCGCAACTCGACGTATCGCTGCTCATCGTCAAGGTAGTAATCACGATCGGGCAAGGTGAGACCAGATTGCGTCAGGTAGACGGTGTACGAGCCACTGTCCTTGGCATCGACCCCGATGTAGGGTGCCAGAGGCCCATAGACTCCGCTGAGTACCAACTGCCCCAGCGCAGCAGACAGGTCATCCTTGGTCTCAATGGAATCGACAATCACCCGCAAGTCATCGATTGGCTGCAAGCCAAGTCCGTCACGACGCTCGACGTCCAAAACACTGGCATACATGTCGCCAACTTTTTGAGCCGGTGCTCCAGGAGCGGCATCCTCAGCGGCTGCAGCTTCGATCAGGGATCGGACCTGCGTTCGGGTTGCGTCGTCGAGGACCGTGAAAATGCCGTAATTCGATTTGTCGGCCGGGATCGGCGTTTCATTGAGCCACTTCTCATTGGCGTACAGATAGAAATTCGTGCCGGGTAACACGGACGGACTGAAGAGCGATTGGTCGATACCGGAGATTTTTGGCTCCGTGGCCGTTTCGGCTTGGGCTGAAAGAACGGCGAATGAAAATACGGATGCTGCGAAAATTGCCAGCGAGCCCATCAGATTCGGCATGGTCACGGTGTTTCCCTCTGGGAGGTGCAACGGGGCGAATCGACGTCGATTCGGTTTCATTGGCCCACTAATCGAAAACATCACCGGCACGATGACAATCCGTGGTTGACGATGCGGCGGTCAAATGCGCGTCAAGCTCGCCAGTGGTGAGGGCCCTGTGCGAAAACGGGAAAATTCTGCGCCGCCACGCGATCCTACCGGGCACTGGTACCTCAAATCACCAGCCGAACACCACCGCTAGGTTCTCAGGTCTCATGACGACCCTGCTCTCTCTGATGATTCTCTGGGCGATCGTGACATTATTGGGACACGGCACTTGGATCGCGATCGCGGCGGTCGCGCGGGCCACCCGTACGCCGAGCCAGCGATCGAAGGTCAACGAAACACCTGTCGCTCAACCGAACCCGGCAACCGATTCGCCGGCCTTTGCGAGAATGCTCGACGGCCTTGCGGCGACGGGCCGCATCGCCCCGGCGCACGCAGATCGTCTGAAGATGGAAGCCAGGCGATTGGTTCAATCAATGGCCGATGACGTGTCCGTTAAGCCCACCGCGCCGGACGTCCAATCCCTCGGCACCGAGATGTCGCCGCACCAGTCGCCACCGCGAAGCGAATCGGAGACCGTTGCGACGGGGCCATCGATGGAATTCATTCGGAGACCAGTGGAAGAATTCGTCGGCAGCAAGTCGACCGCCCTGCCCTCCCCTGCCCCGACACGGGCTCGGGTCCCAAAACCAAGTCGGCCGCTTACAGAAACCATCACGGCCTTTTTGGCCGATCACAATATCCGGTGGGGCGAAATTGTTGCCGGACTAATGATTCTGGTGTGTTCGGTCGGTCTGGTCGTGAGCTTGTGGAACACATTCACGCAGACTCATCGCGTCGTGCCATCGATCATTTTCATCGGAGCGGACGCCGCGATCTTCGCAGCGGGTCTCTACACGACACGACGTTGGAAGCTGCGACACACGTCGCGCACCGTTCTGATCATTGCGACTCTGCTGATACCATTGTGCGTACTGGCGGGCCTGGCTGCGGCGCGGGCGGGAACGGATTCGGTGCACTTGAGCGATCCGACGACATTGCTGGTCATCGTGGTCGGTTTTCTCGGGTGCACTTATCTGTTATTTCAAGGCGGGCGTGAGTTAGTCGGCCGAGGCCAGGCAATTGCCTGGAGCCTCCTAGTTGCCGCGCCAACGGTCACGTTGCCGTTGCTTCCTACGCTGCATCGTTTGCTGGGATCGACAGCCAGTTGGTCTCTCATCGTACCGTCCGTCGTCGTTGCAGGAGCACTGTTGTGGCGTCATCGTCGCCGATCAAGCCAAGAGCGTCGATTCACTGGGCCTCGATTCGGTAAGGGCCAGCTTTGGATGGTTGCGGTGGCGACATCATCGATGGCATGCTTGCAAGTCTATGCCGCGATGCACTTGGTCGACGGCCTCGAAACGCCGGATGATCGAGCATCCGTTTGGATTCGTATTGCCTTGGCATCGATTCCATTCTGGTCGGCAATGGTGGTCACCGCAATCAGCAATGCGAAACTGGCGAGCAAACGCCACCGCGCTCACACTGGCTGGATCGCGTCGATTCTGGCTTTCATGGCGGGCGGCGTGTTAGTGTGCCTGTTGATTCCCTCCATGCGTCACTGGCAGTGGTTGTGGCTGCACGCGTCCATCGTTTCCATTTCATTGGGCGCCGCATTGACGTGGATTGGCCTGCGACGTTGGGTGATTCCAAGTGTTGTCGCGTCGCTGGCACTCGTGGCCTGCTGGACGGCTCCGTCTTGGCTTGGGGGAATGCTATGGATGGACGTCGGCATTTGGCATTGCTTGGGCAGTGTCGAATCCATGGCAGTCGCCGCAGTCATCGCCTTGCTGTTCGGTTGGCTCGCGTTGGCCCTCACCCCTGACCGAGGCCGATTGGAAATGATGGGTCTCGCGGGCGGGTTGGCTGTATGGGCGGCGTTGCAAGCGATCGTGCTGAGCTTCGGACCGACGGAGCGCCATGGGACTCTTGGTCTCGTCGGTTTGGTTGCCGTCCTCTTGATCAGTTGGTTGACGTCCACCCTGCTCGCAATGCGTCGCTCGCAAGCGGCATGGATGACGCCGATTGCCTGGACGTCTTTGATGAGCGGGGTGACGCGGTGGCTCGTGATTTCGACCAGCGGCGCGACGATTCATTGGGACGGGTTGCCGTGGATTGCCCTCGTCGTTGGGGTCGCCTGTTTGGCCACCGCAGTCTTGGTCCGCCATCGTCGTCGAATCTTGTCGCGTTGGAACATCGGACGGGCTCGCATCGCCAATGCCACAGCGCGGTGGTTGGAAATCGTCAGCGGGCTGATGATGGTCTCGGCGAGTTGCATCGTGATCGTGCTGAATGTTTCCCGTACCCGAACGGACGCGTGGACCGGTCACGAATTCTGGCCGGCAACCTATCTGATCTCTTTCGCCACGTTCATCACCTGGGCGGTCGCATGGATTCAACGGGACAATCGCTGGAGGCGCATCTCCCAGCTGGGCTCATTCATGGCGATCCTGTTCATGATGACCGCCATTGGTGCTCCCGCGATTTGGGAACTGGACTCGTGGAGTTCCGCCGAATCCTGGTGGCAACTCGGAGGTGCCTGCATGATGGCGACGGCGATTTGGATCGTCGTTGATCGTATCCCCAACTCCGGCGTTGGTCACGCCGTTGATCGTTTCGATTGGCTGCTGCCGCTGAGCACGGGGTTTATGTGCGTTGGGGCATTGCAGGGTGCGGCAATGGTCTGGCTGTCACCAATGGGCGCTCTGGGTGCCGGCGACGCAGCATCGGCGCTTCCTCGCTTGATTGATGGGTTGAACCCTCAACCAATGTCGATCATCGAAGTCGCCGCCACGGCACTGATGCTGTTGGGTATGGTTGCAGCTTGGAGATTCAAGAGAATTGGTGTCCGATGGAATCTGAAGGATGCTGCACTTCATTTAACGACCCACCGATCTAATCCCACGGCAGATCCATCGACCGGATCAGCAATCGGTTGGATGTCATTGTGGATGACCCTCGCGACGCAAATCGCGTTGTCTTCCAGCGATGATCCGACGTGGCGACTGATCGTGATGATGACATTGCCATTGTCGATCGCGTTGTTTGCTGAAACGTCATGGACACAGGCAGCGGTCACCCTATGGATCGGATTGGGGTCCGCAACGCTCATGCTGTCGCAATGGTGGCCGGACATTGCTCAAGGCGATGCACCAGGGTTCACGACGACGATGGTCAACTCGCTTTGGTGGTGTGTTCTTGCCTTGATTGTGGGCAGGAAGTCGGTCGACGGGTTGCAAGATTCTTCTTCGACATGGCGGCAACTGTTGCCGGCCATCCTATTGCCGGCGGCGGTGACGATCCTCGTTCCGGCCGTCTTCGACGTGTCCGTTTGGGTTTGGTTCCAAGCTGGCGCATTGGGCTGCCTGCTGCATCTGGCTTGGCAACGATGGATCCGGCCCATCCGATCGCTCTGGCATGCTGGCTCCTATCTCAGTGTCACCTGGGTCGCGCTGCTGGCAACCGTCTCATGTGTCGCCGCGATTGCTGAGCCGCTCCGAACGGGAAACTTAAACGGTTCATGGACGTTGCCCGTGGGAGGTGTTTTGAGCTTGCTCGGCATGGGGATTCTCACCTGGGTGATCCGTTCCGATCCTCAAGATCGACGTTGGCCGATCCAGTGGATGGGTCCGATCTGGATGGTCTTGATGAGCGGCCACGTAGCTGGATGGGTGGTGGCGTGCGGCTGGCTCCCACAATCGGATTGGTCACTGGCGCTGGGCGGTATGTGGCTCGCGGGATCACTGCTAGCTGTAGTGATGCACCTTCGCTGGCCCAACACCGGCGTCGGCTGGCTGGGTGTCGCGACGACGGCCTTGATTGTGGCAGCCACCTTCTGGACCTCAACGGGACTGGGTCGCGATCACGCGGCAACGTGGAGGATCATGTCGCTGATCTCTTTAGCCGGCGTCGGCCTCGTTTCCGTCTACATGCCCGTTCGACGGCGTCCCCTACAGTGGGCAGTCCTCGTGGCGGGCAGCTGGTTTTGCCTCGGCATTGAAACGCTCTCGTTTATCGAAACGGGGTGGCCGGCAGTGCCGGTTTGGATCGCCAAATGGATTGTGGTTTGGCGATCGGCATTGACTGGCGACGCAGATCATCAGGGAACTTCGAGCTGGGCATCAAGATCGGCCGATCGCGAAGCCGTTTTGCTGCTGTGTCTGGGATCGCCATGTGTTTGGCTCGTCGCCGTGGACTCCCTAACGTCCACCAGCAAGATCGGATTCGCATCCGTCGGAATCGGTCCACTCCTGATTGCCGTCTTCGCGTGCCTGTTAGCATCGATTTCGGTCATTTGGAGCCCCAATCGGAGATGGACTTGGACACCGGCGGTTGCTTTGGGTTCGATGAGTGTCGGCTGCATCGGCGCCATCACGTGGACCATCTGCGCGTCGAACCCGTCATTGAGGATCCTGGTGGCGGTCACACTCTTGTCCATGATCGCCAGCGTCGGCTGCCTTGGCGTCGGCGCCAACACGATTCAGCGTTTGTGCGAGCTGGTTCATCCGGCGTCCGATCGGGTAGCTAACGGCCCACGGCTCGCCGACGCGATTCGACGGAACCTTGGTTCGATTACGGTGCTCTGTGGGGCCTGGGCCATTGTTCTGTGGAACGACCCGTCGAACAGCGAACCTTGGGCCATGGCGATGGTGCTGGGCGTCTTCGCGAACGCCGCGGCGTTGTTTGTTTTGTCGGAACGTGGTGGCGAAGTGTCGGAGGACCACCGGATGACACTACGCCATCAATGCGTCATCACGGGCTTGTGCGCGGTTGCGCTGCTGGCGATCGTGAGCCGGCCCATCTCGGCCGGTTGGTTGGTTTGTGTGATGCGTTGTTGGATGGCGTCGGTCGTGAGTACCGCCGTTCTCGTCTTGGTTATTCCGAGCAGCTTGGCTGAGCCATTTGTTCAAAAATGGAAACCGGTCTTGGAACGCGGTGGCTGGATCACAGGCATCGCAAGCATCGTCTTGTTGGCAGGCGTGTTCGTGGGAGAGCTGGGCGTGCATCAGGACGGTGGTATCGCCGAGGTCAGCCTACCCTTGGTGGTCGCTGTTGCATTGATGATGGGCACACTCGCCATGCTGCTGACGATCGTGATCGTGCTTTCGGGACCCCTGGGATCGGGATCCGCTATCCAACTGATGCCCAGTCAAAGAAACTGGGGGCTCCATTTGGCCCAAGGCATCGCCGCGGCGACCTGGCTACATGTGTTCTTATGCCGACCCGACTTTGCCGCCGTGGGGATCCGACAAGCTTGGCCGTACGTGGTGATGGTGATCGCGTTCGCAAGTGTTGGTGTCACGCAGTGGGCCAAACGGATGGGCGATGATGCCATTGCGAGCGTGATGCAGCGAACTGCCTTGTTTCTACCCTTGATCCCCGTCACTGGTTTTTGGCTAAGTGGCTCCGCGGTCACTCCCGAGGTGTCGTCTTGGCGATTCACGCAAGATGGAACGTCGTATTCGACGGTGCTACTGGTTGCCGCGGCGGGTTATGCGTTCATGTCGTGGATGTGGCGGCAAGGTTTGCCGCGGGTGGCCACCGCGGCGCTTGCCAATGCGGCGTTGTGGGTTTGGCTAGCGCAGAATCCTGGATGGGGTTTCCTAAGTCATCCGCAAGCCTGGTTGATTCCGCCGGCGGGATGTGTGCTGCTGCTGACACACCTTCATCGGAATCGTTTGCAGGAGTCCTTGGTGAAATCCGTGCGATACGCCGTCACGCTGGTCATTTACATCGTCAGCACAGCCGACATGTTGATCACGGACATCGGTCCTTCACTTTGGGGCCCGGTCATCCTGATCCTACTAGCCCTATTGGGCATGGCTGCTGGAGCCGCTCTACGCGTTCGCCCGTTCCTGTACTTGGGAGCCACGTTCGTGTTTCTGGGTGTCATCAGCATGGTCTGGCATGCAGGCCGCGCCATCGATGCCGTTTGGCCGTGGTGGGTCTTCGGTATCACAACGGGACTGTTGCTACTGGTGGGTTTTGCAATGCTCGAACGGGAACGACCTCGCGTGAATCGTTGGCTGCAGCACCTGGCCACATGGGAAAGCTGATGAGATCGCGCGCGAAGCCAAATGTTTCCATCAACAGTTGATCGAATATGCTGATGGCCTGAAATGATTTGACTCGACGAACAAATCCCCATTGAATTGATGTCGCGGTCTTGGCATCGTCGGCATGACCATTCACAACTAGATCCACATCCGTGTCCGCCCCCGCATCCGAAGTGCATCGCCGTCGACGATCCCATCGCCCATGGTTGTTCCGATTCCTGGCGATTCTGATCGGACTTGCACCGGTGGTGGCGTTCGAAGCGATGCTCCGTTGGCATGATCACCCACCCATGTCGCCGTATTCGGGAGCGGCTCCCAACCTATTCATTCAAGATGAGCCCGGGTCGATGTGGACGACCGACCCGCAGCATTCCAATCATTTCTATTCGGTGCGATTTCCAGTAGCCAAAGCGGAACAAACCAAACGCATCTTTGTGCTTGGCGGCAGCACAGTGGCTGGACGTCCGTTCGCGACGGAAACCGCCTTCTCAACGTGGCTGGACGTGGACCTGCGACACTGCGAGAGTGAATTTGAGTTTGAGGTGGTCAACTGTGGTGGTGTGTCCTACGGCATCCGGCGGCTTCGGCCTATTCTCGACGAGGTCTTGACGCTCCAACCCGATGCCATCGTGCTTTACACGGGTCACAATGAGTTCTTGGAGCACCATGAAGTGTTGGCTCAGCCGTGGTGGCATCCCAGGTTGGCGAACTGGCTTTCCAACTTGTTCGGTCCCCACTCGGCTCCCGATCAACAAACTCGGATGAACGTCCATCCCGATGCTCCGGCCGATGATCCGTTTGTCATACGAACTCGACTTGACCAACATGGCGGGCTCCAGCAATACCGTCGCGGCTCTCTGAACCGACGTGATGTGGAAGCCATCTTTGAAGACTCGCTGATCAAGATGGTCCGGCAATGTTCCGCCGCCGGCGTCCCCATCTTATTTTGCGTCCCCGTGAGCGACGTCATTGCCACGCCGCCATTCAAGATCGAACCGGACCCCTCTCTGCCCACTTCGGATGCTGACGCCGTCCGCGGGCTTTGGGATTCGATTGTTGACGGAACCTCGCCATCGAATGCATCGGCAGCCCGTGCCGAGCAAATACTGGAACTAGATCCTGGACACGCGGGAGCCCATTACTTTTTGGGCCGAAAGGCCATTGAGCGCCCCATTCGAAACGATTGGTTGGGTGTGCCCGATCATGCCGTCGAACACTTAATCCAGGCCCGAGATGAAGACGTTTGTCCGCTTCGCGCAAGCTCACGGATCGAGGCCATCGTTCGCGAAGTCGCTACACGAGAGCAGGTTCCTTTGGTGGAGACCGCTGGTTGCCTCGATGGTCACCGAGTCGCTAACGATCACGAACGGTTGATTGCGCATCCAAGATGGTTCGCGGATCACGTTCACCCAACGATCGCAGGACACCAAGCGATTGGCGCGGCGCTGGCGCAACAGTTTGAAAAGATGGGTTGGGTACGTCATACCGGTTCGTCCGACATCGATCGTCAAAACGCCAACCGGATCCATCTGCAACAACTGGACGAGACCTACTTCGCCAATGGACGACAGCGGCTCGAGGGGCTGCAGCGGTGGGCCGCGGGTCGTGCCGGCGCCTCACCAAAGACAGTGGTCTCGGACGACCATGATCGTCGCGACGGCTCTTCGCGACCTTCGGGCATGCAAACGGACGTGTCGCCATGACCGACGGTGCCGATTACGGATCTTCCTCGCCCATGATTATCTTCGGATCAACTTGGAAACCGCGAAGTCTTTGCTGGTTACCGAGTTTCAGGGCTTGGTGTACCAGCCCGACTCCGTGTGTCGCCGCGCAGAATAGTCTTCCGCAGGCGATACGGATGGCTTCAAGACTTGGTTAACACGCTGCCAGGTTCGCTGCGAGTGTGACGAGGAGAGCTCACGCCGCGATGAGTCCGAAGCCAAACGATCAGCAGGCCCCCGAATGGACGCTTCCCGAACTGGGACACTTAGCGGCGCGCCATGGCTTCGCGATGCCGGTTCAGCCGCACGTTGATACGGATTTGGCGTTGGCAACGTCGGCAGGAAATCGGGTGCGGTCAGTCGATCCGTGCGAGCACTTGGTCCAAGGCCACGGTCCTCGTCGAAAGGCATTGGCGACTGTCGCGGCTCCACCAAGTCACGATCGCGATCGAATGGGTTGCCATACTCCGCTGGCGCTGGAATCGGACGAACATCGTGCCAAGCTGCCGAGGGACGCGAGACACGCGAATTCGACTCCTGATAACGAGAACTCTGATAATTGGGATTCCATCGCATCGACGTGTCATTGAAGTCCGAAGTTGTCGGATCGTCTAACGACGGTCGACTTCGATCGAGTGAATCGGCCGATGGCTGCATGCCGCCTGCATCGTAAGGTTGATACTCCGTCGAGGGGTCAACCTGTTGGCTGGCACGACCTTGATCGTCCCAATCACTTGTTGCCCCATACGCGGGACGGGCGGATTCCAACTGCGGTGCCGCCATGGGCGCGACATCCGATGGCGATCGAATCTCACCGGTTAGGGGTGCCAGATTCGATTGCGGGTGCGAAGTCGACGGCGCCGAGAACACATTCGAATCGGACGGATAGAAAGAAGCGGAGGGCGATACAGTCGTCGAGGGTAAACTCGGTGGGCTCAATGGCTGCAAGTCCCCCATGGACGCCGAACCTGTTGACGGTGCAACTCCGCCCAAACTTGAGGGCGCATAGCCTCCGTATGAACTTGGTATCGGCAAGGTTGAACAACCGGGTTGCGCCACCGTCGTTCCGCCCGCGGGCATCAAGGTGGAAAACGGTGTTCGCTGCAATTGCTGAACCGTGGACGTGCACGGTTGCTGCATCGTCACGGTGGTACCGGACAAGGGATCGATTGCGGTAGCAGGGCGGTAATAGGTCACCGGCGCGGTGTAGTAAGCACTGCGATATCCGGTGCCAAGCAAGGAGCTGAAGAATCTCGAGAGCCCGGTCCGTATGGGTGTGGCGAAGCTTGGCTGCGGCGTCACCGCCGCGGTAGGTGTTAACGCCGGCCGCATTGCCGCAACAGGAGGAAGCCCCGCACTCGGATAAATATTGCCTGTGCCGTAATACGGATTGGACGTTGTGGCCAACCCTCGATAGTTCGATACCACGGGTCGTCCGGTGTATACCGATGGGTTATCGAGGGGCACGGCGCCATAGGCGGGTCGTTGGAGCGAGTACGCGGGGGCCGGCGCATAAATGGATTGACCCGCCAATGGCAACGCGGGGCGAGCGGCCGTCACGCCGCCGGTTCCCAACAGCGGCGTGTACCCGGACGAGACGGTCGTCGGACCCGGTAGCGGCAAGACAGTGGTCGCGGGTGCGTAGCCGACCGTATAGGGAGCTGGCGCCGCAGCAGCATATGTCGGAGACCGCCCATAGAGCCAATCGGTCAGGCAGCACGCATCAACGGTGGATGGCACGGCCGACAACGCGGCCGAGGCCAGCACCATCGACCATCGATGTGGCTGCCCGGGGCGGCGCCTTGCCGTCAGCGTGTCGGTTGAAGGGTTGCAACGACGGAACATCGCAGAATCCAAGGATTGCACGGTTGGAATGAACGTTTGGAGCGGCTCGGCCAAGGGCCACCGTCAGAATCTGACGGCGCAGCACGCCCGCCGGTGCAAGTGAACGTCTCGTCCGGCCGATGGTCAATGATTCTTGAGCCGCACCGGCGGGTTTGAAAAGCTTTGCCGGCCCCGATGGAACGATTGAAACGGTTAGGTCGACTAGAGCAACGACGATCACGACACGTGGGATGGCCGTGAAACTCGCCGGCGCTTGCATGCCTCGGCTGTCAGGCTGACACGGCAGCGCCGACGCGACGTCCACGCGATCAAACATGAATTCACATAAACTCTTTGTGAAAATACATTTACGGACTGTTTTCGATCTTCGGTACAGCGATTGCTGCGGGTGTGCCGTCCTTGGGACGGGGTGCCGGAATGGCGACCCCATCGTTCGCGCAGGTCATCGCATCGGCTTGGACAGGCCGCACCCGCCTCAAGGCTTCCAACGAACACTTCTAACCTCATTTCCCATTTCTCACCCCTTAGACAATCGAGCCGAATGGGCCGGTTGTCTCGATCTCGGTGAGCTCACTTCAGGAGAATGACATCGTGGCAAAGCAGATCGCGTTTGACGATGACGCACGGGGGCCACTGTTGGCCGGCGTCAGCAAGTTGGCTCGTGCCGTCCGCAGTACCCTTGGGCCCCGCGGCCGCAACGCAGTCCTCGACAAAGGCTGGGGATCTCCGAAAGTCACGAAGGACGGCGTGACCGTCGCCGAAGACATCGAGCTGGACGACCCTTATGAGGACCTGGGTGCCCAGCTGGTCAAAGAAGCCGCCAGCAAGACCAACGACGTCGCTGGTGACGGCACGACGACCGCCACGGTGCTGAGCGAAGCCATTTTCCGTGAGGGCCTCAAGATGGTCGCCACCGGAGCCGATCCGATGGCTCTCTCGCGCGGCATTCAAAAGGCTGTCGACGTCGCGACCACCCAAATCGCCAAGATGTCCACGCCCATCAAGGAAAACAGCAAGAGCGATATTAAGCAAGTCGCGACCATCGCCGGTAACAACGATCCCCAGATCGGCGATGTGCTTGCCGACGCGTTCACCAAGGTCGGAAAGAATGGTGTGATCACCGTTGAGGAGGGCCGCAGCAACGAAACGTACGTGGATGTCGTTGAGGGCATGCAGTTCGATCGCGGATTCCTGTCACCGCATTTCGTCACCAATCAGGACGAAGTCACCGTTGAACTGGATGACTGCCACATTCTGCTGTTCGAAGAGAAGATCAGTAACAACAAGAAGCTCATTCCATTGCTCGAAGCAATCAGCGAGGCGAAGAAGCCGCTGCTGATCATCGCCGAAGACACCGACGGCGAGGCACTCGCCACTTTGGTCGTCAACAAGATGCGAGGCATCCTGTCGGCATGTGCTGTGAAGGCTCCAGGCTATGGTGATCGACGCAAAGCGATCCTCGGTGACATCGCCGTGTTGACTGGTGGCAAGGCCATCTTCAAGGATCTCGGCATCGACCTGGAAAGCGTCAAGATGTCGGACCTCGGCCGAGCCAAGCAAGTTCGCATCACCAGCGAAGCCACCACGATCGTTGGCGGAGCCGGTAAGAAAGCCGACATCGACGGGCGTGTCGAACAAATTCGCCGAGAAATCGATGCCACCGACAGTGACTACGATCGCGAGAAGCTGCAGGAGCGACTCGCAAAGCTCGCCGGTGGCGTCGCCCAAATCAATGTCGGTGCCGCGACCGAAACCGAAATGAAGGAACGCAAGGCGTTGATCGACGATGCCCGGGCTGCCACTCAGGCTGCACTGGAAGAGGGTATCGTGCCGGGAGGTGGAACGGCGCTACTTCGTTGTCGAGCGGCGATCGAAAAGCTCGAGAAGAGCATCGAAGGCGATCAGCAACTCGGTGTTCGCATCATCCGAAATGTCGTCGACCAGCCGATGCGAGCGATCGCCAACAATGCGGGCCTGGACGGGGCCGTGGTGGTCAACCGAGTGCTGCAGATCAAAGGAAAGACCGAAGGCTACGACGCCAATGCGGATAAATATTGTGACCTCGTTGCCGCCGGCATCGTGGATCCCGCGAAAGTCGTTCGCACGTCGCTGACCAATGCCGCATCGGTGGCGTCGCTGTTGCTGACGACGGAGTCTCTCGTCTGTGATATCCCCGTCGAAGAAGAGCCCGCCGCAGGTGACCACCATGATCACGGCATGGGCGGCGGCATGGGAGGTATGGGCGGTGGCATGCCTGACATGGGAGGAATGGGCGGCATGGGAGGAATGGGCGGCATGGGAGGAATGGGTGGCATGGGCGGCATGATGTAAGCACCCACTCAACGTGTTCGGACGATCGTGCCGATCCGCGATGGATCGGCAACGGATCGTCTCCCTTCGACCCAATTGCATTGCTCAACGACGTTCAACTCACATCATCAATCTGAAACAAGGGACTTACTCAATGGCTGCTACTAAAACCATCAATCTGCGTCCGCTCGACGATCGTGTCGTGGTTCAACCCGAAGAAGCCGAATCCACGACCGCCGGCGGGATCGTGCTACCGGATTCGGCCAAGGAAAAGCCTCAGCGCGGCACCGTGGTCGCCGTGGGCCCCGGCAAGTTGCTCGACAGCGGCAGCCGTGGCGAATTGAGCGTGTCGGTCGGTGACACCGTGATCTACGGCAAGTACGGCGGCAGCGACATCGAAGTCGATGGCGACGAAATGAAGATCCTGCGCGAAAGTGACATCTTGGCCAAGATCGGCTAGGCCCCCATGTCACCGAGGCATGCGTCTCGACTCGATCTCCCACTCAATCCACTCAACCAACTCAGGAACCTATCGTGGCAAAACAACTGCTTTTTGAGGATCACGCGCGGGCCCGCATGCTCGCGGGCGTGGACAAATTGGCCAACGCGGTCGCCGTGACCATGGGCCCCACCGGACGCAATGTCATCATTGACAAATCATTTGGTGGACCCAGCGTGACGAAGGACGGCGTCACCGTGGCCAAGGAAATCGAACTGGAAGATCGGTTCGAGAACATGGGCGCCAAGCTCGTCATTGAGGTCGCTCAAAAGACATCCGATCTGGCCGGCGACGGCACGACGACGGCGACCGTGCTGGCGCGTGCCATCTTCAAAGAAGGCCTCCGCAACATCGTGGCCGGCAGCAACCCCACTGCCATCCGTCGCGGCATTGAAAAAGGTGTCGAAGCGGCCTGTGCGAAGCTTGTGGAGATGGGACGCCCCGTCAGCGGCAAACAAGAAGTCGCCCACGTCGGTGCCATTTCGGCCAACAACGACAACGCCATCGGCGAATTGCTCGCCGATGCTTTGGAGCGGGTCGGCAAAGACGGAGTCATTACCGTTGAGGAAGGCAAGAGCCGCGAAACGGAAGTCAACTATGTCGACGGGATGCAGTTCGACAAGGGCTACATTTCGCCATACTTCATCACCGATCCCGGCAGCATGGAAGCCAGCCTCGAGAACGCATTGGTGCTCTTGTACGAAAAGAAGATCAGTAACATTCGCGACCTGGTACCGTTGCTGGAGAAGTCTGCCCAAACCGGTCAACCACTTTTAATCATTGCCGAAGACGTCGATGCCGAAGCGTTGACACTGTTGGTCGTCAATAAGCTGCGTGGCACGTTGAACGTGTGTGCGGTGAAGGCACCCGGGTTCGGCGACCGCCGCAAAGCCATGTTGGGCGACATCGCCACACTGACGGGCGGCACGTTGATAAGCGAAGACCTGGGTATCCAGCTGGAAAACGTAACGTTGGAGCATCTCGGCCGTGCCAAACGGGTCACCGTCGATAAGTCCAACACGACCATCGTGGAGGGAAGCGGCAAGCGACAGGACATCGATAAACGTGTCGCACAGATTCGCGCCCAGATCGAGCAAACCGACAGCGACTACGACAAGGAAAAGTTCCAAGAGCGGCTGGCAAAGCTGGCCGGCGGAGTTGCCGTGATCAGTGTCGGAGCTGAAACGGAAGCCGAGATGAAGCAGACCAAAGCACGGCTTGAAGACGCCCTGCACGCCACCCGAGCCGCCGTCGAAGAAGGCATCTTGCCGGGCGGTGGCGTCGCGCTGGTTCGCTGCACCGAAGCAGTCACGGAAGCGAAGAAGAAGGCCCGCGGTGACGAGAAAGTCGGTGTCGACATTGTGCTCGGAGCCCTTGACGCACCGATGCGGCAAATCGCCGACAACGGTGGCATCGACGGCAGCGTGGTGGTCGATGAAGTACGTCAGAAATCGGACGAGAAGGTCGGCTACAACGCCCACAGCGGCAAGTACGAGAACCTGCTTTCCGCCGGTGTCATCGACCCCGTCAAAGTCGTGCGGACGGCATTGACCAACGCCGGCAGCATTAGTGGTTTGTTGCTGACGACCGAAGCCCTGGTGACGAACTTTGAGCAAGAGGACAAAGACAAACGGCCCGTTGAAGGCGTTGTGAACTAGTCTCTGCTTCGAAGTTGCATTTCCCACAAAGCGGGCCGCTCGACATGCGCGAGCGGCCCGCATTCAGTAAACGACGAATGAGTCCGCCGACGACGGCGGCATGCAATCTGATCAAGATCAACCAAGTGCCGCCAATGGTCTTGGTTGGCAAACGCTAACGGTCCGGTCCGATGGCCAACAAAACGTGCTACTACGAAGTACTCTCGGTCGATCGTTCCGCGACGAAGCCCCAAATCGATCGCGCCTACCGCAAACTGGCGATCAAGTATCATCCCGACACCAACCGAGGTGAGGATGCCGTGGCCCGCTTCAAGGAGGCCACCGAAGCATATGAGGTGCTCAGCGATACCGAGAAACGTGCCCGCTATGACCAGTACGGGCACGCGGGCGTCAACGGTGCCACGCAGCAATACGGCGACGTCGAAGACATCTTCGAAGCCTTCGGGGACCTTTTCGGAGGCGGCTTCGGCGACATGTTTGGAGGCGGCCGACGGGGCGGACGCAAGCGAGTGCGCCGCGGCGCCGACATCCGCTGCGACGTGACACTGACACTCGAAGAAGCCGCCCGAGGTTGCCATAAGGACATCGCGTTCCGCCGACGCGTTGCATGTTCAGCATGCGACGGCGATGGCGCCGCACCCGGAAGTCAACCGGTTACCTGCAACATGTGTGGTGGTCGCGGACAGGTGATCCAGTCGGCGGGCATCTTGCGTGTTCAGACGACCTGCCCCACGTGCGAAGGTGCGGGGAAGCAGATTAGCCAGCCGTGCACCAAGTGCCGTGGTACCGGGCTGCAAAACGAGAAGGCGGAACTCAATGTTGAGATCCCCGCCGGTGTCGATGATGGCATGCGCGTCCGTTTGCAGGGCGAGGGCGAACCCGGGCCCGACGGCGGACCAGCGGGTGACTGTTACTGTTTCATCTCGGTGCGTGAACATGAGTTGTTTCGCCGCGAGGGCCAACACTTGATCTTGGAGTTGCCCGTCAGCTTTTCCCAGGCCGCCCTGGGCGCAGCGATCGATGTGCCTACCCTTGACGGCCCGTATCAATTGACGATTCCCGTCGGTACGCAGGGTGGCGATGTCTTCACCGTTCGCGGACAAGGCATCGTCGATCCTAGAGGTGGGCGTCCGGGTGATCTGCACGTGCGTGTGTTCATCGAAGTGCCCAAGAAACTCTCGGCCGAACAGAGCAAGCTGCTACGGCAACTCGCCGAGCTCGACCACGAGTCCGTTCTGCCCGAGCGCACCTCGTTCTTGGACAAACTGCGACAATTCTTTGATACCGACACCAACACCGATGCCCCATCGGAGAATGCCACATGAACCCACCCGAATCCGAATCCAACGACTCTGGCGTCGAGACGCATTCCGTTGACGCCAATCCGAGTGCTGAAGTCGAAGGTCAAGACACTGCACCGGAGAATGAACCAACGGTGGAAGAAACTCAAGTCGAGACGCGCGACGAAGAGATGGAGCGACTTCGATCCGAAGTCGATGAAGCGAACAAGCGAACACTCCAGGCACAAGCGGAAGCGGAGAATTTCCGTAAACGCATGCGTCGCGACTATGAGGACCAGCTGAAGTTTGCCGCCCTGCCGTTGGTCGCAGACATCTTGCAAGTGCGCGACAATCTGAATCGCGCTATCGACGCGGCTCGGTCCAGTGGCGATGACGCCAGCGGCTTGACCGAGGGTGTGGCGATGGTCACCAAGCAACTCGAGGATACGCTGGCCAAGTACCACGTCGCGCCCATCCCGGCGGAGGGTGAGTTGTTTGACCCCAATTATCATGAAGCGATTTCCCAGATGCCCAGTCCGGATGTCGACGCTGGCATGGTGGCGCACGTCGCCGTGACCGGTTTCCAGATGCATGATCGTGTCGTTCGGCCGTCCCAGGTGGTCGTCAGCACGGGAGATGCGTCAGACCCGACGTAAGCCAAGTCGCGGCCGTGCCCACGCGCCGGATCATCTAGCCAATCACTCGCATGCATGGATCTCTCATGCCCACCTACGACTACGTATGCCAAGCCTGCGGACACGAAATGGAAGTGTTCCAGGGCATCAACGATCCGGTGCTGAAGAAGTGTCCGGAGTGCAAGAAGCAGAAACTACAACGTCAATTCGGTACCGGTGCGGCGATCGTCTTCAAGGGCAGCGGCTTCTACCAAACCGACTATCGCAGCGAGAGCTACAAGAAAGGCGCCAAGGCCGACAAACCGAAGTCCGAAGGCAAATCAGACAAAAAGAAATCGGACAGCAAAAAAACCGATAGCAAACCGGCTTCATCGGACTGAAGCCGCAACGCCGTGTTCCGCCCTAAGGCTTCGCGTCGTCTGATTCCTTTGCCGATTCCTGACGTGTGTAGACGTCCGGATAGACAAACGAAGGTTCTGTTACCGGTAACAGATACTCCACGAGTTCGGAGCAGGTTTCCCCGTTCTCGGTTCGTAGCTGGCACCGAACTTCGACGGGTAGGCTATCCGACGGTCGAATCATCAGGGTCAACTCCGCCTGTCCATCGCCGAGCATCCTCATCTGTTGGCTGACCAACTCGCCTCGAAGCAACTCCACATCGGTGGTCGCGGGTCGCACCTCGGGCTCGGTGGCATCGAATCGGATGGTCACGGTTCCCAGCCCGACGTCGCGTTTGACATCCAAGTCCACGCAGCACCATGCGGGTGATTCAGCCCACTGTTGGACCTTGGATGTCATCCTCTCGGGATCACCAAAGAACCACATTCGGTATCGCAGCCGCAAGGGTTGATCCGCCGACGGAGGTTCATCGGGAACGAAGTACGCACCGACGTTATCGATACCCTCGTGTGCACCCGGCAACTCGAGCAACTCGACTCGACCGGGTCCCCAAGGCTTCAGCGGCTCGATCCAGATGCTCGGGCGCTGATGATAGAGGGCTCCGGTGTCTTGGTAATCCGCAAAGTCGCGGTTCCTCTGCATCAATCCGAACCCCTGCAGCGACTCGACCATGGTGGCACTCACCGATGGATAGGAGGTCCGCGTCAACGCTCGCCATCGGTGAATGCCGTCGGCGATCAGTCGAAGCCCATCGGAATCATGAACATGGGGACGAGCATCCTTGGGAGGTCCCGCCAACCCGTCACCCCACATCCACATGCTGGTAATCGGGGCCATCGCTACCTTGGCTGGAACGCGGCGAAAGTGAATCGCTGCACGCACCTCCAACCGAGTCGTTTGCGTCCCGGCATGAAGTGTGAATTCGTATGCACCCACCACAGATGGCCCATCCATGAGAGCCAAGACAACCATCGACGTATCGGTCGGGGCGGGTTCCACCAACCAAAACTTACGGAAGTCAGGAAACTCTTCGTCACGATCGAGCCCAATATCGATTGCCAGCGCACGTGCCGACGCACCATAAACGGTCTCCGCCGTGCGGGATCGGAAATAACTCGATCCGACGAAACTCAGTAACTCTTGCGAGTCCCCACCGGGTCGAAAGCGACCCGCGATTCGGATCCCAGCGAATCCGGTATCGTCGGACGGCCGGAGCCCCTCGGCCTGGCCAAAGAAGTCAAAGTATTCCCGATCATAGGGAATCGGAACCACATTCTGGGGTCGGCCCGTCTGCGTCGGTGAAGTTTTCGTCGCTCGAGTCGGCTGTCGCCGGATGACGAAGACCTCGACCCGATCGGTTTGGACAAAGCCGCGATGAAAATACTCCAACCAAAACGGGTGTTGTCCATCATTCCAAGTTGACCGACCGTTGCGAAACCGAATGTCGCGATACTGTTCGTAACTCAGACCTGCCAACGACGCGTCCAGGGCGGGTTCGGCGGAATAAGCCTTGGACGCGAGTTGCCTTGCATAGGAATTCAAGCCCTCGAAATGGGTCACCTCCAAGTCCATCAAGTCAGCTTGGTCAATCGACGCCGGCTCCGCCGATTGCGAAACATCATCGGCTGGCGTTTCGATTGGGATCGCAAGTGTTGGCCACACGAACAGTAGCAAGGCCCAGGCATGCCAACTCGATCGGGTATCGCCAGAACGAAAGGCCATGGCTTGCAAACCATTGCGGCACCATCCGATCGTCCGTTGGTGTCGACTCATCTCAATCACCGTCCCTCGGGAGAGTGAATTCTGTTTCGAATCCTCGTGTCCACACCAAAGCCTGTGATCACCGTGAATAGGTGCCATTGGACTTGTGTGGGCACCATCGGCCACCGGGAAGGCGGCGTGGTCACTTCAAGCGAGGTCAATGGATTCCCGCCGCACTATTGCAGCGTCAACTCGAAAAAGTGGGGTAGGCATCCTGCCTGCCATCGAGAATGGACGCGGCAAATCACAGGCTGGAAGCCTATGCCACGACGTTGCACCAAACCTAAAACTTAGCTGTGACGCTTCATTATGATCGATAGAATCCGACGCGCTGAAATGCTCGCTCAGCGGTGGGATGACGCATGAATGCATTCCAAATGGATTCGGCACGTCGATTCTCCGACATCAAGTACGAAATACCGGTGTCAATGCCAATGACATCCGGGCTCACCCAGCCCGTGGCCGGATTGAACGCATTCGCAAAACCGTAATCACCATAAACTAAATCGCCATAGCGATCACGCTGATGCAGCAAGGTCTCGACGGCGGCATCCCCCGTGATGGCCAGAGCACCCGCGGCAGCGCTGGGGACAACGGTTCCGTCGATACCGCGATCGGGCTCGATCCGCCCGTCCTGGTACGGCCCACCCCAATCACGATAGCCACTGACGCTGTCACTGCTGGTCAGGCCCCAAAGTTCCGATCCATAGTGTGAAAACCGATCCGGGTAGCGATCGGCCAGCCCGCGCATGAAGTCGATCTGTGCCGCGTGCGCCGTAACGCTGTTTCTCCAATAATCTCGACCCGAAGGCGACCTCCAGCCGCGAAAGTCAAAAAACGCCATGGGATATTGATGAACGAACAGCGGTGGATAGCTCAGAAAGGCCTCGCCGCGATGGGTCAGTTCGTCATTGCGTCTCCATGCGTGCCAGCAATCTGGGTCGATCCCGTTGGGTTGCGAACCGATCGCGATCAGGACCATCAACGTCAGTTCGCTGTACCGATCCCAACGCTGCGGCAGCAATCCGGTTCCCGGTTTCCAGCCCATGTGGAGCACACCCGAGGATGAGAGCATCCGACGCCACTGGACCCGCTCGCACAACCTTTGGCACAGTTCAGTGACCTGCGAGCTGTCGGGAAACGACATCTCCGCGGTCATCGCACCGGCCAACATCAACGCGGTATCAATCGTCGAGGCTTCACTACGGTAGGCGCGGGCACCGGACCGGCGATCGATGAAGTGATACACGAACCCCGAGTAGTGCTGGGCCAAATGAAGCAACGAATCGAGCATCCGCACGACGCGGTCGTGGGCCTCGTCCCTCGAAATCAGTGACTCATCGTCGGAAACACTCAGTGCCGCTAACCCAAATCCGCAAGCGGCGGTGCTGGCCGCGTGACTGAAGAAGCTGCCATCGGCACGACCGCGGTCGGCGATCAGCCCCGTGACCGGATCCGCAGCGTCCAAGAAATACTGGAAGTTCCGCCGGCGCATCTCCTGGAGGAATAGGTCGACGTCGCGACCCGACGCGGTCGACGTTGTACCGCTGTATGACACGATGTCGCCTGAGTGGATCGGAATGGATGCACCGTCGAGCCGGCGTGACTCGCTCGGGTCTGCCAAGACATGCCCCATCCATCCACTCGACGCCGCCAAGGCAACCGATCGGGCCGCACCATGCTGTAAAAACTCGCGTCGTCGCAAACCGGTACCCGAAGCCATTAAAGGAAGATGAAACTCCTCTAATTATATATTTTGGCAACAATGGAGTCCACTGTGCTTATATACGATGCGCTCCGAGAACCGACAACACTTTCATCGCTCATTTGCACGAAAGTTGGGCGTTGCTGACCATCGGGAAGGCAGAATCGGCGCGAATCGGCCAGGTCGGATGGCTCGTAGGGTCCGCATTTCCGCTAGATCGCGTATCCCTCGATGAATGAAGGAACTTTCCCGAACCGTCGAAGGTGTCCCATGATCCCCTGGTGGTGACACGAGGGACCGCCTCGATCCCATCGATTCGACGGCAAGCCTCGCTGAAATTGTCAACCGCTCATCCTCCCGCGCCGTCCGTGGGATTGGCACGCGGTTTGTTCCGATGGACGCCGTCGGGCCAAGTTCTGCAGCGGTCCGATCTCTCTTCTCCGATCGCTATCTCATCTCCGCAGGCGTTTCGATGACGGCCTCGTTCGAACTTTCAGGTGATGATGCGTCTCGATTGCCCGCGACGCCTCCCGTCATCACCCACACGCACCCTGACTCCAATTCACACTCGGAGCGGCAACGTAATGTTGTCCAGATGATGCCACCGGTGTGTCCGAGCCCCATGACCCCGGCTCGTGGGCTGGAACCGATGGCCGTGTTGAAGCCATCGTATTGGTGGCAGCATTTCCGAATGGCGATGACGGTGATTTGGGGACGGTCATCCAAATCGCCACGCCGAGCGGTGGAACGGATCACGGTTCCTGACAGAGCACTGGGTCCGAGGGGATGAGCGCTCGCCGCCGCGACAGCGGGCCGCGTTTGGAAGTTCAATCCGCTCAGCGGGTTCGGTTTGCCACCTTTGCGCTCACCATGCTGATGACCGGCGCCGCGTGTGGCTGGATGGATGGCTTGTTAATGGTCCAACAAACGACCATGCCCCTACGAATCGCGATCGACCTCTTATTCGCTTGCTTGTTTGGTTGGATCGCGATTTCATTCTCGATGATGACCGCGACTTTCTTGATGGGACGATTGCGCGCAACAGCGCCGAGGCCCATGGGACCGCCGAATCAACAGTCATCGGATGGAACACACGAAAGCGTATCGCCGCACCGCATCGCCATTGTCATGCCGATCTACAATGAGGCGCCATCAAGAGTCTTCGCCGCCGTCGCCGCGATGCGGGAACAGGTAATCACCTCATCGCGGTCTCTTTCGAAACATGCGATGCCGTCGCATTTTGACTTTTTCATTCTTTCGGATACGAATCAGCCAAAGACGCAGTCGAGTGAGCAACGGTGTTGGTCAAAGCTGGTCTCTGCGATCGCCGAGGGTGAGTCCGATCGGAGCGGAACATCTCCCTCGGTTTACTACCGTCACCGGGACCAGAATACGGGCCGCAAAGCTGGCAACATCGAAGACTTTTGCGTCAGGTGGGGTGACGCTTACGACCACATGGTCATCTTGGACGCCGACAGCTTGGTTTCCGGCGAGACGATCTTGGAAATGGCTCGTCGAGCGAGGCAAGATCCACAGATTGGCATTCTGCAGGTACCACCGGTGCCGATCGGGAGGAGCTCGCTGTTTGCTCGCCTGCAGCAGTTCTCGGCGGCGACCTACGGTCCGGTTTGCGTCTCAAGTTATCGAGCATTCTCCGGACCCAGCGGCAACTACTGGGGCCACAACGCGATCATACGCGTCGATGCGTTCAAGGCTCACTGTCAGTTGCCGACGCTGAACGGCCCCGCTTCGTTCGGAGGTCACATTCTCAGCCATGACTTCGTCGAAGCTGCGCTGATGGTACGAGGTGGATGGAAGGTTGTCTTGGCGGATGACCTCGGTGGCAGCTTTGAAGAATGCCCCACGACCATTCGCGACTACGCCATCCGCGACCAGCGTTGGTGCCACGGCAACCTGCAGCATTGGCAGGTGATGCTGGCCGAGGGACTTCACCCAATGTCTCGCTTCCACCTTGCCAGCGGAATCATTGCCTATTTGTCGTCTCCGATGTGGTTGCTATTTATCTCCCTGACCTTTTTCGCGTGGCTGCTCGGTTCGCCGGCGGCGACCGGTGGTTCCTGGCGATTGACGTCCATCTCGCTTGGTCTGTTTACAACAACCATGCTCATGTTGCTGTTGCCAAAAATCGTCGCGATCGCAGCACAATGTTTGCAACGCGGAGACGGCACCCGACGAAGACTATTGGCGAGCTTTGCCGTCGAAACCCTCTTCTCGATTCTCTACGCGCCCATCAATGCGGTCTTTCACTCGCAGTTTGTCATAGGAACGGCACTGCTTGGTCGCCAAGCGGCATGGGGTAGCCAACAGCGTGACGAGAGTGGCTGCTCGCTGCGCACGGCAATCACCGACTTTGGTTGGCTCACGGTGTTGGGCTGGTGCTTGTGCATCGGTGTCGGGTTAGTCGGGCCGTCATGGCTACCATGGATGCTGCCTTTTCTGTTGAGCTGGATGTTGTCGGTGCCGCTGGCGATGCTGATGGCGAATGTTCGTTTTGGTGAAGTCTTACGTGACTGGGGGCTTCTGGTCATTGCCCAAGAATCTGCCCCCGAACCGCTCGTCGAATCGACACGGTGTTGGCAGCAAAGACTGCTGAATGCGTGAGTTTCCGCTCCGGCGACCGTGGGATGCAACGCTGGTTCCCAACACTGCTCAGCCTTGATGACCTGGTCAACGAGCCCGCGAATTCCTTGAAACGGGCGGCTTGGACATTAACGCGTCGAGCTGAGCCGGGTCGATCGGCTTGACCAAGTGCGAATCGAATCCGGCTGCCATCGCCTTCTCGATGTCGGATGGTTGACCAAATCCAGTTAGGGCGACCAGCATCGTGTTCTCGCAATTCGGATTCTGGCGAGTTCGCCGAGCGACTTCGTAGCCATCGATCCCCGGAAGACCGATGTCGACCAGTGCGATATCAGGTACATGCTCCGTGATTGCTTCGGCGCCCGATTCGCCATCGGCGTGCGCGTAGACCGTGTGCCCATCTAGCGACAGCAGCGAGCTCAACATCCGGCGACTTTGGTCGATGTCTTCGATCAGAACCACGCGGCGCGACTGAATGGATTCGTCAACATCGCCTCCATCCGCATCATTGCCTTCATCAGCAATCTCCAAGACGTGATCGGGGGTCGCATCAACGATCGGCAACCAAACCCGAAACGTGCTTCCGCTGCCAATTCCGTCGCTCTCCGCTGCGACCCTTCCGCCGTGTTTCTCGACCAGAGCTTGAACCAACGTCAGTCCCACTCCCAACCCACCGTCGCTCTGTCCCTGCGTCTCGCTAACCTGCACGAATGGATCGAAGATTCGTTGGATATGTTGCTCTGGAATGCCAACGCCCGCGTCGGCGACAGAGATCACTGCCCACTCGCCTTCGCGAGCGATCGACACTCGAACATCGGTATCGACCGGCGAATACTTCGCGGCATTGTTGATTAGATTCACTTGCACCTGCACCAATCTCATCGCGTCGCCGGCGACGACCAAGGGACGATCCGGAATGTCCCAAAGCAGTTCGCGAGCGTGTCGCGTAATGTCTGCTTGCGTCGTCTCCCGCACGACATCGACCAAACTGCACAGATCCACGTTCTCGATCTTCAACTCGATCTTGCCATGCGCGATCCGCGACATGTCCAGCAGGTCAACCAGCAGCGTTCGCGTCATTGAAATTTGCCCCTCGACGATTCGAGCCGCGTCGTCGCGAGTCGCCTCGTCCGTCCGCTTGTCGCGGATGAGACGACTCGCGTTCAACGCCGCGCCGAGTGGATTGCGAAGCTCGTGTGAGAGTGTTGCGAGGAATGCCTCCCGCTGCCGCACTTGATCGCGTATCTCGCGTTCCATCGCGATCCGCTCGGAGACATTACGAGCGATCTTGGAAATGCCGATCAGTTGATTGCGACCGTCATAGACGGGCGACACGGTCAATGACACATGCAGTGTTTCGCCATTCTTGCAAACTCGAATCGTATCTCGCGTGTGCAACCGCTCGCCGGCAGCAATGGACGCGTGATACGCCCGAACTTCACTATGCCGGTCGTCTGGAATCAGAATCGAAACATGCTCGCCAATGACCTCGCTGGCCGTGTAGCCGTATAGTCGTTGTGCGCCACCGTTCCAACTCGTGATCACGCCATTAAGATCTTGACCCACGATCGCGTCATCGGTCGATTCGACAATGGCGGACATCCAACGTAACCGATCCCGCAGCACTTCCAGTGATGACACATCGACGAGCATCAAGACCACACCTTCAACAGACTCTTGGGTGCGGTAGGGCAACATCCTCATCAGATAGCAAGTGCCATCATCAGCCAGCGTTTCGCATTCCTGCGGCTGATCCGTCTCCAGAACCATTTGCAGTCTCGAGACCAGATCGTCGACCACAAACTTCGGTAGGAAACTGCGAATCGGCCGTCCAATATCATGGTCGACCAGATCGAACACGTTCTTAACACGAGATGTAAATCGTCGCACTCGCAAATCCTTGTCCAGAAACACCGTTGCCACGTCGGTGTTCTCCAGCAAGTGATTCATGTCTTGGTTCAGCTCCGCTAGTTGGCTGATTTTGCGTTGGTGCTCGGCGTTGACCGTATAGAGTTCCTCATTGACGCTGTGCAGTTCCTCGTTGGTACTTTGCAACTCTTCGTTGGAGGCAATGAGTTCTTCATTCGTTGCCTGCAGCTCTTCGTTGCTTGTCTCCAATTCTTCGATCGTGGATTGCAAGTTCTCGCGAGAATACCGCAGGTCTTCCTCAAGCTGCCGAATGTGTTCACGAGATGCATTCAATTCGCCAGGTGCGGCCTCGAGAGGTATTTCGCTGGCGGCAGGCCGATCATCCAAGGGCTCGAAAGAAATGACGTGATGTTTGCCCGCAATCGACGAATGATTGATTGGCGTGACGGTCAAGTTGTACGCCTGCTGGTCCGAGTCGCCTTCCGTGTCGGTGCTGGGAAGAAGCACATTGGAAAATCGCACCGGCGCACCCTCGATCAGAGTTCGACCGATCGCGCCGGACAACGTCGTTCGTAGGCTCTCATCCATCAAATCGAGCACATCGAGAGAAGGCTGTCGCGCCCTCAACCGAAGAAACTTCTCCGCACCGCCGAAGCTATCAACGAGCGATCGATTCTCGTCAATCAGCAAACTTGGCGGCATGAACCGATTCAACATTTGGTCATGAAGTGTCTGCTCCTCATGACGCGATCGGCGCGAGGCCAACGGACTTCGCACTGGTAAAACGTGCAAACCGTCGCTTGATGGATGACTTGTCGGGCCTCGAAACTCGCTCGGCAATCGCACCGCGCGACGCTTGCAATAAATCCGCGCCCGCTCGTGAATCACATCAAATTCGCTTGTCAGTTCCCCGGGCGATTCGCTACCGCCCAACAGCATGATGCCGCCCTTATTCAGAGCGTAATGGAACATCGAAAGTGCACGTGTCTGCGCTGCCGGCTGGAAGTAAATCAGCAGGTTGCGGCAAGATACAAAATCCAAATCTGTGAAGGGGGCATCACCTAAAACATTATGTCTCGCAAATACAATCGACTTACGGATCTCCGGTGAAACCTGAAACCCGTTCTCGCGAGGAACAAAGTACTTGCTTAGTCGGTCTTCGCTGATTCCCTCCATTACATCGGCGGAGTAGACGCCCCGACCGGCGTGGTCGAGCGAAGATTGATGGACGTCGGTCGCAAATAGTTTGACGTTGGGAGTGCGACCGATCCTTCCGAACGCTTCATGGATAGCGATCGCGATCGAGTAGGTCTCCTCTCCCGTCGCGCACCCCGCGATCCAGGCCCGAATCGGCTCCCCACCGTCGCGTTTGTTGACCAATTCTGGGAGGGTCGTTTGACACAGCACCTCAAACGTCGCGGGATCACGAAAAAACTGAGTCACGCCAATAAGCAGATCACTGTAGAGCGCGTCTAGTTCCAGTGGGTCGCCCTGCAGTTTGCGGGCGTAATCGTCGATACTTGCCAATCCCACCATTGCCACACGGCGGTGAATTCTCCGGAGGACGGTGGTGTCTTTGTAAACAGAAAAGTCGATGTCATGGTGACGACGAAAGAGTTGATAGATCGCATCCATGCCTTGCAACGAATCCTGTCGCAGTTGCTCCTGAACCATTCGGTCTTTTCGAGAAAGGCTGGGTTCTTTCGAAACGCGAGCGAGCAGTTCACCGATCTCCTCGGGGACGAGTACTTCGTCAACGACACCGGAAGCGAGAGCACTGGCGGGCATTCCGTCAAACTTCGCCGTCGTCTGGCTTTCGCTGATTACGAATCCTCCGTGGCGAGCGACCTCAATCACACCACGCGAACCATCCGATCCGCTGCCCGAGAGAATGATCGCAATTGCTTGGCTACCGCAATCACGTGCCAGCGATTCCAAGAAAAGGTCGATCGGCAGGGCCAGGCCCTTGCTGCGATCCTTTTCCGTGACGTTCAATCGTCCACCCTCAATGACCATCTCCTTCTTCGGTGGAAGCAGATAGATGGTATCGGCTTCGACGGACATCCCGTCTTCGGCCCGATGAATGGTCATTGCCGTGTCGCGTCCTAGCAACTCGAACATCATGCTCTTGAAGTCGGGCGACAAGTGCTGCAAGACAACGAAGGCCATCCCCGTGTCGGTCGGCAAATTGCGAAACAGTGTTTCGAGCGATTCCAAACCCCCGGCGGAGGCGCCGATGCCGACGACATAACGCGGTGAATCAACGTGGGATTCGCCGATGGCGGTGTCTTGCTCTCCGGCAGGCGGTTCGCCGACTCCGTTTTGGAGAAACCCCTCGTCGTCCATCCACGCGTCCTTTGTGATCGTTGCTGTATGTTTTCCCGATTGGACCGTACGCTTCGGACAAGCCAGAGACGCATTCAATCAGACGGAATTTCGTATAACTTTTTTCGATAGCAACGAAATAGTTTCCAAGCCCACGGCCGGGCATTCTGGAGATGCCCACTACTGAACGAAAACCGCCAAATTGTTCCTTCCGTTCATCCGGCATTTCCTTGGGTAGTTGGTTCTTGGTGGATTTTCCGAGGCATGACGACTTATCTCAGCGAGATCGCCATCAGTGGAACCAGGACGGCTGCTCTCATTGGCATGGGCGTCTCACCCATGACTGGGCTGAGGATCGCCAGCAGCAGGAATACCGCCGGATACGAGCAACCTTCCAGGGCCCCATCAAGAATTCGGTGTCTTCCAGCTCACCGTGGGCACTCGCGCTGATGATTAACGACGTTGAATGCGTTGGTGCCGACACCAATGCCTACCGGGAGGGTGAACCGCTTCGTTCAGACTCATTCATACGATCGCCGCGCCAGCGAGACACACACGATTTCCTCATCGTTCCGCGCGAAAATGTGTTGATCGGCGTACGCTGGATGTGCCCAAGTCACGCCATTGCGGCGAGCTAGTTGCACCGTCGTGGTATCAACTAAGTGCGCCTGACTGATCGGCTCGTAACCCTGGGGCGTTAGCCGTGCAATCGTCAATTGACCCTGATCATTGAACATCCAATCTTCGCTCTGATGGCGAACGAAATGAATCGTCGCCCACCGATTGCGAGGTACAGCTGTGGTGTCCTCCCAAACTCGATCACCGCTGTCAGCATCCAAACATCGCAGTTCGCCGTAGCTGTCCACACCATAGATGTAGCCATCTCGCATCACGGGCGTTGCGATGATTGAGTGCAACGCATCCGTGTTCTTCTCATCGACACCTCGGCGATGCCACAACATCTCTGCGGACAACTCCGATGGTGGCACACGAATCATCATGGAACCATCGTAAAACGATGTCACAAACAATCGGTCGCCATCGACGACGGGTGTTGCAATGCCGATTGGCATGCGAGAGGGAGGAAACGGAACTCGCCAGGCAATCTCACCCGAGCGGGCCTTTAAGCCACTGACGCTATCACCAGTCCAACAAACGACAATCGGCTGTCCGGCTTGCTGGATCATGATGGGTGATGAATAGCCGGCCCGCTCATCGAGACGACGCCACACCTCTTCTCCGGTCTCCACGTTCATCGCGATCACACATGCACCATCGGTACCACCAATGATTTGAATCACCAGTTGATCGAACACCAACGGAGATGCGGCGATGCCCCAAATGGGCATCTTGACCCGATAGAGCCGCTGGAGGTCATGCCGCCACATGACTTCCCCAGTCACCGCATCGAAGCAATGGAAGTGCCCCATCGCCCCAACGGCATACGCCCGGCCATCCGCGACGGTGATGCTGGCACGGGGTCCGGCGCGATAACCAATGTCGTAAGGTGCTTCGTAGGAGTGCTTCCAAAGGATCTCCCCGTCTTTAGCATCCATACACAAGATCCTTTCGGACTCGAGCGGTTGATCATCAACCGTACTGACTTGACGATCGCTCACGTAGACCCGTCCGTTGGCGACCGTCGGTCCGCTGTAACCAGAACCAATCGGTGTCGACCAAACCCGCGGCAACTTGCCATTAGGCAGCTCGGTGACAATGTCGGATTCCAACCACACACCATCACGACCGGGCCCACGCCACTGTGCCCAATCGTCACCCTGACCATCGGACGTCATCCAGCCCAACCAAATCACCGTCACAAGGCATCCGATTCGGATCATGAGAAACTCAAGCGGCATCATTCGAAGAACAGAATGCGGGTCCTTAGCAGCAACCTCACAGAATCAACGCGTGTAGTGTAACCCGCTCACGATCTTGGGTCCGCTCTACGATGTCATCCGACCCCGCATCGGGCGTGCGAGCACGTTGTCGATTGAGTTTTCCTGCGGAACTAAGGCAGCTGTGTCAGCTGGACGGTGCTGCGATATCGCGTGCCCTCTCGCAAGATCACCATATCGATCGGTGACTCGATCGGGGCCAAGCCGACACAGGCGACCAGATGGTCGTCGTCTTCGATCAGGCGGGAGTTGAACTGCAGGATCACATCGCCGCGTTGCAAACCGATGGATGCCGCCGGCGATCCGGCTCGGACTTCCTTTACTCGAGCACCACCGAGCCTCGGACCAGCATCCGAAAACACGGACGACGCAGAATCCGATTCTGGACTCACCTTCATCGATGCGACCATTCCACGGGAGGCCGAAAGATCTGCCAAAGCAAACTCCGGGTCGAGTGTCACGCCGAGGTAGGCGCGTCTCAATTGTCCGTATGCGATCAACTCCTCGGCGACGCGAATGGCCATGTTGATCGGAATGGCGAATCCGATGCCCTCGCTGCCGCCGCTGCTGCTGGCGATCGCGGTGTTCAACGCGACCACTTCACCGCGCAAATTCAATAAAGGGCCGCCGCTGTTTCCTGGATTGATGGCCGCATCGGTCTGAAAGAAATCCTGCAGATCGATTCGCTCCTCGCCCAGCGAAAGGTCTCGTCGACCCTTCGCACTGACGATGCCGAACGTCACGCTATGGCTGAGACCAAATGGACTTCCGATGGCGATGACGAAATCACCGATCTGAACATCTCGGCTGTCGCCTTGTCGGGCGATTGGGGGTAGTTCGGCACCCGAACGCGCCACCATCCCGATCGAGTTGCCAGAGACGCGTGATCGACGATCGGCCATCAACTGCATGACCGCCACGTCGGTGCTGGCATCCATCAGAATCCGGCCTGGCTGCCAGCGACGCCCATCGGACGTCCGCATCGAGATTTGCGATGCCGACGCCCCGTGAATGACGTGGCGGTTGGTCAGGACCCAGGGCTGTCCCGCTATCGAAAGGACCACACCACTGCCGGCTTCATCAAACGACTCCGCGCTGGCACCTTTGCCCTGGACCTTGTGAGCCTCGATATGAATGACGCTCGGCTTGACCAAGCCTGCCACGCGGCGAACGAGACTTCCGAGCCGGTCAAAGGTACTGAACTCCTCGGCCAACTCGTTATACAGCCGCTGCCGCCGCATCTCGATTTGTTCAGCCGAAACGGGGGACATCGATGACACAGTCGTCGCCGGTCTTGGCTCCTCAGCGGCAGCCCGATCCGCCGTCAGTCCTGCGAGGACCAGCGTCGCGGCCAAAATGCCCACCGGACACATGTCGCAAAATGCGACGGGTGCGGATCCAAATTGTGAGCGTCGGATATTTGCCACGAAAGCGATCTTTTCACGAGGAGTCATCAGACCGAACGGAAGCCGGGCTACCTCGTTGGTAGACGGCGTCCGACTAGGCATCGTCCATCTCGACCGGTGGGCTTTGATTGAGGGCGAGCGTGAATTGCAACTCGCATAAGGTCGGAAATTGGTGTGAACGATTCATCCCATCAAGGCATCAAATCCAGTCATTCCGGCCAGATCGCGGCCGGCCGGCCCGCCCAGGGTCGGTGCGTTTATGCCCGTATTTTCTGTTGTGACGGCCTAGGGTCACATTTATTCTAGGGCGTCCGTCAGGATCCTGGCGGCGCCGATCGGCAATTTCCTTTCCCTCGTGATTCCGCTCATGAACCGATTTTCACCTTTTGCCAGTGCGCCTCGGGCTGCCCAGACCCACCGACGGAGTCGAGCACGTCGACGAGCGCTCCGAAACCGGATGAGCAAACGACGCTGCTTGCAATCGGGTTTGGAATCGCTGGAATCGCGTCAATTGCTGGCGGCCCTGAGCGGCGTCGTATTCGATGACGTTAACCTGGACGGCGTCCAACAGAGTACCGAAGCCGACGTGGCGGACGTCCGGGTTTTCCTGGATGACAATGCCAACGGTGCTTTTGATGACGGCGAACTGTTTGCCCTGACGGATTCCCAGGGTGTCTATAGCTTCACCGGACTGGCCGGTGGTGACTATGACATTCGGATCGAACCTGGTCTGGGCCGCGTCCAGGTCAATCCGGCGGTCACCTACGGTTACAGCAACACGGCGATCACGGCCGCCGACGGATCGCTCGAGCGAGCGTCACAGCTATTCACGCTCGAAGGCGACGGAAACATTGAGTTTGTCGGCCAAGCCACATCGGACCGCATGGACGGTCTCGTCCGGATTGCCGACGGCGACCTGATCGCGGCCGATTTCAAGTCCAACACCATCTTTCGCGTCGATCCCGATATCGGTGAGATTGATCGGATCGGTAACACGAACCGTGATATCGTCAGTGGGCTTGCCTACGATCCGGTCGGAAATCAAGTCTTGACGCTGGTCCGCGGAACGGCCGACGCCAGCCTGCGACAGTTGGCACAAGTCAACGTCAACACGGGCGAAGTCACCCCCATCGGTGCCGGTCGAACGGGTTTGGAATCGATCACGGACCTGGCATTCGACGTACCCAACCGGCGCGTGCTCGCGTTTGACGACTTCGACAATGAATTCGTCGCCTTTGACCTGTCGGGCAACGTCACGACACTCAGCTTCGCAACCGCCTTGCAGGACAACCTGGGCGGCCTGGGCCAATCGCTGCAGCCGATCGATATTGACAGTGAATCCATGGCCATCGCCGGATTCGAGTGGACGGGCTCCACATCGACATTCGGGACCCAGGTCCTGATGTTTGATGAAGACGACCGCGACGGAACGCAAACGTGGATCGTGAACGTTGATACGGGCATCGTGGCCCAGGGCACCGACGTCGAAGCACCGATCATGGTCAACACATTGGATCGTCCAAGATCCGGCAATGTAGCGACGCTCGTCAGCGTCACCGAATTTGAAACCGTTGGTGACTTGAACATCGGCGTCACCCAGGATGTCATCGGATTCCGAGTTACGCCCGCCATCGCGTCCGGCGCCATCGGTGTCATTAGCGGCCAAGGAGTCACGGTGGTCGGCGGTGCTGTGGGCGACGACGTCGTCGAAGTCTCTCTGAATCGTGCGCCCGAAAGCAACGTCCAGCTAAACTTGTCGCTCGACAATCCTAGCGGTGGCGATCCGGGGGTGATCCTGGACCAGACTTCCTTGGTTTTCACGCCAACGGACTGGTTCACACCTCGCCGAGTCACGTTGTCTCCAGACCCGAACGATCTAACCACCCAGATCACAAGCATTGACTTGACCGTCGCGATTGATGCGACGTTGTCGGACCCAGAGTGGGCCACGTTGCCAAACCAATCGCTGCCAGTCCGGGTTCTGCCGCAACCGGAGGTTGTGGACTTTACGGTTCCCGTGATCAACGAGCTCTTGCTCGGGGGAACGGATGTCACAGAAACAACCGATCAATTTGTGGAGTTACGCGGCCTCCCAAACGGTGTGCTGCCACAGGGCACGTATTTTGTCACGATTGATGATGGGACTTTTGACGGTGGTGAAGTCGAGACGGTGATCGACCTGAGCGGACAGAGTTTCGGCGTCAACGGATTCTTGGTCCTGTTGCAACAGAATTCCCCCTACACATCCGCCTTTGGATCTCGAGTCTTGCAGAGTGACGAGATCGGTTTTAGTGGCTTGCCCGGTGGAATCTTTTCGGGCGTCCAAGATTCCGGCGAGCTCAGCGACTCATTCTTTACGGTGGATGCAACCACGTACATGCTGATTCAATCGGACACGCCACCGATGCTCAACGACGATATCGACGTCGATGAAGATGGTTTACTCGATCCCGATGGCATCGCGGCGGACTGGGTCATCTTCGACTCGCTGTCAATGCAACCGTTCGTCGGCGGATCCGACAATTCTTACGGTCGGATCGTGGGCGTGGATGATGTATTTGATTCCCGCACGGCGATCACCGTGCCTGAGGGCGCCACCGTCGTTTTCGGCGATGGCATCGGCTATGCAGCCCGTGTCGGTGATTCTTTGGGCAGTCGTTCCGAAGACTGGATCTTTGCGGATGTCGCGCTCGCCGGCGGGGACTTCGGTAACACCGACGCGGATGCACCGGAGCTCCTGGAAGTCGGTCAGGGACGTAGCGAGTATCACCCCCTGTTTGATCGCGCCTTGGACCATGTGGGCGAAAGCAATTTCGTCGGCGGTATTCGAGGCCAAATCTCCCTGTTACCGGCACTTGACGAGGTTTCCGATCCTTCGACGGATGAGGCGACTCTACCCGGGGAGGGCATCTTGGTCTTCGCCGATCTCAATGGCAACGGCGTTCGCGATACGGTCACGGTCACCGCAGATCCCGATGATTTGATTCCACCGTTTGATTTTCGAAATCCCGGTTTACAGGATCTGATCTATCCGGCGACGCAGGCATTTCCGGGGTTGACCGTCTCGCAGTCGACGTTCCGCGATGGACTCGACGACACCGTCTTTGCGGGGAGGGAAGAGCGAGGCAACCGCACGCTCAACAATCGAGTCTTTGACACGCAGTTCGGCTTCGGCTTCGACGACGGTGACGCGTTGAGGTTTGACTTCTTCAATCCCGTACGCAGCGTCACCATTGATGCCATTCCGCTGGACTTTGCCTTCCAGACTTCGATTCCATCACTGGTCGCCTACGACGCCAACGGCTTGATCATCGCAACCGTCACTGGCGAACCCACGAGCTTCGGCGCGTCACAGACCATCACGATCAGTAGCGCGCTGGACAACATCGTCCGCGTGGACGCATTTGGATCCGATGTGGTCGGTTTTGATGGCATGTTGTTTGACAACCTCGTCTACGAGCAAATCGAACCCGGAGCCGTCACGGACCAAAACGGGATCTATGAACTGATCAATCTGACGCCTGGTCTGTACGACGTGAACATTGTGAGCACGCAGGCAACCGGCACGCTCTTGGGCAACACGCAGCGAACGGTCCCTATTTTTGGAACACAGAACCTGTTCTTCGAAGATGAATTGCGGCCCAATTCCGTCCCGGTAAGTTCGGATCAGATCATTGCCATCGACGAGAATCTCGCTGCCGGGTCATTGATTGGCACGGTGGACGCTCAGGACGCCGATGACATCGGATTCAGTTCGCTGACGTACGAGTTGATCGGTGGCATCGGGCGGGGATTCATCGTGGACTCGCTCACCGGTGCGATTACGGTCGCATCCTCCGCGACACTCGACTTTGAGACGGACCCGATTCGCATCCTAACCGTCCGCGCATCGGACCCGCTCGGCGATAGCACCACGTCGCGCGTCACCGTTGCGATTCGAGACATTAACGAAGCGCCCGTGGTGGATGGTAGCGACTTACTGATCACGGAAGTCATTCCCGCTGGAACCACAATCGGCCGGATTCCGGCCATGGATCCGGACACGGACCTTGGCCAAACACTGACGTACCAGGTGATTGGTGGCGATGCGGCCAATTTCTTCAGCGTCGATCCGGATACCGGCGTCGTGACGCTGACCGATCCCAGCGGTGTGAATTTCGAAATCGTCAACACGATGGAGTTGCAGCTGCGAATCAGTGACAGTGCCGACCCGGCGGCGATCGCTGACGTGACTCAAACCATCCTGATTTCAGATGAGAACGATCCGGCTGTGTTCGACACGACCCAATTCACGGTCCCGGAAAACTCAACAGGCGAACTATTCACGCTCACCGTGACGGACCCGGAACCTTCCCAGACGCATCGATTTGAATTGTTCACGCAGCCCAACCCGCCGCTGCTGGAAATATCCGACTCAGGCGTGGTTTCATTATTGCCAGATGCCGAACTGGACTTCGAGGCCTTCACGGCGACGACCGACCAGATCACGTTTCAGGTGACGTCGACGGATAACGGGTTGCCACCGATCCCCGTCACCGAAACGATCACGGTCAACATCACTGCCGTCAACGAACCCGCTCGGCTGCGTTCGGCAGCGGAACCGCAATTGGAAGAAGTCTCGATCGCCGAGAACATGTCTGCTCCCGTGGGGTCGGATCCTTTGATCATCGGCCAGCTCGTTCTGGTCGATGTCGATAGTCCGATCACCGACTCCGAAGTACAGTGGCTGCCACAGGGTCTCGATGACATTTTCACCTACGATGCCACCACGCGAACGATCGCTCTCCTACCCGGCGTGTCGCTCGATGCCGAACAACAGGATGTCTATGAGCTCCTATTTGAAGTCACTGATACCACCGATCCGAATGCGACGGCACAGCAACTCATCACCGTCCGCGTCGATGATGTCAATGAAGCGCCCGCGTTACTGACAGATCGATTCGTCGTGTCGGAAACACCGAGCGTGGGCGACGTCATCGGACAACTACGCGTTTCCGATCCGGAGTCCGATGCCCTGGTCACTCGCATCGCAGGAGGCACGGCGGCGGACTTCTTCACGCTGGTCGACGAGTCTCACTTTGCCGGTGGTCCCCAGGACGACTGCACCGCCCCCGCAGGCGACGGAACGGCTTTGTTCTTATGTGTGGCCGCGGATGTGACGTTTGATGTGGAATCGGATCCGCCCGCCGAGGGCTGGACGCTGGACATCGGCGTCGCCGACGGCACGAATCCCGAAGTCATTCAGACCGTCACCCTGGGCGTCAATGACGTCAATGAAGCTCCCACGTTCAACCCGGAGGCCTTGGCGGAGTTCCTCAACCGCGTCAATGCGGCCACGAAGGAGCGGCTGCAAGAGTTCCGCGTCGAACTTCCCGAAGCACTTGCCGCGGACCCGGAAGGAACGCCGTTCATCTTGCGCGTCTTTGATGAGGCCGGCGGATTGCCCAACTGGCTGACCTTCGATGAAGCCAACGGAGTTCTGTTCGGCACGCCATCCCTGTTTGATTTTGGGACCTTCGACCTAACATTGCGAGCGATCGAGTTTGGTCCGTTCCCTCGACGTACCGACACCACGTTTTCGATTGAGATTCCTGGCGGAGCGTCTCCGTTCACGAATCCGCTGGATCGATTCGACGTCAATGCCAGTGGGGATGTTTCATCACTGGATGCGTTGCGCGTCGTGAATTATCTCAATGAGAATGGGCCCGGTCCGATCGACGCCAGTGGTTTCAGCGCCGAGTTTGGATTTGTTGATGCCAACGGCGATGGCGAAGTCGACGCGGTCGACGCGTTGGCGATTGTCAACGAGATCAATCGCCGTCGGCAGTCACAGATTGCTTCGGAATCCATCGATGCGGTCTCTTCGGATCGCGCCGCGTCAATCGCGGACGAAGACCGCCAAGACGCGATCGATGCCGCCCTCCGAGCCGACTACGGATCCGCCGTTCTATTTTGACGAACCCGTTGACCTGTCCAGGTTTCTTGATGGGTTGACGGCTCGCGACTTTGCGCGGGATCGTCTTATGCTAAGACGTTTGGTTTAGGAGTCCGTGCAACGGTATCCTATGGAACGGCCTAGAGAATCGTGTCGATGCTGACCCCGTTTGACGGACCTGCCAATATGATCACCATTGTCGACTATCAAATGGGCAATCTTCGCAGCGTCCAAAAAGCGGTTGAGCGATCGGGAACCGAAGCAGTGATCAGCGATGATCCAGGGACGATTGCCAAGGCAACCAAACTGATCTTGCCCGGGGTGGGTGCCTTTGGGGATGCGATCGCCGAAATTCGCCACCGCGATTTGGAGTCACCGATTCGTGACTTCCTCGCCTCGGGACGTCCATTCCTGGGGATCTGCTTGGGTTTCCAAATGCTCTTTGAACAGGGTTTCGAGAATGGAACCCACGAGGGGCTGGGCATCCTGGCCGGCGACGTCGTTCGATTCGAACTCGCCCACCCTCTGAAGGTACCGCACATGGGATGGAACACGGTCCAGATCGGTCCCGCCGGCGGCAACCTCGGAGTGGATGCGGGGACGCACTTTTATTTCGTGCATTCTTACTACGTTCGTCCAACCGATCCCGACGTGGTCGCGCTCACCTGCGACTACGGAGGTCGTTTCTGCGCCGCCGTTGCCAAAGACAACATCCTCGCGACGCAGTTCCATCCCGAAAAGAGTCAACAAGACGGTCTCGACCTAATGCAACGATTCGCCACCGGTCAAACGTGCCAAGTCCCATCATGAGCACCACATCGGACATTCACGAACTGTCTACCGCCGATGGTCGATTGACGCTGCGATTCGATTGGTCCAACGATCGTTTCGCGCACCGTGTGACGGTGCGCCCTTCTGCAAAACATCGTGAAGCGCCGGAGCCAGAGTCGGAGTTTCTTCATTTGACCAGCATCGAAGGCGGCTCCACCGACGACTTCCCGCCCTCACCGGCGATTCAACAACTGTCTAGCGAGATTATCGAAGGCCGGCAGATGATTCTCGGCGTGGGAGGTAGCGGCACCTCTCACTTCAGCGTCTCAATCCAAGTCGTCGAGCAAGACCGAACGTCTCGGACGGGTTTGCAATCAGACGGACTTCACTTTGATTGGGCTGTGAGACTGTCCAAATCGGGCGTCGACCAAGTCCGCGAAATGGCTCAACGAGGTCTCGCTCCGCTTGGAAGCGGTTATCTTGGCAGCCGCGCTGTTTCCATTGGGGCGCACGCACCGAGTACTCTAGTGGATGTTCCGGACCTGGCCGACGGCGCCCGACGCGTGGTGGCGCCCATTGACTTGGGCGCCCGTACCGTCCAGTGGTCGTATTTCATTGGTGCCCTCTGATGTGACCGCCGGTGTGCCGACCCGATGGTTGGTTTGCTTCCGTTTGCCGGGCACATCTTGATACCCAAATGATTCATTCACCAACATGTTGCCCGACTTGAATCGCCGTCAATGGCTGCAGTGTACCGGAGCCATTTCCACAGCCATGTTGGCGGGTCACTTGAATGCGACCCAACCGGAACCGACGTCAGGCCGTTTCCCAAGGCCACGGCTGTCACTCAATACGAGCACGCTGCGCGGCCATCAGTTAGGCGTGCCCGAGCAGATCCGCGTGACGGCGGATGCCGGCTACGACGGGATCGAACCTTGGATGGGCGACCTGAGACGCCATGTCGAGGCGGGGGGACGCGTCTCCGATCTGAGAAAGCTGCTGGATGACTCGGGATTGGAGCTTTCCGGAGCGATTGGATTCGCCAAATGGATTGTGGACGATCCCGCGGCTCGTCAGGATGGACTTGACGAAGCTCGTCGCGACATGGCTCTGGTTCGCGAACTGGGTGGCCATTTGATGGCCGCACCACCAATCGGCGCCCATCGACTCAAAGAGCTTGGTGACACGGGCCCGCCATCGTTGGACGTCGTTGCCCAGCGATATGCGGCGCTCCTGGACCTTGGCAAGGAGATGGGTGTGACGCCCTTGCTGGAATTGTGGGGGTTCTCACCGGTGCTGAGCAAACTCGGAGAACTCGCCTACGTTTCCGCCGCCGCTGGTCGTTCCAATGCCGCGGTGTTGCCTGACTTCTATCACATCTACAAAGGTGGCAACGACATGATTTCGCTCGGGATGATTGAAGCGTCACGCATGCCATTGTTCCACATCAATGACTATCCCCAGTCGCCGCCCATCGAATCCATCGCGGATCGAGATCGTGTTTATCCCGGCGACGGAATTTGTCCCTTGGTCCCAACGATTGCGACCTTGATTCAACATGGCTTCGCCGGCACGTTCTCGTTGGAACTGTTCAATCCGACCTACTGGGGTTTGCCTGCTGATGAGGTGGCGGCAACAGGATTCCGCAAGAGCCAACAGGTGATCGAAGCCGCCTTGGCGTTGGCATCCAAGGGCGATCGAAGCATCGAATGAAGCCCGCGATGTCCGCCCGAGCGATCCAACGACATTGGTTCCTGGCCTGCTTGGTTGGCGCTTTGGCGGCAGCGATGACCTGGAGTGATGGGCTCGCCCCTTTGCTGCGATGGACGACGCTGCGCCACGGTCTTGTGTTTACGGTGATGTTCTTGGCGGGATGGACATTGCCCCTGGCCGCCGTCCGCCGTGCGATCGGTCGGCCGGCCGCTTCTCTCTGGGCCATCGCGATCAATACGCTCCTTGTCCCGGTGATTGCCATGGGCGTCGGTTGGTCGCTGGCACCGGACTGGCTTTCCGGATTGATGGTGGCCGCATGGATGCCGTGCACACTCGCGTCGGCTGCCGTGTGGACCCGCAGGGCTGGCGGTGACGACTCCATCGCGCTCATCACGACGGTTGTCACCAATGCCATGTGTGTTGTGGTCACGCCGTTGGGTCTTGCGGCAAGTGGTTGGTTTCTATGGACCGTCTCGGCGAGGCATCCGATCGGTGCGGCCATCGTTGGGTCCGGCGGCACCGATTCCGCCCCTGGCTTCGAGGCGACCATCGATCCGATGGATCAGTTCACCAAGCTCTTGTTGTTGGTGCTGTTGCCGCTGACGCTCTCGCAGCTCTGTCGGGTCGGCTTATTCGGTCGTTTCTCGACAAGCTCGTGGGCGGACCGTCACAAGTCCTCAGTTAGCAGTCTCGCTCAGATCGGCATCCTATGCATGGTGTTTTTGGGTGGCATCGCGAGCGGGCAACTAATCAATCGAACCGGAATCTTCGATGTCGCACGCGTTGTCTTGACCGCATCCTCGATTCATGGGATCGCGTTGATTATTGGAGTTTTGGTGGCAATCAAGACCGGGTGCCGGCGCGAATCGCAGATCGCCGTTGGATTCGCCGGTAGCCAAAAAACGTTGATGGTCGGCCTCCAGATTGCCATGGATGCCGGTGTAAGCGTGATCCCGATGATTGCCTATCACATTTCGCAGCTGATGATCGACACCATTGTCGCGGATCGTTGGCTGCAAAAGAAATAAGGAGATTGCGCGGTGATTTGCTAGCGTTCTGTTGCGGTCGTTGACGCGTTCTTTTTGAATCAATCATTTCTACCCCAGCGGACATCGACATGAATCTCGGAGCCTTGATTATCCAGCTCGCCACCGGTGCTTTTGGCGGAAACCTGGTCGCACGGTTTTTTCGGAAGCTCGATCTGGGCCTGGTCGGCAATTCGATCGCGGGCATCCTGGGCGGCGGTTTGGGGGGGCAGCTGCTGGGAATGATCGGGATTGGAGCGGGCCCCAGCGGTTCTCTCGACGTGACCGCGATCCTTGGCAGCGTCGCCTCGGGGGGTGTCGGCGGCGGCGTGCTGTTGATGATCGTCGGTTTCGTCAAGTCGGTGATCGCCAAGGGCTAAATCGCGTTTGCCATGGCCCTTGAACAAAGACACGCCGATCGCGTATGTTTCGTGGCCCGCCCGTTTGATCGACCATCCAATCGCGACTCCAACAGCTGACTGACATTCGCCATGAAAGACGGCATTCACCCGAATTACCAAGAAACCACGGTCACATGCGGTTGCGGCACGACGTTCACGACTCGCAGCACGCGGCCGGAGTTGAAAATCGACATCTGTAGCGACTGTCATCCTTTCTATACCGGCAAGCTCAAATACGTCGACACGGCAGGCCGAATCGACAAGTTTCAAAAGAAATTCGCTGCAGGAACTTACGGCAGTCTTCAGAAGCCCAAGAAGGCCAAGAAAGCCGCTCGATGAGCGGGTCGATCCGCGACACCCTCGAAGAAAAGCTCGCGCGATTCGTCCAGCTCGAACGCGATATGGCTGACCCGGCCGTCCTTGGCGACGGTGCCCGAATGAGCGCGACGGCTCGGGAACACGGCGGCCTTGCCAAAGTCGTCGGCCGATATCGCGAATTCAAACGCGTCAGTGAGGAGATCGCCGGATGGCAGGACGTGGCCGGGACATCCGATGAAGCTGACGAACGCTCCATGGCCGAGGCCGAGATTGTCACGCTGCGCCGACAACGCGAAGCGATTTGGGAGGAGCTGCTTTCCTTCACCGTCGGCGGCGATGATTCGCATCGTACGAGATGCGTGATGGAAATACGGGCCGGCACCGGTGGTGACGAAGCGGCCTTGTTCGCCAGAGATCTGTACGAAATGTATCGGCGTCATGCCGAGCAGACCGGCTGGAAGACGGAGATCATGGATGCCAGCGCCACCGAAATGGGTGGTTTCAAGGAAATCACGCTCACGCTGGAGGGCGAAAACGTCTACCGCGATCTGCAGTATGAATCTGGTGGGCACCGGGTCCAACGCGTCCCCGAAACGGAAACGCAGGGACGTGTCCATACATCGGCGGCCACCGTTGCCGTCATGCCCGAACCCGAAGACGTCGAAGTCGAACTACGCAACGAGGATTACCGCGTCGATAAATTCGGTGCCAGTGGTCCCGGTGGTCAACACGTCAATAAAACCGAATCGGCGATTCGACTGACTCACCATGAAACCGGCATCGTCGTCCAATGCCAAGACGAAAAGAGCCAGCATAAAAATCTCGCCAAGGCCCTGCGCGTACTGAAAGCTCGCATCTATGAACAGAAACGCGAGGAAGAAGCTGCCAAGCAAGCCGCGGCGCGAAAGGGACTCATCGGGTCGGGCGATCGAAGTCAGCGAATCCGGACTTACAATTTTCCTCAGAATCGACTCACCGATCATCGCATTAATTTGACACTCTATAAACTCGACCAAATCGTCGGCGGTGATTTGAATCCGGTCACCGAAGCGTTGATTGAATACGACCGTGATCAACTCCGCGGTGACATGGTCGCGGACTGAGCCGTCGAGTGCAGCCGGAAAGAACCGAGATCCAACGGCATGAGCGATGAACCTTGGACAATCCTACGCCTACTGGATTGGACGACCGGATTCTTCAAGACGCGCGGCAGCGAATCACCGCGTCTGGACGCGGAAATCTTGCTCGCCCACGCTCGCCGGTGCCCTCGGATCGCACTGTACACCGCGTTCAATGAGATCCCGAGCGACGAAGAGCGGATCGCATTTCGCGAGATGGTCAAACGTCGCGGCGACGGTGCACCGGTCGCTCAACTCGTCGGCCATCGTGAGTTCTATTCGCTCCAATTTCGCGTCGACGAGAACGTGTTGATTCCCCGGCCGGAAACGGAGCACCTGGTCATCGAAACCATCGACCGCCATCGGTCACTGGCCACACGGGATCCTGTTCCTTGGACCAATCGAAAGTGCCGTATCCTCGATATCGGAACCGGCAGCGGCGCCATTGCGGTCACGCTGGCCAAGAACCTTCCCGACGTCGAAGTGGTTGCCGTCGACATTAGTCCGCCAGCACTTCAAATTGCGCAGTGGAACGTGGATCAACACGAGGTCCAAGATCAAGTTCGGCTGTTGCAAAGTGATCTGACAACGGCGCTCGAAGATGATCCACCATTTGATATCGTCTGCTCCAATCCGCCGTACATCAGCCAGAGCGAGTTTGAGGCGTTGCCCCCGACGGTCCGAGATTTCGAGCCCAAGGTCGCTCTCCTATCGGGACCTGACGGAACCGAAGTGATTCGTGAGGTTTTGACACAATCCGCGTTGCGTCTTCATGACCACGGCTGCTTGGTTCTCGAGCTCTCCCCCATGATCGCCGAGTCGGTCGCACAAATGACTCGCGATCATCCTGCATGGGACGAACCCAAATTGATCAAGGATCTCGCGGGCCACTTACGCATCCTGAGCGTCGACAAGAAACCATCGCTCCCTTCGCCTTCCGGTGAGAGCGGAGACAAAGGGAGCGATCAACGACGCTAAGGTGCGGCGAGCATCGAGTCGGTTTGGCTACTCGGTCGCAGCGACGGCGGGTTCTTCTGCAGCATCGACATGCTCACCCACCGCGTCGCTGTCCAGCTCGCAACATCCGCCATCGGCACAGCACGCGTCACCATCGGCTCCTGATGCCGAAACGCATGCATCACAAACGCATGCGTCGCATTGGCAATCACCGCACGAGACCGACGAGTCGGTACAACAGGTGCAGCCGACTTCGCATGATCCACATGGACACGCGACGGCCGACGCGGACGCGTCCGCCTGTCGACTGGCAATGACGAGACCGACGATCACAACGACCGCCGCAACTCCGATTAAGGAACGTAACATTTTCATCTCTCCAAATCATGTGTCAAAATTAGTCATTCAAGTCTTCCTGTCATCTTCGAACAGGAGGATTCAAATCAACCATCGACACAGACGCGCGCACCGATTTTGTGCAGATACTGCCGAAGGATCCTCGACAGCCTGATGCAAAAGAGGAGAGAGATGATCAAGCCGATTCGGAAACTCACTTACCAGACCGATGGCCGATACCGACTCGACCCATTCCGCCGACGGCGGCAAAACGGCTGATTCAATCGTCGCTTGGCAACACGACCATGTGCATCCGCAAGTCCGCTCAAGGGAGTCTCGCGAACTTGGATCGGGTGTCGAGCAACACTTCGACGGCCCACAACAGCTTGATTGGGTGGGCTCCAAATCCGCCGAAGCTCGGCAGCAACAGTGGCCCGATACGGCGGGTCCAACACCGATCACCAGCATCGCTATCAGAGCGATCGTGCGGGCGAGTGCGGTACGAGTTGGACGCATCATCATGTCTAAATCGTACGCTCCTCGACGGGAACAGTTCAAGCAGAATCTTGTCCAAATCGAGCTCTCCGTCAGAAACATGAACTTGGTTTGGATTCCATGGCCATGGCGGATAAGCTGTCTCGTTGGTTCTGTTATTCGTCGAGATCTTTATGTCGCTGTCGCCGCACCGTGATTCGAGTCGATTCAATGCCGAGGTTCGCTGGCGAGTCCGCCCTCGGCTGCATCGCACATTTTTGTCCATATGGATGATGTCGGTCTCCGGTTTGGGCTGCTCGCCGCCGTCACCGGCGGATGTTGACTTGTCACCGGTCGCACTGAAGATCCAGGCCCGTCCACCGTCGGACGCGGAATCGATTCGGGCATTTTGCGGCAGCTGCCATGCGGTGCCAAATCCCAATAGTTTTGAAAAGCAACGATGGCACGAGGAAGTCGAACTTGGGTTTCGGATTTACCGCCAATCGCAGCGAACCGATTTGACGCCCCCTGACTTTGACGCAACCGTCGAGTACTTTCGAGACGCCGCACCGAAGTCGATTCGACTCGAACCACCCGATCGAGTCGCCGATCAGCGGTTTCGTTCGATCGGACTGAACGTGACTTTGGACGCGCCGATCGAGGCGATTTCGAGCATGACTCGGCTGAGCGGTCGCAACGAGCCGGCGTCGTTCTTGATCACCGACATGTCAACGGGAGTCGTGGCGACATTGAAAGCTTCATCGAACCGTGTCGGCAACGATGGTGTTCCCATGGCGGAAGCCACACAATTAACGCGGGCAGCCCATGTGGCCCGAGCGGCTCCATCCGATCTCAATGGCGACGGCCGAACGGACTACGTGGTTGCCGACCTTGGAACCGCCAGCCCACAGACGGAACGCGAAGGCAGCGTCTGGTGGCTAGACCATCCAGTCGGGAATGATGCGATGACTCAAACGGGTAAATCCGAATCGCCTCGTGGGAATCAAGATATCGCCATGCAGCGATTTCCTTTGAGAATGGGTTTGTCACGAGTCGCTGAAGTTCAACCGATCGACTACGACGGGGACGGCGACCAAGACGTCCTGGTCGGCGACTTTGGATTGCATTTTGAAGGCGGCATTCACCTGGGGATCAACGCCGGCATCGCCGCCGGTGTTCCTAAGTTCCAGTGGCAGCGTTTGGATGCCCGACCGGGGACGATCGCGATGCCGATTTGCGACCTCAATCAAGACGGTCTAGACGACTACCTTTCCTTGGTCACCCAACACTATGAAATGATTGAAGCTCATTTGAATCAAGGCAATGGGAGTTTCGAAACGCACCTGATCCATCGCGCCCTGGATCCGGCATTTGGATCCAGCAGCATGAGCCTCATCGATTTCGATGGCGACGGTGACCTCGATGTGCTGTACACCAATGGAGATACATTTGATGACTCGTTGGCCAAGCCATCGCATGGAATCCAATGGCTCGAGAACACGGGTGCGTTCCCATTTCAGCCACATCGCATCGGCTGGATGCCTGGTTGCTATCACGCCGCGGGCGGGGATTTCGATGGCGACGGAGATACCGATGTCGTGGCCGTGGCGCTGCTAACGGATGCTGAATCATCGCGTTATCCCAAGGGCACGTTTGACGGCGTGGCATGGTTCGAACGAACCGATGCGGGTTTCTCGCGGCACTCGCTCGTGATCGATACGTGCCAGGCCGCCACCTGCGCCGTTGTCGATTGGAATCAAGATGGCCGTCTCGACATTTTGGTTCCGCCTTGTGATCTGACGTATAACGAAACCACGCAGTTCACATTGTTTCTAAATCAACCAACGCCTCCATGAACTGGCGTCATGCTGGACTGGTCGGGTTGTTGGCCATCGGCATCATCGCAGGCGGCCTGGCGCGCGTTCGTGGGCAGCGTCTGTCGCGATTCGATCGGATGATCGCACACGAGAACCCAGCGGCTGCCGAGGCTGCACTGCGTGACGCCGATGGATGGACGTGGTCGGTCGCTCGGAAGAAATTCAACGCGGCTCGATTGGCTCGCTTGAACGATCAGAACGACATCGCACATGACGCTTTGGTTTGGGCAGAGAATCTTGGCTTCGATCCGGAACGCGTCGCGCAAGAACGCTGGCTGTTGAAGATTCAAGTTGAATCCGACCCCAGGCTTGCATCCGCCGTCGCAGCGAGCGTGATTCAAAATGCCGATCGCATTCGTGAGACGGGCACTTCCGATTCTCCGGGGAAACGGTTCACGCTCGGTGGTCGGGTGATCGGTGCCGATGCCATTGACCTGGGCATCGAAATCCTCGCCGACCAGGAAGCATTTGGTCTGGTACGGCAGGTACTTCCCATCTGGGAGAAACTCTTTCCAGATGACCCCCGCGTCTATAATCACTGGTCCCGTCTTCCGGAGAATTCGGAGGACCTCTTGGCCGCCGCGGGGTTGTTACGACAAGGCCATCTCATCAACCCCAATCATCTACCCACTTGCCTCGGACTCGCGGAAGCTAACTTTGCATTAAGCCGATTCGAGCGATCCGAGGCCTACTTTCGAAGGGTCGTCGAGTTGCTGCAGCCTTATGTTCGCATCGACGATGCCGGGCGCAGCGGAGCGTGGGAACTGCTCAACGCCAAAGCACGCCTGATTGAACTGCTGGCGCTGCAAAATCGAATCGACGAAGCCGTCTCCGCTTGCAAGGAATTTCTGCAAGTCCTACCAAAACACTTCTCGGTGCATTTTCAACTTGCCAAGTTATCCCTGCATCAGGCGAAGTTCCAAGCGGTTCTCGATCAATTGGAACCGATGCTCGACATCTATCCCGATGACATCTCGCTGAACTATTTCGCCGCGACCGCGCATGCTGAAATCGCCTCCGAATCGGGCGATCGATCCCACGCTGAGTCCGCCCAGATTCATGCCGATCGTTACCTGGAGGGTCGCCGACAGCTCGATCGACTGGCACAGTTGCAACGCGATTTTGAGAGCGGCGAGATCCGTCAGGCTCGAGATCGTTATACGGCGGCGCTCGATCTGGCGCGGACTTATTTGGCGATCAAATGGGATCAGGCGGGACCATGGTTCCAAGAAGCGATCCAGATCAATCCACGTTCCGCGGTCGCATTCGCGGGCCTGGTCGAGTTTCATCAAAAATCGGGCAATCTGGAGCGCGCCAAGGAATTCCAACAGTACGTCGAAGCGCTCCGCTAGAGGACGTTCACGATCCGAACGACCACCTTTCACCTCGCGGATTCCTTTGGATTCAAGGAGTCTTGGTTGGATACTCGCGGCGGCAGTGCTTCAGCAACAAACCACCGTGAATCGCTCCGCCCGAGCGGTTGAGCGTGCGAGCCGTGGAGCCACCACTTCATCAACGGCAACCTAAATGGCGTGGACCCACGACACCAAAAGGGTCACAAAACCACCCGGCAGTGGACCAGCGTCCACCTTCTAGAGCTATTAAAGGTACTTAATTTCACTTAAAAAGCATTTTTTGGCATCTTAATGCACTTTGAATGGGTCCGATGGGCGTCTCCCGGTGTTTTAGGCGACAGAGTGGGGTTTGGGTTGCAGACCGTTCGTCATCCCGAGTGAAACGAGGGACCGTCCATCGACGGGCCAAGCTTCTGCCTGAATGCCACGGTGAATTCTTCGTTTCATTTCTTTTCTGGAGTTCTGTGATGAAACCTTCTGTCCACCGACGAGCATTCACGCTTGTCGAGCTGTTGGTCGTCATTGCGATCATTGGTGTCTTGGTCGGATTGTTGTTACCGGCCGTTCAGGCGGCACGCGAAGCGGCACGCCGCATGAGTTGCAGTAACAACTTCAAACAAATCGGTATTGCGATCCACAATTACCACGACGCGTTCAAGGCGGTGCCGACGCACGGCTCCGGTCCCCAAAAAGTCGGTGTCTGGCTGCACGACACGAACGCCGGAGCAGGCGGAACGGGACCTGCGTTTGACGACGTCATCACCAGTGACGAGAGTGCTCACGCATCCAATAGTTTCCTGGTCGGATTGATGCCCTTCATGGAACAGCAGGGACTGTGGGAACAAATTGCGAATCCTCGCGACAACAACGCCAACGGTGCCGCCGATACACCCGCATTCGGATACGCGGGCGACAGTGATGCTGGCAATGCTTACGATCCATGGCTGACAGAGGTTCCAGGTCTTCGATGCCCAAGTGACCCGGGGCGAGGCGTCCCCGCACGTGGCCGTACCAACTACGGCGCATGCATGGGCGACGCGACACACTTCATGACCCAGGGTACTTGGGAGTGGAACTTCACAGGCCGGCGTGGCTGGCCTGCCGAACGCTCACCGGCTTCCTCGCGAGGATTCTTCAAGCCACGTGAGGCGTCGAAGTTTCGCGATGCATTGGACGGGTTGTCCAATACGATCATGTGTGGCGAGTTGGCGACCGACTTGGGCGACATGGATGTTCGAACCAACGCTTATCAGGCAGCACAAGACAACACCAACGGCGGCACGCCGATTGATGTCGATATTCAAGAGCCGTTTCGGGACCCGAGCCGTCCACAGTATTGGGATACATCCGGTAGTCTCGAAGTGATGGCGGATCCAGGGACGGGGTGGACCCTTCGTTATGGCCGCGGATTCCGCTGGCACAGCTTTTATCCGACCCAGTCGATGGTCAACACGATTTTGCCGCCCAACTCGTCCACGACGGCATTCAATACGGGTAATTGGTTCGGCGATCGCGTCGGTGCGATTGTGCCACCCAGTAGCCGTCACCAGGGTGGCGCCCATGTGTTGATGGGGGATGGAGCGGTGAAGTTCATTACCGATTCGATCGAAGCTGGTGACGTCACCGCCTCGCCCGTTTGGTACGCGGGTACTGGACCGGCTGCACCTGGATCGGCCAGTCCATATGGTTTGTGGGGTGCTTTAGGGACTCGAGCCGCAAAAGAAGTCATCGACGAGGAAATCTAGACTCGGGGTGGGTTCACGATTCTTTCAATTCACGCCTCGCTCGTTGTCTGCGAGCGGGGCATTCTCTTCTGATGGAGTACTCGAAATGACAAAGTGGTTCCTTGCCCCGACGCTGTGGGTCGCCGCGTGCCTGGTTGGTTGCGGTGGCAACGATACGGCAGCTCCCGTCGCAACGGCGGACGACTATGCCCAATACGAAACGCCTGCAGACGCGATGGTGCAAGCCCAAGCTGAAGCGAAGGCCGCGTCCAAAGAACGCTACGGGAATTAGGGTCCCATCGCGTTTGGATCAGCCGAACCAACGGCCGTTCCGGCGACCTCAGCCGCGAGCGACCTCAAAGGCCGTAATCTTTTCTTCATGCAACAGGGTCTGGGCGATGTCATCCAGACCGTTGAGCAGGTTATGCCGCCGGCTGCCGTCAATCTCGAATGGTCGCTCGAAACCGTGCCCATCACGGACGATCTGTGATTCCAGATCGACGGTCAATTCATACGATTCGGCGCCGGCGGCACTCTGAAAGAGCGTTTCAATGTCATCCTCGGAAAGCGGGATGGGTAGCAAACCGTTCTTGAAGCAGTTGTTGTAAAAAATGTCGGCAAACGAAGGTGCCAACACAGCGCGGAAACCATAGTCGTCGAGCGCCCAGACGGCATGTTCACGACTGCTGCCGCTGCCAAAGTTCTGGCGTGCAATCAAGACCGATGCATTTTGAAGCGACGGGTGATTGAGCTCGAAGTCTGGATTGGGCGTCGTGCCATCATCCAAGAATCGCCAATCAAAAAAGAGGAACTGACCGAACCCGGTCCGTTCGATTCGTTTGAGGAACTGTTTGGGAATGATCTGATCGGTATCGACGTTGGCACGGTCAAGTGTCGCGACGATCCCCGTGTGAGTTGTAAAGCGTTGCATGTTCAGCTTTCCTGATAGTCCCACTGACGGATGTCGACAAAGTGACCCGCGACGGCCGCAGCGGCAGCCATCGATGGGCTGACCAAGTGCGTCAACCCGCCTTTGCCCTGACGGCCTTCGAAATTGCGATTGCTGGTGCTGGCGCATCGCTCACCGGGCGCCAACTTATCGGGGTTCATCGCCAAGCACATGCTGCATCCGGCCTCGCGCCAGTCAAATCCAGCCTCCATAAAGACGCGGTCAAGGCCTTCCTGCTCGGCCTGCCGTTTCACCTGACCACTGCCGGGAACCACCATGGCATTGACGGAATCGTTGCAGCGGTGACCTTTCACGACGGCGGCCGCCGATCGCAAGTCCTCGATGCGGGCATTGGTGCAGGATCCGATGAAGACTCGATCGAGATGGACATCCTGGATCGACGTGCCTGCGGTCAGGTTCATGTACTGCAGCGCCTGAGCGGTTGACTTCCGTTGAGTCGGATCTTCGAAATGGGATGGATCCGGGATCTTTGAATCCACACCCAGGACCTGCCCCGGATTGGTGCCCCAGGTGATCTGAGGCCGGATGTCCTTGCCTTGATAAATCTCGCTTCGGTCGTAGGTCGCTCCCGAATCGGACGGGAGCGTTTTCCAAAGGGCGACCGCCTCGTCAAAATTCGGCGGCGCTTCAGGCAGACCACGCAAATATTCAAACGTCACTTCATCTGGGGCGATCATGCCGGCTCGCGCACCCGCTTCGATGGACATGTTGCAGACGGTCATGCGTTCTTCCATCGTTAGCGCACGCACGCAATCGCCCGTGTACTCCAGAACGTATCCCGTGCCGCCGGCCGTGCCGATCTGGCCAATCAAGTAAAGAATCATGTCCTTGGCGGTAACACCTCGGGCCAGCTCACCATCGACACGCAACTCAAACGTCTTGGGCTTGAATTGCAAAAGCGTCTGCGTCGCCAGCACGTGTTCGACTTCGCTGGTGCCGATACCAAACGCCAGCGAACCAAACGCGCCGTGCGTCGCGGTATGCGAGTCCCCGCAAACGATCGTCATACCGGGCTGGGTAAATCCGTTCTCGGGACCGATGACATGCACGATGCCTTGGCGGACGTCATGAATGTCGAACAGCCGCACGCCGAATTCACCACAGTTCTGCCGGAGCGTTTCAATCTGTTTGCGGCTAATCTCATCGGCGATTGGCAGACTGCGATCGCTGGTCGGGACGTTGTGATCCGGAGTCGCAATGGTGCGTTCAGGACGTCGGACGGGTCGACCGTTGAGTCGCAAACCTTCAAAAGCCTGCGGACTGGTCACCTCATGCACGAGATGCAGATCGATGTATAGAATCGCCGGGCCTGACTCGGGCTGATGGACAACATGCAGATCCCAGATTTTGTCTAGCAGTGTCCGATGCGAACCGCCATCGGCGGGATCAGAAAGGACAGACTCAGGACTCGGCGGCGGAGAAGCAACGGTCATCAATTTGGGGGGCAATCAAGCAACGATGGCATCAAAAAGCGAGCCCCTCACTGTCAACACCCGTGGCGAAACTGTCAAGTTGTTCCGGGACGTCGAATCAGACAGGTTCTTCGAGGAATTCCTGGGCGGAATCGCCGGTCTGGGGCACAATTCGGGTGATGCTCACCTTGGTTCGACGCAATTCCTCCACTTCGTCCGAGAGCCGAGCGATCAAGTCGGCAATCTCCGAACCGGCGGCTTCACCGATGTTCACCATCAACGCTTTTCGAGAGTTGTAGCTCAGTGCAGGGCGTTTCATGGATCGAACTCCGCTCGTGAAAGGTGGTCGCGACGCGGACATTTCACGACGCGCAGCGACACTCTGTCAGCCTAGCCCGCAAACTCAGTGCGGACAACTCAAACTACTCAACCGTCACACTTTTCGCCAAATTGCGAGGCTTATCCACATCGCAGCCTCTCAAGACAGCGATGTAATAGGAAAGTAGCTGCAATGGTATGACTGATACAATCGGCTGAATGAACTCAGGAACTTCTGGAATCGTGATCACATCATCGGCAATTCGCCGAACTTGGGCATCGTCGTCGCTGGCGATCGCGATCACCGGACCGCCGCGGGCTTTGACCTCCTCCATGTTCGACATCACTTTGTCGTAGGTGGTTCCGCGGGGCATGATGAAAACACTGGGCGTTGAAGATTCGACCAGCGCAATGGGCCCGTGTTTCATCTCGGCGGCGGGATATCCCTCCGCGTGGATGTAGCTAATTTCCTTGAGCTTCAGCGCCCCCTCGAGTGCGGTCGGGAAGTTGTAGCGTCGACCCAAGTACAGCACATTGCTGGCGTCTTGGTACTTTTCGGCGACCCGGCGCACTTCGGCGTCGCAGGTCAGCGCTTGCTCGACGCTGGAGGGTAAACGCCGCAGGTCTTCGATGATTCGCCCTCCCGACTCGAAACTGATGTGCCGCATCCGGCCGAAGAACAGCGCCAGCATCGCCAGGACGCAGCACTGACTCGTGAAGGCTTTGGTGCTCGCGACACCGATCTCTGGACCCGCGTGCAGGTAGACGCCTCCGTCGGCAGCCTGGGCAATGCTACTGCCCACGACATTGCAAATTGCCAGCGTGCGATGACCTTTCCGCTTGGTTTCATTGAGTGCCGCCAGTGTGTCGGCGGTCTCACCAGATTGAGTAATCCCAAAGACCAACGTGTTATTCTCAATGGGCGGATTGCGATATCGCAACTCGCTGGCGTATTCGACGCCCACCGGAATGCGAGACAGCTCCTCGATCAGGTACTCGCCCACCAGTGCCGAGTGCCAACTGGTTCCGCAACCGGTCAGAATGATGCGTTCGACACTTCGGATCTGTTGCGGCGTTAAGTTCAACCCGCCGAAAACCGCCGTCGCGTCTTCGTCGTTGAGTCGCCCCCGCATCGCGTTTCGCAGCGCATCGGGCTGCTCGTGGATTTCCTTGAGCATGTAGTGTGGAAACCCGTTCAGACTGACGTCGCCGGCTTGGGCCTCCATCGGCTGCATGTTGACACGGACTTTGCCGCTATCGCGATGCAAGACTGAAAATCCATCGACGGTCAGCACCGCCATCTGGTGATCAGCTAGGTAGACGATTCGATCGGCCCGACCACCCAATGGCGACGCATCGCTGGCGACGAAGTACTCGTTCTTTCCCACGCCGAGAACCAGAGGACTGCCGAATCGCGCCGCAATCATCAAACCGGGCCGGTCACGAAACAGGATCGCCAAACCATACGTCCCACGCAGCTGGGCGATCGCCCACTGAACCGCCGTGACGTATCGCGAGTTGGGATTGGTGGACGTGTCTTTCGTGCTGCGAAGACCTTCCACGATCAGGTGGGCGATTACCTCGCTGTCCGTCCCTGACTTGAATGCGTAACCCTTCTCGAGCAGTTCGTCTTTGAGCAGTTGAAAATTCTCGATCACGCCATTGTGAACGAGCACGACCTCACCATCACCACCGAGATGCGGATGCGCGTTCATCTCGGTGGCGGCGCCATGGGTCGCCCAGCGAGTGTGCCCCAATCCGACCGTCCCCTCCGGTGGCTCGGTCCCGATTCGTTGGGCTAGCGCCGCAATGCGACCGACCGATCGGGTCACCGAAATGTGGTCGGGCGTCTCAATGGCGACCCCGGCGCTGTCATAGCCTCGATACTCCAGCCTTCGGAGGCCATCCAGCAGGAACTCGCCCACCGGCCGGGTACCGACGTATCCCACTATGCCACACATTGGTTCATTCGCTTCGAGCATCAAGGACAAAAAGCCCGCCTCGAGACGGGAGGCGGCGAGGACTTCAAAGGAGGCACCGGCGGGTATCGGTTCGCGATCCAACTCCATCGCAAAGACGCGCCGCCACTGCCAACCAACCGTCGCACGGACGGGGCGGGCAAGTCAAGGCAGACTGGACGGTGGCCAATGGCGAGGTGCACTCGCGAGGGGTGCCCTTCCATCGCTTCTCTTGACGTCGCTTTCGCGGAATTCCTATACTTCGGAGTTTCGCTCCTTCCATCGTATCCCTATCCCACTCGCCGACGATCGGCCCGCAACATGAACAGCGAACGACGGCATGAACTGCAAGAAAACTGGCTCGCCGGCGCGCTCGTGAAGGCCAATCAGGCCATCGATCCTTACTCGAAACCCATCGCGGCCGGCGTGGCGGTTCTGTTGGCCGCCATGATCGGCTGGGGCGTCTACGCGTCGCAGCAGTCGGACAGCCGATCCGATGCGACGTTGCAGTTAATCGAAGCGTCCATCAGCGGTGACACCGAATCCCTCGACGCGATTGCCGCCCAGTATCCGGGCACCTCCGCAGCAGCCTGGTCGATGCTTTATCAGGGTGGCCAAAAAATGGCCGAGGGATTCTCGTCCTTGTTCAACAGTCGGGCCGAAGCCGAGGACCTGCTCGACGAAGCATCGCGCGCCTACGAAGATGCCCTGGCGATGAGCCAAGATCCGATCGTCCAGTCTCGGGGCCACTTTGGGCTCGCCCGTATCGCGGAATCGTTGGGGAACATCGACGAAGCCACCACGCATTACGAGGCCGCGATGATCGCGGGAGAATCCGATGCCATGGCGGCAGAAGCCAAGGCGCGAATCGACCGCCTATCGGATCCTCAAACGCAAGCATTCTTGACTTGGTTTGGGCAGCAGGATTTCGCTCCGGCGGATCCGGCCTTGCCACCATCTCTTCCGGGCGAGGGAATCCTACCCGATCTACCTGACCTGGAGATGCCTGAACTCGAGCCTCTGGATGATTCCGCAATGGAGGAGAATTCAGAGGAAGTCCCCGACACGAGCGAGGCACCGGGCGCGATCGAGATGCCGGATGAACCAACGTCTTCACCGGAGAAGGATGATCCGGCCGAGTCCGATCCGACCATGGAACCCGCTGACATCGAAACGCCTGCGTTGGAGCCTCCAACGGATTCGGAGGGTAGCGAACCGGAACCCGCCGTCATCGAGGCCGAAGAGCCAACGCCCATAGAATCGACCCCGGACTCGAATTGACCACGCGGCAATTCGTCGTCCCTGAATCGGCCGCCGGCATGCGGCTGGATCTATTCTTGACGCAGACATGCGACGGCCTGAGCCGATCCCAGATTCGCGACGCCGTCCAAAACGACGGCTGCGAAGTCGATGGCAAGATTCGTCGGCCAAGCTTGAAGGTCCGACCAGGCCAGGTGATTCGGTTTGCTGTTCCTGAGCCCGTCTCCGACGACACGGTCCCCGAAAACATCCCCCTCCAGATCCTATACGAGGACGACGGTTTGGTCGCCGTGGACAAGCCGGCCGGAATGGTGGTGCATCCGGCTCGCGGCAACTGGTCGGGAACACTAACCAGTGCGCTCGCCTTTCGATTTCAATCCCTTTCCGATGTGGGTGGCCCGACGCGGCCAGGGATCGTTCACCGACTCGATCGAGACACCAGCGGCGTCATTGTGGTGGCGAAGAACAATGCAACGCATTTAAACCTGGCGGCGCAGTGGGCGGATCGCACCGTGGAGAAGACCTACATTGCCCTGACGGCGGGGCGGCTGCAACGCGATCGAGACTGGATCCACGCCGCGATCGGTCGCCATCCGTTTCAACGTGAAAAGCAAGCCATTCGAGACGTCCATGCGTCCAGCAAACCGGCGTCGACCTTCTACGAAGTCGTGCAACGCTACGGCCGCGTCACGCAGGTGATGGTCCACCCGAAAACCGGGCGTACCCATCAAATCCGCGTCCATCTGGCACACATTGGTTGCCCTATTTTGTGTGACCGTCTTTACGCCGGCCATGCGCGTCTCACTCGCGATCAACTGCTCCGTTCCTGCGGTCGCCCCGCTCATGAATACGCCGTCGACTCACCGGTGCGGCAGCTTGAGGGTGATGCGGTGGTCCTGGAACGCCAAGCTCTCCATGCTCATCAGTTGACATTCACGCACCCACAGTCTGGAAAACGCTTGACGCTCACCGCGCCGCTACCGCCGGATCTACGGCTACCGATGGACCTACTTTCCGGCGCATCGAACTAGGGAAGTCAGCGTCGTGAGTCGCGAACCCGGCTTGAGCGTCGGGGAGTCGTCGGCGACGATGCTGCCAGTCGGCGGCGCGGATCCCTTGATCGGCAAGCCACTCAAGCGTGACGACCATGTCCAAGGGAGTATCGATCGTGCCCGAGTTCTTCGCCGAATTATTCTCCATCTCTGGACTGTTCACGCTCGGGATGCTGGTTCTGCTGCAAGCCGTACTGGGGTTCGACAACTTGCTCTACATCTCGATTGAGAGCAAACGCGTTGCCGAGGCCGATCAATCCAAAGTGCGGAAGCTCGGAATCGGATTGGCCGTGGCCCTGCGAATCGTCTTGCTGTTCGTCGTCGTTCGACTGATCGAAAGCCTTGAAGAACCGTTTATTGAATTGCATATCAACTGGCTGGATGCGGAGATCTCCGGCCACAGCTTGATCGTACTGTTCGGCGGTGCCTTCATCCTCTGGACGGCGTTGAAAGAGATCTTTCATTTGCTCGCCGAACCCCAACTGGGTGAAAGCGAGGATGCTCCCACCGCCAGTGTCGCCAAGACGGTTAGCTTGATCGTGCTGATGAACCTTGTGTTCTCATTCGACTCGATCTTAAGTGCATTGGCCTTAACAAAGGATTTCGCCACGATGGCGATGGCCATCATCGTCAGTGGCGTGCTGATGATTGTGTTGGCGGACAAAGTCGCGGATTTCCTCAAACGCAACCGGATGTATGAAGTCCTGGGGCTGTTCATCCTCTTCATCGTCGGCGTGATGCTCGTCAGTGAAGGCGGCCACCTGGCGCATCTGGCGTTCTTTGGTCATGAGATCCACGCCATGGCCAAGAGCACGTTCTACTTCGTCCTCGTCGTCCTGATCTTGGTGGACGTTGTCCAAGGTCGCTACCAGAAACGACTCTTGGCAAAGCAATCCATGGCGACCGAGTCGAAATCACCGGCCTAACGATGTGGGTGAATCGCCGGGGCGCCTCGGCATGCGCTTCGCGACCAGCCCGCATCTTCCGTGCAATCGTTCAAACCGAAAACCAGGGCACCAGCCGGGCACGTGGCACGAAAGTATCATCCGCGGCGAGCTTGAATGCCGCCTCGGTAATTTGGTCAAGATGCACTGCCGACGGCGCCGCGAAAGTGTCGTTTTTACTTGCTTTTTTCTGCAATTCGCTCAAGTCTTGCCTAACCTTGTGTACAGCGGGCAAAGTGCACCGTCCTGGGTCGAGGTACGCCAGCGTCGGGTTCACCCAAGCCATGATGTGGCGAACCATGACGATGCTGCCAACGACCTGCCCGTCAACGGACTCCTATTTAGATGCCGGAATCATTGATAATGAATCGTTCGAACATGAGTCGCTCGCTTCGGACCGTCGCCCTCGGAATGACCCTACCGGCGCTGGCCGCCTCGCAACTCGACGCGCAGGATAGTTGCTGCTTTGAGCCGGCTTATCGGCTTGAATGCGAAACCGTCGTTCAGCCACGACCGGTCACGCGTCTTCGAATGAGTTACGAGACGCAGTACGTTGAGGAGGAAGTCACCAGCTATCGGCCGGTGCTGAAGACACGGGTGGAAGAACGTGAATACCGCGTCGCCAGACCCGTCACCGAAACCAGCTATCGCGAAGAACGATACACCGTTTACAAGCCGATTGTTGAAACGTCCTATCGGGAAGAAACGGTGACCCATACGGACTACGTGACCGAGACGGCCGAGCGTGAGGAACAGGTCACGTCCTACCGCCCTGTCACCGAAACTCAGATTTACGAACAGAATTACACGGTTCAACGACCTGTTACCGAAACGCAAATGGTCCAACGACAGTATGTCGTGCAGCGACCGGTTACCGAGACGCAGTTCCAAACTCAACAGGTGACGTCCTATCGACCTGTAACCACGATGCTCAATCAGACGGTCGACGCGGGAGCTTACGTCCCACAGACCACGGTCACACCTGGATCTGTTCAATATGGACTGGCCTGGAATCCTCGAGCGTACGCCGTACCCGGACCGTTGGGGCTCTTTGCTCGTGTGCGTGGGGCCGCTGTCGTTGCCCCACAAGTCACACCTGCCACGATGCAGACGCAGATGGTGTACCGTCCCAACTACGTCACTCAACAGATTCCACAGACGAACTATGTCCCACAAGTTCAGCAGGTGCAGCGACCTGTTCAGGTCACACGGATGCAATCGGAAGTCGTGACCCAGGCAGTCCCGATCCAGACGACTCGGATGCAGTCGGAGATCGTGACGAGGAAGGTTCCCGTCCAGACGACTCGAATGGTCGCCCATACCGAGGTTCGCAAGATCCCCTACACCGTCCAGCGCCCCGTCACTCGAACCAGCACACGCAAGGTACCCGTCCAGACCCAGCGGTACGTCGCCGAAGAACGCGTCCGGAAGATCCCGGTGCAGTCGACGCGGATGGTTTACGAGACTCGTCGCCAGCCGGTGACAGTTAAATACTACGAACAAGAAGAAGTCCGTCGAAAAGTCATGCGACCGGTAACGGTTCCTCGATGCGAACCGTACACCGTGACCGAAATGGTTCCGAGACAAGTCGTCCAGCGACTGCCGTTGTCATACGTCGATCCATTCAGTTCAGCGATCATGAGCGGGTACTCTTCGATCAGCCCCTGGAACTCCTCCAGCGTCGTGACACAGCCTTCCTCCGACAGCGTCACACGGAATCGCCCGGTTAACGAGGGCGACTCCGTTCTGGAAGACACGGATTCACCTGCGTCCGACGAGCCTCAAACGCGGTTGGGCGACATGGATTTCAATCTGGAAACGGAGGATGACGCTTCGTCACCAAGCGACGCGTTGGAGGACCTGTTTCCCGAAAATGGCCCGGCATCGGATCCGATGGACGAAGTCGAACTGGAACAGCCCCAACTGAGTCCTCGCGAGGCCGGATTTCAGTTTCGCGAAGTGCCGGGTGCCTTCCGCGAGGTTCGATTTCGCACGCCGCTGAATCCTCTGGTGGCTCGAGGCGCCTAGACACGCTTCATCCAACCGGTGACCGGGCGTCTGGGCTCAATCTTGCCAAGGCATCCATCGTCCGTCGGTGAGAATCGAGCCCGTTCTTCGAAGATTCGTGCTCAACACGATCCATCAACAAGCTCGCCTTGCCGGGGAAGCGTCTGGCTGGGACGTCGGATGAGCCGCTGGCGAGATTTTCTGAGTGCGGCAACCGCAGCCGGCCGCCGCAAATCGCCGACTTCTCGGCATCGAGCCTAGAATATCTCCGCGACGGCACAGCGGTTGCAGTCCCAGGACATAATTGCCGGTCGACTGCCATTTTGGACACCGACTTGGCTGCACCAACCACTCAAATTCCACGTTTCCTGTCTCTTTAGAAGGTGTCTCGGCAATGGCAACTGCCACCAAAAGTGCTTCCAAAGTTCGTTTGCAACCGCTCGGCGAGCGCATCGTGGTTCAGCGTGAAGAAGGCGAATCGACGACAGCGGGCGGTATTGTGCTGCCGGACTCCGCCAAGGAGAAACCAGCCCGAGGCACCGTCGTCGCGACCGGCACCGGCAAACTACTCGATGACGGCAGCCGAGCCGAGAGTCAACTCAGCACCGGCGATCGCGTTCTCTTTAGCAGCTACGCGGGCGAAACCGTCGAAATCGACAATGTCGAATACCTGCTGATGCGTGAAGACGACGTTTTGGCCGTGATCGATTGATTGCCCCGAGCCGGCGGTCCCCACCAAACTCATTCATTCCACTCTCACGATAAGAATTCACCATGGCAAAGATCATTGCGTTTGACCAAGAAGCCCGCGACGCGATTCGCCGAGGCGTTTCCAAACTCGCCCGCACCGTCAAGGTCACCCTCGGTCCCAAGGGCCGAAACGTGATCCTGCAAAAGAGCTTCGGCAGTCCCACCGTGACCAAGGATGGCGTCACCGTCGCCAAAGAAATCGAACTCGAGGATGTCTATGAAAACATGGGCGCTCGAATGGTCCGCGAGGTTGCCAGCAAGACCAGCGATGTCGCCGGTGACGGCACGACGACTGCCACCGTGATGGCCGAAGCCATTTTCAACGAAGGCCTCAAGGCCGTCGTGGCTGGTGTCAACCCGATTCAAATGAAGGCCGGCATCGAAGCCGCGGTCGCCGACATTACCGACAAACTTCATTCAATGGCCGTCAAGGTAAAAGACCAAGACGCGATGGCCAATGTGGCGACAATCGCCAGCAACAACGATCGCGAGATCGGCGAACTGCTCGCTGACGCCATGAGCAAAGTCGGCAAGGATGGCGTGATCACGGTCGACGAAGGCAAGAGTCTGCAGACCGAACAGGAATGGGTCGAGGGAATGCAGTTCGACCGCGGGTACCTGTCGCCCTATTTCGTGACGGACTCGGCCAGCATGGAAGCCGTGCTCGAAGATGCCTATGTGTTGGTCTTTGAAAAGAAGATCAGCAGCATCAAGGACATGGTGCCGATGCTCGAGAAGGTCGTCCAGCAAGGTAAACCTCTCTTGATCATCGCTGAAGACGTCGATGGTGAGGCACTCGCGACGTTGGTCATCAACCGACTGCGTGGCACATTCACCGTTTGTGCGGTGAAGGCACCTGGATACGGCGATCGTCGCAAGGCCATGATGGAAGACATCGCGATCTTGACCGGTGGCGAAGCCATCTTCGAAGCACTCGGCATCAAGCTCGAAAGCGTCGACTTGCCTCAACTGGGTCGTGCCAAGAAGGTCATCATCGATAAAGACAACACGACGATCATCGAAGGTGGCGGTAAGAGCAGCGACATCCAAGCTCGCATCGGCCAAATCCGTCGCGAAATCGAAAACAGCTCGAGTGACTACGATCGCGAGAAGTTGGAAGAGCGACTGGCGAAGCTCGCCGGTGGTGTTGCAAAAGTCAACGTGGGTGCCGCGACCGAGAGCGAAATGAAGGAAAAGAAAGCACGCGTGGAAGATGCGTTGCATGCGACGCGTGCCGCTGTCGAAGAGGGAATCTTGCCCGGTGGTGGTGTGGCTCTACTTCGCGCATCCGCCAAAGTCACCGCGGACGAGTCGCTCAAAGACGACGAAATGGTCGGCTACAACATTGTTCTGCGAGCCTGCCGAGCACCGATCACCATGATCAGCGAGAACGCCGGCCAAGACGGCGGCATTGTTTGTGAGAAGGTCGTTTCGATGAAGGGCAACGGAGGCTACAACGCGTTGACCGACGAGTACGAAGATCTCGTCAAGGCTGGTGTGATCGATCCCACGAAGGTGACCCGCACCGCCTTGGGCAACGCCGCCAGCGTCGCCACGTTGCTGTTGACCAGTGACGCCCTCATCGCGGACAAACCGGAAAAGAACAAGCCCGCGGCCGGACACGGTGGCGAAGACATGTATTGATCCGCCACCGGCTGATCATATTCAATCAGGAAAACCTTCCTCGCTTCGGCGGGGAAGGTTTTTTTATTGACGCTGACGCACCGGCATCGTCTCTTGACGAGGTCGGCCATCTGCTTGACCGACACCCGGCAAACTGATCCCTCCGGCCCGAGGGTGCGGTCCGTGATCGAGAGGTAGGTCAGGCTACCGAGGTCGAACTCGCGCGTACGCGTCGATCAGGATCTCCGCGGCGGTTTCGATCTGCGTTTGGTCGTTGTCACGACCGACTCCGAACCGGACGCTCCGGCGGGCCTGCGCCTCGCTGAGACCCATCGCGGTCAACACGTGACTTGGTGCCGGCTCCGTACTGCTGCAAGCAGAGCCACTGCTGAAAGCAACACCGGGAGCCGCCGACATCCACGTTTCGCCCTCCACATCCGGAAGCCGAAAGTTCAAGTTGCCAGCGAGACGTTCGACTGAGCTCAATGGAGGCCCATTGAGTTCCAACCCATCGATCGACTCACGCAGCCGATCCCAAAGATGGTCGCGTAGGAAACGGATGTGGGTCGCATCCTCACCCAGGGTGTCAACGGCGAGCCGTAGTGCGGTCGACATTGCGATCACGGCCGCCGGGTTCATGGTTCCGCTACGCAATCCGTTCTGTTGGCCACCACCAATGATTTGACCGGTCAACCGGATTCGGCGCTGGCCGTTGCCAACGACCAGGATTCCGACGCCCTTGGGGCCGTGGAACTTATGGGCCGATGCGGTCAGCAGGTCAACGTCGTCTGCTTTCATGTCCACGGGGATGCGCCCAACGGCTTGGGTTGCATCGCAATGCAAGATCGATCCGAACTCGTGCACGATTGCGGCGATCTCATTGATCGGATGGATCATCCCGGTTTCATTGTTGGCCCAAAGAAGCGTTACCAATGCTGTTGGCGTCCGAAGCGCCTCGCGAAGTGAGTCGGGATTCAATCGACCTTCGGTATCGACGGGCAATCGATGCACGTCGACACCTTGATCATGCAGCCGCTGGGCGACGTCCAGTGTCGCGGGATGCTCCGTCGCACACGTCACGATGCGACGGTGTCGGCATCGTGGGTGCTCGAGCACGCCACGCATCGCCAGATTGATGCTCTCGGTTGCCCCCGACGTCACCAATATCATTTCGGCGGGTGCATTCAAGATCGTCGCAATGGACTCAATGCCTTGACGCATGGCACTGGCGGCATCGCGGCCCATTCCATGCGAGTCGCTATGGGGATTTCCGAAGTGCGTTGTTAGGTACGGTACCATCGCCTCAACGACCCGGGGATCGCAGGGTGTTGTGGAATGGTTGTCAAGATAGATCACGTTGGGGACCGATCGGGGTCGACGCACGTCAAGGCAAGATTGCCGGCGATGCGTCATCGGCCAGCCCGCCCTCCAAGGGCGAGAATTCGGCAAACACCGGAAGGTAACTAGAGACTGCCTGGGCCTCGGAGATCGTCAGATTATAGACCCGCAGAAAGTCCATCACGCCTCCGACACCGAGTGATTCAGCAACGGCATGACGATCAAACAGGATGTTGGACGTTTGGTGCCGACCGAAAACATCCGTCGGCGTGCTATTCACCGCAGCCGTCATTTCAGGTCCGGCGACAACCGGTAACAGGTACGCGTCATCGGCTTGGAACAATCCTGCCATCAAAACGTCGTCTTCACCGCGACCATCGTCTTTCACCGCCGCAAACAAGTTCCCCAGCAGAGCCACCTCCGCCGGCGCTCGGGAGAGTTCGATGCGTGCATTGACCAAGGTAAATGTGAATGCATGCTCCTCGGACGGTTGAGACGCACGGAACCAAGCCACCAGCGGCTCGTAGGTCAACTGGTTGTCCGGGTCCGCCACCGTGTAGGTTTGCGACCGATCAACGCGGACGCGGGACGGATTGAACAGAATGGCTAGTTGCTCGCGATGGTCGTTGGGCCCCATGGGGGAACTGACGACGTAGTCGACCATCGAGTTGGCCGGCCCGCCCATCGATCCCGCCCCTTCGTTGATGGCATCGACCAAACGCGGGACGAGATCGGACCGAGTGCCGTCGAGTTGCTGCAGCGCGACGACGTCAAATTGCTTCACGATGCGGACAAGATTTCGCCTGGCGATCTCGCTTGCGAGCTTCGAGGCACCAAACCCATCGAGCGCCCAAGAAGCGACTCTCAAACGCGAGTCAGGTCGGAACCGATCGACGACGCGCTCGGACGGACGCATTTCATCGGACGATTCAGCAGAGATTCCCAGCGCGGGTGCGACTCGTCCCAACAGGGTGATCGCGTCCGACGCGCCCGTCCGACCCTGATCACGCGCCGCCCGATCGCTGGGACTGTAGATCACCGGATCCGCGACGGCCCCCGTCGATGAGGTGAATGTGAACGGCTCATCGTCGTCGAAGGAGTCCCAACCGGTTTCCTTGGGCGCGATCGAGACGTTCTCCAAACCATCGATGTCGTAATGCCGGAAAAAGTACCAAGCGCCCCCGACCAAGATCAGCACGATCAGGCCCATTTGGATCGGATGACCGCGATCGTCGTCTTGGGCCATCTGATTTCACTCCGACTCCAACCTGAACACACACTTTCGTGAAATCGGCCGCGGTGAGCGTCGATCAACAATCCACGTCAACCAGCATGAATAATCCAACCAAGTGATCGACTTTGACTCACTGACACGTCTTGGACGGACCGCTATCTTGTAGTGTGCCGGGCTACCGTTGCCCTGATCGTCCATGACTCATCTTTTGGATCAAAACGTTTCCGTGAGCGACATCATTTCCGTCGAAGTGCCCACCGTGGGCGAGTCCATCTCCGAGGTCCAGATTGGTAGCTGGCTGAAAGCGGAAGGCGATTGGGTTGCCAGCGGAGAGGATTTGGTCGACATCGAGACGGAGAAAGCGTCCGTTCAGATCCCTTCGCCGGCAGCGGGTTTCCTGCAGGGCATCTTGAAGGGCGAAGAGGCCTTCGCGACCGTTGGTGAAAAGATTGCGGAAATCCGTGTCGCGGAAAAACCCTCGGGAACCTCCAACGGCCAGGGCCCCCAAGCCGATCCACCGACGCCGGCGGTGAGTTCAACGCCACCCGCATCCACCATCTCGCCAGGGGCATCAGCGGCCACGACCGCACCGCCTCAACCATCCGGATTCGTGATGCCCGCGGCGCGGCGGTTGCTCGACGAACACCAATTGGACGCAGCTCAGGTTCCCGCGACGGGCCCCGGCGGTCGATTACTCAAGGAGGATGTCCTCGCGTTTGTTCGCAGTGGTGCCGCGACGCCGCCATCGACCACGCCCGCACCCATTGCGGCCCAGCCACCCGCCACGACGCCGGCGTCACCGCCCGCGATCACGTCCGCACCATCGACGACCATGACCTCGGGATCTTTGATGACCGACGGATCTTACCGGTCCGAGGAAATTAAACCGATGAGCATGCTGCGGCGGACCATCGCCGGGCGTCTCGTGCAGGCACAACAGACCGCTGCGCTTCTGACGACATTCAATGAAATCAACATGAAACCGGTCATGGAGATTCGGTCGAAGTACAAAGACGCGTTTGCAAAGAAGCATGGTGTCAAACTTGGATTCATGTCCTTCTTTGCGAAAGCGGCTGTCGAAGCACTCCGTCGTTTCCCGGCGGTCAATGCAGAGATTCGCGACGACTCGATGGTCTATCGCAACTACCAGGACATCGGGATTGCCATTGGTGGCGGCAAAGGATTGGTCGTTCCCGTCCTGAGGAACGTCGAACGAATGTCCTTTGCCGAAATCGAAGGCTCGATCGCGGAATACGCTCGGCTCGCCGGTGAGAACCGCCTGCAACCAACCGACCTCATGGGCGGGACCTTCACGATTAGCAATGGTGGGATCTACGGTTCATTGCTTTCGACGCCGATCGTCAATCCGCCTCAGAGTGGCATCCTTGGTCTGCACGCCATCCAAGAACGGCCCATCGCGGTTGATGGTCAGGTCGTCATCGCACCGATGATGTACGTTGCCCTAACCTATGACCATCGGATCGTGGATGGTCGTGAAGCGGTCGGATTCTTGGTCGCGATCAAGGAAGTCATCGAAGATCCCGCCCGGTTGTTCCTGGAAGTGTAAGCAAGCCGGTGACCGGAGTTGCCAAGCGATCTGATTCGGGAATCTCGAGCTGTTGCGCGGGCGAGATTGGAACCGCGCCGCCGACCTAGCTATCCTAACGCCTTGTTGACGTTTGGAGGGCTACCCATCCGGAATCCTCGTCCTCACGCGAGATCACAACATGTGCTTGTTCCCATACCGATCCCCAAGGCTTTTCGCGCTGATCGTGGCCTTCGGATTCCTAACATCGCCGATGGCGCGAGCAGACAACCATTGGTCACGATTTCGAGGTGCTTCCGCCTCAGGCGTCGCCACGTCGGCGACCATTCCTGAGTCGTGGAGTGATGATCACAATCTGGCCTGGCGAGCGGCACTGCCGGGGCGCGGTTCATCCAGTCCGGTGGTCTGGAACGATCGCATCTACGTGACCGCATACAGTGGTTACGGTTTGACCGTCGAATCGCCTGGCGAACCTGATCAGCTGCGACTGCACGTGCTGTGTCTCGATCTAATCGATGGACAAATCATCTGGGATCGCGCCGTGGAACCGTCCGAAGCGGAGCAGGCCATCGGCAAACGCGTTGGCGAACATGGCTATGCCTCACCGACGCCTTGCGTTGATTCAACCGGCGTTTACGCGTCATTCGGTCCATCCGGCCTAGTGGCGTTCTCACACGATGGCGACCAACGATGGCGGCAATCGGTTGGGTCCAACGTCGCCGGGTTCGGTGCTGCGTCCAGTCCAATCGTGTTCGATGACTTGATCATCATGAATGCGTCGATCGAAGACGACTCGGTTTACGGCATCGACAAGGACACGGGCGCTGTGCGATGGAGGACAAGCGGCATCGATCGCGCCTGGACGACGCCCACGCTCGTCGCGCTCGACGACGGTTCGACCGAGTTAATCCTGAATCAAAAGGGATCGATCCTCGGCCTGAATCCGGTCAACGGCGAGCGACTTTGGTATTGCGACGCGATCCAGGACTACGTGGTTCCCTGCGTGATCACCGATGGCGATACGCTGTATTGCAGCGGAGGGCGCACCAACATGACCTTCGTCGTTCGTGCCGGCGGTCGCGGCGACGTTTCCCAATCCCACCTCGTTTGGGAGGCGGCCCGCGGTGCCAACGTCACCACGCCCCTGCTCGACGATGGCTACTTGTACTGGTCGCACGATAAATCCATTGCACTGTGTCTGCGTGCCAGTGACGGTGAGGAGATGTTTCGGGAACGCCTGCCCACCCGTTCACGAATTTACGCCTCGATCGTCGGCGACGGCGAAAAGCTCTTTCTGACGACTCGAGATGCCGGAGTGGTCGTGTTGGCGGCGAGCCCCGACTACCAGGAACTGGCCATCAATCGGCTCGGCGGCGAGGAGGAGCGATTCAATGCGACGCCGGCGGTGGTGGGTTCGCGGCTACTGCTGCGCAGCGATCAGGCGCTGTACTGCGTGCAGGCCGATGCCAATCCTCTTTAGCGCTCGTATTCGCCAATCCGATTCGCACAGCCGACTTACGGTATCTTCTTTCAACCTCTTTATCGCCTTCCACTGTCACATCGCCATGAATCCAATTCGTCCGCTCCTTCTCTGGTTGATGACTCTCATCGCGAGTCAATGTGCTTGCCAAGTGCTTGCTCAATCACCCAACGCTCAGGTCGTTGCGACCAGCGACGTGGTAAAGGTGGTCGGCGGCTTTGCCTTTACCGAGGGTCCGGCTGCAACTGATGAGGGCATGTTGTACTTCACCGATATCCCAAATGAGACGATTCACCGACTCTCGCCCGACGGAACGCTGAGTGTCTTCACCAACCAGTCCAACCACGCCAACGGGCTTTGGTATTTGGGTAACGGTCAGATGCTGGCCTGCGAGATGGACGGTGCGATCGTGCGTTATGATCTCGCCTCGGGTGAACGTCGCGTGATCGCCGATGAGTACCAAGGCAACCGGTTCAACGCATGCAATGACTGCGTCGTCGATGCGCAGGGAGGGATCTATTTTACCGACCCCCAGTACCGCGCCCCGCAGCCCCTGCCACAGAGCGTCCGAGCGGTGTACTACATCTCTGTCGATGGAGACGTGTCTCGGTTGACGGACGACCTGAACGCGCCCAATGGGATTGGGCTGGCGCCGGATGGCAACACCTTGTACGTCATCCCGAGCATGCAATCGGAGATGCTGGCCTTTGACGTTGAGGGACCGGGCAAAATCTCCAACCAACGCGTCTTTTGCACGTTAGCCCAGCCCGCCGGTAAGTCCAGCAGCGGTGGCGATGGGATGACGATGGATGTCACAGGCAACCTCTACATCACGACGGATCTGGGCATTCAGATTTTCAACCCCCAGGGAATCGCCATTGGCTTGGTCGCGGTCCCCGAACGTCCCGCCAATGTCACGTTCGGCGGTCCCGAATCGAAGACCATGTTCATGACGGCGCGCAAGTCGCTCTACAGCGTTGAAATGCCCATCGCGGGACTTTAGATCGGCTGCCAAACTTCGAAGGATCGATCCCATGCAATCAAATGATTGGATGTCGGCCGTGCTGGAACATCGCGCACCGATGGAACCTCGGCCGACGGAGCTTGCTCCACGTCGAATGCAGTTGCAGGACGTTCAGGTCGTCCTCTTAGACGTCTACGGCACTCTGGTCATCAGCGGGAGCGGCGACGTTGGCACCGCCGACGAGTCCGAGCCGGCGGATCAGGTGATCGCGGCCTGCGCCGCTCAACTCGGTATGGAGGATCCGTCGTCGCTGCCGACGATGACGGAGATCAAGTCCGCGATCACCACACTCAATCAGGCGTCGCGATCGGAGGGCAATCCGAAACCGGAGATTGAAATTCTTTCGGTTTGGCGAATGGTACTCCAGCACTACGGCCGCGACGATCTCACGCACGATCCAGCTGCGGTCTGTCGCCTAGCATGCCTCGTGGAGGCGCGGCTCAATCCGACCTGGCCGATGCCGGGCGCTGCCGATGCCCTTCATCAACTGCATGCTGCGGGCACACGGCTAGGAATCGTGAGCAACGCCCAAGTCTTCACGATTCCGATCGTCGAGGATTTGATTGGAGATCGACTCGAATCACGATTCGACCTCAATCTGTGCTATTTCTCCAACCGTTTTCGAGCTTCGAAGCCGGGACCATTGATGTTTGAGCGTGTTCGAGCCGAATTAGGACGTTTGGGCTATGCCGCTCATCAGGCGGTATACATCGGCAACGACATGTTGAATGATGTTTGGGCGGCCAGCCAAGTTGGTCTACGGACGGTTTTATTCGCCGGAGACGCCCGTAGTTTGCGTCAAAGGGGTGATCATGCATCTTGCTCGGCTCTGTCGGCCGATGTAGTGCTGACGCACTGGAATCAGTTAGTAGATTGTTTGCCGGAGCGTGCGATGCGGGCACGGCTGTAAAACACGTAAGCGAACCCCTTTTTGACACACCTCAGCGCGGTAAGCATCCATGGGCGTACAAGTCGGATTTGTCGGAACTCGCTTTGCCGGCACCGATGGAGTGTCTTTGGAGAGTGCCAAGTGGGCCAAGGTGATGTGGGATCATCGCCATGTCAGCCACTGGTATTCCGGCCTGAGCGACCGCGATCGAGAAACGTCCATGGTCGTTCCTCACGCTTACTTTGGTCACCCGGATATTGAGTGGATCAATCGCCGTGCCTTCGGTACACGGACGCGAACCCCCGACGTCACGCAGCGAATCTATACGCTGGCCGACTATTTGAAGGGTACGCTCTACGAATTCACGCGGCGGTTCGATCTGGATCTGCTGATCGTCCAGAACGCCCTTTGCATCCCGATGAACATCCCACTCGGTGTGGCGCTGACCAACTTCATTGCCGAAACGGGTTTTCCGACGATCGCTCACCATCATGACTTCTACTGGGAACGGGATCGATTCAGCGTCTCGGCGGTGACGGACATGTTGTGGATGGCATTTCCGCCGGCTCTGCCACAGATTCAAAATGTGACGATCAACTCATTTGCCCAAGAAGACCTGTCCCACCGCCGTGGCGTGTCCAGCGTACTCGTACCCAACGTTTTGGACTTTGAGACGAAACCACCCGAGGCAGATGAGTACGCGCGCCACTTTCGACAAGACATCGGCATCGAACCCGATGATATTTTGTTCTTGCAGCCAACCCGCGTCGTGCCGCGAAAAGGGATCGAACACGCGATTTCCTTGGTTGCGGCGTTGAAGAACGACAAGTGCAAGCTGGTCATCTCGCACGCCAGCGGTGATGAAGGCAACGAGTATTTACAAGCGCTCAAGGACTTAGCCGAGGTCAGCGGCGTCGACCTGCGTTTGGTCGATCAGCGTGTCGGGGACAAGCGCGCCATCGATGGCGAGGGACGACGCATCTTTACGCTCGCCGATGCCTATTCCCAAGCCGACTTCATTACGTATCCGAGTATCTATGAGGGTTTCGGGAACGCTCTGTTGGAAGCCTTCTATTTTCGAAAGCCGGTTTTGGTAAATCGTTACTCGATCTACGTCGCTGATATTGAGCCGAAGGGTGCCAAGGTGATCTCGATGGACGGGTACATGACCAGCGACGTGGTCAATCGCGTTCAAAAAGTCATTACCGACAAGGCCTATCGAGATGAGATGGTCGACTTCAACTATGAAATCGGGCGAGCATTTTTCTCCTACGGCGTACTACGTCGCAAGTTAAGGGCTCTCGTGACGAACTTCACCGGTCAGGACAATCTTTAATGCAATCGCTCGATGTGGCGACCCAGGACCGCGTCCGAGATGTCTACGGTTACGTACCGGAATCGCTGGCGAAGGGGCTCTCGGCCCTCTTGGCCACGGCGGTGGACCGAGACCCGGCCTCAGGAAGTCCCGCTTTGTGGGACCACCGTGACGTCGTCTTGATCACGTACGCAGACCAAGTTCGCGACGACGATACGGCACCGATCGAGGCGCAGCGCCGTTTCCTAGTGGATCATGGTTTGAATCGTCTGATTCGATGTGTTCACTTTTTGCCGTTTTGTCCGTCGACCAGCGACGATGGTTTCTCCGTCGCCGACTATTTGCAGATCGACCCGGACTATGGCGACTGGGACGACGTCGCAAGAACCGGTGCCGATTTCGATCTCATGTTCGACCTGGTGCTCAATCACTCGTCTCAAGAACACGAATGGTTTCGAAAGTTTCTTCAGGGGGACCCTGCCTACGCTGACTATTACGCAACCGCGGATCCCGCTGATGATCTCTCGATGGTCGTGCGTCCGCGCGCCTTGCCATTGCTCACGTCGTTTGAAGCTGCCGATGGCATCCGCCACGTGTGGACGACATTCAGCGCGGACCAGGTCGATTTGAACTACGCCAATCCTGACGTGATGTTGGCGATGATCGAAACGTTCGTTCAGTATGCCAGGCATGGTGCGCGGATCATTCGCTTGGATGCGATTGCGTTTTTGTGGAAAGAGATCGGCACCTCGTGCATGCATCTGCCGCAAACGCATGCCGCCGTCTGCCTGATGCGGCACATTCTGGATCTAGTCGTCCCGGGCACATTGGTCTTGACGGAAACCAATGTGCCCCATGTGGAGAATCTCTCGTACTTTGGACAAGGCGATGACGAAGCCCACATGGTTTATCAGTTCAGCCTACCACCCTTGCTCTTGGATGCCGTTCATACGGGCGACACCTCCATTCTGCGAGAATGGATGATGACACTCTCAACGCCTTCGGCGGAAACGACGTTCTTTAACTTCACATCGTCGCACGATGGCATTGGCATGCGACCGGCCGAGGGGCTCCTTCCTCAGGATCGCCTTGATCAGTTAGTCGATCGGACGCGCCAGCATGGTGGACGGGTCAGCATGCGTTCGCACGCCGATGGACGAGAAACGCCTTACGAACTCAATATCACCTATCTCGATGCGGTGGCCGATCGACGTCGGGTTCCGCCACCGGACCACTCTCGGCGTTTCTTGGCCACCCAGGCCATCATGCTTTCGATGCCTGGGATGCCGGCGATCTATTTTCACAGTTTGGTCGGTTCTCCCAATGATGAAGCGGCGGTGGTGGAGACGGGAATCAATCGACGAATCAATCGCCACAAGTATGATCGCGCCGAGTTGGAAGCAACCTTGTCCGGGCCCGACTCGCTGCAGCGGCGTGTCTTTGACGGCTACAAGCGGTTACTGGAAGTGCGACTCGATTGCCCGGCGTTTCATCCATCGGCCCGGCACGACGTGTTGGATCTACCGACCGACGGTTTGCTCGGATTTCTCCGACAAATGGATGGCGAGCTGCCGGTGACGGTCGTCGCCAACCTGAGCGACGAGATTCGCGAGATCGAGCAGATCGATTGGCCGGAACCATTCCGATACGATCTGCTGGCGGAAGAATCTGTCCTTTCGGATGCCCCGTTGACCATGCGTCCCTACCAGGTCCGCTGGCTGATCAACCGAGACGAGCGTACAGGATAGGCGGTGGACGATTCCGGAGGTGCTTGGTAACTCCCATGACATGGCCTAAGCTGGCTTGACGCGCGGGACGCCTTTCCTTGCATGCCGGGACCGTACATGACGCACCATGATTCGTCAGCCGAAGGTGACGCCGGCATACCGGTGTTGTTGCGACTGGGGGATCGCGTCACGGTGCTGCCGATCATTCACGGTAGTGGTCAGTTTGCGTGGCTGACCCGTCGATTCATGTTGGAACATGCGTTCGACTGCCTGGCGGTCCCGCTGCCACCGTCATTTGCGGACGTGGTTGAGTCGGCAGTCTTGGACTTGCCGCGCCCTTCCATCGTGATCCAACGCAACGGACCCGACTTTGGTGATGTCGACAGTGTGTTCCGTCCGCCGCCTCCGTTCGATCCATCCGCGTCAGATGACGATGACGAGCAGGACGAAGATGGCGAAGCAGTCGCGAGTTTCGTTCCCATCGACCCTTGCCAAAGCGTCATCATGGCGATTCGGGCAGCGATGGGTGAGCACATTCCTCGGCACTACATCGATCTTGAAACGGCGACGTTTCAACCGTTCTCGACGGTGATGCCGGATCCCTACGCCGTTCGACACGTCCGCGTGGAAAAGTTTGCCGCGGCGGTCTTGCCCAGCATTCCTCGACCGGCGGATTCACAGACCCGCGACCGCATGACTTACATGGCGTCGCAGCTTCAGTTGTTGGAGTCCAAGTATCAGCGCATCCTCTTGGTGACCAGTGTGCTGCATTGGCCATGGATTCGCGAAGCGGACCGCTTGCTACGCGCTGGGACATTGGATCCGGTTTCGTCGATGGACATCGATGATGTGCCCAACCCGATGCGTTTCGATGTCGATCCCAAGACACTCGTCTTTCTATTGGGTGAGCTGCCGTTCATTACGGCGTTGTACGAACGTGCGCGTGCGGACCTCGAGGACGATGAAGACCTGCAGATTGATGGCGTGAAGGAACTCTTGATCGCAAGTCGCGATCGCTACCAGGCGGAGTTAGGCAACCGAGCTCGACGCATCACGCCATTGCTGCTCTCGAAGTGCCTTCACTACATTCGAAATCTGTCGCTGATGCACCGGCGGATGACGCCGGACATGATCACCATCGTGACGGCGACCAAGCAAATCCTCGGTGATCAGTTCGCTCTCCACGTCGCCGAGACAGCCAATCATTATCAATTGGAGGTGAAGTCCGATTCGGGGCATGACGACGATTCGGTCGATAGCGACACACCCAGCGCGTTCGCACCGACGCTGGATCCATTCGAGTCGTCCCACGGCGAGCTCAACGCCCCGTTGAATCTCACCGAAGAACGACCCGTCACGTTGGGTATCGATCAGGCTCGTCTGCCCGATGGTGATGTCGTCTCCACGGTTAGCCGGTTGCCAGGTCCACCGGTCATGTGGCAAACGCTTGAACTTCAACGTCGTCCGACGGTCGATGAGAAAGCAAGATGGGAATTTCGATGGAACCCTTATTCTCAATGCAGCTATCCACCCGAGGATGAACGCATCGAGTTGCTTCGGACGCGAGTTTGCCAGCGTGCCCAAGCCATCCTGGGCCAAGACCTGGCACAGACAGAGAAGTTCACGACGAGCGTCAAAGATGGAATCGATATTCGCGACACACTACGACATTGGTACGAGAAATCTATCTACGTCAAAGTGTTACCGCCGTCCCGTGGCAAGCTCGATGCGTGTTTGATGTTGTTCGACAGTCCCGCCGACCCTCGGGACTATCCTTGGCGAACGACCTGGTTTGCTGAGCACGAGTGGGAATCGACGTTAGCTTTTTTTGCCAGCGACTTTCGCACGGAGATGGTCGGGCCCGGTATCGGCGTGAGTGTCTACGGTGGCGCGATGTTCATGTATCCTCCGATTCCGATTCGGGATATTTGGCTCGACCGACGTTTGAACTTCACCGAAACGCTCGAGGAACGTCTGATCGCCGCGGCGTGCCTGCACTCGCGTTGTCGGCAGGTCGCTCTGCTGAGCGCACTACCCCCCGGAGGTGGTTGGAGACGTCTGGCGGCTCGCTTCAAAAAGCAGTTGATTCACGTGCCAATGACGTCCTTCAGCGACGAGGAAGTCCAGCAATTACGGATGGTTCATGTCCTCAACGGAAGTGAGGTGCGGAGCTACGCGGCGGATTTCATCCGTCGTATCTGAGGATGGGCATCTGTTCCCCCGGCAGCCCGAATAATCGGACCGTTGAGTGGACAGCCGAACGCGAATCAATCAGTTTTGCTTGACGGTCTACGGGAATCGTATGAGTATGATTGCTCGATGATGGGTGTTTTTGCTGCGGTTGGCTTGGTGTTTTGACCCACCCGCCAGTGCGAGCCCCATTTTCCGTCAAGGCTAATTGGCCGACCTGCCCGCGACGACTTGAGTGACTTCCATGCCCGACACAAACGAAAACCTCACGCGATCGCGCTTGCCGCTTCGCCCTGCACCCACCGACGACGAAAACCAAACGTTGGACGTGTTCCAAATTTTGGGTCGTCAGAAATGGCTCATCGCCTTCCTCACCATTGCGGGTTTGGCTGCGGGAGTTGCGTACGCACTCAACGCGGAGGTTTGGTACGAGTCCACCGCCAAAGTACTGATCAATCAAAAGAGCGCCGGACTGGGTTCCGCGCCCAGTGGAACCGGGACGGACGTGGTTGATGAGGATACGCTCGCCAATCACATGGAGCTGATCCGAAGCCGCATGATCGTCGGCGAGGCGATGCGTGAGAATGATTTGTTGGAGATGGAGTCCATCCAACCACACATCGGCGATCAGACCGATGTCATTGATTACGTCATCGAACAGCTCCATGTCGTCAAGGGAGGTGATGGTTCCGCCAAGACCGCGCGCAGCCTCAACATCTCGCTTTCCCACACCAACGCCGAAGACGCCCAAACACTACTGACGGCGATCATGAAGCGTTACGAGCAATTCATCGTTGATCAAGTTGAACAGGTGATGGGCCGCGCCGCTGAGATGGTCCATGATGCCAAGGCCGAGATCGAGGCGGACTTGGTGGCCGCCGAGGAAGCCCATTTGAAGTCACGCCAGGCAGCCCCACTGTTCTTTCAGGGCGAGGGTAGCAGCAACGTTTACCAAGATCGTTATCGCCGATTGCAAGACGAGTTGCTGGATCTGGACATCCAAGAGTCCACAGTTCGCACGCGTCTGGATCGGGTCCAAGCCACCTTGTCGGAGTTGGATGAGTCGGCCAACACGGTCGATAACCTGGACAAGTTGGCTCTCATTGATAGCGAGAGCCTGGAGCGGCTAGGTGTCTTCGCGGGATTGCAGGTCAACGCTGCCAATTCGGCCGAATTCAAGGCGGCGATGCCGGCCAAGATGGAAGAAGCTCGAACTCAGATCACGCACCTGCTGACACTCAACAGCGAGAAACAAAGACTCTCGGCCGTCTTTGGTGCGGGTCACCCTCGCGTGCAAGAAATTGAGAGCGAAATTCAGTTAACAAAGCAGTTCCTGCAAGAGAAGGAAGACATTACCAATCCGTCGATCTTGGCCGAGGAAAGCACCCTCACGCCCGAGGGGCTCCTGAAAGCCTACGTCGGATTTCTCAATCATGACTTGGCCGCGTTAACCGAACGTCGTAAGGAACTGGTGTTCCTGGCCGGCGACGCGGAATCCAAAGCCAAGGAACTCATCGAATACGAACTGACCGATATGGTCTTGCAGAAAAAGATTGCTCGCCAGGAAGCCCTCTTCGAAGGCATCGTCGGTCAGTTGCGAGAGTTGGATACCGCAAGCGGCTTAAGCGGCTACCTCTACGAATTCCTGGAAGTACCACGACTGGGGGCGAAAGCGTGGCCCAAACTTCCGTTGTGTGGCCTTGGCGGTTTGATGCTCGGACTCTTTGGCGGTCTGTTCTTTGCCGTCGCCAACGACATCCGCGATGGACGTTTTCGATCATCCGCCGAGATTGACGATGCGATCAACCTTCCCAGCCTCGGCCGCGTCGGACGACTCAACTCGATCAAGCAGGGTATTGCCGGTTTGATCGCGACCGAGTCGTCACCCAACGCCGAAGCTTTCCGACTGGGACGTACCGTCCTGTTGCCGGAGATTCGGTCTGGCAAACTCAAGACCATTGGATTTACCAGCCCGATGCAGGGCGACGGGAAGTCGACGGTGGCGTCGAATTTCGCGGTTTCCTTCGGGCAGGTCGGTCTACGTGTCCTGGTGATCGATGCCGACATGCGGCGACCGAGCAGTCACCGGTACTTTAGTGTCGGCAAACCGGATGGTCTCTGCGACGTCCTCGAAGGTCGCGTCGAAATCCAAGACGCCATCCAAGAAACGGAGGCCGAAGGCGTCTCCGTGTTATCGTCAGGTGCTGACTGCCGCATGCCAGCCGAACTGCTGCAATCGGCGAACTTTGAGGCGGTCATGGAGTGGACCCGTGATAATTATGACCTCGTCCTCGTTGACCTGCCGCCTGTTCTAGCCGTGTCCGACCCGGTCATCGTTCTGCCGCAACTCGATGGTGGCATCTTGGTGGTCAAGGTCGCGACAGTGCGTCGTGACGAGGTGATCAACACCCTCCGTCGCATCGAATCCGCCGGCGGCAACTTTGTCGGTTGCATGCTCAACGCGTTTGGTGCGGGTGCCAAGTTTGATCGCGATGGTGGCTACTACGGTTACTACAAAAGCGATTACACGCGGTCGACTGGTCGCAGCGACGTGGGTTCGACCGCTGCCGTGCGTGCGATTGCTCGCGAAGCGGTTCACACCAACGGCAAGAGTCACTCTTAGTCCTCCAACGCAAATGGCCATGAAGGCCATTGAAGTCAATCAGCCGCAGGGCGCTGACCTCGGATTCGTTCGACGAACCGGGAATAACGCCCTGCGGTTGAACCGGTTACCCGAAGCATGATGGCGGCGACTGGCACACATCAGTCGCGATGGCCAGCGACGAGACGTCGCCGCACGTTCCTACATCGCTTCAGCGGTTTGTGGCTTGTTGATGCGAACCTGGTTGAAGTCAACGGTGGCAAAGTAGTCGTCATAGGTTTCCGCCCGGCGAATCTGTGACCACTCACCTGCGTCGTTGAAGACAAACTCGGCTGACCTCAAACGCCCGTTGTATTGAAATCCCATGGAATGGGCATGTGCACCAGAGTCGTGAATGACCACGACGTCGCCGACGTCCGTTGACGGCAGATGACGGTCGATTGCAAACTTGTCATTGTTCTCGCACAGCGATCCGACGACGTCGACCAATTGATCGTCCGGCGCCGTTTCCTTGCCCATCACCGTAATGTGATGATAGGCACCGTACATGCCCGGTCGCATTAGGTTACTCATGCATGCATCCACACCCACGTAGTTCTTGTAGGATGTCTTCTGGTTGATGATCTTGGTGACAAGAAATCCATAGGGTCCCGTCATTGCACGACCGTTCTCCATCAGAACCCGCACGCCGGTGAGTCCGGATGCCTCCAGGATCGAGTCATAGAGCCGACGAACCCCTTCGCCGAATGCGGGTAGGTCGACCTCGGATTGGCCAGGTTGATATGGCACACCGATTCCGCCACCGAGATTGATGCATTCGATCTCAACGCCGGTCGCCTGACGAATCTCGATGGCGAGTTGAAACAGCATCTCCGTCGTCTGCAACAGTGCGGCAATGTCCAATTCATTAGAAACCACCATGGCGTGCAACCCAAACCTCTGGATACCGATGTCTCGACAACGCTTGTATCCATCAATGATTTGGGGACGCGTGCAGCCAAATTTGGCTTCTTTGGGGTCACCGATGATGACATTGCCCTGACGTTCGGGGCCCGGATTGAAGCGAAACGCGACCATCTCCGGCAACGACGGCAATTGCAGCAGTTGATCGACGTGGTGCGGTGTATCCAGGTTGATGATGCCGCCGAGACGGTTGGCGATCGCAAACTCGTCCAACGTCGTGTTGTTCGACGTGAACATGATATCGTGCCCGGTGATTCCGAGTCGCTCGCAGGTGATCAACTCCGCCACACTGCTACAGTCGGCCCCACATCCTTCCTCTGCCAACATCGCCACAACGTGCGGATTGGGCGTTGCCTTGACCGCGAAATACTGCTTGAAGCCGTCATTCCACGCGAATGCGGATTGCAAATCGCGGGCTCGCTGGCGAATCCCATCCTCGTGGTACAGCACAAAGGGCGTCGGATGATCCATCATCAAACGATCAATGAGTTCACGATCGAACGGTAGGGAGGCAGAATGCATGATGATTCAGTGTGTTGGCATATGGGTGGTCAATGACTCCAATCATGGTGAGGCCGCAGTACGAAACTGCGATTCCCGACCGCGATCCTACGGGACAACCGCGAGGATACTCATGGAATCAACTTTTCGGAAGCGAACCGAAGACCGATCATTTTTGGCAGAAACCGCATGATTCCGCTCCGCGACGACATACCCAGCCGAACGACTCCGATCATGAACTACGCGGTCATCGCGTTGTGTTCCCTGGCTTTTCTGGCTCAACAGGGTTCCGATGATCAGAGCCAGGCCATCGTCGCCGGCTATGCCATGGTACCGCTACGCATCTCCGATCCCACGGCGCAACCCGTGATCGAACGTCCCGCCCGAGTTCGGACACCGCGAGGAATCGAGATTGGCACCATTCGGCAGGAACTCGGGCCCGCAGCGGTGCCGCCTTGGGCGACGATGATCACCTGCATGTTTCTGCATGGTGGCTGGATGCATTTTTTGGGAAACATGTGGTTTCTCTATATTTTTGGAGACAATGTGGAGGACCGTCTCGGCCACATTGGGTTTGCGTTGCTCTACATCGGAACCGGCGTCCTGGCCGGATTCGCTCACTATGCGAGTGATCCGATCAGCCCGGTTCCAACCTTGGGAGCTAGTGGCGCCATCGCGGGAGTCATGGGTGCGTATGCGCTGCTGTACCCACATGCGCGCGTGTTGGCTCTGGTCCCAATCATCATCATCTTCACGACATTCGTCGTACCGGCTCCGATCTTCCTGGGTTTTTGGTTCTTGATGCAGGTCTACAGCGGTCTCGGATCGATGGCGGGCGGGGCGGCCGGCGGAGTGGCGTGGTGGGCCCACGCCGGCGGGTTCGCGGCGGGGGCCATCGCAGCATTCCTCATCGGTCGGACTCCGATGGGACACGAGGCAGTCACGCAACGTCGATTTTGATATCGAGGCGGTCTGCCCAAAGACTTCACCGGAGGACCATCGCCTACTCCATACCCGTTGGTGGTCGATAGATGAACGTCGCGTGACGACGATACCACTTTGCAGCACGAACTAGCATCTCATCGGACTTGGTTGCCTGACCGGGCGGGATGGAACCAGATCGATCACGAGCGGCTCTTGCGTCCATTGACCATCGCTCAATCCGATCAGCGAACTGATGCAAGGTTTCCGAAGGATCACGAATCAGTCGAAAACGCCTCAGATATCGATCCATCGCTCGACGCTGCGCCAGACGTTCTCGGTCGGTGGCGGAGTCGGCAGCATCACGACGTTGCCGCCAAAGCACCCAAGCCAAGAAGATCAAAAACGGAACCTGGAGCCAGCGGAAAAGTGTTACCAGCGAGTCGGTCGCTCGAATCGCGCGCCATTGGCTGGCCAGGACCGACCACCATCCCGAACGATCCGCTTCCAGATTCTCAACGAGTGCCATGCTGGCGTCATTCTCATCCATGTCCAACTCGTCGGGACGCAGCGTTTGGTAAACCCGTCCTGGCGTCGGCTCCAGTGCCTTCCACCGTTGCCGCTGAAGGTCGTAATACTCGACCCAGGCATGAGCATCTGAATTACGAGCGAGGTAGGACTCTTCATCTTCGGTGATCTCGTCCATGACGTAGCCCGTCACGTAGCGCGTCGGCACCCCGACGCATCGCAATAGCAACGTTGTTGCCGATGCGAACATTTCGCAGTGTGCCGGATGGCGTTGCTGCAGGAAATAATCAAGCGAGTCAATTGAATCGGGCTTCGGCACAACGTCCATCGAGTACTCAAACTGCGACTGAAAGAACTCCGCGATGATGTTCGCCTTTTCACTGGACGTCCTCGCACGGCCAACCAGGCTACTTGCTAGCGATTGCCAGCGATTCCGAAACGATTCATCGAGATCCAGCGCCGCCTCCAGATCAAGTTGCGTCAAATCCTCTGTTTCACACTGTTGCATGACGCCCGCCACGTAGGCATCGGTCGGATTGATCCCATTGCGAACCAGTCGGTCGACGGTGATCGCTAGCTCGTCCGCTGATGCGTCGACCCAACCGGTCGTTAACGGCGTGAACGTGGTGGACCCTTTCACGGGATCTCCACGAATCTCGACCGTGGCGACAAAGCCGCCCGACTCAATCAACCCCGATTCCGTCATCAACTCAAAACGATTGTAGGTGTCCATGCTCGTCGACGATTCGGATGTCGATCTCAGAACCGTGGAGCCTGGACCGCTCGGCGGGACCCGTGCCAGCTCAAAGGTACGCGGAGGTCGCAGGTTGTTTGCCGTTGTGATCTCCCAGCGTCGCCGGGACGTCCAACGACCGCTGCGGTAGTGATCAAACGCATTACCTCGCAGATAGCCCGGCACTTCGTCGCAGTAACCTCGCAACGCGACCGATTGTGGATCGGCCAGCATGAGCGACCGCACACCTCCCAATCGCCCCCCATGGACATACCGCGTTCCACCGGCCCAACCGGGTATGTCCGTTCCTTCGAGTTGGTCCTTCAAACTTGCAAATACACGTGATTGGAGTTCCGGCAGGAATCGCTGCGTCACGTTGATCAAACCCGATGTCAGTGTCAGGACCAGCACCAACCACAACATCGAGATGGGACGGCTGCCGGAGAACCAGCGATCGGTCGTCGAGATCGATTGCTTCGACAACGATGGGTCGGCGATAGCCTCGCTCCGAGTCGCGCGGCGCATCGACGCAGACAGAATGAGTTGAGAAGCCGTCAGATAACCGATGGCCGTCATGATGGCGACGCCAGTCTGTGAAGTGACCGTCGTACTCACACCGCCCCCGGCCACAGCCATCATGATGCTCCACAGGCCGAGCACCAACATCATCACATGCCCACGGCTGGGCCAAACGATCCACAGAACAAACGACAAGAACACCGTCAGGTGAGCCAAGGCGTCGATGGCAACGGGCAAGACACCCCGGGCAGATTGGATGTGGGGAAAGAATCGCCACGCGGGTATCCACGTCAGCACACCCAAGACCCCCGTTACCAGGATCGTGGCATCGAGCCATCCAGGTCCGGGAGGCTCCGACGAGGCGGGACGATGACCTGGTGACCGCAACCAGCCAAAAAACAGCAACGAAGCCGCCACCGCCAACGACGTGACCAAAGTCCCAAACGTGGATCCGACAAACCAAACCAACAGCACGTGCAGGCCACCCAGGACCCAACGCGAGCGCGTTTCGAAGGACCGCGTGGAATCCGCTGCGATTGTCATGACATGGCCGCCGTGACTTGGAGTTGCTTGGCCGGATTGGCATGCGACGCCACGGACGCACTCTGCAACCAGTGCCAGTGGGCATGTTCGTTGCGAAATCGTTCGGACAAGGATGACCAAGGACGTCGCGAAAGAACAATGGTCGAATCGTGGGCTTCATCTTCGTCGCACGCGTCAAACCATCGCTCCGAGTCGCCTCGAGGTAGGCTCGTCGCCGCCGCCAGTTGGGTCATCAACTCGGTCGAGTCGACATGTGCCGAACCGACCGACCAACGCGGTAGCCCATCGGGAGACGTGACCGCAACAGTTGCCTTGCTCTGTCCCGCTCGGAGCGTCTCGATGGCATTCATTGCCAACCCTAACAACCGCTCCAGGTCGGGCTCCTCTTCGATCGACTCGCGGAACCAGCGACGGCGAATGCGGTGAACGTCACGATACTCGGTCCCCGTCGTGTCAATGATCAACCGGACCGTCGCCTGACTTGGTGGGCTGAACTCACGGACAATGGGTTTTCCGAGTCGTGCCCACGATACGAAGTCCCATTGGCGAACGGGAATACCTGGCACGTACTCGCGACTGCCAACGTAATGCAATGTGTCACCGCCGAACGACTTCGCCGCCCTGATCTGAGATTGGATATCGTGAAGTTGGGACTCCATTTGACCAACCATGGGATCATGCTCGGCGGGCAAAGGCCGTGGTGCGACGGCGATCAATTCGTGAGTGGCAATACGACGATTCAGTCGGAACAAGTGAAATGGAAACAAACTCTCAACACGCACATCCGGAACCGCGTGCAGACCTCGTCGATCAAATGAAAGTATCTCGGTCCAAGTGAGTTCCTCGCCCGGTGCTAAGTAGTCGCTCGCCACCACCGCTTGCTCGACCGGCGTATAGACACCCCACCATGTCGATCGTGCTCGTCGAGTCGACAGCCCCGATCGCAAATTCATGCACGGCAGCGACCTGACATTGGCAAGCCAGACTTGCACACTCACGGGGTCATCAACGCGCGTCCACGAGGGAACGCTGACAACGCATTGCAATTGAGGCGCGAACACGCGACTGGCGAGCCACCCCAGGGCTCCCATCGACACCATCAAGGCAAACACGCCGACCCACGGAAGTCCCCATATGATGTTCAGAGACACGATACCGATCAGCAGCATCGATACCGACGAGGCCGTCAAGGATCGTCGGATGCCAATCCACCATGCAAATGGGTTCAACCACGACAAGATCTGGATACCGGTCATCAGGATGAACTCGGCCTCACATGGGGATTTCCGTCGAATCGAGAATCGATCCGATGATGGCAGATGTCGTCTCGGAATCGGCCAATGCTTGCTTCACGGTCACGCGATGTGACAGTGCCGCAACGGCGATGGCTTGGACGTCATCCGGCAAAACGTGATCACGACCCCGCAGGACCGCGCGCCCCTGCGCACCTCGCAGCAGCATCTTACAACCTCGGGGGCTACACCCGATCGTCAACCTCGAATCCTGACGAGTCGCCGACGCCAACGCCACGACGTAGGCGGCAACCTTCCGGTCGACATGGGTTCGTCGGGTTTGGGATTGCAATGCTCGCAACTCATCGGTGGTCATGACCGCCGCTAACGAATCGACCGGTTCGGTCGTTGCCTGATCCACCAAGAGATCAACTTCGCTGGAAGCGTCGGGATAATCCATTTTCAACCTGAACAGGAATCGATCCAGCTGCGACTCCGGTAGGGGAAACGTCCCCGCGAATCCGATCGGATTCTGAGTTGCGATCACCATGAACGGCCGCTGAAGCTGATGTCGCGATCCATCGATCGTGACTTGGGACTCCGCCATGGCTTCCAGCAGCGCTGACTGAGTTCGGGGTGACGCCCGGTTCACCTCGTCGGCGACCAACAAGTGACAGAATACCGGTCCGGCACGAAACTCAAACTGACCGGTCGACGGTTGATAAATGGAACTGCCTAAGATGTCCGCCGGCAATAGATCGGGTGTGCATTGCACGCGTTGGAAATCTAAATCGATGAGTTTGGCGACAGCTTTCGCCATCGTCGTCTTGCCAACACCCGGCACATCCTCGAGCAGAACCGAACCCTCCGCCAACAATGCCGTCAGTATCGACTCAATCACATCATCCTTGCCTCGGATCACGCGAGCCAAGCCACCCGCGACGGCTTCCAACTTTTGCCATTGGGATTCATTTCTCAGCTCACCGTCGGGCGGACCGTCGCTCGATTCCGGCTCGGGATCGTTCTTGAGGATCTTGGCAGCTGAAAACAAACCGGTCACGCTTGAAACGAAGGATGATGAGAACGCAGACGGTCAACCGGCGATGGGCAGCGAGGCGCGCCGTCGAAAATGATTCCAAACCAACGCGAACCACAGCGCCATCCAACATGCCCATTCCGATTCGACAACATGAGCCGACGAGCGATCCAGAATATACCATTCAATGGACCGACGACGGCAGTGCCACCCTGGTACGAGGCCGCGATCAGGCGGCCTTTCACAGCGGCTGTGGAGCGATTTCGGAATGCGATCATGTTTACGTCGGAAATGGCGGATTCGACGGTCCAACCGCCCAATGGCCTCGTCACATTCTCGAGGTTGGATTCGGTGCCGGGATCTCAATGCTTCGAACCATCCGGCGGGTTCATGCTCATTCCGAGCCGATTGAATTTCATTATGTCGGCCTGGAAAGTGAGCCGCTATCACGCAGCGTGCTCGAGTCAATGCACCTGGATCAATGCGGCAGTGAACGTAAGCTAATCGACCAGTTTCTAGAGTGGTGGAACGACTTCAGCGACCAGGGAATGAACGAATCAACTTGGCTCGTTCGTCCCCATTGCCTCGTCACCATCATTCGCTGCGATGCGGCGGAGTTCTTGAAAAGAACGACCAGGACGTTTGAAACCGTCTACTTTGATCCGTTTGATCCGGCCACCAACCCCGAGTTATGGACCACGACCGTGTTTGCGGGTTTGCATCGTTGCCTTCGCCCAGGTGGACGGCTCGTATCCTACTGCGTCAAGCGTCAGGTTCAGCGTGATTTGACTTCAGTGGGATTCGAGGTCCGCTGTGTTCCTGGACCGCCGGGTGGAAAACGAGAAGTCCTTCTGGCGATTCGGCAAGCCGGTTAGATGCCCGGAATCAGTGCGGCCGCCATCATCGTCGTCAGCAACGCCGACACTCCCACGGCGACGCTCATCGGCGAGATGGTTCGCAGGGCTTCTCTCTCCGTCATGCCGCTCATCTCGGAGATGATCCAGAAGGCGCTGTCAGTCATCCAAGAAATGGGCTTGCTACCAGCGCCGATGGCCATTGCCAAATAGACCGGGTGATATGGAAGTTGATCGCTGGCTGCCAAGCCCTGCAGAATGCTGGCTGATGTGATCATCGCAATGGTGGCGGACCCCTGAATCGTTCGGATCGCCGTCGTGACCACGAAGACCAGTGGCAGTAGCAACAGACCCGGAAATCCTGTCGCGATGGAGCCCACCGCTTGCGCGATGCCGGCCTGATAGAACATCTTTCCCAAGGCACCGCCGGCCGACGTGATCAGAATAATCCCACCGGCGGAGGCAAGTGCCGCGGACACAATCCCCGGTCGGGTCGCCGGCGCAATCCAGCGCCACAAAGACACGCACGCGATGCAGCCCACCGCCAACGCGATGTTCTTGTCTCCCAGCGGTACAAACACTTTGGCAAGCCACGCGGCGGCGGGGCCGTCGATGGGCATCGCCTTTAGAATCGACGCAGTTGCAATCAAGAGGACCGGCAACACAATCGGCAACACCGCGAGCCAAATCGGTGGGGACGCCGTTTCGCTCCCGTCGTCGTTCGTCGGACTGGTTGGGCCCGTTCCCTCGCGCAGCGGCACCTCCACCAGCCGATTGATCACGCGAGCCGCCATTAGCGAAAACACACTGGTGATCGAACCGATACCCAGCCCAGCGATCAACATCACACCGACCTCCACATTCAACAACTCAGCGACCTGCAGCGGCCCCGGTGTGGGAGGGATGAGGGAGTGAGTGATGGAACCACCGGCCAGGATCGCTAGAATGAAGAGCACATAGTCGCGGCCAACTCGAGCCCTCAAGCTGCGAGCAATGGGCATCATCAAATAAAACACCGTGTCGAAGAACACCGGGATGCCAAGCAGAAATGATCCGGCGGCCATCGCCTCGGGGGCGCGACCCGGGCCCGTCAAACGCAGGATCGAATCGACGATGGCTGCCGCAGCACCGGAATGAAACAGGATCGATCCTATCACGCTGGCCAGTGCGATCACGATGCCAATGGAACCCGCGGTCCGACCGAGCGCATCCGCCACACGTTTTGACGGCGATGCGTCCATGAATGTTGCCGCGTCTGCCGAACTCATCGCACCATCGTCGACACGCATCTGCGAGAAACGCTCCAACTGGGCAACCGGCGTTAGCGCTGCGACCAAGAATGCGGTGGCCAGCAAGGCCAGAAAGGCGTGAAGCCGAAAAACAAGTATTGCGACCAACACGAAAACGACGGCGATCGAGACCAATCCCCAAATTGTCAAATCAACACTCCTACCGAAATCGTTTGCGATAACCCAGCGGCGTTAGACCAGTCACCCTTCGGAACCGTTTGGTAAAGTGGCTCTGATCAAAGAATCCGACCTTCGACGCGATCTCAATGATGCTCACGTCCGTTTGAGACAACAATCGCTGAGCATGACTGATCCGGCGTGAGAGCACATACTGTGATGGCGAAAGTCGCAGAATCGCGCGAAAGCGAGCGTTGAAGTGCGTGGTGGACAAGTTCGCCATCGCCGCCAGCTCCGACATCGCGATCGGCTCGGTGTAGTGTTGGTCGATGTAATCGATGATCGGCCAAAGCTCTTGAAAGTAGGCTTGCTGGTCCGCACGGGTGGCGACGGGATACATGACACCCGCGATCCCGATCGGTTGGTTCAATGGATCCAACAACGGAGTCTTGGTCGACACGTACCAGCTCGGTGTGCCACGCACATGGGGAACCAGCCACACCTGATTCGGGATGGTCTTGCCACCGTCCATCACACGCCGATCCTCCGCATGAAACGCCTCCGCGAGGGCCGGCGGCTGGAATTCATCGTCGGTGCGGCCGATCAATTCAGCTTCGTCTTCCATGCCGAAGACGCTCGACAGTGTTAATTGGTTGACGCCAATGTAGCGATGCTGACGGTCCTTTGCGAAAAATAGAACCGAAGGCAGGAACTCGTAGAGTTCAAAGACCTGCCGAACACTGGGATTCTGGCGAAAGAATCGGTCTTGGAATTCCTTAGCTTGCAACTATCGACCCTTCCAAATCGTCAAAACGTACCAAAACAAGAAGCGGGCATACAAGATACTTGGGGCCGTTATGGCGATGATCAAGCCGTTCCTAAATCGGTCGGCGACACGGCTTCGCCGCGATTTCAATCATCAGCCAGGCCATCCATGAGAGACCCTTTTGCCAGCAAGCCGATTCCGAGCGGATGGATCTGCGTCTGCATCGCGTTTCTAGCCGGTGACGTCAACGGCGAGATCTCATTCAACCGAGATGTGCGGCCGATTCTTTCGGATCGCTGTTTTGCTTGCCATGGACCCGATGCGGAGAATCAGGATTCCGAGTTCCGCATTGATACGCGTGACCATGCGACAACCGATCTGGGTGGCTACGCCGGAATCGTACCAGGCGACTTGGATGCCAGCGAAGTGCATCGGCGGATCCGGGATCAGGACGACCCGATGCCGCCAGCCGACGCTCTGAAGCAACTGACCGACGAGGAGCGCACCATCCTCGACGAGTGGATTCGGCAGGGAGCGGCGTTTGATACACACTGGGCATTCAAGCCGTTACCAGCGTCGGTCGAGATTCCCGAATCAACATGGACCGCGCCGACCACCGCGTTGATGTCGCCGCTGGATCGATTCATCGCGCGGACCCATCGCGAGAAAGCACTCGTTGCGGCGGCGGAAGCGTCGCGTTCAAAATGGCTGCGTCGTGTCACGTTTGACCTGACGGGTTTGCCACCGACGATCGAAGACCTCGATCGATTCTTGTCCGATCAAGAGCACGGTGCCCACGACCGAGTCGTGGATCGACTGTTGGCGAGCGAGGCGAGTGCCGAGCGACTCGCCAGTGAATGGCTGGACGTTGCGCGATATGCCGACTCCTACGGTTACCAGCGCGATGACCCACGTTACGTGTGGCCGTATCGGGATTGGGTGATCGACGCCTTTCGGAACAACATGCCGTACGATCAGTTCGTCGTGTGGCAACTTGCTGGTGATCTGCTGCCCGATGCCACCCCACAACAGCGGCTCGCAACCACATTCAACCGATTGCATTCGCACAAGAAGGAGGGTGGAGTCGCGATTGAAGAGTTTCGCGTCGAGAATGTGGCAGACCGAATCCACACCGTGGGTGCCGCATTCATGGGATTGACGTTGGAATGCTGTCGATGTCACGACCACAAATATGACCCGCTGCCGACCAAGGATTACTACTCGTTGGGTGCGTTCTTTGACAACATTGATGAACGTGGATTGATCTCTTTCTTCACCGATGCGGTACCAACGCCGGCCATGCCGCTCCCCAACCAGGATCAGCAACGGCAGATCGATCAAACCCGACGAAGACTCCAGCGTGCCGAATCCAGTTATGACGCGTTCCTCCGCCGCGACCATCGAGAACGGGCCAAGGATTGGCTGCAGTCGCTGTCTGATCACGAAGCCGATCCACCGCCCGGCCTAGTCACCCATCTCGACTTTGACGAACTGTTGGACGTGGCGCCGGACGATTCACTCGATGAGATGGGCAAGAATCGTCCACCCGAAACGATGGCTTCGTTGACCAACTCGGCGGGGCCCAACGCGGTCACTCCACGCGTCAATCGATTGGTGGATGGTCGCGAGAGTCGGGCCATCGAACTAACGGGCGATGATGCCGTGGTGATACCAGGCGCGGGTCACTTTCGGCGGCATGACGCCTTCTCGACGTCCCTGTGGATTTGGACCGCCGACGTGGACCAACGCGGTGTCATCTATCGGCGGTCTCGTGGTTGGGACGATGCGGGCTCGGTTGGGTATGAGCTGACCAAAGAGAACGGAGTGCTCTCGGCCAAGTTATGTCACTTCTGGCCTGGCGACGCGATCGCCGTCGAGACGGCCCAGCCAATGGATTCGTCTAGTTGGGTTCACGTCGCGGTGACCTACGATGGTTCCAGTCGTGCCGACGGACTGAAGATTTACATCAACGGTGAACCCGCTGCGACCATCGTGAAAGCAGACTGCTTAACGCGACGCATCGACGAATGGAGATCCGGATATCAAGACTTGGCGATCGGATCGCGGTACCGTGACCGTGGTTTCACCCGCGGCCGTGTTGATGAGTTCCGACTCTTTGACCGCGTGATCTCGGCGATCGAGGTGCGTCAGCTTTACGACGGGCGTTCATTGGATCAATTGCTTTCCACGCCAGGTGACCAAAGAACACCAACGCAGGAAGACGACTTGATCGACTACTTCCTCGCTGCCGTGGACAAGGAATCGAAGACACAACGCGAGCAGCTGAGGGCCGCACGTGCGGCGGCCAACGACGCGATGGATGCCACACCGGCGATCATGGTGATGCGAGAAGCCGTCCAGCCACGACAGTCTTACGTACTGGGTCGGGGTGTGTATGACAGCCGCGGCGAAGCCGTTACACCGACCACTCCCCAGTGCCTGCCATCGATGGAGGAATCGCTCCCGCGGGATCGGCTGGGACTGGCCCAATGGCTCGTCGGCGATGACCATCCCCTGACCGCGCGGGTTACGGTCAATCGTTATTGGCAGATGATGCTGAGTCGTGGTTTAGTCGCCACGCCAGAGGACTTCGGGAACCAGGGTCAAGTTCCCTCCCACCCGGATCTGCTGAACTGGCTAGCCCGCGATTTCGTATACCACGGTTGGAATGTCCGTCGGCTACTCAAACAGATCGCGTTATCGGCAACCTACCGTCAAACGAGCACCGTTTCCGCGGTGCAGCGAGAACGTGACCCCGAAAACGTGTACCTGGCCCGGGGTACGCAGCCTCGCTTGTCCGCTGAGATGATTCGCGACAATGCATTGTCGGTCAGTGGGTTACTGGTCGATCGCGTTGGCGGACCGCCCGTCAAACCCTACGACGTGGCGCTCGCGTACACGCCGCTAAAGGCTGGAAAAGGCGAGGATCTGTATCGACGGAGCCTCTATACATTTTGGAAGCGCACATCGCCGTCGCCGGTGATGATGACATTCAACACACCGACGCGCGAGGTTTGCCGACTCAAACGGGAAGTCACCAGCACACCGCTGCAAGCACTGGTGATGCTTAACGGGAATCAGTTCATCGAAGCCTCACGAGCCATGGCCGCCGGTTTGATCGAGAAATTCGGCAACGACGATGATCTCATCTGCCAGGAAACCTTCCGACGACTGACGAGCCGAAAACCATCCGCTATCGAACAGAGCACGTTGTGCCAACTACTACGTGAGCAGCGTGACACGTTCACACAACATCCCGATCGCGCCGATGAATTCTTGTCTGTTGGTAGTTGGAAGTGCCCTCATGACTTGTCCAAGACCGATTTGGCGGCAACGACCGTCTTGATCAACACCGTCATGAATCTGGATGAAAGCGTTCGACACCAATGAATCCAAACACATGCGATACGCCCGGCAAATTCAAAATACCATGAGCATTGCGCCCCACCCGAACTCCGTGAGTCTCGATCAACCGTGCCAGTCGCGACGCCAGTGGTTGTCACGGTTTGGCTATGGTGTCGGCTCGCTGGCGTTGGCAGATCTATTGCATCGTGACGTTGCCTCCGCGGCGACCGTCGGCGATGGAGCGCCGCAGCACGTGCCGCCGCGAGCGAAACGAATCATATTTTTGTTCCAATCCGGTGCGCCTTCCCAGATTGACTTGTATGACTACAAGCCATTGCTCAACAAAATGAATGGTCAGGAGCTGCCGGAATCTGTTCGGCAGGGCCAACGGTTGACCGGCATGAGCGCCAATCAATCCAGCTTGCCCCTGGTTGGGTCGCCGTTCAAGTTTCGTCAACACGGTGAGTCGGGTCTTTGGTTGAGCGAATTGTTGCCGCACACGTCAAGAATCGCTGACGATCTGTGCGTCGTGCAGTCCATGCATACCGAAGCCATCAACCATGGACCGGGTGTGACGATGATGCAAACCGGATCCCAGTTTCCAGGCCGCCCCAGCATGGGTGCGTGGTCTTGGTATGGACTCGGTAGTGACAATGAGGATCTGCCCGCCTTCGTGGTAATGGTGTCAAACCAACGCGGCGGACAGCCATTGGTGTCACGCCTTTGGGGCAGCGGGTTTCTGCCGGGCAAGTATGACGGTGTCGAGCTTCGCGCCGATCGAGACGCGGTGCTCTACCTCAATTCGCCGCCGGGCATTGACGTCGATAGTCGTCGCCTGGCACTCGATCGCCTCCGCGATCTGCATCAGATCCAACTCACCACGACCGAGGATCCGGCCATTGATAGCCGAATCGCTCAATACGAGATGGCCTTCCGAATGCAAACGTCGATTCCGGACGTCACCGACATCTCGGATGAGTCGGAGTCGACCCTATCGATGTATGGACCCAATGTAAGCAAACCGGGAACCTACGCGGCCAATTGCCTACGCGCCCGACGGCTCGCGCAGCGTGGTGTTCGTTTCATTCAGCTCTATCAGCCCGGTTGGGATCAGCATGGCAACCTACCCAAAGCGATCGCCAACCAATGTCGCATGACGGACCAACCCACGTCCGCGCTGATTCAGGATCTAAAGAACCACGGGATGCTTGACGACACCCTGGTGATCTGGGGAGGCGAGTTCGGGCGCACAAGCTATTGCCAGGGCAAAATCACTAAGGGTAGTTTCGGTCGAGACCATCATCCGCGTTGTTTCACCATGTGGATGGCAGGTGGTGGTGTCAACGCCGGCCACGTCCACGGTGCGACGGATGAGTTCAGTTACAACACGGTCTCCGGAGGTGTTCACATCCATGATCTGCATGCGACCATTTTGCACCTGATGGGCATCGATCACGAGCGACTGACCTACCGATATCAAGGTCGTGATTTCCGATTGACGGATGTCCATGGCCACGTCGTGCAACCGCTGGTGTCGTAGCATCAGTCGAACCGACCCGAGTCCTTGAAATGGTCGATCTCAACACCGCCATCCAGCCAAACAATTACGCTGGAACCGTGGCACTGGTGGCCTCTTGCAACTGTTGAATCCATGCACCGACGTAGTGTCCATTGTCATGGAATGTGCGGCCGCTGACTAAGTTGCCATCAATCACGCATGGTTCGTCGACGAAGGTGCCACCGCGGACTTCCAGGTCGAATCGGCACTTGGCCACCGTGGCCATCCGCCGTCCCCGAACACAATCGGCATAGGCGGGAATCTCGACGCCGTGGCAGACACTGGCAATCGGTTTGCTGTCGGCAAAGAAGGCTTTCGTGATTCGAACTAAGTCTTGGTCGTAACGAATGTACTCGGGTGCCCGTCCACCCGAAAACAGGATGCCGGCATAATCATCTGGATCAATGTCGGCGAAGGCCACATCCGCTTCAATCGTGTAGCCTTCCCACTCTTTGGTGATCGTCCAGCCCGGCTTCACCTCGTGCATCACCATCTGGTAGCGGCGCGTCTCCGGGGCCGCAACGACAGGTTCAAATCCCGCCTCTTGCAAACGGTAATAGGGATACATCGTGTCGAGAGTCTCGGCAGCGTCGCCAATAATGATGAGGACTTTGCTCATGTCGTTGGTGCTTTTCTCGCGCTTGCGTTTTGGGTCAAACAGTCGTTCACGATCCGCCGCGAAGTCTTGTCGCAATGGATTGTGCGATCGCTTTGAAAGGTAAGACCGTCTGTGCAATGAACGTTTGCGGGTAATTCTCAATGCCGTCGAATCCCATCTGTAGTTTGGATGTGTCGACAGGATCCTTGGGCAAGTAGAACGTTCCGAAAACAAGATCCCAGATGATCAACGAGTCCCCGAAATTGACGTTCCCACGTTTGTGGTACTCGTTTTCGTGATGCCAGATGTGGAGTTGGGGCGTGTTGATGATGTACTTCAGGGGTCCGATGGGAAACTGAACGTTCGCGTGAGTCAGATTTGACAGGAACGTCTGAAACAGTCCCATGTAGAACGTCGCCGAAACCTCGAATCCGATCATGCTCAGAGGAACATAGGAGAACGCCTGGTAAATCAATCGTTCGCCGAAATGCAGCCTGGCGGCGTTGAGTACATCCAGTTTCGGTGCCGAGTGGTGGATTTTGTGAAACTCCCATGCCCAGGAATGATGATGCAGTAGACGATGGATCCAGTAGTTAAAAAACTCCATCGCCAGCAGCAGTGAAACCAAACGCATCCACGTGGGCATCATCGTCAGTCGCACTGCGACTAAGTTCTCGATGCCGAACAAGTCGTAGAGCGCGTTGTCAAACATCGCTGCGGTCAGGGTGCAGAGGGCCGTGCCCACCAAACCCCAAAAGAAGACGTAACTGAAGACGGTGTAGAACAAGTCCAACGCAAAACCTTCGCGAAACCGTTCTTGGTCTTTGCGCCACGGACGGACACACTCCCAAGCGAAGATGCCCCCCATGATCAAGAACAGCGTCACAAGCGTGTGCTTCAACGTCGGAGCGGTCACCAGCGTCACGAGATCCCGCCACAAGATTCGCCACTGTTCTCGCTGCGTGTCGACATAAAACTGCCAATACGAGTCAATGCGTGTTCGTTTGGAACTGGCAATCTGTTTGATTTCAGCCAAAGCCCGTCGAACAGCCGCCGCCGGATCATTTTGGCTGACCAACGGAAGCATCACGCTGCCATTGACTCGACGGATCCGCTCGACGTCCCGACCATCCCAACCATTGGCGCAGTGGATGTGGCTGACGCGTTGGTTGGCGTCGATCAAAATGAGGATGCCGTTTTCCCAGTGCGGATCGCTAGGTTTCATCGACCCCAAACGGAGTTCATTGAAGAGGTACGCACCCACATCACGAAGACTCGTGCCAGGCTGTCGTCCCGGCATCGTCACCATCAGTGTGGGACACGCACTTTCGATATAAAGGTCGCCCAATCGGAGTTCAAATTCCGATTCTTCTTCATCGGAAAAGAGATCGGCGTGGTCGATCAGGTACGTCTTCGCACCCGCGGGTGGCGCGCCCTCGGATGCATCGGCCCCGCTGCTTTCAGCCGCAAAGGTTTGCAACGACAGCACGATCGAGACGACGGCCAACAGTGAACGCGGCGGAATCCGTTTGAAAAGGAGGGCCACCGGACGGCTCCCAGTGCGACAGAGAATGGACAACTCGGAATCCTTCAGGTTAGAGCACGGTGGGTTTGGATGCCACTGATCACGTGAGGAACCGAAGAAGCCGATCGAGATTCACCTCCAAAAAAATGCCTACGGTTCCGCTTCAGTCGATCGTCGGGGCTGGCGCTGACCACGGATGGGTCGCGGTTCCGGGATGATTTGGTCCGCCCGTCAATGCCAAGATCCATCCGATCATCGAAATCTTTCGACGATTGGGTTGACCCACGATCGCACCGCCATACAATTCATCTAAAGAATTCGTTGATTGAGTCCGCGGGACCTTTTCACCATCCCGCTCGAAGCAAGGATTGACGTATGGCGCGACGCGAATCGGAGCATCCCACCGAGCTCGAGCTCGAGATCCTCAAAGTGCTTTGGGCCCAGTCGCCTTTGCCGGTACGTGAGGTTCGCTCTCGGCTTGGCGAGGAAGCCGGTCGACCGCTGGCCCATAGCACCGTGGTCACGATGCTCAACATCATGCATCGCAAAGGTTTTGTCCGTCGGCGAAAACACGGCAAGGCATTCCTGTTCTCGGCCAAGGATGAACGGCAAAACGTCGTCGGGCGGATGATGGGTGACCTGGTATCCAAAGCGTTCGATGGCTCGCCGACGGCACTGGTGCTCAATCTATTGGAAACCAATGATCTCGATGCGGAGGAATTGAGCGAGCTTCGCAAGATGATTTCGCGCAAAGCCAAGGAGATGGACTCATGATCGAGATGGATCCGGTTGCCGGTGAGGTCCTCTGCCTAACACTGTTGCACTCGCTCTGGCAGGCAGCATTGCTGGCATCCATCGCATGGCTGATCGGCCTTGTGATGGGCAGGCAACGTGATCATGGCGCCTACGTTGTCCACGCGGTAGCGTTGTCGCTGGCTTTGATTGCAATGCCGGTCACCCACGTCCTGCTTTCGTATCAGCCGTCATCGACACCGACAGAGATCGGGCGTTCAGCTGCCGGCGTCGATCGAGGTTCATCTCCGTTCACATCGAGTCGCAGCGCGATGCCGATCCGTTCGATTCCGATGGGCAGGGCAGACCAGCCGATCACTGCGTCACCATCCGGTGTCACCCAGCCGGCAGACGTCGCCGAGCCGAATCCCGAATCCATGGATCGATTGAACTGGCGCCCATTCACGCCTTGGCTGGTCGCTGGATACCTCGCCGGCGTTGTGATCATGCTGGGGCGACTGGCTTGGTCGGCGGTCACCCTGGAACGTCTTCGTCATGCTGCTCAACCGATCGTCTCGGGACCAGCGTACGAGGCACTTGCGCAGATATGCCGACGTTGGTCGCTCGAGACGGTACCAGCGCTGGCCCACGCGGAGAGTGTGTTGGTTCCGAAGGTGGTCGGGCTACTCAAACCGATGATCTTGCTACCCCGCTCGGCACTGACGGGACTATCCGTCGATGACCTCGAGTTGATCCTCGCCCATGAGTTGGCACATATCCGACGAAACGACCTATGGGTTCAATTGCTTCAGCGTCTCGCTGAGGCGGTCCTGTTCTTCAACCCTGCGATTTGGTGGCTGAGCCGCCGAGTCAGCACGCTGCGCGAATACTGCTGCGATGACCACGCCTGTGGAATGCTTTCCGCCGATGGGCAGCCACGGCTTCGATATGCCGAGGCTTTGTTACACGTCGTCGAGTTACATCCCAACCAAGACCGAGGTCAGGTGTCGGCGATTGCCGCAACCGGACGTTGCCCGTCCGAGTTGAGACGACGGGTCGCGAGGTTGTTTGGGGAGCCCATTGGGGAACCCACTGGACTGTCCAGGGGCACGGTGGCTGCGTTGCTGGCGGGTGTGGCATTCGTACTCGTTGCACCGACGGTTGCCGAGTCCACTTCCGCGACGGCGAACCCTTTTCGTCTCGCGATCGTCGACCCAGACGGGCAACCGGTCGGTGACGTGCAGGTCGAGTTGCGAGGGCTTGTCGATTTCGATTCAACTCGTGTTCGAGCCGGTGAATACGTCGACAATCATCGATCCCGTATCCGAATACGATCCGACGACGCCGGCCGCATCGAGTTGGCACTGGGTCGAGTGCCACCACGAAGCTTTAGCCTCAGGATCAAACAAGCCGGGTATGGTCCCTATTTGGCAGAATGGGATCCGCGGCTTCATCCCGAAACGATCCCATCCGAATTCACGGTGCAACTGGAACGCGGATGGTCCGCAGGAGGTCTGGTGGTTGATGAACTTGGTCAGCCCGTTGCAGATGCCCAAGTGCGGCTGAGCATCGACTACAAGCAACGACCCGGCGATACGCAGCAACGGGGAGTCGGAGCACGCCCCACCACGGATCTCGATGGATTATGGCGGTTCGATAGTGTCCCCGAGTCCTACACCGATATTGGTGTCGAAATCACGCATCCAGAACACGGTAGCGTCATCCAACGATTGACTCGAGATCGTCTCGAAGTGAAATCGGACGTTGATCGCACGCGGCCGGTCGTCATGCCGAAAGGCTTGAGCGTCCGTGGTCGAGTCACCGACGACGCCGGTCAGCCCGTTGTGGGCGCGACCGTGCGGACCCAGTTCCTCAACGATCTCCGCGAGGCGACCACGGACACCAGTGGGCAGTACCAGCTGATCGGCTGTAAACCCGAGATGACGAGGATAGTTGTCTTCGCGCCCGGCAAGGCAATGGAATTGAAAGAGTTGCGTGTCGATGCGGATATGTCGCCAGTGGACTTTGTGCTGCAGGACGGCGGCCGGATTCGCGTTCGAGTCATCGACGAAAATGGTGTGGGAATTCCCAGGGCGCGCATCTTCTTCCAGCGATGGCGAGGGCGGATTGACTACTTCGAATTCGATCACGTCAATCAGTACGCCGATGAAGAGGGCGTCTGGCAATGGGAGGAGGCGCCACTAGACGCGTTCGAGGCCGACATCTGTCGGCCGGGCGGAATGCAACTGACGGACCAACGGCTTCAAGCTCGTTCGGAGGAGTTTGTCTTTTCTCCACCGGCACCGCTGACGGTGTCAGGGAAGGTGGTTGACGCCGAAACGGGCGCCGCGGTTGATCGATTCCGTGTCGTCCGAGGGTTGCGCAACGAAGATGAACGCATCGGTATCGACTGGATCGAGAATGAATCCCAAACGGCAACGGGCGGCTCATACCGCGCCACGTTTGATCGCGTCGCCGTGGCGGCACTGATTCGCGTCGAGGCGCTCGGATATCGCGTGAAAACATCCCGTGATATTCAATCCAGCGAGGGTCAGGTCACCCACAACTTTGAGCTCCAGCGGCAAGATGCGATCGTTTCGACCGTCATGACGCCGGCGGGCAAACCAGCCGTCAACGCCAAGATGGCAATAGGGATCTCGGGTTCCCAAATCAGCATTGAGAACGGTGAAATCGACGATGGCTCC